>CADEFM010000012.1:0-91472 GCA_902826605.1 uncultured Acidobacteriota bacterium
GGTGGGATACGATTCTCCACGATTTTAATCTATCACCTCACGAGTACGAGTATGGCAATGTAACTCTTGCGCCCGATCAATCACAAATGGTGGACGCCATTTATCAAACCCTGTCGAGAATACTTGACATCAATCATCGAGGCTGTCAGTGGTGCGCTCTTCACGGAATGGGGCACCTGTATCATCCTTTGAAGCGGGATGCGGTGCAGAGTTACCTGAACTTGCACAGAGAAGATCTCAATCGTGAAGATGTGCAGTGGCTTGAAGCGTGTCGCGACGGCTCCGTTTTATAGAACCGTCACAAATCCTGACATATGGCGAAAACAGGCACTGGAGCTCAAGGTCACCGAGCGCTTCCGCCGCCTGGATAGCGATCACATGGAGCTCGATTTCATTCTTGAAGATCCCAAGGCGCTGGTGAAACCGTGGACGTCGACCTTCTATCTGCAGCGGCGGGATAACTGTGAACTGGGGGAGATTTCCTGCTCCGGGGATTATTTGCAGTTTAGCAAGTTCGAGAAGTAAAGCTTCTCGATCCAAATTGGAATGCGCTGCGATCTGGACGATGCTGCATCATCGAATGGATGAACAGGCCAGACACGACCACGCCGAGTCCGCATAGGCATTGCTCCAGTATCCCAACGGAAAGCGACTGCTGTTGTGGAAACGCACACTAGAAACGGAAAGTAGCAGCAACTCCCGTCGTGGTGGGCATATCGACAGCTGGAACCACAAAGACCTGGCCCCCTCTGCTTAACACCAATTCCGCCAGGTCGTCCAATAAGTCGTCCACGTGGGGATCGGCCAAGCCGCCAAGAGTGATGTTGCCGGTCCGTCGGTCGAGGTCGCCAGGGATTTGCCGCTCGGCCTCAACCAACAGAGATTCCACTCTCGACTCGGTGGCTGCGCGGGCAACCCTTGCTAAGTCGTCTACGGCCATCCCCTTCGAGTGAGCCTCCTGGAACGTATCGGCGAGCTTTCGCAAGCGCGCGCGGTACTTCGGTTCTGCAACTGCCCACGCTCGCTCGCGCAACTGGCCGGTAGTGAGCGAGCTTGTGTCCGCCTCTATACCTGAATCCATCAGAAACGGACTATGGCTAAGTCGGCGAAACGGTGTGTGGTATTCGGTCAACGCGGCCAGGATTAGGGGCAATCCCGATGGACGGGAGTGGTGGTCCAGAATCGAGCGGTCCACTGCACGGAAGAAGCGTTCTTCGTCGATGTCGATTTCGTCCTTCTTCGACCCGTGACCATGCCGCATGCTTGACCCTAGTCCAGTTCCTCCGTGAGAAGTCACGGTTTGATGGGGCTCCGTCAGTTCGTCTCCCAACGCGTCGGTGATTGTGCGCGGCACAGCGGCTGCGAGTTCCACCTCATCCAGGTGGTCACGATTACCCTCGAAGAGTTGAATTCGCCCCCGGTTCAACCGCAAAACCTGATACCGGTCGGCGGATTGCAGGATGCGCAGCAGCGGCTTGATGTGAAAACTGTCCGCAGCGACAGCCAACTCGGAAACCGGACGCTGGAGTTTGATGACGCGGAACAGGCCTGCCGCACCGAGAACTGCCAGACCGTCCCAGGTGTGATTCCAGAAATCCCTATCGCCCGCCAGCGCCCGGAACGGCTCGAGTAGAGGGTTTGTTTCGCTCAAGGAGTAGCGCTGCAAGAGGGACTCCTCCAACGCTTTGAGCAGATTCTTATAGCGGATGGTGTCCTGCTGATTTTCCGGATGGTGCCGGTGTGTGTGTAGATAGAGCGAAAGACAAGGCGGACGGTGTGCGGCGAGGAACACTTTCACATCATCGTGGGTCGCGGATGGCTCTGTCATACGTTCTCTCCAATCGCTCTAAGGCTCTTCTGTCAGTCAGCATTCCATGGGCCACACCCACGCCGCCAGTTCAGATCTCTGGGCGAAACCCGTCCCTCAGGGTAGAGTCACGCGCAGTTTTTCACTGGACATCTTGGCGCACGGATGGCACTGGACCAGTTCCAGAAGCCCGGCGGCGTCTGATCTCGAGAGTCCGAATCGGGAACGGAATTTCAATGCCCTCGTCGCGGAACTGCCGCAAAATCCGCTTGCGCAGCTCATGTTGCGCCAAGTATTGATCTGTATACTCTGCCACCTGACAAATCAACGTGAAGTCCAGGGAGGATTCGCCGAATCCGGGAATGAAGCGAACGAACGGGGCGGGCTCCTTGAGAAGCCCGTTAACGTCGTCCGCAGATGACAAAGCTACGTCAATCAGGACCCGCTCAACATGCTCTGGGTCGGAGTCGTAGCTGACGCCTACATTGATGAGCAGCGACATTCGCTTTTCTGGAAGATAGAAGTTTGTGACGATACTCTGCGCCAGTTTGTTATTGGGAATCACGATCAAGTTATTGGGAAGCGCACGCAGTGTGGTGCTTCGCCACCCAATGTCGGTGACATACCCATCTTCTCCAGACTCTAGCTTTATGAAATCGCCCGCGCGGACCTGACCGGCCAAGCTTACGTAAAACCCCGCAAAGAAGTTTGACAGAGTGTCCTGGAGCGCGAGAGCAACCGCCAGACCGCCTACGCCGAGAGCGGTGAGCACTGGGGTGACTGAAATATCGAACGTATTCAGCAGGGCGAGCAGTCCCAGCAACCCAATCAGAAGACTGACAAGCCGCTGGGTCAGAGTGCCCACAGGCAAGGGACCATCCAACCGGTCACCGTACATTCTGACGAGCCTGCCGGAGAGCCGCGCGAACACCAGGGTGAGGGAAACGATCCAGAGAGCGAGCAATATCTTGCCACTCCAGAGCGTTGCGTTTCTCGGGAGCTGTGAGGCACGGGTGGCCAGAGATATACCGAGGATGACAATCCACAGCAGGAACGGCCCACGCAGCGAATCGATCAGAACGTCATCGAACTGCGATTTGGTAGTGGTCGCCCAACGGCTCAGACGAGCGAAGAGAACCCGGCGTACGGCCAAACCCGCAAGTAGGATGACAAGAAAGAGTCCGAAAGGCAACAACAGGCCGAGCCAATTCGCTCTGAGGTATTCGAGAACGCGCTGTAAATCCATAGGCTTCTCCCTCCTGCGCCTAGGGTCAAGGATCCGAATTCACCATCCACCAACTCGTTATGTTGGTGCAAAGGCGCAGGAACTGCCTACACTGGGAGCAGGCTGATGTTTCTGGTATTCACCGATCTGGATCGGACTTTGTTGGATCACGACTGGTTCTTGGGGCATCTGTGGAACCGATTGTAAGGAATTGGTTGCGGGGGAAGGATTTGAACCTTCGACCTTTGGGTTATGAGCCCAACGAGCTACCAGACTGCTCCACCCCGCACATCCATCCTAGCGGACGGCGGGGTGAAGGTCAAACTTTGAGCGCTAAATTCGGCGGGCGGAGCGCTATCGGCCGTGCGCCTGGATCAGCGCTTCCATGTGCCCCAAATATTTTTCGAACGCGCGGCGGCCGGCGGGCGTGAGGGAGTACTCCGTGCGCGGCGTGCGGCCGTCGAAGCTCTTCGTGCACGCGATATAGCGCGCGTCTTCTAGCTTGCGCGCATGCACGCTCAGGTTTCCGTCCGTGGTTTTCAAAATAGCCTTCAACGCATTGAAAGTGAGCGTAGAATTGGCGGCTAAGGCGCTTACGATCCCCAGGCGCATGCGCTCGTGAATCAAACGGTCTAAATCGGGGATGTCGCGGACCACGGGTGGTGCGGCATTCTCACGCGGAGCGCGGTTCGTTGCTAGTGCGGAGTGCTTGGCCATAGTGCTTTCCTCTAGCCTCCGTAGCGGCGCGCGATGATGACGCCGAAGAGAACGTGGAGCCCTCCGAAACAGATTCCCAATAGAATGTTTGCCCACGCAAACGGCATGAATATGGCCAGCGCGCCGGCGGCGATGAAACACGCGCCCATTACGGGAACCGGGCGCACCGAAAAGGCGCCGCCTGTCACAATGCCCGTACCGTAAAGAAGCAGCCAAGTCCCAGGGATCAGGCTGGGACGTCCAGCGCTCCATAGCGCCGCTGTCAAAGCCGCGCCGGAGACTACGGGGGGCAGGAAGCTCGCCGCAAAACGGCGCGCGGGGGCGGGCCAGGCATCCACGCCGGCCGCTAAAGCTTTACGCCGGACTGCGACCAAACCGATGACAATGGCCAGGGCTCCTTCGATCAGCCACCCCGTCATCCAGGCGCGCGGCGTTTCCAGCCAGGATGCCGCGATCGCCGACGCGGCCACGGCGCTCAAACCCATCAGAACGCCGCCCCACCCAGGTACGGCGGTGAACGCATCCGCGCGCTCCATGGTTTCGCGTATATAACGTAAATTGTCGAGCGCGTGCGTGTGGATCGGCACGGCTGGAGCCTGCGGTCTGGGTACACGAGAAGCGAATCCCATAAATAAAGTCTAGCGCGGGCTTGCATTTTAAGCAAGAACTTTGTAATATAAAGTAACTGGCCGAAGCCATAGTTCGCAGAAGGGCCATTTCGGCTTGCTCTGCTACGATAGGAATTTGTCAAAATGAACGCTCTGTTGGAGGCACTCAGGCCGGGTGAACAGGACGAGGCGCTGGCACGCGCCATTGACCCCGCGCGCTTGCCCGCGCATATTGCCGTCATCATGGACGGCAACGGCCGCTGGGCCCGGCGTCGCGGCCAGCTACGTGTCGCAGGACACAAAGCAGGCATGCGTCCGGTGCGCATGGTGATTGAAGCGTGCGCTCAGATCGGCATAGAGGCCCTCACGCTGTACGCGTTTTCGGTGGAGAACTGGAAGCGGCCACGTACGGAAGTGGAGATGCTGTGGCGCCTGCTGCGGACTTACCTGCGGATCGAACTCGATGAGCTGATGCGGCAGCAGGTGCGGCTGCGCGTCATCGGGCGCACCGATGCACTGCCCGCGGCGGTGCGCGAAGAATTGGACGACGCACTGGAGAAAACCGCCGGCAACCGTGGATTGCAGCTCAACCTAGCCATTAACTACGGCGGGCGCGCGGAAATTGTGGACGCGGTGAAGGCGCTGGTGGAAGACGCCCGGCGCGGCGAGACGGTGATTGATGAGGCGGCCATCTCGGCTCGTCTTTATACGGCCGGGGTCCCGGATCCCGATCTGCTCATCCGCACATCCGGCGAAATGCGCGTGAGCAATTTTTTGCTTTGGCAGATCGCTTACGCCGAGCTCTATGTTACCGAGACACTGTGGCCGGATTTCACCCGCGGTGATCTGCTGCGCGCAATTCTCGATTATCAAAAACGCGATCGCCGCTACGGCGGGTTAGGCGCCAGCGTCGCTGGTTCGGCTCCCGCAGGCGAGGTTCGCGATCCTTTCTCTCCCGCTCTAAGCGTGCCTATCCAGTGAACCAGGCCGCATGAAGCGCATCATCACCGCCCTCATCCTGATCCCTGCCATCGCGTGGACGGTATTGAGCGCGCCGGATATGGTGTTTCTCGCGGTCCTTGCCGCGACCGGACTGCTGGCGTATCGCGAATTCGACCGTCTGGTGGCGGCACACGGCATCCTGCCCTCCGGATGGCCGGGCATGGGATTGGGCGTCGCGCTTTTGGTCGTCCCGCAGCCGGCCGTTGCGATGGTGCTGGTGGCGATGCTCGCCATGGTGCTGGCGATGCGCACCAGCAATCTGCGTGCGTCCCTGGCTGCCGCGGGCGCGTTCATTCTTGGTGTGGTTTACATTTTCGGCGCGTGGCGTTGCGTGGCGGAGTTACGGCTGATCAACCGGCATTGGGCGATGTTTGCGCTTCTGCTGGGCTGGGCTGGCGACACCGCCGCGCTCTACGTGGGCAAAGCATTCGGGCGTCACAAGATGGCTCCTCAAGTGAGCCCGGCGAAGACGTGGGAAGGTGCAGCGGGTTCGCTTGCCGGCAGCATGCTGGCAGGCGGCGTCTATGCGCACTATCTGATTCCCACGGCGGCGCTGCCATGGGCGCTCACGCTGGCGGCAGCCGGGAACATCGCGGGGCAATTGGGCGATCTTTCCGAGTCCGCGCTCAAGCGTGGCGCGGGCTTTAAGGATAGCGGCACCATGTTGCCGGGACACGGGGGATGGCTGGATCGGTTGGATGCCAGTCTGTTCAGCGCGCCCGCCGTTTACGCGTTGGTCGCATGGTTTAGCTCCTAGCTTCAAAACAGCTTCAAGGTCCGCTCCATGCGGTGCTATCATCGTGCGATCGGACCTCTATGAGCGCACACCAACCATTCGTCTCAGAAAAAACCGTCATGAAGGAACTGACGGTGCGCGCGGTCATGCTGGGGTTGGTGATGTCGGTGGTGCTCGGCGCGGCCAATGCATATTTGGGCCTGCGCGCGGGGATTACCATCGCGGCCACTTATCCGGCGGCGGTCATCGGCATGGCGGTGTTGCGCGCGTGGAAGGGCACGGTGCTCGAAGAAAACCTGGCGCGCACCGCGGGATCGATTGGCGAATCTGTCGCGGCGGGCGCGATCTTCACGCTGCCCGCGTTCGTGATTTCAGGCGCGTGGGTATCTTTCGATCCAGGCCAAGCCTATTGGAAATCGACGGCGATGATGATGGTGGGCAGCATCCTGGGCGTGCTGTTCGTTTCTCTGGTCCGCCGTGTGATGGTGGAGGACCCCGAGCTGCCTTTTCCCGAATCGGTGGCGGCGGCTGAAATTCACAAAGCCGGACGGCGTGGCGCGGAGGCGGCCCGGTACCTGTTCTGGAACATCGGCCTGGGGGCATTGGTGCAGTCACTCGCGGAAGTGAAAGTATTCGCGAATAACAGCGACTTTTTCGTGCGCATCGGCGAGCTCGGCAGAAGCTTTGTACGATTGGGCGCACTGGGCAGCACGAACGTGATCAACACGGGTGCGGTGACGAAATTTTCGGCGCCCACCGTGAGTCCCGCCTACATGGGCGTCGGATACGTGATCGGCCCGCAGCTTGCCGCGCTGAATTTCTCCGGAGGCGTTCTGGCATGGGGAATGCTGGTTCCGCTGTTCATGTATTTCCTTGGGCCCCGTCTGCAGGAATTTCTTCCCGCCGGTGCGGTGACCGATGAAAGCTGGGCTGGACAAGCCGCAGCAGTATGGCGTTATATCGTCAGACCGATCGCCGTAGGCGGAATGATGGTGGGCGCTGCGTACACTCTGTTCCGCATGCGCAAAAACTTGACATCCAGCCTGGGCCGCGCGCTGAGCGAGATTCGGCGTGGTGCGCCGCCGATGGAATCCATCGCGCGTACCGAGCGCTATATGGGATCGAAATCCGTGTTCTCTCTGATCGCACTGATGTTCGTGATGATGATCGGGCTGTATGTCTATTTTTCCGGCCAGATACTGGCAGGCGTGGTCGCGGCGGTGGTGATGCTGTTGGTGGGATTCTTCTTTTCCACCGTCTCCGGGAACTTGGTGGGGATGATTGGCTCGTCGAATAATCCGATTTCTGGTTTGACGCTATCGACGCTCATCATCGCGGCCTTGTTGATGGTGGCGCTGGGGGTCTCCGGGCCGCAAGGCGTGGCGGTTGTATTGGGCGTGGCGGCGGTGGTTTGCGTATCCGCCGCGGTGGCGGGCGAACTGCTGCAGGATTTCAAGGCAGGCTACATCTTGGGCGGAACTCCACGCACCATTCAGCTAGTTGAGTTAGTCGCTGTGGTGGTTTCGAGCTTGGTGATGTATTTTCCGCTCTACATTCTTCACGCCGGCAATATCAGTAAGGGCGGCACCGGTTTCGGCGACCGTGAGCTTGCGGCACCGCAGGCGGGCTTGATGGCGGCGCTCGCCCAAGGCATCGTAGGCGGCGAGATGGCTTGGCCGTTGGTGGCGACAGGCGCTTTCTTCGGAATCGCGTTGATTATGTTAAACGTCCGCAGCCCAATGCTGGTGTCGGTAGGGATGTACCTGCCGCTGGAAACGACGTTCGCGATTTTCATTGGCGGCATGCTGCGTGGCGCGTCCAACATGCTGGCCGCCCGTGTTGGGCACAATGACGCGCAGAAGACGCGTTCGGAAAGCGTGGGTATCCTCATCGCCAGCGGCCTGATCGCGGGCGAGGCGCTGACGGGCCTGCTGTTCGCTACTTTCAACTATTTCGAGCTCAAAGTGTTTGAATTCAAGTCACCGTCCTACTTATTAGGCCTCGCTGTGATGGCGCTGCTGGGATTCATTATGATCCGGCTGCCGCTGCTTAAAGCTGGAAGTCCAGATGAACCGGCGCCCCCCGCGGCGATGATGTGACAGCCAGCCATTATGCTGCGCCGCGCGCGGCACGCATCGCATTCGCGGCCCTTGCTGTGATCGTGCTTTGGCAGATCCTCACCGTCCGCTACACCTACGGCGGTAATGCGAGCGGTTTGTTCTGCATCGCTCCTCGCATGCCGGTTCCAGAAGCCATCCGCAATGAGCGGCTCTATTTGTTTGAGGGCACCAACGGTTACGATGGTCAGATTTTTCACTTAATTGCCCACGATCCGTGGATGCGGCGTGGTTTCGACCAGGCGATATTCGGACCGGGGTTCCGCTACCAGCGCATTCTAGTTCCCTCGCTGGCATGGGCGCTGGCCTTGGGCCGTGATGAATGGGTGCACACTGCATATTTCGCTGTGGTGGATCTGTTTCTGTTTTCCGGAGTCTATTGGGTGGCGCGATTCGCGTTGCGTGTGCATATGCCGCCGGTGTGGGGATTGCTGTTTCTATTCAACCCCGGCACAATCGCCTCCTTTGAGCGAATGACGGTTGACGGACCTGCACTTGCTTTAGCCGCCGGATTCGTTTTCTATGCATCGTCGGGGGAACACAGGAAAGCCATTATTTTGCTCGCCTTCGCTGCTCTGACGCGGGAGGCATCGCTTCTGTTGATCTCGGCGTATTGCCTGGTTCTCCTGTATCGCGGCAGGTACGTTTTGTGCTCCTGGGCGGCTGCTTCGGCGCTTCCGTATCTTGTTTGGCGAACTTACGTGATGCGCCGTGGCGCGAGCATCCAGGTCTCCGATTTCATGAGCTGGGTACCGCTCAGCGGGTGGGCTGATCGTCTTCTGCGCCCGGAGTCATACCCGCTCCCGGCGTTTCAAAATGCCATCGCCATTGGAGCGGATTATGTAGCGATGGCGGCCATGACCCTAGCGCTCGCGGTCGCGATGCGCCTGGCCTGGAAGAAGGCGTGGGACGTGCTGCCTGCCGCGATCTACGCATTCGCGCTGCTGATGGTATTCATGAACTCCCGGCAGATTTGGGAAGATGTTTGGGGCTTCGGAAGGATTTTCGCCGCGCTGATTCTTTTTACCGCGATGGTGGAATTGCCGAAGCGGCCGTGGCTGTCAGTGCTGCCAACCGCACTACTGGCGCTTCGCTTGAGCATATATTTCGCACGGCCTGCACTCGCTGTGTTGCGCGGGTTGTTTTGACTTTCAGTGATAGCGATCAAGCCAAGGTTGCTTTAAGAGCGGTCCTGTGGGCGCCAGCTTTGGTTTCTCCGTTTACCTGGGCGGCCACGTATTGTTCGCGACGGTGCTGGCTTTGTGCATCGCTGGGTTTATCCTTTGGATGGAAAACGAGTGGCCAGGAACTGTTTGACGCTTGGTCACTGCGAAGAACCCCATCAAAGCACTGAAACGCCGTTGCGCATCACCCTGCTAAAATCGAAGTTTCCCATGGAAATCGATAAAGTGTACGAGCCCCAGCGGTTTGAGCCGCATTGGGCCAAATGGTGGGTGGATTCCGGCATATTTCACGCCGAGGCGCGGCCCGGCGGCGCATATTTCTCGCTTGCCATTCCGCCGCCGAATGTGACCGGCTCGCTCCACATGGGGCACATGTTCGAGCACTCCATCATCGACGCGCAGATCCGCTGGCGGCGCATGCTAGGCGTGAATACGCTGTGGCTTCCAGGCACGGATCATGCCGGCATCGCAACGCAAATCATGGTGGAGCGCCAGCTCGCCGCGGAAGGCAAAACCAAGCACGACCTGGGACGCGAAGCCTTCGAAGCGCGCGTCTGGAAATGGAAGGAGGAACATGGCGGGCGCATTGTCGAACAGATGAAGCGCGCCGGTGTAAGTTGCGACTGGCAGCGCGAACGCTTCACCCTTGACCCTGGCCTTTCGCGCGCCGTCCGTGAAGCTTTCGTGCGTCTTTATGAAAAGGGGCTTATCTATCAAGGGGACTACATCGTCAACTGGTGCCCGCGCTGCCGCACCGCGCTCTCGGATCTGGAAGTGGAACACGAAGAACGGGAAGGGAACTTGTGGCACATCCGTTATCCCGTGATGGGCGAAGACACTACGATTGTGGTGGCCACCACGCGGCCGGAAACGATGCTAGGCGATACCGGAGTCGCAATTAACCCGAAAGACAAGCGCGCCGAAAGTCTGCACTTGAAGAACGTGCTGCTGCCGTTGATGGATCGTGACATCCCCATTGTGCTCGACGATATGGCCGATCCCGCGTTTGGCTCGGGCGCAGTGAAGATCACGCCCGCGCACGATCCCAACGATTTCGAGGCTGGCAAGCGCCACGATCTGCCGATCATACAGGTGATCGGCGAAGACGCCAAGATGACCGCGGCGGCCCGTGGCTATGCGGGCCTGGACCGCTACGAAGCCCGCAAGCGAGTGGTGGCGGACTTAGAATCGCTCGGGTTAATCGAGAAAATAGAACCGTACAAGCTCAACGTGGGCATCTGTCACCGCTGCAGGACAGTGGTGGAACCGCTAGTATCCAAACAGTGGTGGATGAAAATGAAGCCGCTGGCCGAGCCTGCGATTAGAGCGGTTGAGGACGGTCGTATCGAATTCGTCCCCGCGAACTGGTCGAAAACGTACTTCGAATGGATGTACAACATCCGCGATTGGTGCATCTCCCGCCAATTGTGGTGGGGGCACCGCATCCCGGCGTGGCACTGTGAGGATTGCAAGGGCGTCACCGTCGCGCGGCAGGATCCAACGGAGTGCTCCAAGTGTGGATCCAAGAATCTAAAGCAAGACACCGACGTGCTGGATACCTGGTTTAGCTCCGGGTTATGGCCTTTTTCGACGTTAGGATGGCCGGACGATACGCCTGAGTTACACACTTTCTACCCCACGTCGCTGTTGGTCACGGGTTTTGACATTATTTTCTTCTGGGCCGCACGTATGATCATGCTGGGCATGGAAATGATGGGCGACGTGCCGTTTCGTCAGGTGCATATTCACGGTCTGGTGCGCGATGCTGAACGGCAGAAGATGTCGAAGACTAAGGGCAATGTAGTCGATCCATTGCTGGTCAACGACAAGTACGGCACGGACGCCGTGCGCTTCGGCCTGCTTGTGGCCGCGGCTCCGGGTAATGACATCGCGCTCAGCGAGGAAGTGATTGCGCGCGGGCGCAACTTCGCCAACAAAATCTGGAACGCATCGCGGCTGCTGTTCAGCAAGGAACGCGGCCCGGCCAAGCGCGTGTCACTCGCAGACCGCTGGATCGGTTCGCGCCTGAATGTCGCCATTGACACCGTCAATAAGGCCTTCGAACACCATCGATATCACGAAGCGGCCGGCGCAATCTGGACGTTTTTCTGGGACGATTTTTGCGATTGGTACTTGGAGTTGAAGAAGGGAGACCCTGACTGGGGTTTTGCCTATCAGGTGCACGAAACAGCGCTGCTACTGCTGCACCCGCTGATGCCATTCATTACCGAGGAACTGTGGGCCAGGCGCGGCAAGGAAGGGTCCATCTCCATCGAGATCTATCCGCAGGCGAATCCGCTGCTCAACGATCCCGGAGCAGAGCGCGAGATGAAGCTGCTACAGGAAATTGTGACCGAGATTCGGACGCAGCGCGCCGACCACAAGATCGACCGCAAGCTTCGGCTGACCGGAACCTTGCGCGCAGGCGGCAGAGTGGAAGTAAAACTGGTCGAACAGCTCGCCAATACAGGCTTAACTGTAGAAGCTTACGACCAGCCGAGTTTCGAGCTGAAGCTGAACCTGCCCCAGGCCCCTGGGCTTACCGATGAGATGCGGGAGCGCCTCGGTAAAGACAATGAGCAACTCGAAAAGGTGATTGCCAATTCCAAACGTCAATTGGAAAACGAGAGCTTCGTGAGTAAGGCGCCCGCGCAGGTGATCGATACGCTGCGCGCGAAACTGGCGGATTACGAAGCTCAACACGCCAAGAATAAATCGGCATTGGGGGCGTAGTGTCCAGGCCTTTTGTCGGCAGTTTCCATCAGGACGTCGCGAGCGTGGTGGCTGCGGCCCTCGAAGAGGACGTTCGCGCGGGAGATCTCACCACGAATGCAGTCATCCCGTCGGAAATGCTTGCGGAAGCCCGCTTCGTGGCGCGCGAGCCGATGACCTTGGCGGGCGTGGAGCTGCTGTCACTCCTTTACGATCACGCGACGCTGGGACGCGAGAGCGGCGCAAGGCTGAAGCCGGGCGATGAGATTGCAACCGTACGTGGCTCCGCCCGCGTGCTGCTCACTCGCGAGCGAGTGACATTGAATTTCCTGCAGCGGCTTTCCGGGATCGCGACGCTCGCGTCGAAGTTCGTGGCCGCTATTGACGGCACGGGTGTTCGCATGCTTGACACGCGCAAGACCACGCCTGGGCTTCGTGTGCTGGAAAAAATGGCAGCCTCCGCGGGCGGCGTGGTGAATCACCGCATGGGTTTGTGGGACGCGGTGCTGATCAAGAACAACCACATACGGCTAGCGGGCGGCGTGCGCGCGGCGGTGGAACGCACGAAGGCGCTGAATCTTCCCATTGAAGTAGAGGTTCGCGCTCGCGGGGAGATCGAAACGGCGCTGGAATGCGGCGCGGCGCGGCTTCTGCTGGATAATATGACCCCCGAACAGGCCGCTCTCGAAATTCGTTTCATCGCCAAGCGCGCGGAAACAGAAATCTCGGGCGGCGTGACGCTCGCCAATGTGCGCGCCTACGCCGAAGCAGGACCGGACTTCATTTCATCGGGGTCCATCACACACTCCGCCGTAGCCGTCGATATCAATTGCGGAATTTATGCCGTTTGATATCGATAGCGCCCGCGCGCGGTTGCCCGGACGCCGCATCGAATGGTACTCCTCCGTCGGCTCTACCATGCTGGAGGCCGCACGCATGGCTCGGGAAGGCTGCGCGTCGGGCACGTTAGTCGGTGCGGAACAACAGACCGCCGGAATGGGAAGGCACGGTCGCGCGTGGCACTCCGAACCGGGCGCGGGGCTGTATGTTTCGTTCGTGCTGCGGCCGACGATGGATGCCTCACGCCTGCCTCTGCTTATGTTGGCCATGGGACTGGCGGCGCGCGAAGCCATCGTGAAAACTACTGGCTTGTCGACGGATTTACGCTGGCCGAATGACGTGCTGATCAATGGCAAGAAGTGCGCGGGGATTCTGGCACAGATGGACGGGGGCGGCACCGTCATTGCGGGTATCGGCATCAATGTTAGCCATATCGCCTTTGCCCCGGAGTTGGCGGACACTGCGACTTCACTGAAGCTCGAAGGAGCGCGTGCTTCCCGCGAGGACTTGTTAGTGACCCTGGCTCCGTCGGTGGACGAATTCATGGCACGCGCCGCCGCCCAGCCCTCGGTTGTTTTAGATCTCTTCACGCATGCCTCGAGCTATGTGCTGGATCGCCGTGTCTCAGTGGATCAAGATGGCGGGTTTCTCTCCGGCGTGACCTGCGGCCTGGATGCCTCGGGCTTCCTCCGGTTGCGTCAAGATAGTGGACTGGAGGTCACGATTCTCGCCGGCGGCGTCCGGCCCGTGTAACCTATGCTCCTGGCTCTCGACGCAGGCAACACCAACATCACTATCGGCGCTTTCGATGGCCCGCAACTGACGGGCCGGTGGCGCTTGCGCACGATTCGCGACCAAACACCGGATGAGTGGGGCATCCTGATGCGGAACTTGTTTTCGTTGTCTTCGCTCGATCTGGCGGCCGTCGATGGGGTGGTGATTTCAAGCGTTGTCCCCGCCGTGGATCAGCCTTTGACGGCCATGGCCGAACGTTATTTTCAGCGTGAGCCAATGTTCGTTGGCCCCGGGACCGATACCGGCATCGCCGTGCGCTATGACAATCCGCGCGAAGTGGGTGCGGACCGCATCGTCAATGCAGCGGCGGGATATTTCAAGTACGGCGGACCGTGCGTGGTGGTGGATCTGGGCACGACCATTAATTTTGACGTGGTTTCAAAGAACGCCGAATTTCTGGGCGGTCTGATTTCTCCGGGCATCGGGATGTCCATCACAGGCTTGTTCGCCAAGACGGCGCGCCTGCCCATGGTGGATTTCCGCGCACCGGAAAAACTGGTGGGCAGTAATACGGTGGGCAGCATTCAGGCAGGACTCTACTACGGATTCCTGGGCCTCATTGACGGCATCGTCGAACGAATTATTGACGAACTAGGCCCGGAAACGAAAGCCATCGCCACCGGGGGCCAAGGCAAGCTGATCGCGGAAGGTTCGCGGCTGGTCAAGATTTGCGATGAGGATCTGACACTTGAAGGACTGCGTCTCATCTGGGATCGTAATCATGCGCGGAAGCCCTAGCCGGTGACCAATTACTTCAATTACTTCACGGAAGTGGAGGATCATTTCCAGCGTGTCCGCGGCACGGGTCTGTTCTTACTCTCGCCGCTCGATTGGGCCTTGATTGAAGTTTGGAAAAACGCAGGAATTCCGCTGGAAGCCGTGCTGCGTGGTATCGATCAGGCATTCGACAAATGGCGTAAACGGCCAGCGCACGCGCGGACGCAAAATGTGAATTCCATCGCGTATTGCGCGCAGGCGATTGCCGTGGAAGCGCAGGCTCTGGCCAGTGGAGCGCCCGTGAAGAAGTCCGCTGAGGCACCGCCCTTTGAGTTGGACGAAATCCGTGCTTTTATCTTTCGCAACGCGCAAGCGCTGCGGAATGCTGGTCAGCAAGATTTGGCGGCCTTGCTGGAATCCCTGGATCTGGAATCGCTCTACGGAGATCTGGAACAATTGGAGCAGCGCCTCACTGCCATCGAGGAAAAGATGATCGCTCGATTGCGCGCCGCTGTGAGTGACGAAGCGCTCTTCGAATCTCGCCGTTCTTTGGATGTGGAGTTGAAACCGTATCGCGGGAAGATGTCCGCGGAGCAGCTGTCGATCCTTGAAAAACAATTCCTGGAGCGCAAATTACTGACAGGAAGCGGACTACCGAGACTAAGTTTGTTTTACTTGCACGCTTGAGCGGCGCCTCCTTCTCCCCGTCAATTTTCCGGCAGCATACCCAATTCCACTAGCCGGGGCCGTGCCGACTGCCGGATCTCTGGCACTTTTTTCCAGAACCAAAACGCGCCAAGCAACGCCAAAGTGCCGCTACCAATAAACACAGTCTCGGTGCCCACACGTGCGGCTAGCGCGCCGCACAACAGGCTTCCGATAGGCGGCAGTCCAAACAACGCCAGGGTGTAAAAGGACATGACACGACCTCTCTTGCTGTCGTCTGCGAGGGTTTGAATGATCGTGTTGCTGCCCACGATCTGCATCATCATGCCGAACCCGGTGATACCCATCAGCATTACGGACAGCCAAAACGTCCGCGAGATTCCCAGCAGCACGCAGCCCCCACCGAATACGCCGACGCACATAGCCATCACACGTGTCAGGCCGATGAGCGTCTTGCGCAACACCATACTCACCGCTGCCGTCAAGGCTCCGACCCCCGCGCCTGCCATCAGGAATCCCAACGTGTTCGCGCCGCCGCGCAGGGTCTCTGCCGCCAAAATGGGGGGCAAGATCAAATACGGTGCGCTGATCAGACTCACGAATCCCAGCAGCAGCAAAACATAGCGTAACGCGGGCGAGGCCGCCACGTAGCGCCAGCCTTCGGTCATTTCCTGCCATGCACGGCGCTTCGTGCGCGCTATTTGCTGTGGCCGCACCTGCATGGCCAGCAATCCGCCGATCACCGCCACGTAACTTACGCTGTCCAACAAAAAACACCATGCTTCTCCCACGGCCGCCACCAAGAGCCCTGCGATTGCCGGGCCCACCAACCGGCCCGTGTTGAACACGGACGAGTTCAAGGCGATGGCGTTCGAGAGATCGGCGGGATCGTCCACCATTTGAATCACGAAGGATTGCCGCGCCGTCACTTCGAACGAACTGATGATGCCCTGAAGAAGCGCGATTCCGATCACCCACCAGATGGTTACGGTATTCGTGAATGCCAGCGCCGCCAGTGCGAGTGCTGCGCACATGGCGCATACTTGCGTAACAATAATGGTGCGATGCCGGTTCAACCGGTCGATCCAAACGCCCGCGATGGGCGCCAGCACAACCGCAGGTATTTGCGCCGCGAATCCCACAACGCCCAGCAAGAATGCCGAGTTCGTCAGCCGGTACACCAGCCAGCTCATGGCAAGCCGCGTCATCCATGTTCCGATGACGGAAATCGCTTGCCCCATGAAAAAGAGCCGGTAGTTACGCGATTGCAGTGCGCGAAAGGAAGAGGTCACTCGATGTTTAGTAACCCGCCGTTACCGCAAGCTCGTTATTGAAGCAAGCAGTCACTGCAGGTTGATACTATGCTCGCTCAAGATGGAGCCCGTCGCCAACTCAAATGCCGCGATGGATTGGCCCAGGTCTGATTCTGCGCGCCGCTCCTGGCTGCGGGATGTGATCATCGCGCTTTGCCGTTGCTGGACCAGAAACAGGGTGGAAGTGCCCGCACGAAACTGGCGCTGTTCGCTGTTGTATTGTTCCTCTGCGGAAAGGCGCTGCAGGCGCGCGGCGTCTAATCGCAGTTGCGAGGACTGCACTTGCTGCATTGAATTGCGAACGTCCGCTTCAATCGCCTGCTCCACCAGGTCGCGCTGATTCTGAATGCGTTTCGCCTCGGCCAACGAACGTCCGAGATTCGCTTCCGCGGTACGGTTGCGGATCGGCATCGAGATGCGCAGTTGCACCTGAGTGGTGGGAAAATTGCCAGCCCACAGATTGTTCAGCGATTGTCCATAGCTGCCGATGAGGACCGGCGAAATAGAAGTTGTCCCTCCAAAGCCGCTAAATTCAACCGGAGGTAGCCCAGCTGAAGCCGACAGCTCGTTTAATCGGGTTACCAGCGGCACGAAGCCGGAAGTAAAGGGATTTGATGCCTGCGGAAGCTGAAATCCCGCCAAGCCCGCGCGCGTGTAACTGGCCACCACATCTACCTGGGGCTTGGTCTGTTCACGGAAAAAGTTGGTATCGCTCTCGTTGATCTCGCCGTTGATTCTGACCACCGCGACCTCTGGGCGGTTCTTCAGCGCCTCGCCCACTGCATCCGCGAGCGGCGTCACGCGCGGCGTGAGATTGGGCTGCGTGGTGGGAATGATGGCGCTGGCCCACATTGGCGAGGAGCGGTCCGCCAGGATCAGCGTTTTCAGTGAATTTTCGGCGCGCGTCAACGCGGTTTGCGCAGTGTAGGCGCCGAGCTCGAAATTCGCAAGTTGCGTTTGTGCTGCCACTACGTCGATGGGCGCGAGCAGCCCTTGCACTTCCTGGCGGCGGTTGCTTTCGTCTTGTTGGCGTGCAATATCCACCGCCTCCAATTGAACCTGCATATTGTTGTAGGCGAAGACCAGTTCCCAGTACGCCAGCTCCGTTTGCTGCACCACTTGCATTACGCGCTGCCGGAACTGCGCATTTGTGAGCGTGCGGTTCTTCTTCGCGACGTCCAACGTCCTGCGGTTACTGTCATAGCGAAATCCGCGCCACAAGGGCTGTATGTATTGAAAATTGAGTGCGGACGGATATTGCGGGTTCAACGTGACGAATGTGTTGTCGGTGAATGTGCGTTGTGAGTTCAGATCCACGCGGTAGCTGCCGCCGAACCACGGCAACAGGCCAGTTACCATCGGATCGGTCTGCCAGGTCTTGGTCAATACCGCTCCGCTCGCGGTTCCTCCGAGCGTGGTAGCGATGGGCTGGAGATTTTGCTGCCATCCACTACTGGCGCTAGCCGTAGGGTCGAACAAGCCGCGAGCGCCGATGAGTGTATAATCGGCCACTTCACGGTCGATCTTGGACGCATCGATGTCGTTATTGCTGGCGAGAGCCATCGCCATAGCCTGTTGCAGGCTAAGCTGCGCTTCAGCGAACACTCCGATCCTCGGCGGCAATCTGAAGACGCGCACCGGGGGGACTGGTGTGACAGGATCCTGCCCCGCGACCAGGGCCGCGCAACATAGCAGCACCGCGGCATTCTTCACTGTTTTGGCGAACATCAGGCGTGTTCCTCCGCTCTGAAATGCACTGGCTCCGGAACAGCCGAACCAGGCCGCGCCATTGACTTCGATTGGGATTTTTCGCGCCGCTTCAAACCGCTGAACATTGGGAGATTCCTCATGTCGTCGAACAGCGAATAGAATACCGGCACAGCCAGTAACGTCAGCAGCAGACACAGGCTTTGGCCTCCCGCGACCAGCACGCCAATCGAGCGGTTGGTGGCCGAACCGTCGCCGGTTGAAAAGACGAGCGGCAGCATTCCCGCAACCAGAGCCGTCGTGGTCATCAAAATCGGCCGGAGCCGGTCGCGATTCGCTTGAATAATGGCGTCGTGGCGCTTTATCCCCAGCGCGCGCAAACCGTTCATGTGATCGATCTGCAGAATTGCGTTCTTCTTCACGATGCCGAACAGCAGCAGCATGCCGATTGCGGAGAACACATTGATCGTCTGTCCTGCAAGCAGCAGCGACAGGATGCCGAACGGAATCGCTATCGGCAGCGTCAACAGGATGGTGAACGGGTGCAAGAAGGATTCGAACTGCGCCGCCAGCACGATGTACATGAAGATGAACGTCAGGGCAATCGCCATCATGAAGTAATAGGCGGTGCGGCGCAGTTCCTTGCTGGTGCCTTGCAGCGCGGTGCTGTAGCCGGGTTCCATCTGGATGCCCGCAGCGATGTCTTCAATCGAGCGGATCACACTTTCCTGGCTGCCTCCAGGCAGAACGTTCGCGCTCAGCGTCACTTGTCTTTGCCGGTTCAACCGGTTGATGCTGGATGGTGCGGTGCCGCCCTTGATACGCACCACTTGATCCACCGTTACCCAACCCTGGCGGCTTGTAGAAGCCACCGTCATTTGTGACAATCCCTCCACGCTGGTCCGGAATTCACGCGCGGCGCGCAAGCGCACGTCGTATTGTTCTCCGCCGGAGTTGAACGTGGAGACCACCTGGCCCGCCACCAGCGTATTCAAAGCCGTCGCCACATCGTTCACGCGCACTCCCAAGTCCGCGGCGCGCTGGCGGTCGATTTCCACGCGCAGTTCTGGCTTTCCGTATACCAGCGAAGTATCTGCATCGGCGATGTACGCCGTGGTGCGCATTTTCTCCAGGATGGCCTGCGAATAGGTGTCGAGTTTTTCAAGGTCGGGGCCGTTCAAGACGAACATCACTTCGGCTTGTCCGCCGCCCGCGCCGCCGGATTGCATTACGCTGGTCTTCACATCCTTCGGATAGGCCGTCATCAGCTCGCGCGTTCGCACCATGAGATCATTCTGTGCAAGCTCCCGCTCCTTCACCGGCACCAGCTTGACGTAGATCGATGCGCGATTGGTCATTCCGATGGAGACATTGCCGAAGCCGCTTCCGCCCTGGCCGATGGTGGTCAGCGTCGCGCGGACTCCCGGCAATGCGCGAATATCACGCGCGATGCGCTCTGCGATGGTCAGCGTCGCAGCCAGGGAAGAACCTTCGGGAGCGCGCACCGAAACGGAAAACTCCGAGCGATCGTCGCTCGGCACGAACGCCTTGCCTACCAGCATGAACAAAGGCACGGTGGTGAGCGCGACGGCCACGCTGATGGCGACCATGGTTTTGCGGTGCGCCATGGACCATTCCAGCATGAGCGTGTAATACCGGTCCAGGAACGCGAAGAATCGCGAATCCTTTGAACCCTTGTGCGCCGCCACGGCTTCGGGCGCCGGTGGCTTCAAGAAGCGCGAGCTCAGCATGGGAGTCAGCGTGAAGCTCACCAGCAGGGATACCGCGATGGCGAATGCCGAAGTGAAGCCGAATGACGACAGGAAGCGGCCCACGATTCCGCCCATAAACCCGATGGGAATAAAAACAGCCAGCAACGAAAGCGTGGTTGCCATTACCGCCAACCCGATCTCTCGCGTTCCTTCAATCGCCGCCTGATACGGCGATAGGCCCTTTTCTTCGATGTACCGGTATATATTCTCCAGCACAATGATAGCGTCGTCGATCACGACGCCCACCATCAGCGTCAACGCCAGCATCGTCATCTGGTTCAGCGTAAAGCCCATTACCGCCATCAGTCCGAACGTAGACACGATAGAAGTGGGGATGGCCACCGCCGATATCAGCGTGGTTCGTATATTCGTGAGGAAAATCCAGATGACAAGCGCCGCCAGAATACTGCCTTCGATCAAGTGCATCTCCAGCGAGTGCACGGCGGATTTGATGAATGCCGATTGATCGTTGACAATCTGGACCTTCAGATCTTTGGGCAGCGTGGCTTTCACTTCGTCCAGCCGTGCAAAAATACCTTCCGCAGTAGCCACCGTATTTTCACCCGACTGCTTATTAACGGTGAGGGTCACGGCGGGCTCGCCATTCAGTCGTGCTGCCGTGGTGGGTTCTTCTTCGCTGTCTTCCGCACGGCCGATGTCCTTGAGTTTGACCACGTAGGTGCCGCGGCGTGCGATGGCGATTTCGTTGAACTGCACGGGATCCACCAATCGTCCCAAGGTTCGAACGGTAAGTTCCTGTTGCCCTGCCTGCACGCTGCCGCCAGGCAATTCCATGTTTTGCTGCCGTAACGCATTGGCCACTTCCGAAATGGGAAGGTTGTAGGCGCGCATTTTATCCGGATCCACCCATACACGAATTTCGCGCTTTAACCCCCCGGCTAAACGAATCTGTCCGACGCCGGGAATATTCTCAAGGCGCGGCCGTATCTGCTTGTCGGCGATTTCCGTAACCTCCCGCAACGGCCGCGGCGCGGACACCACCACCTGCATCACCGGGGTGGCGTCCGGGTCCATCTTCTGTACGACTGGCGTCTTTGCGGTCTCCGGCAATTGCGAGATGATCAGATTGACCTTGTCGCGCACTTCCTGCGCGCCCACGTCACCGTTCTTATCGAGCGAGAACTGCACGATAACCGAGGACGTTCCCTCCGCCGATATCGACGTCAATTGATCGATACCGCTGATGGTATTCACCGCGTCCTCCACGCGCTTGCTGATTTCGGTCTCAATTTCCTCAGCCGAAGCGCCGGGGTTCGATGTGGAAATGACCACCGTCGGCAAATCGATTTTTGGAAACAAATCGAGCCCCAGCGTGGTGAAGGAGAACGCGCCCACCACCATGAGCGCCACGATGAGCATGGTGGCAAACACCGGGCGCCGAACACATAAAGCTGCCAATGCGTGCATGACTTAGTTCCCGTTCCCGGCCGGCTTGGCTGCGTTTCCAGCGCCTGCGACCTTTACCGTCTGGCCGTCAAAGAGATCCTGTAAATGATCCATCGCGATGGTCATTCCCGCTGTGATGCCGGTGAGAATCTGGATCTGGTCGCCCTCTTTGGGTCCCAGTTGCACCACCGCCACACGTGATCTGCCGTCGCGAATAAAAAACACTTGCGATGAATTCGTGCTGGCGTCGGTAATCACGGCTTTCTGAGGAACAAAAACTCCCGTGGTGCTGCCCGGCAATAGAATCCGTGCCGTGGCGAACATGCCCGGCTTCAGCGTCAGGTCCGAATTGGGGAATTCCGCGATTGCCGTGAAGGTCCGCGACGTTGGATCCACGGCGGGGTTAATGGCCGTGACTGTGCCGGTAAACTTGCGGTCGGGATACCCGGGAACGCGTGCTTCCACCGGCACCGAGATCTTCATCTGCGCGGCATTGGCTTCCGGTGCTTGTAATTCCAATTTGATAGGAGTGATGCGCAGCACCGTGGCGATCTTGTTGGTCAGGGCGACGTATTGGCCCGCGGCCACCGGGCGAGCACTCACGTACCCCGAAAAGGGAGCGCGAATCACTGTGTCGTCCAACGCTTTCCTGGCTATGGCCACTTGGGTGGAGCTGCCGGAAAGTGAGGCTTGAGCCGTCATTACGCCTTGATAGCTTTGCCGTGCGGCGTTCAGCGTCGCTTCATATTGTTGGCGCGCGGAGTTCGCCTGGGCCAGTGCCGTATCGGCCTGCGTGCGTGCCTTCTCATAAGCGGTGCGTGAGACATCGCCGGTCTTGATCAGATTCTCATAGCGCTGCGCATCAGCTTCCGCTTGTTTGGCCTGAGCCATTGCGGAATCAGCTGCGGCTTTCGCCGATAGCACTTCGGGCACTGTCGCCGGGTCAAACTGCTGGTTCGCGACCAAGCCAATCCTCGATTGCGACTGGCGTACGGACGCCGCAGCCTGCTGTTCGGCCGCTACAGCCTGATCCAGACGGAGCTGCGCGTCTCGATCCTCCAATTTAGCGATAACCTGACCCTTTTGCACGAATGCGCCCACATCCACGGGCGTCTCGATCACGCGCCCCGCCGCCTGGGGAGCGACGTCGGACATTTCCTTCGCCACGAAACTGCCGGTCACCTGTACTGCGGCTGCAACGGACCGCGCTTCCGCAATCACCACTTGTACCAAGGGCTGACCCGCCGCACCCGCTTCGGTTGCCGCAGGCTTCGCGGCTTCCACACTCTTTGATTTTCCGCAACCAGATGTAATCAATGCGGCTAAAACGACCGCAGCCGCTGCTGCCAGCACCCTTTTATGACTTCGCATGAGTTTCCTTCCGAACTTTCCTCGACGCATTAATTTTTAGATGGTTTTCCGGCTCGCAAGCATTCACTTTTGGCAGATGAATTTTTTCGGGATTCGCCAGGCCGGCGAGCGTGATGGCGACCATCTCCTCAATCAACTGTTCTTCGGAACCGGCCGGGCCGGGAAAGCCAATCACATACCGGCACATGGCAAAGTGGACGAACGCCCCAACGCTCATCAAGTGGGCGATGTCGGGATCGCATGGCCTGAACGCCCCCTCCTGCTGGCGCTGCCGCACGTAATTCTTGAAGAATTCGCTTCTTGGAGCAAAACGCTGCTGAAAGAGACTTGCGATGATGTGGCCCTCAAGCGATGCGTAAAGCACTAACCTCTGAAACGCGGGATCCTCACGAAACGCGCGCAAAATATGACGGCCGATCAAGCGCAGTAATTCCGCGTCGTCGCGCCGCCGCATGGCGTCTTCCATGAGGCTCATGTCGTTTATGCAGCCCTCATTTTCTTTTTCATCCAGAATGGCGTGATACAAGTCTTCTTTGGTGGCGAAATGGCGAAACAGAATTGCTTCACTGATTCCGGCGGCCGCCGCGATGTCCCTGGTCTTAGTGCCGCTAAACCCGTTGCGGGCAAAAACCTCAATCGCCACCCTCAGTAATTGCTTGCGGCGATCTCCACCGGGCATACGGCTTTTTGCAGGGAATTGAGGGGGGGCGGCTTGCATAAGTAAGTCCTTACTCTCAAATGTAGCATGCAGGCTGGGAACCCTGTCAAGGGGGCCCTCCGTTAGAGGAATGCTAGGATAACCGGGTGCCTCCACTTATAGAATTCGAAAACGTGTCGATCGAACGCGAGGGCGCCATGGCCCTGCGCAATGTCACGTTTTCCATAGCTGCCGGCGAACACGTGGCGCTCCTCGGACCGAACGGCAGCGGAAAATCCACCTTACTCAAGGCTATTACGCGCGAATGCTATCCCAGGTTCCCTGGGGAGAGCTGCATTCGAGTGTGGGGGGAACAAACCTGGACGCTATTCGAACTGCGCGCCACGCTGGGCATCGTGACCAACGATTTAGTAGCCACGTGCACCAAGCCGTATTCCGTGTTTGAGACGGTATTGAGCGCGTTTTTCGGCTCCATCGGCGTCTGGCCGAATCACCGCGTGACGCCGGAAATGGAGGCCAAAGCGCGCGATGCCATCGAATTTTTCGAAATCAGCCACCTGTCGGAACGCCTGATGAACGAGATATCCAGTGGCGAGGCACGCCGCGCCGTCTTCGCGCGCGCTTTGGCCCATGACCCCAAAGCGTTAGTGCTCGATGAGCCGACTAATTCTCTGGATTCCCGAGCCCAGCGCGAGGTGCGCGAGGCAATGAGCAAACTAGTCCGCAATGGTGTAACGGTCATTGTGGTCACCCATCATCTGCCCGACATCATTCCCGAAATCCATCGCATAGTGGCGCTGAAGCAAGGGCGCATTTTCTTCGACGGTCCAAAGCAGGAACTACTGAATTCACAGCGCATGGAAGAACTGTTCGAGACGCCGGTGCATGTAGAGCAGACAGGCGGGTTCTATAGCTTGTCGCTCCTGTAATCAGACCGGCCGCCTGCAGAAGTAAACATCTTCCTCGGGCGAAAGGCCATAGCGCCACTGCTGTTCTGGGGTGAATGAACGGACGTAATCGTCGACTGTCACGACGAAACCGGCACTTTCCAGGCGGCCTATATAATCCCTGCCATACCAGCGCACATGGTCTTCCTGCCCAAAATGGATGCGGCGCTGCTCGGGACTGGTGATGCTGAAATCTTCATAAGTGTGCGCGCGCTTCAAATCAATGGGTACTTGAAGAATGGCCCAGCCGCCAGGCTTTAGAACCCGCAGCAGTTCCCTCATGGCTCTGACGTCGTTGGGAATGTGTTCGAGTACGTGCATGCAGATGATGGCATCCACTGTCTGACTTGAGAGCGCGAGGTTGGTGATATCCATATGGACATCCGACTCGCCACAATAGTCCGTACTGACGTATTTCACATTCGGTAACGCCAAAAAGATTTTACGAAAGCTGTGTTCGGGTGCGAAATGCAGCAGGCGCAATTTGCTCTGGAAGAAATCCGTGCGATTTTTCAGATACAGGAACAGAAGGCGATGGCGTTCCACAGCGTCGCAACGTCGGCATTGCGAGTTGCGACGTTCCGGCCGGCCGTGGGGAAGGAACTCACGGTAGTGTGCGCCGCAGCAAGGGCATTCGACAGACCAACCCGCATAGAGCAAGGGTTGAATGCGCTCGTATCCGGCGCGCAGCCTCAAACGAAGCCAACTCGGGAGGATCGCTTTAGCAAGCCTGCGGATCATGAAGTGGGTATTAGCGCTTTAGGGGATCTTCAACCCACGGCGGAGTCGCTTCCATCAGGCGGCCAAGCTCCGGCTCCATTTGCTCCATCTTTTGCTTCATCTCCCAGGCCACCTGCCTATAACTGAAGTGCCCTTTTACACCGCTACGGAGCCTGGAGATATAGTCGGCCTCCGCGAAATCCATTTTGAAAAGGAAACGCGACCGAGCGCCAAATGGCAGCAGATAATGCGATCCAGGCTCAGGAAGCCGCGCGATCCCGGCCAGCGTTTCCGACATCACTTTTTCGTAGGAAGACTGCGCTCCGGCGTCTATCAGCGTTTGCGGCGTATCGAATCCCAGCGTCCCCGAATAGGCTTGCCGGTACTGCTGGCAACGCCGATGCCGGTGCATATCGCGATACGCCCCGATGTCCATCACGATGTCATACGCATACAAGCCTCCGCGAAAGCCGCGCTGCAGTTCATCCCGCCGCGTGCGGGATTTGAGCGCTGTTGCGATTACTTCATTCCGTTGCGCGGCGGACCAGTCGCAGGCGATTGCATACAGTTCCCGGAACGGACGATCCGTCACCGGATAGAGTAACGTCGCGGCGATTTCGGCATGTGTTTCGCTGGGCTTGATCAGATCCACGGCATCGGGGATTTCACCGGCCGCCGCAGGCAGGTTTTGCAGCGCCCAACAGTGCAGGTCTTTACGCGATTGCGCGGTATGCTCGTCGGCGTCCACGTGCCGTGCAAGCGTGGGCGCAAGCGGCTCGCCCGCAGTCTTTTCGTCCCACACACAAGCGGGAGGTTGCGCGCAGGCCTTGGCGATCTCATCCGCAAGATCGCGAAGCTCAGCATATTCGGAGGCCTTCAAGCGGCGGATCTGACGCTCCAGTGTCCGAATGCTGGTGACTTGTCCAACGCCCGTGGGGATTCCGAAAAACAGTGTGTAGCGCGCCACGTCAAAAGCGCGGGCAGCGAGATTGCGCTGGTAAGCATCCGGTTTCATGTCGTCCGGCCGCGGAAGCTTTTCCGTTAGATGTTCCAGAACTCGCTTGTGAATATCGTCATACGCCGCAAGCAACCGCTGCCCGGCGGCAGTATAGATGGCGGCTTGCTCGGCGTCGAACTCGGGAGGCGTCACAAAGCCGGAGCGTGAAAAATTCTGATAGCGCGAAGACCGCGCCTGGCCGTCCCAAAGTTGCTCGTCTTCGGCTTCGGTGGCCGCCAGTTCGGAAATGCCTTCAAAACACAGGACTACGTGGCCCAGATCAGCGATGGAAGCGTGTCCATACTGGAAATAAAAGCTTTCCAGAAATTTGGCGGAGTCATGTGTGCGGACCCATTCGATAGACTCGCGAATGGAATCGGGCGAACGAGAATAGCGCGCCAGCGCGAAGGCGATTTTTTCAGGAGGCATCGGCGCAACGGCCAATACGCGAGAAGGTTTGGATGAGCTCAAACGGTTATCATAAACGAATGGCGACCCCAGTAATGAATGCCCCGGCGCTCCAGATCCGCATCAAGAAGGTTCATCCCGAGGCGGCTCTGCCCCACTACGCACATGGCCCCGCCGAAGATGCGGGCATGGATCTTCGCGCCGTGGAGCGTGTAGTGCTCTCGCCCGGGGTTGCGCAAGGCGTTCCCACTGGACTCGCCATCGAACTGCCGCCGGGCTACGAAGCCCAGATTCGTCCGCGCAGTGGCATGGCGCTCAAACACAACATCACGGTGAATTTTGGAACCATCGATCCCGGCTACCGCGGAGAAATTCGCGCGGTAATGTTCAACCTGGGAAGGGCTGATTACGTCATCGAAAAAGGCGACCGCATCGCCCAACTTGTGGTTGCGCGTTACGAGTCCGTGGAGTGGGTAGAAGGGGAAGATCTCGCCGATTCTCAACGCGGTGCAGGGGGATTTGGGTCGTCCGGGCGCTAAGGCCTATTGGGAGCTAGCCTGCGTTGCAGCCGCTCATGATCACCGGCGTGATAAATTCAAATCCTGCGGGTGTCGCCTTGATCATGCGAATTGCGCCCCACGGACCCATGAGACCCACGGCACGGCCCGCCACTTCGATCTCTAACGCCCCCGCGTTACCAGACCGCAACGTCGCTTGACGGGAAAATGGAATTTGCGCCGCAGTGCCTGCCTCAAAGAGCCGTTCGTATACCTTGCGGCCGTCCGCGCAGACGGTCACCCATGAGACAGCCGAGGCTTTTATGAAAATGCCGCGGGTTCCGTGCGGGCGGGCAACCGCAACCTCGTCAACCAGAGGAGGAGGATCGGGCACAATCCAGGGAGTCGCAAACGTCGTTGCTGTTGTCGCCACGCGCGGCAATGCCCGGTGGGGCGATTGAAGGAAGACGGGCGGCAACGCGGGCTTCATAGCGCCGCGAACGGGGGTCCACGCCAGGATGCCAAGCTCAGGCGCTGCAACCGCCAACAACAGTGCTCCAAAGACCAGCGAAATGACTCGCCACCGTTTGGCGCGGCGAACAAATCTGTTTTCGGCCCGCCTTGGTTGTCCCAGCGTTTCCATCTGCTGGCAACATCGGAGGACTACGCGGAAGACTTTAGCGCGCCTACGACGATTTTACTTAGTGCTAAGAGTGCCAAAGGACCAGCAATTCTGCAGCCAGGGGAGCACGACCGGCAACCAGCGCCGTCGTTCAGTAGAAGTTTTCACGGTCAACCCGGGATACGCGAACATTTCGCCCATGGTCTTGGCATGGGAATTCGACTCATCAACCGTCATACCCCGGCCACGAACGAGCCTCCCGTCGTGGATGGTTTCGATAGTTGCTACGGCGCGCGCGACTAACCGGGTTTCTATTCGCTGGTCAATTCGGGATTCCATGCCTGTCTTATCGGTAGTGGACACCGGAATTTGAGGACGGTGTAACGCGCACCCACAGGGGAATCCTCTTCGGTGCCTTCCAGGCTACGTGCCATACGGCAAGAATCCTCTGCGGTTGCGCAAGGCCCTATTCGCCGGACGGCCCCCCGGTTTCACTCGCGAGTTTGCTGGCCAGAGGGCGTTCCTGGCCTGCATACTTGTTGCCAGCCTTTTTGCGATAAGGCACAGCCACGCGCGAGGAAAGCTGCTCAAAGGTCATTGAACAAATGCGCATGCCCGGATAGAGCGCCACAGGCATACGGCCCAGGTTGCTGAGTTCGAGGGTAGCCTTGCCGGTCCAGCCCGGATCGAACAGACCAGCCGTTCCGTGCACGATGATGCCGATGCGGCCCAGGCTGCTGCGGCCTTCCAGACGGCCTAGCACGTCGTCGTCGAGCTCAATCACTTCTTCGGTGATCGCCAGCGCGAATTCGTGCGGCTGCAGGATGAATGCGTCGCCCGGCGCCACGCTAATGGGACGCATGATGTCCTGAATTGCGGTGCCATCGCGCAGATCGATGAATGGGTGGCGGCTGTGCTCGAAGATACTGAACTCGCTGCCCAGGCGAAAATCCACCGAACAGCTGCCGAACTGCTCCGGCGGCAACGCGGGAGAGATCTTGATTTTCCCTTGCACCAGGTACTTTTTGATGTCAACGTCCGATAGGACCATTGAGCCACTTTAGCAGTTAGAGAATGCTCACCGCGCGCGCCGCCAACAGAGCGATGGTTGTGGTCCATCGTGAAAGTTCAGGAACATCGGTGGGTGAAAACGCTTGGCTCACCGCTACGCGGCGGCGCTGATGACGAGCGGTGATTCGCCTCTAGCGCACCAATTTCAGCGCCCGGCGGAAGAGCGAATCGAAATCGTTGGACTCTTTCTCCGAACGCGCTTTTATCACTGCGGCCTCACCGGACGCTCGCGTCGCCCCAAAATTCATCAATGCGGAAATCACGTCCTCCTCGTCTTGAGAGAATGCGCCCTTCGGTGCAATGCCAGCACCGGTTTGCGCATGGGTTCCCGCAGGACCCATTTTGTCGCGCAGTTCCAGCACCATACGCTCGGCTGTTTTTTTGCCCACGCCGGGAATGCGCACCAGTTGTTCCACCGAGCCGGAGCGGATCGCGGAAACCAAATCCTCCGTCGTCAATCCGCTGAGCGCGGTAATCGCCAGCTTCGGACCAATGCCGCTCACGGAAATCAATTTCTCAAACAGGGCTTTGTCTTCTTTGGTTAAGAATCCGAATAGCGCGAGGATGTCCTCCCGAACGTGCGTGTACACATGCAGGCGCGCCGGGGCGCCCTGTTCGGGAAGCGACGAATACGCGGAAACCGGGATGGCCAGTTCATAGCCGACGCCTTGAACATCGATGATCACGCTGTTCGGGCGTTTCTCGAAAAGGGTTCCGCTGATATGAGCGATCATTAGACAAAAGGATACAGGAGTCAGCCGCTACTCATCCGGATTCCCATGCGCCGCCGCTTTTTTGTTGAACAGATTCGTAATGACCACGCGGAGATTTCAGGCGAGGACGCCCAGCATCTTACACGCGTGCTGCGCGTGGAGACAGGCCAGCGCTATGAGATCTCCGACAATCGCAACGTGTATCTGGCGGAAATCGAAACCGCGCGCAAGGAACACGTGGTGTTTCGGACGGTTTCTAAAATGGAAATTGTGGAGCCGCCGGTGCGGATGATCCTGTGTGCGGCGCTGATCAAATTCGATCACTTCGAATTTATGATCGAAAAAGCTACTGAATTGGGCGTGGAGCGGGTGATTCCAGTGATTGCGGTTCGCACGGAAAAGGGTCTGGAGAAGGCCGCCGCTAAGCGCCTGGAACGCTGGCGCCGCATCGGCGTGGAAGCGAGTCAGCAGTGCCGCCGTGCACGGCTGCCTGTGATCGAGGAGCCGGTGAAATGGCGCGATGCTTTGGCGACCGAAGCCATTTGCCGCTTCGCGCTGGAAGAGAATCCCGGAGCTCCGCCATTTTTGAACGCGCTGCCGTGCGCGCGCGCGGCTAGCGATACCGTGGCGATGCTGACTGGGCCCGAGGGTGGCTGGACCGATGCGGAACGTGCGGATTTCGGGGCTAAGGGCTGGACCGCCGTTTCCCTGGGACCCTCGATTTTACGAGCGGAGACTGCCGCACTGGCGGCGCTTTCGATCGTCAGCGCCGCGTGGCAGCAGATTCCGGCTGATAAACTGGGACATTGATCCAGCGCCTTGTCGTCGAAAATCTGAAGCACCGTCCGGTGCGCACTCTGCTCAGCGCGGTTGCCATAGGCGTTCAGGTCACTATGATTCTGACTCTGGTGGGCGTGAGCCAGGGAGTACTGGGCGACATAGCCGCACGCTCGCGTGGCACCGGCGCGGACGTGCTGGTACGGCCTCCCGGAAGTTCCGTGCTGGCGTTTTCCGGGAACATGCCGCAGGGCATCGTCGGATTTCTGCGCAAGCAGCCGCACGTGGCGCTGGCAACCGGCACTCTGGTGCAGACCATTGGCAACTTCGATTCCATCACCGGCATTAACCTCGACGAATTCAATTCGATGAGCGGAGGTCTTCGTTATCTCGCAGGCGGCCCTTTCAAGGGTCCCGACGAGATTATCGTTGACAACGTCTTCGCGGGCTCGCGGAATCTGAAGCCCGGAGACACCATCGACCTTGGCCTGACGTGGCGCATCGCCGGCATTGTGGAATCCGGCAAACTTTCGCACATCTTCGCTCCTCTCGATTCTTTGCAGGAAAAGTATTCAGCACCTGACAAGGTTAGCGCGATTTATGTGAAACTGGACACGCCTGCTAACACCGACATGGCGGTTAAGCAACTCAATGAGAAACTGGTCGACTACAAAGTGTTTTCGGTGGAGGGGTTCGTTTCACTGATTACCGTCGATAGCATCCCGATCTTGAAACGCTTCACCAATGTAGTGGTCGCGTTGGCTGTCGTGGTCGGATTCCTGGTGGTATTTCTCTCCATGTACACGGCGGTGCTGGAACGCACGCGTGAAATCGGCATCCTGAAAGCGCTCGGGGCATCGCCGGGCTATATCATGTCGATCCTGATGCGCGAAACGCTAATGCTGGCCTTCGCGGGCGCGATTGCGGGTATCCTGATGAGCTACGGCACGCAATGGATCATGAAAGTCTTCGTGCCCACCATGCCAATGCTTATCGTCCACACGTGGTGGCCTTGGGCTGCGCTCATCGCGTTAACCGGGTCACTGATTGGAGCGCTCTATCCAGGTCTGAAAGCATCGCGACAGGACGCCATTGAGGCGTTGGCGTATGACTAACGGCGCTACTTCGATGATCGAGATTCGCGACCTCAAGAAAACGTACCGTGTCGGTGAGATTGATGTGCACGCCCTACGCGGAGTGAACCTCACTGTGGAGCGCGGCGATTTCTTGTCCGTTGTGGGTCCGAGTGGTTCCGGTAAATCGACGCTGTTTCACATTTTGGGAGGATTAGCGCCGCCTACCTCCGGCACCATTCACATCGACGGGCGCGACCTGCTCGGCATGACCGAAGCCGAACGCACGGAACTGCGCAAGACTAGCGTCGGCTTTGTATTTCAGAAGTACAACCTGCTGCCCACGCTGAGCGCGGCGGATAATATCGAAATCGCACGGCACATCGCGAACAAGAAGGGTCCCGCGGAGCCGTGGTTCAACGAGATGCTGGCGCTGCTGGGCCTGGAAGGCCGGCTGCACCATAAACCCCGCGCGCTGTCGGGCGGGGAGCAGCAGCGCGTCGCCATCGCCCGCGCAATCGTGAATCACCCCGCGATCCTGCTGGCTGATGAACCCACTGGCAATCTGGATACCGAAAATTCGGAAGCGGTGCTGCGGCTTTTGCGCGACTTGAATACCCGCCTGGGTCAAACCGTGCTGATGATTACGCACAATCCGGAGGCAGCCGCGTATGGTCATCGCACCGTGAGAATGCGCGATGGCCGCATTGTCGATTAGCGGCTGCTACGCCGGATAGCTTCCGGCGATGTAGTGATTCAGATGCTGAATCTCTTCCTCCTGGCGCCGGATCACCCAGTTCACCAGATCGCCGATGGAGAGTACGCCAATCACGGTTTCGTCTTCCACAACGGGAAGGTGCCGTATTCGGTACTGCGTCATGGCGCGAAGGCAATCGTCGACGCGCTGCGAAGGTTCCACGACCAGTGGGGGGCTGGTCATGATCTCTTCCACGGTGACTTCTTTCGACGCCTTGCCCAGCAGCGCGACCTTGCGCGAGTAATCCCGCTCCGAAAAAACGCCGCAAAGATGCGAGCCGGAGATCACGAGCACCGCTCCAATGTCTTCTTCGGCCATAATTTCCAGCGCCTCATAAACCGTGGTTTCCGGAGTTACGAAACAAATCCAAGCGCCTTTGTGATCCAAAACCGCCCGGGCGGTGTCATTGAGTTCCATGGAGCAACCTCCGCACGAATCATACGCTCTGGCGCACTCATGTCAAGGGGGCGGGAGCGGAGGAGATGCCTGTCAGGCGAGTTTGGTTTCGAGCACGGCCTTCACCGCAGGCCACTCGGAATCCAGAATACTGAAGTAGACCGTGTCGCGCAGGCGTCCGCTCCATGTGACCATGTGCTGGCGCAGGATGCCTTCTTCCTTCGCGCCGATGCGCAGGATTGCATTGCGGGATTGCTGGTTAAGAGCGTCCGTCTTCAGCTCGACGCGAATACAGCCCCACGTCTCGAAGGCATGCCGCAGCATCAAATATTTGGCTTCCGTGTTGATCGCAGTGCGCTGCCAGGGCTTGCCGATCCAAGTGCCGCCGATTTCCGCGCGCCGGTTGGCGGCGTCGATATTCATGAAACGCGTCGATCCCACCACGCGTCCAGAGGCCTTTTCAATGGTCGCGAATCCCAACTCGCTGCCCGCCGCGAGCGCTGCCCGCCGGGCCTGGATGTAAACGGCCACGTCGTCCGGCGTCGTCATCCGATACGGAATCAGACGCCACAACTCCGCAGGCAGGCTCACTTCACACAGCCCCGCACAGTGCGACTCGGCAAGCGGCTCCAGCCGCACAAAGCGTCCTTCGAGGGTGACGGGTTCAATGGTCATGGCGTCTCCCTCATGTGCAGCCGGACGTCCGGGCTCTTACACGCCGTACTTCTTGAAGAATGCCAGCATCTTCGCCCACGCGTCGTTCGCGGATTCCTTGTTGTAGGTGGGGCGGTAGTCCGCGTTGAAGCCGTGCTCGGCCACTTGGTAGATCTGAATGTCGGCGGGTTTCTTCGCTGTGTTCATGGCTGCGCGCATCTTTTCGACGGATGCAACCGGAATGCCCATGTCCTTCGCGCCATACAATCCCAGCACTGGCGCATTCATCTGCGAAACCAGATCGATGGGATGTTTAGGCGTCATGGCGTTGGCATCGCCTTCCAGGCGGCCGTACCATGCCGCACCGGCCTTCAGCTTCTTGCTGTGCGCGGAGTAGAGCCACACAATGCGCCCTCCCCAGCAGAACCCCGTGACCGCGAGGCGGTTGGTGTCGCCGCCCATTTTCCCGGCCCATTCGACGGCCGCATCCAGATCGCTCATCACCTGCGCGTCCGGCACCGTGCCGACGATCTTCAGAATGTCAGGGAATGCCGTGAGCTTTGAGACGTCGCCCTGGCGCGCGTACATTTCCGGCGCGATCGCGAGATAACCTGCCTTGGCAAGGCGGCGGCATAGATCCTTGATGTGTTCATGCACACCGAAAATTTCCTGCACCACCAGGACGACCGGGAGGTTCTTGCCGCCCATGGGCATGGCGTGGTAAGCCGGGATGGAACCGGCGCTGTCCTTGACGGGCATCTTGCCCTCGCCCGCCATCAGGCCGCTCGAATCCGTGGTTATGGTTTGCGCAGAGATAGGCTGCACGGCCAGCGCGAAGCCAGAGGCGAGGGTCGTCATCAGAAAATCGCGGCGACCGCCCTCGGGGAGCGGGTCGGTGTTCGTGGGGGTTTGGATGTCAGTAGCCATGGTCCATATTTTACTGCTTTTTGTGGGTATGAATCAGAGGCTGGAAGGCTGGGAGCACGTCTATCAGGTTTCCCTCGATCTCCGCGAAAAAATCAACATACCCGTCATGACTAAAGAACGCATTGACGTAGTCTGCTTCAGTCAAGAGGTAGCCGTCCCAACCGTTCAACATCGTAATTTGCAGGAAGGACGTCAAGTCCTCAACCTCATGCTCCAGAAACAAATGTCCGGGTGCTTCGTGGAGCAAACGATGCTCGAAGTATGTTTGTCGCAGCCGGTAGTAGAGGTGCCAATTCTCGCTGCCGGGCCATATATCCGTTTCCGTGAGCCAAAGTAACGCGTGCCGCCGGTATGTTATTGACCTTGCGATCCAATCGGCGAACTCTAGAATGCAATCGAGCTTAGAGGGGTAGTTAAGGCACAGCGTGTGAGCGTCCGCAATATCTTTCGGTTTCTGCCTTTGTCGGCTACGTAACCACTCTTCGCACTCCGACGGTGTGTAGAATCGCATCAGCCTCCGATCAATCTGATCCAATCATAGCTTCACTGGCGATCAGCACCAGGCGGCCCACTACAGCAGAGGGTTCACAATTGTCTACCCGCGCTCCATGAAATCCCACAACTGATCTCGATCCGCGATATTCACGCGAGCCTCTCCCATGTCGAAGGCAGGAAGTTTGGCGGCGCGGCGTTTGGGGGCGCGGACGCGCCGAAGGCCCTCGGCCAGGAACTCATCCACCACGGCCGAAATGGTCTGGCCGCGCTCCGCCGCAACTTGTTTGATTTCGCCCAGGCGACGGTCATGAAGAATCAAAGTCGTACGCTTCATACTACTTACCATACCAATGGTTGTTTTGGCCGCATGCCCCGTAATTGGCTCGGGCGCCGCCCGGTTCGATATCCTGGAGTTTGCTGCTCTCGTCCACAACTTACTTTATCTTTCTGGTCGCGGTCTTCTTTCTTTATTGGCCGGTGGCGCGCAGCCGTGCGCTGGCGTTGGCCGTCATCCTCTTTGCCAACTATTTTTTTTATGCGAAGTGGGATCTAATCTATCTGGCGCTGATTCCCGCCGCTTCGACCATCGATTTCCTGATCGGCCTAGGATTGCAGCGGCATGCTCGCGCGCCCGTGCGGCGCGCGCTTGTGACCGCAAGCATCACCATGAATATCGCGCTGCTGCTGAGCGCGCGCTATGTCCCGCTGCTGTTCGGACGCGTGGCTCCGGCATGGAACTGGGCGCTGCCGCTAGGTCTCTCCTTCTATGCGTTTCAGGCGATGACCTACACCATCGATATTTACCGCGGTGACACCAAGGGGACGCGCAGCATCCTGGCGCATCTGGCGGCTGTTTCCTTCTTCCCCACCATCCTTGCGGGTCCCATTACGCGAGTGTCATCGTTGATCCCGCAGTTTGAAAAGCGGTCCATGCTGGATCCGGTGGAGGGCGGCCGTGCGCTGTTTCTGATCGGCTTGGGACTGATGAAAAAGTTTCTGGTGGCCGATTACCTGGCGGGGAACTTTGTGAACCGCGTGTTCGATTTTCCGAACCTGTACACGGGCGCTGAAGCGCTGATCGCCGTCTACGCCTACGCGCTGCAGATCTATTACGATTTCTCGGGATACACGGACATTGCCCTGGGATCAGCATTGCTTCTCGGCATCAAGCTGCCGGCGAATTTCAAGCGCCCCTACGCGGCGGAAAACATCGCGGATTTCTGGCGCCGCTGGCACATCTCGCTTTCCAACTGGCTGCGCGACTACCTGTACTTTTCGCTGCCTGGGAAGCGTTCGAAAATCCTGCCGTATACGAATCTCATCGTGACCATGGTGCTGGGCGGGCTGTGGCACGGAGCCAGTTGGAATTTCGCCGTATGGGGCGCGCTGCACGGCTTTGCGCTGGCGTTCGTGCGGCTGTGGCAGACGCGTTTTGGCGCGGCTAAGGCGACCGGCGCGTGGCGCTACGTGAACATCGCCGTTACGTTTCACTTTGTAGCATTCGCCTGGATCTTTTTCCGCGCGCCGGATTTTGACACGGCCATGTTGATGCTGGCGCGCATCGCCTCACTGTCCGGGCCGCTGGCAAATATTACCTTGCCGCTGGCGATGGTAATTGCCGTTGGCGCTCTGGCGCACTTCGCGCCTGAGAAATGGTATGACTGGAGCCTCACCGCCTACGCGAGAGCTCCGTTCTATGCGCAGGCGGTGGTACTTGCGCTGCTGGTGCTCGGTTTGCAGAGCGTGGTGCAATTCGGCGCCGCGCCATTTATTTACACTAGATTCTGATGAAGCAGCGCCTTCCCATCCCGACCGCTCTTGCGTTGCTGACCTTCTGCGGAATACTTCTGCTCCCACAGATCGTACCGGCGCTCAAGAACTTGCGATCGCTCGATCCCCAACGGATTCCGGAAGTAACTCAATTCCCGCTGCGCGATGGTTCCGGGGAAGCCAGCTCCGATCCGCTGGCCTCGCCCGCCGTCATGGAAGAACAGAGAACCAAGCGTCTGGTGATGGCCGCGCCGAAGAATCTGATCGATCCCGCGCACGTGCTCGATTCGTTCTACGCATCGCTGCTGGAAGGCGGCACGACGACCATCCTGCACTATGGAGATTCGCCCACTACGGCCGACCTGATCACCGCCGACGCGCGCAACATGCTGCAACAGGAATATGGCAACGCGGGCACGGGGTTTGTGCTCATGGCACGGCCGTGGGCCTGGTACAACCACCGCGGAGTGGAAATGTCCGCCTCGAATTGGAAGATCGATATCGCGGGCATCTCGGAATTGCGGGACGGATTGAACGGTCTCGGAGGCGTGAGCTTCCAAGGTGCGCCGGGGGCCGTGGCCAATTGGAAATTGAAGGATTCCACGCATACAGACCTGGAAGTAGCCTATCTGGCGCAGCCAGGCGGCGGGGAATTTACTATTAGCGCCGAGGATGAACCGTTGGGGACGATTTCCACCTCCGCGGAGGAACGCATTCCCGCCTTCGCGCATTTCGCGATCCCCGCGGGCGCTTCGCACTTCGAACTGCGCGTCACACAGGGGCCCGTGCGTCTTTACGGTGCGGATTTCCGCAAGCCCGGACCCGGCATTGTCTATAGCAGTCTGGGAATCAATGGCGCGAATGTCACATTGCTCTCACACGCTTTGAACGGACAACATTGGACCGGACAGTTGCGGCACTATAAGCCCGATCTGGTGATCGTCAATTACGGAACGAATGAAAGCGGCTTCCCGAAATTTATCGATTCCACGTGGGGACGCGAGATGCGTGAAGTAGTACGGAGACTGCGCACGGCGCTGCCGGGAGTGGCGGTTCTCCTGATGAGTCCCATGGATCGCGGCGAGAAAAAGGAGACCGGGGAGATCGACACGCTGGCGTCCATCCCGCGCCTGGTGAGCACGGAACAGAAGGTGGCGCTCGAAACGGGCGTCGCGTTTTTTAATACGTTTGAAGCGATGGGCGGCCAAGGCACCATGGGGCGCTGGTATCAGTCCGAACCCCGCTTGGTGGGTGCGGATTACATTCATCCCATGCCGGCTGGGGCGAAGATCGTGGGCCAGCTTCTGGTGGCCGCGTTGCGCGAGGGGTTCCGGCACTACAAGATGGAAGGGCTCAAAGAAAAGATTGTTCAATTGGACGCGGAGGCCGCCGAGACACGCCGCCGAGCCGCAATGTTGAGGCCGGGCGCTGGCGAATCCGCCAACAACACCACGTTTAAACGATGATCACCCGCCGCTTACTAAGATTCCTCGGCGCCGCGTTCGCGTTACTTGCGATGTCGTTTGCCGCGACCCCGCCGCAAACGCGCAAAGCGCCCGGGAAGAAGCGGTACCGCAACAGCGGCGCAGCCAAGCGCGCGCCGCGCGCCCCTAAAGTGAGCGCCGCCACACGCGCGGAAGCCACGGAAGGGGTCGAAGAAAAAGTCGCCAACGGCGCGAGCATACCCGTCGAAAACCCGGGCGCCCTCATCCCGTTTTTTGAACAACTGTACCGTCATCAAAGCGGTTCGCTTGGCGGGCCTTTGCATATGCTGCAATATGGCGATTCACACACGGCCGCGGATGAATGGACAGGCGACCTGCGTGATCTCTTTCAGCAGAAATTCGGCGATGGTGGAAGCGGGTACATGCTCGCGGGGCGTCCCTATAAGGGCTACCGGCATGTGAGCGTGAAGACAGGCGCCACGCGCGGGTGGCGCACGGAGGGCGTAGTCGGCAAACAGAGCGACGGACTGCACGGATTGGGCGGTATCAGCGTGACGGCGTCGAAACCGCACGAGTCCGTCTATATGCTGGCCGAGGGCGAAATGTTTGAGCTCTTTTATCTTCGCCAACCGGCGGGAGGATCTTTCGATCTGTTCGATAACGGGGAACTGGTGGAACGGGTCTCCACTGAAGGCGAAACCGCGCCGGCCTACTACCGTTACGAAACCGACCCCGGGGTGCACCGCCTGGAAGTGGAAACCACGGATCGCGCGCCGGTTCGCTTGTTCGGATGGACGGCCGACAAGGCCACCGGAGTTACCTATGAGCCGCTCGGCATCAATGGTGCATCTGCCGCCATGATCCTGGAGTGGAACCAAGACGTTCTCGATTCCAACATCGCGCGCAGAAATCCTGGGCTGATCGCGCTGGCTTACGGAACCAACGAAGCGGGCCGCAAGGATTGGACCGTGGAAACATACAAAGAGGTTTTCACGCGTATTCTGGAGCGCATCCGCAGGTCGGCTCCCGCGGCGACGATACTGGTGATCGGCCCGCCGGATCGCTACATCCGCACGCGCGGCAAGGGATGGGTGGCGCTCGATAACGTCGATACCATCGTGGAAGCACAGCGTCAAGCTGCGATGGCACAGGGCGCTGCATTTTGGGATCTGCGCGCGAAAATGGGTGGCAAAGGCGCCATGCGCCAATGGGTGCTGGCGGGCATGGCGCAATACGATCACGTTCACTTTACCGCGCCGGGTTACAAACTGATGGGGGAGGCCGTGTTCCGGGACTTGATCAACCAGTACGAGATCTTCGTGCGCGCGCGGGAAGCTCTCGCGGTCGCGAAGCCGTAGCGACTAACCGATTCCCAAGTCGTCGATCCGCTCCAACGGCGTCCCGCATTGCCTGCATATGATCGAAGCACAGTCGCCGCATACCAGCGGATCTTTCACAGGAAGCTGGCATTGCGGGCAGTAGAATTCCGTGGCTGCCGTTTGGTTCATATTGATAGACTAACGTTGTTAGACACCGGAAGCCCTGTTGTGATGTCCCTACGTTTTGCTGCGCCCGCGCTTGGCGTGATGTTCCTGCTGACCGCTTGCGGTTCGCGACCGGCCATGGAGGAACCCGTCGGCGAAGCTTTCGCAGGGCCCGTGAGCCTCAATCTGCGGCAAGACCTTGCGGGTAGATCGCCGGCGGTGACTGCCGTGAAGCACGGGGAACGGCTGGATATCCTCGAAGTCCGTCGCCGCTTCATGCGGGTACGCACGAAAGACGGCACGGAGGGTTGGACGGATTCCAATCTGCTGCTCAGCTCTCTTGAGATGGAGCAACTAGCGGGGCTCGAAGCGCGTGCGGCAACACTGCCTTCGCAAGGTGCTGCCTCCGTTTTCGACGCGCTCAATATGCATCCGGAGCCCAAACGCCAATCGCCCAGCTTCTTCCAGATTCCCGAAGGCGGAGCTGTGGAAGTGGTCGGCCATGTGGTTCGTCCTCGCGTGCAGCCGAACTCTCGCGCCCCCGCTGCGGAGCGCGCGCGCAAGGCGCCTCCAAAAAAGAAAGCGAAGGCGAAACAGAACGTGCTATTGATTCCGCCGCCGCGTCCTCCTGCTCCTCCCGCGAAGTGGGAATTGGCGCGCCCGCGCGTCTATGACCTTCCCGGTTTCGCCGCACCGGCTCCGCCGCCTCCGATCCCGCTGGACGATTGGAGCCTGGTACGCACGCCGGAGGGCAAGGCCGGCTGGGTGCTCTCTCGCATGCTTTTCATGGCGGTGCCAGATGAAGTCGCGCAGTATGCCGAAGGCCATCGTATTACCGCCTATTTGCCGCTCGGCGAAGTGAAAGATGGCAATGACATCAAGAAAATCTGGCTGTGGACCACCGCCTCCCCTGGCGTTCGCGAAACAGAATTCGATAGCTTTCGGGTATTCGTGTGGTCCAGCCGCCGCCACCGCTATGAGACCGCATACGTGGAGCGGGACGTTAAAGGCTATTTTCCTGTGGAAGTCGTCTCAATTCCCGGGCAGCAGGAAAAGGGCTTTGCGCTCGTGATGGAAGAGCAGGGCGGCGGTGGGAGGGTGTCCAAACGTGATGTGAAACGCGCTCCTGGGGCGGTGCAAAGCAATGACGAAGCCTCGGTGGGCAAGCTTTATCGCCGCACATATGCATTCGCTGGGTTTCGCGTGCATCTGCTCGCGAAGGAACCCTATCAACGTCCGGCGGCGGACGCCGCGCAAATTGCAACTACTCCCGCCGTGTCCCCGCCAGCGGCTCAGGAGAGCTGGCACCGCCGGATCAGCGCGTGGGCCCAGCGCTGGTGGGCGCGGAGGCGGCTGCCGTAGGCCGTTCCTTCCGCCAATAAAAGCGCAGGCCGACGTAAGGGCCGTACATATTCCCGTTTATGACGTGTTCGGATTTTCGCGAGCCGCGGAAGTATAGGAACCGGCCGCCGGCCACGAATTCGAAGCGGCCCATACGGACCGCAGCGTTCACGTCACCATCGGCCATCGCCGATTTCCTGCCTCCGAGCGTCATGCCCGACGCTCTCGCTTCCCAGCGGAAACGCCGCCCAACAGTGTGTTCCAGACCCACCCCAACAGTGGGCAAAAGTATATTGAAATCGCGGCCAGCGGCCAGCGGCAACACGGTATCGTCGTCTTGTTCAGCGAAAACAATCATGTCCGTGGTGACGCCGACGCGCTGCATCTCCCATAGGGTCTTTACACGGAACTCGGTGTTTCCGCGCTTGAAAAAATAGGTCAGATAATCGAAGGAGACTTTGAGATTGGTTACCTGTGTGTCGATAAAAATCACGTCACCGGTTTTGGCGGTGCCTGCGCTGAAAAGAGTGAGATCCCCGGGCGCCGTTACGCCAGTCGATTGCCGGGGCATCTGAATATAGGAAAATCGGACCATGCTGGTCTTGCCAGCCGGAATGCCCACCACTCCGCCGACGACGCGAGGTTTGGAACTGGGAATATTCAAATCGCCAGACGTGGGCTGGTCCGTGAATCGGTCTCCTGTCCGAAGATTGACGTCCATGCGGCCAAGCCAATAGATGGGTTGAATGGAAAAACCGCGGCCGGTATTCACTTCGGACGGAATTTCCTTCGGCGGAGGAATGGCAGCGGCAGCCGCCGGTTTGGTCTCTTCAACGGGTGGTTGCGCCGCGGGTTCGGGAACAGTTTGTGCGCCAGGTTCCTGCGCCCATCCTGGAATACAGGCGATCACGCAGGCACAGAGCACGGCACGGACCGGGTTCAAAGTCACGATTTCCTCACTGGTTGAAACGGCTGGGATTCCCCAGTTTAACAGGATTCCCCTTAGAGGCGCGAAACGCCGCTCTGAGGAGGACGTAACGTCTTCATCCGGAAAGAACAAATGGCCTCTGTTGAAAATCACCGCGAAGGCCGATGTGTGAAGAGGAAAGCCATGAAAAAAGAAAATCTGGTCAAGCTGGTTGGAGTGGCTCTTGTGGTTGCCATTATCTCCACGGGTATTTTCTATGGAGTGTTTGCCAGTAAGTTGAACAGTGACACCGGCAGTGGCCGCACTCTTGTGGTGGCGGCGAAGACGCTCAAGCCAGGTACGGTGCTGGTCGCCACCGACGTCAAAACCATACCTTGGCCGGCGCCGCAGCTTCCCAAGGGCGGGTACCAGACGCCACAAGAAGTGATCGGCAGCACGGTTTTCGATTCAGTGACCGAAGAAGAACCTATTCTGGCCACACGGCTCGCCTCCGCACAATCCGGAGGCGGATCGGGAGTGCCCACGGGCATGCGCGCGGTTTCAGTGCACGTGACGGACTCCACCGGGGTTCTCGCGCTGCTGCGCGGCGGCCAAAAGGTGGACGTGCAGGTGGTAGTGGGCCGGGGAGAAAAGGCCGAGGCCGTTGAAGTACGCACTGCGTTGGAAGATCTCACGGTTCTCTCCGTGCAGCCGCAGGCCGAACAAAGCTCGCAAGGCCAGAGCCTCCCGGTAGTTACTCTATTAGCCAGACCCGCTGAAGTGGATATTCTGGCCGCCGCGGATTCGGGCGGTCGCGTGCGGCTGTCGCTGCGGAATCCACTGGATAAGGTGGAACGCACCAGGAGCACATTGACGCTTGGAAGCGTCATGCACGGCGGTTCCACAGCCTCCGCGGCTCGCTAGATACCCGAGGTTTTTATGATTCTGGCGTCTTCACTGGCATTTTTTCTGGTGGTTTTGCTGACGGGGGCGATTGTAATCGCAGTCCTGTGGATGGTCTTCCTCAAGACACGCGAGCAGGAATCGGAAGCCGCGGCGAGTGAAAACGCCGAACAGGATACCGTCGTCAGGTCGGCTGCCGGCGAACCTGGCATTGAAGTTTCGCAGCTATTCCGCCGCGATCACTTGAGCACCATAACGTTCTGGGACAGTGTGCTGGCGCGTTTCGATTTCGGCTCAATCCTGAAAATCAGGATGGAACAGGCCGAATTGAACTGGTCGGTGGGACGTTTCACTAGCATGATGCTACTGCTGGGCATCGTGGTATTTGTCGTAGGGCTGCGTTTCGCGCCGTACTTCGTGGCGGCACTCGTGGCGATATTGGCCGCGCTGGCGCCGTACAATTACGTGCTCCGGCTGCGCGCCAAGAGGTTCCAGAAATTCCAGGAATTCTTCCCAGACGTTCTCGATTCGCTCGCTCGCGCGTTGCGTGCGGGGTATCCGCTCTCGGCTGCCATGGAAATGATCGCGAACGAAACGGCGCCGCCCGTCTCGGTGGAGATCCGCCGTGCTTCAGCGGAAGCGAACTTGGGACGTGGGTGGCCCCAGGCACTCGAAAATATGTCCAAACGAGTGCCGCTCTTAGAAGTCAATATGTTCATTGCAGCAGTGCAGCTGCATGCCCGCACGGGTGGAAAACTGAGTGAAGTGATGTCCGGCCTGGCGGAGAATATGCGCGAAACCCTAGCCTTGCGAGGCGAAGTGCGATCTCTGGCCGCGCACGGCAAACTTACCGGCATCGTTCTTTCAGTGCTTCCCATCGGGATCGCTGCGATGATGATGGTGGTTAGCCCGGATTACATGCTGGGTCTGTTCCACCATCCCTGGGGAAAAAATATGATCGGCGCCGCAGCGGCTTGTTTGCTGCTGGCCCATTTCATCATCGGAAAAATCGTGGATATTCAGGTATGAGGCACGTATGACAGCCGGATTACTCATTGGATTGTTTCTCTTGATCACTGCGGCCGTGACGGCGGCCGGCTACGTGTTCGTCCTGCGGCCGTTGCGTGTGGAATCCGGTCAGCTTCCCGACGCGATCGCTCTCGACCAGCAAGACCTCCCGGCTGCCCAAGCCGCCGTCGTCGACCTGTTCCGTCTGATCGGTGAAGCCATGCCCAATCATGGCAACCAGACCGAGCTACGCCGGCAATTGATGATGGCCGGTTTCCGATGGCCATCGGCGGTCTCGATCTTCTTGGGAATCAAAGTCGCGGTCGCACTTGTGCTGGGCATCGCCCTGGCGTGGGCCGCAATGGTGGGCCGCGCGGATTTCGGAGCGTCGGGCCTGGCGGCGCTGTGCGGAATGGGCGCCGGCTACCTGCTTCCGGATCGTATCCTGGATAAAATCGCCTGGAGACGGATGAATCAACTACGCCGGGGATTGCCCGCCGCCCTGGATCTGATGGTGCTTGGAGTGGAAGCGGGCCAGGGACTGGATGCGACAATTCTCGATACCAGCCGGGGTTTGCGCGTAAGCCAGCCGGAGTTGGCCTCCGAATTCACGCAACTCCATTTGGAGATGCGGACCAACACTTCCCGCGGGGAGGCGCTTCGCAATTTCGCGTTGCGCTGCGGTGATATGGAGCTTAAGAAGTTCGCGAATTTGCTGATTGATACCGACCGTTTCGGCACAAGCCTGGGGCCGGCACTCAAAACACACGCGCGTTACTTGCGCATTCGCTTCCGCCAGACTGCACAGGAAAAGGCGCGCAAGGTAGGCGTGAAACTCATTTTCCCGGTGTTTTTTCTGATTTTCCCGTCGGTATTGTTGGTCACCCTGGGCCCAGCTGTCATCATGCTAATGGGCCAGCTCAAGAACTTGATGAATATCTAGAGCGCGGCCGGCCGCGGAAATTTTTCCGCGTAAGACTCTAGATACTTCAAACCCGACCCGGTGTTGTAGAGCACGATGCGATCCTCTGGCGTGAGAAATCCGCTAGCAAGAAGCTTTCGCAGCGCCGGCACGCAGGCCGCACCCTCCGGAGCCGCGAAAATTCCTTCTTGTGACGCTAATTCAACGCCTGCGTCCAGAATCTCTTGGTCGCTGACCGCGATGGCAGTTCCGCCGCTTTCCCGCAGTGCGTTCAGAATCAAGACATCGCCTAGTGGTTTGGGTACCCGCAGACCTGCGGCCAACGTTGTGGCGTTTTGCCAGAACTCGCTGCGTTGTTCGCCTCTATCGAATGCGCGCACCATAGGCTGGCAGCCTTCGGCTTGCACCGCGATCATCTTCGGGCGCTGGGGGCCGATCCATCCGAGGGTTTCCATTTCCTCAAACGCCTTCCACATGCCGATCAAGCCTACGCCGCCCCCCGTAGGATAAAAGATGGCATCGGGCAGTTCCCACTTGCATTGTTCGGCGACCTCATAGCCCATCGTTTTCTTGCCTTCGATGCGATAGGGCTCTTTGAGGGTGCTCATATCGAACCAGCCTTCTTTCTCTTTACGTTCGCCCACAATGCGCGCACAGTCGCTGATCAGGCCATCCACCAGTGTCACGTGCGCGCCCAGCGCTTTGCACTCGATGTAGTTCGCTTGTGGCACGTCTAGCGGCATGAATATGTGGGCTTCCATACCAGCGGCCGCCGCGTAAGCCGCCGCGGCGCTGGCGGCATTACCGGCCGAAGGAATCGCGATCTTGCGGATGCCCAGTTCGCGAGCCATGGTGATGGCGGCAGTCATTCCCCGCGCTTTGAAGGAGCCGGTGGGATTCAAGCCTTCATCCTTGACCCAGACATTCTGGGCACCCAGCGCCTCGCCCAATTTTTTCGAGCGCAGCAGCGGTGTCATACCCTCGCCCAGTGAAACGATGGACGTTTCAGCGCGCGCTGGCAGCACGGGCAAGTAGCGCCACAAATCCGGCCTGGCTTGGCTGAGCGTGTCGCGCGGCCACGACCGCCGAACGGCGTCCAAATCGTAGCGCACCAGCAGCGCGCCCCCGCAGGAGCACAGGTTGTGAATCTTGTTCGCCTCAAAGCGTTGCGCGCAAAGGCTGCATTCCAAATGGGTAACGTTGGGCATTCTGTGATGGTAGCGCGAGGGCACGACTGTCCGCCGGATTCTCGGCCTTGCCGTTCCCCGATGTCCGTGCCTTAAGTCAGTCGTAGTTGCCATCGAGCAGCCACAACCCACGCAGGCAATCCCGCGAGAGGCGAAACACGCCGATGCTCGAAATTTCCACGTCCCATTCCTGGCGATCCCAGACCTCCGGTGTCCACCAATCGCCCCCGCCGCGCCATGGTCCGGCGCACGCGGACACGGCGCCACCGCCTACACGTGAAAATACTCGGGTGGGTTTACCGTGATCCGTACACCACACCTGTGCAGGGCGCGGCGGCCGGAAGCGGCGCAATGCGAGTTTCGGGCGCAGCGGCAAATTCGTTTCTTTCGATGGGGTCAGAATGCGCATCCGGAATGCATCGGGCCGATACGTGTCCAGAATCTCCGGCGCACCTACGTTTGCCGCACCCACCAGACCCCGAATCCGCGCGAGTGTGATCTCCAGTTTTTCGGGTTCGGGAACCGGCGGAAAGAATAAGCCGTGCTGTGCCGTTCGCGGCTCCACTGGCGCGAGTTCGAGGTGGATTCTTTCTATGGGGGCCCGTGGAGGCCGCTCATTCAGTTCCAGTTGCAGTAGTTTCAGCAGCACCTTCGCATTCAATATAGGAACAGGCAAACATAGCGTCGCGGTGTGATCCGGGGCGCGTTCGAGTTTCAACCGGAGACGAAGTTCATTTGTCGCGCGCCCGTAAAAGCGCAGACGTTCACATACGTCGCGCACCATCTGCGAAAGCAAAAATAGCAGCGACTCCATCAGATCGATGGAATCTTCCAACTCCCGTTCTTCGCGAAATACGACAGGGGCTACTCGCGGCCGCAACTGGCGCTGGCCCGCGCCTCTGGCCAGCCGCTGCAAGTGAGCCCCCTCCTCGCCCAAACGAGCCGCAACGCCTAACGGAGGAAGAGCCGCGAACTCCCCGAATGTACGAATACCCCACAAATCCAGATTGCGCGCAAACTCTGGCGAGCCGCTTAATAAATACAATGGCAAAGGCGCGAGCATTGCAGATTCGCGCCCAGTGGGAACAATCGTGGTCCCGGAAAAGCCGCGCGCCGCATGTGCCGCCGCATCCGGATTCGCCGCGAGCGCCAGATTTGCGGAAACCCCCGTACGCCGCGTAATGGCGGCGGCGAGTTGCTCCACCGTGCCGAACATGCGCTCCAAGCCGCGTACGTCGAACACTACCGTGCCAGTCGAAGTCTCTTCGATCAGTGGTGAAAAATGCGCGGCGCACTCCACCAGTAATGTCAGGTTGCCAGGGGCATGCAGGCACGCGAACATTCCATTTACCGGCGTACCGTGAAAGTGTGTTTCTGCGCACAATGATTCCGCGTAGCTTGAGCCGCTAGTTCCAAGCCGTGCAGAAAACAGCCCGGCAGCTGGCCGCGCCACAGCGTGCGTTGGCAGCTCAGTTCAATTTTCAGCGCCGAACAGGAACGCGCATGAATCTGTTGTGCGACCGCAATAAGCGCGGTGCGAGTATTTTCCACCCCATGCCGCAAGCGGAACCACGCCGCCAAGGGAATGCGGCGTATCACTTTCTCCGGCGTGTCACCCAGGTCGATGGCCACCAATCCGAAGCCTCCGCCTTGCGCCAGCATGTCTGCGGCTTTCAGTGCGTGCTCTGCATTCCCTCCACAGCGGACCCATAGGACTTGTGAAAGCCGCACTTCCGCTGTTGCCGCGCTTTCCGGGTCGAACGTATTTTCCACATCCAGGAGCGCGCAAAACTCCTGCCGGGACGTCATGTTCGCCAGTAGCGAATGCAACAGCGATGTTCGTCCAGAAGAAGCCGGACCTGCGATCTCCGTCAACGCTCCCCGTGGGATATCGCCCACGATGGAGGGGAACGTTTCTTCGGTATGTTCACGAAAGCCAAACTTTACCGGGATTTGCTCACCACGGAGCCTAGTGGCGCCTATCATATTCGCCTTATGTTCGCCTATACTGGGAGCTGACGTCAATGCCTGCCAAGACTTCATCCCATTACGTAGAACTCCATGCTCGCTCTGCCTTCAGTTTTCTGCGTGGGAGTTGTGTGCCGGAGGATTATGCAACTCGCTGCGCGGCTCTGGATCAGCCCGGGATGGCGCTGATGGATAGCGACGGTTTCTATGGGTCGCCGCGGTTTCATCAAGCGATGACGAAGGCTGGACTTGCCCCCCACCTGGGTGCGGAGATCGGCTGCACGGATGGAGCGCGGTATCCCTTGCTGGTGACCAGCCGCCGCGGCTATCAGAATCTGTGCCGGTTGATCTCACGGATGAAGTTGCGGGTTCCGAAGAACCAGCCTGCGCTGGCGACTCGCGAAGAGTTAGCGGAGTTTGCAGGAGACTGGATTTGTCTGACCGGAACCGATGATGGTCCGCTGGCAATGGGGCTGCGTAAAAAGGAGGGCCGCGCCACATTGATGCGGCTGCAGGAGACGTTCGGTGCAAGGAACGTGTACCTGGAACTACAGCGTCACTTCCACCGCGATCAGGAAGCCCGTAACCAGGCTGTGATCGAATTAGGCCGTAGTCACGGCGTACCTTTAATAGCGACGAATGGAGTATGTTACGCCGAACCCCTGCAACGCGAATTGCTCGACTTATTCATCTGCCTGCGCCATCACACCACGTTGGCGCGCGCGGGACGTCTACTAGAGCGCAATGCCGAACGTTATCTCAAGTCCACCGAAGAGATGGTGCAATTGTTCGCCGATGTGCCCGATGCCATCGCGAATACAACGCAAGTGGCTGCGCGCCTGCAGTTCACCCTGAAGGATTTGGGTTACGAATTCCCTCACTATCGAGTTCCCGAAGGCCACACGGAGGCCAGCTATCTGCGCAAGCTGACGGAAGAATACGCACGGAATCGTTTCGGAGATCGCTATGAAGCGGCCCGTCCGCAACTGGAAAAAGAGCTAACGCTGATCGTGAAGCTTAAGTTCGAAGGCTACTTCTTGATCGTCTGGGACATCGTGGAGTATTGCCGCAAGCAAGGCATTCTGATTCAAGGCCGCGGCTCGGCTGCGAATAGCGCGGTGTGTTATGCGCTGGGCATCACCGCGGTCGACTCCGTCAAGATGGACCTGCTGTTTGAGCGCTTCCTCTCGGAAAATCGCGGCGAGTGGCCGGATATCGACCTGGATCTTCCTTCCGGCGATCAACGTGAAAAGGCGATTCAGTATGTTTACCAGCGCTACGGGCAGTTGGGAGCGGCCATGACGGCGAACGTCAATACGTATCGTGGACGGTCCGCGGCGCGGGAAGCCGGCAAGGTGCTGGGCTTCGATGAGCAGACTCTGGGAAAGCTTTCCAAACTGGTGCCCATGTGGGGGTGGGTGGATGCAACAGACACACCTGAACGCAATTTTCGCGAAGCGGGTCTTGATCTTTCCGACCGGCGCGTGCGGAAGTTCCTTGCATTGGTGGTGGGCTTGCAAGACCTGCCGCGTCACTTGAGTCAACATTCCGGCGGGATGGTCATTTGCCAGGGCCAGCTTGATTCCGTGGTTCCTCTGGAACCGGCAACGATGCCCGGCCGTGTTGTGGTGCAGTGGGACAAGGAAGACTGCGCCGACATGGGCATCGTCAAGGTGGACCTGCTGGGGTTGGGCATGATGGCAGTGCTGGAAGAGTCGATCGAATTGATTGAGCGGCACTACGAAAAAAAAATTGACCTTGGCAATTTGCCGCCGGACGATCCCCAGGTATACGCAGCATTGCAACGCGCCGACACCATTGGCCTGTTTCAAGTAGAGAGCCGCGCGCAGCAGGCGTCTTTACCTCGCATGAAACCGGAGAAATTCTACGATTTGGTCGTGCAAGTAGCAATCATTCGTCCAGGTCCCATTGAAGGGAAGATGGCCCATCCTTACCTGGCTCGACGGCAGGGGAAGGAAAGACCGGAACCATTGCATCCGTCGTTGGACGAAATATTAAAGCGCACCTTGGGCGTTCCGTTATTTCAGGAGCAACTATTACGCATGGCCATGGCCGCCGCGAGTTTCACAGGAGGCGAGGCGGAGGAACTACGCCGTGCGTTTGGCTTTAAACGTTCCGAGAAACGTATGCGGGAAATCGAAGGCAAGCTGCGTGCAGGCATGGCCAAGAACGGCATCCTCGGTGAAACCCAGGACAAGATCGTGAAGGCGATTACGTCTTTCGCCATGTTCGGATTCCCAGAGTCGCACGCGGCCAGTTTTGCGCTGCTGGCTTATGCCAGCGCGTACCTGCGCACGTATTATCTGGCGGCGTTCACGTGCGCTTTGTTGAATCACCAGCCGATGGGGTTCTATCATCCGTCGACGCTGGTCAAAGACGCGCAACGGCACGGCTTGCGTGTGCTGCCTGTAGACGTCAATCGCTCCCGGAATGTTTGCACTCTCGAAAATTTGCAGTTGAGGCTGGGCTTCAATTACGTGCGCGGGCTGAGCGCTGCAGCCGCGGAGGCTATCGTCAAACAGCAGCCGTATACCACGATCGATGACCTTGCGATCCGCGTGCCGGCGCTTCGCAAGGAACATTTGGAGCAACTCGCAACCATCGGTGCACTGAACTCCATTGGTGCGAAACATCGGCGCGACGCACTGTGGCAAGCCTCCTGGACGGCGCGGCGGGCAAGTCCGCTGCTGCGTGCCATTCCCGAATCCATCCCGGAGTCTCCCTTGCGACAGATGACGCTTGAAGAGCGGTTGGCCGCCGATTGCGTAGGCAGCGGCCTGACCATCGGCAAACATCCAATGGCATACCGCCGGGCTGAACTCGACAAACAGCAAGTTACGCCCGCTGCTGCACTTTCTTCGATCCCGAACGGCCGCAGGGTTCGTGTGGCGGGCAACGTGATCGTCCGCCAGCGCCCTGGCACGGCGAAAGGGGTCACGTTTCTTAGCCTCGAAGATGAAACCGGCATCTCAAATATCGTCGTCATGCCGGATCTCTTCGAAGAACAGCGGCTCACAATCTTAGGTCAGGCATGGGTGCTGGTCGAAGGGCGCATGCAGAATGTCGATAGCGTCACGCACATCCTGGCTGAGCGCCTCTCACCGCTGGCGAACCCGCTCCAAGTAGCCACGAGATCCCACGATTTTCACTAAACAGGAAATGGTGATATTTGGTGGGCCCTGATGGATTCGAACCATCGACCAACGGATTATGAGTCCGCTGCACTAACCGCTGTGCTAAGGGCCCTTCAATGGAGTTACACGCACTGGCTCAGGAACTGCAGTGAGTTTCTGCGAAATCGTACCTGCTCCAACCTTTCCGTTCATCTTACCATTGGCTTCTTCCAGCCCATCGAATGTGTGCCATGGCTGCGATGACACCCCCAAAGCATTCCAGGACACATAGTTATTGCGCGTTTGTATACCGGTTCCTGCTCGTTTTTGCGGGTTATCTGCCATTAGATCGCGCCTCCTCACCCCAACCCACCAAACCCAATGTAGCTTGGTAAGCACGCGCAAGATTTGAAATGCAGAGTGGCGTGGAGAGGGCGCAGGGCTATGGATCAAATTCCACGCGGTCCACATCGACCATAAGAGAGGCGAAACGCCCGAAGGGTAGCTTCCCCGTTCTCAATGGGTGATTCGATATCTTAGCTACCGGACTTTAGTTTGTGAAGAACGCTTCGAGAGTACAGTGTGATGCACCTCTTGGTGTCGTGTCATGCTGTGCTAGCAGAACAAATCTCATCAAGGTTGCCTAAACGGCGGTTCGCTGACGCTCGCAGCCTCGGCCAGCGCCAAGTTTCGCGGGAGCTAGGCAAAGTATTAAATGAAGTGGCCGGAGCGGGGACTAATTGCGTGCTAAGAGCTTAGCAGTTATTTGAATTGGCGCGAGTCCCGCGCACTAAAGCCACTTGTATCAAAACTTACGGGGATGATTTTTCTCTGAGCGTGCTGGGCCGCGATATTGGAACGGTTTTGCAAGTCGGCTTGGAATCTGAGATCCTGCTGACGTGCAGGCTTTTAGTACGTTTTCAAAACTGATACCGGCTATGCTTGCGACAATGGCCCGTTGTGGGGCCTGTACGTTGGTCTATCCCAGTGTTCAGGTTGGGCCAAACTTTAGAGTGGAAGTCGAGGACCACGGTCGTCCGGTTAAAGGCCTTCGAGTGGAAATCCGCGGTTATGAGAGTAGCGACAATCGGGTTGTCTCAGATACTGACAAGAATGGCTTCGCACTCTTTCGTAACGTACGACCCGGATCGTACCACCTGAGCGCGGACCACGATGCCGGAATTCCGGATGGCGCAGACATTGAAGTAAAGCTCGGTGGACCAACCAACGTTACGGCGCACCTGAAGTGGCCGAGTATTGCGCCGATTGCAGTCCGTTCCTTGAAGGGCATAATGCGCGGGCCTGATTATCTTCCCGGTCAATCCCAGCCAAGACTTTCACTAGGCCTTTTGGAAGGTAGCTCCGGCCGATTGCTGAAAGACGTGCAGACTGCCGATAATGGCGAGTTCAGTTTTGAAGGTGTTCGATCCGGCCTTTACTTTTTGAGCCTGAAACCATCTGGCCTGAGAGCGTGGTCTGGAGAACCGATCACAGGACTGATTGCGGTCGCTGTCGACCCCGGTGCACAGACGGATCATTTGGATATCGATTTGGGGTGGACAAGTTGCGGCTTGTGGTACGCGGATCGGAATAAATGTCCGGAACCTGAGCTGAAGATTGGGCAGCTTTCCGGTCAGGTTCTCGACGTCACCGGGGCAGCCATTTCAGGCGCGACGATTCTTCTGCTTGACCACGCCCAGAAGCTGGTGGAGCGATTACAGAGCGACAGCGCAGGCAAATTCGCGTCCCTGGATTCCTTGGCGGGAACCTATGAGTTGATGGTGAGCGCGCCGGGATTTACACCTTTTCGCAGAACCGTGCACGCGGAATTAAGGGGTGATTCTGCGCGTCCCTCATCTCTGACAGTGCAACTCGGCCTGGGCGGTGGTTGCAGTGGCGTCGAACCCCAATAGCCCGGGTCGCCAGGTTTTAACGGTTGAGAGTTACGCATTCGGCTTTCCCCGATTTTTGCGCTGGAGTCGCCCCGCATCTCAATACGGTGAGCATTGTGAACGAGGCGGTCGAGGATGCCATCGGCCAAGGTCGGATCGCCGATCTGTTCGTGCCAGCGCGACACGGGGAGTTGCGAGGTCAGGATGGTCGAGCGTACCTGGTAGCGGTCCTCCCTTTCTTGGGGAGGCTACTCGCCATTGTGTTGTCGCCGTTGTCCCTGTGGAAATTAATCCGGCGAAGCCGAACGCGGTTCCGGGATCGGCCTAAAACTGTTCGGCTTCATCCCGGAATCGCGTTCAGGTTCCCCGGAATCCCAAGAAGCTAGGCAGTTTATTAAATGGCTGTGATCGGAGAGGGGCTAATTGCGTGCCCCTGGAGTAGGATCGCCGCGCCGTTCCATTTCCTTCATCACGATTTCGTTATTCGCCAGCATCACAACGCGAAGACGGCGTATCTGGTCACCCGCCAATCGCGGTATCAGGCCAGCGAGCGCCGAATCCAGGGCGGCGATGCATTCAGGAAAGCTGAGCCTACGCTGTTTGAAGCGTTGAATCACTTCTCGGGTTTCGCTCTCGTAAACTTCCACGTCCGACGAACTCCGGCTAAGAGCTTAGCAGTTATTTGAATTGGCGCGGGTCCCGCGCACTAAAGCCTTGTATCAAGACTTACGGGGATGATTTTTCTCTGAGCGTGCTGGGCGCGGAATTTTTCGAATAGTGAGCGCGGCTGGTAGGACCGCGCCCACTGGACCGACCGGCGGAAAACCCGAGCGGAGGAACTCGTTTCCCGCCCATCTCCTCGGTGATTATGCGCTGGACGGAGGATGCCATAAAGGGGGTGAAGTACTAAGGGTTTTAAAGGGGGCGGACGTCAATCCCATGCATCCGCCCCAGTAGGTGTTTAGGTTTTGCGATTTAGGCATGATAGCAAAGACAAACGTGGTGCGGAAGCCACGGCGAACGCTGGACGAGAGCCCTGCGGAAAGTGCATCAAAAGTTACATCGCAGGTCTTGCGATGAAGCGAGCATGGGAGAATTCTTATTTTCAGAATTGTTCTTAAAAGCTCTTTCTGGTTTCAGTAGTCATTTGAGCATCGGGGATTTTCTGGGCCGGAGGACTGGATCTCTCCAATCTTTGTACGGCCCTGGCTACGACTAGAGACTTCCGCCGTTGCGCAATCCCAACAACCCCTCGGAGGATAAGGTCGCTGAGACGTAGGAAGTATGGCATGGCTGCGTTAGCGCGTAAAGCACTAGCCCTGCCAGGACCACACGAATATGAGCTTCTGGGTTCGCGATGTGAGCGCCTCAACCTTTCGCTGCTCAGCGGGCAGACATATCTGCTAGAAATGTACCTCAATACGAGTGCTGTTGTGCCAAGTGGCGCTATCGGCATCCGGTTATTTGACGCTCCCTCTGGCTTGAACACCGCAAGCCTGTTTCAGAACGTAACGTTTAGCAATGTCGCCTTGAGCGAGGTGTCGGAACCAGCGCGGATGCGTTGGTCGGCATAGGACTCCTGGCATTTACAACCGGCAGATGGTTGCGCGGCAGGACCTGAAGCGGCCCGCCTCAACAAGGCATGAACTTTTGTGAGATTTTGAAACAAATTGATACTGACGTACTAAGTCACTTGGTACTCTTTCGCCATCGACGAGCGCGGTCTCTTGATTCAATATGAATCGAGGTCGTGACGAATGGAACATCGCAAAGAGGGCCGCTTCAAACCGAACCAAAATGCGACGCTAAGGGTACTGGGGATGATGCCTGGACCCGTCATGGAGGCATGCATACTCGATATCTCAGGCAGTGGGATGCGCTTGCGTAGTCAGCTACCTGTACCTTGCGGAGCACCTGTAGAGGTAGAGGTAAACCATACGCTATCTCATGGCCGCGTTTGTCGCTGTGAGCCAAAACAACACTCCTATGAGCTCGGAGTTCAAGTGTCAGTGACAGGTGCGCAGGTCTAAGCCGACCAACATGTGATGTCGGAATCTGGCCTCCCGACTTCAGAATTTTTCTGATGTGGACCGAGATCGACGACGCCTGTCTCTTTCCAGGCGAGCCGCCCACCCCCCTCTCCCCGAGCAGACCATTGGTCTTTAGGCCAACAGGTCCCCGCGAACCACTGTAGTGATTGCCCCCCGCATCTGTCCACCATCTTAGCCAAGGTTCGAGTCTGGCTTCTTCCATCCGATTTCATGCGTGACCGCTTGCGAAGACGCATGGAGCATAGCTTGGAGACAGTGAGTGTCCCTATCCGCTGTAACCACGATGATCACTGTCTCGGTCACTAAACGGCGCCAGTGTGTTGCTTCAAGGAAAAACGGGATCAAATCTATCTGTTTGTTCTGTTTTCAGAACAAACAGATGATAACATCAATAGAATCTGCATTATGATAAAACTAACTTAGGGGCGATCGTGGCCTAGTTGTTCTGATTTCAGAACAAAGACGTTCTCTGGCAAGCTTAGCCGCCAGCCTGTCAAGCGGCTTGCCTAGTCTGAGGTAGGGGTCGGAGGGGAAAAGTGTTAGCCAAACTACTTCTAGCAGCGGCACTCCTGGCACCATTCACTGCGGGGTCGATCTCCAATTACTCCGCGTTTGGGGACAGCTTTGTCGTCATGAATTCCAATGTGGTCATTAGCCAGGGCCTCATTGGCAGCAACGGCGCCATCAGCGTCGGGGGCAGTGTGAATATGTTGGGCGCGGAGGGCGGTGGAGCCTTCAGCACTGGAGCCAACGGCGTGATTAACGGGGACTTGGTATTCGGCGGCAACCTCAGCCTCGGCGGTTCCACAAACCTCTTTGGAAACGCCGATAGCGGCGGGAACATTACCCTGCTGGGTAATAATGCAATTATTCATGCCAACGCCACCGCCGCAGGTCGATCACTCTCGGAGGCGGCGCCTCCGCGGTTACGGGCACTTCCACGCCGTTCGGCAGCCCCGCGACTTTCATGGCCGCGATTCTACCCAGCGCCATGACCTTCACAGGGGGAGGGACGAATCAGAGCGTTGCGGGTGGTGGCACCCTCACACTAGCGCCTGGAATCTATGGTTCGCTGACGACTGGCGCTAACGCCACCATCAATCTGTCGTCGGGCACGTATGTCTTTGACAGTGTGGGCCTGGGTGGGGGAAACCGGATCAATTATTCCGTCACCGGCGGAGGCGCAGTTCATATTCTGGTGGTCGGAAATGTTTCAACCGGCAGCAACCTGACCACGTTCCTCAACGGTCAGACCTTCGCGAACGCCGATCCCGCGCTCATCGCGAAGGTGTACGCAGAAAGCCACGGAACCTGGTTGCTCGGTGGTGGCGGCGAATGGCTCGGAACCATATTTACTCCCTACAGCAACCTCACATTCAACAACAACGTTGACATCAGAGGACAAGTGGTGAGCGGGGCTGGCCTAACGCTCAGCGGCAGCGGCAATATCGTAAGCTTCATCCCCTCCGAACAATTCGCGGTTCCTGAACCAGCCAGCTTTGGGCTCGTCGCGATCGGCCTAATCGTCGTTGCCTGCCTCCGCCGATGATCGTCCAGTTCTTTTTGCCGGGGCCCCGCACGATGACTTGCAGATATGGAATGGGCTACGTCAAAGCAGCCCATTCTATTATGATGTTCGCGCTCAGGGCAACTTGAACGTGACGAATTTCGCGCCTGCAGCAACAGCAATGTATTGCTTTCCGTCTTTGCCCATATACGTAATGGGATTTGCGTGGGCGACCTCTTCGGTCTTCACACTCCACAGCTCCTGCCCCGTCTTGCTATCGAAGGCACGCAATAGACTGTCCCGAGCGGCTCCAATAAAGGTGAGCCCGCCGGCCGTGGTCATCGGGCCACCGCCCAAGTTGGGAGCGCCAGTTTTCATGCCAGCCGGTACTCCTTCCATCGTGCCGAACGGAATCTGCCAGGCGATGTCTCCCGTATTCACGTTGATCGCCGTCAGCCGACCCCACGGCGGCTGCCAGCAGGGCCAACCGTTTGCTATGACTGGCGTTGCGCCAGGACCGTTGTTAGGAGCGCGGTTGAACGATCTGGGTGACTCTTTAGGAGCTTCGCCACGGGGATCCTCGGTCTGGGGTAGTAGGCGGCCCATTTGTCCCGAATCCGTGGTGTTAATGATGTAGTATCCCAGGGTCGGATCGAATGCCGCGCCACCCCAGGTCGCGCCACCTAATAGATAGGGCATGACCAGAGCTCCTTCGATAGAGTATGGTGTATACGGGCCTATGTTGCGGCCGCCCCCTACCTTTTCTAGTAGTGCTTGGCACGCTGCTGTGTGCTCTGGCGTAACCTTCGCAATGTCGTCCGGATACTTGAAGCTCATCCGCAGCAGAGGTGGCGGCTTCACCGGGAATGGCTGCGTGGGTGAATACCATTCGCCAGGCACATCGCCTTTGGGAACCGGCCGCTCTTCCACTCCGAAAATCGGTTCTCCCGTTACACGGTCCAGAATGAACAGCAAAGCAAGTTTGTTCATAGCCCCAACCGCGGGAATCTTCTTGCCATCCTTGACCACATCGAACAGCATGGGCGGCACCGGCATGTCGTAGTCCCACAGATCGTGATGGGTGGCCTGGAAATACCATTTCATCTTTCCAGTCTCGGCATCCACCGCGACCAGCGAACTCGCGAAAAGATTGGCTCCCGGGCGATCCACGCCGTAGTAATCGTTGGTGACAGAACCCAGCGGCATGTAGAGAATCCCGCGTTCGGTGTCCGCGCTAAAGAACGTCCACACGTTGGCGCCCCCCGCCTTTTTCCAGGAATCCCCCAGCCAGGTTTCGTGACCCATCTCGCCAGGCCGCGGCACGGTGTGGAAAGTCCACACCAACTTACCCGTCCGCAGATCCCATGCACGCACATCGCCCGCCGGACCTTTCTGTCCGATTTCGTCTATGACATGGGACCCGGTGATTACGAGGTTCTTATAGACAAAAGGAGCAGAATTCATACCGTAGTGGATGCTCGTTCCGTTCATGATCTCCGGCGTTCGTAGCTCCACTACGCCTTCGTTGCCGAAGCCTGGATTGGGCTTGCCAGTTTTCGCGTTGATGGAATAGAGTTCTCCATCCGGGGTTCCGAAAAGAATCTGCGGGGGCGTTTGTCTGTCGCCGGGCCAGTATGCCAGGCTCCGCATGGAGCCGAGATTCATTAGAGTTGCATCTCTCCGCTTCCCCGTAAACTCCCAAAGAAGTTTGCCTGTCTCAGGTTCCAATGCAGCCACGTTGTTGTATGGATATCCCAAATACAACACGCCATTGACCATGATGGGGATCGACTGGCTCAACCGGGAGGGCTGGCCCTCCTTCTTCATCTGGTAACTCCATGCCGGAGCCAACTTTGTCACGTTGGTGGTGCTGATCTGCTTCAGCGGGGAATAACGCTGTCCGCCGAGGTCACGTCCATATGTAGACCAATCATTTTGCGCATTTTGAGCATGAAGTACAGGGAGAATCAGGCACGCAACGGTTAGTGCCAATATAGTTCGCATCCGCTTCCGTCCTTTCGAATCTCTAATATTGTACATCTTCTCTAACACTGCAAAACGCCGCATGCGGGTTCTCATTTCATGCAGTCGCACTACTTCGCTAGCACGAGCGATGGGATCGGCTCCTTAGCGTCAAGGGCGAAGACGAACAGGCGATTATCAGGCGTGCCGCGAGCCATCACGGCGATATACTGCTTGCCGTCGAGCATGTAGGTGATCGGCCCCGCACTTGGGCCGTCCAAGTTCACTTCCCACAGCACTTCGCCGGTCACGGCGTTGTAAGCCTTCGCATCGTGGAACAGGATATTGCCTCCCGTTACCAACGCGGACCCGCCGCGAGAAAGGAAGCCACCCGTCGGCTGAATACGCCAGCGTTCCGAGTTTGTCTTCGGGTCCCAAGCTGCCAGGAAGGGACCTGTGTCTGCCGGCTGATTCTCTGCCCCCGCAGGCTCTACAATCGGTACGTTCGGAACTTGTCCAGGAATCGCCTTTCCCTGATCGTCGCGAGGTCGCTGTGGGGTTGACGTGCCGGCATTCTGATTTCCATGAGCGAACTCGAAGGCCGGATCGCGCGCGAAGACCGCGGAACTCTCGCTGCCGGGAATGTAGACCAAGCCCGTGACGGGACTGTATGCCATCGCTTGCCAATTGTGCGTGCCAAGATTGCTGGGGGAGATCCGCACAGGATTGTATTTGTAACGCGCGCCTTCCGCTTCAATCGGCCGACCCTTCGCATCGAGCCCAGTGGCCCACGTGATACGCTTTGCGAGCTTAGAACCCGAGATGAACTCGCCGTTCGTGCGATCAAGGACATAGAAAAAGCCGTTCTTAGGCGCGTGCATCAGAACCTTTCGCATTTTCCCATTGATCGCGATGTCCGCCAGCACGATCGGTTGAGTCGCCGTATAGTCCCAGGTGTCTCCCGGCGTCTCTTGGAAATACCAGGCCATCTTGCCGGTGTCGGGCTTTACGGCGATGATCGAGGCAAGGAATAAGTTATCGCCCCCCTGCGGGCTCCGAATATTCCGATCCCAAGGTCCGCCGTTACCGGTGCCGACATATAGGAGATCGACGTCCGGATCGTAGGCCATTCCATCCCACACCGTTCCTCCGCCACCCATCTTGTGCCAGACATCACCGGTCCAAGTTTTTGCCGCCATCTCGAGTTCCGGATGCTCGAATGGCTTCGACGGATCGCCGGGCACGGTCCAAAACCGCCAGACGCGTTTGCCTGTCTCGGCGTCATACGCGGAGAAGTAGCCACGCACCGCTTGTTCGGCGCCACTGGAGCCGACAATCACTTTGCCCTTCACGATTCGGACCGCCGAAGTCAAGGTGTTATCCTTGCTCGGTCCGTCCTGCACTGACCATACGACCTTCCCAGTGCGCTGATCGAGTGCGACGACGCGGCCGTCCGGTATGCCTGCAAACACCTTGCCGTTGTAAATCGCGACGCCTCGGTTGCTCGGACCGCAGCAGATCTTCAGAAAGTAGTCGTGAGAAATATCCGGGTCCCAGCGCCAGAGCTCTTTACCCGTACGCGCGTCCACAGCAAATAGCACGCCCCATCCGAGGCTGCCGTAGAGCACTCCATCCGCTACAACTGGAGTTCCTTCGACGCGCGACCTTTCAGGATTACCCGTTGCCCAAGACCATGCAAGCCCGAGTCGCTTCACATTGGTGATGTCAATCTGCTGCAGCGGACTGTAATGGGTTTCCGCGTAGTCGTGGCCATAGGTGAGCCACTCATTTGTATTCCTCGCGGCTTCACGTAGTTCACGGTCGCCAACAATTTTTGTCTGGGCGATCAGAATAGCCGTCACCAGCAATGGGCCAAATACGACTGTCAACCTTGTTCTGGACACAGGCAACTCCTTCATGGTCTTCTAGAAACCAAAGTGCCCTAAGATCTTACTTCAAAACGCAAGCCTTCGGGCCGCCCTCGGCTCCATTCTAAACAAGGCTTGTTCCTAACGTCTTACCGAAACTTACGTGTAACACCCTACATCGGTAGTAAAGTCGTAGCAGGCTACGATTTCGGCTCAAACAGCCGATCAGCACTGTTAGGGAGAATCAGTGCCAACAGGACCCGTACACGCGCAGCCCATCCAAATTCCGCGGCCTCTTGCGGAAATCACCGTGATCCTGGATGCAAGCGGTAACCCGTCGTCGCGCTTGCGTGGGGGGATTGTTTCGCACACGGAAGGCGTACTCAAGGTTCTTTTGACAGCGGCCGTAGGCGCGGGCGTTGTCGTGGGAGTTGCGGGGGAAGTGCAAACCTCGGAAGGGAAGCAGCCGCTGTTAGGCAAGTTTCGCATCCGCTCCTGCCGGTTGGCGGGCATCGGAAAATATCATGCCGAGCTGGTTCCCGAAGTGGAGGCGGATTCCGCAGCCCCCGCGCCATCTTCTGATTTCGAGGACGCCGATTATTACGAAATTCTGCAGGTAAGCCGAACCGCTGATACGGACACCATCCGGCGCGTATTTCACGTACTGGCGCAGCGCTACCACCCCGATAACAAAGAGACCGGCAACGAACAGAAATTCCGGCAGGTAGTGGAAGCACACGCGACTTTGGGCGACGTTGATAAACGGGCCGCCCACGATGTAAAGCTGGCGCAGGAAGACAAGACCCGCTACAAAATTTTCGATTCCCTCCAAAGTACCCAAGGCGTGCAGGCGGAGATCCGGAAACGTAAAGGTATTCTGCGGCTCCTGTACGCAAGACGGATGGCTGATCCGCATGCACCTTCCATGAAAGTCCGTGATTTCACGGAAATGCTGGGTTGTCCCCAGGAACACCTGGAGTTCGCGCTATGGTTCTTGCGCGAGAGCAAATTCGTGAACCGCGCCGACAATAACCGCTTCGAAATCACACGTATCGGGGTGGAGGCATTCGAAGCCGAAGAGAACGGCTACAGCAAGAAGCAGATACTTACACTGCCCGCCGCCGGTAACGTTCCCGGCCCTGAATAGCTGCGGCACCGAGGCAACGTTTCCAGTTGCAAGCCGTTTACAAATTATGCGTTTTCTCAGGGCCGCGCTACAATCCATGATGAATTCGTTCACACGAAAGGTTCGATGCCGTCATGAGATTTCTATTTGCACTTCTGATGTTCACAGTTTGTACATGGGCGCAGGCCAGCGGTAATTCAGCTCCGGATGTCAATAAAGATTACCGGACGAAAGAAGGCCGCGCCGGCGTGGCAAAACGTCTTGCGAATCCGGATCGCGATCAGACGCAGAAGCCGGAAGCAATCGTCGCGGCCCTGCAATTGAAGCCCGGCATGACCGTGGCCGACATCGGCACCGGCGTCGGCTACATGCTGCCGTTCCTAAGCAAAGCCGTGGGACCGTCGGGCAGAGTGATCGCGGAAGACATTCAGACGGACTTTCTGGAGTCCGCGAAAGCCAGAATCGCCGCGGCTCAGCTTACCAACGTCACTGCCGTGCTGGGATCCGAAACCGATCCTAATCTGCCGTCAGGCGCAGTGGACGTGGCGATGATTCTGGACGCCTATCATCACATGGAACAACCCGCCAAGGTGCTGGCCGCATTAGGACGCGGACTGAAGAAAGATGGGCGCTTGGTACTCGTCGAGTTTCACAAAGCCGACCGGCCAGAGCACTTGCGTTTCGATCAGGCCGAACTGATCCATGAAGTAGAGAGCAACGGATTCCGCCTGCTCGCGAAGGTGGATCGTATCACCGCTTCGCAGTATCTGGTCACATTCGGCAAGAAGTAGCGGCAGCGCATGGCTAGATATTTGGCCGCCGTGCTCGTGGTCCTGGCAAGTGCAGGCACCAAGGCGTTAGAGCCGGGCCAGTTTAATCACTATTACGATGCAATGCGTGGTGATCAGGTGTAGTGGTCGCGCACGCTTCGGCAACGACTCGCCAAAAAGCAGGGAAATAACAAAGAGCCGCCCTTTTCAGGCGGCTTCTTGTCGGCAGCTCGCACTAGCTAGGCTAACTACTGCCGGGGGGCGTCGATAGCGAAGCAATACAGCAGGCCCGCGCCGCCGGTAGCCACTAGGTCCGGCTGGCTGCAGCTACGGCTGTTATGCACCGCATTCCAGGACGTGCTGGGTCCACCGGTACGGTCAAAGTGCCCCACTTGAGCCGTACCCGCGCCGTTGCTGGTCCAGTTGTTGCATGTGTGGTCCATACCATCGGTGAATGCCCGGCCATCCGGCATGGTGCCGGTGAGGATATCGTGCTGGTTCGGGGTGTCTCCGAATCCCTTGATCGGCTCTCCCTTTTCGCTGATCGCCGTAGCCTTGGTGAGTGTGTTACCGAGGCGTGCCTGCTCCAGCGTATCGCCGTGCAGATGGCCAACGTTCTGGGAAACGCTCTGACCGCGGGCATTGAACCACGGTCCCGTGCCGATACGGTCGCGCGCATTCACCGCGCCAGGCCCTTGGGTGCTCAGATACGCGTGCCACGTGCGGTTCCCAGCGCCTGCGGCGGTCGCCAGGTTCTGACAATGCTGGTCGGCGCCCGCCAAGCCGCCCAGATTCGCGCCATCGCCCTTACTCACGCTGGTAATGAAAAAACTCATGGGTTGCGGAGGGGCTTTGGGCTGAGGTGTTTGCGCCATCGCAAGCGAGCCCAGCAGCAGCAGGCCGGAAAGAACAGGAAGGTGTTCTTGTATGGTCATTAATTTTGGATCGATCCTTTCGAAATGTGACGGCGACCGCGAGATTCGTCCTACGGTTGACCTTCGTTGAAGAGTACCACGAGCAGCCCGCCTCCGTGAGCTGGTAAAGGGCATTGCGACCCCCGTAGCCCCGCTCGAGGACGTCCACACCGACCTGGGAAATCCTCCCACATTTCGATATCGCGCGTGGAATCATATAGGTGATTGTGGTAGTGTGGGCGTGTTCCGGGAGGTTCTCTATGTCGAATCGGCTAGCTGCGGGGGCCTCAGCTCATCACTCCTCCGCAGCGGAGTTCGATAAAAGCAAACCCGCTAATATCGATGCCGCCGTGACGAACATCGATTGGATGAATCCACACGTCCGGATCTTTCTGAAGGACGAAGGCGGTCCGCTGCCTAGAAGACAACAAGAGCCTGTGGAAGGCCGCACTAAGGCTCCCAAAGCGTAGAGGCCCCATTTGAAAGCGTTAGTCAAAGCGCAAGCCACCCCCGGATTGTGGCTGCAGGATATTCCAGAGCCCACCATCGGCATCAATGACGTTCTGATCCGCGTGCTTCGCACCGGGATTTGCGGCACGGACGTCCATATCTTCGATTGGGATGCGTGGGCGCAACAGACCATTCGCGTTCCCATGGCGATTGGGCACGAGTTTGTCGGCGAGATCGCCAAAGTGGGATCGAACGTCGTGGATTTTCGTCCGGGCGATCTGGTTTCCGGCGAAGGGCACGTGGTGTGCGGATTGTGCCGCCACTGTCTGGCGGGCGACCGCCACCTGTGTTCGAACACCTCCGGAGTGGGCGTCAACCGGGCGGGCTGCTTCGCCGAGTACATTGCTTTGCCCATGACCAATATCTGGCGTCACGATCCAAAAGTGGACCGCGACGCGGCCGCGATCTTCGATCCGTTCGGGAACGCCGTGCATACCGCGCTGTCCTTCAACGTGCTGGGCGAAGACGTATTGATCACCGGTGCGGGCCCCATCGGGATCATGGCCGCGGCGGTGGTGCGGCACGCGGGGGCGCGCTACGTGGTGATCACGGACGTCAACGAATACCGCCTGGAACTGGCGCGCAAGACGAAGGTGGATCTGGCGCTGAACGTGAAAACCGGGTCCATTGAGGACGCCCAGAAGCAGCTGGGCATGCGTGAGGGGTTCGACGTGGGCCTCGAAATGTCGGGTAACCCGGCCGCGTTCCGTGACATGATCGCCAATATGGCGCACGGCGGGCGCATCGCCATGCTGGGCATTCCGGCGCAGGAAATGTCCATCAATTGGCGCGATGTGATTTTCAACATGCTGACCATCAAGGGCATTTACGGCCGCGAAATGTATGAGACCTGGTACAAGATGACGGTGCTGCTGCAATCGGGCCTGGATCTGCAGCCGGTCATCACGCACCGCTTCTCCTACAAGGATTTTGAGGAAGGTTTCCAGGTGATGCGCTCCGGCAACAGCGGCAAGGTAATTCTCAACTGGGAGGAGCTGCGCTAGATGCTAGGAGCCTACCAACAGCATGTGGAATCCGCGCTGGCGGACATCCGCGGCGCGGGGCTATGGAAGCCGGAGCGCGTGTTGGCGTCGCCGCAACGTCCGCACGCGCTGCTGGAGAGCGGCGCGGACGTCATCGTGCTGTGCGCCAACAACTACCTGGGCCTGGCGGACGATCCACGGGTCATCGCGGCGGCGCGTGCTTCGCTCGACCGCTGGGGCTACGGCATGGCCAGCGTACGCTTCATCTGCGGCACCCAGGAACCGCACAAGCAGCTGGAGAGCGGGATCAGCGCGTTTCTCGGCATGGAAGACACCATTCTCTATTCTTCGTGTTTCGATGCCAACGGCGGGCTCTTCGAAACGCTGCTGGGCGAAGAAGATGCCGTGATTTCCGATGAACTGAATCACGCCTCGATTATTGACGGCGTGCGCTTGTCGAAGGCCAAGCGCTTCCGCTATAAGAATTGCGACATGGCGGACCTGGCGCGGCAGCTCGAAGCCGCCGCCGGCGCGCGCTTCCGCTTGATCGCGACGGACGGCGTATTCTCCATGGACGGTTTCATAGCGCCGCTACGGGAGATCTGCGATCTGGCCGAGCGCTACAACGCCATGGTGATGGTGGACGATTCGCATGCCGTTGGATTCATGGGGGAGCGCGGACGCGGCACGCACGAGCATACCGGGACCATGGGGCGCGTGGACATTCTGACCGGCACGCTCGGCAAGGCGCTGGGGGGCGCGAGCGGCGGGTATGTTTCCGCGGCGAAACCGTTAATCGAGTTGTTGCGGCAGCGCTCGCGTCCCTACTTGTTTTCTAATTCGGTTGCGCCCTCGATCGTGGCGGCGACCCTGGAGGCGCTGAACTTGCTCCAGTCCTCCGGCGCACTCGTGAAGAAGCTGCACGCCAATACAAGGTTTTTCCGGCGCCGCATGACGGAGCTCGGTTTGCAGATGCAGCCGGGCGAACACCCTATTGTTCCCGTGATGATCGGCGACGCAGCCAAAGCCGCGCGCGCGGCGGAGATGCTGCTGGAGCGCGGAATCTACGTGATCGGGTTTTCCTATCCGGTGGTGCCGATGGGCAAAGCGCGCATCCGCACCCAAGTCAGCGCGGCGCACACCGAAGACCAGCTGGAGCGCGCGGCGCGGGAATTTCAGGACGTCATCGCGAAAGTGGCTTGAATGGCGTGATTGGTAAGGGCATGAACGTGCTATCAATCGAGCATGCCCGCCACGCCGTTTCTAGCCGCCGCCGAAGAGCGCTCTCTCGACCTATGGTGGAGAGCCGCCAACTATCTGTCGGTAGGGCAGATCTATTTGTATGACAATCCGCTACTCACCGAGCCCCTGCGGCTGGAACACATCAAGCCGCGTTTGCTGGGGCACTGGGGCACCACGCCGGGACTGAATTTTATCTACGCCCACGCGAACCGACTGATCCGGAAATACGATCTGAACATGATCTATATCTGCGGTCCTGGCCATGGCGGGCCGGGGATGGTTGCCAACACCTGGTTGGAAGGAACCTATACCGGGACGTACCCGAACATTACGCGCGACGCCGCGGGTATGCTGCGGCTCTTCACGCAGTTCTCCTTCCCCGGCGGCATTCCCAGCCACGTGGCCCCGGAAACGCCCGGTTCCATTCACGAAGGCGGAGAGCTGGGATATTCGCTGTTGCACGCCTACGGCGCGGTGTTTGACAATCCGGATCTCCTGGCGTGTTGCGTGATTGGCGATGGAGAAGCTGAAACAGGGGCCCTGGCGGCCAGTTGGCACTCCAACAAGTTTCTAAACCCGGTTCGGGATGGTGCCGTCATCCCGATCTTGCACATGAACGGCTACAAGATCGCGGGTCCCGCCATGCTGGCACGAATCCCGCGCGAGGAGCTTACAGAGCTGCTTTCCGGATATGGGTATCGCCCGTATTACGTCGAAGGACAGGAATCCCAGCCGATGCACCAGGCCATGGCGTCCACCTGGGAGACGGTGCTGACGGAAATCCGGGAGATCCAGAAGAACGCTCGTGAACAAGGCTGCAAGACTCGCCCCCGTTGGCCCATGATCGTGCTGATTTCTCCCAAAGGCTGGACCGGTCCGAAAGAATTGGATGGAGTTCCGGTAGAGGGTACCCAGCGCTCGCACCAAGTGCCGCTCGATCACTTCGCGGACCACCCAGAGCGCATCGCGATGCTCGAAAACTGGATGAAGAGCTACTGTCCTGAAGAATTATTCGACCGGCAAGGCCAGCCGGTGGCCGGGATTACGGCGTTGGCGCCCCACGGAACGCGCCGCATGGGCGCCAACCCGCATGCCAACGGAGGATTGCTGCTTCAAGACCTGTGCATGCCAGACTTCCGCGCCTACGCCGTCCCGGTGCCGAAGCCGGGCGCCGGCAATGCGGAAGCCACGCGCGTGCTGGGAACCCTGCTGCGCGACGTGATGACGATGAATGAGTCCGCGCAAAACTTCCGCGTGTTCGGACCCGATGAGACTGCCTCCAACCGGCTGGGCGCGCTCTTCGAAGTTACGAACCGCGCGTCGATGGATACGATTCTGCCCGGCGACGACCATATCGCGCCCGACGGCCGCGTCCTCGAAGTCTTGAGCGAACATCTGTGCCAGGGATGGCTCGAAGGGTACCTGCTCACCGGGCGGCACGGCTTCTTTTCCTGTTATGAAGCCTTCATTCACATTATCGATTCGATGTTCAATCAACATGCCAAATGGCTGAAGGTCACCCGGGATATACCGTGGCGGCGGCCCATCGCGTCTTTGAACTATCTGCTGACCTCGCATGTGTGGCGGCAAGATCACAACGGCTTCAGCCATCAGGATCCCGGCTTTCTGGACCACGTGATCAATAAGAAGGCCGAGGTGGTGCGCGTCTACCTGCCGCCCGATGCGAATTGCCTTCTGTCGGTCGCCGATCACTGTCTGCGGAGCCGCGACTATGTGAACGTCATTGTCGCCGGGAAGCAGCCGGGTTTGCAGTGGCTGGACATGGATGCGGCGGTAGAACACTGCACCGAGGGTCTGGGAATCTGGCAATGGGCGAGCAATGACCAGGGAGGCGATCCGGATGTGGTGATGGTCTGCTGCGGAGATGTCCCTACGCTTGAGACTCTGGCTGCGGTGGACCTATTGCGCACCCATCTGCCGGGGCTGAAGATTCGTGTCGTGAACGTAGTCAACCTGATGAGCCTTCAGCCTCCCCGGGAACATCCTCATGGATTGGCGGACGCCGCCTTCGACCAAGTCTTCACGAGCGACAAACCGGTCATCTTTGCGTTTCACGGTTACCCGTGGTTGATCCATCGTTTGACCTATCGCCGCACCAATCATCCGAATTTTCACGTACGCGGATACAAGGAAGAGGGAACCACCACGACTCCGTTCGACATGACGGTCTTGAACGATCTGGACCGTTTTCATCTTGCCTTGGACGTTTTGGACCGGGTGCCGGGGCTTGGCGAAACGGGTTTGGCGGTTCAGCAACTGCTGCGGGATAAGCTGGTGGAGCATAAGCGTTACATCATGGTTCACGGCGAGGATCTGCCCGAGATTCGTAACTGGACCTGGAACGTGGCATGAAACTTCTGGTTCTGAATCGTGGATCCAGCAGCATCAAGTGTTGGTATCACGACTTCGGAAACCAACCTTGGCCACTGGAGGCGCCGGAGCCGTTGTGGAAGCAGACTCTGTCATTGTCATCCAGGGATGGATTGCCCACAGTGCTCGCGAACATCCTGAGGCAGGTCCCTGGATCCGTGGATGCCGTGGGACATCGCGTGGTACATGGGGGAAAATTTCATGAATCTTCTCTTTTGACGCCCGAAGTCCGGGCCGAAATTCAACGGCAGACGGAAATCGCTCCTCTGCACGCGTCCGCGGGCCTGGCGGCGGTTGAGGCCGTGGATCTCGCATATGGCTGCGGCATTCCCCAGATCGCCGTGTTCGATACCGCGTTTCACACTACGCTTCCGGAAGAGGCCTACGTTTATCCAGGGCCGCATGCATGGTTGGCCGATGGAATCCGGCGTTACGGATTTCATGGGATCAGCCACCGCTACTCCGCTCGCCGCGCCGGTGAATTGTTAGGTCCCGGCAAGGCGTTGCGCATCATCACGTGTCATCTTGGAGGTGGCGCTTCTCTGGCGGCCGTAAAAGACGGAAAGTGCGTCGACACAACCATGGGGTTCACGCCGCTGGAAGGGCTGATGATGGGATCGCGAAGCGGCTCGGTCGATCCAGGCATTCTGATTTATTTGCTGCGGCATAAAGGGATGAACCTTGAACAGTTGGAAGATGTCCTACAGCGGAAATCCGGCTTACTGGGCCTGTCCGGTGTTTCCGCCGACATGAGGGAGGTCCTGGCCGCCATCGAACAGGGAAACGAACGCGCGCGCCTGGCGTTCGACGTCTACGTGCACCGTCTGGTGCGGGAGACGGGCTCCATGCTCGCGGTGCTTGGTGGAGTGGACGCCGTGGTCTTCACGGGAGGCATCGGTGAGAATTGCCCCCCAGTCCGCGAAGCTCTGGCGCGGCAGCTGGCTTTTTGTGGATTGCACCTCGATGCCCTCCGCAACGCTAGCCTAGAAGAGGACGGCGATATCGCAACATTCGATTCACGGGTGCGAGCGCTGGTCATTCGCGCCCAGGAAGAATGGGAAATCGCGCGGGAATGCGGACGGGTGATGCGACAGATCGATCCGCGGAAAATGGATTGATGCTCCTCTGCCCGGTCCGCGGCTGTCGTCTGGGACTCCAGCGTGCGGAGCGTAGTGTCCATTGTTCGCGCGGGCATTCGTTCGACATCGCCCGGAGCGGATACATCAACCTTCTTCAACCCCAGGAGCGGCGATCGAAGCACCCTGGGGACACAGCGTCCGCGGTAGCCGCACGGCGGCGTTTGCACGATCACGGCGTGACCGCTGCGCTGCTGGACGCCATAGCGGCGATACTGGATGCTCGTTCCAGGGATGTCGTACTCGACGCAGGCTGTGGGGATGGCTTCTATCTCGGGAGCCTGGCGCGTGAAACATCCTGCAGTGCGCATGGCCTCGATATTTCCATCCCGGCCATCGATGCCGCGGCGCGCCGCTACCGCGAATGCGAGTGGATCGTGGCCAACGCAGATCGCTTCCTCCCCTATGCCGACCGCGCTTTTTCCATTGTGATGTCGATTACGGGAAGGATGCATGCGGCCGAGTTCCGGCGTGTTCTCCGCGATGACGGGCGCCTTTTGGTGGCCCTTCCCGCGCCGGATGATCTCATCGAACTTCGTGGCGCCGGACGAGACGATCGTGTGGCCCGCACCATCGAGACATTTGAGAAGCACTTCACGTTGGCCGAACAAGGCCGCGTGACCACAGCCGCCGATCTGGACGCCGCCGCCGTTCACGACATCCTGCTTTCGATTTACCGGCCCCTGCGCGCGCAGCCCATCGAGAATGCTATGAGGCTTACGTTCAGCCTGGATCTGCTGCTGTTTCGGGCCGCGTAGACGCTACTAGCGAATCGCCTTGAGGTCGTTGTAGACCTGCCCGACAAAGCGATCCCCGGTCGTCGCTATCTGCTGCAGCTTACCGTCCAGATCGGCAGTGATTTTGGCCGCCACCACTTCCTGTTCACTCTTGCCTTCGGCGAGCAATTTGCTTACGCGATCGCGTACTACCAGCATCACGTCTCGATGTGTCGTCACCGCGTCGCGGCCTACGATCGGGCCATGGCCAGGGATGATCTTCGTATTGGGGCCAGAGCGCGCGATGACCGCTCCCAGTCCGTCGATCATGCCTTGCACCGAACCACCATTGGTCCGGTCGATATTGGGGTACTGAATGGACCGGTAGAAGTCACCCGTCATAAGAATGTCGAGCCCGGGGAAGTAAACTAGCGTGTCGCCGTCCGTATGAGCGCGCGGAATGGCGATCAGCTGAATCTCTTCGCCGTTCATGTGCATGGTCATCGCGCCACGATACGTCTGCTTGGGTAATCCGGCGGCTGGGGTGGGCGTGCCAGGCTGGCCATTGGCCAGCGGGTTGGGGTGCGCCAAACGGTAGCGCAATTCTTCGCGGGAAATGATTGTCGCGCCCATCTTGCCGAAATTCTCATCACCGCCCGTGTGGTCGGGGTGGACGTGAGTGTTCACGATGAACTTGATCGGTTGCGGCGTGATTTGCTTGATAGCGGCCGCGATTTTCTCGCTCAACGGCGCGAACTGTGTGTCTACCATGAACACACCGTCCGGTCCTGCCAGCACGCCGATGGTTCCGCCCTGGCCGTCAAGAGTGTAGAAGTTATTGGCGATCTTGTTGGTCTTGATTTCCACTTTGCTGAAGTCGGGCGGGCCCTGCGCGAACCCCACCACGGCTGTTAACGCAAGTGCTGCAAACGAGATGAGTCTAATGATTTTCATTTGGTGCTCCTGTCTGGAATAGCGAAGTACAGGATATCAGGTCTCAGCGTTAAGGTCGATCTCAACTCTTGCCATAGATCCCTGCCTGCGTTAATGCATAGTGCTTTGGGTCGCGCTCCAAAATAGGGTGAGAATATGTTGCTCCGTTCCCCACCAATTGCTGAGCGATATTCTTATGCAATCCACGGAACGCACGCGCATGATCTTGCAGACGCTGCAACAAATGGAAAAACAGTTCGGCAAAGGCGCGGTGCTGCAACTGGGCTCGCGCAATGCCCTGCCGGTAAGCGTGATTCCCACCGGCGCGTTGTCGCTTGACGCGGCGCTGGGCGTGGGGGGATTTCCGCGTGGGCGTGTGATTGAGGTGTTCGGGCCGGAGTCATCCGGCAAGACCACGCTTGCGCTGCACCTGATCGCGCAAGCTCAGGCGGCGGGCGGCACAGCCGCTTTCATCGACGCAGAACATGCGCTTGATCCCGCTTACGCTCGCGCGCTAGGCGTCGACATCGATAATCTGCTGATTTCGCAGCCCGACTATGGGGAACAAGCCTTGGAAATCACCAACGCATTGATCTCCTCGAACGTGGTGGACATTCTGGTAGTGGATTCCGTCGCCGCGCTGGTGCCTAAGGCGGAACTGGAAGGCGAAATGGGGGACAGTTTCATGGGCCTGCACGCGCGGCTTATGTCGCAGGCCATGCGGAAACTCACCGCTGCGCTATCCCGCGCCAATGCATGTCTCATCTTTATCAATCAGGTCCGCGAGAAGATCGGTGTGGTTTTCGGAAATCCGGAAACCACTACCGGCGGCCGGGCCCTGAAATTTTACTCATCCGTGCGCATTGAGGTCCGCCGTATCGCGGCGCTCAAGGATGGCGACAAAGTCATCGGCAACCGAACCAAGATCAAAGTCGTCAAAAACAAAGTGGCCGCGCCCTTTCGTGAAGTGGAAGTCGATATTCTCTACGGCCACGGCATTTCGCGCGAAGGCGATTTGCTGGATATCGCGTCCGAACAGGGCATCATCGAAAAGAGCGGATCATGGTATAGTTTCGACGGCGAGCGCATCGGCCAAGGCCGCGAAAACGCGCGAGTGTTTCTCAAGGAACACTTGGAAATTCGCGACCGCATCGACGCTGCCGCGCGGCAGAAACTGGGTTTAGGCAACAGTGACGGCACCGCCCCCAAAGCGGTGCATGCCGAAGCCCCTTCGGTATCGGCCGCCGCCCGCACTGCTTAGTTGTCCGCTTACCCTCAGACCACGGGCACCGGCTCCTTCGCGAGCATCTCCGTGATTTGCCGGAAGGCCTCCTGAGTCAGGGCGTCGCGATCCTTGAGCGTTCGTCCCACCGTCGAAATCGGATCGCCGACCACTAGCCGCACGTTTCCCGCCCGGAATACCTTTCCGTGCATTGGGAGCACTTCGCGCGTGCCGATGAGCGCGATCGGCACCAGCGGCACTTGCGCCTTAATCGCAATATACGCCGCGCCTTCCTTAAAAGGTTGCAGCGTGCCGTCCTCGGAGCGTCCCCCCTCTGGAAAAATCAGCAGCGAAATCCCCCGATCGCGAATCGCCTCGGCGGCGCGTGTTAAGGTTCTCACGGCGGCGCGCGGGTCTTCTAGCGGCACTGGAATGTGTCCCGCTTGTTTCAGATGCGTGCCCATAAAGGGGATCTTGAACAATTCCGATTTCGCCAGAAAACGAAACCGCAAACGAATACTCGCGAGAATCACGGGAGTATCCATGTAACTCAGGTGGTTGGAACAGAGCACGCAGTTCGGGAGACCCGCCAGCTTTTCCATTCCTTCCACGCGCACTTTCACGCGTGCGTACCACAGCAGCGCACGCGCCCACCAGTGCGCGATGCCCACACCGGTGTCGCCAGTCTTATCGAACAGCGTTACTACAATGCTGACCGCGCCGCAAGCAATCGTGGAAATAATGATCAGGAGGTCGACTACGACCAAGCTCCAGAGAAGGGCCATGAGTTTTTATTGTACGAGGCAGCCCGCGCTTCTCCTACCAGGAACAAGGAGCCTGTCACGATGACTACGTCGTCCGCCGAACATTCCGCTTGGACCAGCCGTAGTGCGGTGACGACGTCTGGGGCCACGCGACCCCGGCCAGCCAGATCCTTCAGTTCGGTGGGCGATAGCGCCCGCGGGTTCGCGGGCGCCGTGAAAATCAGTTCATTCGCCAATGGGAATAGTATGCCCGCAATCTCATCCACTGCCTTGTCGCGCATAGCTCCAAATATCATCCATAGTTTGCGTTCCGAATAAAATCTCTCCAAGTACGCTGCCAGCGCACACGCTCCCGCCGGATTGTGCGCGCCATCCAGAATCACATCCGGATTTGGCGAAATATGTTCCAGCCTCCCGGGCCAGCGGGCTTCGGCGATGCCGTGCGGCGGAATACCCAGGGCATCCAGAGCCAGCACCGCCGTGACTGCGTTTTCCACTTGATGCTCTCCGGCAAGCGGGCATACTAAATCCGTGAATGCCCCCAATGAAAACCGGCTGCCGCGAGCGTCCATCACCAGATTCCGGACCTCACACTCTTCTGCGCGGCGCACCGGCGCCCCCAACTCCAGTGCCCGCGCTTCCAGCACTGCCGCGGCATCCGGCCTCTGCCGGGCGAAGACGGCGAGAACGCCGGGCTTCAGAATTCCTGCCTTCTCGGCGGCAATCGATTCTATGGTGTCGCCGAGATAGAACTGGTGATCCAGATCGACGGGCGTGATTACCGTCAACGCCGGCTCCACCACATTTGTGGCATCCAAACGCCCGCCCAGCCCAACCTCAACGACCGCCGCCTCCATGCCCATTTCGCGAAACAGCCAGAATGCCATTGCAGTGATCGTTTCGAAGTACGTAGGGTGGCAATCTAATTCGAGCGACTCCGCGGCCCGGTGCACCACCGAGAATGCCTGCGCGAACTGCGCCTGAGAAACGGGAATCCCGTCGATCTGAACGCGCTCCGTGGGCTCAACCAAATGCGGCGATGTGAACAACCCCGTACGCATCCCCGCCGCGTGCAGCCCCGCGTCGATCATGGAGCACGTGGAACCCTTCCCGTTGGTCCCCGCCACATGCACCACGCGGAAAGTTCTCTGGGGGTTGTCCAACGCTTCAAGTACGGCCCGAATGCGGTCCAGGCCCAGCTTGGCCGTCTTCATTTCATTGCCCAGCGCGTAGAGGAACTGGACGGAATCGGGGTAGGTCACGCCAACCCGCATTATGACACCAAAGTGTCATGCGGCATGATCGAACCGCGAGCATCCTTCACCTGGAGAGAGTCCAGCACTCGCTCGATGGTCCCAAAGAGATCGTGGACGTTCACTGGCTTGCTGACATAACCGTCCATCCCGGCCGCGAGGCACTTCTCACGGTCTCCGGTCATGGCATGAGCGGTCATCGCGACGATCGGAATATGGCCGCCGTGCGTGCGCTCTTTTTCGCGGATCGCCGCTGTGGCTTCTAATCCCGTCATGACGGGCATCTGTACGTCCATCAAGATACAATCCGGCCGTTCCTTTGCCAGTAACGCCAGCGCCTCGGCGCCGGTCGAGGCCACTGTGTATGTGTATCCCTGCTTTTGGAGCAGACGGGTGATCAGCAGACAGTTCACCGGATTGTCTTCCGCTACTAAAAGGTGCAGTTGGCGCAGACCATCGCGCACCTGGTAGTGTGTCATCACTTCCGGCTGGAGCGTGAGTACTTCAGGCGCATGCAAAACTCTGCGGACGGCTTCGAGAAGCTCCGCCTCGCCGGCTGGTTTGCCGAGATAGGCTGAAACTCCGATCTCACGGCATCGCGCGACATCGCCCGATTGGCTGCCAGAAGTCATCAGAATGATGGCCATCTTAACCAGTGCAGGGTCCGCCTTTATACGTCGCGCTAGTGTGAAACCATCCATGTCGGGCATGTGGACATCCAAAATCGCTAGCGGGAAAGCTTGCCCGGTGCCGACTGCGTTCCTGAGATCATTCAACGCAATCGCGCCAGACTCGGAAAGCACCGGCATGCAGCCCCAATTCGAAAGCGTTTTTGCCAAAATGTGCCTATTGGTGTTATTGTCGTCCACCACCAGCACCCGCAATCCCTTCAGCAACTCGACCCCCACGCGTTGAGCTTCTTGTGGCCGGAATGCCGCGCAACCAAAGCGGGCTGTGAAATGAAAAACCGATCCTTTCCCCTCTTCGCTCACCACCCAGATCTTTCCACCCATCAGCTCCACCAGCCGCGACGCGATCGATAAACCCAACCCAGTGCCGCCAAAACGGCGCGTCAAAGAGGTGTCCGCCTGCACAAAACTTTGGAAGATTGCGCCTTGTCTCTTGAGAGGGATGCCGATACCTGTATCCGTCACGCTGAAATGTAGTTCAACGTCCGTTCCCTCCACCTTGTCGTTCGCCCGCTCCACGCGCAGCACCACTTCTCCGGAATCGGTGAATTTGATCGAGTTTCCGATCAGGTTGACTAAAATCTGCCGCAGGCGGCCGGGATCTCCCAATACGGCCACGGGCACGTCGGGCTCCACATAACAAGCCAGCTCCAGTTCCTTGTGTGCGGCGGGGATGCCGAGGCCTTTGAGAGTGGCGTCAATGCCACCGCGAAGGTCGAACTCAATCCGTTCGAACTCCAGCTTCCGAGCTTCAATCTTGGAAAAATCGAGAATATCGTTAAGAACGCCCAACAGGGAGTCGGCCGACGATTTGACCGCCTCCAAGTACACCCGCTGCTCTGGCTGCAATTGAGTATCGAGTGTCAATTCCGTCAACCCGATGATGGCGTTCATCGGCGTCCTGATCTCGTGGCTCATGGTAGCCAAAAAATCGCTCTTGGCATGGCTCGCGGCTTCGGCGGCGTTTTTGGCAGATCTCATCGTTTCTTCCGATTCACGGCGTTCCGTGATGTCCTTGCCGACCACATAGACCGTGCCGCTCAGCTCATCTGACTTCGCACTCCACAAGAACCATTTATAAGTTCCGTTCTTGCACACAAAACGGCAATCGAAACGAAACGTGGATTCTCCAATACTGCGCTTTTCGAGTTCGTTGATCGCAGCAGGGCGATCATCGGGGTGCACGATCTGAAGGAAATTCATCCCTTGCATTTCCTTCTCGGTGAAGCCGAATGCCTTCTCCCACGCCGCATTCACCCGTACGAAGGTTCCCGTAGGCGTGCCAATGCACATCGGGTCCAGTGCGAGCAGGAATATCCGGTCGCGCTCCTCCTCGGCCTCGCGCTGCCCGGTCAGGTCCGTCATCATGCCTTTGAAACAGACAACGCGGTTTCCTTGCTGACGGATCGCGGTTCCGCGGCTAAGATAGTGGCGGTAACCCCCCTTCGTGCCATTCATCGTCCAGAACCGGCACGTCTCCGACCACGACGAAGCCTTGCCCATCAGAAAGGCGCGTGCAATCGTGCGCATCCGTTCGCGGTCATCCGAATGAACTCGCTGGACCCACCACTCTGGATCGGCAAGACTCTCCGCGATCGGCAAACCGAAGGCAATCTTAGCGCTCTCATTCCACCGCACCTGGCCAGTCTCCAGATCGCGTTCCCAGATCAAATCCCTTGAAGCGTTTTCCAACCACGCCAGTTGGTCGGCAATCGAGCTCCTCGAAGTGTCCTCGAGAGCGCCGGGGTGATTGAGATCCAAGGTGTTCCGCACGCTTCACTCATCGGTCCGCCGGCCGAGACCCTGAGCGCCCTTTCCACACGAACTTTGAATGGTCATAATAAAAATATCGCTATCCTTAACTGCATCCGACTTTTTCGCCCCCCGGGGCGTCTTTACGAACGGAGCAACTTTTGATCTTTCGCGAGGTCGAAGATCGCGACCTGATCGCCCAAGCGCGGCGGGGAGATGTCGAGGCGTATAACCTCCTCGTGTCCCGGTGGGAGAAGCGTGTCTTCAACTACCTGCTGCGTCTGGTATCGCATCGCGAAGACGCTCTCGATTTGAGCCAGGAAGTGTTTTTGAAAGCCTACCAGAATTTGCGTAAATTGGACGATCCGGCCCGCTTCACGGCGTGGCTGTTCCGGATCGCCCACAATGAGGCCTTCTCCTTATTACGCCGGCGCCGGCCCGAAGCGGAACTCACTGCGGAACCGGTGTCCGGCGGTCTTTTACGAGGGCGTCTGTTGCCCATCGAATTGTCCATGGCTGTCGAAAGCGCCCTGAAGCGCCTGAGCGAAGATCAACGCGAAGCTGTCTTGTTGAAGGTTTATCAAGGGTTCAAGTTCGAAGAAATGGCGGAGATCCTGGATTGCCCGGTCTCCACCGTAAAATCGCGCTTGTACACCGCCCTCGATCTGCTGAAGACAGTTCTCGCTCCGACGGTACTAAGTAAAGAAGCCCTGCGGGGGGAATCATGAGCTGTCAACTAGAGAATCGCAAACCTGACTGGAATGCCTATGCGCTAGGAGAGATGGATACTCACCAGCGCCGCGAAGCCGAAACGCACGCCGCTGCCTGTGCCGATTGCCAGGACGAATTGGCGAGCTTGCGCATCACGCTAGACGCGCTGGCCACTCTGCGCGAGGAAGAAATTCCGCGCCGCATCGCCTTTGTTTCCGACAAAGTCTTTGAACCAACCTGGTGGGACCGAATCCAGCAGACCTTCCTGCGCCCGTCCTTCGCGGGCGCGGCGGTGATCGCCTTGGCTATTCTGGCACATGCCTTCGTGCGGCCCCCCGTAGCCCCCGGGGGAGGCTCATCGCAGCCGGACGTGGCGGCCATCGAAGCGCGCATGACCGAACAGATGGGCTCGGAAATCGACCGCCGCGTGGAAGCCCGGCTTTCCGCGGCTGTGCAAACGGCGGTGAATATTGCCGTAAAGCAGGCCGTCGCGGAAACCGAATCGCACGCTGCGCAGAGGTCCGCGCAAATGCTAGCGGCTACCGAACGCCGCTACGCCGACACCACCGATTTCCTGAGCAAGCAAGTCACTCAGATGTACGCATTGAACACTGGATTGGGAGTCCGCTAGATTCATGAAACGCACAATTTCGAACTGCCTCGTATTGCTTTCCCTCCTCCTTGCGGCGGGTTCTGCCCCATTTTCAAGAATGGCCGCTGCCAGTGATCCGCCGCGCGTAACGCGCTCCATGTTAATTGAAACGGAGAAAGTGTTGGATCCGCGCATTTCACTCTCCGGCACGGATAACCCGTTTCTCCTGCTGGGCGCAACGCGCGGCGTTTATTTGGAAAGCTACGGCGCTGTCTTTACCGCCGAAATCAACCTAGTGTCCATTCCCGCCGCGATGATGATGTTCAAGCCTATCTCCACCAAGGAGGCGATTGCCGCACACCGTCAGAAAAAGCTTACGCGCTTGCCCGAGCTGCGGCGCGCCATGCGGGACGCACTCGCGGATGCCGCTGTCTCGCTGAAGGCTCTGGCTCCCGAGGATCAGGTGGTGTTCGTCGCGATCCTGGCCAAGTATCAATGGGAGGACGCGACGGGACTGCCGCTGCAAGTCCGCATGCAAGCCACCAAGAAGCAGTTGTTGGAGCTGGGAAAGAACGATGCCGCCTTGGCTGCTGCCATCCACACGGTGGAGGATTAAGCCATTGTCGGGCGGACCCCTCGTCCGCGTGGCCTTGCGACAAGCAGCTTGAGAAGCCGATGCGTTTAGGTGAGATCCTCATTGAACGGCGCCTGATCACAGCGGAGGACCTCGACCGCGCACTTGAACTCCAGCGCGAACGCGGGGATAAGATCGGCAAGATCCTGGTCGATCTTGGCTTCGCGGCCTCGCGCGACGTCCTCGCCGCTCTGTCCGAGCAATTGCAGATTCCGGTAGTCGCCATTGACGGCCCGCCCGCCGTCTCGCCCGAAACCGAAACGTTGTCGCCCCAATTCCTGCGCCAGTTCAAGTGTATCCCCGTAGCATTGCACGATCACACGGTCACATTAGCCATGGCCGATCCGCTGGACTTCGAAACGCGCTCCACCGTGGCATCCTGCACCGGCCTAGCGGTCTTACCGGGTTTATCGGCCGAGCAAGACATCCTCGACGCCATCGACCGTTACTACGGCCAGACACAGAAGACGGAAACGGGTCTGGAAGCTGGGCCCACGGCGGAAGGCGACGAAGATCTGGAACACCTCCGCGACATGGCGAGTGAAGCGCCGGTGATTCGCCTGGTGAATGCCACCATCGCCCAGGCCGTGGAAAAGCGCGCGAGTGACATTCACATTGAGCCATTCGAAAAAGAATTTCGCGTCCGCTTCCGCATTGACGGCGTGCTGGTGAATCAGGAGCCGCCGCCGCGCGAAATGAAAGCCGCCATTATCTCGCGCGTGAAGCTGATGGCCCGCCTGAATATCGCCGAGCGCCGCTTGCCGCAAGACGGCCGCATTAAAGTCAAGGCACTGGGCCGCGAAGTGGACCTGCGCGTTTCGACGTTACCTACGCTGTACGGCGAAAGCGTGGTCATGCGTCTGCTGGACCGCTCCGCCGGTGATTTCTACGATCTGCAGAGCCTTGGTTTTGACGATCACATGCTGCAACGCATGGAATACTTCACCTCCCTGCCGCACGGCATTTTCCTGGTCACCGGCCCGACCGGCAGCGGCAAATCCACCACTCTCTATTCCGCGCTCAAACGTATCAACCAGTCCGATAAGAAAATCATCACGATTGAAGATCCGGTCGAATATCAGATGGACGGCATCAACCAGATCCATGTGAATCCCCAGATCGGACTGACGTTCGCCGCGGGCCTGCGGCACATTGTGCGCCAGGATCCCGACGTCATCATGGTGGGTGAGATCCGCGACCGTGAAACCGCTGATATCGCCATCCGTTCGGCGTTGACCGGCCACTTTGTGTATTCGACACTGCACACCAATGACGCCCCCAGCGCCATTACGCGCTTGACCGACATGGGTGTTGAAAATTACTTGATCACCTCTTCCCTGGTCGCGGTATTGGCGCAGCGTCTGGTACGCGTGATCTGCGCGGGTTGCAAGACCTCCGCTGGCGCCACCATGACTCCGGAAGGCGAATCGATCGGGACGTTTCGCGGTAAAGGCTGTGAGACGTGTTACGGCACAGGCTACCGCGGCCGCGTGGGCATCTTTGAGATGATGGAGCTCGAAGAAAAACTGCGCGCCTCCATCATGCGAAACGAAGACGCGAGCAAAATCACCTCTATTGCTCGCGCCAACGGCATGCGCAACTTGCGCGAAGATGGTTGGGACAAAATTCGCCGGGGCGTCACCACGGTGGATGAAGTAGTGCGCGTGACCCAGGAATTTTGAGCATGGCCACCGCCTTCCACTTCCGTGCCATCGCCGCCGACGGCAAAGTTCGCACCGGCACGCTCACCGCGGAAACCGACAAACTCGTCGCCGCCGAGCTCAAGCGCCAGGGCTTGATCCCTGTCTACGTCGGCCTTGGAAAAAAATCCGGCCTGGCCATCGAGCTAAACTTCGCATCCGGCCTCGGCTCCGGCAAACGCAAAGACATTCTCTTCTTCACCCAGGAACTATCCACACTGCTCAGTGCCGGCATTCCCCTGGATCGCGCACTCTCCATTACAGCCGAACTCACGGAGCGCCCGGCCTTCCGTTCCTTGGTGCTCGACATCGTGCGTTTGATCAAAGGCGGCAAGGCGCTTGCCGACAGTCTGGCTGCCCACCCCGTCTATTTCTCCGAACTCTACGTCAACATGGTGCGCGCGGGCGAAGCCTCTGGTTCTCTCGGGCAAATCTTCGAACGCCTGGCCGAGTTTGAACGCACGCGCGACGATCTGCGCGGATATATCGTGAGCTCTCTCATCTATCCTGTCCTGCTGAGCTTGGTGGGCATATCGTCGATCTTCGTCCTGCTCAACTTCGTGGTCCCTCGCTTCGCGCAGATTTTTTCCGATCCGCGAATGCAGATTCCCACACCCACGTTGATCATGCTGGAGGCCAGCCGCATCCTGCAAGCCTATTGGCTACCCGGAACGATCGCGATCATCGCAGTGATCTTGATGTTCGTTACATACATCCGCACCGCGACGGGAGCATTATGGTGGGACGGTTTCCGTTTGCGTCTCCCCGTGCTGGGCGACGCGTTGCGCAAAGCCGAAACCGCGCGTTTCGCCCGCGCCATGGGAACGCTCGTCGCCGCAAGCGTGCCGTTGGTTCAATCCATCGGCATCTCGCGTGGCATTCTCAACAACCGTCGCATCGCCGCGTCGCTGGAAGCTGTAGTACTCGGAGTTAAACGTGGGGAAGGCATTGCCGGACCCCTGACCCGTTCGCGCGAGTTCCCGCCGCTGGCGGCGCACTTGCTCAGCGTTGGCGAGGAAACCGGACGCCTGGACTCCATGTTCAATCGCATGGCCGATATCTACGAAGCGGAAACGCGCACGGCGATTCGGCGCTTCACATCCTTGTTTGAGCCGCTAATCATCCTGGTGATGGGGGTGGTGGTCGGCACGCTAATCTTGAGTCTGATGCTAGCCATCACAAGCATCAATGATGTAGCGGGGTAAACTATGCAACCAAATTCTTCTCACAGCTTCGTCTCGCGGCCACGCCGCAGACGGGCGCAAGCGGGTATCACCCTAATTGAAATGCTGGTGGTGGTTACCATCATCGCCCTGTTCGCGGCGCTAGTCGGTCCGCGCATGTTCGGGCAGGCCGATAAAGCCAAACGCACCGCTGCCCGCGCTCAGATCAATTCGTTCATGACGGCGCTGGGTTCCATGAAGCTCGACACGGGCCTCTTCCCGCCCACCGAACTCGGCCTGCAAACCTTGCGTATCCGGCCCGAAGGTGCGGCGCAATGGTCCGGTCCGTATCTTCCGCAGGACATTCCCATGGACCCGTGGGGCCATCCGTACCTGTATAAGTTTCCCGGCGAACATGGCGACGAACCCGACCTGATTTCCCTCGGGGCGGATGGCCAACCGGGCGGCGAAGGCATCAATGCCGACATCGTCAGTTGGAGCAGTCAATAGTCGCATGAAATTCGTACGGAGCCGCGATCGCCAGGGAGCGATTCGCGGCGTTACGCTGATTGAACTGCTCATTGTCATGACGCTCATCGCCCTCATGACGGGGATCGCATACCCCTCGGCCGCTGCGGGAATCGACAGCATGCGCCTGCGCTCCACCACCGATCAGGTCGCCCATTTTTTGAGCGGCGCCATAGATCGCGCGGATCGCCGTCAGCAAGTAGTCGAGGTGTGGATCTCTCCCAAAGACGGCGCGCTCATCGCTCGCTCCCCGGACCTTGGCTACGCACGCCGATTGGACGTGCCTCCAGCATTTTCCATCGCCGCTGTCTATCCGGTTGCGGGAGATCCTGCAGCAGGCCGGCGCTTCCTGATGTATCCCGGCGGGACCGTACCTCGCATTGGCGTAGTGATCTCCAGCGCCGCCGGCCGCAGGCGCATGGTCACCATCGATCCGGCGAGCGGCATTCCGCGTTCGGAGAATCTGCCGCAATGATCGAGCGCCGCGACAGACGAAAAGCGCAGCGCGGATTCACGCTGCTGGAAGTCCTGGTCGCGAGCACCATCATGGGTATAGCCGTGGCCGGAGTGCTGAGCGGCTTGGCGGGTGCGTCCCGCAACGCCGCGCGTGTGGTGGAATCGGAGCGCGCCACCATGCTCGCCAAGCAACGCATGGACGAAATTTTGGCCGACCGCAATTTCCCAAGAAACGCCTTCATCGAAGGAGCCTACAATCCCAACATCACGGGCGGTCCAGCAGGCTGGCGCGCGCGGGTAATGGCCTTCGAAGCTCCGCCTGGATCGGGCCCGGGTTACCGCGGAATCGATCGCGTCGAACTCGACATCTGGTGGATGAGCGGTCCCACCCGCCATGTTTTCAGTTTGGAAGGTTTCCGCCGCAACGACTTTCGTCCCGGAGACCCGGTCTTTCCACAATGAGTTACCGCAGGACCAAGGTTCGCCCCTTCGAAAGCCAGCGCGGCGTAACGCTGGTGGAACTGATGATCGCGGTCACGCTGGTGGCGGTTATTTCCGGAGGCATGCTCTTTGCCATGCGCACCGGTCTCATGACGTACGAAAAAATCACGCAGCGCCTTCGCATCAATCGTCTGTCCATCAATACAGCCCAGATTCTGAATCATCAATTGGGCTCGCTGATCCCTGCGATGGGAGATTGTCCGGGTGGCGCGCCGATCCCGCTCTTCATCGGCACACCGGAAACCTTGCGCGTCGTTTCCAGTTTCTCCATGACCGAAGGCGCGCGCGGATTGCCGCAACTTCTCGAATACCAAGTGCTGCCTTCGCCCAACGGCGGCCTGCGTCTCTTCGTGAATGAGCGGCCTTATACGGGACCATCCAGCGCCGCCGAAATTTGCCAGGGCGGTCAGATGTTGCCCGTACAGCTAACGCCCGCGTCCTTCGTGCTTGCCGATGGCCTGGCCTTCTGCCACTTCTCATACCACCAGATCAACACGCCGAATGCGATCGTAGATACGGGTTGGCTGCCTTTGTGGAATCTTCCGCAATTGCCGCCTGTCGTTCGGTTGGAAATGGGCCGCTCGGAATTCGCACGGCCCGGCTTAACGACGGCCCCCCTCCCATTTTTCAGCGTTACCGTTCCCATTCGGATAGATCGCAGGATCGGGGTCAGCTATGCGGGACTATAAGGCAATACCCAGGCGCAACGCGCGTGGAAGTGCGTTGCTCATGGTGCTGTGGCTGTCCGCGGGTCTGGCCGCTATCGGGCTCTCCGTTTCCGCCTCGGTGCGTGCGGAAGCCGATCACGCCGCTACTGCCGCCGACGGCCTGCGCGCGTCGTATCTGGCGTCGGGCGCCGTCGATCGCGCGATTCAATGGATGCTATGGCCCGATGTCACCCGCCCCGACGGCTCGCACCGCTTCTGGTCGCCCGACCAGCGCCGCTATACGCTGGATTTCCCCAGCGGCGTCGCCGTTCTCGAAGCCATCCCGGAGGAGTCCAAGCTCAATATTAACCAAGCCACCCCCGAAGCTCTTTCCCGCGTAATTTTTTCCGTGAGCGGCGACGAAAACCGTACCCGCGAAATCGTCGCGGCAATCGTCGACTGGCGCTCCGCCGCGGCCGCCCCTACGCTGTTTGATTCGTATTACTTATCCCTTCGTCCGACTTTCCGAGCCCGGCATGCGTCTTTTCAAGAGATCGAGGAATTGCTATTGGTGCGCGGAATGACCCCCGAGCTTTTTTACGGAAACTATACGGCCGATGCGGCTGGGCGTCTCTTTGCCCGCGGCGGACTCCGCGATTGCCTTTCCGTGTTCGGCGGCTTCGGGCAGTTTGATGTCAATACCGCTAGCCCCGCGTTGATGGAATCCCTGGGAATCCCCGCATCTGTGGTCAGCGCCATTGTTGCCCGGCGCTCTATCGCACCGTTTCGCAACACGGACGAAGTGCGGCAAGTGGCCCCTATGGCGGCAGCCCTGGTGACGGCGGGCGGCGGCACGGCCTGGACGTTGCGAGCCACGGCACGCTTGCGCCGCGCGGATGGTTCTTTCTCCGACGCTGTGCGCACCTCCGCGGCGATTGTGAAGGTGCTGGCCGGCAGCAACGTGCGGATCTACGGCCAGCCGGAGTTAAATCAGGCGCGAGGCACGCGTGGCGACTTTGAAATTAAAGTATTGCGCTCCTACGACGATGCGTGGTCGCAGGATATCGTGCCGCCGGGCATCGGCATGCCTCTGCCCAGCGGGAACACGCTTCCAATCGCGCCGGGAGGCTCATTCCGATGACCATTCCCTCCGGCCTTCATAAATGGTTTGCCTTTGGGAGCGGCGTGGGTATCGAAGTCGGCGGTCCAGCCGGTGCGGAATCCCTGCATGTAACGGCCGTCCGTATCCGGCCCGGCCGCGTGCGCGTTGTCGCCGAACTCGATATCCCCGACGCAGGTCATCGCGGCGCGGGAGCGTGGGGCACGGAATACGCGGCATTTGTCCGGAAGCACGGTATGAGCCACGTGCCCGCTACGGTTCTTCTGCCGCGCCGCGACGTCATCGTGCGGCAGGTTCCTCTGCCCGGAGTTGCCGCCAAAGAAATTGACTCAGCCATCGCGTTTCAATTGGAAGGACTCCATCCGTATGCGGAAGCGGATGCTGTCGCCAGTTGGGCCCCTCTTCCTGGAACTTCATCCGTGCTGGTGGCGATTACGCGGCGCTCTCTCATGGAACGATTCGTGACCATGTTCGGGGAAGCCGGAGTCAAAGTTGGATCTTTCTCCTGTTCCGCCGCGGCCATCTATTCCGCGCGGCGCTTGTTCGGAACTCCAGCGGCCGGCGCCGACGCCGCAGTGCTGGCCTACCAGGAAACCCCCACTGGCGTGGAGATTTACGGAGAAAGCGCTGCGCGGCCGGTTTTCTCGGCGGAGTTCGCGGTGCCGTTCGATCGCGCCGCCGCGCAGGCCGCCGCTGAAATGAGAATCGAATCGGCCGCCGCTCAGCCTCTTCAGGAGATGCTGGGCGCTCCGCAACCAATGCCATACGCCGCGGCGCTTTCCTCTGCCTGTCCGCGCATTTCGCTGCCGCTCAATTTGCTGCCCGAAGAAAATCGCGAACACAGCTCACGAGCGGTATGGATTGTGTCCACCGCTTCAGCGGTGGTGGTGCTGCTGCTTGCCGGTGCGCTGGCGGCGTTTCCGCGCTATGAAGAACGCGAGTACCTGAAGGCGTTAGAGGCCGAGATTGCCAAAGTAGAACCGCTTGCCGGCCGCTCCGTCGAACTGGACCGCCAGATCGATTCCGCGCGCCGCCGCATCGCCCTCCTCGACGGCTTCCGTGCCCAGACCAAGGCCGATATGGACGCGCTCGCTGAATTGACCCGTATCCTGCCGCCGCCCACCTGGATCAATTCGCTGGAGCTCAATCGCGCGCAGGTCACCATTGCAGGAGAGACTCCGCAAACCGCGCCATTGTTGCAGGTAATTGACGGATCGCCTTTGTTTGAAGGTTCCGAATTTGCGCAGCCTCCCTTGCGCTCAGGTTCCGGCGAAGCGTTTCGCATTCGCGCCAAGAGAGTCCTCGCGGGAGAGGGGCAATGATCCTCGCAATGGCATCGGCACCCCCGTGCCGCGCGCAGGCCTGGTGTCGCGGAGGGCTAGCTTGAATCTCCAGCCACGCGATCGCCGTGCCCTGGCAATGCTCGCGGCCTCCGCGCTTCTCGCCATCGGTTATCGTTTTTGGCCGGAAAGCTCTGCGCCAGGGGTGGTGGGCCCGGTGGGAAATCCGGTTTCGAACGCAGAGAGACGCCTCGCCCGTCTTCGCGAGACCGCGGCCACGGTGCCCGCAAAAGAAGCCATTTTCAAGAAAATCTCCGCCGAACTCAATGTGCGCGAGCGACGCATTCTTGCAGTGGCAAGTCTGCCGCAGTCGCAGGCCCAGTTGATGCAAATCCTGAGACGCGTAGGCTCATCGGAAAACTCCCCCGTTGAAATTCGTGCTACCGAGTTGGGTTCCATCCGCGACCTGGGCGGCGCATACGGCGAGGCCACCGTGGCCGTGCAGGTGGAATGCCGCATCGATCAGATGGTGAATATGCTTGCCGCCATTCCCGCACAACCGGAATGGGTCGCCTTGAGCGATCTCCGTGTGACTTCCACGAACGCCAAGGAGAAAACGTTGGGCGCGCGGCTCACCCTCTCCGGAGTGGTCCCCGCCAAACTAGTGCCTGAAGAAAACAGATCCCGGCAGGGGAAAAAAGGAGGTCCTGCATTTTGACCCGCCGTATCGTATTCCTCAATCTCGCCCTGATCGCACTGGCGGGCATCCTGGTCACGACGCTGCGCGCCAAGCGCAAAGAGGCCAAGAAAAACGAGACTGCCGTACTGCGCTTACGCCTCGCTCCCAAGGCTGTCCTGGAGCCTCCTGCGCTGCGGCCTGTAGCCCCCGTCACACCGGCCAATTATCTGCCAGTTGCCGAAAACATGCTGTTTTCCAAGGACCGTAATCCCACCGTGATCATTGAGCCTCCTCCCGTGAAACCCGAGCCGCCCATGCCCCCCTTGCCCCGCTATCACGGGCAGATGGCCATCGGCGACCCCATTGCGCTGTTGAGCACCGACAAACTGGCGCAAAAGAGTTACCACGCCGGCGAGGCCATCGGGGATTTCAAGTTAATCAGCTTCAGTCGCGAAAAGATCGCTTTTGAATGGATGGGAAAAACCGTCGAGCGCAAGCCCGAGGATCTGGCGCCGAAAGAAGCCGCCGTCCAGCCGGCCCAAGCTGCCGCGGGGGCCAAGCCCGCGCCGTTAAGCGCCGCTGCCGCCGCGCGCGCCGGCCTGCCTCCCCCCGCCGCTCCGCGAGCTGCCTCTGCCGCCGATGGCTTCACCAGCCCAGCGCCCTCTTCCGCGCCGCCCGTCACATCGCTGGGCGACGGAAATAGCGCCGGTGCATCCAAAACCCCCACCGGCATGGGCTCTGAAATTACCGATGGCGTCCGCAATTGCCTGCCCACCGACAAGTCGCCCGCCGGCACGATCCTCGAAGGGCACAAAAAAATTGTACTTGAAAGCATGTTTGGTCCGATTTGCAGATGGGAGCCAGTGAAGTGAAGACACAACGTATAAAGCGGGTGATGATTCTTGCGGCTGTGGCGTTGACCACGGTCTTCGCGCAGCAGCCGCCACCTGCCCCGCCTGCCACTCAGGCGCAAGCGCCAGTTCGAATTGGCAACCTGTCGTTGCAAAATGCCTCGCTTACCGAGGTCATTGATCAATTGGCGCGCCAGCTCCGCATCAACTATATCCTCGATCCCGCGGTGCGCGGCAATATCGTCCTGAATACTTATGGCGATACCAGCGCTCTGGACGCGCGGAATCTGCTCGAACTCATTCTACGCATCAATGGCGCCGCCATGGTGCAGGAAGGCGAAATCTTCCGCATCGTTCCGCTCAAGACCGCGCCCAGAATTCTGCAATCCAAAGCCAATCAGCAGAATATCCCGGAAGACGAGCAGATCATGCTGAACCTCGTCTCTCTCAAATACGTGACCGTGGATGAGCTCACGAAAGTGCTGAATGAATTTATTGGCGAAAACGCCAGTATGTTTTCCTACGCGCCAGCCAATCTGTTGTTCATTCTGGACAGCCGCCGCAACATGCGCCGCACCATGGATCTGATCACGATGTTCGATAGCGACACCTTCGTCAACCAGCGCGTGCGCCTGTTTGAGGTGAAGAACACGCGGCCCTCGGATCTGGTGAAGGATCTCGACAACGTCCTCAAGGCCATCTCTCTCGATGGCAAAACGACACCGGTGCGTTTCCTGCCCGTCGATCGCATCAACACCCTGATAGGCGTCACGCCCAACGCGGGAGTATTCGAGACCGTGGAAAGCTGGATCACGAAACTCGACATCCCCGTCAAAATCACTGCGGGCGGCGACAATCAAAACACTGTCTATCGCGTCCGATACGGCCGTGCCGAGTGCCTGGCGATGGCGCTAAATCAGCTCTTCGGCTTGGGAACTCCAGGCTACGGCGGCATGGGTTACGGCGGCGGCATGGGCGGTATGGGTTACGGCGGCGGCTATGGTGGCGGATTCGGTGGCGGCGGTTACCCTGGCGGTGGCGGGGGATTCGGCGGCGGCTACCCCGGCGGTGGTGGTGGCGGTAGTGGCAGCGGCGGCTACGGCAATCAGAACACGTTCAATAATGCCTTTGGCGGCTCCGGCGGATGCAATCCGGGGAGCATGGGCGGAGGCGGCGGCTATGGCGGAGGATTTGGGGGCGGCGGATTTGGCGGCGGGTATCCCGGAATGTATGGGGGAGGTTTCGGTTATCCGACTTTCGGTGGATATGCCGCGCAAGCGCCCGCCACCGCTCCCGGCCAACCCACCGCTCCCGGCGGCATCGGCGCCACGGCCGCGGCTTCCGATACGCGTCCCCCAGTGCCTCCGGTCCGTGTGGTCGCCAATCCTCTAGACAACGCCTTGATAATTCAGGCCGATGCGCAGCAGCTTCAAAATGTTCTGCGGATTCTAAAGGACCTGGATGTTCCGCCGCGTCAGATCTTGCTTGAAGCGCGCATATACTCGGTGGACCTGACAGGAACATTCGCAAGCGGCGTCTCCGCCCAATTTCAGAAGCGAAGCACACAGGACCGTCAGCTTGTAGGCGGATTCGGGACTGCCTTAGGGTCGACTATTGCCGGGGGCTCGCTGGGCGTAGGCATGCTGGTGGGCCAAAGCCGCGAATTGCTCGCATTCCTCAGCCTTACTGAAAATGCCTCGCGCACCCGGATTCTTTCGGAGCCGAGTCTGATCGCCACCGACAGCATTCCCGCGAGCATTACCGTGGGCACGCAAATTCCGGTACAAACCGCTACCGCCACGGTATCGGCGGGAACCAGTACCGTGTCCCAGTCCATTTCCTCGCGCAATACCGGTGTGACCCTGCAGGTGAACGCCCGCGTGAATCCCAGCGGTGTGGTGACGCTGATCATTAATCAGGAAGTAAGCCGACCGGGGGCGGGTGCGGGCACGCTGACTCCTTCCTTCGATCAACAAGTGGTGCAAACCCAGATTACGGTTCAGGACGGTGATACCATCGCCATCGGCGGAATCATCAGCGAAAATAACACCAGCACCACCAACGGACTTCCCGGTTTGATCCATATTCCCGTGCTAGGAGCGTTGTTTGGCAATAAAAGCATCGGACGTTCCCGCAGCGAGCTCATTTTGTTCATGACGCCCCACGTCATCCTGGACGAATCGGATCTGATCGAAGCCAGCAACGAACTGAAAGACCGGGTGAAACGCTTACAGCGTTACGTGAAAGAACTTTAATTAAAACTAAGGTTCGCATCCACTCACCCCCCGCTTTTCCCCATTCACCTAGAGGATCGTGCAATTATCGTGCGAAGTGCTCCTCCACGCGCCCAAGTAGTACTTTCCACTTGACTTGACCGACGGGGGATGGTATCAAAGTACATGACTGCGTCCAGGGTTTCAAAAGCGGTTTCGTAGTCTATACTTGTAAGTCGGACATCATGGGCAGGGCGGCCTTTATTCGCCGTCGTCCCGCGAGCACGTGAGAAGCAGTACAAAAAGAAGTCGATCACGAATGAGCTGTAGTGAGAGAGCAGTCGAGCGGAATCAGCCAGGTGTGAAGTTGGGCTGGGAGCTCGGTTTCCAAGGTTTGCGGTAAGGGATCAACGAATCTCGAAACCAAGGAGATGCAATTGAGGCTCAGGTTGTAGAAGAGAACTTCCATCAATTCAATTTCACAATTTAATTTTCAAGGAGAAGGAAATGGCAGATTTTCGTAAAATGCTCTATGCGTTAGCCATAGTGGCGCTGCTTGCAGCGTTCACAGTACCAGCTAATGCGCAAGGTATGAACTGTACCTCGCCCACCGGGTCGAATGCGGCCATCAGGCAGGGCGGGTTCACCGAATTGACAGGATATTTTGATATCGAGTGCGAGGCTACAAGCAACACTACCCCAGCGGGTCAGGGCGTGAAGCAAGGCACTCTTCGCATCACCGTGATCGGAACCACGCTCACCAGCCGGGTGGTTGACACTTCCCGTGGTGTGACGTTTGTCGAGTCGCTCCTGCTGGTCGACAAGCCGGTGCCCGCGGGCCGCGCGGGTTTTAATCAACTGCCATGCGGTACCGAAGGCAATGACACCAGCCCCGGACTTCCTGGAGTTTGCAACATTCTCTCGACCGGGAACCCCGATCAGACCTACGACGGTTGTTCCACTGGGCTGGGGGGATGCACCACTGGTTTTAGCGGTGACCGCCCCAACATCTTTCAGGGCCGGCAGTCGACTGACACCGCGACGTGTCCGATCGCTACCTGCGTTGAGTTCAAGGCCGTTCCGCTGGATCCTCCGGGCACCAACAAGAAGCGTCACTTCCGGTTTACAAATTTCCGGGTGAATGCCGCTGCCTTGGCGGTCAATTCCATCGTCGTCATGCAGGCCAGCGTGGTGGATAGCCAAACCGCGTTCAACCTGCCGCTCGAAAAGAGAGCTGAAGTAGGTCAAGTCGTGGCGTCGGCGCCTTCGACCACGATCGATCCTGACAATTTCGTGCTGTGCGTAAGCGAAGATGACTCCCCGGCCGGATCGGTGATCATATCCGAAGGCACGGGCGGTTCCAGCATCTGGCGTGCTCGCAATACGGTTGTGCAGCGCGACAACAGCAGCAACTATCCTGGCAATAATTTCACCAATTACAATGGCGGCACCACGATCAACTCGGTGGACGATCCGCAGAACGATCCTGACGGCGGCTATTTCACGGAGAGTGGATTCGTCTTTGGTTGCGACGCTGTCAGCAACTGTCCGACCATCACCAGCAACACCGTGTTGACCAACGGTCTGCACTTGGCCGGTGTGGCCACGCAGGGCACCCTGTTGATATTCCCCGTGACTCCCAACCCGGACCCGTCGAACATCAGCATTAGTTGGCCTTCGACGGTCCCGCTGATCGGCAACAGCTCCGTGACGACTGGCTTCTTGAATAGAATATCGTACCCGGATCCCACCATCCTCATTTATGAGGTCGGCCATACACAGCCATTCCTCAATGAAGTTGCGACGATTACGCCAACCATCACGTACAACGCGATCATCCCCGGTCCCACGTCCTTCGGTGCTGGTGCCGCTGTCCTGGGCCCCTTCGGCGCCTCGGTGAACGGCACGTTCACGCCGAATAGCACGTTGCGTTACCCGCGCTTCGCTGGTGCCCTCGGCGGGGCCGACCAGACGTTGTTTGCCATCGGAAACTGCACCTGCAACCTGCTCTTCCCATGGGTTGTTTCGAGCAATTCCTACGCAACGGGCATCGCGATTTCCAACACTTCGAAGGATCCGACGAACGCCTTGTTGGGACTTTCCGGGAAGCCCGTTACGGCCTTCACCGCCGTCCAGCAAGAAGGTATCGTCGATCTGTATCTGTTCGGCACCAACTCGGCTGGCAGCTCAACAGTCGCAACGTTGGCTGAGACCAGCCCCTCCATTCCTTCCGGCACTT
>CADEFM010000012.1:91572-163194 GCA_902826605.1 uncultured Acidobacteriota bacterium
AGCTCAACAGTCGCAACGTTGGCTGAGACCAGCCCCTCCATTCCTTCCGGCACTTCAGCGACGTTTGTCGTCAACGGCGTGTCGGGCGGCTTCCAGGGATACGCGATCGCTCAGGCGCAGTTCCAATACTGCCATGGCGTCGCCTTCCTATTCAGCACTACGCCGAGTGTTCCTCCGATGTCCTACCTGGGATTGGTCATGGATAAGGCCAACCTCTTCGGTTTCGGCAGCAATCTGCCCCCGGGCGGCGTCGGTGCGATCACCAGTGGGTTGGGTGGCGAACTGCGCAGAACGACCAATGTGCAGTCCGATCGTATGGACCACTAAGCCTCTGGCTTAAAGCAGTAAGAAGGGAGGGCTTCGGCCCTCCCTTTTTTAGTTTTACGGCAAGAAATTTACCCGCGTATGAATCGCCAGCAATAGCGCTCGATCCGCCGCCGTGAATCCCGCCGGTTCCTCTCGCTCTTCTCCCCGCTCGATTACCGCTCCAAAGCCCATCGCGTCTGTAACGATTCTTTCGTTCGGCAGCAGACTTCGTAGCGGCTGCGGCACGGGATCCCGTGTGTCACTCGACCCGGTCGGCGCGTCCGGGTCTGGAACCCACAGGGTCCGGCTCCTCACGGGATCCCAATGGCCCGGCGAGCCAACCCCGCGCGCATTGCGCGATTGCATCAGCAGGCCCGCACTCACAGGGTTCCCGTCGATCAGAAACATCCACATTCTGCGTGGCTCATCCGTCGGATAGATCGCCCGGTCTTCCGTGATGTCGCCCTCGTCGTATAGCCCGGACCCGCCCATCTCCGCCATCAGCGCGCGCGCGTCCGATTCCAGCGACATGTAGTACGGATTGATTCTGACTAGCGGCCCGCGAGTGGTGCGCGTGGGGGCAACCGTATAGGCCGGATACGTGTAAATCCCAGGCAAGTTCACCGTGGATGCTTCGGTGGCATCGAGGAAAAGCGTTTGAAGCCCGAACAAGCCATCTTCGCCGCGCCGCAAAATATTGTATGCAACCTTCTCTCCGGTTGGTTTGGCGTGTGCCCCCGAATCGAACCACGTCTTGGTGAGGCGATCCGGGTTCCACGGCGGCGCTTGCACGCCAAATTCCGCGAGATAACTCTCGCGTGTGAAGCTCCTGAAAAGCCGCAGCGCAGCTGGCGGATAACGCTCTTCGCCGGGCGCGGCTGGAATCACCGGCAGGCTCGTGGGGATGTTCATGATCAACTAGACCTCCGGCCCAATCATGTGTGCCGGCGGTGGGGACTTTTCGGCTGCGAAAGGTCAACTGATTGGGCGGGAGAGGTAAATGGGAATCCCGTGGGACGTGAAGCGCGCGCGTCCTGGGCCTATTTGGGGCGCAGTGTTACCGCAATGTTATACGCTCTAGCGAATGGTTCCACGGTGAGCCTGATCGTGGTGCGCTTCAGACCGCTTGTATCCGGCGTGTAAGTCACTTTCACGCGGACGTCCTGATCCGGTTTCAGCGTTACGTTGGTTACATCGACCGAAATCGAATCCATGGCAATCATCTTGTTCACCTTTAGCCGACCGGGTGCGCCGCTGTGAAACACGATTTCTTCTGTGCCTGGAACTCCTTCCGTGAAGGTAATGGCGCTCTTATCGACCGACGTGGCTGCTACCGGTAACTTACTTGCCGCTGCCGCTACCGCCGCCGGGCTCGTGTCCGTGGGCAGGCCAGACTGTCCTGGGGCCGTCGCTTCCGGGCCAGTCGGAACGGGGATCGCGCCAAATGGCGTCTCCATGACGGTTGGGTCGCGATACCAAACCCATTTTCCGTCCTCGACTTTCCAGCGATCCAGCAGCGCCACATCGATCACGAACGATTGCCCCATGGCTGCAATGGTTCGCTTCGTTGTGCCCTTCACCATCGCTTTCGTGAAATTCTCCGCGTACTCGATCGTTTCAATCTTGAAGGAGTTCAGTTTCCCCTTGGCGGTGCCGAAGTACCAGTCTTTCGTGTCCTCGGCCACCAGATCGAAGGATTTCCGAAAGTTGCCCTCCACCTGATATTGAAGAAATTGCGTGGCGCGTTCGCGCAACGCCTGCTCCACTTCGGGAGAAGGAGGCGTCGTCTGTGCCGCGGCAAGCAGGGGAAACAACAAACACGCAGCCGGCAATCGCATGAAAAACCTTTGTTGGTGGATACTTGGCTGGGACGCAGGGACTCGAACCCCGATACGCAGATCCAGAGTCTGCAGTCTTACCATTAGACGACGTCCCAAGACTCTTTTCATTTTAACCTATGCCAGATAATGGAAGTTGCACCCCTTCGTTCCTCTGTTCAAAAATCGTCACCTCTCCACGATCGCCGGCAATTTTTGGCCGCGGCCTCCCATTGAGCAGCGCTGGCCCGTGCGCGACATGATGTATGAACCCGAGCCGGGAATTCACGTTCTGGTGCGTGAACAGGTTCCGGAACGGCCCGCTGCTGAACTGATCCTGGTGCATGGTCTGGAAGGATCCAGCGAATCCGGCTATATGCGCAGCATGGCGGGGGCCGCCCTCCACGCAGGTTTCTCCGCTCATCGCCTCAACATGCGGGGATGCGGCGATTCGCCGTGGTATCGTCAGGCGAATTACCACTCCGGACAAACCGCGGATCTGCTCATGATCGCGCGCGAACGCAAACGCGCGAGTGGCTTGCCGGTATTTGTGGTGGGTTTCTCGCTGGGCGGGAACATGGTGCTCAAATTGGCCGGGGAGCTGGGCGAACAGGGCAGAGAACTGTTCTCTGGCGTGTGCTCGGTTTCTCCGCCCATCGATCTTGCCAAGAGCGTGGCTGAATGCGGCCGCCCCCACAATTTCCTTTATGAAAACCGCTTCGTGGGCCGGCTGAAAGATCGCGTGCGCAGACGCCATCCCATGGCGCCGGATTTGTTCCCCCTGGAACATCTCTCCCGCGTCAAATCGATCTACGATTTTGACGACTACTATACCGCCCGCATTTTTGGATTCGGCCGGGCAGACAACTATTACGCCACGCAGTCCTCCAACCAGTTCCTGCACCGCATTCGTGTGCCGACTCTAGTGGTGCATGCCAAGGATGACCCCCTGATTCCCACTGAAATCTACGATCATCCGGCGTTTCGCGAAAATAAATGGCTGCAGTTACTTGAGACCGACCACGGGGGACACCTGGGTTTTCTTGCGCGTCACCGACCGCGGTTCTGGTTGGATGGCACGCTGGTGGAGTGGATGGACAGCCAATAAGCCAGCAAGCCCCACCCGGCGATAAATGCGACGCCGCCGATAGGGGTGATCGCGCCAAGGGTCCGCACGCCGGTGATAGCCAGCAAATACAGGCTTCCCGAGAAGATGACTACGCCCACGCACAAGAGTCCGCACACCCAGGCGGCCCTGCGTTCACTTAACGCATGAATACGCGGAAGAAAGGAAACGATCAACAGACCCAGGGCGTGAAAGAAGTGATAGATTACGCCGGTTTCGTAAACGCCACGCGAATATTCGTCCATGCGCGCCTGCAGCGCGTGTGCGCCAAATGCCCCGACGATGACGGCGAGCGCCAACAGTATTGCGCCGATGGCGCTCCAATTCATGACGGAGGCGGCCGGCGTCTCTGTTACCGGTTGAATGCGTTGCGCGCTAGTATCCATAATTTCTCCCAGAGGGGCACGTGAATGCGGCGCTGCAGCACGTCGTATTCGGATTCGGCAATGCGTTCGAGCAAACGTAAGTAGATAGCGATCAGCGCGCTCAACGAACGGCGGCTTTCCTGGTTGACCAGGCTGAGCAGCGGCGCGGCTTCGCGATAATAGCCCAGCGCACGTTTGCTTTCAAAATTCATCATCCGCAGGAAATTCTCATGCGGTTCGAAGGTGTCCGCGGAAACCCCAAAACGCCGGAAGTCCTCCGCCGGAAGGTAAATGCGATTCTTGCCGGCGTCTTCCCGCACGTCACGCAGGATATTGGTGAGCTGAAAGGCCACACCGCACGCTTCGGCGTGCTTGGGCGCGGCGGGCGAGCGGAATCCGAAAATGTGAATGATAGTCAGGCCCACCACGCTGGCGACGTGATAGCAATAATCGTAGAGTTCGTCAAAGGTCTGGATACGGCGCGGCTCCAGATCGGAGCTGACGCCTTCAATCATGTCGAAGAAATATTCGTGCGGGATGTTGAAGCGGCGCACGGTATCGGTGAAAGCCGGCCACACAGGATGATCGCCCAGGCGGCCTTCCAGCGCGGCCTCCAGATCGTCGCGCCAGCGGGCGATGGCGCCGACGCGATCGGGGATGCCTTCGTCGTCGCTGAGGTCGTCGCAGTAACGCATGAACGCGTACACCGCGCACATAGCGGCGCGGCGCTCGCGCGAGAGTAGCAAGAACGAATAGTAGAAATTCTTGGCCTGTTTGCGGGCTACCTGCTGGCACCATTTGTAGGATTCAGCGACGGCCGGATTCGGGGCGGCGATGGATGGCGCGGTCATGCGGCTCTCGAAAACGCGCGGCGCGTTAGGGCGCTCAGCAGCAGGCCTACCCGCTCAGTCTTGCTGATCGCCGGACGCGCGCCTAAAACGTCGAAGCCTTGCCGTTCGATTTTATCAAGTATTTTCAGCCCGCCCCGGCTGAACAAATCCAAATCGATGGCGAGGCGGCGATCCACTTGATTCGCCAGCGGCAGGCCTTGGATGAACAGTTCACGCGCCACGCCGATGGCTTCCTTCATCGCACCGGCGAAGCGGGCATTGAAGCGCCGTGCGAAAAGATCGCCGAGCGAAACTCCATGGCGTTCGAGTAAGTCGAGCGGCAGATAGACGCGGTCCTTCTCCAGATCCACCGTTACATCCTGCCAAAAATTGGCCAGCTGCAACGCCGTGCAGGTGGCGTCGGAGAGTGCGTAACGCGCGGCGTCGCGATAGCCGCACAGGCCCAATACCAGGCGCCCCACTGGATTCGCCGAATAGCGGCAGTAGTGAAAAAGTTCTTCAAAGCTTCGATAGCGCGTGACCGTTTGATCCTGCACGAATGCGGTGATCAGATCGTCAAACGGCTCGACGGAAAGCTGGTGCTTGGCGGCGGTGTCCTGCAATGCCACGAAGACGGGATGCCTGACGCGTCCGGCATGCATCGATTGCAGTTCTCCGCGCCACCACGCCAGCAAACGAAGGCTTTCCGCGGCGCCTTCGATTTCATCGCCTAGGTCGTCCGCCCACCGGCAAAACGCGTACACATTGTAGAAATCCTGATGCAGGCGTTTGGGAAGCAGAAAGCTTACAACGTGGAAATTTTCGTAATGATGCGTCGCCAGCCAGCGTGTATAGGCAAGGGATTCGGCCGGCGCCCATGCGCGGTCCATCGCCTCCGGAGACTTCACAAAATCGGTGGGCGCGAGAAACACGGACTCTCCGTTTCTCTTAAGGAATGATGGCCGTCTTGAGGTGACCGTTGTGGCTCATCAAATGCTGCATGACTTCCAGCAGGTTCGAGAGCGGCTCCACGCCGTTGACGAAATCCTTGGCGGTGACGTACCCGCGGCCGACGATATCCAGCGCCTTGCGGATCAGCGCGGGGTTGTGGTGGAAACTGGCGATGCAGGTGATTTCAGAGTAGTGCAGCAAATTGGTGTCGAGGCTGACCTCTGTGCCGGTGGCGCAGCCGCCGAAGAAGTTCACGATCCCTCCACGCCGCAGCAGCTGCACGGCAAGCTGCCACAACTCTGGCATTCCTACGGCCTCAATCACGATGTCCGCGCCGCGGCCCTGCGTCATACGCTTCACTTCGCTGACTACATCCGCGCTGTCGTCGTTCAGCAGCACTTCGTCGGCGCCCATTTTCGAGGCGCGGTCAAGTTGCGGCTGGCGGCGTCCAATGGCGATCACGCGCATGCCATAAACTGTTTTGGCGAGCTTCACGAACATCATCCCGATTGGACCCAGGCCGATGACCGCGATGGTGTCTCCGGGTCGCCCTCCCGATCCTTCTAGACCGCGCAACACGCACGCCAACGGCTCCGCGAGAGCGGCGTCCTGATACCCCACGTGATCCGGGAGCGGATGCAGATTCTTACGCACAATGCGTTCCGGAATGCGAATGTATTCGGCATACGCTCCGTTGTTGAAGATGAGATTCTCGCAAAGGTTTTCCTGATCGTGATCGCAGTAATAGCATTCGCCGCACGGCGCGGAATTGGCGGCCATCACCCGCTGGCCTACCTTGAAGTTTTTAACATCTTTTCCTACCGCGACGATGTCGCCCGCCAATTCATGCCCGAACAGAGCCGGGGGCGAAATCATGCGCGCGTGGTAGCCGCGCTTGAACACCTTAACGTCGGTACCGCAGGTCAAAGCCGCGCGGACACGCACCAGCACTTCGCCGGGGCCGATTTTGGGCACGTCGACGATTTCAATTTCCAAGCGTTCTTTGCCGTAAAGAACGGCGGCGGTCATCTGCTGAGTCACTAAAGAATCACCTCTGGGGGTGTACTACGATCTTCAACGATTCTGGGCCTGGATGCAATGCCTGTTCAATCCCTTCATTAATTTGGCTTAACGGATATCGGTGGGAAATCAGCTCCTCTACCGGTAATTCGCCTGAGAATACCAAATTCGCGGACTCCTTTTGTAGGTCCACGGAAGCGCTGTAGGACCCGAATAAAATACGCTCGCCCACGCAAATGTCGGCGCCCGAAACCTCAATGCGCTCCTGGTGCGAAGTTTGGGCAAACAAAAGGATTTTCGCGCCTGGCCGCGAACAGCGCACGGCTTGTTCCACGATGCCAGAGGCGGAAGCGGCGATAATCACAACGTCCGCGCCGCGGCCGTTCGTCATTTTTTTCAAGGAATCCTCAAAAGCGGGGTCGCGAGGAGCGCAGGCTTCCCGCGCCCCGAAGCGAAGGGCCATCTTGCGCCGGGACTCCATGGTATCGGTGGCGATGACGTGCGCCTTGCGGCCCGCGACGATCATGGTGAAAATCAGACCGATGGACCCTTGGCCGAGGATGGCCACGACGTCTTCCGCTTGCGGCTCAATCTGATGGATGCCTTTGACGCAGGTGTTGACGGGTTCGACGAAACAGGCTTGATCGAAGGAGACAGTGTCCGGAATTTTCTCGATGCCGCGGTCGACGATCCAGTCCATGGCGCGGACGTATTGGGCGAAGCCGCCTCCGGCGGGCTCGTAGCCTGCGGTGACGCCGACCTTCTTGTATACGGGGCACTGCGCGTAGAGCTTGCGGGCGCAGTAGAAACATTTCCCGCAAGGAATATGGTGAAAGACGATGACGCGGTCGCCCGGCACGTATTTTGTGACTCCGCGGCCGACAGCTTCGATCACGCCGGCGGTTTCATGGCCGAAGATGCGCGGGGCGGGGAGAAGGTCGTAGGCGATTTTTTTGAGATCCGTGGGACAGATTCCGCACGTTTCCACACGAATCAGCGCTTCCCCCGGGCCGATTTTCGGCACGGGCACAGCTTCCACTTCCACGCGGCCGGCGCCTTTGTACACGGCGGCGCGCATGGTGGAGAGCGCGGGTGAAGTCAGGACACTAGATTCGGCAGTCGGCAAGGAAGTCTCCTAAGGCTTCGGAAGCGATGCGGCAGTGACGATCGAACTCGATCAGACGAGGGAGCGCGGTGAAAGGGCGCGCCACGGCCGCCAATGCAATGCGGGTGCGTGAAAAATCGCCATCCGGCGTGCGGTAACGGTTGAAATCGAGGGGGAGGTCGTGATCGGCGGTATCGGAGACCACCCGGATACAAGCGAAGGGCACTTGCCACTGAGCGGCTTCTTTGTGCACGGCGGCTGATTCCATTTCGACGACAATCGCACCGGTGCGTTCGAACAATCGCCGCTTTTCGATGACGGTGATCGCGACGCGGTCTTCCGAATGAATGGTGCCGCGCGTAAAGGCAAGGGAGGTTTCCACACGGATATCGCCGGACACGACAACATCGCCCAGCCGCAATGCCGGGTCGAGCGCGCCGCAATATCCCATACTGATCATCCCTGCTATTTCCCGTTTCTGCTTCAACATTTCCACCACTCGCTGGGGGCCGGGGCCGTTCGCCACCATCCACCAACGATCACCCTTCCACATCGCCTCCGCAGCGAATTTCGCGCCGGGCCACGCGAGCGGCGAAACGCTCCCGCAGCGCTTTAACACTCCATCGAACTCACGCCGTTCGGCGGCGGCCAGTAACCATGTCCTCACAATATCCGTTCGCCTGAAACCACTCCGCGGCCCGGCGCAAGGCTTCTTTGGCGGGGGCCGCAGTGTATCCTAATTCCCGGGCGGCTTTGTCATGCCGCACCCACATTTTCTTGCGCGCCATTCGGACGCCGTCGAGCGGAGCCAGAGGTTCTTTTCCCGTGATGGACGCCCAACCCGTGGACGCAACGCCAGCCGCGTACGCCACGGCGTAGGGGATGCGCATGGTTGGCGCTTTCCCGCCCGTCACTTGGGCCAGTGTTCCTAAAATCTGTTGGAGGGTCATGTTTTCGCCGCCCAGGATGTAGCGCTCTCCCGCGCGCCCGTGCTCCAGGGCGGCCAAGTGCCCAGCCGCGACATCGCCTACGTAGGCCACGTTCAATCCGGTGTCGAGGAATGCCGGCATGGCGCCTTTCAAAAAATCCACTACCATCTTGCCCGTCGGCGTCGGCTTGAAATCGTGATCCCCGATGGGCGCCGTCGGGTTGACGATGACCACCGGGAAGCCTTCGGCAGCGAAGCGCAAGGCCACTTCTTCTGCCAGGAACTTGGAACGCTTGTATGGTCCGGACATCTCTGCGAGACTTACCGGCGTGGTTTCGTCGCCGGACTCATCTTTCGGGAACCCGATGCATCCCACGGTACTGGTATATACGCATCGCTCCACGCCGGCCCGCCGCGCCGCCTCGAACATATTGCGCGTGCCATCCACATTCGATTGATGCAACTCTTCAGGATTAGGCGCCCACAGACGATAGTCGGCGGCCACATGGAACAGCGTTCCGCAGCCTTCCACTGCTTTCGCAAGGGAGGCGGGATCTCGCAAATCGCCGAGGGCTACTTCGACTCCGTCCAGTTCTTCGAGAGCGGCTGCAGAGCGGGCGGGATTCCGCACCAGGGCGCGGACACGTTGACCTTTGGCTAACAACTGGCGAGCTACATGCCAGCCCACGAAACCGGACGCGCCTGTTACGAGGGTGGGCTTCACTTTTGTAGGGTGCCTGCTCCGGTTTCCATATGTTTTACCGCAAAAGCCAGCTGAGTGTCTTAAACGGATCACCTAGTTTGGCGTTAATGCCGTATGCGGACGACGGTTCGTATCCACAGTGCACCATGCAATCCTGACAGCGCGGATCGTTCCCCGCGCCGTAGTGATCCCATGGTGTTTTGGTCATCAGATCCTCGAAGGTTTTGTGGTGGGCGTCCGTAATCAGATAACACGGGCCTTTCCAGCCTTTCACGTTGTAGGTTGGGTTGCCCCAGGCGGTGCATGGGAGATCGCGGTCGCCTTTCAGGAAATCCATATAGACGGGAGAGGCTACCACTGGGAAGCGCCTGGCCATCTTGTCGATGATCTTGAATTTTTCATGCACATCTTCGCGGGTCAGGAACATTTCGCGGTCGTTTACAGCGGAATATCCATAGCCGGGGGAAATGGTGTGGCCGTCGAGTTTGAACTGCTCCAGGTACTCGAACATTTCCCAAATCTCCTGCATGTCGGTCTCTTTATAGACCGTGGTGTTTGAGAATACTTTGTATCCGGCGGCCTTGGCGGCTTTAATCCCTTCGATGGCCTGTTTGAATACGCCTTCCCGTTCTACCGCGATGTCGTGATTCTTCTCCATTCCGTCCAGGTGGACGTTGAAGACCAGATTCGGATGCGGCGTAAAGTCCTTCAGTTTTCTGACCAAGAACATGCCATTGGTACAGAGCTGAATATAGCGGCCCCGTTTCAAGATCTCGGCAGTCATTACGCCGATATCGGGAAGAAGGAAAGGCTCGCCGCCGCAGATGGAGACGACGGGAGCGCCGCATTCGTCGACTGCCTTGAGGCAGTCCTCCAACGAAACACGGTCACGAATGGAATCTTCATATTCGCGAATACGGCCGCATCCAGTGCAAGTGAGGTTGCAGGCATGCAGAGGCTCAAGCATGAGAACAAGCGGGAAGCGTTTGTTGATCATGGGGTGAGGCTTGCGTTCGGCTTTCATGGACGGGATTTGCGTGTGGATGATGCGGAATGGGTTGGCGGTATCGTCGCCGGACAGATTTTTCTGCCACTCCGGCCGCGGCCGGATTTTGTTTTTGGCGATGTAGGTCGCCATCTCGGCCACTTGCGATAAAGGAACTCTCATGTACGCTCCGCTCCATTGGCGACACGGCGCGAAGGTGTTCGCGCGCTGCTTGCTTTCAAATACGTGGACAGGGCCAGCACGGGGAAGGAGTGCCGGTAGTAGTGATATTGCAAATAAAAAACCTTCGGAAAGCCGGTGCCGGTAGACAACGTTTCGTCCCAGCCCCCGTCAGGCCGCTGCGTTTCCATTAGGTAGTCGATGCCGTTAAGCACGCTGGAACTGTGAGTGTCGCCGCTCGCGAGCAAGCCCAGCAGCGCCCAGGCGGTTTGCGACGGGGAACTAGGCGCGGGCGTGAAGATTTCATTGTCGTAGCTGGCACAGCTTTCGCCCCATCCGCCGTCGGCATTCTGGATGGAACGGAGCCATTCACCGGCGCGGAGAATGTGAGCTTCGCGATCGCTTTCGCCGGAATCGCGCAGGCCACGCAGGGCAAGGAACGTGCCATAGATATAATCGACGCCCCAGCGGCCATACCAACTGCCGTCGGGCTCCTGAGACTCTATGAGATAGTCGACGCCGCGACGGACGGCAGCATGACTGTTGGGAACGCCGCAGACGGCCAACGCTTCGAGCACGCGTCCGGTTATATCGGGGCAGGTCGGATCGAGCATCGCGTTGTGATCGGCGAAGGGGACGGTGCTTAGGAATTCCCAGTTGTTATCGACATCGAAAGCGGCCCATCCGCCGTCTTTCGACTGCATGGCCAGCAACCAGTTAACGGCGCGGCGCATGCAGGCGTCCTGCTTCGCGGCATCCGAACCGCGTGCGCGGGCCAGGGCTAGCAGCACCTGAGCGGTATCATCGATATCGGGGTAATGTTCGTTGGCGAACTCGAAGTACCATCCCGAGGGCTCCACGTTAGGACGCTTGATACTCCAGTCACCCTTTCGGCGGACTTCTTTGGTTAGCAGCCAGTCGACACCGCGCGATAACGTGCGCGGATCGGCCAAGCCGGACTCGCCCAGAGCGTACGCTACGATGGCGGAATCCCAGACCACCGAGAAACAGGGTTGGAAAAAGAAACCACGCTCGTCATCCACCAGCAGATTCATGAACTGCTGGGCGGCTTCCTGAACGTCGGGGTGATCTTTGGGATACCCGAGCACATCGAGCGCCATGATGACGTACATCATGGGCGGGTAGATCGCGCCAACGCCGTCGGAATAGCGCATGCGCTCAAGCATCCACTGCTCAGCGCTGCGGATGGCTTTCCTGCGCAGCGCACCCGAACCGAAACGCTCCCAGAGTTTGAGGATTTTGTCGCCCTTAAGGAAGAAATTGCGCCAGCTGAAAAAGCCTTCGTTGTTGGGGAACTCTAAAGGCATTCCCGGCGCGAACAACTCATCAAGGCTGAAGTTATCCGGAACGGGGCGCTGGGGGTTCATGGCATGAACGATCGACAGCGGGATGACGATTGCGCGCGTCCAGGAAGACATCTCGTAGATCAGTTTGCCGATGAGCATCAGTTCCGGCGGTACGGAGGGCGTCTGTTCACGCGGGTAGAGGCCGAAGAGGCTGAGATTGATTTTTACGTAGCTATTGGCCGCCTGCAGGCCGCCCATCGCCAAAATGCGCTCTCGCAGGCGGGAAAGATGGGGATCGTCGTAGGCCAGTCCGGCAAGTTTGAGCGCGGTGTATGCCTTGATAGACGCGCTGATTTCCGAGGGACCGTGAGCGTAAATATTGAAACCGCCGTCGGGCAATTGGCGCGCGAGAATGGAGCGGACGGCCTTATCGATGAGAGGCCGAGTGGGCGGGTCCCAGACGCCGCCGACGGGAGCGTGCCGCCATAATTCCAACAAAATGAAGTCGGCTTCGAGTGTTGTGTCAGCGGTTAGGTCTGCCCACCAGTAACCGTCACGGTGCTGGAGGCGAGAGAGAAACTCCACCGCGCGGCGCGTGGTTTCCCGGCACCCGGTCAATAACGAATCCGCAAATTGAAGACGAGGAGTACTCATGCGCGATCTAAACTTTGGCGATGGTGTGGAGCTGAACAGTGCGAGTCAATTCCGAAGGCAGATTGAAACGCACGTCTTCCTCCTTGATTTCCATTTCCTCGAGTGTGCTGTAGCCACGGCCTTGTAACGATGCAATCAATTCTTCCACCAGATCTTCGGGTGCGGAAGCGCCGGCAGTTACAGCGATGGTCTCCACATTGGTCAGCCATTCCGGGCGCACCTCGTGCAGGTCGTCGATCAAATGCGCTGGGACGCCGATTTTTTGGCAAACCTCTACTAGGCGGCGCGAATTCGAGCTGTTTTGGGAACCCACAACCAGCAACAATTGGCACAGCGGCGCGACTGCCTTCACCGCGAGCTGGCGATTTTCGGTGGCGTAGCAGATATCCTGCGCGGCGGGGCCCTGGATATTCGGAAAACGCTGGCGCAAGCGCGCGACGATGTCCTCGGTTTCATCCAGGCTAAGGGTGGTTTGGGTGATAAAGGCGACGCGATCTGGATCCCTCACCTTCAATTGATCGACGTCATCGGCGCTTGATACCAGAAATGTGGCTTCCGGCGCCTCGCCTAAAGTGCCAATGACTTCGTCATGATCCTTGTGGCCGATTAGAACGATGGTATGGTTTTTTCGGGCGAACTTCACGGCTTCCAGGTGCACTTTAGTGACCAGCGGACACGTAGCGTCAATCACCTGCAGTTTGCGAACAACGGCTTCCGCACGGACGGATGGGGCTACGCCGTGGGCGCTGAAAATGACACGTGCTTCGGCTGGGACCTCCGTTAGTTCCTCGACGAAAATGGCACCGGCGGCCCGCAACTCGTCTACAACGTGCTTATTGTGGACGATTTCCTTGCGAACGTAGATGGGAGCGCCGTAGAGATCCAAGGCGATCTTGACCACGTCGATAGCGCGTACGACGCCCGCGCAGAAGCCTCTGGGTCTCAAGAGGATAATCTTCCTCGCGGCGGTGGCCTTTCCGGAAACGTTCATAGGAAATTTCATTATAACAAGTTGATTTCAGTACGTTTCACCGAGCCCGTAGACCGTTACCGGGACGTGGGCGGACAGGAGAGGGGGTGCGTGGTGGTGCGGATGAGGAACAGGCATGTGGTCACACGATCATGCGGAGGGCAATGTCCTTCCGTTTCTGTGACATGAATGCCCAAGTACCGGTCTGCGCACAGTCCGGGTGATACGGTTGTGTCGCGAAGGGAACTATCCCGATGGCTACTGGAAGTACCACGAAAAAATCTACGACTGCGAAAAAAAAAAGACTGAAGAGCTAGTGGCGGGGGTGGCGGGATCAACCGAGGCGGGAGACATCGATGGGTCTGACGTAGGACAGGGGGAGGGGCCGACATCAGCGGCGAGGACCGGGGGGCGCTCGAAGAAGGCTAATGGCAAGAAACGGGCGACGCCGCGGAAGAGGGCTAGGGGCAAACGAGGAAAGCCGCGGACCCGGCCCAGGGCATCTGCGGATGAGTGCGCCCGCCCCACTCGGACGGGGAGGGGGCAGGCTCAGGTTGTGCGGACCTTGCTGGCCAGAGTGGAAAAGAAGCTGGGTGGGGACGACATGAAGGCTTCGCTCGGAGACTACATACGGCTAATGCAACTTCACAAGGAGCTGGATGACGAAGCGCCTAGGGAGATCAAGGTTTCATGGGTGGAGACGGAGAAATCCGATGGCGGGAAATAGAGTACTCGGGACTGCCTTCGCAGAAACGGTTTCACGAATCGGCGGCACGGTTCAAGGGGTTTTCGGGACCCATCGGCTCCGGCAAGAGTCAGGCGCTGTGCCAGGAGGCGCTGAAGCTCTCCTATATCAACGCGGGGCGGACGGGGCTGTTGGGCGCTCCAACGTATCCGATGCTGCGGGACGCCACGCAGGCGGCGTTGCTGGAAATTCTGGAGCGGAACAAGATTCCGCACGAGTGGAACCGGGCGGAGAATTTCTTAATTCTACGGGAGACTGGATCGCGGATTTTGTTCCGGGCGGTAGAGGAATTCGAGAGGCTTCGCGGTAGCAATCTGGCGTGGTTCGGATTGGACGAACTGACGTACACGTCGGAGGAAGCGTGGCTGCGGTTGGAAGGGCGGTTGAGAGATCCGAAGGCCACGCGGTTATGTGGTTTCGCGGTGTGGACGCCGAAGGGCTACGACTGGGTCTACGAGCGGTTCATCGCGCGGCAGGTGGACGGGTACGAGACGGTGATGGCGAAGCCGTTCGAGAACCGGTTTCTGCTGGAGAAGATTCCAGACTATTACGAGCGGCTGAAAGCCAGCTACGACGGGCGGTTCTATGAGCAAGAGGCGCTGGGTTCGTATCTGGACATGCATGCGGGGCGGGTGTACTTCGGGTTCGACCGGACGCGCGACATTGCGGACGTGGGCGTGGAGGCGGGGACGCCGCTGTTGTGGGCGCTGGATTTCAACGTGGATCCGATGTCGTCGGTGATCGCGCAGGTCAACGAGGGCGTGGTTAGGGTGTTGGACGAGATTGTGCTGAGCCGTGCCAGTACGCACGACGCTTGCGCGGAGATGGCCCGGCGGTTTCCGTCGCATGAGGGCGGGTTGGTGGTGTATGCGGATGCGAGCGGCGCAAGGCTTCAAACATCGGGGACAACGGACGTGGAGATCTTGCGGAGCTTCTTGCGCGATGCACCGTATGGGGGCGTGACGTTCAAGATTCCGCGATCGAATCCCGCGATTCGCGACCGGGTGGCGTTGCTGAATGCGAAGTTGGAGGCGGCGGATGGGACGCGCTGCGTGCGCGTTCATGCGCGATGTTCGGAGTTGATTAAAGACTTTGAGCAGGTTAGCTACAAGCAGGGAAGTGTGGCGATCGACAAGGATCGCGATCCCCGGAGAACGCACCTTTCGGATGCGCTGGGGTACTTGGTTTGGCAGGAGTGCCGGACCGGGATCAAGGTGGGGGAACGCGGGGAGAGGTTGATGTGAGTGGAGGAGAATCGCGTGTTTGATATCGATCGGGAACATCCGGAATATGCCCGCTGGAAAGCGGTCTGGGCGCGGTATCGAGATCTCTACGCCGGCGGAGAACAGTTCAAGAACAACGCTTCGAACTATTTGGTACGGCGGCAGAAGGAGCCGGGGGACGTTTACCTGGAGCGGCTGGGGCGGGTGTTCTACGAGAATTATGTGGGATCGATCGTCGACTGGTACGGGGCTACTCTGTTCCGGCGCGAGCCAGGATTGACGTTCGAAGGAAGCGATGCGCGGGCGCGGGCGTTCTATGGGGCTTTCGTCGAAAACGTGGACGGCAAGGGGACGGCGCTGGCGGATTTCTCTCGCAAGCAGTTTCTGGATTCGCTGGTGACGGGCGGGAGCTACACGCTGGTGGATTTTCCTCGTGCCCAGGGGCGGGCGGGGAGCCGCGCGGAAGAGGACGCGGCGGGAGCGTCGCGCGCCTACCTGGTGGATTATCCGGCGGAGGATCTCATCAATTGGAGTCTGGACGAGCACGGGAACTACGAGTGGGTGGTGCTGCGGACTTCCCTGCTGAAGAAGGACCGCGTCGAGGACGGCGCGTGGCGGGAAGAACGCCGGTGGTCTTACTACGACCGGACAAATTTCCGGATCTACCGGAAGGTGGGCGAGACGGCGGAGTTGATGGATGAAGGGACGCACGGGTTGGCAAAGCTCGGGCAAGTGCCCTTGTTTGGGATGAGAATTCCGCAGGGGTTGTGGATGTTGAACCGCGCGGGATTGCTGCAGATTGAGCACTTCAATAAATCGAATGCGCTGTCGTGGGCGTTGACCATGGGGCTGTTCGCCATGCCGGTAATCTACTCCGACCGCGAGTGGAGCCAGATGGTGGGGGAGAGTTACTACATCCAGCTGGGTCCGGAAGACAAGTTTGGGTGGACCGAGCCGGAGGGCAAGGTTTACCAGATTGCCGCGGATAACCTGACTCGGCTGCAAGAAGAAATTTACCGCGTGTGCTATTTGGGCCACGCGGGTGGATCCCTGAATCGGGGCGGGTCGCAGTCGGGGTTGAGCAAACAACTGGATTTTTCGATTACGCAGGAAGTACTGCGGGCCTATGGAGACGCGGTGAAGGAGCAGGTTCGGCGGGTATTGAAAGCGGTGAATGCGGCGCGCGAGGACGGGCTGGAGATTGGCGTTACGGGGATGGACGAGTTTGACATCGCGGATTTTTCGCATGAGCTGGCGGATGCGAAGGAGTTGTTGGCGCTGGACGTGGGGTCGCTCACTTTGAAGAAAGAGATTGGGAAGAAATTGGCGCTGAAGTTCTTGGCGGATGCGCGGCAGGATGTGAAGGACCGGATTGTAGGGGAGATTGAGCGGGGGTAGCGCGGAGGTCAGTTTTGGACACGGAAAAAGAGATTCGCGACGTTGTGTTGGCGGTGCTGGCAGAGATAGGCGACGAGACAAAGCGGCGGGAAACGCTGGAGCGGCGCGTTGAGGAGTTGGTGGCGGAAAACTCGAAGGCTCGGGCGGTGGCCGAAGAGGCGGAGCGGAGCTCGACTGTGCGAGCGGAGCTGCAGAAGTTGGGGGTCGCCAAATTGGATCTGGCGTACCGGGCGATCCGGGATGACTTTGAACGAAGCGACGACGGGCGGGTGGTGGCGAAGGGTGGCGGTGCTTTGCGGGATTACCTGACGCAGTTCGTCACGGAGAATCCGGAGCTGCTGCCGGCGCGCTTGGGAGGCGGATCGGGCGCCGGTGTGGGACAGCGCGGGCGGGCGGAAGCGCCCGTGGATTTAGACAAGATCCGGCCGGGGATGAGCCCGGAGGAGATGGAGCGGGTGCGGCAGGAGATCGCAAGGGTCGCGTCGCAGACGCTGCGGGGAATGTGAACGGGAACAAGGAGAATACATGGCAGCAATTACATCGGCAAATGTAGCGAACGCGATTGTGAAACTGGTGGCGGCGGATGCGCTGCCGGCGTTAATGGGGAACCTGGTGATGGGGAACCTGGTGAATCGCGACTACGAACAGAGGGTGGCGCAGGCGGGGGACACGATCAACGTGCCGATTCCGCCGACGCTGGTGGCGAACAACATCGCCGAGGGAGGGACGGTTACGACGCAGAACCCGAACTTGGGGAACGCGCAGATCGTCCTCAACACGCACGCGGAGGCTACCTTCCAAGTGCCGGACGTAACCAAGATTCTGGCGGTGCCGGATCTATTGAAGCTGTATATGCAACCGGCGGTGGTTGCACTGGCGGAGCGCATCGAAACGGATCTACTGGCGCTGTATGCGCAGTTCAATGCGAACACCCCGGTGGGTACCGGTGGGGGCGCATTGACGGAGGCGACGGTGGACGCGGCGGAGACGGCATTGTTCAACTCCAAAGTTCCTGCCAGCGCTTCGAAATATCTGGTGGTGGACCCGGGGGCGTATTCGACGCTGCGGCAGATTCCACGCTTTAGCGAATATCAGACGGCGGGCGAGGCGGGATTACGGGCGCTGGTAGATGGAACCGTGGGCAAGATGAAGGACTTCTATATCTTCCGCTCGCAGTTCGTGTCGCACACGGGAACCACCACGGTGACCTCCCACAATTTGGGATTCGCCAAGAATGCGATCGGACTGGTGGTGCGCAGATTGCCGCAGCCGTTGCCGGGAACCGGGGCAATTGCGGAGTACGCGGAGCTGGGGAATTTCGGGATGCGGGTGACGATGAGCTACCAGCCGAATACGTTGGCGCAGCAGTTCACAGTGGACGTGCTGTATGGGGTGGGCGTGCTGCGGAATAATCACGGGATACGAGTGAGCAGCTAGAGACGGCGGACCGCGCGGCCCGTTTCGGGCCGCGCCGCGGCAAGAAATACGCGAAAAAACGGGAGTTCTATGGCGCTGATGACGGATGGCAATCCGAATGGGACGGAAGAGTTACGGGTGTATGAAGCTTCGATTTTGAGCGTGGCTCACGTGGAAGGAATCAATCTGGACGCGAAGCTTGGATTGGCCACGGAGGAAGTCTCGCAGGAAGTCCTGGACATGCTACTGGGGCACGATCCAGGGCCGGCGGGGTTGGGCGGCGGCCGGCGGGCGGTGGGCGTATCCGATGTCGTGGTGACGCCGCAAGTGAAACGATGGCACGCGCTGCACACGCTGGGCGTGGTGTATCGGGACGTGTATCACAACCAGCTCAACGACCGGTATCGAATGAAGTGGGAGGAGTACCGGATGCTGACGCGGGAAGCGCGGGAGCAGTCCATGCGATTTGGGATTGGGCTGGTGACCGCGCCGATTCCACGTGCCGGGCTGCCGGGCTTCAGCCTGGTGGCGGGCGTTACTCCAGCGACCACGTATTACGCGCGGGTGAGCTGGGTGGGAGTGAATGGCGAGGAAGGAATCGCGAGCTATTCCACTACCTATCAGACGCTGGACAACACTGAGTTGGCGGTGGATATCACCGCCGCCGCAGGGGTGGCGGGATGGAACTTGTACATGGGTCTCCACTATGACGCGCTGGCGCTGCAGAACTCCGCGCCGATTCCGGTGGGAACAACGTTCCTGCTTCCGCCAACGGGGTTAGTGGCGGGGAGTGCGCCTGGAAACGGGCAATCGCCGGACGTGTACGTGGCGGGCGGCCGGTTGCTGAGGCGAGGATAGCGATGGCACAGACGGCCAGCATCGCGGCTCGCAGACTGGTTGGTCTGTTGACATCCGTGGAGACAGGGTTTGGTCCGGTGGTGGCGCAGATCGCGGAGGACGCGGGGGTGGAGTTGGCGGCGATTCCCGCGGAGAGCGTGATCCAGCAGAATGCGCCTGTCGCGTTGGCCGAACGGAGTACGGCGGTGAAGTATCCGGTGGTGCACGTATACGTAGACCGCGTGCAGAATCTGCTGACCGAGAAGTTCCGAAGATTTTCCGGGAAGGTGCGGACGGTGGCGGAGGTGCGGGTGTCGCAGGACCGGATCGAGGGGTTAGAGGAGAAGGTGCGGCTGTATGTGGACGCGGTGACGCAGGTGCTGGACGCGAACCGGGGATCGTGGGGCGAGGGGATGTATTTCACGGGCGGATATGACGTGAAGTTCGACGCGATGCAGCAGGGGGGGAAGAACTTCTTGCAGATCGCGCGGGTGAGTTTTGAGGTGGATTTGTCGAGTTAGCGGGGATTGAAGGAATTTCATTCATGTCATGTTACATATCGTCGAATGATAACCGGATCTATGTGGGGCTGGAGTCCGCGTATGGACAAGTAGTGGCGGTCACGGAGCAGAACCGGATTCCGGCGGTGAAGCTGGGGGCACGGCAGACGCCGGAGACTACGAGCCGGCGCGATAAGACGGGTGGGCGGACGTTCGTGGGTTTGCCCAATGCGATCCGTAAGAAGACCGCGTATGAGCTGAGTACGTTCATGACGGCGTGGAACGATCCGCTGGTTGCTCCCACGCATGGTCCGCTGTTTCAGGCCGGGATGGGAGGGTCTCCGATCTTGTTTGCCGGGGGAACGGTGGCGGCGACCGACGGGGTGACTAGCGTTACGTTCTCTGCCGCGCATGGATTGGTTCCGGGACAGGGAGTGACTAGCGGCGGGGACCTGCGGTTCGTCGCCGGTGTGCTGGATGCGATGACAGTTTTCGTGAACGCGCCTTTCACGTTAAGCCTGGCAGTTGGCGCGGTGATGGGCCCTACGATCACTTACCCGCTGGCGCACGATTTAGGGAGCGTCAGCATTTTCGACTACTGGGATCCAGTCACAGCAGTGCAGCGGATCCTGCATGGCGCGGCGGTGGACCGGATGCGGATCACCGTGAACGGGGATTTTCACGAGTTCGGGTTCGGGGGGCCGGCGCGCGATCTGTTGGATAGCGCCAGCTTCTCGAGCGGCCTGGGAGGGCTGACGGCGTTTCCGGCGGAACCGCTGATCACGGGGTTCGACTACACCGTTGTTCCGGGGCATCTGGGGCAGGTGTGGATGGGGACGACTGCGACGCAGTTCCTGACGTTGACGGAAGCGCAACTGGTGCTGGAGAACAACATTGAGCCGCGCGTGAGAGAGTTCGGGAGCGACGTGGCGCAGTGCATCACGGCGGGCGTGAGGTCTGTTCAACTCAATTTCAGCGTCTTCGAGGAGGACGATGCGGCGACGCAAGGGTTGTACCAGGCGGCGAGGCAGCGGTCGGCGATCGGAGTGATGCTGCAGTTGGGCCAACAAAGCACGCAACTGTTTGGGGCGTACATGCCGGCGATGTTGCCGGAAGTTCCTGAATTCGACGATGCGGAGACGAGGCTGCAGTGGCGGTTCCAGAGCAGCCGGGCACAGGGGACGGTGAATGACGAGTTGTATATCGCCTTTGGCTAAAGGTAATGACGGTGGAACGGGCGCGAGCTACGAGAGCGCCGTGTGGTTCGACTCGACGGCGATGGCGGGCGTGAGGTTCGCGGTGGCTCGCATTTCATTGGGGCGGCGTATTGAGCTGGCGCGGAAGATGCGGGAGATCGGGCGAAAAGCCGAGTTTCTAGAAGCAGGAACCGATGCGCGGGAGAAGCTGGAGGCCGCGGTGATCTCGGGCGAGATCGATCGCGCATATCTGGAATGGGGCCTGGTGGCGGTGGAGGGGTTGACGATCGACGGCGAGGGAGCTAGTCCGGCGCTGGTGATCGAACGCGGGCCGATGGAGCTGGCCGCTGAGGCGCTGACTCGCGTGAAGGCCGAGTGGGGGTTGAGCGAGACCGAACGAAAAAACTGATCGTCGCATTCCATTTCATTCAAAGGGGCCAAGGAGACACGGCGCCTGCCGGGTGGAAGTGCGAGCAGTGCAGACGGCAGGGACTGGAAGCGACGCGGCGGTGCGGGTGGCTTCCGGAAGCAGAACGGGGGCCGCGGCGAATTGTGTGGGCGCGGGGACGGACGTCCCTGGATGAATGCCCGACGTCGGCGATCCAGCCGCAGAGTTTGGAATGGATGGAACGATTTCTGATGTGGAAGCTGGCAGGGAGCGGGGATCTTTTGACTTTGGCAGCGCGCGATGCGGATGCGTACCTGACATTGGAGAAAGAGTGGAGAGAGGCACAGGATGGCAACGGATAACTGGCTCAGTGGCGTAGCGGCAGGCATGACGACGAGCATGGCCGACCAATTGCAGAGGTTGCGCGCGATCAGTGACGTCTTGGGACAGCAGACCTCCAATCTGCGAACCCTCGCGAGTGGGAGCGGCGGCTCCGCGTTGGGCACGATCGGCAGTGTTCTGGGGGGCGGGTTTGGATTGTCCCCGCTGATCAGCGGATTGCTCAGCGCTTTCGGCGGCGGAGGGGACCCGAGCGCTCCGCCGGCTTTGTTGCCTTTCTTACGGCCGGCTCCGGTGCGGTTGAACGCGGGTATCAGCGCGGAGGTCGGCGCTACTCCTTTTGCGGTCGATTTCGGGCAGGGTGGCGGGCCGCGGCCCGTGAACCTGGCGCCGGCGCAGATTACCGTGCAGGTGCAGGCGATGGATAGCCGGTCTTTTCTCGACCACAGTCACGACATCGCGCGCGCGGTGAGGCAGGCAATGCTTGAGACCACGGTGCTGAACGACGTGATCCGGGAGGTGTAGCTTGGCACAATTTCCTGCCTTGAAGACGGGGGCCGTTGCGCAATATCCATCGGACAGAACGCGGCGATTTTCCACGCTGCGCTTTCATTTCGTGGACGGAACGGAGCAGCGGTTCCCGGGCCATGCAACGGTGTTGAAGCGATGGACGCTGCGGCTGGATTTGTTGGACGAAGCGGAGTTACACGAGATGGGTGAGTTCATGGCTACCCATGGCGGACGAGCAGGCACGTTCTCTTTCACCGATCCGTTTGACGGCCTTGTCTACGCCGATTGCAGCTTCGAACAGAACGAGATGGCGCTCGAATACTTGGACGCGAGTCGCGGGCGAGTGGTGGTAGTGATCAAGGAGAACAAGAGTTAGATGCTGGTGTTTCCGCAAATTTCGACTGGAGCCGCGACGCTGTATCCCTTAACCAAAGCGCGCGCGGGGCGAACGGCGGTGAACACGCTAGCCGACGGGGGCACGGACGTGTTCGCCGATCACGATGCGGCACAAGTGACATGGGAAATGCGGATGCGGGGGCTGACGCGAAACGAGTGGGACGCCATTGAGGCGCTGTTCGATCAAACGGCCGGAGGGTGGAAGGCGTTCACGTTTCTGGATCCGGCGGGGAACTTGCTGGCTTGGAGTGAGGACCTCACGGACACGGTCTGGGCGAAAGACGCGCTGTTGATCTTGGCGACGGGAATCGCGGATCCGCTGGGAACCACCCGGGCGATGCGCGTAACCAATACGGCGCAAGTCTTGGGGAGCGTGACGCAAACGCTGGCTGCGCCGGCGGATTTCCAATACTGCTTGAGTGTGTGGGCGCGCAGCGGGGCGGGCTCGTCGATTTCTTTGCGGGTGGGAAACACGCTTCAAACATTCGGACTAGGGGCAGTGTGGAGAAGACTCACGGTGTCCGCTCATGCGGGTCCGCCGGCGGGCGACACGGTAGCGTGTGGTGCGGAGCTGGCGGCGGGAGCGGTGGTGGATCTATTCGGAATGCAATTGGAGGCGCAGCCGGCGGCATCGCCCTACAAGCGAACGGGCGCGCGAGCGGGGGTGTATTCAAGTGCGCGGTTTGCCTCCGATGAACTGACGGTGACGGCGCAGAGCACCGATGCGTACGACACGGTAATCCGGATTGTGAGCAGGGAGACCTAGGCGGATGCCGACCATCGATCAATTGAAAGAGCAAGAGACTCCGCCTACTCCGTTGTTCCTTTTCGATTGCGCGTGGAATTCGGGCGCGGTGGAGCGGTGGAGCACGCACGAGGTCACGGTGAATGGCGCGGTCTATTCTGGGCGGCTGCTGCGGCATAATCTCTTCTCCCTGCAGGCATCTTCCGAAGATGGACTTGATGGGGCTCAGAAGATCGCGTTGACGCTGTCTAACGCGGATTCGCGGTATTCGCAGATTGAACGGGCGACGGGATTCAAAGGCGCGCAGGTAACGGTGCGGTTTGTCTTCTACGATCTGACGGCAGACGTGGCTGCGTCCGAGGTGCGCGTGGTCTTTCAGGGAGTTGCGAATCCGGCGGAAGAGATTACGGAAGCGGGGTTTTGGTTGAGCGTCACCAACCGGCTCAATTTGTCGCGGGTGATACTGCCAGAGGTTAGGATCGAGCGGCGGTGTCCGTGGATGTTTCCCGCGACGGTGGCGCAAAGGCAAGACGCACTCACGGGAGGTGCGAAGGGGAAATATTCGGCGCTGCACCGGTGCGGATACTCGGCGGATCTTCCGGGCGGCGCGGGGAATCTGGACACCGGCGGCGTGCCATTCACTAGCTGCGAGTTTACGAGGGCGGCATGCGAGCAGCGTGGCATGTTCGGTGTGGACGGAGCGAGCCAGACGACACGGCGCTTTGGCGGCGTTGAGTTTGTTCCGGCGCAAATCGAGGTGAGGAGCTTCGGAGAAAAGGGCACGCATCTTTCGCCGATTCTGGATAACCAGGCGCGTTATAGCGATTACGTACCGCTGGTGTACGGAACGGCGTGGTACAAGCCGCCCACGGTGTTCGCCCGCAACGACGGAAATCTGACTCGCATGGAAGTGCTATTGGGCATGGGCGAGATGGAGGACGTCGTCAAAGTGGTGGTGAACGGGGTTGAGATTCCCGAGGGGCAAAGCGGCACGGATATGACGGCGACGGGTTGGTACCACGTCGTGTCAATGGGGAGCCGCAATGGCGTGTTCAATCTGGATTTCGCCGACGGGGCTGGAAATCCGCTAGGCGATCCGTATGGGAGCATGGCGGCGCTGAGCGTAGTTGTGCCGAACCAAATCAGCAACGGGTTGACGCTGGCCAAGGTGGAAGTCCTGGTGAAGGGGCTAAAGCTGGAGCAGTTCGATGCGGCAGGCGTGACCCTCGGTGAATCGTTCACGAACAATCCGGCGTGGGTGTTGCTGGACGTGCTGCGCAGGAGCGGGTGGGTGCCGGCTGAATTCGATCTGACGAGTTTCGCCGCTGCCGCGGCGTATTGCGGGGCTGCCATTTCGACGTCCGATTTGTATGGGAACCCGGTGGCGGCTCCACGGTTCCAATGCAATCTGGTGGTGCAAGGACGCAGGAGCGCGGCGGAGGTCGTCAAGGGAATCCGGAATGGCTCGATGCTGATGCTGACTTACGGGGTCTCCGGACTGTTGACGCTGCGCGTGGAGAGCACGCTGGCCTTGCAGCAGGCCATGCAGCCATCGGGCAGCAACAGCACCGCCGTACTCAATGGCGGATGGCCCGCGTATGAATTCAGCGATGCATCGGCGGCGTATTCCGGAATTCTGCGGAAGCCGGGCGGCGAGCCTACGGTCCGGTTGTGGTCGCGCGGCGGGGCGGACACGCCGAACCGGCTGACGGTGGAGTTTCAGGACGAGTTCAACGAGTATCAGCAGGACAGCCTGGCGCTGTCGGATACGGATGACTGGCTGCTGACGGCGCGCGAGGTTACGGCCGCGTTTCCGGCGCTGGGTTTGCCGAACTTCGATCAGGCGTCCCGCGTCTTGCAGCTGCAACTTTATAAGAGCATCCAAGGCTACACGTTCGCGGAGTTTGAAACCACGGTGCGCGGGGCGGGGCTTGCGCCGGGCGACATCATCACGGTTACGTATCTCAAAGAAGGCTTGCAAAGGCAGACGTTCCGCGTGGTGAAGCTGGCTCTTGGCCGGAACTATGAGACCGTCGCGATCACGGCGCAATGGCACGACGACGCCTGGTACATCGCGGTGGGAGCGGGGTCGGGCGGCGGCCGGAGGCAGGGTGACACGAGCGTTGGATTGCCGCGGCCGCTGGTGGGCAGCGTCATCGACGTCCATGGAAATCAGCAGTTCGGGATCGACGAGACGCCGGTGATTACGGCGGATGGGAGTCTGTGGGTGGACTTGGGCGTATTCTTCACGCCTCCGGTTGTTGGCGGGGCTACGGGCGCGGCCATTCCGTTGTTGAGTTTGAGTCCGCAGATTCAGACGACGGGCGGCACGCTAGAGGGCGGCCGGAATTTCTACTACGCACTCGCGGCGGTGGATGGGGGCGGCGGAGAGACCGGCCTATCCTTCGTGGTGCGCGCGAAGACGCCATCGGGAACCGATACGAACGCGGTGACTCTGACTGGGTTGCGATTCTCGCCGTTAACCTCGGCGTTTCATGTGTACCGTGGTCTGAATCCGAGCCAGCTGCTGCGCATTGCGGCGAACGTTACGCCGGGGGCAACCTTCATGGATACGGGAGCTGTGCCAGAACTGACGGGACCGCCGGATCGCAATTTTCATCACGCGAACTTTTACTGGCGATGGCAGAAGCTGCCGGAAGTGGCGGCGGATCTGTTTTCCTCGACGACGATCGGGAATACGACGCTGGGGATGCTTCCCAACGTATTTCAAGGCGTAATGGCGCGCATCACGCGCGGGCACGGTGCGGCGCAGGAGCGGGTGGTGACGGCCAACAGCGCTACGGAGCTGACCGTGATGCCCGCCTGGACGGTGACGCCGGATGCGACCAGCTACTTCACGGTGTCGGACGCCACGTGGAATTTCGGCGCGGTTTCGACGGTAAGTCCCGCGCATGTGCACCTGCCGAATCGCACGGGAACCACGGTGGAGATTTCCGGCCGTTCGGCGAACGTGAACGACCAAGAGAGTCCGGCGGAACTGAATCCTTTGACGAGCTGGCAAATTGGCGGTGGATCCGGCAACGTGGATGACGGCGTTCCACCGCTTCCAAGCTTCGAACTGCTGCCTGCCGGGCAGGGGACCATCGAACTTCGAAACGTAACGTTCCCGGCGCTCACGAATACGCATACCATTTCGGCGGGAACGCTGACGATGTTCTATTGGAACGAGCTCAACGGGCCGTCTTTGGTGCATTTGCAGACGGGAGTTAGCGATACGGATGCGGCGTTGACGTTTGACGTAGCGGTGGCGGCGCAGATCGGCGATTTGGTGCAGGTTGAGGCGGAGATCCTGCAAGTCACCGATGTGCGGAACGGCGGGCTGGACGTCGACGTCACGCGGGCATCGCACGGGAGTACGGCTGCGGCCCATGCATCCGGGGTTACCGTGTACTTGCTGCAAAAGAACGTAACCATCGTCGCCTTCGCGCGCGCATTCTTTGGAAGCCCGGCGGCTGATAACTTCGCGCACTCGATCTTCCTGCCGTCGGTGCGGGTGGGCGCGGCGGAATTCTTCGTGACGAATGTTTTCGGCATGAGCGCGGTGCAAGGCGTCTGCTACGCGGGCACCGCCGACGGAGGATTGCGAACGCTGTGGGGCGGGCAGATCACCATTCAGGTGGAGGGATACATGGCGGTGGAGGCGGACGCAGCGCCGCCGTTCCAATTGGAGACGAGCTACGCGCCGCGCGATATGTTCGCGATTGTCCGCGCCGCACCGGAAGGCGGAGATGTGGTGCTGCGGCTGCGGAAAGACACCACCGAGTATTGCCTGCTGACGATTCCCGATGGTGAGATCGTTTCGAACACCGTGAACGGATTTGGTCTGCCTCCGCTGAGCGCTGAGGCACGGCTGAGTTTGGATGTGGTTTCCGTACCGTCAGCCGCGGGGACGTTTCCCGGAAGAGACTTGACGGTGGCGGTGCGGCTGTAAAGCATGCCGGAATCCTCCGAGAAGCTTCGTCCCGACCGGGACTTGCAGTGCTATTTTTTCCAACCTTCGGCGATTGCGGCGCTGAGCGCTGCGTCGGAGACGGGATTCACGGTCTCCGGGACGTGGCGGCAGCAATTCGATTGGGCTGTCATTGAGTGGAACCGGGACAACGTGTTTGAACATCCGGCGTTCCGGAATCTTCCCGATGGAGATCTGAGCGGGTTGACGCTGACCTATGACGAGACGCGCACGAACTGCATTGTAGTGGACTCGGAATTATTCGCGACGGTCGATTGGCCGAGTCTACGGGTGTGGGCGACGCCGGTGGGTGGGGTGGAAGCGATCTACTACGTTCCTCTGGTGCAGCACGCAACGGCGATCGCAGGGGCGTATGCGTGTGCCTATGCGGACTTCACGCTGTCCGGCACGGCGGCGGGCGGCGACTATGTGGGTCTGGCGTTTCTGGCGGAGCATTACACGCATCAGCTTTTCGGTTCCGATACGCTGGCTTCGGCGGTCGATGCCGTTGCGGCTAGCGTCAATGCGTTCTCGAACGTGCTGAAGGCGACGACGAGCGGGACGACGATTCGTCTGCACTACACGGGCGGGACATCGATTGCGGCGAGCACCGCGGGAGCCAATGGCAACCGATTTGGCGTGTATTCGTACACCGCAGGGTCGGCTGCATGGGACGCGCCGGAGCGGACGTTCGCGGGAGGGACGTCCCCCACTCAATGGCGCGTCACGCTGCCGTTCGGATCCCTGCAAGGCACGGTGACGACGGATTTGCAGGGCACGCTTTTCGACATTCCGACGGCCCGGATTCGCAAGATGAGATGGACGTATGCGGCAGACCTGCAGCCAGGTGCTTTCGTGCGCAGCGAGTTCCAAGTTGTGGTGAGCAACTGGGCGGTGACGGGATCGAATCGCGGATACAAGGTGGCCGGGCCTGCCAGCTTTCGGGTTGAGAATCGGGACGAGCGCACGGTCTTTAGCGGAGCTTGGGCCGAGGAGCGCGGAAACTATTCCGGCGGCAGCATTCACAGCACGATTGCGCAAGACGCGTCCGTCACGTGCACCTATGACGCCGGGGATGGGCACGAGTTGTTCGCGGGGCTGCGGCGCCTGGGCGGCGGCGCGGCGGCGGCGATTGTGGTGGACGGCGGCACGCCCATCGATGTGGATCTGGCGCTGCCGGGTGAGGATGTCTTGATCCGGCATTTCTTGGGGACGTTTCCGGCGGGGCCGCATACTGTAACGATCACGCACGCGGGGCCTAATGGCGCGGGGTTGTGGTTTGACTTTATCGAAGCGGCGGTTCCGGTGACGGACTTGCCCGTGATCCCGGCGGATTCGCGCATCACGTTGGCGACGGACTGGGATACGCTGCATTCCATCTCGATTGCGCCGGAGCGTACGGCGTGGTTCCTGCACTCGCTGGGATTCACGGGGCGTGCGAACCACTACGTCGGTGCGTTGTGGTTTTACGAACTGGTGCGGACGGGGCATCATTACGCCGCGGGTTCGGTGGCGTTTGGCGGCGCGCCCGATCCGAACTACTTCGTGACGCTGACGCTGGGGCGGGTGGGGCAGCCGTCCACCACTGACACGGTTCTGCAAAGGCTGATACACGCGGGCGATACACCGGACACCATCGCGATATCACTGGCGCAGGAATTGAATCGCGGCTACACGGCGATATGGGCCAGCGCGTCCGGCGGCACTCTCACGATTCAATCGCGATCCATGGGCGACGACGGAGAGTTGATCACGCTCAGTGTTTCAACGACCAGCGCCGGGTTGACGGCGACGGCGTCGGGAACGAACTTCGCGGGCGGCGACGATGGGGATTGGCGCACGGATCTGGCGGCATCGCCCCGGCTAAACCGCGCGGTGCGGGATTGGTCCGTGAGTTACTACCAGGCGCTGCTGGGTTACGGAATCGATGTCGCGGCCGCCTTCAGCACGGAGTTGCAGCACGGCGATCCATCGGCGGCGGCGGGGATCGCGCAGATGGGGCCGGCGGGCGATCCGATGTTGTTGCCAACTCCGGCTCTGCAGACCAATTTTTCTCCGGCGAGTCTGAGCTTCTGGAAGGAGGTTTACGCGGACATGGCCGCGCTGCAAGCGGCAGCCGGAGTGGTTCCGTATCTGCAATTCGGCGAAGTGCAATGGTGGTATTTTCCGCACAACGGGTATCCGGCGGGACATCCGCTGCGCGTGGATTTTTCCGGGATGCCGTTCTATGACGCGTGGAGCCAAACGGAATTCGAGGCTCTCTATAGCCACCCCATGGCGACGATCACGAACAACACTGCGAATCCCCTGGACTATCCGGATGAGGTGGCGTACCTGACGGCCGCGATCGGCGACTTCACCGACGCGATCATGGCGCACGTGCGCCTGACGTATCCGGCGTGCCGTTTTGAGGTTCTGTATCCCACCGATGTGAATCAAACCCCGTTGAATTTGGTGATCAACTATCCGGTACTGTCCTGGACACCGGCTGCGCTAGAGGTGCTGAAGACCGAAGCCTTCGGATTCACGTTCGGACGGAACCTGACCAAGAGCGAAGAGACAATCGCCTTTGGAACTTCCCTTGGTTTCGTGGAAGCGCAGCGCGCTCACCTGGTAGGGATCGGCGACTTCGCGACGGCGTGGGAGAAAGAGACACGCTGTGCCATGGGGAGGCGGTTTGAGAGCGCGGTGCTGTTCGCACTGGACCAATTTTGCCTGATCGGATATAGGATTCCGATGGCGGGCGGGCCCCGGCGCAGCTTCCGCACGGGGAGTTGAAGGCCGTTACACTGTTGGTGAATGCGACTCGACGAGATTCAGGCGGCACTACGGGATGAGCACGTGGACGGGTGGTTGTTCTTCGACCATCACCGCCGGGATCCGCTGGCGTACCGCGTGCTGCAACTGACGCCGAAGTCTCCGGTGACGCGGCGGTGGTTTTACTATATTCCGGCGCAGGGCGAACCGCGCGGGCTGGTGCATCGCATTGAAGAACGCACGCTCGAATCCCTGCCGGGCCGCTGCGCTACGTACGCGGGGTGGAACACGCTGGTGGACGGGCTGCGTGCGATGCTCCGGGGCGCGCGGAAAATCGCGATGCAATACTCGCCGGATTGCGCGGTGCCGTATGTGTCGCTTGTCGACGCGGGGACCATGGAACTGGTGCGCGGCGCGGGCGTGGAGGTAGTGAGCTCGGCGAACCTGATTCAGTATTTCGAATCCCGCTGGACCCGGGATCAACTGGAAAGCCACATGGAAGCCGCGCGGATCATCGATGCGATCCGGCGCGCCGCGTTCGAGCGCGTGGGCGCGAAGCTGCGGGCGCGGGAACGCGTTACCGAGTGGGAGATGCAGCAGTTCATCTTACAGCGCTTCTCTGAAGCGGGTCTGGTGAACGATCATGGGCCGGACGTGGCGGTGAACGCGAACGCTTCCAATCCACATTACGAACCTAAACAAGATGCGTGCGCCGAGATCAAGACGGGCGATGTTGTGTTGATGGACATGTGGGCGAAGCTCAACAAGCCTGATGCCGTGTACTACGACATCACGTGGGTGGGTTTTTGCGGGTCCCAGGCACCGTCGCATGTGGAGCGCGTTTTCACGGTGGTGCGCGACGCCCGCGACGAAGCGATCCGGCGCGTGGTGAACGCGGTGGCGGCAGGCGAAGACTTGCGGGGGTATCAGGTGGATGATGCGGCGCGTGAACACATTGCCGCGCAAGGTTTCGGCGAGGCCTTCTTTCATCGCACCGGGCACAACATAGGATGCGAGGTGCATGGTTCCGGCGCGAACATGGACAATCTGGAAACGCACGACGAACGGAAGGTGATTCCGTGGACCTGTTTTTCCGTGGAACCAGGGATTTATCTGCCGGAATTCGGAGTCCGCCTGGAGGTGGATGTATTCGTGGGAGACGATGGAGCGCGTGTGACGGGCGAGGTTCAGGACAAGCTGGTTTTGATATGATGTGGAAGTTATGAAGACCTTGTATATCGCGATGCTAGCCTGTGGAATGGCGCTGGCGCAGACGAAATCGGCGGCACCAGCCAAGACAGCGGCTCCTGCGGCGGCAAGAACGGCGGCCCCCATAGGGGCAAAAGCGGCCGCCCCAACAGCGGCGAAAAAGGTGGCTCCGGCGGCAGCAACTCCGGATCTGCTGAAGCCGAACACCCTGCGAGCCCGGTCTCCGGAGATGTACAAGGTCAAGTTCACTACAACGAAAGGCGACGTGTTGATTCAGGTAACACGCGCGTGGGCGCCCCTCGGTGCGGACCGTTTCTTCAACCTGGTGCGCAACGGTTTCTACACGGATGCGGCATTCTTCCGTGTACTGCCGCGCTTTGTAGCGCAGTTTGGGATTGCGGCCCGGCCGGCCGTGGCCGAAGTTTGGGAAAATGCCAAGATTTTCGACGACAAAGTTCTGCAATCGAACAAGCGCGGGACATTGACCTTCGCCACTGCGGGAGAGAATACGCGCACGACGCAGATTTTCATCAACTACAGCGACAACGCCGGCCTGGATACGCAGGGTTTCACGCCGTTCGGGACGGTGATCGAGGGGATGCAGTTAGTGGATCAGTTCTTTTCCGGTTACGGAGAATCCCCGGATCAAGGGCGGATTCGGCAACAGGGAAAGGCGTACCTGGACCGCAATTTCCCGAATCTCGACCGGATTTTGAAAGCGGAGATTGTGCGCGAAGATCCGGCTCCGGCGGCTCCCGCAGGCGACGCCAAAAAATAGCGTGTTGTGGTGTGTGTGGAAAACTCCAGTTTGGGCGTGCAGTTTGATGTGGTTACACCGCGGCGCGCGAGCGGCGTTTATCCACAGAGATTTTCAGAGCCTAACTCTATAAAAACAATCGCCAGAGAAAACGTTTGCGCACAGGCGCGCACAGCGCTATCGTAACGTTGTAGTTTTCTCTCGCCATGGCTGTCGCGGATCTCACTTTCGAAAAAGGCCTCCCTTCTAATGCGGATGCCGAGCGGCTGGTGCTCGGGTCCATTCTGATCCATCAAGACACCTATTTCCAGGTTGCGGGTGCGATAGCCCCGGAAGATTTCAGCCTGGAAAAGCATCGCCGCATTTTCGCACGCATGGTGGATTTGTACGAACGCGGCGAGAAGATCGACCGGCTCACGGTGGCCAATGAGCTGATGAAGCAAGGGCAGCTCGAATCGGTGGACGGGCTGACGTATTTGGTTTCGCTCGATCAGGGTCTGCCGGAGATCGCGAATCTCGACAGCTATATTCGCATCGTCAAGGACAAGGCCACGCTGCGCAAGCTGATCTTCAGCGCGCAGAAAATCATCGACCGGTGTTTGATCGGTGAAGAAGAGCCGGACGAGATTCTCGCGGGAGCCGAAGAGTCGCTGCTGAAACTGGGCGAGGCGCGTTCGGGCGAGCAGTTGGAATCACCGGCGGGCGTCATCGCGAAATTTCCTGGCGGAATCAATGCGTTTCTCGACCCCAGCCAGCGCGTGAGTGGGTTGAGCACTGGTTTTACTAAATTCGATGAAATGACCGGCGGCCTGCGCGGCGGCGAGTTGGTGATTCTGGCGGCGCGTCCTTCCATGGGCAAAACCGCGCTGGCGCTGAATATCGCCCAGCACGTTGCTTCGCACCCCCAGATGCGCAAGCCGGTGGCTGTGTTTTCACTCGAAATGTCGTCGGCAAGTTTGCTGACTCGCTTGTTATGCGCGGCGGCGCGCGTGGATCAGCACAAGTTTCGCGCGGGGTTCTTGAATCAGGACGAGCGGCGGCGTCTGCAATTCGCGCTTTCGGATATGACGGATTCTCCGCTCTATCTGGACGACACAGCGGGCGTGAATTTGATGGACATCCACGCCAAGCTCCGGCGCATGAAGGCGCAGCACGGGCTGAGCCTGGTGGTGATCGATTACCTGCAATTGATGAGCAGCCGCGGGCGTGTGGAGAACCGCAACCAGGAGGTCAGCGCAATTTCGCGCGGCCTGAAGTTAATGGCTAAGGAACTGGACGTCCCATTCCTGGTGCTCTCGCAATTAAGCCGCGCAGCGGAGACACGCGTCGGCGATCACAAGCCTCAGTTGAGCGATCTGCGCGATTCGGGATCCATCGAGCAGGACGCCGATCTGGTGATGTTCATCTTCCGCGAAGAAGTGTACAAGCGCGACCGCGAGGATTTGAAGGGGCTGGCGGACCTGATCATCGCCAAGCAGCGCAATGGCCCGATTGGGAACGTGCCGCTGAGATTTTTGGGGCAGTTCACGCGGTTTGAGAACCGGGCGGAGGACCTGCCGGAAGAATAGAGGTCAAGTGTGAGGATGCAACATGAAGACTGATCGTCACCGAGCCAAGACAGCGCGCGGACGCGGAACGAAGGTCGCCTACCCCAAGCATTCCTTGGAGAAATGTATCCGGATTCCACGTGCAGTGCTCGATCAGAACGCGGGAAACCAATGTACTGATCGCGAAGCAGCCACATTCGCGAAAATCGGATTCACCGGCGACGTTGCAGTAGAGATTAGTTCAGCGATCAAGTACGGCTTGCTTGAGCGGCCGACGCCTGGGAACGTGAAACCTACGGACCTCGTGCGCAAGATCATTCGACCGCAACAACCGAATGATCGGCTTGATTGCCTTCGGGCTGCGGTGCTCAATGCTCCGATATTTTCTGATCTCTACAAAAGATACAGAGGAGAGAATTTACCGGATAGAGAGTTCCTTGTAAACACGGCCGTGGATTCTTATGCTGTCCCAAGGGACAGAGTCGAGGAATTCATTGATGCTTTCGAGGAAACGTTGAGTTACGCCAACCTGCTTGAAGAAGTAGGTGGTGGTAAGAAACGCGTGCTTGATGCAACGCATGTCACTGAATCGACAAGCGAGGAGGTGACGGACCAGCTTCGAAAATTGGCAAAAGGGGTGACGGTTCAGCCAACCGATACATGTTTCGTCATGATGCCATTCGCGGAACCGCTCGGAAGTTACTATGCGACGGTCTATCAGCCCGCGATTGAAAAAGCGAAGTTGAAAGCAGAGCGTGCTGATGCCGAGATTTTCGGAACGGGGAAGATCATCGACCAGATCTGGACCGGTATTCAAAACGCCAGAGTTCTGGTTGCGGAATTGACCGGAAGAAATGCGAACGTACTATACGAACTCGGGCTAGCACACGCGCGCCGCAAACCGGTCGTCTTAGTTTCATCCAACGAAGATGATGTGCCCTTTGATGTGCGGCACGTCCGTGTCATTTATTATGACGTGCGAGATCCATTTTGGGGCGCAAAACTGATTGAGAAAATCGCGGAAAATATCCTTTCGGCATTGAAGAACCCAAAGGAAGCCATACTGTTTCCGGAATAGCGTGCCGAGCAGAGGCAGTACTCAGCGCCCGTTTCTGAATGTGATGTCATGAACGTGCATGGCTTCATTCGATTTTTGGGGCAGTTCACTCGGTTGAGAACCGGGCGGAGGATCTGCCGGAAGAATAGACCACCGCGTGAATAAAACTCAATGATCGAAGCCTTTTCATGAACGTAATTTTATGAACTCCTCATTGGATGTGAACGTCCAATGCAGCGGAGGCAGAAAGACGCCTCCGAGGAGACTTACTTTATGAAAAAGCTTGGACTAACGTTACTACTCTCAGCCGCCGCGATGATGGCGGCTCAGAACACTGCCGCTCCCGCCCCGATCGGCCAAGGCGCGGCTTCCACCACGACAACGAAAACGAAGAAGCATCGGAAGGCCAAAAAGCCCGCCGCGGATCATGCAACCACGCCGGACGCCGCTTCCACCAAGAAGTAACGTCCGATTCGTCGAAAACGCTGGATGCCGGAATGGCATAATCTACCTTTGTAGATTGCCATTTCGGCTTTTTTACGTCCGAGCCGCCAATCAGAAGGAACTTGATGAAAAGTTATCGGAAAGAATTGTGGTTCGAAGTCCCCAGCCGTCGTGGATTCGTCAACATTACGCGCGATGTGGAGGCGTGTCTGCGGGAGAGCGCGATTCAGGAAGGGCTTGTCCTGGTGAACGCCATGCACATTACGGCGTCCGTGTTCATTAATGATAATGAAAGCGGTCTCCATCAGGATTATGAGAAGTGGCTGGAGAAACTAGCGCCACACGAGCCTGTTTCCGGGTATTTGCATAACCGCACGGGGGAGGACAATGCGGACGCTCATATGAAGCGCCAGGTGATGGGGCGCGAAGTGGTGGTGGCAGTCACCAAGGGCAAGCTCGACTTCGGACCCTGGGAACAGATCTTCTATGGTGAATTCGACGGGCGGCGGCGCAAGCGTGTCCTGGTCAAGATCATCGGAGAGGCCTGATGAAACAACTGCGCGGGTTACGATGAAATCAGCACTATTGTTTGTTCGGGTTCCGCCGATGGCTAGATTGGCGGAGTGTGGCACGGAGCGGACAAATGCTGACCAGGCTCGCGGAATTGTTTGGACTCTCCGGCGAAGGACAAACCTCCGGTGGACGCGAACGCGCAGCCGCGAGGGTGACAGAAGCCTGCCATCGCTTATTATCCGAACGCGGTGAAGTTTCCGGCGCTCGGCTGGCGTCTGAAATCCTGACTTCCTACGAGAATTTGGACGCTGCCGGACGGCAGAGCTTCTTTGATTTGTTGCTGAAGGAATTCTCGCCCGATCCGGTGGAGGTAGGTCAAGCCGGCGATGCGTATCGCGACGACCCTTCGGTGGAAACGTTGGCGCGGCTCCAGCGGGCCGTTGAATCTCCCCGCCAGGAATTGTTTCGCAGGCTCAATATGGCGCCTGGAGGAACTCGGGGCCTGGTCAGACTCCAGGCTGACTTGATGAAGGCGGGCGGTCATGTACCCATCACCACGGATTTGGGTCATCTGCTCACGTCATGGTTCAATCCAGGGTTTCTGACGCTGAAGCGAATCGATTGGCACACGTCAGCCACGATTCTGGAAAAGCTGATTCAATACGAAGCCGTGCACCAGATTAAGGGGTGGGAAGACTTGCGGCGCAGGTTGGAGGCGGACCGGCGCTGCTACGCGTTCTTTCATCCCGCATTGCCGGATGAGCCGATCATCTTCGTGGAAGTGGCGCTGACGCGGGGGATGAGCGACAAAGTCCAGCCTTTGTTGGATTTGAGTTCCTCGGTAGTGCCTCCTGAATCCGCCGATTGCGCGGTGTTCTATTCCATTACCAATTGCCAGCCTGGACTTCGTGGCGTGCCCTTCGGGAGTTTTCTGCTCAAGCAAGTGGTGGAGGATTTGGAGCGTGAATTTCATCGAATCCGGCGTTTTGCGACGCTTTCGCCAGTTCCGGGCTTCCGGTCGTGGCTGTCGGAGAACGCTGCCGAGCCGGCCGGCGCCGTCAAGTTCACCAACATTGCGGACATCGTGGCAAAACTGGACGAACCCGGTTGGCATGAGAACGAACGGCTCGCCGCCAAACTGCGGGAGGGTCTGGTTCCTCTCTGCGCCTACTATCTGCTGCGCGCCAAGCGCGACAAGGAACCGGTGGACTCCGTAGCCCGCTTCCATCTGAGGAACGGAGCGCGTCTGGAGCGTATCAACTGGCTGGGGGATACTTCGAAGGCCGGTTTAGAGCGCTCGGCGGGAATCATGGTGAATTACGTTTACGAGGTGGGAAACCTGGAGCGTAACCACGAGCGCTACATTTGGGAATCGCGCGTCGCGGCAGCGTCGGGTATAGAGACTTTGGCACGCCAGGCTATAACTCCTCTGACCAAAACACGTTAGTAAAGCCATCGAGTAGTAACATGGATGAATGGCCACGATAGCCCAAAAAACGCCCATGCAGCCGATGCAGATCGCAAATCGGCGCTCGCGTTTTCAAAGCCAGCGCACGGAAAATTTCACGGAGAGCGTCATCCGCGAGATGTCGCGGCTAGCGATCCAGTACAATGCCGTTAATCTGGCGCAGGGGTTCCCGGATTTCCCGGCTTCTGAAATTCTCAAGAACGCCGCGCGTGAGGCCATTGCCGACGATTTCAATCAATACCCGATGACGTGGGGCATCAAGCCACTGCGCGATGCCATAGGCGCGAAGTATCAACGAACTTACGGGCTGGAATACGATCCGGAGCGGGAAATCACGGTTTGCTGCGGCGCCACGGAGGCCATGATCGCCACACTGCTGGCCGTGACCAATCCAGGCGACGAACTTATAGTGTTCGAGCCTTTCTACGAAAACTACGGACCGGATGCACTGCTGTGCGGAGCTGAACGCAAGTTCGTCAAGCTGCATTCGCCGGACTGGCATTTCGATCCCGATGAACTGCGCAGGGCGTTTTCACCGCGCACAAAGGCCATCATTCTCAACACGCCGAACAATCCTACCGGACGCGTGTTCGACCGCGCGGCGCTGGATCAAATCGCGGCGCTGTGCCAGGAATTCGACGCGCTGGCCATCACCGATGAAATTTACGAACACATTCTGTTCGATGGCGCGCGGCATATCCCCATCGCACAGCTCCCCGGAATGCGCGACCGCACCGTGCTGATCAGCAGCATGAGCAAGACGTATTCGGTGACTGGATGGCGTGTGGGTTGGGTGCTGGCGAGTCCGGATTTGACCGAATCCATCCGTAAGGTGCATGATTTTCTGACCGTGGGCGCGCCCACGCCGTTGCAGCGAGCTGGAGTGCTGGCGCTTTCCCTGCCCGAAGAACACTATGCGCATTTATCCGCCGACTATGTGGAGCGCCGCGACTTGATCATCGATATTCTGGATGGTGCGGGTTTCCGCTGCTTCCGTCCGCAGGGAGCCTATTACGTGATGGCGGATATTTCCGCGTTTGGCTTCGCAGATGACATGCAGTTCGCCCGGCATCTGGTCGAAAAGGTTGGGGTCGCGGGGGTGCCGGGGTCGAGCTTCTTCCACGATATGAGCGAGGGATCGCAGATTCTGCGCTTCTGCTTTTGTAAAAAGCTTGAGACGCTGCACGCGGCCAAAGAGCGGTTCAGGTTGATCTAGGGTCCGCGCCCCTTTCGTCGCAGCTCGGTTGCGGCGGCGCACTCGAATCACGAACATTAAAGTTGCTGTAGGCTGGGTCATGTAGGCTCGAAACCATGCGGCTTTCCATTCGCCACCGCGTCATCATCGGAGTCGTGCTGCTGCTTAGCGCCATTGCCTCGCTGGGCTTTGGCCAGTACCGCACGCGGATCTCGGCGCGTTACGAAGGAGAGATGCAGGATCCGGTGGAAGACCCTCCGGATGCATATCGGAAAGGCGAGTTCGCGCTGGGACGTCTGCGGTACCGGTCGCCATACGACCGCGGCTTTGGAGGATATTCCCGCTGGGGTATTGACGCCAATAAGGGCGACCGCCTCTTCATAGGCCTGCTGCACAGGCTGACACGGGTGGATGCACAGCCTGTAGAAACAATCATCGATGCCAGCGACGACAACATGTTCAATCATCCCTGGATGGTGGCGATTTCCGTGGGCGACTGGAAGCTTGCTCCAAGCGAAGCCGCGCGGATGAGAGATTACTTCGATCGCGGGGGCTTTCTTTTCGTCGACGACTTTCACAATGACCGCGAGTGGGCCAATTTCATGGCGGGTATCCACATGATGTATCCTGCCGCTGCGGCTCGGGAATTGACGGATGACGAACCCGCGTTCCACGTCTTGTACGATTTGTCGCACCGGATCCGAGTATCGGGCGCGAACGTAGTGCATGGTTCCGGAATTGAGCGCGGTGGAATCTCTCCTCACTGGCGGGGCGTCTTCGATTCGAATGACCGCATGATTATCGCCATCTCGTTCAATCAGGACGTGGGGGATGGGTGGGAATTCGCGGACGACCCCGATTACCCGGAGCGTCAATCGTCGGAAGGTATTCGCATTGGCATTAACTACGCGATTTACGCGATGACGCACTAGCGGTAGGTGTTGTTCGACGTATGGTCCCCGGCCAGCCAACGCTTGAGCTCGGCGTGGGCCTGGGCCTGACGCTCCCCGCCCTTTGCTTCTGCGGCCGGGTCATCTACCGTGAGCTCCACGATCATTCCGTTGGGGTCCATGGCATAGAGAGACTTGCAATAGCCATGCTCCAATACGAACATTTGCGGCTCTTTGTATCCCGCCTTCTCTAAACGCCGATGGACCGCATCCTGGGTGGCCGCATCGCACTTGAGAGCGATGTGACGGAATGGTGAAAAAGGCATGGGCGGATCGAACTGCGCCTGATCCTCGGGCTTGGCGAATTGGAAGAAGGCTAACGCGCTGTGGTCGGCCAAGCCAAAGAAGCAGTGGCAATAGACGCGTTCCGCTCCAAAGAGTTCGTCTGATTCGCACCATGTGGCCATCAGCGGGAAATTAAGCAGATCTTCGTAAAAATGCCGCGTGGCCTCCATGTCCTTCGTCACATATGCATGGTGATGGAGCCGCAACGCTTGCAAGCCTGGACTGGACATTGTGTATTCCTCAATAAAGCCGGCAGAGCTTGTACGCCGCTCCGCAGCGAGCTAACCCCGCTCTCGTCTTATTTGGCCTGCCGCTCTTTGGCGAGTTGGTCCTGGTAAAGCTTCTCCAGACGATCGACAGCTTCGCGAAAACCTTTGGGATCCACGAAGCGTTCCGGATTGTACGCGTCGCCAGGTTTGTATTTCTCATGAAGGCGGAACTGCGCTGCGTGGGACGCCAGAAAGACGTCCAGCTTGAGCTCCTTCTGATCGTGGAAGCTGCGCGCATAGTCCTGCGCGATGTTCGAGTATCGTGGCATTCCGTTAACTTTGACACCGGGGTTGATGCCAGGCATGTTGGCGATGAGCACACGGTAATCCTTCCCGCCCTCCTTCACCGTAAAGGAGAAGCTGGTAGCGCCTTTGGTATGGCCCGGATGATGATGCGCGGTGATTTCCACATCGCCGAGCTTGATCTTGTCGCCATTCTTCAGCCGTTGGTCCACTTGTAGGGGAGTGAATCGCATGCCGGCGTCGTCACCGAAGCGGAAGTCGCTCTTGCCTCCATCTTCCAGCAGGACTGCGTCCTGCTCCGACATGATCACGCGCGCACCGGTCTGCTTCTTGAGATCGGCGAGCGCTGCGACGTGATCGGCGTGCCCGTGCGTGGCCATTAGAATTTTTGTATCGGAGAGTTTGAATCCCAGCTGTTCCACTCCGGATTTGATCAGAGGCGCCGTTTCCGGGAACCCCGTGTTAATCAGAATGTTGCCTTGCGAAGTGGTGATCAGATACGTGGAAAGATCGTAGGTGCCCACCCAGTAGACGTTGCCGATAATTTTGAAAGGGGGAAATGGTTTGGTCCAATCCGGGTTCTGTTGAGCGAATGCGCATGCAGTGAGGGCGATCAACGGGAGTAGTCTTTGCAGCATAGTAGGACCAGTGTATCCAAAATCCCCGCTGCAGACCGCTTAGTCTAGGGCGAACATCACGATGGCGCCGCGACGCGCCGCGGCACACTACAGTTTGTCTTTCAACATCCGGTTCATGGTCGCCGGGTCGGCTTGCCCGCGGCTGGCTTTCATCGCTTGGCCCACCAGGAACCCGATCACCTGCTGTTTGCCGCTCTTGTACTGTTCCACCTGCTTGGGGTTTGCGGCGATCACTTCGTCGATGATCTTGCCGAGCGCGCCTTCGTCGCTGATGGCCGTCAGGCCCTCGCGCCGCATGATAGTGTCCGGGTCGTCGCCGGTCTCCACCATTTTCGGGAAGATATCCTTTGCGAGTTTCCCATTGATCTTGCCTTCGCCGATCAGCTTTACCAGCTGTCCGAGGCGCTCGGCTGCAATCGGAGAGTCTTCGATTTCCTTACCTTCCTGTTTCAACAGCGCGGCCAGGTCGCCCATCACCCAATTCGCCGCGGCACGGGCATCTCCGCTGGCCGCCACCACTGCTTCGAAATACTCGCTCATCGGGCGCGTGGCGGTGAGCACATGCGCGTCGTACTCGCGCAATCCATAGGATTCGATAAAGCGCTGCCTGCGCGACGCCGGCAACTCCGGCATTCTCTCGCGGATGCGCGCCATCCAGACTTCACTGATTCGCAGCGGCGCAAGATCGGGCTCCGGGAAATAACGGTAATCATGCGCGCTTTCCTTGCTCCGCATGCTGATCGTCTCGTCGGCATCCGGATCATAGAGGCGCGTTTCTTGCACTACACGCCCACCGCTTTCAAGCAAAGCCACTTGCCGGGCTATCTCGTGATCTAGCGCCATTTTCAGAAATCGAAATGAGTTGAGGTTCTTGACCTCCGCCTTCGTCCCGAATTTTTCCGCGCCCTTGAGGCGCACGCTCACGTTGGCGTCGCAGCGCAGTTGGCCCTTTTCCATGTCGCAAGTGGAAACACCCAGGTACTGCATCACCTGCTTGATCTCGGTGAGATAGGCGTGGGCTTCGTCGGAAGTGCGGATGTCGGGCTCGCTGACGATCTCAATCAGCGGCGTCCCGCTGCGATTCAGGTCCACGTAGGTGTAGCGGTCGGAATCCTTGAATCCTTCGTGAAGACTCTTGCCGGCGTCGTCTTCCATGTGCACGCGCGTGACGCCAATCCGTTTGGTTTCACCGCGGACGCTGACTTCCACGAAGCCGTGTTCCGCCAGCGGCTGATCAAACTGGGAGATCTGGTAGCCCTTGGGCAAGTCCGGGTAAAAATAGTTCTTGCGGGCGAAAATTGATTTTGAATTGACTGTGCAGTTGAGCGCCAGCGACGCTTCGATGGCCAGTTCCACGGCTTGCCGATTCAGTACCGGCAGCGCGCCCGGCAGTCCAAGGCACACGGGACACACGTTGCTATTGGGCGCGGCGCCGAAGCCAGTGGGGCAGCCGCAAAAAATCTTGGTGTTGGTTGCAAGCTGGACATGCACTTCTAGCCCAATTACGGGCTCATACTTGGCAATCATCTCCGGCGTGGCCAGCGCTTCCATACTCGACGGCATGACCCATTATACCGTCGGGTGATTCCGCTACTCGGCTCCGCTGTGCATCTGCTCGAGAGCAAAACGGACCAGTTGACTCCGCGTACGCACGCCGGTCTTGGCAAAAAGTCCCTGCAGGCTGGCCTTTACCGCGCTTTCGGAAAGACGAAGTTTCGCGGCAATCTCCTTGTTCTGGCAGCCCTCCAATAGATAGCGGAGAATTGTTTGATCCCGCTCACCATACTGCGGGGCTGGTTTGCTCGAATGATTGGTGGATTCGAGTAGCTCTTGGAGGTAGGACTGTTTAATGAGAACTTTGCCGGCGGCGACCTCAATGATGCCGCGGTGGAGTTCCTCCGGCGGATGCTTCTTGTGGAATATCCCCGACACCCCCAGCCGGATTAGTTCCAACGCATCCCGGTTGGGAAGCCCGGCAGTAACCACCAGCGTCCGCACGGTGACCCCGCGCTCTCCAAGGGTCCGCATCAAGTCCAACGCGGTTTTCCCGCCAAGGTCATAGTCCAGAATCAGAATATCGACGGCCAGGTTTGGCAATTGAGCAAGAGTGGTTTCGACCGAGTCCGCGGAACCAGCCACCTCCAGCGTCTGATCATTGCTCAGCAGCCGCAAAAGCCCTTCCCGGAAGAGAGCGTGGTCATCCACCACAAAAACACGAATACGCCCATTCATAATTGGACCTCGACGAGCGAGAGAGCTTCTGCCGGAGCTGTCCGGACCTGCTGAGAGGCCATAAGGATATCGAACCGGCATCCCGCGCCCGTTGGCACATGCTTCAAGTCGCCCCCATTGCTTCTCATCATCGTTCTTGAAATATAGAGTCCGAGTCCGGATCCATCGGCGTCGGAGCGGAACGGCTGGAATAACCTGGAGGTGTCTGCAACGCCGGGCCCGGAGTCGATCAGGCTCACGATCACCTTGTCATCCGCATGGGAAACCCGCACCAGCAAGGAAGGAGCAGGCAAGGCCTGGGCCGCGCGAAGAGAATTTTGCGACAGATTGAGAAGTACCTGCAACAGGGAATGGCCATCGGCGCGAACCAAGGGAACGTCGCCAATCTCACAACGGACGGAGCCGCCCGCATCGTTCCAATCCTGCTCGATCACGACGCGAAACTCCTCCAATACGGCGCGCAAGTCGCACCATCCGTTGCTCGAGTCCTTGCTGGTCTGCAGCTCAAAGGCGGCCATGCGCGCCAATCCTTCCACCAGACTCGACAGGGCGCTGAAGTCGGCGTCCCCTTCGACTTCCAGTTTCTGCCTCAGATTGGAGGTAACCACGCGGATCGCCAGACACATATTACGAATCTCATGAGACACAGCGCTCGCCATCAAACGATTGTATTCGGCGAAATGGCGGAAGAACTCGAGTTCGCGGTCCCGCACTTCTTCCGACATGTCCACCAGGATCCCAGCCAGGCACCGCGCTTCGCCCGTGCCGTAGGTGGAAAACCAGCTTGCCACGGGAAACTTCACCCCGTCCAGCTTGCGGGCCCACCCGGCGGCGGACGCGCGCACCGCTTGCGGACCGGCCTGTTTCCGCAGAGCGCCCGCGAACACGGGGACGAAATCGGAAATTGGCTTTCCTATGAGTCCATCCGGTTGCGGTGCGCCGAGCATATCATGGGCGGACCGGTTCGCGGCAAGCACTTCGCCCCGGTGGTTCAAGGTGAGGATGGCAGCCGGGCTGGATTCCGCCAGCAGACGCAACTGGTCTTCGGCCTGATGACGCATCTCTTTCTCGATCCTGAGCCGCGTGTACGCTTCCACAGCGGCTCGCCGGTTCCGGTTCAGCTCCCCAATGAAGAGCCCGGCGCCGCCGAACGCCAGCATGGTCATCACGAAATTGAGCCAGAATTCGATGGCAGGGATACCCGCCGTGAACTGGCCCCCGATGAACGCGCACCCCGCAGCCACCACAACGGTTTGCCAGCGGTTCAACACGGTGGCGGCGATGCCCACCGGCAGAACGTAGAACACGCCGAGTGAAAAGTCCAAGTCCGTATACCATTCCGCGGCGATAACAGCTATCAGCGCGGCCAACGCCAACTGCAGCACGCGCCTCCGGCCAAGCAAGAATCGGGAAATGGGTTTGGAGTCAGGCACGTTGAATAACAGGGCTCCAGGATGGGCTTTTTACCATTGTCCCCGCTGGCAGGGCCCGAAAACAAGATGCAACTGCCTATCTCATGGTCATTCATACGATTGTCCACGTGGCCAGTGACTATGACCGTCCACGTAGCCATCTGGGCGGTGTGGAGATGGCTATCCGTCGCACTGGGCGCGGAAAGATCACCGCCCGATAGCTAGAAATCGCACCGATTTCGGCCTACGTTGAGAAGTAGCCATGATTGTTCGCGATCACTTACCTTTGCGCCGGACTTGGCCAACGATGTCGAAAAAGGTGGGCCTTTTCTTCGTACTGTATTCGGCCGTGACGTTCCTGCACAACGGGCTCGGTGTTACGTGGATTGCCCTGCCCGCTCTGCCCTTGGCAGTCATTGGCGGAGCGCTCGGCGTTTTTTTGGCGTTCCGCAACAACTCGGCGTATGACCGGTGGTGGGAGGCGCGCTCCCTGTGGGGCGGCCTGGTGAATACAGCTCGGACTGCTTCCCGGCAAGCTCTCACCCTGGTGGATGATTCCGCCGCCGCGAACCGCATCGCGATTTCAAAACAGGAATTCGTGGAACTACAAATCGCCTACGTGCACGCGCTGCGATGCCATTTGCGCCGGCAGAACCCTTTCCCGGAAATGCAACGCCACCTTCCTGCGGACTTTATCGAACACCTTCGGGAACAGCGCAACGTGCCCGTGGCCATTCTGATGGAGATGGCCAAGTTCCTCCGCAGGTACTTCGATGCGGGCCAGATGGACTCCTTCCGGTGGATGGCAATCGACCGCACCCTAACGGATTTGTGCAACTTACAGGGCTCGTGCGAGCGGATCAAGAATACGCCCCTTCCGCGTCAGTACCATTATTTTCCGCGTTTGCTGGTGACAGTTTATGCAATGCTGCTTCCCCTGGGTTTGGTGGAGGGGCTGGGCCTGTCTACGCCCGTGGTATCGAGCGTCGTGTATTTCATATTTGCCAGTCTGGATACCATCGGCAGGGAGATCGAGAATCCATTCGAGAATACGGTTCACGATACGCCCATGAGCAGCCTGACGCGATCCATTGAGATCAACTTGCGCCAGAATTTGGGCGATGATCGTCTTCCCGACGAACTGCGTCCAGTGGATGGCTTTGTTTACTAGACCGAACATTTCTGTGCCGAAAGGATTTCCAATATGACGTGGCCAAGACCCCTGAATGTCGTGTTCATGACAAACTTTTCCGACGCTTGCTTCCGGGCCACCCCCAGCGTCGCCCAATTGGCGGACGATGTCGCAATTCGGCTTACAATTCTGCACGTTTACGATCCCAGAACGCAGGAAAAGCACGAAGCTCAGGCCCATGTTCGCGGTTTTTTCCCCGAGGCCGACCACTACCAAGGCACCGAACGGTTGGCCATGCCCGGCAACCCGGTCGCCGCGGTGAGCAAGCTCAGCCACCGGCAATCGATCGACTTAGTAGTTTCGCCCGCATCCGATCCGCTGGGTCTGCCGCGCCTCGGCCACCGTTCCTTGCGCGGCCGTGTGCTTCACGAATGCGGAGTTCCTGTGTGGAGCCTGGGGCGTCGGGTAGACGTCAGCAAACTAAGCAGGCCGGTCCGTAACGTAGCGTGCTGGATGGAGTTTGGCTCTGCCGAAACCACTCACCTGGCCTTGGCCACCGAGTATGCGCGAACGGTGGGAGCGCGCTTGCACTTGCTCCACGCCTTGCCCGAGATCAACGAGGGCATGATCCTGCCGTATGCGGCCGAACAACCACTGCATCCGGACGGAGTTCGGGATGCTTTCCATCAGATGATGTGCAACACTCCCGTGAAGACGGAAATTCACGTACAGACGGGCGGTGGAAGCCGGGCTTGTGCCGCTCTGACAAAGGCCTGCGATGCGGATTTGCTGTTCACTCACATCCCGGAAGGGCCATTCACGAATTGGATCCGGTCCGAATTCAGCGCTGTCGACCGCTGTCCATGCCCCTCCATCAGCGTGGGTCCTAGCATGGAGCGCCATGCCTGGAAGCTGGTCAGGCGGTCGGTTGACTCCCGAACTCTTTCCTTAAGTGCTTAAGGGCCGGAATGGTTCTTGTGAGCAAGACGCGTGACCTCTGATACAGGCGGCGCTAAACTAAGAGCTATGACTTACTATGGCGCTAAAGAACTCGCGGCCTCCTTCCGGACGGTCCGTGGCAACACTCTGAAGATTGCGGAAGAGATTCCCGAGGACCGCTACGGTTTCCGCGCCGCCGAGGGAGTCCGCACGGTTGGGGAACTGCTCACGCACATCCCGTTCGGGAGCAGATTTCACGAGCAAGTTCATTTCGTCGAGCGGCGCTTCAACTTTGACGGCTTCGACTTCATGGCGTTCATGGGCGGCCTGATGGCGGAACAAGCCAAGCCGCGCACCAAGGCGGAGATCCTCGCCCTGCTCACCGCTCAGGGGGAGGATTTCGCCAGACGAATGGAGTCGCTCCCCGAGGATTTCCTGGCGGAAGTGGTCACCATGCCGGCGGGCGCGCAGCCGGCCAGCCGGACGCGCTTTGAGATGTTGGCCAGCGTAAAAGAGCACGAAATGCATCACCGCGGCCAGCTTATGCTGGTGCAGCGCATGCTGGGGCTGACACCGCACCTCACGCGTGAAATGCAAGCGCGCATGGCGGCGATGCAGGCCCAGGCGGCGTCCAACCAGAAGTAGCGGCGCTACGTTCTTCCTTCTCACTATTGCAGCGGGAGATCTTCCTGCCCGTTCGCTTCCGTATCCGGAATCAAGCTTGCGGCGGCGACTTGATCGCCCGCCTCCAGCGTCACCAGCTTCACGCCTTGCGTGGAGCGACCGGCCTGGCGGATTTCGCTGGAATCGATGCGGATAATCTGACCCTGCTTGGTGATGATCATCAGCTCGGAATCTTCCTTCACCGAGAGAATGCCCACCACTTTGCCTACGCGCGGAGTGGTCTTCATGTTGATGACACCCTTGCGGCCGCGCGCGGTGAGGCGGTAGTCTTTGAGCGGAGTGCGCTTGCCGAATCCGTTCTCAGAGATGGACAAGATCAGACCTTCCTTATCCACCACCACAAAGCCCACCAGGTAGTCGCCTTCTTCCAGATCCATGCCGCGTACGCCGCGCGCCGGACGGCCCATGGCGCGCACATCCTCTTCATTGAAGCGGCATGCCATGCCCTCATGCGAACCCAGGAAGATGTAGTTGGTGCCGTCCGTCAGGCGCGCGGCAAGCAGTTCGTCGCCCTCATCCAAGCCGAGAGCAATGATGCCCCGCGACATAGGATTGTCGAACTCCGTGAGCTCGCATTTCTTGATGACGCCCTGCTTGGTCACCATCACGATGAACTGGCCCGCGACGAATTCTTTCACGGGTAGAAACGCCGTGACCGTCTCGTCAGGCTGCAAGCTCAGGAGCCCAGAACTATGCTTGCCCTTGCCCGTGGTTCCTGCATCGGGAATGTTGTAAATCTTAAGCCAATAGACACGCCCCATGTTCGTGAAAATCAGCAGATAGGCATGTGTGGAAGCGATAATCAGATGCTCCACCACGTCTTCGGCGCGTGTGCCCATGCCGATGCGGCCCTTGCCTCCGCGCGTCTGCCTCCGGTAGGTGTCTACCGCCGTGCGTTTCAAGTACCCGCCGCGCGATACCGTGACGGCGACGTCCTCCACCTGCACCAAATCTTCCAGCGTGATCTCGCCGGTGTCCTCCACGATTTCCGTGCGGCGCTCGTCGCCGAAGTCCTTTTGAACTTCCTTGAGCTCTTTCACGATCACCTGGCGCAGAGCTTTTTCCGAGCCGAGAATTTCCAGATATTCGGCGATTTGCTTTTGAATATCCGCCAGCTCATCGATGATCTTCTGCTGCTCCATGCCGGTAAGGCGCTGGAGTTGCAGTTCGATGATGGCTTGCGCCTGGCGCTCGGTGAAGCGCGGACCCAATTCTCCCGCGCCGATCAACTTGGCGTATTCCTTTGCTTCCGCCGGCGTGACGAACGCCATCAGCGCTTCGCGCGCTTCCCTGGGATTCTTGGCTGCGCGGATCAGAGCGATCACCTGATCCAGATTCGTAAGCGCCCGTTGAAACCCGAGCAGAATATGCTCGCGCTCCCGCGCCTTGCGCATCAGGTAGTCGGTGCGGCGGCGCACCACATCCACACGGTGCTCGATAAACCGCTTGATCGCGTCGATCAGCGGCAGCTCGCGCGGCTGGCCGTTCACGATGGCCAGCAGGATCACGCCGAAGCTGACCTGCAGCTGCGTGTGCTTGTAAAGATTGTTCAGCACGACCTCAGCCTGCTCGCCGCGTTTTAGCGGGAACACGATGCGCATGCCGTCGCGGTCGCTTTCATCGCGCGGCTCGCCCAGGCCTTCCAATTTCTTTTCATTGATGAGCCCGGCGGTGTATTCAATCAGCCGGGCCTTGTTCACCTGGTAGGGCAACTCGGTGACGATGATGGCTTCCTGATCGCGGCCGAATTTCTCGGTGGCTGCCTTGGCGCGGATCTTGATGCTGCCGCGTCCGGTCTTGAAGTAGTCGGCAATTCCCTGGCGGCCTAAAATAATTCCGCCCGTCGGGAAATCCGGCCCATGCACCACTTCCATGATCTTGGCCAGCGGCGTCGCCGGATCTTGGATCAGGAGAATACAGGCATCGATAATTTCGGAAATATTGTGTGGCGGAATTTTCGAGGCCATGCCCACCGCGATGCCTTCGCTGCCGTTGATCAGCAGATTGGGAACGCGCGTGGGCAGCACTTCCGGCTCGATTTCGGTGTCGTCGTAATTGGGGCGGAAATCGACGGTTTCCTTGTCGATGTCTTCGAGCAGCGACGCCGCGATGCGCGACAAACGCGCTTCGGTATACCGCATGGCCGCTGGCGGATCGCCGTCCACCGAGCCAAAATTTCCCTGCCCATCAACCAAGGGATAGCGCAACGAGAAGGGCTGAGCCATGCGCACCAATGCGTCGTAGATCGCCGAGTCGCCGTGCGGGTGGAGCTTGCCCATCACATCGCCGACGACGCGCGCGGCTTTCTTGGTGGGGCGGTTATAGTGCAGCCCCATCTCATGCATCATGTACAGCGTGCGCCGGTGCACGGGCTTCAGCCCGTCGCGGACATCGGGCAGCGCCCGGCCCACGATCACGCTCATGGCGTAATCGAGGTAAGACCGCCGCATCTCATCTTCGATGTTGATGGGGATCAGATTCTTGTTTCCGCCATCGCTGCCACCGAGCGGAATCTGCCCTCCGGGAGGGCCGCCCTGCGGCGGTACGGTCGGGTCCTGAGGATCTGCCAAACGGGTGCTCCTTGCTGCTTACAGATGCGCGTGGAACGGCTCAGGGAATGGGCCGTTAAAGTCTTATTTTAGCATGGCGTAAAGCGCACACTTGATACACTCGACGCGTGGAGAGCTTGTGCGCTTGGCCCGCATTCTTCTGCTCGTGCTCCTCGTGGCGCTTCCAGGGCTTTCATCGAATCCCTAGAAGCTGATTCCCTTTCCCAACTCGTGGGCGGGAATATCGTGGCGGCGGCATCAACCGTTCGTGGCGATTCGATGGAGCCGACTATGATAAGCATGTGAGTCTGGACAACGGTATGATTTTTTGAGTTTCAAGAGTACTCGTGCACATACGCGTATCGGCCCGGCGCTGTAGTGCTAGCCGGAGGGTTTTATCACGCGGAGCAACCAAACGAGCTACGCTTTACAAGCAGATCGTTGACGACGAAATATATGACGTTATCCGGATTCGGTGAATGAGGTTCCTCGTGCCGCTAATCCATTTTCCTCACCCTCTTGTCTTGGAAACATTTAATCGGATCTTGAGTGCCAAAAGTCTCCTGGAATTGCTCGACAGCAACATACCCAAAGCTGAGTGGGAGGAGCGTGAGGCCCTCCGAACACTCGCGAAAGAAGAGAACTGGGACGAAAGCGACTACTTTATCGAGGGGCAAGTCCTCGACTCCAAGTATCCCGCGATAGCCCGCCTTGGAGCCTATTCGATCGTGATACTTCTCTACTCTATTGTCGAGACACAATTGTTGGCCTTAGCAGATGAGATTGGGAAAAAGAAAAAATCGGATTTCAGCGTCAACGACATCTCAGGCCGAGGGATCGAGAAGGCCCAGACTTATCTCAAGCGTGTAGCAACTCTCGATCTGACAACAGACCCTGGTTGGAGTTCTCTTCGCGAATTGCAAAGCATGAGGAACGTCATCGTTCATAGCATGGGAACCCCGAAACAAAATCCAAAGACGATTGACCATCTAGTTGGGAAGTACCAAGGCCTGCTGGACGCACCAGTGGACCAGTGGGGTAGACGCCAAGAGATCGTGATTCGAATGCCTCTTTGTCGAAAGTGGTGCGAGCAGATCGAGGAGTTCTTCAAGCGAACATTTAAGGCAGTGGGACTTTCGAAAAGCGTATGACCATCCAAGGTACCCGCCGATGACGGCCATCTCCGTCGAGCAATACCTGCACACGAGTTTTCCGGATCTCGACCGGGAATATCGCCACGGCGAGCTACAGGAGAGATCCTTGCCGGACTATCTGCACGGAAAGACGCAAGCAGTCCTGGTTGCGCTCTTCCTGGCGCTGCGCGCCAGATTTCCGTTGTTTCCTTGCGTGGAAACGCGGATGAGGCTTCGCCAGAACCTCCTGTTGATTCCGAATGTCGCGGTGTTCCATCCCTTGGAGCCGCCGCTGCTGCCGGAAAGGCCGCCCTTAGTCGCCATTGAGGTGCTTTCCCCGGATGATCGCATGACCGAAGTCCGTGCGAAGCTCGATGAATACGGGGCCTGGGGCGTTGCGCACGTTTGGCTGGTGGATCCCCACGGGCGGCGGCTATATTCCTGCGATAGCGGTCTTGCCGAGGTGCCGTCGCTGCGCGTTCCGGAGTTGGATATCGAGCTCACGCCGAGTCAGATCTTCGAATAGCGGCTGCCTAGCGATCCTCCTACCATCGTACTCGCGGGGCGCCGCAGGATCCATACGGCTAACAACGCGCCAAATAGTGCCAGCTGATCCAGCGTTCTTGCACCCCGCGCGTACGATTGCTGGATCAGCGCCGAACGGTTTTTACGCATGCGAAAACGGTGATCTCTAACCGAATCGTCGCTCGAATAGGGACAGTACTTCCGTCCTAAAACCAACCGCCTTAGGCCCAAACAAATCTGTCGACCCACGTTTTAGAGACAAATGCAACATTTTAGCCGGAGCGCGGAGCCGTGAGACAAATTCCAAGTGCATCTCCGGCGCGATTCGGTCACCGCGATTTCTAACGCCGTCTATCCGCATGACAGTGGCGTTTGGTAGACAAGCTGCAATCACTCTTGCGAACCCACATTGGAGTGCGTCGGGTGAACGGTCAGGTGATGGGAGGATCTTATGAAAGTACCAGCGTTAGTACTAGCGGCGATCATGAGTATGGCGATGCCCATACTGCAAGCGGGTGTGGTGATAGACTTCGAATCTGTCGGAAGCGGAAATCTTGGCCCTGTTCCGGGCACGCCGTTCAACCTTAGCACCCAAGGATTCACGTTTTCGTCCTCTGCGGCTTTTTCGATTGAAAACACGCCTTCCTCGACCGTGCCGAATCATTCCGGCAACGTATTGGTAGATTCGGGGGCGGGTTCCGACTCTATTCAAATGGCGAGTACCGATGGTTCGACGTTCAGTCTGGTGAATCTGGTCGCGGGTCCGGGGTTGAAGAATCGTCCGTTCGCGCCGAATCCTTTCAATGCCCAAGTGCTGAACTTGACCGGTACGATCTCCGGTGGCGGGATCGTCTCAACCTCCTTCAACCTAGCCGGAGGTTACACGACGTTCGATTTGCCCGCCGGCTGGGATAACTTGATCGCGATTCACTTTTATGGCAGCGGCGCGCCATCGGGCGGCAATTCCATCGCCCTTGACGATATTTTTGTGAATCTCAACCAAACCAACTTGGCGAGGCTAAACGAAGTACCTGAACCCGGCTCCCTGCTGCTGCTCGCAACAGGTTTCTTCGCTTGCAGCGCTCTGCTGCGGGCAAAACGCAAGCGTCAGGAGGAGCCCAAATAGTTTCACTACTGCTCGGAACTTATTCTGCAATGGCGGCGGCTGCGATTCATGCAGCCGCCGCATCGCTTTATGGCGTCTAGCTCCACAAGGAATCTGGCGCGAGAACACCTCACCCCATCAGCTCGCGAATCAACACCGCAGGGTGCACTGCATGAGCGTCGCTTAAATCTTCCACTTGGTGCCGACAGGAAGTGCCAACCGCCACCAGCACGTCACCCGGTTGCATGGCTTTCGCTGCTGGCAGCAGCTTGCGATTCGCGATTGCCGTGGAGACGTCGTAGTGATCCGCAGTGTAGCCAAATGAACCCGCCATCCCGCAGCAACCGGCGTCCAGATCCTGCACCACCGCGCCGGGAATCTTCGATAAGAGCGCCACCGATGCCTGCAACAGGCCCATCGACTTCTGATGACAATGCCCGTGCAGCAGAATTTTCTTCGGTCCTTCGCGCAAAGGCAGATCGAGCTTCGCGGCGTATTCTTCGAATAGCATCACGGCATTCGCGACCGTCTGCGCTTTCTCGCGGCGCTCGCCGCGCAATAGCGATGGGGCGTCTTCTTTGATAGCCGATAGGCAACTAGGCTCGCAGAACAGGATTTTCTCTCCGCGCGATGCGATGGGGAACAGGCCCTCAACCAACTGGCCCACGCTTTCACGCGCTTCCTTGAGCAGACCTTTCGACATTTGCGGACGGCCGCAGCAACCCGGCCGCACCACGTCGACGCGACAACCTCCGCGCTCCAGCACTTCTACCGCAGCGATGCCGATCTCGGGATCGTAGTGGTTGGTGAAGGTATCGTTAAAAAGGGTGACACCGTTCCCGGCCGATCGTGGCGCGCTGCGGTGTTTGGTCCATTTTTCGAAAGTGTCGCGGCGCCACTTTGGCATGCTGCGCCGCAGGTCGATACCCAATAGCTTCTTATTGAAGCCGCTGTTCGCCACCCAATTGGAAAGTGGTGCGAACGCGCTGCCCAGCGGGGCGAGTGCCGCCGCGCTTGCCAGCGCGCGTGCTTGCATGGACGTGCCGTGCTCGGCGTGATAGTGCGCCAGAAATTCGCTTTTGAAGCGCGCGACATCGACGTTTACCGGGCACTCAGCCTTACACGCGCGGCACTCCAGGCATAAATCCAGCACCTTGTAGACGCCTTCACTCGTGAGTCCCGCTTCGTCCAGTTGCCCGGACATCGCCAGGCGCAGCACGTTGGCGCGGCCGCGCGTTGCGTCGGCTTCATCTCGCGTGGCCATATAAGAAGGACACATAGTGCCGGTTAGCTTCTTACGGCAGGCCCCCACGCCGCTGCACATCTCCACTGCCCCCGCGAACCCGCCGTAGTCCGAAAAATCGAAGTACGATTCCGGACCCTTCGTGCGATACTCCGTCCCATACCGTAAGTTCGCCGTCAGGGGAGGCGTATCCACGATCTTTCCAGGATTCAAAATTCCTAGTGGATCGAATGTGCGTTTCACATCGCGAAAAGCTTCATACAGCGTGTCGCCGAACATTTTCCGCATGAACGGACCGCGCACCAGTCCGTCGCCGTGCTCTCCCGACAAAGCCCCTCCGTACTCCAGCACCAGGTCCGCAACCTTCTCTGCGATGGATTCGAACTTGCCGATACCCTCCGCGGTCTTCATGTTGATCACCGGCCGCACATGCAAGCACCCGACGGAGGCGTGCGCGTAAACTCCGGCCGTGGTTCCGTGACTGGTGACGATCGTCATGAACTTTCCGATAAATTCACTCAGCTTCTCCGGCGCCACGGCGGTATCCTCGACGAAAGAAATCGATTTCGCATCTTCCTTCATCGCCATCGACAAGCCGAGCGACGCCTCGCGCAAGCTCCAAATACGCCCTTGCGAGGGCACGTCGAATTCCGAGCGATAAAAATATCCCAGACCGCGCTCGCGCAAATCTGCCTCAAGCGCTTTCATACGCGGAGGTAATTCTTCCTTGTGGTCCGCGTACATCTCCACGCACAACGTGGCCGCCGGATCGCCTTCAACGTACGCGCTGCGTATCCGTTCCAATCCCACGTTCTGTTTTGTGTGGTTGAGAATGGCGCGGTCCATCACCTCTACCGCGGAAGGTGTGTGTGTCAAAATCACAGGCGATGCCGAAAGCGATTCCAGTAAATCGTGGAACCCGATCACCATCACGGCCTTGGCCTTGGGAAGGGGAACCAGCCGCAACTTCGCTTCCAACACTACGCCCAGTGTGCCCTCCGATCCAACCATGATTTTGGCCAAATTCACAGGAGCGTCCGGATTCACGAATTCATCCAGGTTGTACCCGCCCACGCGGCGGAGAATCTTGGGGTAGCGGCGGTCGATTTCTTCGCGATGTTCATCGGCCAATCGCAATACGGTTTCATAGCAATGGGATTCTATAGTGTTGCCGGTGGGGACCGCGCTGCGCGGCATGTCGCGGAAGTGCGCGATGCTGCCGTCGGAGAGCGCCACCACTTGTTCTATGACGTGATCGATGGTCTTGCCATAGATCACGCTGCGCGCGCCGCAGGAATTGTTTCCCATCATGCCGCCCACGGTGGCGCGGCTGGCTGTCGAAATATCCGGTGCGAAGCGCACCCCCAGATGCGCAAGTTGGGCATTGAGCTCATCCAGTACGATACCCGGCTGCACGCGCACCCAGCGCTCGTCCGCATTGATCTCAAGAATGCGGTTATAGTATTTCGAAATATCGATCTGCAATCCTTCGCCGATCGATTGCCCGCCTTGCGCCGTGCCTCCTCCGCGCATGACCAGAGGGCAGCGGAAACGATGGCAGACTTTGACCGCATGGACGATATCCTCGCGCGTCTTGGGAATCACCACGCCCAGCGGTTTGATCTTATAAACACTTGCATCGGTGGAATAGAGCGCACGTGAAAGTTCATCCCAGCGGACCTCGCCCTGGAAGCCGCTCTCTATTTCCCGGCGGAATGCCGGCATATCCACTAACGCAACGTTGGCTTGCGCCACTGGCGTGCCGTTCGCGAGTTGAACCAGGCTCACTGCACAGCCTCCCCAATGCGAATCAATCCCTCACGCAGCGCCGCCAAGCCCATTTCCAGCACCTTGCCGCCGGAACCAAACGAAACGCGCAGCATGCCCTCGGCCCCCGGCCCGTACACAGATCCGTGCACTACGGCGATACCGTGCTCATTCATCAGGCGTCGCCGAAGATCGATCGAAGGCAACCCCAACCCTCGTGCGTCTATCATCGCGAAGAACCCGCCTTCCGGCGCCATCGGCCGCACGCCCGGAATATCCTGCAGGCTCGCGATCACGTGTTCGCGCCGGCGCGCGTACTCCAGGCGCATCTCCTCCACGCAATCCCGCGGACCGGACAGGGCTACCGCCGCCGCGTCCTGAATAAACGTGGCAGCGCCACGGCTGGATTGCGCCAGCACCATCAGCATGGCGTCAATCAGCGCCGCAGGACCCGCGCAATAACCCACGCGCCAGCCGGTCATCGCATAAGTTTTCGAAAGACCATTGATGAGCACCGCGCGTTCGCGCAGTTCCGGAACGGCGGCCAGTGCCGAGATGTGTTTCGCGCCGTCAAACAGAATGGCTTCGTAGATTTCATCCGTCAAAAGCACCACATCACGCCGAATGCAAAAACGCCCAATGCCTTCCAGTTCCGCCCGTGTTAGCACGGTCCCCACGGGATTCCACGGCGTGTTGATCATCAGAACGCGTACGGCCGGCGTCCATGCCGCCTCCAGAGCTTCTTCAGACAGCCCAAATCGTCCGTTTACGGACTGCGTACGCACTCTGCGAATCGCTCCACCGCACAGCAGAACCGGAGAGTTGTAGGCGTCATACACTGGATCTGGCAGCATCACTTCATCGCCTTCCCGCAGCACTGCCGTGAGAGCCGCGTAGATCCCGGACGTGGCGCCCGTAGTGCCTATGATTTCCGTCGCCGGATCGTACCGCAAGCCATTATCGCGTTGCAGTTTTAATGCGATAGCGTCGCGAAACGTCGATTCGCCGCGGTTGTCGGGATAACCCGTGCGCCCCGCCGCCAATGCGCGAGTACATGCTTCTATCACGTGCGCTGGCGTCCGGAAATCAGGTTCGCCGCGCACTAGGCGCAGAACGGTCTTGCCTTGCGCTTCACACTCGCGAATTTCCGCCTGGATGGCGTTAATGGACGTGGGACGGAGCGCGGACAGTCGTTCAGATAACGAGATCGGATGAGTTACCACAATCCCGGAGAATAGCAAACCCCCGCATCCGTAACAACTAAACGCTATTATTTCTCAGCATCAGTCAGAGAGTCGGGTCTCATGAATGGCATGACGGCATCGATGGATGCCCGTCCGGTCTCAATGAAGTCCACGCCATCCGCGGTGATCGTTAACGTGCTCTTGTCGTTCACGCTGACCAGACCCCGCAGCTTCAAATACCAGAGCGCGAAATCCAGCTCTTCTTCCTTGCACACCAGCATTTTTTCGACCTGCCGCATCAGCAAACCCGGTTTTAACGGATTCACCCGGCGGCGGTCGCACAGAATGCACAACAGCGCGCTCCGCAGTCCAGCATCCCTTGCAAAGGATTCAAAAAACGCCACCCCGCTGAATCTCGGAGCGTCAGCCTCCGCGCCAATTCCTTTGACATTGTCGAACTCTTTGCGAAGCGCAGGGTCGGATAGAATTTCATAGGCCAGGGTGACGGCTTCATACTGATCGAAATCCCCTGTCTCTAGATTGCGTTCCGGATGATACTTTTCGGCGAGCTTAGCATACGCTCGCTGAATGGTTTCGGAATCGCATCGTGTTTCAACACCCAGAATCTGATAGTGATCTTGATATTTTCCGGCGATGGTTGCTGACATGGAATCCCCATTCTAGCCGGGTCTTGCGCGCCTCAACCCTCGGTAAATTACAGTGATTTGGCACTGCGGTTCGCCTTACGGCTGACATAGGCTTTCCCTTCTTGGCCCACTACTTAGCCGTCCACAGTCCAAGCTGCGCCGAGTTGAGGGCTTACGTTGTAGGCAAGAAGCCGGGTGTTGGTCTCGCACAGTACCGGCTCACCAAAGTTCCGGCATTCTAGACCCTGCCGGAGCAGCGTTAAGGCTTCCCGCCAGGGAGGAAATGGGTGATTCAAGTCGCGCAAAGCTTGTGAAAAAAGAGGGCGACACAACGGCCGGACGTTGCCTTCCGATAGTGGCAACAAGGGGCCCCGAACGAACGAAAGGGAGCGGTAGTGGTCAAGTTTGAACTGAGTTCCTGTATTCTTTAGGATATGCGGACGTTCCTTTGCTTCGTGATGGGTATTATGTCTGTCTTCGGGCAGGACTGGACGCCAACAAGGGTTGTGGCGATCACGGACTATGTACCTTTGGCCATCTCGGCTCGAATTTCTGGAGATGTTCAAGTGAAGTGTTTTCTCGACGCCGACGGCTCTGTTCTCCGCGCTGAAGTTCTATCTGGCCATCAAATGTTGAGAGAACAGGCTAGAAAGAACGCGCTTCTGTGGAAGTTTCAGAGGACGGCCCCTGGGGCGGACAACACCGTCACGTTAAATTATCAATATCGCGTTGAAGGTGAACTACAAGATAAGACGTATCCTGGGCATACTGTCTTTTTGGTAGATATTCCAAACACGATCCAAATTATTGCTCCCCCCGCCTGGATTCACTAGGGCTTACGCAGCTCTTTCTAACCCCCGTTCATCGGCTTCCAGCAACGCGACCAAGTCCGACACATCCCACAACCAAGAGAGCGCATCCCAAGACTGCCAGGCTTGCTACCATTACTGTTGATGAAGGTGATTGCCGCGCTTGCCGCGCTGGTTATAGCAAGCAGTCAAGCCGCGCCCGGGGACTATGCCGGTATGATCGCTGCATGGCGTGCGGACCGCGAAGCACGCTTAAAGGCGGAGTATGGCTGGCTCACCGTGGTCGGCTTGCACTGGCTAAAGGAAGGCGAAAATCGCGTCGGGTCCGAACCCGGCGTCCAAGTCCCCCTTCCCGCCTCGGCGCCGAAGCGCGTAGGAGTGATCACCCTGAAAAACGGTGTTGCTCGGTTCGTCCCCGGCAGTTCGCCGGTGCTCACGCGGGGTAAACCAGCCGGCGCCATGAATCTGAAGCCCGATACCTCGCCCGACTACGATACCCTCGATGTTGGCCCCGTCCGTTTTTTTGTGATCCAGCGCGAAAACCGCATCGGCGTGCGTGTGAAGGACAACCAGAGTGAAGCGCGGCGACAGTTTCGCGGCTTGAAGTGGTACCCGGTGGACCCTTCATGGCGTGTGCGCGCAAAATTCGTGCCGTGGGATAAGCCGCACACGCTGACCTTCGATACGGAAATCGGGACCAAGGAACCCGAGCCCAGCCCCGGCTACGTCACGTTCACGCGCGCCGGCAAAGAGTATCGCCTGGAGCCGGTAGTGGAAGAGGACCACCTGTGGTTCGTCATGCGCGACCAGACCAGCGGTAAGAGCACCTATGCTGCCTCGCGATTCCTGTATGTGCCCATGCCCAAGGATGGTTACGTGGACCTGGATTTCAACAAGGCGGAGAACCCTCCCTGCGTTTTTACCGCATTCGCCACCTGTCCTCTGCCACCTCCGCAGAACCGGCTGGCTCTGCCGGTGACGGCGGGGGAGATGCTGTACGCACACTAACGCCCTAGCTCTGCCGATAGGCCTGTTGCAATCCGGCGACGTCGAGTTTTTTCATTTTCAGCATCGCCTTCATGGCGCGCTGCGATTTTTCGACGTCCTTGTCTTGCAGCATCTCAAACAGGACGACTGGGACGATTTGCCACGACAAGCCGAATTTGTCCTTCACCCAGCCGCACTGAACTTCTTGTCCGCCGTCCGAAAGCTTCTCCCAGTAATAGTCCACTTCTTCCTGCGTGTCGCAATTCACAACCAACGAGATCGCCTCGGTGAATTTGAAGTACGGGCCGCCGTTCAACGCCGTGAGGGGTTGTCCATCCAGCTCGAATGAGATCGTCAGCACGCTCCCGGCCGGACCAGGTCCTGCTTCGCCATAGCGGGTGATCGCTCCGACTTTGGAGTTTGGGAAAATGGAGGTATAGAAATTTACGGCGTCCTCCGCTTGGCGGTCAAACCATAGGCATGGGTGGATGCGTTGAAAGCGTTGGGTCATTACAGTCCTCCGAATAAATCAACGCCGCGCCTGGACCTCCTGGTCACAGGCGCGGCGTTAAACACGAAGCTATACAGTTTTATCGGGCCAGCGGATCCGGCCGCAACTGGAACTTCACCACTCGGCTGGACGTGCCCTTACCCGTTTCGCTGTGGAATGGCGCACGCGTGGCCCAGGTGGACCACAAGCCCTTGCCTTTCCATCCTGCGTTGGGATCGTCAATGCGGCCATCCATGCCTTTCGCGAAGAATCCGGTCGGATAGGGAACCCGCAGTACGGTCCACTTGCCCGTCGACGGATTCAACGCCAGCAGCGAATCCGAATTGTTGCCCGTCGCGATCGGCGTGTTTCGGCCCAGGCCGAACGTGTCGAACTGGTCGACCCAGTCATAGTAATGCGAATCGGCGCTGCCGGAATCCGTTACGCCCCTCAACTGCGGGCCGGGCGAAGTATACAGCGTGAAGCCTTCCGGACAATGCTGCCCGGTAGCCTTTGGGCCATTGAGCGCCCCTTTGCACTTAGTGCGGTCAAAGCTGGCTAGGTGTCCGCTCGCCAGCACGGTCCACACCACGCCATTGCGGTCGATGTCCAACCCGCGCGGCCCATACCCCTGTACGGGAGCATTCGGATTCTCCCATGGAAATTCGTATACTTCCGCGAGTGAAGTCTCCGGGGGATTGGAACCAGGAGCAAGACGCACCACCGAACCGGGGAATCCTAGCACGGTGCCCCAAACGGATCCATCTTTCGGGCTCACGGTAACCCCATAGAACGCGCCATTAAAGCGTTTGTCTTTGGCCGGATCGGTCGCCTTGTCGGCTTCCACATAGGCGTCCCTTTTGCCGTTGCCGTTGGTGTCCAGAATCAGCGCCGTCCAGCCCTGAGATTTCTGGGCATCGTGTGTTTCATCCCACATCTTCGTATTGAGCCAGCCCACCACGCCGCCGCCGCCGCCGCTCGAAGTCCACAGCGTGTGGTTAGCGTCCTCGGCGAACGTAAGGTGATGCGTGCCGAAGCACGTATCGATGTGAGTCAGTTCTTCGGTCTTCGGATCGTACACCGCCAGGTGCCGCCCTGCATTGTCCACGGGCGTCGCTTTCGCCGAAGGATGGTTGGATCCCCCACGGCAGAACGCCGGATTCTCCGGGCCGCGAATGACGGAGGTCAGCCACAGCCGTCCCTTATGATCCAGCATCGGGTTGTGCACATTGGCCTTGCTGTTCCAGATGACTTCGTCGCCCCAATAGGGCGAAGGCCGTGGCATATTCGGAGGCACCACCGGCGTGTTCGCATCGCGCACCTTCAGCGGAATGCGGCTGGCCGTGTTTGTTACGGGATCCAGCACCGGCGTAAAGTCCGCGCTCAATTCCAGCGCACCGTAAATCTTGCCGTTCGCGTTCAACCGCGGGTTGCGGCGGTCGGTGGCAATCTCGTCGTGGAGGTAGGTGGTCGGGCTGGCCCAGTCCCACTGTGTGATCACGACATTGCGTTCCTGTCCGGCCGGCCGTGGGGGCGCTTCTTTGGGATACTTGCCCGCAGCGATGCTGTCGGTCCAATCCGCAAACATCTTCAATCCGCGCGCGCGGCCCATCTGGTTCAAGCCGCCGGCCATCTGAGCGCCGGCCTGACCGGATTGAATGCGGCGATCCCAAGCGTCCCTGGAATTGGCGAATGACCCCAGATTCTTGGGCAATTCGCGCGTGCCTTTGCCGCCGAACTGATGGCAGGACTGACAGCTATCGGTCTTTTGTAACCGCAGCCACATGGCCTGGTTCTTCATGTTTTCATTGATGCCGTTGCCATTCTGGCCCGTGCCTGGGAATTCGTTCTTGCCCGGAACCTGCATCAGCGCGTACCAGTAGTTGCCCGGATAATATTCAGCCGCAGCGCGCGGCGTTGGGGCTACCACCGCCGTGATATTTACCATTTTGCCCGGTGCGCTGGTGGTCTTCGCGGAATCGACGAGTCCATAGCCGCGCGCCCACACCGTGTAATTGGCTTTCGGCAAATCCGGAATGAGGTAACGCCCGCGATCGTCGGTGACCACGGTCTTGCTCAAACGCGTGGGCAATTCCGTGGTTTCCGCGATCACCCACACCCCTGCTTCTGGCCCTTTAGGTCCGGTTACCACGCCGCCGATGTCATCGGGGTCGATACGAACCGCCGCAGTCTGGCTCACCGCTTCGCGTGATGTGGCCAAGAACAAAGCCAAACCCGCGAAAATTGCAATACCCAACAATCTGGTTGCTCTCATGCGCTCCTCCTCGGAGGTGTGAAAATCATGGATCCGCCCGATAAACGGATCGAAGGCAAGTATACATTACTGGGCGGTGAAAGTCGCCGCTCGGCCGGTCACGGACTAGCCCAAAGGCCATCCACATTGTAATCCCAAAAGTGGCATCCCGGCTGGCCGGCGGCAACCCTTCCACCGCTGCGCGATCAGCTGCGGTAGCGGTTGAAGGGATCGCGTTGGGGTCCCTAGTTAGTCTTCGTAGTGGCCAGCTGGCGGCCGTCAATCCATACGGAGCTGATTTGCCGAGTGTTGCGGATGTCCGACAGCGGGTTCCCGTTCAGCACGAGTAAATCGGCCTTCTTGCCGGCTTGAATCGTTCCTAGCTTCCCGTCGAGCTTCATTACGCGCGCTGCTCCCCCTGTAGCCGCCACCAGCGCCTGCATCGGCGTGAGGCCCGCTTTCACCATCATTTCGAGCTCGGTGTGCTCGAAATAACCTTGCCACTGCCCTACATTTGTCCCGCTGTCGGTTCCCAGGGCAATCTCAACGCCCGCATCGGACAGGATCTTCAGATTGCGGTTGGCCTGCTGCAGCGCTTGCTTGATGGCTTGCGCTTCCTTGCTGTTGCGAACTTTCTCCTGCCGGGCCGGATCGTTGAGCTGCGTTATATCGCCGCTGTACGAATCCACATGGCGGAGGAAGAACGGATCTTTCAAAAATTCGGGCGTTGTCTCATACACAAAGACGGCCAGATCGCGCGTCAGCGTGGCGATATAACCCACGTTCCTCCGCTTGATCTCCGCAATAACCGCTGCATCCGCGTCCTGGTCGCGAATGCTGTGCGCGATCACGTCGACGCCCGCGTCGAGCAATCCCTTGGCGTCTCTCAGGTAGAACAAATGGGCCGCCACCCGCAGTCCGCGCTTGTGAGCCTGATCAATGATGGCCCGATAAACCGCGGGCTGCGTGTCATTCGGGCCGCCTGTAATGTGCATCTTGATTAGGTCGGCTTTCGCGTCCGCAAACTGATTCACTTTTGTCCGGGCTTCTTCTTCCGTCTTGATACTCGTCAGGCTTGAACCTGCGGCGTAGACGCGAGCGCGATCGAGGGATCCACGTTCCTGTTCGTCGCGCAGCTTCACCGCATCCGGCAGGTCATTGGGGCCCGTCCCGAGGACCACAACCGTAGTCACGCCGTAGTCGGCGTAAATCTTGAGTTGTCCGATCAATTTATCGCGAATCGGGCGCGTGGATTTATCGGCGTTCAAGTGACCATGTGCATTGATGAGACCAGGCAGAATCGTCTTACCTGACATGTCCACCCGCGTCGCGCCGGCGGGAATCGTTACGGTGGACCCGGGTCCGACGGCCTGGATACTGCCGTTTGCGATGACGATCGTGGCCTGCTCCAACGGCGCTGCGCCCGTTCCATTAATGACACGCGCGCCGGTCAAAGCCACCACGCCGCCCGCGGGAGCCTGCGCGAACGAAGGCGGAAGCGAAAATATCGCGAGAGCGAGCAGCATCCCTGCCGCCGCTGCTGCGAGACGCGTTGAGAGTTGAGTCATCGTATACCTCCTCGGGCGATAGGCGCAGTGGAGTTGCGCATCGTCAATCATACAATACGCGCGTTCAGCGGGACGCCCGCGCTAAGAATCAAGCCTGAAAGACGCCCCGCAGCCTTTCCAGGTATCCCGGCTCCTTGCTGCGAAGTGTTTCGATCTCCCCTTTATCAAGCCAAAAGCCTTCACAGCCGAAGCATTTGTCGATTCGAACACTTTCGAACGTGATCTCCTCAAGCTGCGTTCCACACTTAGGGCACTTCATGAAATGGAGGGCGCGCGCACGCTCACGCTCCTGCTCCGCCATACTCGCCTCACGTTCCTGCGAAAGCTTTCGTCTTCGCTCAATCTCCTGCCGGGTGAAGTACTCCTCTTCATTCTCACTAGGTTTTTCAAGCATCACGCACCTCCACGTTCCCAGCTTAGGGCAGTTTCCGGGTCAGCGCGTCAACTTGCGCTGCAGGTCCGGCCAAAATTCGCGCAGCAGGTTATAAAACGCGTCGCCCCCTACCTGCATCCCCATCTTCTGCAGGTTCTTTACGGCGGTTCGATTGTCTTCTGGATAGTAAACGTTGGAGATCGCAGTGGCCGCGCCCACCCCCGCCCACTCGGAGGCATTGAAGGTCCACGCACCCTTGTCGTTTCGCGTGATCACAACGCGCGATAACGCATAGCCCGCACGACGCCAGAAACCGCCCCCTGCGGGACCCAGGCGAAAATAGCGCGGGTCCTGGTGAAACGCGGCCGGAAAGACGCCCTCTGAAAGGTAATTCCCGATCAACTGATCCCCCAGCGCGGAACCGTAGCGTTTTCCATAGCCCGCCATACCCTGTCCATAGGAGGGCGTCTGGTTCTGGAGTTGATACAAGCCTGCAAATGCGCCCGCCACGAAAAAGATCGGATAGTACAGCGAATCCTTGCGGGCCATGGTGAGCTTTTCCGTTGCGGTGATGGGCGTGAAGGGGTCGGACGCGTTCGCTCCTCGAAAATTCGGGAGGATGAAGAGGACCGGCGTTTGATGCTCTTCGGCGGCTGATGTTTTCGCCGGCTGGGCGACCGGTTGAACGTCCTGCGCGCACAATCCGGCAGCGAGCGAGCAACATAACAATCCGAGCCTCCGAAAATCCCCGGGCATATCTATTCGCATCATAAATCGAGTGTCTGTGTGTTCTCAACTGGGGCGAACATCCCGCTGGGTTAGAACGAGCGGCGTAAGCGTATGATGGGTGCGTGGCCAGAACACATAACCTCGGCTTGCTCGTTTTCATGGGCGTGGGATTTGCTTTGTCGGCCTATGCTCAAATTGACGAGCCTGGACTGCGTTCCAGGTATGGAGCACCCGATAGCAATGGAATCTTCACCGCAACCCAGGCCATCGCATTGAAGGCGGACTACGGAACCAAGGGCCAAGTGTGTAAATTGGAGTTTTCTTCCGGCCTCGCATCGAAACAAGATGAGGCTTTGGCCGAGCTGATTCCTTTGTCGATGCGCGGGAAGGAGATCGGTAAAATGGTCGCCATCGCTGGTCGGCTTTCTCTGAGGACAACAGAATACGAACAAATCATCGTGAACGAGTCGCAAATCGGGGGAGAGCGAACTGGACTAACCGTCACCTTCGGAATCGAAGGTTGTCCGCCGCTGCGCAGACTTTCCAAGTAGCCCGCTACCGTACATTCCGCTTTTTCCCGAATGGCTAGATTTTGCCGAGGATCGAAAAGAGAGCCGGATTGAAATCGCACAGTCTCCGCCATCTTAATATTTGGCCGCCGTCCGAAATGCGTGGAATCCGATGGCGCCAAGCTGGTCAATAATGATCATCACTTGCAGCGGTAGCGAAGCCGCCCGCTATAGTTCGGCCTCTACGGCGTAACAGATGTAGCACCCCACACGCGCCGACTTACACGATCCTGCACGAAAACGACGTATTTCAAATCGCGACGTTTCCAGCGCGAGTTCAAGTGGAGGTGCATCGAATAGGTAGCAGGGCCGGAAGCATTGATGCGTCCCAGGTTCACCAGGCTGCGGACCACACCCGAGTGTTCCAGTTTAGAAGCGCCGGCGTTTACGAGCTTGCTTTCCGTGATCCCCATCCACACGTCGCAGGGGGGCGCGTCGTCGGGAAGTTTGTCGATCTTGATGGTGGCGACGGAGGCGGATTGAGTGACTACTTCCACTTTCACCCTGGCCACGTTCGCCGCGCGCGCGACTTCTTCCTTGGCATGCGCGGTTTCCGCGCCCAATAACTGCGTGCGTCCGCCGATGATCATCTGCGGTTCGAAGATGTTGTCGTTTCGAAACAGGCGGCCGTAGTCAATCTGCCTGTTGGTGATTACGCGAGAGGATTGCGGCTCGCGGAGGCCCGATCCCAAATCCAGATGCTCATCCATCACGATCACCTCGGCTCCCGGAACCGATCCGGTCCCCTCGATCTGGCGTAGAAGCGCATCCGCAGCAGGACACCCTACGCAATTCTCGGGAGTGAACAATTCCACCAGCACGGGCACGGTGCCGCTTTTCGGAAATGCTCCCGCAGCCCTCTGCGTACCCCGCGGCGGAATTGCCGCGAGCGCCACCATGGCAGCAGCCGTAAGAACGGCGCCTAGCATCAATGCAATGTAGGGCAACATGGCCACCTTACAAGATAAACGAAGCGAACCGCGGCTGCAGGGAGGGATGAAAAAACCAAACGTCGTGCCGTGCGGGCAGAGGCCTGGTAGCCATGGTACGTTGGGAATTGGAAAATTTCTTCGGCAATGCGGCCGTCGTGGAAACGCTCACGGAGATGATCCGAGGCCAGCGCATTCCGCAAACGCTGTTGCTCTCCGGGCCCGAAGGCGTCGGGAAAGCCACGCTGGCGCGGCGCTTCGGCGCGCTGCTGCTGGGGCATCCGGAACGCATCGAGCAGGACGACCTCAGCCTGGAATCAAACGCCGCCATCATGGCGGATCGCGAAAAATGGCCCTCGGACAAGCGCAATGAAGACCCGCTGTTCTTCTCCTCGCATCCGGATTTCGTCACGTTCCCGCCGGACGGCCCTCTTCGCCAGCTGACCATTCCGCAAATGCGCTTGCTCAAAGAGCGCGCGTCATTAAAGCCGCTGTCGGGCGCGTGGCGTGTCTTCCTGATCGACGGGATTGACCGCGCCAACGAGCAAGCGGCCAACTCGCTGCTGAAAACGCTGGAAGAGCCGCCGCCACACCTCATCCTGATCATGACCGCGCGCAATCCGTTCGATCTGCTCCCCACCATACGCTCGCGGGCGGTACCGCTGCCGCTGGGGCGTTTGACCGAGGGTGACATGCGGGCATTCGCCAGGGCAAGAGCGCTCGATGAAGCGGAGCGCCGCCTGCGCCTGGCCGAAGGGTCGCCAGGCGTGGCCGTCGCACTCGACCTGGAAGCGTATGGCCGCCGCCGCGAAGCCATGCTGGCACTGCTGCGCGTGGCTAGCGGAGTGGATCCATTTGGAGCATGGATGAAGCACGCTGATTCCATTGCCGCACGGCGCACGGAGAAACTGGATTCTTATCTGGATGTTCTTTACATTCTTCTTGAAGACGTCCTGCGCGCCACCAACGGCATTGCGCCGCTTCGTAATGAGGACGCTCGCACGCATATTCAGGCCGTGGCTGAGCGGGTCAGCTTCGACTGGCTGCGAGCGGCCGTTGCCAGAGTGGATGAGCTCATGGATTTGCTGCGCCGCAACATTCAGAAATCGCTGGCGCTCGATGCGTTCGCCGCCGCTTTGCGCGCTCGCTGACAGTCGTGTTATCAAGGAAGCAAGAAGTCTCTCATTCCCCGTTTCGCTTGACGCGCAAGGAGTCCTCGCACCGTGGAGCCCGCAAACCGTAAATTGATCCGCCCCTCGTTTCAGGAGGCAAGAGGCCAGGACTCACGAGGCCCAGACACAAAAAGCACGGAAGCCAAACCCGAAGTGAAAGGGCAGAAGCCGCCGCTATCTAAGGACGCTCAGAAACGTTCCGCCCCGCCTGAACAGACCAATGCGGAAAATTTTTACTACCTGAAGCAGATGCAGTCCAAGACCCACATGACCATCGTGATGCGAGACGGAGAAATCCTGAACGGCGTCATCGAGTGGTACGACAAGGATTGCCTTAAGGTGAACCGCGAGGGCGCTCCCAACCTGATGGTGTTTAAGTCCAACATCAAGTACATGTATAAGGCATAGAGATCAGGCCTCCTCTTCGCGCGACCGTCACTCCCCAGATGTGCCAGAATATAGGGCACGAGGTTTTTCGCCTCACGGTTCCTCTCGCATGCCCCAAACAGACACCTTTGATTCGCCGGAAAACTCGCATCCAGACACGTCCTTCGGCGACATTCTGACTGAATTCGAACAAGCGCATCATGCCGAAGGCGGGGCCGTGGAGGGCACCGTAGTCTCGGTCACTCCCGAGGCCGTGTTCGTAGACATCGGGCGCAAAATGGATGGGCTTCTGACACCGGACCCCAAGGTTCCTCTGCAGGCCGGCCAAAAGCTGCTGGTCAACATCCGCGGCCGCGATACGGAAGGCAATTACCTTCTCTCCACCATCAAAGTGGACGTGCCCAAGGACTGGACCGGATTGGAAGCAGCCTTCGCGAGCCACTCAACCATTGCCGGGCGTGTGATGGAAGTGATCAAGGGCGGCCTGCGAGTGGACGTGGGCGTGCGTGCCTTTATGCCTGCTTCACGCAGCGGAACGCGCGATCTAGCGGATATGGAGAGCCTCATTGGTCAGGACATCGAGTGCCGGATCACCAAGCTTGATACGGCGTCAGAGGACGTCGTCGTGGACCGCCGGTCGGTTCTCGAAGAACGCGAGCAGGCTGCCAAACAGGAAGCGTTCACCCGCTTGCAGGAGGGCGCAGTGATCCGGGGCACCGTCCGCACCATCACCGATTTCGGCGCGTTCGTCGATCTGGGCGGCTTCGACGGTTTGCTGCACGTGGCGGAAATGAGCTGGTCGCGCAACGTGAAGCCTTCCGAAGTCGTGAGCCCCGGACAGCAAATCGACGTTAAGATCTTGAAGATCAATCCCCAGACGCACAAAATCTCGCTTGGCATGAAGCAACTGCAGGCGGATCCGTGGAGCGGCGTGGAGGAAAAGTACACGCCCGGCGCGCGCGTGCACGGCAAAGTCTCGCGCGTAACCGATTTCGGCGCGTTCGTGGAACTGGAGCCCGGCATTGAAGGCCTGATTCACGTCTCGGAAATGTCATGGACGAAGAAGAACGTCCGGGCCACCGATGTAGTGAAGGTGGGAGATGCCGTGGAAGTAGTGATCCTTGGCGTGAAAACCGGCGAGAAACGCATCGCCCTGGGATTAAAACAGGCGCTGGGCGATCCGTGGGAAGAGGCTCTGCAAAAGTATCCCCTGGGCGCGACCGTGGAAGCGCCGGTATCGAGCCTGGCGAAGTTCGGTGCATTCGTGGATCTGGGCAGTGGCATCGAGGGGATGATTCACATCGGCGACATCAGCAACGACAAACGCCTGAATCATCCGAATGAAGCGCTGAAACAAGGCGAAATAGTGAAGGCCGTCGTGCTCGAAGCCGACAAGGACCGCCGCCGGTTGCGCCTCGGCATCAAGCAATTGATCCCGACTAGCATTGACGAGTACATCGCCGAACGCAAAGCAGGAGATACTGTTGCCGGCCGTGTGGTCGACGTCTCAGGCAATCGTGTCCGCGTGGAACTGGGCGAGGGTGTCAACGCCACGTGTAAACTGCCGCCACAACAAGCCGCCACCGAGGCGTCACCAAGTTCCGCGAAAGCCGACCTGTCCGCGCTCTCAGCGATGCTTGCCAGCAAATGGAAATCGGGCGGAGGCGGGCAGGAAGGCGGCACGGCCGCCGAATCGCTTCGTGCCGGTCAGGTTCGCAGTTTCAAAATCGTGAGCCTGGATCCCGCGCAAAAGCGCATCGAACTGGAACTGGCGTAAGGTACGATTGCCGGCGATGAGCTTCGATAAGCTCTGTTATGCAGGCGATTGGCGGGAACAGACCAGTGGTCCGCGAATTACGAGCGATGCTGCTCGGAATCGCCGTCCCGGCGTTTCTTGCGCGCGCGCTTGCGCGCTTCCGCCGATTTGACGCGCTTCTTCTGGCCGGGTTTCAAATAGAACGCGTGGCGCTTTACGTCCTTGATGATTTCCTCTTGCAGGACCTTTCGTTTAAAGCGCTTCAGTGCGCTTTCCAGGCTTTCGCCATCTTGTAAGTGAATTTCAGCCAACGGAACTTACCTCTTGATCTTGAATGACAACACTTTAGGGTAGCAGCTTCCAGTGCGCTCCTGCATCCCCGGCGCCTGAATCGCATCTAAACAGGTATGAACGCCATCGGCCAGTCCCACCAAGAGCTGCTCAAGGAGTACAGGATGGCGTCGGGCATCTGGTCCGAATCCCGCGCTCTCTATGCTCCGGAAGTCGCGGCAGCGAACAAACGCTGATCCGACACCCGGAGGCCCTGGCGGCTTAGGAGGCCGCTTGCTCACGCGCACCGCTATACCATTGTGCGCGCCGCCTGTTTGATCTATCCTCTAAGCTGTATTGGAGGGTAAATGGCACGTCGGATGGAGTCGAGAGGGCTCGGATTTCGCCATATACTTCGCGCGGCATGCTGGTATGCGCTTCTCTGCGGCGTCTTTGTAATGGCGCAGTCGCCTCCGAGGAGTATCACCGAAGGGGTGTACTCCGCTGGACAAGCAGCACGAGGACAGCAGCTGTACAAGACACAATGCGCGGAGTGTCACGGCAATACCCTCGAAGGCACAGTCGGCTCTCCGCTGACAGGGTCCAGTTTTCTTTCAAGCTGGAGTGCGCGTTCGCTGGCAAATCTTGTGGACAAGATTCAGAAGACGATGCCATTCAACCAGCCGGCGAACCTCTCTCGCCCGCAATCCACCGACTTGGTGGCTTACATTCTTCAGGCCGGCAGGTTCCCCGTTGGACAAGCCGATCTGAGCGAAGCGATGCTAGCGCGTGTTACGTTCCCTGCTACACAGAGTTCCGCCGAGCCACCCTTCGCCAACACCGCCCGCACCTCTCTTCCTCCTCCGGAAGGAAACCTAGCCGAGTTGATGAGAGCCATCGCTTTCCCCAACGCGAACATTTTGTTCAATCTTCAGATCAAAGATCCCGGCGCGCAGCCCGTCAAGAAACCCGCATCCGCCCCATTCGATTACGCCGAGTGGGGATCCACTGTTTATACGGGATGGCTCGCGGTGGATCAGGCCGCGATCGCGATCACCGAGACGGCGCCTCTGCTGCTAACGCCGGGCCGGCGCTGTCAGAACGGCAAACCTGTACCAGTGGATGCCACCGATTGGAAGCAATTTGTAGCGGCCATGGTGGACGCCGGAAAGCTAGCCCATCAGGCATCCAAGGCGAGGAATTTCGAAGCATTCGGCGAAATCAGCGAAAAGCTGAACGATGCATGTGCGAATTGTCATAAGGTATACCGCGACAAGGGCGGCACCGAAGGCAGTGGAACTACTCGCTGCCAACCTTAGAAAGGAAATAGGTATTATGCGCCCCATACTGATTTCGACAGCATTGGTGCTCTCCGTATCAGGGTCTCTGGTGGCCCAGGAGTGGATCGAATTCGCCAACCCGGAAGATCGCTTCACGTGCCTTTTCCCGGCTCAGCCGAAGGTCACGGAAACGATTTACATGTCCGAACACGCGGCCGAGCTGCCGGCTCGCGTCTATAGTGCCGCGCAGGGTCGGAGCCGTTTTTCCGTGACGGCGGTGGACTACACCCAGGTCCAGCGAATTCTGACGGCGAAAGCCAAATCCTGCCCCGCCGGCGCGGAACCCTGCTTGGGAGGGCCTGGTGATGAAGGCCATTGGAAGGCGGATCTGCGAGGGGCGCTGGTCTACGCCTCGTGGAAATTAATGCAACGGGACGCCAAATTGACGTCCTATGTGTATAACTTCGTCGATCAGGTGGAGGGTCATCAACTGCAACTCACCAACAACTCCGATAAATCCCGAACCTTCGCCGGAGTTTACATGCACCAAAACAAACTCTACATCATCGAAGGAACCGTCCCCGCCGGTTATCCGGAACCAGGGTTGTTTACGCAATCCCTGGGATGGCTCGACGAGAACGGTGTGGGGCTTCGCTATCAGAGTTATTATTCCAATAGCTATCCCGCTCCGCCGCGCGTCAACCGGGCTCTGACTCCGGGCCAGGGCCGCATCGACGCCCCCGGCGCGAGCCCCAGTCGCTGATCATGAAATCGTCTCTTTTTACTTCGCGGATAAGGAGGGTAACTATGCGTATCAAATCGGTTGTTGTGGGTTTGACATTGTTCGCACTGTCGTTGTGGGCGCACCATTCGCACGCCGCCTATAACGATACGTTCATGGATCTTCAGGGTGAAGTCAAGGAAGTGCACTATGTCGTCCCGCATTCCTGGGTCTATCTGGAAGTCAAAAGCGACAAGGGAGAGCCGCAAATCTGGGCGCTGGAAGCAACCGGCCGCCCCGCGCTCCAAAAAAGCGGCGTGACACCCGATTACGTCAAAGCGGGCGACACCATCAAAGTCCGGTGCCATCGGCTCAGGGACGGCTCCAACGGGTGCCTGCTGGGATTTCTAAAAGCCAAGGATGGAACCGTCAAAGATTGGGACGGCAACAACGCACCGCCTCCTGCTGACTTCTAACCTATTTCACCAAGACCGGGATGGTGGTCAGATTTCCGGCTGGAGTCGCCCGCAGCCC
>CADEFM010000013.1:0-70737 GCA_902826605.1 uncultured Acidobacteriota bacterium
TGGAGGCGCGGATCGGAGTCGAACCGACGAATAAAGGTTTTGCAGACCTCTGCCTTACCACTTGGCTACCGCGCCTGAGCAGGTGCCGATGAAAAGGGCTACCTCACAGATACCGTGTCGCGGGCTGTAAAGTCAACTTCGGCCGGGTTACTTCGCGAATCCAGTGGGAGGACCGCCCCCAAATGGGCCGCGGCGTCCCGGTCCAAAGCGTCCTTCGCCCCGCCGAGGCTGGCGGCGCTGCAGCTCTTGCCACTGCTCGGCCGTGAGAATGGTCCGAAGTTTCAGACTCATGAGCGAGAAGGTGCGCGTCAGATCGCCGCGCGCCGAGGAAAGACGGTCAATAGCGTCGCTCGCTTTACGCTGGTCCACGGGATTTTCGGAGAAGGCGCTTTCCACGTCCGCATCCGCCTTTTGCATCGCGGAACGCAGGTCGACGATCTTGTCGCGATACTCGCGCACTGCGGCGCGGATGTCGCTCTGCTGGGAGTCGGTGAGGTTCAGATCCTGCACTAGCCGGCTGTTCCACCACGGCCGTTCCCACCAGGGGCCACCGCCAGGGCCAACAGGGCCGGCTCCGGGACCGCCCCCCGGACCTTGGGCCAGACACAGAGCGGGCGCCACTGCACCGATCAACACGGCCATGAACACCCGTCTCAGCATCAGTTTTCTTCCTCGAATAACGCATGAATCGGGGCCGCCGCCGCCGGTTCGAACGACTGCTCCAGCGAATAGATTTCGGACACGTCGGCGAACAACTGGGCGTCGCTCAGTTCGGTAGTTGCAGCAGGCGGCGCGGTGGGCTGTTGAGCCCGGAACCAGAACACACCGAGCGTCAGCAAGCACGCAATCGCCAATGCCTGCGCCCAGCGCGGCGCCCACACGCTGGCTTCGGGCGCGCTCAAACGCGCATAAATTTCGCGGCGTTGCGCCGCCAGCAAGTCATTCGAAACATCCGGCGATTCCGCGAATCTTGCGCGCTGTTGCTTCATCTCCGCCCACTGCGCCGCGCAGTAAGGGCATTCCTCGATCTCCGTGCCGATTTCCGTCAACCCGTATAGGGCGTCGAGCAGAACGTCTTGACTTACATGTTCATGTCCGCTCATGACTGCTGCCTTTCCCCTGCCAGGTTCTTGCCATACAAATCCTTGAGTTCCTCGCGCAACTTGCCGATCGCGCGGAACATATGCGCCTTGACCGTTCCTACGTCCAAGCCCAGAACCTGGCCGATTTCCTCCAGGCTCATTTCATCATAATGCCGCAACGTAAACACCGCCCGTTGACGGGGCGACAGGCGGCCGAGGGCCGCACTTAAACGCGCTCCGATTTCACCGGCGAGCACCTGCTCTTCCGCCTCCGGCCGAGGAGAAGCCGTTTTTGCCAGGATGTGGATTTCGTCCTCTGGAGCCGGCCTGCGCCGCCAGATGCGCCACTTTTTCGAGCGGAGCCGGTCCATGCAGGTATTCACCGCAATCCGTGACAACCACCGCCCCGGATCGCCGATCACCGCGGCGTCCTGCCGTTGCAAGGCACGGTAAGCCTTTAAAAACACGTCCTGTACGGCTGATCCGGCATCGTCCGGGTCCTGCAGCATGCGCTGGCACAGCACATAGATCCGCCGTTGTTCGGAGGTCATCCATGCGCCGAAGTCCCGCATAACGCTGTCCGCGTGCACGCCGGTCTCTGCTGGCACAATCACCAGAGGCATCAGCCTCGTCATATCATTCTAGACGAGCCAGCCGTACCAGGGTTTACACGGTAAGATATTGAAAATACTAAATTTGAAACTGCTGCCACTGCCGGTTGGAGGGGGGTTAGTGCAACTCCTCCACGGGCACATCAAAGTGCGCCGTATTAATTACGCCTTTGCGCTGGAATTGTACCCATACGCGATACACACGTGTGCGGGGAAAGATCATATTGAACTGAATTTGCGGGCCGCCGTCAGCTAGAAAGGGATGCGAGTGAATCAGATCGACTAAATCGTCGCTCGCGGTCAAGGCATGGCCCCATGCACCCAGCAGTTTTTCGAGGCCCTCGGCAGGTGTGACTTTGAAGAACATCATCGTCTTGGTGTGCGCGATGGGCTGAGGCGGATCGGTGACCAGCTCGACGTGCATATTCTCTGTGTCTTTCGGAGAATAGTCCTTTTCGAGCTTGACCGGATCGGGCGCTTTACCCGGTACGAACACCGTTTTCGCGATCAACTGCGGCGTCGACCCATCCGGATAAAAATCGCCCAGGATTCGAAACATCCCCGGCTGAGGGAACGAGTACTCGTAGCGGAACGTGCCGTCGGGCTGTTGCACCGGGTGGTTGTGCAGAAAGACCTTCAGATCTTGGCTGACCACGAACATGTGGAACAGCTTTTCATGCACGATCTGAAATTTTGAAACCGGCATGCTCTTCCATGGATCGCGCACGGTAAAATCGAGTGCCGCGGGCTGCAAAGGCTTAGGTGCGGCGGGCGTCACTTTCAAGTCCATGGTGTATTCGGCCACTTCGGGAATACCCGAAACCAGCTTCATCCCGCAGCGTGGACAGGTGCCTGGATCGTGGCCGCGCACGTCTGGGTCCATGGGGCAGACGTAGACATCGTCCGTAGGCGGTGCGGATGGGAAATTCGCTGGATTCTGGCCTAGAAATACGCTTGCTAGTGTGATGAGGAGAACGCCGACAAGGAGAAAACGAAACTGTGCAGGCATGGGAAACCCACCCACCAGCAGTATACTAAAGGCAATACGAAGATGCGCAAAACCTGCCTGACGACAACTGCCGCTTCGGTTGCCGGTCAGTGGCCGGTCGTAGAACGTTCCTTATTCGCGCGAGGTCTCGGGGCGCAGCGTTTTTAGCAGGTCCGCCGCGTATGCGTCGTCGCCCCTAGATTCGTTCGCACTCCGTGGCGCCGCCGCGAAAGTATGCCCCCGCTTGAGCAATTCCTTGATCTCCGCGAGGTCACTCGCCACCCCAAATAGTTTGTACACTGCGATGAGAATCATCCCATAGCAGCCTATATTTATGGTTTCACGAACAAAAGTCCCGAAGAGTTCCATGGAGACGTCCTCCCTGGAGATAATCGTCGGGACCTTGTTCGATCTTTAATTCTTCGGTTTCTAGAACTGATTCCAGAGGTACTGGTTGTAAACCTCATGGTGGAACTGGACTTCCTGCGGCTTCACGATGGTGCCCAAGAGCCGGGGGCAGCGGTCCGCGGATGCCTTCTTCAACTCGGCATAACGAGCCTTCACGTCCGAGCCGAGAATTTTCGTCGTCCAGTCGGACTTATTGAAATTTTCCAGCGCGTCATAAATATTGTCCGGCAGGTAGCGCTTGGCCGTGCGAAGATCCTTGATCTTGGAGATGGGTCCATCGATTCCAGTCTTGAAAATCGAATACATCACCATGTAAGGGTTGGCGTCCGGACCCACCGAGCGCACTTCCACGCGGATACTGCGGTGGTTGCCGATGGGGATCCGCACCATGGAGCCGCGATCCACCGCCGATGCGATGATCTGATTGGGCGCTTCGAAGTGCGGATCCAGACGGCGGTAGGCGTTGACGCTGGCGTTTAACATCAGGCAAATGTCATTGCCGGCAGTCAGGATGCGATCTGTGAAATCCCACCCGAGTTTGCTGAGTTTTTCCTGACCCTTCGGATCCCAGAACTGGTTGGCGCCATCTTTGCTGATAGACACATTGGTATGCATGCCGCTGCCGTTTACGCCGACCACCGGTTTGGGCAGGAAGCTGGCGGTCAGGCCCATCTTATTGGCTACCTGGCGGCAGATGAACTTATAGAGCTGGATGTGATCGGCCGCCGCTACCACTTCGGCATAGCTGTAGTTGATTTCGAACTGCGACGGCGCTACTTCCGGGTGATCCTTTTCGTTCTGAAAACCCATGGCGCGCTGAACTTCGGCGACGCGATCAATGAAGGTCCGCAAGGGGTCACCGGGAAGAGAATGGTAATAACCGCCCGAGTTGACGTATTCAAATTTGCCCGTGGAATTGTAGGAACGCTCGGCTTCGGAGCCCGCGAACAGGAAACCCTCGATTTCATTGGCCGCGTTCAGCGTGTAGCCGTTCTTTTTGAATTGCTGATTCGCGAAAGACTTTAAGACGCCCCGCAGATCGGCTGCATAAGGACTGCCGTCTTTGTCGATGACTTCGCCAAACACCAGCACTTTACCTGCGCCAAAGTAATCGGAAGGGGCCCAATAAAACGCGGCCCAGTCGATCCCCAACCGCAAATCGCTCTCCTTCTGTGCCGTGAATCCGCGGATGGAGGACCCGTCAAACGTGAGGTTATCCCAACTTCCGATCAGGAATTTTTTGTCGTAATCGAGCATGTGCAGGCGGCCTTCCAGGTCGCTGAACATGACCGTGACCGCCTTGATGCGCTTTTCTTCGGTCAAATATTTGAGGCGCTCTTCGCGAATCTGCTCGATGGGAACGCGGCTCAAGCGCTGCGCTTTGGCTTTCAGATTCAATTCTTCGAGCTCGATATAAGAGAGCTCCAGAAAATCGTGCAAGTTATTGTTGCTCATTCTTCTCCTTCGAAGGGTTGGGCCGTCACTCCGCCTAAAATTGGGGATAAGGTCCATTGTCAACGAGAGCACGGGGGTTTGGCAACGGCTTGGTCCATAGATTGTGTTTATGGGTTCAATTAGTTGTTCCGGTGCGTTGCCGCTGTCTGGGCTTCCCCTGCATTCCCAAACGCTATATACTTGCGAACCTGGGCAAAGGGTCTTTTGCCCCTAATCTTGCAAGAAGGGGATCAGCATGAAAAAGAAAATGATGGTGATGGGGGGCGCGCTTCTAATGAGCGCCATGTTGGTGCAACTTGCGGTCGCCGAGCGGGGTTCTACCGTTATGCGCGCGCGACTGAGTGGATTCCAGGAGGCTCCGGCTGTTTCGACCGAGGCCACTGGTAATTTTTGGATGAAAATCGATCGGGACGATACAGAATTCGAGTATGAACTTTCATACTCCGATTTGGAAGGAACCGTGACACAGGCACACATTCACTTGGGCCAGCCCGGCGTTTCCGGCGGCATCATGATCTGGCTGTGCGGCACCTCCACCAACCCCGGTCCCGCCGGCACGCCGGTTTGCCCCGCTTCAGGGGGCAGCCCGGTGTCAGTGAGTGGAACCGTGACGGCAGCGAATGTCGTTGGTCCAGCCGGGCAGGGAATCGCAGCGGGCGAATTCGCCGAAGCGCTACATGCGGCGCGCCGCGGATTTGGTTACGCCAACGTGCATAGCTCGAAGGTCGGCACTGGCGAGATTCGCGGCCAGATCCACCAGACCGACGATCTGGATCGCGGCCGTGGCCGCAGCGGCTGGAGGAAGTAACGTGGGAAGGGCGGCTGCGGGGAAAACGTCCGCCCCGCCCCTCATCAAGATTCCCAAAAACGTGCGGATCAACTTTCGGCCGTGCTATTCTGGATTCGCTGACGCAATTGCGGGGACGTAGTTCAGTTGGTTAGAACGCCGGCCTGTCACGTCGGAGGTCGCGGGTTCGAACCCCGTCGTCCCCGCCATTTCTAACCCTTAGTTTGCTAGCAGATATGGGTGCCTTCCTGCAAACATTTGCTAACACCCTGGGGATGTCGACCATTGCGTCGCTCTGCGGCTGCCCGTTTGACCGCTGGCAACGTGAGAGTAGCTTAGCAGCGTGACGTTCTGATCCGCATGTCCCCAACTGACTCACCACCCTGGGGTCCGTGATAAGATTATGTGGCCCAGAAAGGGGCCTTCCATGAAGCGACTAATCCTAGGAACTCTGCTCTTGACCTTTGCGAGCCCCGGATTCGCCAAGACCCACAAGGATATGTTCGAGGTACCTTGTGAGAAGCTATGGGCCGCATTTAAGGATACACTTCGGAACTCAGGCAAGTACGGCATCATCGGCATTGACAACAGCGAAATGACGGCATCGTACAACATCGGCGGCTTCTTGACCGGAAAACGCATTAACTCCGTCGTACTGAATGCCAAAGGGAATAGCTGCGAAATGCAGACCCAAACATCCTTCAGTGGGTTAATCAATCACGACTATGACGATATGAAGAAGCGAGTACAGCAATCACTCGATAACCTCAAATCATCCCCACCGGAAACGGCGGCGACTCCGGGAAAGTAGCAGCGGTTTCGAACCCCGTCATCCCCGCCATTCTTTCACTTCTTCGCGGCGGGTCCGAATTGGCGGACTTGATGATCTCCCGATCCCTCTGCATGATCGGCAACATACGGGAATAGTCAGTACGTACCCATTAGCCGGTGATATTCGTGCGCCCGAACACCTGCAGCGCGCTCAAGGCTGAAGCCCATCTAGTACAATGGATTTCCTGCCGACCATTAGTCGCGCATCAAACCCCGGACAGATCGACACCCATGCCTATCGCTAGCATTAACCCAACCACGGGTGAGGTAATAAAAACCTTCGACGCGCTTACGGCGGCGCAGGTTGAAATGAAGCTGCAACTCGCGGTCCGAGCGTTCGCCGCCTTCCGCAAACTGTCATACAACGAACGCGCCCAAATGATGACCCGTGCCGCTGACATTCTGGAAGCGGAAAAGGACGAGCTCGCGGCATTGGCGACGCTCGAAATGGGCAAGACGCTGGACGCTGCCAAGGCCGAAGTGTTGAAGTCCGCAATTGGTTGCCGCTACTACGCTGACAATACTCAAAAGTTTCTGGCCGACGAAGAGGTTTTCACCGGTGCCAAGCGCAGTTACATCCATTACCAGCCGCTCGGCGTGATATTGGCGGTAATGCCGTGGAATTTCCCGTTCTGGCAGGTGTTCCGGTTTATCGCCCCGGGGCTGATGGCGGGAAATGTGGGTCTGCTGAAGCACGCCTCGAATGTGCCCCAATGCGCACTCAAAATCGAGGAAATCATGCTGCGCGCCGGTTTTCCCGTAGGTGCGTTTCAAACCCTGCTAATTGGAGCTTCGCAAGTGGATGGGCTGATCAATGACCCCCGCTTGGCTGCTGCGACCCTCACGGGGAGCGAAGGAGCGGGCGTACAAGTGGGCGTGTCGGCGGCGCGCAATATTAAAAAAGTAGTACTGGAATTGGGAGGCAGCGATCCATTCATCGTTATGCCGAGCGCGAATCTGGATGAGGCGGTAGCCTGGGCCGTGAAATCCCGCATCGTGAATAACGGCCAATCTTGCGTAGCGGCCAAACGGTTTATCCTGGCTGAATCCATTGCGGACCAGTTCGAGAAAGAGTTCGTGGAGAAGATGGCCACACTTAAGGTGGGCGATCCTATGGATGCGTCGACCGACGTCGGGCCGCTTGCCACCGCCGATGCAGTCACCACTCTGCAGGCCGATATCGATTCGAGCGTGGCGGCTGGCGCCAAGGTCCTGACCGGCGGTAAACCAGTGGGAAGCAGGGGCAATTTCTATCCGCCCACGGTGTTGACGGACATCCCCAAGAATTCGCCCGCCTATCGTGAAGAATTTTTCGGTCCGGTGGCGCTGCTCTTCCGCGTCAAAACTGTGGAAGAAGCTATTCATCTCGCCAACGACACCCGCTTTGGATTGGGTGCGAGCATATGGACCAACGATCCGGCCGAGCGCGATACGTTAGTGCATGAACTGGAAGCGGGAATGGTCTTTGTCAATAAAATGGTCGCCTCCGACGTGCGCATACCTTTTGGCGGGGTGAAGGCATCGGGGCACGGACGAGAATTGGGGATAAACGGGGTGCGGGAGTTTACGAACATCAAGACGGTGTGGGAAGAGTAGGGACAAATGGCGAAAGTCGGTTATGTCGGCCTGGGTGTGATGGGCGGCAACATGGCGGAGCGTCTGCTCGCGGCGGGCCATTCCGTGACGGGCTTCAATCGCACGAAATCGAAAGCGCATTGGCTGATCGCCAAGGGCATGCAGTGGGCCGATTCCCCGAGCGATGTTGCGGAGGCGTCCGACTTCACGATTTCCATGGTGACGAATTCAGCCGCGCTCAACGAGATCGCCGAAGGCGCAAACGGCGTGATCGCAGGAATGAAGGCGGGAAAAATCTGGATCGACATGAGCACGGTAGCTCCGGCGGTGAGCCGCGGCATCGCTGAAAAAGTTCGGGCGAAAGGCGCGGACATGGTGGATGCCCCGGTATCCGGAAGCGTGATCACGCTGACGCAGGGTAAGCTTTCGGTCATGGTGGGCGGCCGGGCGGAGACGTTTGAAGAAGTGAAACCCCTGCTGCTCGATATAGGCCCGAAAGTGACGCACGTAGGCGCCAATGGACTGGCGCTCGTGATGAAGATCGCCAGTAACTTGAGCCTCGCTGTGCAGATGCTGGCCTTTTCCGAAGGCGTGCTGCTGGCGGAAAAGAGCGGTATTTCACGGGCGGTAGCGGTGGATGTGTTAACGAACAGCGTGATCGGCTCGCCGATGGTGCAGTATCGCGGACCGATGGTGCTGAAGATGCCGGATGAGGCGTGGTTCAACGTCAACATGATGCAGAAGGACATACTGCTGGCGCTGGAACTCGGCCGCCAGTTGGACGTTCCGATGCCCACGACGGCGGTGACGAATGAATTTCTGACGGCGGCGCGCGGCATGGGCTTGCAGGAACAGGATTTTGCGATTCTGTTTGAAGTGCTGGCCCGCATGTCGGGCATGAAGTAGAACGGGAGATTTGCCAATGGCCATCAAGACCTTCGGCTCCATGGCGGTGGATTGGGAGCAGCGCATTAACTTCGACCGTCTGCGCACGGAACGCCTGGGGCGCGCGAAGTCACTGCTGCAGAAGTCCGAGATGGGCGCGCTGTTGTGTTTCGACATGAACAACGTGCGGTACCTCACGTCGACGCATATCGGCACCTGGGCGCAAGACAAGATCAGCCGCTTCACACTTTTGCCGCAGAATGACGAGCCGATTCTGTGGGACTTCGGATCAGCCGCTCGCCACCATGCATTGAATTGCGATTGGCTGGGCGACCGCTCTCGAGCAGGTATTCCGCTGCTGCGCGGAGCGATGTCTCCAGAGATGGGCCGTGCCGAAGAGGTGGCCAGGAAAATCAAAGTCGAGCTCGAAATGCGCGGCTTGCAGGGAGAGCCCGTCGGGATTGATATTGTGGAGCCGCCCATCTTATTTGCTCTGCAAAAGCTCGGGATCACGGTGGTGGACGGACAGCAGTTGATGTCGGACGCGCGTGCGATCAAGACGCAGGATGAAATTTCGCTGCTGAACCATTCCGCGGCGCTCGTGGACGGCGCGTATCATGAGCTGTATCACTTCATGCGCCCGGGCATGAAAGAGAATGAAGCAGTCGGGTTGGTGAGCAAGTATTTGTATGACAACGGCTCGGAATATGTCGAAGGCGTGAATGCGATCGGCGGCGAGCGCTGCAGTCCGCACCCGCATGTATTTTCCGACAGAGCCGTGCGGCCCGGCGATCCCATCTACTACGACATTCTGCATTCCTACATGGGTTACCGGACCTGCTACTACCGGACGTTCACCATCGGCTACGCCCCGCAAGGCATGGTCGATGCGTACACGCGGTGCCGCGAGTACTTGGACGCGGCCATTACACTGGTGAAGCCGGGCCGCACTACGGCGGAGATTGCTTCCGTTTGGCCCAAAGCGCAGGAATTCGGATTCCCCAATGAAGAAGCGGCATTCGCGCTGCAATTTGGCCACGGCATCGGACTGGCCATTTGGGAAAAGCCGGTGATCAGCCGTCTGGTGTCGCTGGAACATTCGCATGAAATCAAGCCCGGCATGGTGTTCGCGCTGGAAACATTCTGGCCGTCGAAAGACGGATGGCGTGCCGCCCGAATTGAGGAAGAAATCGTTGTTACCGAGACGGGCGCGGAAGTGATTACGCGCTTTCCTGCCGAGAAATTGCTGGTGGCCGGCCGCCAATATTTCACCGTCGAAGGGCCTCTGACGACGGTTCGCGAAGATCAGCCCGATCCCAGCGAGCGTGTTCTCGAGATGATCGACGCCGGCGCTCGCGAACTTGCCGCGCCCGCGAGCGGCGACTAGAGCGCCGAAGCAGCATGGAGTTCAGCACACTTGAAGAGAAGCTGCAGTCCGTTGGCAACGCGGTTGAGATGCTGCGAAATTCGCAGATCGGGCCGTATGCGTTCCCGGTGGTACGGCATGAGTTCACCAACTGGCGGGACGAACAGCGTGCCTGGAAGGAATCCTGCGCGTTGTTCGATCAATCCCACCACATGTCCGATCTGTATGTGGAAGGTCCCGATGCGCTCAAAGTATTTTCGGACCTCGGAGTGAACAGCTTTGCCAAGTTCAAGGTCAATCAGGCCAAGCAATTCGTTGCGTGCAATTCCGACGGGTTCGTCATTGGCGACGCGATCCTGTTTTACTTGACTGAAGATCGATTCAATCTAGTGGGCCGGCCTCCGGCCATCAATTGGGTGCGGTATCACGTGGAGAACGGTGGCTACGACGCGAAGGCGGAACAGGACGAGCGTTCTTTCGTAAATCAAGGGCGGCGCAAGACGTTCCGCTACCAAGTGCAGGGTCCGCACGCACTCAAGGCGATAGAAAAGGCGACTGGGAAGCCTACCTCAGACATCAAGTTCTTCAACATGGACAGCATCACCGTTGCAGGGCGGCCGGTACGCGCCCTGCGCCACGGGATGGTGGGACAGCCGGGCTGGGAACTATTCGGCGCATGGGCGGACGGCGACGCTGTCCGCGACGCCATTATGGCTGCCGGTGAGGAGTATGGCATCCGCCAGGTAGGCGCCAGAACCTATCCCACAACCTGCCTGGAATCGGGCTGGATTCCATCTCCCCTGCCTGCCGTTTATACGGGCGATGAAATGAGGAAGTACCGGCAATGGCTGACGGGCAAGAGCTATGAAGCCACCGCTTCGCTGGGCGGCAGCTTCAATTCCACGGACATCGCCGATTATTATCTGACTCCTCACGACTTGGGTTACGCGCCTTTCGTCAAGTTCGACCACGATTTCGTCGGCCGCGCCGCGCTCGAAAGAATCACTAGCCCCCGCCGCAAGAAAGTCACATTGGTGTGGGATGGCAGCGATGTGGAGCGCGCCTTCGGTTCCTTGTTTCATGGCGGGGGAGCGGACATCGCAAAATATATCGATCTGCCTTTGGCCAACTATTCCACGTTGCCTTACGACAAGGTTCTGAAAGCTGGGAAAACCGTTGGTTTGTCCACGTACACCGGCTACACGTACAACGAACGTGCCATGGTCTCACTAGCCGTCGTGGATGTCGAGCACAGCACGCCAGGCACGGACGTAGCCGTACTGTGGGGGGAGGACGGACGAGGATCGACCAAGCCAACGGTGGAGCGCCACGCGCAAGTGGAGATCCGCGCGACGGTCGCGCCCGCTCCCTATTCGGAGATTGCACGTGTCGCATACCGTCCGAAATAAGGATTCAGCAACGCGAAGGAGCGCCAGATGGCATACATTTTCCACGAGAACGATCTGCCAAGGCTAGTATCCATTGTGCCGGGCCGCGAGCGGACGTTTTTTGTAAATAAGGAACTCACGAATATCGACGACATGCTCGCAGGCATCATGCGCTACACACACGGCGCGTCTTCGCCTTACCATTTTCACGAAAATTGCGAGCATTTCTACTTCATCATGGAAGGCAGCGGGACGGTGGAAACCGAAGAAGGTGTGCGTAAAGTGGGCCCTGGCGATATGGTCTTCATTCCGGCGGAAGACAAACATCGCCTGCGCGCTACCGAGTCGCCGCTGTTTTACTTTGAGTTCCAGGCGCCTAACCGCTTTGTCACCACTATTCTGGATGGCACTCCGGATGACCTGCGTTGGGAGCGCGTCGACGGCCGCGTCTGGGTGCAAACGTAGAGATAGAGGAAATCCCATGGCACTGACATTTATCAAGACAAGTGAACTGCCGCGCGTGAAGACTCCGCAGGGTGAAGTGACAGAAGTCCTGAATCAGCCGTTGGTGGGCGCGAAAAGCGTGCTCGGCGAACTAAGATGGTTGGAGGCGGGCCAATCCTACAAGGCCGAGGCGAGCGACAAACACCAGCTGGTGTACCTGATGGACGGCAAGGGCAGCATCCGTCTGGACGGCAAAGATTACGAAGTGGGCAAGGGCAACGGCGTTTATCTGGGTCCGTCGGAATCGGCAATAATCAGCGCAGGCGCGGGCTCACCGTTGAAGTTATTTCAGGTCGTGGTTCCGCAAATTCCGAAGTAGCGAGGATTCCGGCGCTAGGGCCTATCGGACAACTCCAGCCAGCGGGCTGCTTGCCGACGCGTAGAGTTTCTTGGGCATGCGACCCGCCAGAAATGCGTAGCGGCCGGCTTGGACTGCCAGCTTCATCGCCGTGGCCATGGAGACGGCGTCTTCAGCTTCGGCGATCGCGGTATTCATCAGCACGCCATCATAGCCCAATTCCATCGCAATGGCGGCATCGGATGCAGTGCCCACACCAGCGTCTACGATCAACGGCACTTCGGTGATCATTTCCCGCATGATTCGCAGGTTGGTTAGATTCTGTATGCCTAGGCCGCTCCCAATAGGCGCACCCAGCGGCATCACCGCCGCGGCTCCCGCGTCGATCAGGCGGCGAGCGTTGACCAAGTCGTCATTGGTATACGGCAGCACCACAAAACCTTCCTTGGCAAGAACGCGCGTGGCTTCAATCAGGCCCTGATTGTCGGGAAAAAGTGTTTTTTGGTCGCCGATCACTTCGAGCTTCACCCAATGGGACAGTCCAACTTCACGCCCCAGCCGGGCGGTGCGGATAGCTTCGTCGGCACTGTAGCACGCGGCAGTATTGGGAAGCAGGAAGAATTTGTCGCGGTTCACATAGTCGAGAAGCGATTCCTTGGAGCGGTCCGTTAAATTCACGCGGCGCACCGCTACCGTGACCACTTCAGCGCCGGATGCTTCATGGCATCGAGCCATCTCCGGAAAACTGCGATACTTTCCGGTTCCGACAAATAAGCGGGAATGAAATTCGCGCCCGGCGATGGTCAACGTGTCCATGCCTCTATTTTATGCCCCTCCGGTTGCGGATTGGCAGCGAACGAAGTTAGCGAAAGAACGGAGACATCGCATCGAACTCGGTCTTAAATTCGGCGAGCAGCGCCGCCTGCGCGGTCTCGTCCAGTCCAAGAGCTTCGAGCGGCGCGGGATCACCGCATGGGCTCCCGGGTTCCGGAGAAATGGACACGCCCCTAGAGTTCACAAATTGATCCGCCGCCGCCACCACGCCAGCCAGCGGCAGCACCCCGCCGCCCGCCAGGCTGTGCCGTAACGCTGCCAGGTCCGCATTTAGGCCGGCGGCGTCAGGTGCGGGGGCCGGATGATGGCCGGCCGCCGCCGCTTGAATGGGCTGGGGCAAGTTCCAGAAGCTCAATGCGAGCGCCGTCAAGTCCGGGTGCCCGAACCCCAGAACGCGAACCTCGCACTCGATCAGGGGCACCATCTCGAGATCATGCAGAGCCGAGATCTGATCATGTTCGGACGGCAGCCCCATCGCGATCAACAAGCGGCCGGTATCGTGCAGCAATCCCGCGACGAAGGCACCCTCCGGGTAGTCCACGGAGACGCGCTGGACTAACAGATCGCTGAGAATAGCCACTGCGGCGGAGTGCTTATTGAACCGTGCCATGGACCAAGCTAGCGGAATTCTCGTGTGTGTCCACATCCGCGCGACGGACATGCCTAGCACGGCGTTGCGCACCTTATTGGTGCCCAGCACGGAAAGCGCATGCCGCACGGAATTTACCGTGCCCCGCCGCGCGCACGCGGATGAATTGACCAAATGCAGGAGATTGGCGGCCACCACGGCATCTTTTTCGACCAGACTGGCCAGTTTCGCGAAGGAGACATGTTCCTCCGCTAAAGAGGCAAGCAGCTGGTTAAGCACTGGCGAAAAGGGAGGCAGAAAATCCAAGGCGCGGAGGGCCGTTTGTCGCAGGACATCGGCACGGCCACTCGTCTCGGCGTCGGCGCCTGGTTGCTGCCGCATGATAGTGCTCACGCCGAACATATCGGCTCAATCGCCTCTTTTGAGTAGGATTTAAATCCGCCGCCGGAAGTAGTCCAATGCCCACTGGGCAGCGCGGGCGCGGATGCCGTTGCGGTCTCCAAAAAGCGTATAGCGCTCGGCGTGAGGGTCCCCTTCCGGCCCCGCCATACCCACGATTACAGTTCCTACCGGAACGCCAGTCGCGCTTTCCGGCCCCGCTTCGCCCGTCACCGATATGGCATACGTGGAACCTGTGCGTGCGCGAGCGCCGGCTGCCATCGCCTTAGCCGCTTCCTCGCTAACCGACGTGTGCAAAGCAAGAATTCCCGCCTCTACGCCAAGCAAGTTCACTTTCAGCCGATCCGTGTAGGCTAGGAAGCCGCCCACAAAGTAGGCCGAACTGCCGGCGACATTGGTGATGCGCTGCCCCAGTAGCCCTCCCGTGCAGCTTTCCGCTACGCTGACCGTCGCCCCGCGCTTGCGCAGCATGTGCCCTACCACGGTTTCCAGCGAAGAGCCGTCGCGCGAATAAATGCGATCCCCTAGCCGCTCCTCGATGCGCGGAGCGATTTCTTCCAACAACGCCTCGGCCTCCGCTGTAGTGCCGCCACGGGCGCGCAGATGAACCTGGATGTCGCCTGCACCCGCGAGGATGGTTGTCACAGGATTCGTGTAGGGTTTGTAGATCGGCGAGATCAGCTGGTCCAGATCCGATTCGCCCATGCCCGCCACGCGCAGAAAACGTGTGCGAATTACTTGTGGCGGAAGCATTCGGGTCAGGCGCGGCAGACAATCTTCCTCGAATATGGCTTTCATCTCATGCGGCGGCCCAGGCAGCAGCATGACGGCTCGGCCATTGGCATTCAGCCATTGTCCGGGCGCGGTCCCTCGCGCATTCGGTAAAGCCTCGGCGCCTTCAACCAGATACGTCTGCCGCCTGTTGTTTTCCGCCATTTTTCGGTTCAGTTTGGCGAAACGGCCTGTCAGGGCGTCAAGCAATGCTGGACTAAACACCAGCGCTCGGCCCAGCGCATCGGCGACGGCGTCGCGTGTTACATCGTCTTCGGTAGGGCCCAGGCCGCCGCTCAGAACCAAGATTTCCGAGCGCTGCAACGCAAACTTTACCTCCTCGGCCAGAAGTTCACGATCATCCCCCACCACGGACTTGCGCCGGACCTCTACCCCCAGCGTATTGAGTTGCTGGGTTAGATATAGCGAATTCGTGTCCACGCGGTCTGGCGTGAGCAGTTCGGAACCGACGGCGATGATTTCGGCATTCATAATCTACTACTAAATTGTGCTACCACCTTAGCGCGGTTCGTCGATGATTGTGTTGCGCAGCAAGCCAATACCTTCAATCTCCACTTCGCACACGTCGCCAGGCTGCATAAATAGCTTTGGCTTGCGGAAGAACCCGGCGCCAGCCGGAGTTCCGCTTACAATCACGTCGCCCGCTTCCAGTCGGACGGCTTCGGTCAGGCATGCGATCAAGGTGGCAACATCGAAGATAAGGTCTGCCGTAGTCGCGGACTGCATGGTTTGCCCGTTCAGCCGTGTGGTCAACCGTAAGCCTTTCCCGCCCGGCGGCAATTCATCGGCGGTGACAAAGTCCGGGCCGAATGCACCCGTGTTGTCGAAATTCTTGCCCAGAGTCCACTGCTGGCCTTTTTCCATCTGATAGGCGCGGACGGACGCGTCATTGAACACCGAATAACCGGCGACGTGCTCCAGCGCGTTCGCTATGGAAATGTGGCGGCCGGCCTTCCCGATGATCACCGCCATCTCGCCTTCGTAGTCGAGCGTGTCGGAAAGAAAGGGCCTGGGAATCGGCTGCTGGTGCCCGACAAGGGTGCTGTTAAAGCGGCCAAAAAATGTCGGGAATTCCTGCTTGTTTAGCTTGTTCTCCTCGGCGTGATCCTGGTAATTCAATCCGACGCACACGATCTTGGGAGGGTCCGGAATCACCGGCAGGTACTGGAGACCGGCCGGATCCATCGCGGAGCTTCCCGCAGTCAGCTTCGCGGCGTTCGCCATTCCATCCTTTCCGGCTCGCAGGAGGCTCAACATACTTACTCCTGGGAGGTCCATCAGATCCGCGCCGCGCCGCAGGGCGACGCCCTGAGCTGCGCCCTTGCGCCAAGATACAAATCTCATTCTATTTATTCCAAAGGGAGAGAGAACTAAGTCTTCATTGTAGACGGCGTGGATGCATGCTTCATCCTGGCGGGATCGTCGAACGGCCGGGCGGACCTGAGCATGTGGACTGCGCCGACGCCTTAGGCCCAAGCGCCTAGCAGGCGACGTATCTGAACCAGCGCACCAATGTGATACGCATTGTGATCGGCAACCAACAATATCTCACGAAGAACGGTCTGCCCATCACCTTGCGGGATACGGGCATATAAATCGATCGCCGGATTGGCAGCCAACTCGCACATGGCCTCCAGATCCGCGCTGAACGCCCGGACGCTCTTGGCCCACGCACCCGCGTTCGGCGGGGCTGGCGAGGCCGGCCAATATCCGGCAGGCCATGCCGGGGACACGTGTTTCGCATCGCGACTGAATTCCAGGATGTCCGATTGGGCGATGCGCAGGTGTTCCAAAATCTCCCAAGGGGAATGTCCGGCGCCTTTGGGCCGCTTGCCGCGCAAGGCTACTGGCAGGCCCTTGACGGCATCCTCGAATTTCAAGTGGGCGCTACCGCCGCGCAATAGCGCAACCAAGTGGTCTCTCAAGGATTTATCGCTCGACATTAGGCTTCGTATTTTTCCAGTTCCAGCTGATCCCCTGGAGACGTCTTTGATTTTTCGATCATGCCCACGGGCAGCTCGATGGTTGAATGCGCGCGGACACTAAAGGCGATGCGGCTGCTAACCATGTTGGGGCGGATTTTCGTCACCACGCGCTTCTTGTTGATGAATACTACATCGATCGCGAACTTCATAAAGAAACTGTGAACGCCCTCACAGGGGACGATCCACAGTCCTTCGCCGTCGGCCAGGCCGGTATGCTTCAGCAGCCCCTGATTGCGGGAGGCGCTGGTATCGGCGATGTCGGCACGGTCGGCTAAGTCGGTGCCTTTGGTCTGATTCCGGATGCGGAGCTTCGTCAAATTGGCCATTGTACCTGATTGGGGATCGGCTCCCGCTACAATAGAGTTTATGGAGCAGGCAAATCCTGGAATCGAGAAAGCGACATTCGGCGCTGGCTGTTTCTGGGGCGTTGAAGAGACGTTCCGGCGGTTGGCGGGGGCGAAGTCCACGGCGGTCGGATATATGGGCGGTACGCTCGATCACCCCACCTATCAAGACGTCTGCACGGATCGCACTGGACACGCCGAAGTGGTAGAGGTGACGTTCGACCCCCAAGTGATCTCCTATCATGATCTGCTGGAAGTATTTTGGGAGAATCACAATCCCATGACGCTGAACCGCCAGGGTCCGGACGTGGGCGCGCAGTACCGCTCGGTCATCTTCGTTCACTCGGAAGCGCAGGCAGCCGAAGCGCGCGCATCCCGCGAGGCCGCCCAGGCGCGGTTTCCCAGGCCGATCGTTACGGAGATTACGCCGGCCACGGCATTCTGGCGTGCCGAAGAATATCATCAGCAATATTTGGAAAAGCGGGGATTGAGCCACTGCCACACGTAGGCGCAGTTTCTTGCCTTCGCGCCGCTCGCGCCGGGAAGTTTATTCAAGCATGAAAATCGGTTTCGTCAGTTTGGGGTGCCCCAAGAACCTCGTGGATACCGAGGTGATGATGGGGCAGCTCACCCAAGACGGTCATGAGTTGACGCCCCACCCATCGGACGCCGACGTGATTGTGGTGAACACGTGCAGCTTCATCGATCCGGCCAAGCAGGAATCCGTCGACACCATTCTCGAAATGGCCGAGTACAAGAAAACCGGTCGCGCGCAAAAGTTGATCGTCGCTGGGTGCCTGGTGGAGCGCTATCGCGACGACATCCGCAAGAACATGCCGGAAGTGGATGGCGTCATCGGCACCAATGAACTGGAACGCATCACCGCGTTGTGCGAAGGCGTGGAGCCTCTGGCCAATCCGCTGGACGCGTATCTTTACCACGATCTGACGCCGCGGGTGCTCACCACACCCAAGCATTACGCCTACGTCAAGATCGCCGAAGGCTGCGATCACCCATGTACCTTCTGCGTGATCCCGCAGTATCGCGGAAAATTTCGGAGCCGGCGGTTTGAATCGGTCATTTCCGAAGCAACGCGCCTGTTCGCGCAAGGCGTGCGCGAGATCAATCTGATCGGGCAGGACACAACCTGCTACGGTGAAGACTTCGGTCTGAAGGACGGCCTGGCGATGCTGCTGGAGCGCTTGGCCAACATCGAAACCGCCCAACCTAAGTGGGTGCGATTCCTCTATGCCTATCCCAACAAAGTCACCCAGAAGCTGCTGGATACCATCGCGGCGAACGAAGCTCTGGTGAAGTACATCGATATGCCGTTGCAGCACGCCAGCGCGCCAGTGCTCAAGCGCATGAAGCGCGGCGCGCACGGTGATATCTTCTTAAAGCTGTTGGAACGCATTCGGCGCACCATCCCGGGCGTGGCCATAAGAACCAGCATGATCGTTGGTTTCCCCGGCGAGACGGACAAGGATTTTGAGGAGCTATGCCAGTTCGTCGAAGTTGCCAGGTTCGACAGATTGGGTGTTTTCTCATACTCCGATGAGGACTCCAGCAAGAGCTTCGAACTGGACGGCAAAGTGGACGCGCGCACTATCTATAACCGCAAGCGCCATCTCATGAGCCTTCAGCGCAAGATTTCTCGGGCGCAAAACCGCAAACTGGTTGGTCACGAGCTGCAAGTGCTGGTTGAGGGTCCGACAGAAGATTCCGAGCTGGTTTGGGAAGCTCGTCTTTCCACGCAAGCACCGGGCATTGATGGCGTATGTTACATCTCTCATCCCGGCGAGCAGCCGCTGCGCGCGGGCGATATTCGAACCATGAGAATTGTCAAAGCCCACGACTATGAACTGACCGGTGATCTGGTGGACGAGCCGGCACTTGCCTCCCACACTCTGTTTCAGATCGTATGAAATGTCCGATTTGCGGAAAAGCAGTTCAGTTTGAGGATCCAGAGATGCCGTTTTGCAGCGAGCGCTGCCGCCTGATCGATTTGGGCAATTGGGCGTCTGAAAAATATGTAATTCCGGCTCCTCTGGAACCCGAGGACGATCCATTGAGAGCAGAGGACGACGAGTGAACACGGTGGCTCGTGCCATTGCCACATGGTTCGGCTGCGGATATGCGCCCAAGGCGCCCGGCACCGTAGGATCGCTTGCCGCCCTGGCAATCGCATGGGTGTTATATCGCTTTGCCGGGTTTCCCTCCACCTGGCTGGTTTGGCTGTGCATTCCACTGTTGCCGGTTGCAGTGTGGGCAGCCGATGTGGTCGCGCGGGAAGGCGGCCGCAAAGACCCGCAGATCGTCGTAGTGGATGAGGTTCTGGGTCAATGGATGACCCTGGGCGGCGCTCTCACTCTGAATTGGAAGAGCTGGCTGCTGGGTTTCTTATTGTTCCGCGCCTTCGATATTTGGAAACCTCCGCCGGTGCGTCAATTGGAACGGTTGCCGGGCGGAGCGGGCATCGTGGCCGACGACATGATGGCAGGCGTGTATGGCGCGCTTGTGTTGTTCGCCGCTGGATGGTTCAATCTTTATTAGCTCTCCGTTTCTAACTCCTGGCCATGGCATTCCGTAAATCATCCGACTCGCGTCCGCAGATTCTCTCCGTCGCCCCCGCCGCCGCCATTCCAGGCGGCGAATTTCAGGTGCGCGGGAAAGGTTTCGGTTCCGCGGACCGGCCGCACGTGCGTTTTGGAGACCGCCCTGCATCTCTGGTGGCCGGCTCGGATTCCTTCTTGATCGTGCGTGTTCCAGACGGCGTGCTGAGCGCCGATCTTGTGGTGGGAAGAAATGGCGAGGCCAGCGTCCCGCGTTCTTGTGCGGTGGGGATGCAGATTTCCGATAACATGCACCCCGTGGCCAACCCGGCCGTGGATCGCGCCGGAAATATTTACACCACATTTAGCGGAGCCCGTGGACAGAAAACTCCTGTGTCCATTTATAAAGCCGAACCGCGTGGTGAACTCGCGCCTTTCGTTAGCGACGTGACGAATGCCACTGGTCTGGCGTTTGATTCCGAAGACGGGCTCTGTGTCTCCAGCCGCCACGAAGGAACCGTGTACAAGATTTCCGCGACGGGTGGTATTTCCGTATTCGTAGAAGGCATGGGGGTAGCTACCGGCATCACATTCGATCACGACGACAACCTGTTTGTGGGGGATCGCAGTGGCACCATTTTCAAGGTAAGTCCACAACGGCAGATCTATGTTTTTGCCACGCTCGAACCCTCAATCGCGGCCTATCATATCGCTATCGGCCCGGACGATTGCCTGTACGTCACCGGTCCCACCACGTCCAGCTACGACGCCGTGCACCGCGTGAAACCGTCTGGTCACGTGGAGCTATTTTTTCGAGGTCTGGGACGTCCGCAAGGGCTGGCCTTCGACGCAAAGGGCAATTTGTACGTGGCCGCTTCGTACGGAGGACGGCGTGGGATTGTTTCCATCGACCCCAATGCAAAAGCGGAGCTATTTCTGTCCGGTCCTTCCATCGTCGGATTGGCGTTTTCCCCGACGCGTGAACTCATCGTCGCCACCAATAACGCCTTGTTCCGCGTGGATGTGGGGATCGACGGCCTGCGGAGTTCATGATGCAGGCGGGTCAGAATCGCGCAATCACTCCCTGCCTGAACCGTTCGGGTAGCATTGGGACGTCTCCTAGAAGCGCATCGTAAGGCCGATACGCAGCGCACGCGAAAAGCCTGGCGTAATGTTGTTATTGCTGTGAGCGCTGACGAAGTATTTGTTATCCGTTAGATTCTCGACATTCGCTTGCAGCCGCACCTTCTCGGTAAGCGAATAGTAAAGGGCTGCGTCAGTACGTGTGAAGCTTGGAATCACGACCGTATTGTCTATACCTGCCCACATATCGGCTTGGTGAATGATTCCCAGTCCTCCGCTGAGCCGTGACATGATACGGTAGTTGTTCCAAAGGGAGAAGTTGTGGTGCGGGACCATTGCTATTTGTGCGCCCAGCCGAGCCGCCGAGGTTGCGCTGCTGATAAATGCATTCTGGTAGGAGTAGCCACCCGCAACCGTCCAAGCCCGGGTGATGCTGCCGCTGATACCCAACTCATATCCGTTGGTGCGCTGGCTTCCTGTCTGAAAGATAACGGCGGGATTATTAGGATCGACAGATCGCGTATTCGTGCGATTCAACCGATACAAAGCTGCGGTTATGGAAAGATAGCGGCGTACGTCCCACTTAATTCCCCCCTCATAGTTCGTAAATTTCTCGGGTTTGAGGGTTTCAGTAGTTGCGTCGAGCGACCCGAACTGATCCCCCGAACTTGGTAAATAAGCGATGCTGTAGTTGAAGTAGAGAGACAGCGGAGCAATCGGCTTCACCACGATCCCGGCGCGAGGCGAAATTAGATTGTCTTTGCGCCGCCGATCCTCATTATTTCGGTTGTTGTGGAACCTAAGATCGAAACGATCGAAGCGCACGCCGCCCACGACTTGAACGAAACGGGACAGATTTACCTGATCCTGAATGTAGGTGGCAGCAACGGTGTTCACGGGCCGGTTGTCGGCGTCGGTGGCCGCTTGACGCCACGTGACCGGAGTAAAATCCGTGGGATTTCGGAACGCAACATCAATCGAGGCGGCCGTGTTATTAAAGAAGGCTGTTTGACGAAAATTCGCCGTGGATTGGCGTCCGAATTCCGCTCCCCAAAGTAAAGTATGCTCGATTGGCCCCGTCGATTTGCGGTATGTCACGTCGGTTTGATTGAAGGCGTTATCGCGTTGAGTCGCCGTATTGTAGCCCGACAGATTCACCAATGTCGCCGTGGGATCGACAGCCCCTGGGAACACATTTTGATAGAACTTGTCGTAGGTCCCAAAGAGCGTACTGTTACGGACGTTCAGCCCCGGACCAAGCTGGCGCTCGACGATGGCCGATCCCAGGTGCACGCCGGCGCGCGCCTGGCTCGCGTTAGGGTTGCCAAAAAAGGTGGATCGATGGGTAACGGCAGGCTGCCCTTGAAAGGAAGGTATCCCGCGATCTGTCACGCGGCCATCGTGAAAATATTCGTATCCGAGCCGGATCTTGGTTTTTTCGTCCGGAGTAACCGTAACGGTTGGTGCGATGCCGTACCGCTCCAGATTGAAGTAATTCCGAAAGCTGTCGGAATTCTCGTACATGCTATTCAGCCTAAAAGCGAATTTACCGCCCAGCGGCTGATCGAGGTCACCGGAAACCCGCTTATTCCCAAACGATCCGCCTTGCAAGGAAATCTCACGAAGGGGAATAAATCCGGCCTCCTTCGTGACGCGATTGATCACTCCCCCGCCACCGCCACGGCCGAAAATCATGGCATTGGGTCCCTTGACGGCCTCCACGCGCTCCAAGTTATAAAGATCCCGGTAGTACTGAACATCGTCCCGCACGCCGTTGACGTAAAAATCCGAAGTCGTTGAGTTGCCGCGGATCACTGGCGCGTCCCGATGGCCTTCGCCCTGGGCCATCGTAACGCCAGGAACATACCGAACGACATCCGCCATGGTCATCATCAGCTGATCTTTGATTAACTCACGGCTCACGATTGTAATGGATTGCGGGATGTCGAGGAGTGGAGTAGTAGTCTTTGTGGCAACGCTGGTCGCGATCACCTGATATCCAGCGGCTTCCGTCACCGTAACGGAGGTGCGCTGCTCGGATACTGGCAGCAGGATCTCAATTGGCGCGCTTGCCGCTTCGGCCACCGTCACCGGCTGTGAGACGTCCTGAAAGCCGTCTGCGGAAACCATCAACCGGTACTTACCGATATTGAGAGGAAGAGAGAACTCACCGGTTGGGCCTGATACACTGGTCGCTCCTGGCGTCCGGCCTTCCGGCGTAGCGGCGATCCGGGCGCCTGCGATTGGCGCATGCGTTTGATCGAAGATCTTGCCCTGGACAACTGATCCTGGCTGTTGAGCGTGCAAGAGACCCCACCACGTGCTCAGAAGCCATACCGCGCCCAGTGCCCGAAACGGCAAATGGGTTCGACCAACGAACTTCATGCCAATGATCTCTTATCGGAGGGATGAGCGGCTAAGAGATTATATTTGCAACTCAATTGCATATTAAATAGTAGTTTACGAATTCAAAGTTGCGCTGTCAACAACATCGGCAAGCGGTTTGCATCTTGATTGCTGAAAGGGCACCCGCCCGCTGAAATCAACCACTTACAGGAGCGCTGCCCGAGCACGTTGCCCGTCTGTACCGGGAACTCGCTCGAGCCGAGGAGATTCGCGATTGTCGTCGAGGGCCATGTGGGTAGGAACGGGTCCAAGCTAGCAATCCGCAACAAACCACCCCGGGCGATGGCTGGAAAGTGTCCAGCGACGCGACCGGTAATGGCGGCCCCCAGAACAATTGTCGCGTACCGACCCTAGCTGATGATGTAAATCGCTGCCCGTTCCCGCCGGCAAGATTCAAGGCTTGCCGAATATTGCTGCGTCAATCGGGATATTTAGTTTTACGTCCGTCAACTGGAAGGAATCCCTTCCGTCTAGCCACGTGAGATTGTATTTAAAGGGAAATTTGATCCCCTCCACGTCGCGGTAGTCCGAATAGTCGATCTGTGTGGGAATACGGCCAATCGGGGAAGCGCTATAACGAACCAGGCGCACCAACAGCCCAGACTCCTTATCGAAGTAGAGCGTTGCAAGGAACCCACGGGGACCGCTGCCTTGAACTACTTGCACCTCTTTGTCCCCGATCGAGTCCAAGGCGCCGGCCCGCCAGTTGCTGAGCGCCTGCTTGATCTGGCCGGGGAACGACAGCTGCGCATCCAGCCGGGCCCCGTCTAGTTCACTTCCCATCAGCTCGTATGCCGGGAACAGTCCGCGCGGGGATTTGATCCAACCCGCGCTGCCGTTGTAGGCCCGGGTGCTATCTCCGCGCTCCGGGTGCTCCTTAAAAGCGATGAGCGTCGTGCGCTGATCGGGAGCTTTCGCAAAGATTTGGACGGAACCACCGCCCCCAAGCCCTTCGTAGCCTATACTCGTCCCGGTAGCGATGTAGCTCCTGAGTCCGGCGAGACGCTGGGTTCCGCCGAGCGCCTCGATATACTTGTCCAGGATTTGGGTGGCGGGAGGCTGTCCCTCGCCGGGGACGACAATGTCGTTCCTCTCGTCGTTCGGAGTGCCGTACAGGGTATCCAAAGCGATTGTCGTGGAGGGTAAGAATCGGCCATGATGGCAAGTCCAACAGGTCACCATCTGTGCGCCCCCAAAGTTCGTACGATTAATCACGGCGACCATTTCCACCATCCTGCGCGCCGTCTTCTTCTTGGGAGTGTCGAATTCCCAGTTCACCTTGTCGGTTCCGGCAGCGATATGACAATCCGCGCAGTCATAGCCGAGCGCGGCCGACATGACGCCCATGCTCCCCAGGAAATCGCTCACCGGAAGTCCTTTGAGAGTGCTGGTGGTAACGTTCTTAAACGCCTCTCCGGCGGTTTGCGCTCTTGCCCCCGCAGCCGGGCCTTGCGCGGTGGCCTGGCCGACAAATGTGAGCCCGATCAGACACGCGCCAGTGCCCCCAGCAATAGCAAGCATGAGTTGGTTCGACCACCGTTTCATATCCTGTCTCCTTGGCGAAACCGCATTGCGGGAGAATGCCGAGAATTTGATTCGGGCATTTGCCGACATTCAGTATACATTCAATCACCCTTCCCGATTCCACCCTCGGTGCTGCCTGAGAGACAGGTAGAGGGTTCATTTGAGCTCTCATGCTATCCTGTGAGGCTCGGTCGAGAAAGGAGAGTTTCAAAATGTCAGCCACATAGCAGCCCCGAGGAGGGGCGACAATTTGAAACCATATTTTGGCAAGCAGGTGATTGAAGCGCCGCGCCGTGGATCGCGTAGTGCCACAAGTGCGAAGGCGCGTTTTTACGGGCGATTGGAATGCGATCCGGAGGATGGCTGGGATTACGACGGTTTTACGCGTCTGCCGGTGAGCAGGCGACAGGAAGGCTACCACAACAAGAAGATCGGCTCTAAGAGCTTTTCCGACGTGCTCGGCCCGATTCGCAACTACCTTCAGAGCAGCATCGGACGCCCATGGAATGACGTGTATTCTGAATTGCGCCGCGAGTTGGGAAGCGGTGCATGGCCAATCCGTCACATTCTTGAACAGCACGTCGATGTTTCGACGCATACCTACAGGGGCGTGGACGGTAACGTCTGGGTCACGGGCACATTGGGGCGGCGCGGCTGGGCTCCCCATGCCGTCGAATCCCGGTCTGGTGAGTTTTATGTGGACCCAGAAACCGGCATCCTGCGTTACAGCGGACAGCGCAAACGGTGGCGCTGGACGAGAGAGAAGAAAGCTGACCGAATGGAGATTGATGGCATTCGGTATGGGCTAGTCAACGGACTATGGTTCGTTGTTGCTGAGGTAGAGTACGTGCAAAGGGGGAAAACGATTACTGAAACCCGTACGATCAAGTCCTGTTCGAAGCGCGAAATCCGCATGATTCGCCAACGGCTTGCAACTGGATCAGCGCAGCCACGTTACTAGCGTAGAAGCGCTTTGATCCCGATTCCCACCCCTGCCTCCCCACGCCTACTCGGCGTCATTCTTGGATTGAAAAATGCCGGCCGCCCATGCTTGACGGGCGTATCAAATGAGAATAGACTTAAACGCTAGAAAGCATGTGTCGCCTGGCATGGATTGATGCCCGGCGAAAGATCTGGACAGGAGCTTGGGGGAACTTATGAAAAGAATCGCATTAGTGTTGATGACCGGAATCCTGCTAGCCCTCGCCGTTCCGCTACTCGCGCATCATTCCTTTGCGGCGGAATATGATTCAAGCAAGCCCGTGACATTGAAAGGCACGGTCACTAAATTGGAGTGGATGAATCCCCACGCCCGCTTCTATGTGGATGTGAAGGACGATAAAGGTGCATCGATCAATTGGGAACTGGAGCTAGGCAGTCCCAACGGTTTGATGCGGAAGGGCTGGACCCGGAACTCGCTCAAGCCGGGAGATGAGATCGTCGTCGAAGGCTATCTGGCTAAGGACGGTTCCAAGCTGGCCAATGCGCGGCAAGTCACGCTGGGCGATGGCCGCAAAGTGTTCGCCGGCGCGGCCGACGACGGCGGCCCGACCAAATAAATAGCGTCAATCCGCTCTTTGCCGTTCAGCCGAATCGCTCTAACGCCGCTGGAGAGGTTAGCATTGGGGTTTATCCCGCCTAGCTTCCGGAGCCAGTCAGGCCCTGGCCCCCCGTTAGAGACTCCTGTATAGCTTTTGATACTCCACTGCAGCGGCCGTCCATGAAAAGTCCTTCGCCATTCCGCGTCGCATGCGCTCTCGCCACGCTTTCTTATCCTTCCATGCCGTGAGTGCCTGGCGAATTGCATCTAGCAGAGCCGTCGGCGTGTATTCGCTAAACTTAAAGCCGGTGGTTTCATCCACGGTATCTTCAAGGCCGCCGGTGGCGCGTACGATGGGGACGGTTCCGTATCGCAGACTGTATATCTGGCTCAGCCCGCACGGCTCATAGCGGCTGGGCATCAGAAACATGTCGGCGCCCGCTTCAATCTGGTGCGCCATTGCGTTGTTGTAACCCACGTGCACGGCGAACGTATCAGGGAAATCGCGCGCCATCTCCTGGAACATTTCTTCGAAGCGTGCCTCGCCTTCGCCAAGAATCACGAGCGCAGCGTCTTCCTCTACCAGGTCTTTAGCGATGGCGGCGATTAGGTCCAGACCTTTCTGATGCGCGAAACGCGAAATTACTGCGAGCAATGGCCGGTCCGGATTCGCGGGTAACCCAAAGTTGGTAAGCAGGGTCATTTTCGCGGCACGCTTACCAGTGAGGTTTTTGGCGGAGTAGCGGCGAGCCACAAAGGCGTCGGTCTCCGGTTTCCATTCGTCGTAGTCCGCGCCATTCAAGATGCCGTGAACTCGAGAAGCTCTCGCGCGGAGCAATCCGTCCAGACCGAAACCGTGTTCCGGAGTCTGAATCTCACGCGCGTAGGTGGGACTGACCGTCGTAATGGCGTCCGACCAGACTATGCCCGCTTTCAGGAAACTCACGTCTCCCCAGAATTCAAGACCTTCGGGGTGAAAGGACGCGGGACTCAGACCGAGGTCGCTAATAACGCTGGCCGGAAAATTGCCCTGGTAGCCCAGGTTATGAATCGTCGTCACGCATTTCGTCCCGAAAAAAGAGGGATCTCCATGCAGGTTCTCGCGAAGATACGCCGGCAGCAGACCGGCCGGCCAGTCATGGCCGTGAAAAATGTCCGCCCGAAACATATGTCGAGCGATGCCAATGGCCGCTATGTTGAGAGCCCCGAAACGAAGGTGATCGTCGGCGAAATTTCCATAAACCTGGCCCCGGGCGTACAGTGGAGGGCAATCTACAAACCAGTAACGAGCGCCGCCCATCACCACCTGATCGATCGCGGCGGTGTATCGGTGCGGACCCACCACCAGAGGCAGCGCGTTCCACACACGTTCTGCCCCCGGAATGTGTGCGATATCGTAGCGCGGCATCACCACCGCTACTTCTTCGCCCAAACGCGCTAGTGCAGGCGGCAACGCGCCTAGTACGTCGGCGAGACCACCCGTTTTTGCGAACGGCGCGGCCTCCGCCGTCACCATCAGGACGCGCGACATAATAGATGTTTCTGCACCTTGCCCAGGGCATTGCGTGGAAGCTTGTCAATCGCTTCGAAGCGCCGAGGGATTTTGAAAGATGCCAACTTTTCGCGACAGCGCGCTTCCACGGCAGCCGCATCGCCCGGGCCTTCACGCCACACGATATATGCCACCGGCACCTCGCCGCGCACGCGGTCTTGCTCGGCCACCACCGCGGCTTCGGCGACTTCAGGTTGTTCCATCAGAAATTCCTCGATTTCGCGCGGATAGATGTTGAAACCTCCGGAGATGATCAGATCGCTCTTGCGTCCGCTCAAAGTGATGTATCCATCGGCCGCGAGCGAACCGATATCACCGGTCTTAAACCAGCCGTCCACGAAGGCGTTCCTCGTCGCGGCTTCATTTTGCCAATAGCCCGCGAAGACGTTGGGTCCTTTTAGCCACAGTTCACCCGTTTCGTCCACGCCCGCCTCATTTCCATCTGGCTTCATGATCTTCACCGCGACCCCCGGCAGCGGCAACCCCACGCTTCCTAGTCGGCGCTCGCCATCGTAGGGATTCGAAATGTTCATGAGTGTTTCTGTCATGCCGTAGCGCTCGAGAATGGTATGGCCAAACAGGGTACGGAAATCTTCCAGCGTCTGCGGGGGCAACGGAGCGGAACCGCACACGAACAGCCGCATGTCCTGGCCGATGGCTCGCGCTTGTTCCGGCGCGGTGTCCAGCAGGCGCACATACATTGCAGGGACGCCAAAAAATAACGTGGACTGAAAATCGCGGAAATGTTCTATCGCGGTGGTGTGATCGAAGCGCTCCAGCAGCCGCATCCGGCATCCGGAGAACAGCCAGCAGTGCAGTCCATTGCCCAGCGCATGCACGTGAAACAGGGGCGGCGCCAGCAGCAGCCTATCTTCCGCGGTGATCCTCCAGGTTGCGATGAGATTCGACGCATTTACCGCGAAGTTATTGTGCGTGAGCATCGCGCCTTTGGAGACACCTGTCGTTCCCGAGGTGTAGACCAGCGCCGCCACATCGTCCGCTCCCAATCCTGAATCCGGCAAGCTGTGGCCGGGTAAAGCAGCGGCTTCAACCAACAGCGCGGGAACCTCCCTCGCCGTGATCAACAACTTCGGCGCTGCATCGTTCAAAATATGTGTCATCTCGCGATCGCGATACAGAATATTTACCGGCACGAAGATGACACCCAACTTGATACACGCCAGATAGAGATCGATCATCTCGATCGAATTGGCAAGGTATACACAAAGGCGATCGGCTTTGGCAATGCCGCGCGCAAGCAGCGCCCGCGCCATGCGATTGCTGCGCGCGTCGATTTCTCCGAATGTGTAAACGTCTCCCGCCCACTCCAGCGCTTCTTCATTGGCGCGAGGGGCAAGGGTCAGATCAAACCACTGGCGAAGATTCATGAAAATGAATTCAGAAAAACTCCTCGGTGCGAGTGGGGAGCGGTTGAGTGTTCGGCCGCGGTCTTGGAGCGCATCAACTCGCGTACACCGCTTTTTCAAAATCGCTGAGCAATCCCACAGCCTCGCGATCCACGAAAGGCAGGTACTGCATCATGAGCACGGCGCATAAGCTTCGTTTCGGATCGATCCAATAAAAGGTGTTTAAAATCCCCGCCCATGCCAGGCTTTGAGCCGACCGGCCGCCGTCATACGCGGTCCGGTTGATCAGGAAACCCAACCCCCAGCCATCGCGCGCCCCAGGGTGCACATCGACATCACTCGATCGGTCTGGCTCAAACGTCTTTAGTTTTCCGGCGCTCAAGTCGCCGATTTGATTCGCGGACATTCTGTCGACCGTGGCGGCCTGCAAAATCTGTTTGCCATCGGCGGCACGCCCGTGCTGCAAAATCATTTGCATGAAGCGAACGTAATCGCCGGCAGTCGAAAACAGACCGCCGCCGCCGTTCAATGCGGTGGGAACCGGAGGCATTTCGCGCGCCCGTTCCTTCAATATTCCATTGGGCTGGCGATCATACGTATTTACCAGGCGATCGAATTTCGCTGCGGGAAAAATGAACGTGGTGTCTTTCATGCCCAGCGGCCCGAAGATATTCCGCTGGAAATACTGTTCCAGGGTCATTCCGCTGAGGGTCTCCACAAGTTTTCCGGCCCAATCAACACCGTAGCCGTATTGCCAGCGCGTGCCCGGCTCGAAGACCAGCGGCGCTAGCGGAGCCACACCGGCCGGCGCAGCACCCCCGGCCTTCTCAAACTTTTGCATGTCTTCGCTCCACACGTCATAGGCGAATCCCGAAGTGTGGGTCAGCAGATGTTTCAGAGTGATCGGCGTGCGCACAGGCCGGAGCTTGGGCTTGCCCTGTGCATCAACGCCTTCGAAGACTTGCGCTTTGCCCAGATCGGGCAGATACTTCGACAGCGGCTCATCGAGTGTGACCTTCCCCTGCTCCACCAACTGCATCGCCGCCGCGGACGTGATCGCCTTGGTCATCGATGCGATCCAAAAAATCGAATCGATCTTTACCGCCATCCCCGAAACGGAATCGCGAGTGCCGAACGCGCCCTGGTATGTGATTTTGTCCGGGGTTGCCACCATTCCCACCGCGCAGGGGATTTTCCGGCGCGCGATTCCCGACCGTAAAACCTCGTCAATCCAGCCGGTTGCGCTCCAAAGAACCGGCGCGCCGGTACCAAATGCAAGTGCCATGCCGCCGAATTCACGGCGTGTAAGTTGAGGCATAATTTTACTCTGGAAGCCTTTGACCTTTGGTTTCCACTCCCCAGGGTAGCAGGGCCAACCCAACTAGAAACGCGATCGACGTGAGCGCCACAGGCGTGCCAATGGTGCCCATGCTGGAAACGCCCGCCCCGACCAGAAACGTGATGCCCGCGCCCACGAATCTGCCAGCCGAAGTCGCGAAACCGAACGCGCTGGCACGGCACTCCGTCCGGTATTGCTCCGGCAGCCATAGCGAGTACATTGCGAAGTTCCCTCCCGCGAAGCCCTGGAAGAATAGCACCAGCATGAACCAGAACAAAGCGTCCTGCGCGAGGTAAAACGTGTAGCCGAAGCCGATGGAGATGGTCAGGAACATCAGTCCGAAATACATCGCCAGCGTTTTACGGCGTCCAAAACGTTCCGCGAGCAGAGGGAGCGCCGCGCAGCCTAAAATCGTTCCGACGGCGACAAGTACTGTCGCCAGCGAAGCCGTTCTCGCCGCCTGCGCCGTTGTTTGCCCCGCCTTCACCGCCAGGAATGTAGTGCCGGAGGGCACGTACACCGTGCTGGCCCACAAGCCCGTGATCGAAACCAGCAAAAATATGGAGTTGAGAATGGTACGGCCGCGGTACTCAGGCGAAAAAATTTTCGCCCACGAATTCAATAACGATTCACTGGGTTTCCATCGTTTAGGTTCTTTGACTCCGTATTGAATGAAGACGACCAGGAACGCGGGCAGGCCGCCGATGGCGAACATGGCGCGCCACCCATATTCGGCGCCCACCGTCGCATTGAGGGCCGCTGCCATAAGGAAGCCGAAATAATAGCCGGTCTGCAGCAGGCCAGCGCCCATCTTGCGCCGGTCTTCCGGCCATTCTTCAGCGACGAAAGTGCCGCCCAGCGTCCATTCTCCGCCGATGCCCACACCGGCCAGCAAGCGGAAGATCGCCAGCTGCCAGATACTGGTTGCGAACGCCCCTGTGAATGTGAAGACGGAATAACACAAAATCGTCAACATCAGCGCGCGGATGCGGCCGATGCGGTCGCCGATAGGTCCCCATATCATCGACATGCCCCAACCCAGCAGAAACAGCGCGAACAATAATCCGCCGTAGTAGCCTATGTTGGCCGTGGTGGCTTGGACGCCGGACCGTGGCAGCAATTCCCGCATGGCCGGCACCAGCACCAGCGCGTAGATGAATGAGTCCATCCCATCCAGCGCCCAGCCCGCCCACGCAGCCCAGAATCCACGGATTTGGTTCTTGTCGAGTGGAGTCCGTTGCTTTCCCGTAGCGATCTTTTCCGTGGAGGGCACCGAGGGGAATCACAACATAGTGGAAGGAGGGGTGTCAAATGATGGCGCCCATAAATTTCTCGTGCGCCCGCTATGCTCTCGACAATCGCTTAATACAGAATGCGCGTGCGGATTGTCCCCTCGACCTGCTCCAGGCGCTTCTTCAGGCGCAGCGAGACGGCCTTTTCCTCGGCCTCAATATCGATCACTACGTACCCGATTTTTGGATTGGTTTGCAGGTATTGGCCCGCGATGTTGATGTGCGCCGCGGAAAAAATCGCATTGATGCGCGACATTACGCCTGGTTGATTGCAGTGGATGTGCAGCAGCCGGTGTTGTCCGGGGTGCTCCGGCAGCGATACCTCCGGGAAATTCACCGCGCCCAAGGTGGACCCGTTATTGCTGTATTTGATCAGTTTGCTCGATACCTCAGTGCCAATGTCGCGCTGGGCTTCCTGCGTGCTTCCCCCCACATGCGGAGTCAGAATCACGTTGTCGCGGCCGCGTAGCGGAGAAACGAATTCGTCGCTGTTGCCCTTAGGTTCTTTGGGAAACACATCGATTGCCGCGCCGCTCAGGTGTCCTGAATCCAGAGCTTCCACAAGCGCGTCGATATCGACGACGGTGCCGCGCGCTGCGTTAATCAGGGCGGAGCCATTTTTCATGCGTCTGAGCGCCGTGGCGTCAATCATTTTTGCCGTGCGCGGCGTCTGCGGAACATGCAGCGTGATTACGTCGGAGGCTTCGAGCAAGGCTTCGAGCGAGGGCATGGCACGGGCGTTGCCTAAAGACAGCTTCATTTCGATGTCATAGAAGACCACATTCATGCCCAGCGATTCGGCCAGCACGCCCACCTGCGTCCCAATGTGCCCATAGCCAACGATGCCAAGCGTCTTGCCACGAGCTTCGCGCGACCCTGCCGCTGTCTTCCGCCACTCGCCGCGATGCGCTGCCGCGTTGCGCGCCGGTATGCCGCGCATCAACAGAATGATTTCCGCCAGCACCAGCTCGGCAACGCTGCGAGTGTTCGAAAATGGCGCGTTGAAAACCGCCACTCCGTGATCTTGCGCGGCGGCCAAATCTACTTGGTTGGTGCCGATGCAGAAACAGCCCACGCCGATGAGGTGTGGCGCGGCCTCGAAAACCTTCTTGGTCAGGTGCGTGGAGGAACGGATGCCCAGCAGGTATGCATCCCGCACCACTTCGATCAATTCCCGCTCGGGCAGCGATTTTTCGTGATAGGTAACCGCCGAATACCCGTCGTTCTGAAATGCCTCGACCGCGCCTGCGTGGATGCCTTCCAGCAGGACGATCTTCATCTTGTCTTTGGCAAACGAGGTTTCCATCGCGTGACGGCGTTCAGCCTATAGGGTGACACATTCACGAGTTGAGACCCTCAGAAAGGATTACTTGCGGATTTCGCCGGCGCGGCGCGGGTGCAAGCTATTCGATGCGCAGGCCAAATTCCCGGACTAGTTCCGGCGGAGATGGGGAGGCATGATACAGCCGGACCCAATAAACGCCAGGGTTGAATCCCTTGGACACATGTGCTTCCAGTTGAGTAACTTTCTCCTCAGAAAGCGCGCTTCGCCAGACTTCCTTGCCGCTCGCATCCACGATCTGGAGCAGGTAACTGGTGCCCGCGCGGGGCAAACGGGTGGTATCAATCGTCAGGTCGAGAGGTGTCTCCGCAGGGGCCAACGACACTCCGTCACTCGCAGCGCCGCGGAATGCCGAAAGCACCACGGTCGCAGGGGGGCCGAGTGGCGGTTTCCTTGTGACAATGAGCGCAACACATGCTACGAGGGCGACTCCGGCCGCAACCAGAGATAGGCGACGCGTCCCCGGCCAGCGTAAGATCTTTCGCCGCTGCTGGGGCCATCGCGGAGCGGCTGGACGGATGATTATCCACGTTAACCAGCGCTGCCAATAGGTTGGCCGGCGATGTCGCGCCTCGATGGCGGCCAACTCCGGCTTGAGCCACGACCCGAATTGAGAAGCCGAATCCAATACGTCCTGGCATTGATGACAATAAAGGACATGTTCTTCTAGGGCGTGGCAGGCGGGTTCCCGGATATGGCCGAATAGATACTCTTCGAGCATGTCATCCGTAGGATGAACACGGACAGCTTGCAGAACTCGCACAGGCATAGGCTCTCCGAACTCAGACTCCAACGCCCGTACCGATTTGACATTACTACCGAATCGGGACGCTTTGTTATTAGTGGGAAACGCCGGCGGAAGTTCTCACAAAAACTGCGTGCAAAGCTCGCGCGGCCAGCTTTTTTTTACCCAGCTCCCCAAATCGCGATTTGGCCCGGGATTTCAGCAGCCGGAATTGAGTTTCGGAAAGGCTCATCTGCGTGCAGATCTGCTCCTGACTTTGCTCGTGCAGATAAAAGCGGGTGAGGATTTCGCGATCGCGTTCGCTCAGTTCTCCTAATACTCGTCGTATCAATTCGGTGCGCTGACGGAACATGATGGCTTCCTCCGGATCGCCGCGGGGATCCACCACGCGGGCCCCCGATTTGTCCTGGTGTTCCTTGCGCGCTTGAACGGCCTTTTCAATGTGTGTTGCCACCAGACGGCGAACCACGGTTCGGACAAAACCCATCAGGCGTTCAGGTTCGCGGAGTTCCCCCCTCCGGATTGCCTGTACTACCATCACAAACGTGTCATGAACCCGGTCGTCGAGATCCTGGGTGCCTAAGTGCCGGCATAGATGAAACCGGATGCCGCGGGAAAAGAGCTCATACAGTTCGGCCATGCCTTCGATTTTCCCCGAGTGAATTCTCTCCACCAAATCCACCCAAACGGCATAAATCTCAAGGTCGGGCGGTTCAAAACCGGAACGCGATTCCGGACCCTCGGCGGAGCCCATTGAGTTCGCGGGGATGGAGCCCAGGTCCAGGGCGGAGTCCGCGTCGAACGCTTCAGCCGGCGCGCCGGCCGACGGTGGATCATTTGCATGCGATTCGAACATTTAACGGGTCCTTCCGGTAAACTGATACGACGCCCAATAAGCAGGAGCGCGACGCCACGTTCCCGAGTGAATCATGCCGAGCTGACTGAGGCGTAGCGCCTCCGCCGGCGGATTACTGCTTAGATACCGATAGAAGAGCGAAAAAATCTCGCCCGGCGAGTCCTCGACGGGCCAGGCGGTCGAGATCACCCCCCGCGCTCCCGCCATCAACCACGCGCGCGTAAGGCCCAGCAATCCGGCTCCGGACCGGGCATCGCCCGTACCCGTCGCGCACCCTGTCATGACCACCAGCGCTTCAGGAACGTGGAGTGTGGCAATCTCAGATGTCGCCAGATATCCCGGCCGGGGACTCGCTTCCCCTGGCAGTCCCGACAAGCCGAAAGCGATAAATCCTTGCTCGGCCCGTGTGACTGGTGTCAATACGTGGGTAGCCAGGTGAATTACCGCCGGAGCTGGGCGGCCAGCGCCGGCTATCGCTTGCACGAAGGCGGCCCGATTCGCTTGCGTTCCGGTCAATAGATTGGCCGTCCCACCGCTGGCGCGCCAGCGAGCCGCGCTTACGGACACTTCGGCCGCGCTTGCCACCAAGCGATCGAGTTGGCCTTGCCCGTCATGTCTCTTAACCCCGCTCCACCGCAAGTCTGCGGTGTTGTACACCGGATCTCCTACCGCCAGCATCACACCCGCGTAGGCGCCGGTGCGATCTGCGCGGGCGGCACTTTCCTGAGCCGCGGACGCGCCTGACAGCAACGCCCCCGGCACCACCTGTAGATTATGTTGTTCCACCAAATAAGCTGTGCTGCCATCCCGCCGCTCGGTCACCAACGCGGCAAACGGCGCTTCAAAAAGCACGCCCTCCAATGAAAGAAGCCATACCCGCTTTGCGATGTCCTCCGCCGTGAGTTCACCGAACAAAGTCCGGTACAGCAACTTCCCCAACCCCTCTGCCTCGGAATTACCCGTCCTGACGGCCTCGCGGAAAGCATGAACCTGCGCCGCGATGTGAGTCTCTGGCGGCAAGCGATGCATCCGAATGACTGCGCGGCTCACCGTCCACATGTAGGACTCCGTCTTACCTAAATAGAAGCTTAAAATCAGCTCGCAGTCTCTTAACCCTTGTTGAAAATGAGTAAGTGAAGATCGCCCCCTAAAGTTCTCCATTTTCTTATGAGAAATTCCGCCACCTGCCTGAGTTTCCATTTCGGAAAGTTTCAAACGGAGACGATCCGCTTCTCCATTATTCTGGCTAGATTGCATTCGCTGGGCGTCTAATTTCCCGAGATCTGCCGACACCCTCCAATACTCTTGAGGCAACCGCGATCGCCAAGCGTCCGCGAGTCCGAGACTGCTTCGCAAACTGGCGGCGCGGCTCGTCTCCACCGCTTGGAACGCTTGGCCGGCCAAGGCGGTATCGCCTGTTTCGGCTGCCTGCCTGGCTGCGAGTTGAATGTAGGATCGAAAGATCCGTTCCTCCATGGCGACATTGTTCGCTACCAGCGCCGCGCGGGTGGGCAGCACTTGCAGACTGGCCCGTGCTGCGGCATCGGTGGCGATTGAAAAGTCTTCGAGCGCCGCGCGCGTTTGACCCAGCGCCTGGCGGATCAGGCCGCGCTGATGTTTCAGCATGTATTCGGGCCAAGTGAAGGCGCGTGCGGATGAGCCATTGTTCGCAGCGGGAGTAGCGAGCGCGTTCAATCGTGCGGCGCTCCACGGATCGTGATGCGCCAGCCGCAAGGCGGCGAGCCGGAAGTAGGACAATCCAAGTTCGCTTCGGTTTCCAAATACCCGCGCACGAAAAGCTTCGCCAAACGCGAATTCCGCGTCCTCAAGACGTTCGTCGCGCAAGGCTTGATCGCCGAGCAGATCCCATCCTTGCGATTCCAATGCGAAGAGTCCCGACGCGCGCGCAGCTTCAATTCCGTCCGCAAAAAAAGCCCCCGCTTTGCCATCGTTTAAGAGCGCATGAATTCGGCCGGCTTGCACCATGAGAAACGGCCTGGAATAACCCGCGGGTTTAGTTTCTGCGAGTCCATCTTCGACCGCGCGCAAAGCTGAAGAGACATCCCAGACCTGGAGATACAAACTGGAAAGGTTTACAGCGATGGCGCCCAAATCGGGGTTTGTGTTCTTCACGCCGCCGGCGCTTGCTAGCGCGCGTGCTTCGACAAACGTCGACAATGCAGCGGTGTATTGGAATCGCGCTAGTTGGCAACCACCGACACTAATCAAATACTTCACGGAGGCGATGGGATCGCCGTGTCGCACGCCGTCCTCATAGCCCTGGCGGTAAAGCTTTTCAGCAGACGCAAAATCGCCGACTTTGCGGTAGTTCGCGGCGTCGGATTGATAATGATGTGCGTCCTGATTCCATAGAACACTAGAGTCAGGCGATCTAGGCGGTGAGCCGGCCGCCCAGCGGGAACCGGTAGTCGAGAGAATGAGAATCAGGCAAAGGCACCAGGAAAAGGTTGCCATTGCTCGGTTTTCTTGTTCGAATACTCCACGTAATACTACCAGAGAACCAAATCATTTGCCAGATCTATACGTAGTAGTACTCTACATCGGGCGCGCCGCTTTGCGTTGGTTCGACTAGCTGTTCCTCCGGGTCTCTGGCAGGCCCGCCGTCTGTGACGGTCGGCGGTCAGGTGACGTAATTCCAAGTCTGTATGGAAGGCAAGAAGCGAGCCTTTCAGCTTGAATTCATGCTCCGACCTTTTTCGGTGATGTGCCACGTTCTCAACACTCTTGGCCTGGGTTTTCAAGTACGGCTTCCGCCGTCACCCTCTTGCCGGCCATGTGGATATCTATGTGCCTATAGGGGGTAATCGAAGTAGCGAATATCGAGATTCTCCCACAATGAGTAGTGCACGAGTAACCCTCATTGCAGCGAAGAACGAAAGGAACGAAATGGCCCACGCGCAGCTGTCACCGCCGCAGCCTGTAGTCCCCCTAGCGTCAATTCTCTGTACTGAGGAGTTACAGCGCCGCCCCTCCCGATTGCCCAATTCCGGCGCGGTTACCGATGCTTTGTTGAAGCTGGCGCGAACCATGGCGGATTCGCCCGAGAGTATCATGCAGCAGTTGGTCGATTCCGCGATGAACCTGTGTCAGGCACATTCGGCCGGGATCAGCCTGCTGGAAGAAGAAAATGGCCGGAAGATCTTCCGCTGGCACGGCGTCGCCGGTCAATACGCCCCGCATCTGGGAGGCACAACTCCCAGAGACTTCAGTCCATGTGGAACGGTTTTGGATACCGATGCCGTGCAATTGATGTCGCAGCTCGATCGTCATTTCGTATATTTCGCGGACGTTGAGCCCCGCATCGCGGAAGCGCTGCTGATTCCGCTTCGCGTTGCCGGCACGGCGGTCGGCACCATCTGGGTCATAGCCCACGATCTAACCCGCAAGTTTGACGCGGAAGACGCACGCGTGCTGGCCACTCTTGGGGAGTTCGCCGCAGCCGCTTACCAGGCGTTGGCCAAGGCCGTGGATTTGAATGGTATTGTCGCTACCATCCGTGAACCGCTTCTGCTGCTGGACGCCGACCTTCGCGTCAAGATCGCAAACCGATCCTTCTATCAGACCTTTCAAGTCACTCCCGAGGAGACTGCGGGACGCCTTTTCTTCGAGATTGGAAACGGGCAATGGGATATTCCGGCCCTGCGTGCGTCTTTGGAAGCACTGCTGCCCAAGGAAAGCATGATCGAGAATTTTGAAGTCACGCAGGATTTTCCTGCGCTTGGGCAGAGAGTGATGGTGCTAAATGCCCGCCTGCTCCGTAACGAGAACAGGCCTTCCAGTCTGATCCTGCTAGCCATCGATGACATCACCACGCGCAGACGCAAAGAAGACGAACTTCGCCGCTCCCAGGAAGACTCGCAGCGCTTTGCTTCCGTAGCGGCTCATGATCTCCGCGCCCCTCTAAATTCGTCCATGACGTTGCTGGAACTGCTCGACCGCAGGATCGGGAAAACGCTGGGGGGAAGCGACCGGCATTTATTGTCGCTCGCCAGAAATAACCTTAAGCGGCTGCAGGAATTGATGGGTGGGATCCTCGCCTACACTCGAGTGGGCGGTGCGCAACATCGGACGCTGATAGATTTACATGGGCCGCTGCAGGCGGCTCTGGATGGCTTCCAAAGTGAAATCGAAAGCGGGGAAATGTGTGTAGAGAACAGTCTTATGCCTTCCCTAAAAGCGGATGGCATTTTGATGACGCAGGTATTCCAGAACCTGATCAGCAATGCGTTCAAATTTCGTGCCGCCCGCCCGCTCGCGGTTAAGATACGGGCTGTCAGGGAGCTTGGGAAATGGGTCATGTCCATCGCCGATAACGGTGAAGGCTTCGATCCTCGCTACGCCGAACAGATTTTCCAGCCGTTCGCACGGCTGCACGGTTCCGAAGTCGACGGCAGCGGGATCGGTTTAGCCACATGTAAACGCATTATCCAGCGTCTCGGCGGCTGCATCTGGGCGGAAAGTGTGCCCGGACAAGGCGCGACGTTCTTTTTCACCCTGCCCGACGAGTAATCGTCCTTCATCCCGTCGTGGACATCAGGAGTTCGGAATCGATGTCCAGCGGCAAGATGTTTGCCACCAGCGCCCGCAGTTGCTCCGGGATAAACGCCTTAGGGAGGAACTGCCAGCTTTCATTCAGAATGAGCATCCCGCCCGTGAATCCCGACATCAGCAGGATCTTAATGTTCGGAAGTTGACGAGTGATTTCCTTGGCCAACTCCATTCCAGTCATCCCCGCCATCTGGAAATCAGCCAAGAGAAGATGAATCTCCTGCTGGCAGTCTCTCACTTGCTGAAGCGCCTCGTGACCGCTGATGGCAGTCAGCACATTGTAGTCGCCGATGAGCAGGTCGGCGATGAAGTTCAAATTCCGTGTTTGATCGTCAACCACCAGAATGGTTCTCGCACGGTGCGTGAATTCGGGGATTTGTAGCATTCGGTGTTTGTCTATTCTCGGCGTGGAGCGATACGGCGATTCACTGCAAAAATCCGCTTGGCAGGGGAGAACCTCACCATCATCTCACAGTCACCCTCCGGAAGCGCTGCCCGAGCCATCCTGCCCTAGCCAATCGAGGAGGATGGCGTGTGCTGTCGTGGATGCTGTTCACGGTCTAAAATATTGTGAAACCTTCTTGATGGAAGCACCTCTAGTCCTCTTACCGGAACTTAAGCTAGATCCATAGGGGGCAACAGAACGAATGCGTATTCTCGGGTGGAAAGCATTCCCACTATCGCTAGGCCAAATATCGCTATGCCAAGCAGGGAAGAGGCTACTCGCGCCTGCCTGTATCTGGCTGGCCGTTGCTATGCCCGCCGTGGCACAGCAGACCGCCAGTTCCTCCGATTCCGACGCTCTTAAGCAACTAAGCCTGGAACAGTTGTCGGCGATTCAGATCACATCTGTCAACAAAGAACCCGTTACAGCTTTTCGCACTCCCGCGGCGATCACTGTGATGACCAGCGCTGATATCCGCCGGTCCGGCGCTCGAAATCTTCCCGACTTGTTGCGTCTCGCTCCAGGAGTGAACGTCGCGCAAAGCAATTCCAGCGAATGGGCCATTGGTATTCGGGGCTTCCAGAACGAGCTTTCGAAATCAGTACTAGTACTGATCGATGGACGTTCCGTGTATACTCCGTTGTTTGCCGGCGTGTACTGGGATATGCAGGACGTGCTGATCGAAGATATCGACCGGATCGAAGTCATCCGCGGACCGGGCGGGACGATCTGGGGTTCTAATGCGGTGAACGGGGTGATTAATATCATCACCAAAAGCGCCCGGGACACCCACGGTTCCATGATTTCCTCCGGTGGGGGAAACGTGGAGCAAGGATTTCTGAATTGGCGCTATGGCGGCGGCAAGGGCGAACTGAATTACCGGATTTATGGGAAAGGCTTCACGCGCGCTCCTCAGTTGCATGCGGACGCCCGCAACTGGGATGACTGGCGCCGCACGCAAGCCGGTTTTCGGATCGATTGGCGTACTAGCGAACGGGATGAGTTGACAATACAAGGAGACGCGTACGGCGGCGAGGCTGGACAGAAACTCCAACTCAGCACCTTCTCGCCGCCCACGATCACGGTAGCCGAGGCCGATAAGAACTTCAACGGGCAAAATCTCATGCTCGCGTGGCGGCACCTCTTTGCCTCGGGTTCGGATCTTCAGATCCGCACGTTTTTCGACCGCACCGGCCGCCAGGAATTGAATTATCGGGAGAACCGGAACACATTTGACTTCGATTTGATCCACCATATCCCTTGGAAACGCCACAACGTGAGTTGGGGACTGGGCGCGCGTGTGAGTCCGAGCCATTTTTTCCAGACTCTCCCAACGGTGAATTTCATTCCGCACACGCAAACCTACAACATTTTCAGCGCATTTGTTCAGGACGACCTTGCGCTAGTCCGCGATCGCTTGTCGCTTACCATCGGAAGCAAGTTCGAGCATACGACCTTCAGCGGATTCAACGCCCAACCTAGCGTTCGGCTCAATTGGACGCCCACGAGGCGTTACACCGTGTGGGCGGCCGTAACGCGCGCGGTTCGGACTGCATCGAGGATTGAGGACGGATTCAATTTCAGCTTCCTCGCGCAACCCACTCTGCCCCTATATCTGCGGTTGATCGGCGATGGAAAATTCACTCCTGAGCAAATGATGGGGTACGAATTCGGCCACCGCAACTACATTGGCTCGCACGGCATCCTCTCCGTGTCGGTATTCCATAACCGCTACGACGACTTGCTCAGCGTGGAAAGCGGGCCCCCGACGGTTGAAACCGAGCCAGCGGCGACTCGACTGGTGCTGCCGCTGTTTCTAAGGAACGGGGTGCTGGCTAACGGCACCGGCGGCGAGGTGGCGATGTTGTGGGACCTCACCAAGTGGCTACGCGTGCGCCCTTCTTATTCACTGATCTTCTTGGACGCCAAGAGGGCCGCGTTTAGTAACGATGCCTCCACAGTTGGGCAACTGGAAGGCGATACGGCCCAACATAAAGCGGTCGTCCAGGCCTCCTTCACGCTTCCAAAACGCTTCGATCTGGATATGTTTTACCGGTACGTCAGTTCCGTGCCGAATCAGAGAGTTCCTTCCTATTCTACAGGCGATGTCCGCTTGAGCAGGCGTTTAGGCGAACATCTGGAGATCGAAGTGGTTGGGAGGAACCTCCTCCAACCCTCGCATGTGGAATACGGTGGATCCCCGGGACCGTTGGTGGGGATCCGGCGAAGCGGATATCTGTCCCTGACATGGAACCAGTGAAAGGCCACCCGCCAGTTCCTATCCATTTCCCTTACTTGTGGCGCTGGTATTCGCGGCGGGGGCAGGGCCGGTGCGGACTGCTCCGAGGAATGCTAGCTGTCCTGCTTCTCTGGGACCAAACGTTGGCAGCTCAAGAAGATTCGAGGCGGACGGCCGCGCGCGAACTCCCGGAATACCAGGTCAAGGCCGCTTTTCTCCTGAATTTTGCGCGCTTTGTTGAATGGCCGGCTACGCAGACCGTGGGAGTGGCAGGCAATAGTCCGCTAACCATATGCATAGCGGGAGACGATCCTTTCGGAGGAACACTAGATCGCTTGGCGCGCGGGGAAGCCGTCAACGGCCGCCCCGTCGTGATCCGGCGTTTTTGGCAACGGGAAAGTACTTGCCAGATTCTGTTTGTCAGCGGGTCGGAGCGCGATCTTTTCCGCGCGCTTGGCAGGGCGGAACCCGGCGTCCTAACTGTTGGTGAAGACGCCGCGTTTCTGACCGAAGGCGGCATGATCAATTTCGTCGTTGAAGACCGGCGAGTTCGTTTCGACGTGAACTTGAAGGCAGCGGAACGCGCTTCGGTGCGAATCAGCTCACGGCTCTTGAGCGTAGCGAGGTCCGTGTTGCGATGACCTGGTCGACCCGCATCGCCGCCCGCGTTCGCCGGATGCCGATCCGGCAGAAACTGAGAGTCACGTTTTTTCTCACCACTGCGCTCGCGCTGCTGCTGGCAGGTTTCGGAATCATCGCGGCGGATGTGCTGATTTCCTACAGGGGCCTCCAGACCGACCTTTCGACGTTCGCTCAAATCATCGGCGACAACAGCACCGGAGCGCTGGCATTTAACGATGCACGCGCGGCCACGGAGACGCTTGCCGCCTTACGGTCCAGAAAGCATGTGCAGGCCGCGTGTATCTATCAAAGCGATGGCACGCGGCTGGCGGTATACATGCGGCCGGGATATCGCGGTGACTGTCCCCGGCCGGAGGGCGAACAGATCCTTCGCATGAGGGAGATTTTGGTGATCTCGCACCAGATTTCCCGCGGCAGCCGACCCTTGGGCACGCTCGTGCTGCAGTACGATCTGTACGAACTCTCAGAACGGATTCAGCTTTACGGTGGAACGGTGCTCATTGCATTGCTCCTCTCGAGCGTTGCCGCCGGGATCTTTTCATCAAAGCTACGCGCGCTGATTGCGGACCCCATCCTGGAGTTGGCCAGCACCGCGCATGTGGTGGCGCAATCCAGGGATTACGGTGTCCGGGCAAAGAAGCTCTCGGAAGATGAAGTGGGGCTGCTGGCGGAGGCGCTGAATGAAATGCTGAACGCCATTCAATCGCGCGACAGCGACTTGCGAGTCGCGCTCAAGGCGGAGCAGGACGCTGGAAGGCGCTTAGAACGGCTTAATGCGGATCTGAAGCGGTCCAATCAGGATCTGGAGCGCGTTGCTTTTGTCGCGAGTCATGATCTGCAGGAACCGCTGCGGATGATTACCTCATATTCTCAGCTGCTCGTGGAACAGCATTCCGGGGACGGTGGTCCCTTTGTTAAATACATTGTTGATGGCACCCACCGCATGCGCGATCTATTGGCGGACCTATTGGCATACACTGAAGTTTCGGGTTCCGCGGAACAGCCGTTTGATCTGGTGGATCTGAACTTGGTCGTGCAGAACGTGAGAGAGACCCTGAGCGGTCAAATTTCCGAAACGCAAGCGGAAATCGTCGCCGATCCACTGCCCGTCCTCAAAGGCCACACAGGACGCATCACCTCGGTTTTCCTGAACCTAACCGGCAACGCCATCAAGTATCGCAACAACCGGCCGCCGCGAATCCATATATCGGTCCAAGACTCGGGCGACGAGTTCACATTTTCCTTCCAGGATAACGGCATCGGCATCGCACCCGAGTATCATCAGAAAATCTTTGTGGCGTTCAAACGCCTGCACGGACGGGAAATTCCCGGCACCGGCATAGGACTGGCCATATGCCAACGAATCGTCGAAAACTATGGAGGACGGATCTGGGTGCAGTCCGAAATCGGCAAGGGGACCACGTTTCTGTTTACCTTGCCTAAGATCATGGCCCCCTAGGATGACTTGATGGAAACCGGCCGAAAAATTCGAATTCTGCTGATCGAAGACAATCTCGGAGACGTCGATCTCATCCGGTTTGCGCTGCAACGGGCGAAACTGGATTGCGAATTGACCGTCATTAACGACGGAGGCGAGGCATTGGCGCTCGTGCGGAGGGCAAATGCGCTGCCAAACCCTGTCGTTCCGGATTTGATTCTCCTGGACTTGAACCTTCCTAAAGCTGACGGACGGGAAATTCTGACGGAAATGCGCTCCACGTCGACTTTTGCGGACGTACCCGTTGTCATTCTTACTTCTTCGTCATGGCTGCGCGAGCGTGAACAGTTGGAATCGCTTCGGATCGCCCGCCATATTACGAAGCCGCCGGATCTGGATGCCTTTTTGAAGCTGGGTTTTGTTGTCAGAGAAGTGCTGGACGACTACGCGGCAGGGGGCGGCCAAGCCATAAGCTAGACGCGAGCCGTGCTTGTAACATGATTGTAACAATACATTCATCCTATTGTAATTCTACTGCCTGTCGGGTAAGCTGTCGATGGGGAGATTGCCGTGCGTCGCTTCACTGCTTTCACCGTGGCGCGATGGGGAGTTGCCGTAACTCTCCTGCTTGTGGTGCAGGCAGCTTGGGCGCGTAAAAGCGTGATCGCGGAAACCACCGCTCAAACCGCGCTCACACTGTTGCAGAGCGGACAAACAGAGGCTGCCCTTGCACAGGTTCATGCGGCGCTTGCGGCGAATCCGAAAGACTCCACTCTCCTATGTGTGCTGGGCGATATCCTGTTTCGCAAATCGGAGTTCGAATCCGCTGAGACTGCCTATCGCCTCGCTTTGAAGAGCGACACGGCCTCGGCGCGGGCACACTGGGGGCTGGGTCGGCTTAGCCGGCTTCGTTTTTCGCGAAAGACCGCGCGCGAGCATTTTTCGGCGGCCTATCACCTGGATCCTTCCGATCCCGACATCATTCTTGCCCATGCGGATTCAGTTCCAGACGCGGACTCTCGCAAGGCGTTGCTGCAGCGCTTCCTGGCCCTAGCCGAGCTTGAGGACAGCGGTCGAGTGGACGATGTGGCCGCGCGCCTTCAAATGGAGGAGCGCATCGGCGAGCGCCAGATGGGAGCGTTGGCCAGTCCCTACCGTGGTTATCGTTTCAAGCTATCGTCCTTTTTCCCGGTGAACTCCGCGCCTAATGGATGGCTGCTGAACGTAAGCATCGACGGAGGCAAACCCCTGCGGTTGGTGCTGGACACGGGCGGGAATGGAATTGTCTTGAACGCCAAGGCAGCGCGAGGGGCTGCACGCGAAGTGCTCGCCCGCTCCGAGGTTAAGGGTTTGGGTTCCGGCAATGCCGCGCAAGCCCACGTATCGCTCGCACGTACCGTATCCATTGACGACTTCATTCTGGTAAATGTTCCGATTGAAGTGGTGGAGGCGAGCGTGGTGCCAGGAGCCGACGGAATTATCGGAGCCGATGTTTTTCAGCAATTCTTGGTGAAACTGGACGCGCGCCGGCGCACTTTGGAGCTAACGCCCTTCGCGGGACAGCCGGAGCCGCACAATTACTCGCGAGATGCGTGGATCGCTTACGATCCGGCTCCGTGCACGGATTGCGAACACTTCACACCGGTCTATTCCGTCTCGCACTTTTTGTTGATACGCGCCACCCTGGACGGCGTGCACGACGGCTATTTTTTGTTGGACACCGGCTCGGCCCGAACCGTGATCTCAAAGGCCGTGGCGAGTCCGGCCGCGGCTGAGCGTGAATCCCTGAGTGGGGCGCAAGGGGAAATTCACGGTGCGCATCGTCTGAACCCCGTAAGTGTGAAACTTGCGGGCGAACAATTTTTCGACCCCGCTCCGATCGCCGCCGATCTCAAACAGATGAGCCTTCGGCAGGGCGTCGAAATTTCCGGGACCATCGGCTATTCGCTGCTTTCACGGTCGGTTCTCACCATCAACTACAGAGATGGCCTGGTTCAACTGAACGCGAAGTAACCCACCTGCTCGATACAGAGATACACTCTGAGGAGGAGGCAGGCAGGCTTATGAGCGCAGATCCACACGATGCAAGAGACAACGGCGCATTGGGCGAGGTGGGCCGCCGCGACTTTGTGGCGTTATCGGTAGCGGCGGGCGTTGCCGCGGCCACGGGCACTGTATCGGCGGCGATGCCAGTGGTGGAAACCAACGTTTCGGTCAAAACTCCGGACGGAAGCTGCGACGCTGTGTTCATTCGCCCCACAACGGGTTCCCATCCGGCGGTCCTAGTGTGGCCCGACGCGCTGGGCTTGCGGCCCGCGTTCCGCGACATGGGCAAGCGGTTGGCCGCGGAAGGATACTCCGTCCTCGTGCCGAACCCTTTCTATCGTTCAGCCAAAGCGCCGGTATTCGATTCGTCCTTTAGCTTCCAGAACCAGGACGACATGGCGAAACTGCGTCAATTGATGGGAAGTCTAGGCGTCGCGGGAGTTGCGGAGAAAGACGCGATAGCGTACGTAGCGTTCCTGGACGCGCAAAAAGAGGTGAACAAGGCCAAGAAGATCGGCACGCAGGGCTACTGCATGGGCGGACCGCTGGTCGTAAGAACGGCGGCCGCGTTGCCCAATAGAATTGGCGCGGGGGCGTCTTTCCACGGTGGTGGTTTGGTGACGGACAAGCCCGACAGCCCGCACTTGCTGGCTCCGAAAATCAAGGCGCGGATGTATTTCGGTGTCGCCTCGAATGACGACAAGACCCAGCCGGACGCAAAAGACAAATTGAAAGCCGCGTTCGCGGCCGCCAAAGTGCCCGCCGAGATCGAGGTTTATTCGGAATCTTTGCATGGCTGGTGCGTGCCCGATATGCCGGTCCAGAACGGCAAGCCGATCTACAACAAGCCGGATGCCGAGCGGGCTTGGGCGAAGCTGATGGCTCTGTACAAGAGCGCGCTGGCGTAACGCAAGTTTCACGAAACGGCGACATGGGCAGCGCCCTCTTTACTGCGGAGGGCGTATGCCAAGACCGGTACATTTCGAAATTCCCGCAACGAATCTGCAAAAAACGATGGACTTCTATAGTCACGTCTTCGGCTGGAAGTTCAAAAAATGGGATGGCCCCATGGAGTATTGGCTGATCACGACAGGTGAATCGCCTGAACCGGGAATCAATGGGGGAATGCTGGCGCGCCGCGATCCACAACAGCCATGCGTCAATACGATCGGAGTGGAAAACCTGGACAAAACCATCGCGGCGGTGCTGGCGAACGGCGGTTCCATCGCAGTACCGAAGATGCCGATTCCGACGATGGGCTGGCTGGCTTATTGTAAGGACAACGAAGGCAATATGTTCGGTATGATGCAGCCCGATCCCAACGCGAAGTAAAAATCGATGGAGTTCGAGCGGGCTATTTGGCTTCGACCACGGTAGTCTGATTTGCTTGGACTTTAATCATTTCCTTAAATTCCGAGCCTCCGCTGACGGGAACGATCTTCACTTCGTAATCGCCAGCCGGAATCTTGATGCGCTGCGCGAAATTGCTGAACTCATCCACGTGCCCGTAATACTTCCCGTTGATGTAGACCGCGGCGAATTTTTCCGGATGCATGGTGCGGATGGAACCGAACGGACCTTGAGCCGGCGGGAGCTTTTCCAAATTCTCCGTGAGCGTTGTGGTCTTGCCTGCGGTGACGCTCACCGTGCGCGTGAGGTCCTTATATCGCGGCTCAGTGAGCAGGATGGTATGTTCGCCCGCGGGGAGCGTATACGTCCGCGCCATCGCGAAATTTCCGGCGGGACCCACATACTTGCCGTCGACGAAAACCCCTGCCCGCGAAGGGCCCACGCTGGTTTTCAATTTGCCCGCGCCCTGCGCGAATGAGAGTCCGGCTGAGAGCAATAAACCGGTTGCGAATACCAAGCATGTGACAAAGCGTTGTATCACGAAATGCCTCCGTTTCAGATTTCTATTCTAAAGGAATGGACTGGCTGTTGGTAGCGCGCTGCATCGGCCACACTCCAGGGACACCGAACTCTTCAGTACTATATGTACGGAAACGAGAACGAGCTTCAGCATCCGGCAGGTAAATAAAATGCGCAGACGCGGTTTCTTGCAATGTCTCTTGCAATGGGCAGGTGCGGCGGCTTCGGCAGGCGAGCTGAAGGCGCAGCGTCCCGCGGGAAGATTACCGGCGCGCGGAGAATTCGTCATCCGAGGCGCTCATGTGATGACTATGGACGGCGGCGCGGGCGACGTGACCGGCGGCAGCGTGCATGTTCGCAACGGCGTGATCGAAGCCGTGGGAAAGAATGTCACGGCGCGCGGCGCAGCGGAGATCGACGGACGGCGCACCATCGTGCTGCCGGGTCTTGTGGACACGCACTGGCACATGTGGACCACGTACCTGCGATCCATGGCTGGCGATAAACCCGAAGACGGCTACTTCCCCATCACTACACGCTACGGCCAGGCGATGGAGCCGATCGATATGTATCGCGGCACGAAGCTGGCTGCCGCGGAAGCCATCAACTCCGGGATTACCACAGTCGGCGACAATTGCCACAATGTGCGCAGCCACGATCACGCGGTGGAGGACCTCCGCGCGATTCAGGAATCCGGCTTGCGCTGCCGTTGGTCTTACGGACCGTATCGAGGCATGCCCGCGGACCGGCGCATCGATTTCGCGGACCTGGAAGGCTTTCATCGCGCGTGGGACAAGTATTCGAATGAGGGCTTGATTTCGCTGGGTTTCATGTGGGGCGGCATTCCGCTCGGCGCGGACGCGGTGAAATCGCCCGAAAGCATGAAGGCCGCGCGCAAGGAGATCGAAGCCGCGCGCCGCTTGGGCATCCCCATGTGCACTCACTGGGCCTCACGCGAAAACACTCCTGCAGGGCAAGTGGAAGCGCTGGCGCAAGGCAAGTTCCTCGGCAAAGATCTGCTGCTGATTCACATGCTGGCGGCGTCGCCGACGGAGATGAAGATGGTGGCGGCCGCGGGCTCGCCCATCAGCGTTTCGCCGGGGTCCGAGCTGCGCATCGGCTATGGCTCAACCAAGGCCGTCGATTTCATGCAGGCGGGAATTACGGTGGGCGTATCGGTGGACAGCGTGCCACTCACCGGTAACGCCAATTTTTTCGGCATCCTAAAACTGCTGCGCAACGCCGAAAACGCGAAGGGGTTCGATGAGTTTAGGCTTACCGCGCGGCGCGCGCTGGAGATGGGCACCATTGATGGCGCGCGGGCATTGGGACTGGATGGCCAAATCGGCTCGCTCACGCCCGGCAAACGTGCGGACCTGATTATGGTGCGCACCGACAGCCTGACCATGGGCGTGTTCACCGACCCGGCGCACATGCTGGTGGAGGCCACCGAAGAGGCTGATGTGGATACCGTAGTGGTGGACGGACGCATCCTGAAGCGGCGTGGGCGGCTGACCGCAATGGTGCCGGAGCATGTGATTGGAGACGCGGCGGCTACACTGGAGGCGGTGGGGAAGCGGGTGAGGTAGAGAGCTTGGACTGGCTTTGATCCGCGCGCGAATGAGGGCTTTCAGGCTGCGAGGTGAAACAGCGGTCCGCGCGGCTTTGCCCACAGCGGTAGTATCATGCAATCAGAAGGAGAGGTGAGCCATGTTTTCAAGACTCTCATTTCTTGCGGCGCTTGGTATTCTCGGATTTTCGCTTTCCGCGCTGCCCGCGTTGGCCCATCACGGCTGGTCTGGAAACGCAGGTGAGGAATTCGAACTCACGGGTACAGTCCAAACGGGCGTAAGCCTGGCCGGACCTCACGCGACCATGAAAGTTCTCGCCGATGGCAAGGTATGGGATATCACCATGGCCCCGCCGGCCCGAACCGAAAGAGCAGGCCTGAAGGAAGGCGTGATTCCCGTGGGCGCCACGGTTACTATCCACGGTCATCGCAACAAGGACGCGAAACGCCTGGAGATCAAGACCGAGCGCGTGACCTGGAACGGCCGCACGTTCAACGTCTATCCCGACCGCACATAGCGCACACCGGGGGAATCGTTTGTACCCATTCATGGCGTGGCTGGAAAGTTCGCCTCTCGGTCACGCCATGCGCGAAACCGGTGTGTGGACTTACGGTTGCGTGAACCTTCTCCACATCCTCGGCGTGGCCGCCCTGTTCGGAGCGATTCTGGTGCTGGACTTGCGGCTTCTGGGACTCTGGCGAAGGGTTGCGCTTCCGGCGATCAGCGAGCCGGTGGTTCCCGTCGCCACGGTGGGTTTCATCATTGCCGCGCTCAGCGGAATATGTCTGATTGCAACCAAGGCGACTGAATACGTCGGCAATCCGTTCATCTACATCAAATTTCCTGCCATCGGACTAGGCATGATCAATGTCGCCTTGCTCAATTCCATGCAGGCATGGAAGCAGCATAGGCTGCGGGATCTTTCCCCGCCTGAACAGACACAGCTGGCCATCGCGGGTGGAATATCTCTCTTCTGCTGGGTTACCGCGATCGCTGCAGGCCGCATGATCGGATATTGGTGAGCGTCACCACAAGATGCGCACGCCGTACCGTTCAATTTCTGGGTCGGGCGTAAGAACAGTCATCCCGTGCACGATGGCCTGTGCGACCAACATGCGGTCAAACGGATCCGCATGGAGCCCTGGCAGCTTTCCGGCGTGCAGTGCGGATTCCTCATCGATTGCGAGCGCCACGATGCCGCTTGCCTCACGGACTCTTGGAACGAAAATATCCGGCCTTACCGGTAGCGGAAGGCGTCCCATCGCGTGTTTGACGCTGATTTCCCAAGCGGAGGCGGCGCTGAGGTAACGTTCGTTGTTCTGATCCAGAAAAGCCGCTGCGGCGGTCTTGCTCAGATGCGGCGAATCTGAAGCGATCCACAGAAACGTGCAGGTATCCACCAGCAGCTTCATTCGGGAAAAGACCCGCTCTTGCCGCTGAATCCTCTTAAGATCGCGTCCGGCAGGGATTCGAAAAACGAATCTGAAATCGTAAATTCACCCTTCGCCACGCCGATCCGCGGCTTGCGTGTCTTTTCCTTGCGAAGGGAGCGAAGTTCCGCCACCGGCTGATTGCGATTGCAGAGCACCAGCGTATCACCCGCGGCGAGCTCCGCCAGATAACGCGACAAGTGGGTTTTTGCATCGTGGATATTGACCTTTTTCACAACTATATTGTGAACTATATAGTGAACTAAGTCAATCGACTGCCCCGCACGATGGCTCGAACGCTGCAGCCGCTCGCCGCCCGTGTGAACCAAGAGGCGTTCGAGCGTCCGTTTTGCACAGCCATGTTATGCTGAATTCATAACCCTGGAAGGGCGGCTAGCTCAGTTGGGAGAGCACCACGTTCGCATCGTGGGGGTCATGGGTTCGAGTCCCATGCCGTCCACCAAATTTCCCCGCGAGATTCCTGGAGTGGCGCTCCTAAGGCCTGTTCATTCACTTCTTCAGCCCGGCCTGCCAGTTCAACAACACAGTCCACGGAGGCGCCACCGCGGCGGGGCCTCCCGCTGGAACGCTCACCATGAATCGCTGCCCATCCCGGCTTGACGCTAGGCTCTGTATGCCGGCAGCGGTGAATAAAGATTGCGGTGTGCCCGCTTCAAAAGAGGTGGCGGTGGTCTTCACGCCGGCTGCCATCACCTGCTGCTCCAGGCCCACGTAATAGAGCTCCTTCCCATCGGCGCGCCATTGCGGATCATCTCCTCCCGAGGACGATATCTGCCACTTCGCGCCATTGGTCGGCACCGGTTGCACATAGATCTGCGGTTGTCCCGATTCGTCCGACATGTATGCTATCCAGCGTCCATCCGGTGAAAAACGCCCTCTGATTTCATTTGCCGCCGTTTGCAGATACACCGTCGCCTTCCGCTGCCCATCTAGCGGCATTAGCCACAAATCCTCGCCGGATTGCGCACGCGTTTCCGAAAACAGGATGTTTCGTCCATCCGGCGACCAACTCCATGGCGCCGCGTTCGTACCGGCTTTGAATACTTCCTCGGTTCCCGCGCGTCTTACCGGCTTCCGAATCAGAGCCTCCGAAGCCAAGCCCGGCGGACGACTCGAGTAGAGAATGCTTTGGCCATCCGGCGACCAAATGGGATAGTCGTTAATTCCTTGCGAAAAAGTAAGGCGGGACATTGCGCCGCTGGCCACGTCGAGCAGCCAGATGTTCGATAGCGTTCCGTCTCCAACACCCAGCGCGACTGTCGTCTCATCCGGCGAAAGATTCCACAAACTCACTTCACTTGGTTTGCCGACAGCGTTCAAGCGTGTCCCCTTGCGGTCCATCCAAACCAATTCGCGGCTTGCCCACCCGCCTTGCCGAAGCACCAGCACGCCGTCGCCCCCCACTGCAAATGCGCCGTAACCGGTATTGCCCGCCAAGCCCACCTTCTCAATCACGGGAAAAACGTCCCCGGCAGCCTTCATTCGGCCAGCATCGAAAGGCAGAGCCATCAATGTGTCCGCTCGGCGGAACAACATCAGTCCGCCGCCCGCAAAACCTGGCGCCGCAGCGTAGATCGCGCTGGAAAACTCCGGCAGAATGCGAACCGGCTCGCCGCCATCCAAAGCTGCGGCGAAAACCCCAGTGGTCTCCAGATTGTTAGTGGACGCCAGGTATACGAAATGGCGTCCGTCCGGCAAGAACTCGGGAAACCGGTGTCCCGCGACAGAGGATGCATCGAGTTTCGTTACTTCCATCGGTGTGCCGCCGCTGGCCGGGACGCGATACAACGGGCTGGTAGGCCCCGCCGAAAACAGGATCACTCCATCGCGGTTCCAGGTTCCTCCGCGGGGCACCGCCGCGTCGCACAGCGTTTGCGACGGACCACCCGAAGTGGCGACTCTTTTCAATTTTCCCTGTGAGAAGTAACCGACGCTGGCGCTATCCGGCGACCAGAACGGATAGATGGCGCCTTCGGTGCCGGCGATGCGCGTCGCTTCCAGGGAATCGAGCGATTGCACCCACAAATAACTTTGTCCCCTCAGCAGAGCGCTGAATGCTAGATAACGCCCATCCGGAGACAAGCGAAACCCGACTTGCTCGACTGCCACTGAAGCGTCCGCAGGAAGTGGAATCTGGTACCGCACACTCTGTTGTACGGGCGGTGTTTCGCGAAAGTGAACGATGGCAATCGCGGCCGCCGCGATCAGAAATAATGCAGCGGCCGCGGGCCACATCCAGCGCGCCGCAGAGTGTGCGACCGGTGCAGGAATGGCCTGCAGGGCATCCGGTGTTTCCAGCAGCTTCCATACGTCGCCGATGTCGCGCAGCCGGTCCTGTGCGTTCTTGGCCAGGCACGCCTTCAGTAGCCTGCGCAGCCTGATAGGTATGGGTTCCCATGCGGGCTCGTCGCGAATGACGGCGGCCATCACTTCGCCCAAGTCCGGCCCGGGGAATGGGCGCGCGCCGGCCAGCATTTCATACAACACCACGCCGAAAGACCACACGTCGGCGCGCTTGTCCACCTCTCGTCCCTTGGCCTGTTCCGGACTCATGTAATGAACCGTACCGACCACCATGCCGGCCTCGGTAATGCCCATCGTTAGCGTGGGCGAATCCTCGCTAAGCGCTGGGAACGAGCGCGATGTCTTTCCAACTTTCGCCAATCCAAAATCCAGCACCTTGACCACGCCGCCGGGCTTCACTTTGATATTGGCGGGCTTCAAATCCCGATGAACCACCGGCATTTCATGTGCGTCATGCGCGTGTTCCAGCGCGGCGCCGATCTGGCGCGCGATGTTGAGAGCTTCCTCTTCCGGGATTGGGCCCTTTTGGATTACCTCGGCAAGCGTCAGACCCTCCACGTACTCCATCACCAGGTAATTTGGCCCCACGTCATAGAGCTGGCAGATGTTCGGATGATTGAGCGAAGCAATCACTTTCGCTTCCCGCGCGAAGCGTTCGCTGAATTCGGCGTGGCAGACTTTAATGGCGACGATGCGGCCCACGCGCGGGTCGCGTGCTTTGTACACCTCACCCATCCCGCCCTTGCCGATTTGCTCCACGATTTCGTAGGCGCCGAGTTTGGTTCCAGATGCCAGATTAACCGGTGTGTCGGACGTGGACATCTTAGAAATGATTCTAACTTGGTCGCGCCCAGTGTGGCTAGCTTTTACACTCGCCGTACCTTTGGGTCTGCTGGGGCGGCGCGGGGGGAACCGCTATGGTCCCGTCTTGGTCACAGCCCAACTGATTTCCGAGGCGTCCCAAGAATACCCGCCGTCGCGAGCCACGCCAAAGTAGATGTACTGCCCGGCGGTGAGCTGACCCAGGGAGTATGTACTTGGATCCGACACCCACGCCTGGTTGCTGGTAGCTTGCAGATTCGCGATCTGGACCTTCTGCGGGTTGAATACGCGGTACCGGACCGTCTGGTTCGGGTTCCCGTCCACGCGTCTCACCGCCAGGTTGCTCACCTCATACGTTCCGTTTTCCGGCACCAGGTAGGCTGCCACTACCAAGTGATCGTTGTTGGGTGGATGGAGTTGCAAATCGAAAACTCCGGCTGGCGCCGCCGCATTCGTTTCGCCCGTATCCAGTCCCCGTCCCACCGTGCTCTTGCCGCCGTAAGGATAGGTCTGCCCCCCAGCCGCCGACCAGTAGGCTTGGGCGCGATTAAATACCGCCGGATGCAGCCCGGACGTAAACGTCGCGAACAGGCTCCCCTTGTTGACGCCGCCGTTGTTGGTCGATTCGTACAGCTCAACAGTGGCGGTCTTCAGTCCGGACGTATCCGTCACTATCGCCTGGGGCGTTCCGGTCTGCGTCACGACATTGTAGGAATTCCACACGGTGGATTGCCCCGGAACCGCAACCGTAAGACTCACTGCCGCGGTGTGCGTGAGTCCTCCGCTGGTGGCCGTGATCGTCAGTGGATACGTCCCCGGAGCCGTGCCAATTCCGGTTGGGATCGTCAGGGTTGAGGTTCCGCTCCCAGTCACCGTGGAAGGACTGAATCCCCCGGTGACGCCGGCGGGCAAGCCCGTGACACTGAACCCGATGCCGCCCGCGAACCCGTTCTGCGCCGTAGCACTCACCGTATAGGTGGCAATCTCGCCCGCCATCACAGAGTTTGTCGGCGGCGCGGCATTCAGCGTAAAGTCTGGAACAGGTGCGATCTCTTGGACGGTCCAACTGATTTCGGTGGCATCCCAAGAATACGTGCCGTCGCGAGCCACGCCAAAGTAAATGTACTGTCCGGTGGTAAGCTGGCCCAATGTATACGTATTGGGATCCGTCACCCACGCCTGGTTGCTGGTCGCCTGGAGGTTTGCGATCTGGACTTTTTGCGGATTGAACACGCGGTAACGGACCGTCTGGTTGGGGTTTCCATCCACCCGCCTCACCGCCAGGTTATTCACCTGGTAGTTTCCGTCCGCGGGAACCATAAACGCCGCTACCACTAGATGGTCGTTGTTGGGCGGATGGAGTTGTAAATCGAAAACACTGGCTGGCGCAGCCGCATTGGTTTCGCCGGTGTCCGATCCCCGTCCCACCGTGCTCTTGCCGCCATAGGGATAAAGCGTCCCGGCGGCTGGCGACCAATAGTTCTGCGCCCGATTAAAGGCAACCGAATGCGCTCCTGCCGTGAACGCCGCCAACAGACTTCCCTTATTGACCCCGCCATTATTTGTGGATTCGAAGATCTCCACAGTGGCGGACTGCAACCCGGACGTATCCATCACGGTTGCCTGCGGCGTTCCGGCTTGGGTGACAACGTCGTAGGAGTTCCAGGTTTTTGATTGCCCGCCAATCGTGATCGTCAAGCTCACCGCCGCGGTGTGCGTGAGCGCTCCGCTGGTAGCCGTGATCGTCAGCGGATAGGTCCCCGGCACCGTACCCCCGCCGGTGGTGATTGTCAGCGTTGACCCTCCGCTCCCCGTCACCGTGGAAGGACTGAAGCCTTCCCCTGCCCCGACCGGCAGGCCCGTGACACTGAACCCGATGATGCCCGCGAAGCCGTTCTGAGCCGTCGTGGTTACGGTGTAGGTGGTGACCGCACCCGCCGTCACCGAGCGCGACGCCGGCGTGGCGTTCACGGTGAAATCTGGCGGCCCACTGATAACTAGAGTGACGTTGGCGGTTTTAGTAATCGAATTTCCGCTTGCCGTAATGGTCAGTGGGTAGCTTCCCGCCGCCGCGCCGTTGGTGGCGATGGTTAGCGTCGCCGTTCCGCTATTGGCGACCGTAGCAGGGGCAAAATCGCCCGTGGCTCCGGCCGGCAATCCGTTCACGGTGAAGCCGATCGAACCGGTGAACCCATTCTGCGCCGTGGCGGTCGCCGCGAAACTAGTGTTGGCGCCCTGCGCCACCGTTTGCGACGCCGGCGTGGCGTTCAGCGTGAAGTCCGGCAAGGGCGTGATTTCGCGGACGGTCCAACTGATTTCAGTCGCGTCATAGGAATACGCCCCATCGCGAGCCACTCCGAAGTAGATGTATTGTCCGGCGGTGAGCTGGCCTAGGGGATAGGTATTCGGATCCGTCACCCACGCCTGGTTGCTGGTCGCCAGGAGGTTCGTGATCTGGACCTGCTGCGGGTTGAATACCCGGTACCGCACCGTCTGGTTCGGATTTCCATCCACCCGCCTCACCGCTAGGTTGCTGACTTCGTAGTTTCCGTTCTCGGGAACCTGAAATGCCGTCACCACCAGATGGTCGTTGTTGGGCGTGTGGACTTGTAAATCGTAAACTCCGCTTGGTGCCGGAGCATTGGTCTCATTGCTATCCAGCCCCCGTTCCACCGTGCTCTTGCCGCCGTACGGATACGGCGTCGCAGAGGCCGGCGACCAATAGTTCTGCGCATGATTGAAGGTGGCTGAATGCGCTCCCGCCGTAAATGCCGCAAACAGGCTTCCCTTATTGACACCGCCATTGTTGGTCGATTCATACAGCTCCACCGTGGCCGTCCTTTGCCAGGAGGTGTCGGCCACGGTGGCTTGCGGCGTTCCGCTCCGCGTGATCACGTCGTAGGAATTCCAGATCGTCTGTCCAAGGATCACCGGGTTGACAGTCAGGACGACCGTGTTGGGGCTGCCGTTCAACGTTGCCGTAATGTTGACCTGAGTAATGCCGGCCACCGTGGCCGTAGGTATCGAAAATGCCAGTGATTGCGTGGCCCCGGCCGGCACCGTGATTGTGGCCGGAACGGGAGCTACCGTGGGGTTGGAACTGGACAGCGCCACAATCGCGTCCCCCGGACCCGCCGGTCCATTTAGCACCACCATATTATTGCCAATGTTCGCCCCGCCAGCGACCTGGAACGATCCCAGCACGATCCCGGATACCGCGAGCGGATTCACGGTGAGATTTGCCGTTTTCGTCACGCCACCTAAGGAAGCCGAAATTGTGATCGCTGTGGACACCGCGACATTGCTTGTGGTTATGGGAACCACAACGGTGGTGACACCTGCCGCGACGTTTGCGGTTGCCGGTACTGTTGCCGCGGGATCGGAGCTGATCATGGTTACCGCAACTCCGCCTGCAGGCGCCGGGGCCGTCAGCGTTACCGTTGCATTCAGAGTATTGCCACCGAGAATCGAGGCCGGCGAAATGGTTAGGGAAGAAACCGGGGGAGGATTCACCGTGAACGTCACTGGATTGCTTGTTCCACCCGGTGTGGTCACGCGCAGCTCGTAAGACCCCGGCGTCACGCTCGGCGCGACTGCCAGCGTGACATTCATTTGTGTAGAACTCACTACAACCACCGAGCTGGTGAGAATATTTGCATTGTTGGACGCGACATCCGCGGGAGCGACAAACTGCGTCCCAGTGAGCGCGACCGCGACATTCGCGCCGTTCTGTGAGGATGCCGGAGTGACCGACGCGAGCGTGGGAGGCAGTGGGCTCACCGTAAATGGGATGGGATTGCTGGAGCCACCGGCGACGGTGACGGTGATCGCGGCCGACCCAAGCGCGGCATTCGCGGCGATATTCAATGTCGCGGTGAGTTGAGTGGAACTGAGAACGTTCAGGTTGGTAATCGTGATGCCCGGATTCGTGGATGTTACCGTCATCCCAGCGGCGAAATTGGAACCCATCAGCGTTACCGCGGCCGCCGTGCCCGCTCCGCCGGAGGCAGGCGAAATTGCGGTCAGAGAGGCTGCGGTTCCTGCCTCATCAATCGTAATGGTCTGCCCACCCACCGTTATGGACCCCGAGGTCGCCGCCAATGCGGTATTGGGAGCAACCGAAAAATCCACCGATCCATTGCCTGTGCCGAAACTCGGCGAAGTGAAACTGATCCAGGGCGCGTTCGTGGCGGCAGTCCACGAGCATTCGGGGGTAGTGATGATGTGAACCGTTCCGTTGCCGCCGGTGGATTGGAAAATTTGATTCGCGGAGGAAACTTCGTAACTGCACGTGTCGATTCTCGCTAAGAACGCATCGCGCAGGCCTCCCGAAGCGGGTTGCGAAGGCAGGACGGTCGGAAAATTTATTGAAAGAGTATCCCCTGCTACCCAGATCTTCCCTTCCGCTTCCAATTGCGCGTCGAGAATGGTGTCGACGTTCGATCCCCCGAAATAGCTGGAAAAGAGCAGATTCGTTCCCGTCGGATCGAGCTTCAGGATCACCCCATCCTGTGCGCCCGAGAGCGACGGCTGCAATGATCCAGCCTTTGGCAAATTAGTCGACGTGGTGGTCCCGACGACGTATACATTCTCGGTGGCGTCCAAAATGAGTCCGATCGGATGCTCGTCGCCGGAGCCTCCGAAATAGCTGGAGTATGTTAGTGCGGTTCCGGTCGCGTTGATCCGCTGCAACAGAAAGTCGTCTCCGCCCGAATTCAGGGGCCAATACGGATTGATCAGCGGGGCATTGGTGGAACTCGTTCCACTCACAACCCAAGCTTCCCCCGAGGCCGTCAACTTAATATCGCGTGTTGCGTCCGAGGCGCTTCCGCCCAGGTAAGTCCAGTAGCGCAACGATCCGGTGGGACTGATGCGCGCCACGAAGCCGTCAACTGCACCGGCGTTCTGCGGTTGCAGCGCTTGATATACCGGGAGGTTGGTGGAAGCGGTGTCGCCGACGGTGAAGGTCTCGCCATCGGCAAGCACGGTTACCTTGTTCACGTAATCTTGACCGCTCCCGCCCATGTAGCTGGAGTAGATCAACCCGTTCCCGGAAACGTTCAATTTCGTAACGAATCCATCGTTCGCGCCACGCCATGTCGACTGGAACGCATTCACGGTGGGGAAATTGGAGGAACTTGTTGCGCCTGCCACTACCGCGCTGCCAGAGGCATCCACCCCAATCGTTAGTCCGTATTCGTCCGCTGAACCTCCCAAATATGTGGAGTAGACTAATGCGCCATTACTGTCTAGCTTCGTTACGAAAGCGTCGCTTGCCCCGTTCCTGACTGACTGGAAGGCGCTCGCCAACGGGAAATCCGTAGAAACAGTTCGCCCTTCCACATATACATTTCCCGCCGGATCTACAGCGATTCCGAGTGGGGTGTCAGACGCGCTGCCGCCAAGGTAGGTGCACCATACCAAGCCGCCGCTAGCATTAAACTTCACGACGTAAGCGTCTTGGGTGCCCTGCCTGGTAGTCCCATTCGTGACCGGGAGGTTGGTGGAAGTCGTCGAGCCGGTCATGTAAAGGTTCCCGGAGGTGTCACGCGCGAAGCCTAGGGCATAATCCGCGCCGTTGCCGCCAAAGTAGCTGGAGTAAAGAATGGGGTCGATGATCAGCGGCTTGCTGCGATCATAACTAGAAACTTCAAACCGGACATGCTTGTTGGCGGGGTCCAGTCTGTACCGCCCGGTTACGGCTGATCTTTTCGAGCCAATGTCCTGATAGAACACCGGCTTGCGCTGGCGAAGCTCGCCAGTTCCGGCGCCTAATATCAGGTCTCCCGTTTCGTCGATACGCACCTTCGTCGTACCCGCGAATTGCAATTCGATGAGGTTCGGGTCCGCGCCCGGTTGCACCACCAGGTCGTACTCAAGCCGGCTTTCGCTGCCGTAGTAAACGGCGTCGATCCCCGGATAGAGATTGTGGTACACCAAACGCGCATACCGGCTTATGCCGGCCCGCCACTGCCTGGAGTGGTTTCCAAGATAGTAGTTGCTCTTGGACATTTCCGGTTCGATGGCTTCCATGCTGGGGTGCTTTTTCGCTCCCACGAAGCGCATTTGTATCGGCGCTGCCTGTTCGGAGGCTAGCGTAACCGTCACCTGTGTTTCCGTGAACCGAACGCTGTAACCCGCGCCGCGCGCGACAAAACGCGATCCATGCCCATCAGCGGGGGTCGCTTCGAACGCAACCGGCAGGCTATGCGTTGGCAGAGGGGCAGCACAGGTAGACGCTGTAGCGAAACAAAGTATGGCAGTGAACTTCGATCCAAAACGTAGATTCATTTGAAGGAGTCTAAGAAAATGCAATTCATCTACCCATGCGTCCACCGATAGGCCATTATTAATCAATCACTTCTGTCTGGCGGGAAGTGAAGGCGGAAGCGAATAATTAGGGTGAAAGCCGGATTCTTTTCCTGGGATTGCCTCATATTCCGAGATTTTCTGATCCGGGGAACCTTAGTTAAGATTCCTCCATCTCAGGGCCTTGACCTTGGTGCCTCTATTCCTTAGAATTCAACCGATAGCAGGTTTGGACGCGCAGGACGGATCTGCTGCGCACCTTAGGGAGTGTACGATGCGCGTGTATGCATTTGGGATCGCGACACTGTGTGCCTCCGCCTGCACTTTAAGCGGGCCAGATCCGCAGATTCCCGCAAATCCGGTAGCGCCGGTGAAGAATCGCGCCCGTGCTACACAACTCACGGAACAGTTTGGTCCATCCGGCGCCGCGCAACCCGCTGCGCGCCCGCCGCGTGAGAACCTGAGGGAAGGGTTCCTCTTTTTTGACAGGACGGGTGAATTTGGACGCACGCCCGGTGATGTCAGCGAGCTGCGCGGCCGCGATCATCATCAGTACGGCTATACCGGCCTGGGCGTCAAACGCAATATATATATGGAAGACGTCATGCTGTATTCGCCGATGGGCATCGATTGGAAGGAAAGCATCAAAGAAACGCCCTCTAGACGGTCTTTCTGCTGTGCGGAGCCTTTCGCGGCGAAGGCGATGATCGGCGCGCCGCGAGATCACTCCGCTTTTGGTGTGAATGCTTAAAATCGTTGTCGCTGTGTCGGTCCTTGTGCTCGCCCTTGTGTGGGCTCTCCTGCAAGTCCGGGCGCACGGGTTCAGCGCCCGCGAAAAGCCAACTGGAATGGAAGCCTTCGTTGCAACGCGCCTCCGCTGGTTCGCCAGCGAGTCCGACGCCAGAAGTCTGAAAAATCCGGTGGAAGCCACGCCGCTGGCAGTGGCGGAAGCGCGGGATCACTACGCCGATCACTGCGCCACATGCCATGGCAATCGCGGCGATGGGAAGACCCAAATCAACGCCGGCCTCTATCCGCCAGCCCCCGATATGCGGGAATCGCACACCCAGGACCTATCGGACGGCGAGCTCTTCTATATCATCAAGAACGGAGTCCGCTTTACCGGAATGCCTGGCTGGGGCGGAAGCGACGAAGATAACTGGAAGCTGGTATTATTCATTCGTCATCTGCCGCGCATCACTTCCAAGGAATTGGAGTTCATGCGTGAGGTAAATCATATGCCGGTTGAAGCAGAACCGGGACCGTGAGGAAAGGAAACTCTATGTTCAACCGTGTATTGCAGGCCGTGCTCGCAACTGGCTTGACGACAGCATCTCTTATCAACGCGCACGACGCGAAGCTGCATAAAGGTAATGCCACACAGGGAGAAATTGTCTCCATCGCGGGCGACACCGTTGTGCTCAAGATGGCCACCGGTAACTTGACGGTCACACTCAATAAGGACACGAAGATGGAAATGGGTGACCTGGCCGTGGACATCAATCATTTCAAGAAGGGCGATAAAGTCAGCGTGATCGGCACTAAGCTGGCTACCGGCGAACTGGTGGCCAAGGAACTTCTCATGGCGCCTGCGAAAACGAAAGCGGCGGCCCACACCGAAGGCGATCACCACAAATAGAAGAGTTCAGTTATGAATCGCAAACGTTTTCTCCAATCGATTCTGGCCGCCCCTTTCGCCGCGGCGGCCTTCCGGTTAAGCGCAGCCACGCCTCATGTGCAGGCTTACAAAACGCCAACGTGCGGCTGCTGTGGCATGTGGGTGCGGCATCTGAAAGAAAACGGCTTTCAAGTGACAGTGCAAGACGTGGAGAGCACAGCCGAGTATCGCCGCAAATACGGCGTGCCGGAAGCCCTTCAGTCCTGTCATACAGGCGTCGTGGAGGGCTACGCGCTAGAGGGTCACGTTCCGGCGAGCGAGATCCGGCGTCTTCTAAGGGAGCGGCCGAAAATGAAAGGCTTGGCGGTGCCCGGGATGCCCATTGGATCTCCGGGTATGGAGTCCGTGCGCAGCGAACCCTACTCGGTGATGTTATTCGACGCTCAAGGCCACTCTTCCGTATACCAACGTTATCCGGCGCGATAAAAGGGCGTAAATTCAAGGAATATAAAGGACAAAACGGTCACTGACCGGTCACTGACGCTCAGCTGACCCTCGCATTCTGTCGCTTGCGTGCCGGGCGTGATAAGGTCCCAATAGCGAGCCAGACGTAATATTGACGCTGCCTTACGGCCTATGATACGTTACTACGGCTGGGCCTCATCGAAAGCTGATTTTGTTTGCGAGGAGAGAGTTGAGAACATGAAGCGCATACTGTTTGCACTCGTGATCACCGTTGGCGCCCTTGTCACTGGCGGTCGGATGTTCGCCCATCATTCCTTTGCCGCGACTTATTTTGAAGATAAGACTCAGAAGATTGAGGGCAATCTGGTTCAGTTTCTATATCGAAACCCGCACTCGTTTGTGCACGTGGAAGCGCCGGATGAAAAAGGCGCTACGCAGCGCTGGTTTATCGAGTGGGGCGGCGGCGGCCAGCTGGGCCGTCAGGGCGTCACCCGCGAAACACTGAAGCCTGGCGACAAGGTGGTTGTCGTCGGCAACCCGGGACGTAACCCCGAAGACCACCGCCTCCGGATGATCAACATTACCCGCCTTTCGGACGGTTGGAAGTGGGGCGGGACATTCGAGTAATTGTCCTCATTCAGTCTTGATGAACCTGCGGCTGCAGCGCTCCTCCTGTATGGGGGTGGCTCCGCACCGATGTGCATAAAATGTGCGCGTAAGATGATAAGGATGAACTGGATCGAGCCGGGGAGCACGATCCTCGTATTTGAATCAGAATTTCATCAACAGCACCCACTTCTAACATGCAGGCCGGCAACTCGGGCTGGAGCCCCGCTCCGTGTTAAGGGCTCTAACGTCGGCCGAGTTTCGCGAAGGAGATTTCCGGATGGAGGGGCCGCCCTGGGCTCAGCTGTCTCTTAAGGGAAGGTGGGGCATTGGGAAATCGGTATGGATTTGACTCATCTACATCTGCTGCTGAATCATGTGCCTACGGTCGGCATGGGGATCGGATTGGGAATCTTCCTGGTCGCCTTGATCGGGAAGAGCGGAGAACTAAAGCGTGCGAGCCTAGTGATTTTCGTCGGTATCGCTTTGCTGACCATTCCGACGTATGTCAGCGGAAACGGCGCCCAGGCTGCGCTGAGCAAGGTTCCCGAAGTATCGAAAACGCTCATCGCCACCCATGAGGGAGCAGCGCTGATTGCGTTTTCGGTGATACAGCTTACCGGCGCGGTCGCTTGGCTCGGGTTGTGGCAATTCCGGCGAATGTCCACGCCGCCGCGCGCGACAATCGGGGCCGTCTTGGTGCTTGCGTTGATCGCCATGGTCTTGGTGGCCAGAGCCGCCAATATCGGAGGCGAGATCCGCCACCCTGAAATCCGCGGGGCACAGGAAACCGTCACCCTGGAAGGACCGCTTGGCCGAACCATCGGTCTCTTTATAACTTCCCAGCCATGGGCATGGCCTGCCTGTGAAGCTCTCCATTTCATTGGGTTGACTCTGCTGATGGGCGTCGTGCTCGCGATCGATCTGCGGATGCTGGGTATTATGCCGGGCGTATCGTTCCAATCCCTGCACCGGTTGCTCCCATGGGCGATATTGGGATTCGGCATCAACGCAGTCACCGGCATGTTGTTTTTCGTCGGTTCTCCCGAACAATACCAAGACAATATTGCGTTCGGATGGAAGCTGGGCCTGATGATGCTGGCCGGCGCCAACGCCCTCTATTTCACGATCTTCGACGGGGTTTGGCAGGTGCAAGCCGGTGATGAGGTTCCCGTGATGGCCAAGGCCATCGCTGTTTCCGCTTTGGTTTTGTGGGTAGGCGTGATGTATTTCGGCAGCATGCTGCCGTTTATCGGCGGCGCGTTTTAGCGTTGACCGATGCCATTGGCTTTAGCCGTAGTGCTGACCGTTATGGCCGTGGCGCTCGAAGGCCCTGAGAGATGAATTTTTTAGTGACGCTCGAACAAATGCGGCTCTCCATCTGGGTCCGCGAATCCGGTTCTTTGCTCGCGTTTCCCACCATTCTATTCATGCATACGCTTGGGATGTCCATCCTAGCCGGAGGCAGCGCCGCCATTGACCTGGTCATCCTGGGTGTGTGGCCTAAGGCCCCTGTCAAACCGCTGGAAAGGATGTACCCCCTGATGTGGCTGGGATTCTGGATCAATGCGATTACAGGAACGATCTTGCTGATTGCCGACGCAACCACGAAGCTCGCCAACCCCGATTTTTACATCAAGATGGTTTTCATTTTTGTCGGCACATGGGTGCTTTACACGATGCGCCGCAAGGTCTTTGAAAATCCCGAGCTCGATAAAGGCCCGGTCTCTGACAGCGCGAAGCGATTGGCCTCTGTTTCGCTGCTGTGCTGGTTCGGAGCCATTGTCTGCGGCCGGCTGCTGGCCTATGTAGGTCCAGTCTCGGGGCTGGCAGGCGACAAATGATTTACGCTCCCGAACTCGAAACGGCTTGTGATTTAGCTCTGCGCGCCGGGGCGATCTTGCTCGGCCACTATAGCCGGACCGCCGAAGTCGAATGGAAAGAGGGCGGAAGTCCTGTGACGCAGGCCGACAAGGACGTCAATGCTTTTCTGATCCGCGAGCTCCGAAACCGATTTCCCCACGACTCCATTCTCTCGGAGGAACAAGCTCGCGACGCCGCTGCCGTCATGGCTCCGCGCATCTGGATCCTCGACCCCATGGACGGAACCCGTGAATTCATCGACCACAATGGTGAGTTTTCGGTGATGATCGGCCTCGCCGTGGACGGCCATCCCGCCGTCGGCGCTGTCTATCAACCTACGGAAGACAAGCTGTACAGCGCGGCAGTGGGTGGCGGGGCATCGCTCACGCAGCATGGCAAGCAAACCCAGCTCACAGTGTCACCGGAATCCGATCCCGCGCGGATGACTGTGGCGTTCAGCCGCTCCCACCAGTCCCCAATAGTGGAGGCCGTTTGCACTTACATCGGCGTGACTCGCTTCGTCCGGTCCGGCAGTATCGGATTGAAGGTGGGATTGATCTGCGAACGCCGCGCGCATCTCTACCTGCACACCGGCTCTCACATCTCACAATGGGACACTTGTGCCGCTGACATCATTCTGCGCGAGGCAGGCGGACGAATGACCGACAAGTACGGAGTGCCGCTTCGCTATGGCGGCGAGGAATCGCGCCTCTTAGACGGTGTGGCGGCAAGCACTGGGACGATTCACAGCTTGATTGTTGAAGCGGCAGCGCGTGGGTAACCTCAGCGTGACCGCCGCTTCGAAGTTCTAACGCCAGCGGCCATCGCGCCACTGGTACCGGTTACCGCGATGTTCCCAATAACCGGGCCGCCATTCGCGGCGGCCGCGAGGCGGGCGATCCCAGCGCCCTTGCGTCCACACATAGTTATTGCCCCGATAAGCCCAGTTGCCTTGAATCCATACGTATCCTGCACCTGGCGGCCTGCCATAGTATTCTGTGCGCAGTGGAGGTGGCGGGGTTGAGGCGTATCCGTAAGACGAGTAGCCTCCGGCACATCCCACAGTGAATAGAGATCCTGTCATTAATGCGAAGGCCATTACTTTATTTTTTGTCCAGTGCATCTTTTGCCTCTCAGTAGTGGGAGTCTTCAGACGGCGATCTCGTTGCAGCTTTTTTATGAGGCCGCTTTTTCAGGCTGCAAGTAACGGATTCCTTGCGGCGGGGTGGCTTGCGGGGTGGATGGCTTGAGGTCAGCGGCTTAGGTACAACCGCAGAGTAGTGACTTCGCTGCGCGCTCGCGCCAACAGCCGCACCGTTCTAACGTTTCTCAAACCCGGGATTTCATACAAACGGAAAGTCTTGTTCGCGTAAATCCGTTCCTCGAAATCCACCACCTGCACTTCGCCATTCTCATACGCGACGTCTGCGAAAGCGAGCTGCGCCTGACCATCCACTTGCAGGAACACTGCGCCACCGCGCTCGTCCACGCCAAAGTTGCAGTCCACCCATTCCTCGTCCAGGTGGATCGTTTCCGTGTCCTGCCAACTCAGCCGCTCGGCCGGCGGCGCCGCCATCGCCACTGCGGCGAAAGGAATTGTGGAGAGATAAATGATCGCGCCCGCCACCGGCACCACTCGGCGCGCAGGCCGCACCAAGACTGTGAAACGCGCCGCACGCGGCACCGGATGGCCCGGGTCCATAACCATGCGGCTGCGCGGCGCCTTCACCTTCTTGGGCTTACGCTGTGCGGCGCCCGACCCCGGGATCAGAATGCTCGCGATCACCGCGGCAAGCGCCCGTCGCGTCGGCTTGTGCCGTGGCAACTCCATCCCACCCATTCTACAAGTGAAACATATTCCGGTCCTGAACCGTCGTTCATAGTGTAAGCCAAGAACCTCATGAACCCATCCGCTACCGAAATCCTCACAAATCCGCAACCGTCGGGCCACATCGTGTACCCATATACGGATGAAGCTCACGTCGCTGACGCCGTTTCCCTCTTTACTGGCGCGGGACTCCGCAAAGGTGAAGCCGTTCTTCTGATCATGGCCGCGAGCCACAGCGGCCTCATCCGGCAGCGGATCGAGTCTCAAGGATTCAATTTGGCCGAGCTCGAATCCACAGGCCGGCTCATCTGCGAGGACGCCGCCGATCTCTTATCGAATTTCCTCTTCGGTGGCATCGTGGATGAGCATAGATTCAAGTCCACGCTGATTGAAATGGTCCGGAAAGCGAAGATCGGCCAAGACGGAAAGGCTCGCCCCGTGCGCGTTTTCGGAGAGATGGTCGATTTGCTGTGGAGAACCGACCACAAGACCACCGAGCGCATGGAACAGCTTTGGAATGAAGTGATCGAATCGCAAGCCGTCCCGCTGTTGTGCGCCTACTCACTGGCGGGAACAAAAGCCAGCGACTTTCCACAAGCGCTGCTTGCCTGCCATACGCACGCCATCAGCTAGCCCGTTCATCCCACAAGGGCCTGTTGTCGTACTCTAGGGATTCATGGCTGAATCTCCCATCACTGCGCGCGGCAAGGATTTTGCCGCGTGGTATCAAGACGTGGTCCTCTCCGGCGACATGGCGGAGCCCGCCGAAATCGTCAAAGGTTGTATGGTCATCCGCGCCAACGGCTACGCCGTTTGGGAAGTCCTGCAGCGCGAACTTGACCAGCGCTTCAAAGACACCGGGCACCAAAATTTCTACTTCCCCTTACTGATCCCGCAAAGTTTCCTGCAAAAGGAAGCCGAGCACGTGGAAGGTTTCTCGCCGGAACTTGCCGTTGTCACCATCGCGGGTGGCAAGGAATTGGAAGAACCGTACGTGATACGGCCCACGTCGGAAACCATCATCGGGCACTTCTTCGCCAAATGGATTCAAAGCTGGCGCGATCTGCCCATGCTCACCAATCAGTGGGCTAACGTCATCCGCTGGGAACTGCGCACGCGCATGTTTCTGCGCACCACCGAATTTCTCTGGCAGGAAGGCCACACCGCGCATTCCACGCACGAAGAAGCTATCGAAGAAGTGCTGCGCATGCTGGACGTCTACGCCGACGTGGCGGAGAACGTCATGGCCATGCCGGTGATCAAAGGCGTGAAGACGAAGTCAGAGAAATTCGCGGGCGCGCTGCGCAGCTATTGCATCGAATCCATGATGCAGAACGGTCTCGCGCTGCAGGCCGGCACATCGCATGATTTGGGCCAGAACTTCGGCAAAGCTTTCGACGTGAAGTTCCAGAGCAAGGAAGGGCAGCTCGAATACGTTTGGCAAACCAGCTGGGGCGTTTCCACGCGTCTGATCGGCGGACTGATCATGTCGCATTCCGACGACCGGGGGTTGGTGCTGCCGCCCAAACTGGCGCCTAATAAAGCCGTACTGGTACCTATCTATCGCAAAGAGGAAGAGCGCGCGCCGGTGCTGGAAGCCGCTTCGAAAATAGCGAAAGATGTGGGCGCGAAGCTCGACGACCGCGAAGGTCAGTCGCCCGGTGCGAAGTTCTACCACTGGGAGCGGCGTGGCGTGCCGATTGTGCTGGAGTTTGGCCCTCGCGATCTCGCTTCGGGCAACATTATCCTGAAGCGGCGTCATACCGGGCTGAAAGAGATGCTTACACAGGCCGGAATTGCCGAAGCGATTCCCGCCGCACTCGAGCAGATGCAAACAGACCTGTACACAGCCGCCAAGCAGCGCCTTTGGGAGAATACGGTTCTGGCAGATTCCATTGAAGAAGTGGAAGACATCTTGAGCGGCGTGACCGCGGAAAAGGGCGGCGGAAAATTCGTGATGGCTCACGTGAAAGACGACGCCATTTGCGATGCGCGCATGAAGCAATTCAAAGCCACCATCCGGTGCATCCCGCTGGTGGACGAATATGATGGCCCCGGTAAGTGCATAGTAACAGGAGATGTGGTACCCCAGCGCGTGGTAATAGCCAAGGCGTACTGAACCTCGCGCACGAATAAAGAGAGGCCATTAGGGGCACAAAACCGGGCACACTGGGGTATGATGGCCTATTAAACCCGGCAGTCTCGGGCGGATTTTCGGAGGATGTCGATGTCAGAAAGCTTGAGCCGGGTGTCGGCGCTGGTGAAGCTCTCGGTTTGCGCGGCGATCTCCGCCGCCGCATGCTGGGCCGCCACCTTTGGCACCGTGGTGCCCGTCAGGGGTTTGATTTCTGACATCTCGCTCGATGAGACCCGCGGTCGCCTCTACGCCGCCAACTTCAGCGCATATCGCGTGGAAGTGCTTGACCTGGCAACTCAGACTCTGCAAACTTCCATTCGTACCTATGCCCCGCCTAGCGCGATAGGCGTCTCCGCCGACAATCGTTATTTGGTAGTCGGCGAGTATGCGAAATGGGGCCTTATGGGGGAATGGAAAAACGCGCGCGGCGGCCTGCAGGTTATCGACCTAACCGACAATTCCCGGCGGCGCGTGGAAACCGACGCACCGGTTCTGGCTCTTGCGTTTGGAGCAGACGGGCTGGCCCTGGTGGTGACGCATACGCAGGTTTTCACGTTTAATCCAGTGAGTCTGGAAGTGCGCGTTGTCGAGGCGACGTCGCTAAGGAGCCGAGATCTCCCAGTGCAACTAGTTACTTTCCCTCCCCAGATCATTCAGGCTTCGATCAGTACTTCGCAGGACCGGCAAAAAATTGTCGTGTTGGCTGGCGTGGATGGTGTGGACCGCTCATCGATATCCGCGCTACTGCGCTTCGATGTGGCGACCCGAGACCTCTCAGTCGATGTTTTCACATCCACCCCTCCGTTGGGACCCCGCGCAGTCTCGGTCAATCCTAACGGTGAATTTATTCTGGATGGCTGGAGTTTGGAGCGTTATATCGGAGGTGTTCCTTATCAATGGGCTCAGTTCCCAGCCGCGATAGGTGATTTTGAACAAGGTGGACACGCATGGGACGCGAGTCGCAACGTCATCTATGCTCAAATACCTTCACCGGGTGAAGACGGCGTGATGCACATCGTCGATACGGACAACCTGACGGTTCGCGAAAGAATTCAACTGCGCGAAAACCTGATGGGTCGTTCGATTATGTCAGCCGACGAAAGTGTCATGTACGCGATATCGCAAAGCGGGGTTATGATCCTGCCCGTGGGCCGCCTTCCTCAAACACCGCGTTTAAGTGCGGTTCAGGAAGACGTGCTCTTTACTGCGGATGCGTGCAACCGCTTGGTCCTCAAGCAAGGCGTTGACATCTTGGCTCTGGGTTCAGTTCCAGCGGATTTCACCCTGTCGCTGCCGCAGGGAACCCAGGGAGTTACTCTATCGACGTCCACGGGGACGACGCCTGCCCGAGTGGAAATCACAATTGATCCAGCGCTCTACCAGAGCGCCAAGGGTACCACTGCGATTCCATTGACCATCACCTCCAGCAGCGGCGTGAATCTACCTCCCCAAGTGCGCCTCTTGATCAATACGCGTGATTTCGACCAACGCGGACGAATTGTCAACATTCCGGGCAAATTGGTGGACATGCTAGCCGATCCTGGCCGCTCCCGCCTCTATCTGATCCGGCAAGACAAGAATTTGGTGCTGGTCTACGACATGGTTACTCTCCAGCAGATCGGATCAATGCGAACTGGCAATACTCCTGTGCACATGGCGATGACCACGGACGGAAAACAGCTCATCGTGGGTAACGACAATTCCCAAATCGCCAGCGTATTGGATCTGGATACAGTTGAACCTATCAACCCGATTCTCATGCCCGGTGGCCACTATCCCCGCGCGATTGGCGTGGC
>CADEFM010000013.1:70837-75258 GCA_902826605.1 uncultured Acidobacteriota bacterium
GGCGATTATGATCGTCCTGTAATTGGTGCCTATCATGCCTTCTCAGACAATCTGTTTTTGGCGGGTAAGAATCTTCTCAATACTGCTTTGACACCGGCGGGCAACCCTTTCGGGCAACTGGTGGGCGACACGTCAGGCGCGGCCGAGTTGGGAGGCGTGGGTTTGTTGTCGGTTGCCACCACGGCTAACACTCCGGGCGTCATATACCGATTTACTCTCACTACTCAGGATTCTGCTGTGCTCGGCAGCACCGCTATCGCGGAAGCGCCCCTCACCCCGGCGTCCATGGCTTACCCCCGGGTCGGCCAAATCGGACAAACCATCCACTCCTCCACGCGCACCCTTGCTGTTTCCCCCGATCAAAGCACGGTCTTCGCGCTCACCATTTCGGGCCTCACGGTTCTCCCCGGCAATTTTTATCAAACCGGTGCTCCGCCTCAAATCACCAGCGTCGTGAATTCAGCCGACAAGGGTCCCGGCGTCGCTTTGGGCGGCGCGATTGACGTGAACGGCTTCGGCCTTGCGCCGGCCTCTGTCGCCTCCGTCGGATTCCCGCTGCCGTCCACTCTGGGCGAAGTGTGCGTCACCGTCAATAACATCGCCTTGCCTCTCTTCAGCGTTGCGTCGAGTAAGATCGCGGCTCAATTGCCTTTCAACGTCTTCGGCGAGGCCAACTTGGTCGCGCGCGGCCCGGGTGGCATCAGCGCGCCATTTCCCATCGTCGTGAGATCCACGGCCCCTGCGATTTTCCATACCGCCACGGCCGGCGAACTCACGGATCTGCCCGCCGTCTATCGCGATGACAATGCCGAGCCCTTGGCCTTCACCAATCCGATTCACCCGAACACGAAATTGACGATTTTAGTAACCGGCTTGGGAACCACCACGCCGCTTCCCGCTTTGGGCGCGGCCGCGCCGGAGAGCCCGCGCGCCGTGGCAAACGCTCAGCCCACGGTCACGCTCGGCGGTCAGAATCTTTTCGTCACCGCGGCGGAATTGGTGCCAGGTCTGGCCACGGTGTATCAGATCAAAGCGACGGTTCCAGACGTGGTGCAGCCCGGCCGGTCGGTTCCATTAATGATTCAAAGCGGCGGGGCTTCAACAAGTATGACGGTGCGGGTGGTCACACCGTAGCGCCGGGCGGATTCAGGTTCAGGAGGAACGAATGTTCAAAGGGTTGATGTTCGCGTTGGTCCTGTCCGCGGCGGCGCTGTGCGCGCAGCAGCGGCCGGAGTGGGAACTGGGCATCACCGGCGGCTACGCTTATGCGCCGGATCTCACCGTGAAGAACGCGACTGCCAGCGCATCCACCGGCTTTAAACCCGGCCTCGTGGTGGGCGTTTTCGCAGGCAATGAGATGTACCGCTACTGGAGCGGCGAAGTCAATTATCTGTACCGCCAGAGCGATCTCAAGCTGGAAAATTCGAGCGCCTCGGCATCCTTCGGGGCACACACCCATTTGTTCACCGGCGATTTTCTTGGTCACTTGCGGCCGCTGGGATCGCGCTTGCGTCCTTTTATTTCCTTCGGCGGAGGCATCAAGATCATGCAGTCGAACGGTCAGGAATCCGCGTCGCAACCCCTGGGCACTCTCGCTGCGCTTACCGCCACCCGTGAAGTTTTGCCGGTGGGTGAGATCGGCGCCGGCATCAAGTATCAGATCAGCAACCGCCTGCGCTTCCGGCTGCAAGTGCGCGATTTCATCAGCGGCGCGCCGAAGGATGTCATCTCGCCGGCCCCGGGCGCGTCTATGGGCGGCCTCGTGAACGATCTTATTGCCACCGGCGCGCTCAGTTTGACTTGGTAGAAGCTCTTTACAACCCGCGCGCTGGAATCGAGAGCAGGAACTCCACACGCACCGGCGCATTCTGACGTTTGGCCGGCTGGAACTCCCAGTTCGTCAGTGTCGCCAGCAGCGCGCGATCGATCTCCGGACGGATGGATCGCACAATGCGCAGCGCCTCAAAGCGCCCTTCTGGACTCACGAAGCCGTGCACCAGCACGTAGCGCTCATACACCGGAAGCGCGATATCCGGCCGCATCAATTTCGTCGCGTAGGGAGCTTTCACCGGAATCGCAGGAGTGCCCAGCTGGACTACCGGAGTATTATTCGGCGCGGGTCTCTCATTCGGTATGCAGAAGAACAGCGTCCAGTCGCGCTGCGATCCCACTGAAACGTATACGGAATAAATAGGACGTCCCGTCAGCAAGCCGCGAGTTTCCGGATATTGATCCACCGGCGAAGTCTGCACCACCACCGTGTCATAAGTGCCGCCGGAGCGCGTGATAACCTGTCCCGGTGCGATGCGTCCGCCAGCCGCGCCCCCTCCCGCCGCGCCCGTTCCTATCGCCGTTCCACTCCCTGCGCCGGTGACCGTAACTCCGCTTCCGCTTGATGTAGCGCCCGCAGGTGAAGGTCCCGTAGCCGCTCCGCCGACCATCACCACAGCGCCGCTGCTGGCCGTAGGTCCTGCGATGGCCGCCCCGCTTCCCGCGCCAGTGACGGCCCGTCCGATTCCAGTTTCGGGCGCCGGATTTACGCTTGCGGCTGATGCTGACGCTGACGAAGCCCCGCCTGCACGTGGTGTCGCAGCGGGCGTTCGAGACGCTGGCTGTGCCGCGGCCGCCGCACCCGCGTCATCCACGCTGCTCTCAGCCGCAATATTTCCAGGCGGTATCATCAGCTTGTCGCTAAAGGGAACATCGCGATTGCTCAGCGAAAGAATGTTGAGCGGTGCGCCTTCCTGCGCGGACGGAGGTCCTTCCGGAGTTTTCACCGGTTCGGGCGGAGGCGGTGGCGTCCGCGGCAGGTTCAACCTCGCTTGCGTCAGCGATGGAACCGGCTCAGCGCTCACCAATTCCATCGGCAGCGGAGCCACGTTCGGCGTCTGCGCGGGTGGTCTGGGCGCGGTTTGCCCCGGCGACACAAATCGCCTGGGAATTCTCCGCAACTGCGGCGTCATCACACGAAAAGTCGGCAGGGGCACCGGAGGAGGCGTCACATCCGGCGGCGACATCGGCTGAATCAGCGTCATCTCCGCCCGCGGCGTGCGCTTGACCTCTGGAGGAATGAACGCGCGGGCCAGCTCACGCTTCACCGCCTGGCGAACCTGTTCGGCTTCGGTCATCGGCTTGGGAGGCTCGGTTTCCTTGGGTTGCCGATTCTTGCCGCTGGGCGCAGCTATCGGGTTCACCAATTTCGGCGGCGCAGCCGGTTGCGGACGGTTTTGCGCCTCGATGCGCGCCACATAGTAGAGCTTCTTATCGATGCGGATTTGCGTGGGAGTTGCGCCGGCTTCCTGCAGCAGCGCCGGTGCGGATGGGGGAAAGCGGACCGTCATCAGCAGCGTGGCCACAGCCGCGTGCGCCGCGACCGACATCGCCAGGCTCAGCGCCGAAGGCAGCCCTCGCTTCAGCTCTAAACCGAAATACTCGGTGTCAACCGCAAAAATAAGACTGCCCGCCGCCAAGGTACAAGCCTATCAGGCCTCAATCCTTCGTGCTGCCCGCGCCGAAGGCAAAGGCGTCGCACGGGGAGCGGTGCGCGGAGCCAGAAGAGATCGCAAGGTCTCGCCGTTCATGCGCGCTCCGGATGCCGCCGCGCGCAGTTCCCCTAAATTTTTCAAGCCAAAGAGCGCCAGCTCAAAGCGATCCCGCGCTCCCACTTTCTCGTACAGCGTCGTGAGATAGGCTTTAACGGTTCCTTCGGAAATGCCCAGCGCGGAGGCGATCTCTTTGTTCTTGAGTCCTTGCACCAGCAATCCCACCAGTTCGCTTTGCCGCCGGCTCAGTTGCACCGGCTTCGCTTCCAGCAGGCTCATGGTCAGCGATTGCTCCATCCACAATTCCCCGCGCGCCGCGATGCTCAGGCATTGCGTGAAATGCTCCGGCGATGCAGTGGTGCTTAAGAAGCCGCGCACGCTCAAGTTGACGGCTTGATGGGCCAGTTCCGTGGTCACATCTCGCATCCATAAAATCACGGAGGAACGCGGAGAGGCGCGCTGCAATTCCCGCAGGGAATTCAAATCGTTTTCGAGCGCCAGGCCAAACACCAGAACGTCCGGTTGCAGGCGCGTCAAAGCGGAAGTCAGTTCCGGGCGCGTGCCGCACACGCAGAGAAGGTCAAACTCAGCGTTCGCCGCTAAATAGGCGGTAGCTCCCAGCGCGGCGAACGGCTCGTCCGTCGCGACAATGACCGTCTTTTTGTAATTCACAACCCGGTTCCCTCCACGCAAACCGAAGCTGACAATTCAACTAAGGCACTAGCTTAACGTATTGGCCATCGGAACGCCAGACGTTAGGGTACTTTCCTCACTCTAGCAGGGCTGTTCCAGGACTAGGACCACATATCGCATTAAATAGTACTAACCAGAACTATACTAACGAAAGTAAGTAGTCCACTACCTCCGTCGGTTGCCTTG
>CADEFM010000013.1:75358-78767 GCA_902826605.1 uncultured Acidobacteriota bacterium
AACAACGTTGCCCTGTGTTGCAACGATCCAGACGCGAAGTGGATTCGAGGCCTGTGAACATGAGGATTGACGAACAAGCGTTTTCGGCCCAAGTGGAGCTTCCATGCAAAGTTTTTTGCGGGCCGGATGCCAAAGTGGAGTTTTCCGGCACTGCCGTGAATATCGATCCCGGCAGCCTGATGCTGGATCTGGGTATGCTGCACGGACCGTGGCGTCCGTCGGTGGGTGATCAGGTTCGCCTGGAACTGCATCTGCCGGTGCATCAGGAAACTGCCAACGCGAAGTCCATGATCGTGCGCGCCAGAGTGACGGGCGTGACCGGAAGGCCGGACGGCACCACGCGCATGGAGTTGAAGTTCCGTAAGCCGAGCTTCAAAGACCGCATCGAGCGGCTGACCCCGCAGACGCAGGTAGCCACGGGTTGGAGGATGTAGGTTATGGCCGGGCTGGAGAAGAATCACAAATTCGCGCCGTGTGGAAATGCACCCGGAAGTGCACGTGGAAATACACGCGCAAATACACGTGGAAGCGCACGGAGAAGTGCGCGCGGAAATACACGTGGAAGCGCAATGGTCGAGTTGTGCCTGATGGCGCCGTGGATTTTTTTCCTGTTTATCGGCGTGATGGATTTCGGCTACTTCGCCTACGCCGCCATCCAGGTGGAAAGCGCCGCGCGCGTGGCCGCCATGCGGACTTCCGCGGACACCGCCTCGCAGAGTTCCGCCATTGCGTGCGCCGCGGTTCTGCCGGAACTGAAATTCCTGCCGAATATCATGACGACGGTCACGTCGTGCAATGCCGCCCCGTTGGTAGTGACTCAGAACACGTACTGCGGTGCCAGCGTGACCGGAGTTCCGGCGTGCGCTGGAGGCGCCACCCCTACGCTGTGCGCGGATTGCACGGCACCGGCGCCAAATGGCCCACTCGCAGCGTCAAGCGAAGTCGTGGTGACCTACAATTCGCCCCAGTTCATCCCGATTCCGGGCCTGTTGAACGGCAAGCTGAACCTGACCCGCAAGGCCGAGATGAGGATTCTTGTGCAATGAGGACGCCTTCCAGCACAAGGGCCCTGCGACGGGGCCAGTCCATCATCGAATTCACGTTCGTCGGCATTCCGCTGATGTTCGTGCTGATTTCCATTTTCGAGATGTCGCGCGGAATGTGGATGTATCACACTCTGGCGCACGCGACCAAGACAGCAGTGCGCTACTCCATTGTGCACGGGCAGAACTGCGTCCCGCCATCCACGAACACTTGCTCAAGGACCATCGGCCATATAGCGTTGGAATTCAAAAAAGCGGCAGTCGGAATAGACGAAGCAACTACGACGATGACGTTCTACACAGCAGCCTCTACCACCACATGCGCGTTGAATACCTGCCTCGGAAATCCTACTGTGTGGCCCCCAGCGGGCGGGAACGCACCGGGCCAGATCCTAACCATTGAGGCTGTGACGCCATTCAGATCCGCGATTGCGTTATTTTGGCCGGGGTCGTCTCCGGTCACGATAGGAAGAGTGAATTTACCGGCAAGATCCAGTGACCGGGTTGCGTACTGAGGTTGTTATGACCACAAGGAAACAAGCAGCAGCGAAAACCGAGCGGGGCGGCCAAGCATTGGTGATGGTCACGCTAGCGCTCATTGCGATGTGCGGCATGATGGGATTGGCCGTGGACCTGGGCTGGTCGTTCTTCGTGCAGAAGCAAGCCCAGGTGGCCGCCGATGCCGCCGCGCTTGGCGCCGTTCAGGAAGCGTATCAGAGATTCAGCGGAAATTTTCCGAAGCCTCCTTGCGGCAATGGCTTGACCCAGGCCCATTGTGCTGTCGTACCGGTCGCCTGCCAGTCCATCGCAAACGTCAGCAATCTCAAGAATGGATGTATGTATGCCGAGAGAAATGGCTTTGTATCCGGAACCAATCGCCAGGTGGTGACGATGGAGGCGGATATGGACCCCAATGTTCTGACATCGCTCGGAGTAACCAATATTCGGTATTTCGTGCGGGCGCGCGTGGCGCAGAGCATCCCGCAGCTCTTCTCTGCGGCAATGGGCAATTCTCAGGGCACGATATCCGCGATCGCCACGGCGGCCGTTGCCGGAGTAATAACCCCAGGCTCATTCTATGGTTTGAACCAGGAAGGCGATTGCCTCTCTAATTCCGCCGGGACTTACTACAACTGCGGAATAGACGTCGATGTGGGTGGCGCTAGTGCTGGCAATTGCACGAATGCGGACGGGACGAACTCCGGAGTGGCCGCCAAATTATGCGCTCCCAGCGGCCTGTTCATGTCATCCCAGTGTAACGGCACGGCGAAGCCCGGTTGTGGTTCCGGCACCGGCGGAAGTAGCATGGCATCTGGATCAAATTACGCCGGCGAGATAGCTAACGGCAACCCAAGGGTGTGGGGCGGAACAATGATCGGAGTTCGTGGTTCGGGTAATGTAAATCCACCCTCAAACTTCGTTTGTGGCAACGGGACACCGTGTTTGACGCAAAACGTGTCAGTGCCCGATCCCATGCTCAACAAACCGCAACCGCCCTTGCTCACGCCGAATAGCCCACTGGGCACTTGCGGGGTTCTAAACGGCTCTGTGCCAAACAATGCCACGCTGGGACCTTATCAGTACTTTTCATACACGATGGTTGGCGGCGTTCCCACCCCGAACGGGGCTCCAATCACGATCGGCGGGACGGCGACGTTTTCTTCTGGAGGCGGCTGCGCCTTTAGTGGGGCACGCTTCACGGCGGGCGCGAGCCAGGTGAATGGCTCTTTCCCCACCACTATTTTTTACGGCGGGATGTTTGTCGACAAGGGAAATGTTAATTTCGGTCCAGGCCAGTATGTCATGGCGGGCACCAGCAGCCAGACTGGAGCCGTCTTCAATATGGACAAGTCAACCGTGACCGGCAATCAGGCGACCGGAACCATGTTCATTCTGACCGATAAGAGCTATGACGGCGCGCTCAACAGCCAAAGCTCGGCCGCCGCGCTGGCGGGAATGCCTCAGCTTTATATGGGCAGGTTAGAGATGAAGAACAGAGACGTGACTCTGTACGGCGTCACCCAGAGCGCGCCAGCGGCCCTTACGTCGGTTCACCAAAATATTCTTTTCTGGCAAGACCGGCGAAATTCAAATATCACCATGACGCCATCAACCGGCGTTGTCACATCGCAAAACAAGCCGTTAACTATTCCACCTAATTCAAATTCACCGGAATTCTACATAGATCACGGCAATGGCAGCATGGTGCTCAAGGGTGTCATGTATCAGCCGCGTGGGGCCTGGGTTCGGTTGGGCTCGGGTGGAGCGGGCATGAACACTTCCCCCCTGCAGATCGTTACGGGCGCGCTGGATTGCGGAAATGGTTGCGGCAATGCGGGCATCGTGCTGCTCGGCTCAACCGCCCC
>CADEFM010000013.1:78867-155520 GCA_902826605.1 uncultured Acidobacteriota bacterium
TTTGGCATGGCGGGAGTGGTCATGTTTAACCTGCTCCTGATATCGGCCATGACCGTTCTGCTTTTCAAAATGGTGTACCGGCGCTGCGGGAATCCGCTGCTGGCCATCGCGCTCACGGGCGCGGCTTCTATAGGCGCGTCCATCCACTGGCTGGCGCGGCCGCATCTGGTGACCTTATTAATGGTGCTGGTCTTCTTCCACCTGCTCCACCGGGCGCGCGAAAAAGGCGGCGAGTTCAAGACGCTGTTGTGGCTGCCCCTGCTGACCGTGCTGTGGACCAACCTGCACGGCGGGTTCTTCGTCGGCATCGTCTTGGTGGGTGCATACGCGGGCGGCGAATTATTGGGGGCTTTGCTGGCCGGTGGTCTGTCGATCGAAGAGCGTATCGCGCGCGCCAAGAAAGCGCTGCCCTATATTTATACTGCCGTGGCTTGCGCGCTGGCCAGTCTGGTGAATCCGTACACGTATCATCTGCACCGGCACATCCTCAGCTATCTGCGCGATCCGTTCCAGATGCGCATGATTCAGGAATTCATGGGCACCAATTTCCAGTGGCCCTCCACGCGGTTTTTGGAGGTGATGATCGTGCTCGGTGTAGCCGCCGCGGTGTGGTATGCGCGGCGCGGGCGCTACGCGGAGGTGCTGCTGCTGGCGGGCTGGGCGCATCTGGCGCTGGTTTCGGTGCGCAATGTGCCCATCTTCATGTTGATCGCGGCCCCTGTCATTGCCGCACCTTGCGCGGCGTGGCTGAAAGCTCTCAGCAATGCGCCGGTGGCTGCGTGGCTGCGCTCGGCGGCGGAAACGTTCCGCGAAATTGGCGATGAGATGGACGTGCTGGAACGCCCCTGGCGGCTGCACGCGGTTTCGGCCGCGGTGATCGTCATGCTGGCATTGGCGATGACGTCGGCCAGCGCGGGAGACAAGCTGAAACCCGTCTACGATCCGAAAGCGTATCCCGATAAGGCGCTTGCCGCTCTGGAACACATGGATAGTCCAGCTGTGCTCGCTCAGTCCAGGCAGGCGTCCGGTTTAGCCGCGCTACGAATTTTTACCCACGATGAATGGGGCGACTACCTGATCTATAAACTCGCCCCGCAGGGAACCAAGGTTTTTGTCGACGGCCGCAGCGATTTTTACGGCGGGAAGTTCGACCAGGAGTACCTCGACGCGTTGAACGCGAAGTACACCTGGAGCGAAATGCTGGCCCGCTACGGCGTCGATACGATTCTCCTTCCAGTGGATGCGCCACTGGTCGGAGCCTTAAAGGAAACGCGCCATTGGACCGCCGTCTATGACGACGGCATGGCGATCGTTTTCCGGCCCGCGTCAGCGAACCTGAAGACCGCGGGAATCGAACAGTTTTCCACTCGTGTATCTGGTGGAATCGGAGGGCGCGGTCTCGCGATCGCGGCCACCACAAACGTGAACCCGGAGGGTCGCGTATCTAAACAGCAAAAGGGAGAGAATCCATGAGAGAACTGATGATCCGTTTTATTCGCGAAGAGCAAGGCCAGGACTTGGTCGAGTACACCTTGCTGCTCGCGTTCGTATGCCTTGCGTCCGCTGCATTGTTCATCAACGCCGGTCTTACGATGAGGAATATTTGGACGGTTGCAAACAACACCCTGTCCGCGGGCGCGTCGGCCGCCGCCTCCTAGGCGCGCGGAGTGAAATTGGTTGTTGGAGTTTGGGGACGGACCGTGCTGCAAGCGGTCCGTTCGCATCATGATCAAGTGAAACAGTGTCTAGTGAAGGGTGAAGTGAAACAGTGTGAAGTGAAACAGTTCGATCGGAGGATCGTTCAATGAAGGAGCGGATCATGGGATTCGCGGTTGACGAGAGTGGTCAGGACCTGATTGAGTATGCCTTGCTTCTGGCTTTTGTTTGTATCGCATCCGCGGCAATGTTTATCGGCGCGGGCGCCAGTATGAAGAATATTTGGCAGGTGGCGGATACCAACCTCTCGCAAGCCGCCTCGGCAGTCAGCTAAGAACCCGCCCGGCCGCCGGGAAGGGAAACGTGTAAACGGTTGCGGGATAAGTGTGTGAGGAGACCAATGTGCCGCTTGTAAATCGTTTTTGGGAGTCCGAAGACGGCCAGGATTTGGTCGAATATTCACTCCTGCTGGCCTTCGTGGCCTTGGTAGGGGCGGCCATGTATATCGGGATGGGCAGAAGTACGAGCACCATTTGGACCATCGTAAATTCGAGACTGGCGGCGGCCAACCAGTCCAGTTAGTGTCTGTGTAAGAAAAGGGAGCGAATCTTGTGAAGCAACGTCTGGTACTTGTTCTAATCTTCGCGCTGGTGGTATCCGGGGCCGCCAGCGCTGTGCTGTACCGGTTGATTTCAACGCAAGTGAACGCTAATAAGCAAGCGCCCACCACGAAGGTGGTGGTGGCCACTCGCAATCTGGCGAGTGGAGACTTGATTAAAGATCTCGATGTGAAACTCGCCGATTGGAGTGGCGCGCCTCCCGTGGGCGCGCTGATCAAAGTGGAAGACGCGGTTGGGCGTGGCGTCGTGGATGCCATTTATGCGGGTGAAGCCGTCATGGACAATCGAATCGCCGCGCGCGGTGCGGGCGCTGGTTTGGCCGCTACCATTCCGCAAGGCATGCGCGCGGTAGCCGTGCGCGTCAACGACGTGGTGGGTGTGGCCGGATTTGCCATCCCTGGCATGCACGTCGATATCTTGCTGGCCGGCACGCCGCCCGGTGGCACCGGTACCGTCACCAAAACGCTGCTGCAGAATATCGAGATTCTCTCGGCCGGACAAAATATACAGAAAGACGCGGAAGGCAAGCCCATCGTGGTCCAGGTGATGAACCTGTTGGTCACTCCGGAGCAGGCCGAGATCCTGAGCCTGGCAAGCAATGACGCCCGCATTCAGCTGGTGCTGCGCAACCCCACCGATAAAGAAGAAACCAAAACTTCAGGCGCGGCGATGGCGAATCTGTTCACGGGAGGAGTAGCCAAGCTTCCTGTCGCGCTGCCTGAGGGAACAAGGGCCGCCCCAAGGCGTCTTCCACCGCCGCCGCCTCCTCCTCCGCCGCCGGCGGTGGAACAGCCCAAGCCGCCGCCGCCACCCATCATCGTGGAAGTGATTCACGGCTCGCGCAAGGTGTCGTCGCAGTTTAAGAGTGAAGAAGAAACCAATGCCTCGGAGGGCAAAGCGAAATGAGTTTTCGCGCATGGAAGTTCCTGACAGCCTTCGCGGCGCTGGTGCTGGGAGTTTCGGCACAGGAGAATCAGCAGACCACGGCGTCGCGGGAGTTAGCCGTCACTGTGGGGAAGTCTGTCCTTGTAGACTCCCCGCAGACCATCGAACGGATTGCCGTGGCGAACGGAGAACTGGCGGAGGCGATTGCCATTACTCCCCATGAAATTTTGGTGAACGGCAAGCTCGCGGGCGAGACCAGCATGATTGTGTGGCAACAGGGGGGCAACCGTCTGTTCTTCGATCTGACGGTGAATCGCAGCGAGTCGCGCATCGACGGAATCCGTCGGGAGATCGGCCAGGATACGGCCAATAAAGATGTCACTCTCAGCGTTGAAGGCGAAGCGGTGTTCCTGCGGGGTACGGTGCCGGATTTAGTCGCCGCGCAGCGCGCCGTCGACATCGCCTCCATTCTAGGAAAAACCGTGAACTTGTTAAGGGTGAACATCCCCGGCACGGACGCGCAGATTCTGCTGAAGGTCAAATTCGTGGACGTGGATCGCTCCGTCACTCAACAATTGGGCATCAACCTGTTCAGCAGCGGCGGCACGGGCACCATCGGGCGCATCGCGACCGGGCAATTTTCACCCCCTCTGGTGCTGCCGGATTTCACGCAAGCCGGAGCGCAGACTCAAATCACGTTTAGTAACCAGTTAAATCTGTTCCTTTTCCGGCCTGACCTGAACCTCGGCGTGACGGTCGCCGCCCTGCAGAGCCGCAATCTCTTGCAGATTCTGGCGGAACCGAATGTGCTGGCCATCAACGGCAAAACCGCAAGCTTCCTCGCGGGAGGTGAATTTCCGTTTCCCAACTTGCAGGGCGGCGGCGCGGGCCTGGGCGCGGTGACCATTCAATTCCGCGAATTCGGCGTGCGCATCAATTTCACCCCGACCATTACACCGCGCGGGACCATACGGTTGCAGGTGGCGCCAGAAGTCAGCTCCCTTGATTTCGCCAACGGCTTGATTTTCCAGGGATTCACGATTCCCGCTCTCACCACAAGGCGCGTGTCCACTGAAATCGAACTGGAAGAAGGGCAGACCTTCGCGATCGGTGGTTTATTGGATAACCGCGACACCGAAACGTTTAACCGCGTTCCAGGCCTCGCCAGCATTCCGTTTTTCGGCCACTTGTTCCGTTCGCGCCAGGTGAATAAGAGCAACTCCGAGCTAATCGTGATGGTGACTCCGGAACTGGTGCGGCCCATCCCGAAGGAACAAACGCCTCCGATGCTCAAGATGCCCGGCACGTTCATGGAGCCGAATACCACAGCCAGCGCTCCGCGTACGCCCGGAATGGAAGTAACGGGTCCGGTGCCGTTGAAACCCCTTCCCGATCCGACCATGACCGTGGAGGAACTCACGCGCGCCAATCAACGTTTGCAAGGAACCACAGGGCAAGGGACGACTGGCGCTCCGGCGCTGCAATTCGTTCCGATGCTTTCGCCCACAGCGCCGGGAGTGCAGGGCGCTCCGCCTCCGGCGCCTCCAAGCGGCGCAGCGCCGCCGGGAGTTCAGCGATAGGTAGTGACAGGGAATGGAAGGATAGGAATTAATGTATCCATTGACTGCGGGATTGATCGTCGAATCCAAGGAACTGCGGGACGAAATCCACAGCGCCCTGGATCCGCTGCCAATCCGGCTCTTGTTCGAGCTGGCGGACGTTCCCACGGAAATGTCCGCGTTCCTGGACCGGATTCAGCGTATGTCGCCGGACGTGGTCCTGTTGGACACGACGCGCCTCCAGAACGAAGGCCGTCTGGAAGCCGTCATCAAGGCCATCCGCGCTACCTCGGGACGTCCTGTTGTTTTCGCGTTGCACGCCGTGGCGGAGCCCGGCGCGATTCTGGCGGCGATGCGCGCTGGAGCCAGTGAATTTCTGAATCCTCCCGTGGCCGAGGCGCTGGCAGCCGGTTTGGATCGCGCGTCCGAACAACGGCAGGAGCGGAGGGAAAAGAAATCTCACCGCGCAAAGGTGCTGGGATTCGTTTCGGCGAAAGGCGGCTGCGGAGCCACCAGCATCGCCTGTCACGTGGCTGCGTCATTGCCAGCCGAAACCAACGGTAAAGTGTTGCTGGCGGACCTGGACCTGCAGTCCGGGATGGTCAACTTCCTCTTGAAGACGCACTCGCCCTATTCCATCGCGGATGCTGTCAATAATTTGCAAAGAATGGACCCCAGTTACTGGCAAGGTTTGTTATCGAACGGCATCCCCAACCTGGAAATCATTACGGCGCCGACCGCGCCTGCGGCTAAACAGATCTCGCCCGCCCACTTGAAACAAGTGGTGGCATTCGCGCGGACCCAATATGACTGGCTGGTGGCGGATCTTGGGCGCAACGTGAATACTACGACGCTCGCCTTGCTGGATGTGGTGGACGAAACGTTCCTGGTGATTACGCAAGACCTGCCGGCCCTGCATCAGGCGAAACAGATGATTCACGGGTTGCTGGAGGCGGGCTATGCGTCCGCGCAGCTCAAGCTGATCTTGAATCGCACCTCGGGCCGCTTTGAAGTGACGCTGGAAGAGCTGGAAACGATGCTCGGGCTGCCGATTTTCGCAACCATTGAGGATGATCCCAATGGGTTTCAGGACGCTCTGGGAGAAGGCCGGCTCCTCGATGGATCCAGAGGCGCGGGGCAGGACCTGCAGCGCTTGACCCGCAAGATCGCGGGCGTGACCGAACCGCCCAAACGTAAGAAATTTTCGTTGTTCGGATAAACCGGACGCGGAGACTGTTTGATGGGAAAGAGGAAGTGCAATGGCCGCTAATGTTAATTCCCTGGTACCACAGGAAGCCGGTTGGGTTGACCGGTTGTTTACAGACCAGGGGTTTCATCCGGAATATCAGGAGCTGAAGTTCACGCTGCACCGCAAGCTGCTCGACCGGATCAACCTGGAGATGCTCTCAAGCGTCGCCGTCGAGCGTGTGCGCGCCGAAGTGCGTTCCGCTGTGGCGCGCCTGGTGGATGAAGAAAAAACCCCGCTCAGTCTGTTGGAGAAGGACCGCATCATCAATGAAGTCCTGGATGAAGTCTTCGGGCTGGGTCCGCTGGAGCCGCTGCTGGCCGATCCCACCATCTCCGATATCCTGGTGACCACTCCCCGCCTGGTGTATGTCGAACGGGCCGGCAAGCTGTACAAAACGCCGGTTCAGTTTAAGGACAACGCGCACCTGATGCGCATTATTGAGAAAATCGTGGCCCGCGTGGGCCGGCGCGTGGACGAATCGTCGCCGCTGGTGGACGCGCGTCTGCCAGATGGATCCCGCGTGAACGCGGCTATTCCGCCTGTGGCCGTCGACGGGCCACTGCTCTCCATCCGCCGCTTTGGGCGCGATCCGCTGACTGCTGAAGATCTGGTGCGCACCCTTTCTATCACCGAGGGCATGATGCTCCTGCTCAAGGCCTGTGTTCATTCCAAACTGAACTGCATCATTTCAGGTGGAACGGGCGCCGGCAAGACTACGCTCCTGAACATTCTCTCCAGCTTTATCGGAGCCGATGAGCGGATCGTGACCATCGAAGACGCAGCAGAACTCAAGCTGCGCCAGGAACACGTGGCGCGTATGGAAACCCGTCCGCCCAATATCGAAGGCACCGGCGCCATCCGTATCCGGGAACTGGTGATCAACGCCTTGCGTATGCGCCCCGACCGAATCGTTGTCGGCGAAGTCCGCGGCGAAGAAGCCTTGGATATGTTGCAGGCGATGAACACGGGCCACGATGGCTCGCTGACCACTATCCATGCCAACACCCCGCGCGACGCGCTGGGACGCCTGGAGGTCATGGTAGGTATGTCCAACGCTAATATGGGCGTGCGCGCTATCCGCCAGCAGGTGAGCTCCGCTGTGGATGTGATCGTGCAGATCGCCCGTATGAGCGATGGTTCGCGCCGCATCATCGCGATTACCGAAGTGCTCGGCATGGAAGGCGAACTGGTTACGATGCAGGACATCTTTGTTTTTGAAAAGACAGGTCTGACGGATCGCGGCAAGGTCACTGGGCGCTTCCGCGCCACCGGGATCCGTCCCAAATTTTATGAAAAACTGCGTGTGACCGGATCGCAATTTCCCGCCTCGATCTTCCAGACCGTGGTGGAGATAGGAACTCCACAAGCATGAACCCCGTCGTAGGCATCATCCTGTTTCTGATATTGTTCGCCATCATCATGGTGACGGTCAGCTTCGGTTCGCGCTTCGTGGAGATGCGCAGCAAGAGGCAAGTCGCCACCATGCTCAATCCCGAGGAGGATCTGGGCGACATGGATATGGGTGTCACCTCCGTCCTTCTGGAGCACGAACAGAAACAAGGTTTTGAAAATCTGCTTGAGCGGACTGGCTTGGTGGGCGGCGTTCAGAATCTGTTGCAACAGGCCGGCCTGGCATGGCCCGCCAGCCACTTGATCCTCGCCGTGTCTGGAGGGGCTTTTGCAGGCGCTCTGGCAGGAGTATACCTTCAGCCTCTGGGGTTTCAATTCATTAGCGCCATTGGATTCGCAATGCTTCTGGGCGGATTGCCCATCATGTATGTGCAGTTCAAGCGCAACAAGCGTATGGCAGCGTTTGAGGAGCAATTGCCGGAGGCGCTGGACTTCCTGGCCCGCTCCATGCGCGCTGGGCACGCGTTTTCGATTGGCCTCGAAATGCTGGGGACGGAATCGCCCGATCCCATGGGGCAGGAATTCCGCGCCCTTTTCGCCGAACAGAACTTAGGAGCCCCGCTCGAGGTAGCTCTGCGAAATTTTGCGCGGCGCGTTCCGATTCTAGACGTGCAGTTGTTTATTTCTTCGGTGTTGCTCCAACGGCAAACCGGCGGTAACTTGGGCGAGGTCTTGACGCGGCTGGCGTTCCTGATCCGCGAGCGATTCCGGTTGCGCGGCCAGGTGAAGGCGGCCAGCGCCCACGGCCGCATGACCAGCGTGGTGCTGACGCTATTGCCCATCGTAATGATTTTCGCGCTGCAGTTCGTAGCCCCCGGTTATCTCCAAAGCTTGGCGGAGGATCCCGACGGGAAGTGGATGATCGTGGGAGCGATTATCGCTCAGATCATGGGCTATTACATCATGCGAAAGATTACCAATATTAAGGTTTGAGGCGGCTAAATTATGATTGCGTTGATGATTGCCTTGGCTGCATTTGTGATGTTAATGGCGTTGATAGGGTTCTTCGGATACCGGTACTACGCCCGCCCTGGCCGCGTCTATGAACAGTTGGGCGGGAATGCCACCATGGCTTTCCCGAGCGGCGTGGGGACCATGACCGAGCCCGGCCACGGGCTGATTGTCAGCGTCGTGGAACAAATTGGCAGAGCCGTGCCCCTCAATCCGGACGACGCTTCGGCTGTGCGCCGTGATTTGATCGCTGCCGGATACCGGGCGGAGAGTGCCGTCACCCTTTATGCCGGATTGCGTGTTCTCGCTACCGTGTTTATGGTGGTCTTGGCGCTCAGTTTCCGTGGGATGATCACGTCGAATGCGGTGCTCGGCATTGTGATTCCCGTGGCGGCCGGATTCGCCGGGTGGTTTGGACCCAGCTTTGTCTTGGATTTTTTGATCTCCGCCCGCTGCGAACGCATTCGATTCGGGCTTCCCGACGCGCTCGATCTTACCGTGGTCTGCGTGGAAGCCGGTCTTGGTTTGGATCAGGCTCTGCAGCATGTCTCGCACGAACTGCACCAGGCGCACCCCGATGTGTGCGACGAGTTGCAAATCGTCAATCTGGAAATTCGCGCCGGTAAGCGGCGTACCGAAGCACTGCGCAACTTGGCGGAACGGACGGATGAACAGGAATTGCGAAAACTGGTAGCGGTGATGATTCAGACCGACCGTTTCGGCACCAGCATCGCCGATTCGCTGCGCACGCACGCTGATTTCATGCGTGTGCGGCGGAGGCAGGAAGCGGAAGAGCGTGCCGCCAAGATTGGCGTCAAACTGGTATTCCCGATTTTTTTCCTCATTCTTCCGTCCATGCTTGTGGTGGTGGCGGGTCCGGGGCTGTTGCAAGTATTCAAGTATCTGTTCCCGATGATGCGAAACTTCCGCATGTAGGCGGTTCGTCGTACAATCGCTAGATGCAGTACAAGAGGAGATCCTAAATATGGACAATAACCTGATGGCAGCAATCTTGTGGATTGCCGCTGGCCTCGTGCTCGTGCTGTACTTGATGCGCCGCAGCCGCCGGAAAAAGCGCCGTTAACGGAAGCGTTTTCTCCGATAGCTTACCCGGAATCCATGTCTTACTCGGAGGACCTTCTGGGTCTTCAGAATCCGGACGGTGGATGGAGTTACCACCGGGGCGGGTCCTGGACCGAACCCACGTGTTTCGCCCTGCTCGGCCTCGCGGCCGAAAACGCCCTGAATTCACCCGCGGCCCAGCAGGGTTGTGCCTGGCTCAAACGCTGTCAGCGCTCCGATGGCGGATTCGCGCCCTGCGAGTCCGTTGCCGAAAGCGTGTGGCTTACAGCGCTTCCCTTGCTGCTCTCTCCTGAAGCCACCCCTGGATTGGACCGTCTAGCTGCGCTTCGCTGGTTGCTCTCTCAGACAGGAAGAGAGTCCACATGGGTTACCCGTGTGAGGATGTGGATGCTGGGGGTGGCGCCCCAGCAATCCGTAACGTTTGACGGGTGGCCGTGGTATCCGGGCGCGGCCGCATGGGTTGCTCCCACTGCTCTTTCGATCCTGGCTCTGGAAAAAGCCGGACGCGAACGCGATGATACAGCCGTCCGGGAAAGAGCGGCCCAGGGCAGGTCGTTTTTGTTGGCGCGACGCTGCCGCGACGGAGGCTGGAATCACGGCTCCACGCGCGCTTTGGGGTATGACTCCGATTCCTATCCGGAAGCCACTGGCCTCGCGTTGCTGGCTCTGCATGGTTCACCTGCGCCCGAAATAGACTCCGCTTTGAAGCGTGCGGAACAGCATCTGGCATCGGCGCGCTCCCGTGAAGCCGCAGATTGGCTGCGCCTCGGAATGCTGGCGCACGGCCGCACACCAGCCGTTGCCGGCGCTCAGCTCCGTGGAGGAACGCTGCCTCTCGCGTTGGCCGCCATCGCGAATGCGGCTCGCGTGGGACGCAATGTTTTTCTCACATGAGCCGAATCTCTAATCCCACGGTGGCGATATCCGGAGCGTCTCGCCGTGTGTTCATGGAAAGCGCGGGTGGCGCAGGTGTGGCGCTCGCGGCGCTCCAGAGTTGCAAACAATCTCCCAAAACATGGGGACCTGTTTCCATTCACCGCGCCGCGGAGTATTCGGATAGCCTCTATGAACTGCTGCGCAGGGTGATCGCCGATCACCGTCTGATGGTGCGCGGCAAACGGGTATTGCTCAAACCCAATCTGGTGGAATTCGATCCGCGCACGTCCATCAATACACATCCGAAACTGGTACACGCGGCATTGGAGGCTTTTCGCGCAGCAGGGGCCGCCGAAGTAAGAATTGCCGAAGGCCCGGGGCATCGGCGCGTGACCCTCGATCTGGCCGATGCAGCGGGCTACTATGCCACGATCGCGGGTTTCGAAAAACTATTCACCGACCTGAACCTCGACGAAATCACGCGTACTCCCTTGAAGAGCCCCCGGTCTAAACTGGAATCGCTCTATCTTCCGAATACGGTGCTGGGATGCGACCTTCTGGTTTCCATGCCGAAGCTGAAGACACATCACTGGGCCGGCGCCACGCTGAGCATGAAGAATCTGTTCGGGCTGGTTCCCGGCGGGGTCTATGGCTGGCCTAAAAACGTCCTGCACTGGGCCGGCATTCATGAGTGCATTGCGGACCTAAACACACTGTTCCCGCGCACGTTCTCGATTGTCGACGGCATCGTCGGGATGGAGGGCAATGGCCCTATCCAGGGCAATCCGCGCGCCGCCGGGTTGATTGTGGCGGGTGCCGATCCGGCGGCGGTGGATGCCACCTGCTGCCGTCTGATGGGTCTGGACCCGCGGCGGATCGGATACCTTATGCTGGCGGCGGGAGAAGCCAATCTGGCGGAAGAACGTATTCCCCAGGCTGGCGAGAAAATCGCGGACTTGGCCGCGCGTTTTGCCCTATTGCCCGAACTCGAATCAATGCGCTTACCCGAAGCCGGAGGCAAGTCGTGAATACCTCGGCAGGTGTTCCCGGCGTGTCTTCCCTGGATGCAGCGCACGCGGAAGCGCGCCATCTGTGGCCTCCTCTAATATTAAGCGTTCTGGCGGTTTGGGTAGTGCCGATGGGATCCAGCATGGGCTTGGACGAAAGCGGCAATTGGTGGGTGATCAAGGACGGCATTTCTGCCATGCTGCAGCGCGCCGATCTGTGGTCCGGCGGCCAATCGGTGCCATTCAATCTCGTAGTCATGGGAACGAGCCAAGTGGCGGGCGATAGCGATTTCGTGCTGCGTCTTCCTTCCCTCCTCATGATGCTGGCCACCCTTGTGCTCATCCACCGCATAGCGCTGCGGTGGGCTGGTCCCTTGGCCGCAGCCTTCTCCTGCCTGGCGTTCGTGACCATGCGGGAAGTAATTCATGTGGCATCCGTGCTGCGTCCTTTCGCCATGGGAATACTGCTGGCCACTGGTGCGATGCTGGCTCTCATCCGCTGGCTGGATCGTGGCAGGTTTCGCGACGCGGCAGTGTATACGATTCTGGCCGCTCTGACGCCCTACGCAAATTATTTGCACGGCTCCATGTTCCTGGTTCACGCGATTTACGCAGGCATGCGGATGTATCGAAAAGACACCCTGGTGAAACCCGCTGCAATAGTGACGGCATGGGCTGCGTGCGGTCTGATGCTGATCCCTCTTCTAAGGCAAGCGCTCGCATTGTACAGCCGCCGTGGGCAGGCATTGTATTTGTCGCCGCCAAATTTGGAACAAGCTGCCGCCAGCATCGCGCCACCGCTGCTGTTAGGAGCGATGGTGCTCGCCCTGTGCTTGTATTTGCTGACCAAACGTGCGCCGCTGCGCATCGCCGATGCCGATCCCGATCTGCTGTGGGTTGCCGCTCTGTGGGCCATTATCCCCCCGCTCACGCTGATCGCGCTCGGCATATTCACCGATATTCAAGTATTTGCCGGACGTTATTACGTGGTCAACGCGCCGGGAGCCGCACTGCTGGCGGGGATGTTACTGCGGAGTCTGGACCCTCCCAAATTCGGCCGAGCTCTGGCTCTTACTGTGGCGATTTGCGCCACCTTGTACTACGGTTTTCAGGAAGGTTTTCTGCGGGGACTATTCGACTACCGCGGAGCCGCGGAGGACGTAGCGCAACTCATCCGCGATCCTGGCACACCGGTGGTTGTCGTGGCTGGTTACACGGAATCGAATTACCTGCCGAACATGACCGATCCTCTGATTTCACAAGCCCTGCTCGCTCCCGCATTGCGCTATCATACGCCGGGTCGGCTGATTCCCGCGCCTGGAATGTTGACGCCGGAAGCCGAGGGTTACATGGAGCGCCTGTTCACCGAAACACTGCAACACCAGCCCAAATTCGTGCTGACCGGCCTGCTGGGAGCCGAGTTTTACCGAGCCTGGCTGGCGGGCCGTGCCGCCTCTTCCGGTTTTCGCATGCGTTCCCGCACGGACCATAGCGGCGTACTCGTGATGGAATTTGAGACCGATGGAGCCAGGCAATGAGAGGCGATGTCGTCTTCATGGAAGAACTGCCGGGCTCGCACGCGCCCCCGTTATCCAAATCCGTGGAGCGTATGATCGTTGTGGCGGTGGCGTTGCTTCTATTGGTCCCGTGTTTCTGGCAACCGTACATTTTGGCGGGAGATCTGGCTAGCCATTCCTACAATGCATGGCTTGCCGGCGAAATACGCGCGGGAAGAGCTCCAGGACTAACCGTGGAGCCCGTTTACACGAATGTCCTCACGGACCTTTGGCTGGAGCGTTTGATCCGTGCGTATGGACGCTCCGGCGCGGAGCCTGTGGTAGTGGCCCTCGCTGTGGAAACCTTCTTTTGGGGAGCCTTTCTATTTATCGGCGGAATCCATCGTGCCAAGCCGTGGATGATGGCGCCCTCGCTAGCCATGCTGGCCTACGGGCTGGTCTTCCATTTCGGATTCCTGAATTTTTACCTCTCCACGGGACTTTCACTATGGATTATGTGGCTGCTGTGGCGGCTTTCGCGCCTGCGTGTTGCTGTAGCGCTGCCCCTGGTTGCCCTGGCATTTCTGGCGCATCCCGTTCCTATAGCATGGGCCGCTGGATGTTTGATCTACTTTCATATTTCTGTGCGGGTTCCACCGGCCCAGCGGCCCATGCTTCTGGTGACTGGGGTGAGTGTTCTGGTGCTGGTGCAATCGGTGCTGACCACGCTCTTTCCCAGCCTGTGGTCTTTTGATCAAATCTTCAGCCTGGAAGGAATGACCGGACTGACAGGAACCGAACAAGTTTGGATCTACGGAGCGAAATACCTATGGGTAGCGGGCGGCCTCTTCGTGGTGTGGGGGCGTCTCTTCCTGCATCGACTGGACCAGGGGCAAGTCTGGCAGGATCCCGTTGTTCAATTGTGGCTGCTGAATGCGGCTGCATTCGCGCTGATGCCCAAGGCTATCCAGTTTACTTCCAATATGTATGCGCTGCTGTATGTTCCACAGCGGATCTCTTTGTTGATCGCCATTCTATTTTGCGCCGTGGTGGGCGGAGGGAGTCACGGGAAGAAGTTTACGAGCGCGTCGCTAGTGCTGGCGGGAATCTTTTTCGTGGCCATGTATCTGGACCAGATGGCTCTCAATGGAACGCAAAGGCAAGTGGCGGCTTTGCTCCAGACCATTCCGCCGCGACAACGTGTGGTTGTGGCGCTGAAGGATGCCGGGAGCCCGCTGAATGGTCTGGTGCATATAGGATCCGGAGCGTGCATCGGCCGCTGTTACGACTATGCCAATTACGAACCGGCCACGGCTCAATTCCGCATTCGCGTGAATGGCGAGAATCGCGTGGTGGCGCATACCATGAATATCGTGCGGGATTTGGAAGAGGGACGCCACGTGGTCACCGCCACCGAAGCTCCGATATACTCCGTTTGCGCGGAGCCTGGGCAACAGGTAGTGCTAGTGCTGCGGCGGCACGCGGCGGGCGAGAAAACGTGCGTGTCGAAAATTCGGTCCACGCTTCAATTCGGAACCCCGTAAGGACAGGCTTTGGGAACAGCGCGCTAGCTCGCAACGATCAATGCCAGGTTCCAGACTACCAGCGCCGCGTACCAATAGTTGATCCAATGAATGACGTGATATTTTCCACGCCAAACGCAGTACGCCCCTAGCAGGAGTGCCACTGCTTTTGAGAACAACACTCCTTCCAGGGGACCAATCCGCATAAGAAACTGAATAAATGGACTGGCTTCGGAGAGTCCCATGCGGAACCCTACCCAGGTAGTGAGAAAATCCAGGACCTGCAGATACAAAAACACCTGCAAGCTCAACGACCAATCCTGGTAGCGTCTGGGGGTACGGGATGTTGCGTTCACAAATCCCTTTTCGACGGAATAGCCGGGAAGCGATATGCCCGCGGCATATGAAAATCTACTTACTTAGGGGATCGCCTGCGAATCTTGTTCAGATTCAACGCAGGCTGGCACACCCCGCCTACCCGCCCCGCTTGAAAGAGTCGTACGTCCATGCGGCTCAAGCGCCGTTCCATGGGCTTGGTCAGGATGCTGGTGTGCGGGATTTCACAAAGATGCTCCGGAATGGCCCACACGTGATCTAGCGTGTGCATCCATCGCAGCGTTCGGTCGAAACGCGTGAGACTGACCGGCCTTGAATACGTGCGCAAGGTTTTTTCGCCCGAAGGGTTGTAGTAATGCTCGAAATAACTCATCGCCAGTTCTCGAATGCTGGCATAAACAGGCTCGCGGGAACGCAGGCCAGCATAGTCCGATTTCGCCAGCGACCCCCAGCGTCCATTTGCGCGGTACACGGCCAGCACGTGATCGGAATCCCGCACGGCCTCCAGATCCACAAGCAAGGGCCGGTGCCCTATGCGGCGCAGCGCCATGGCCGCTAACAATGCGCCCTCCATACAATGCGCGATGCCTTCGCGCAGGACCAGTCTGGGTGAATAGCAGGTATCCCCGCCAGGCTCTTTGTTATAGCCGATCTCTTCATCCAGGAACCGTTGAATTTTCGCGGGCGTGGTCAGGCGGATGAGGATTCTCCGCTCTCGCGCCGTGAGGGATTGGGTGATCGCATCCAACATCTTGTCTGGCCAAAGTAATATGATAGATCGGGATAAGCGGGAAACAAGGAGACCACTACCATGATTTGTGCGCGCATGACGATGGCAGTGATGGCGCTGGCGGGCATCGCCGGGGCGCAGGAACTGAGCTACGAAGTCTACAAGGCAAAGGTGGAACCGATCTTCCTGAAGAAACGCGAGGGCCATGCACGCTGCGTTTCGTGTCATGCGGGAGCCAACAACGCGTTCGGACTGCAAGCCCTGACTCCGGGCAGTAAGGTGTGGACGGAAGAGCAGACCCGTAAGAACTTTCAGACGGTATCCTACCTGGTGACGCCTGGCAAACCTGAGGAAAGTACCTTACTGAAGCACCCGCTCGCACCCGAAGGGGGTGGCGACATCTTCCATGGCGGCGGACGCCAGTTCCCCACCAAGAATGACCCTGAATTCAAGGTCATCGCGGATTGGATTCGCGGGGCGAAGTAAGTGCGTTAAGCGGGCGACCACCTGATCGCGTTCCTTAGCTAGACCAGCACCGCACTCAGTTCGGAGCGAGTATTCTCACTGGACTCAGTGCTTCCCCGGTTCCATCGCCTTCCCCGCCCGCTGCGCCATGATGTACGCTTCCATCGCGCGCAACTTCGGATCGTCGTCGGCCAGCGGTTTCCCTTTGGCGGGGTGCTGGATGCACCAGTTGATCATGTCCCGCAGCAGGGCCACCTTCTGCATTTGCACCTGATACTTAGGGTAGGTCTCGGGGTGCGTGTTGGCTGCGTTTGGATGGCACATGTCGCAGCTCACTCCGATGGTGCCGCCCACGGCCTGCGCGTCGTGAAAAATGCGGTTGCCCTCGGCCACGAATTTATCGAGTTCGGTCTTCCAGATGAATTCGTCGGCGGCGGTAAAGCCGGAGTAAACGCCGGCCTGCTTAGTGGCGGACACAGGTTCGGCCGCGGCCGTGCGGCGCACTTGCATCGCGATCGGCGGGCCGGGCTTCATATTCATCGCCATGATCCAGTTGGAGCCTGGGTTTTTCTTCTTCCATTCGTCCATAAAGCGGTCGGCCACTTGAAAAGCCGCGCCGTGCTCCAGGGCTTGCCCCGGCTTCAGGCCGGCGATGACGATCTCCGTTTCGTTGTCGCACAGGGTCACGATGGTCTCCAGGCGCTGTTGCGCGATTGCGCCCGCCACGGCGAACAGCAATGCCAGAGTGCACGCTACAAGGATGTCCCGTTTCATATTCGTGTCTCCTAGTACGTCTTCAGCATCGTTGCGGAAGGCAGATTCGTCTTGCCCAGACTCTTCAGATAACTTGCCGGCACCGTCATGGGATTACGCTCCCATAAGTTGTAGATCATGTCCGCCAGGCCGTCCGCATTCATATCGATCCGCCCGTCGCCGCACCCATCCAGCGGGCTAAACGGATTCGAGCGGTCCATTGCCACCGTCAGCTTCGGCAAGCCTTCGGGCGCGTACGGCCACGGCCAAGCCGTCGAAAGCAGGCCGTGAAAGTTGATGTTTCCGATACGGTTACTTAGCACCTGATGCGTGTGCCCGTGAATCACCGTCACGTTGTCGAACTTCTTGAGGATGGCCTGCACTTCATCGGCATCGTCCGTCCAGAAATTCCAGTTCCGATAGTACTTGTACAAAGGCGAATGCGAAAAAACGACAACTGGAGTCTTCTTGTCCACCTTCGCCAGATCGTCCGACATCCACTGCCGCTGCGGCGCTCCCACTTCAAACGCCGACTGCGTGGAGTTGTCCAGGCCCGCCACCGTCTTCATGCGCTGCTCCGGCGTCAGGCCGCGCGCGGTCCAGAAATCTTTCTCCATCACGCTCATCAACACCACGAAATGGACGCCTTTGTGGTCGAACGAATAAGTTTCCTTGCCGAAGTAGTCGCGCCACTGGTCGCCCATGTCCAGGTACCAGTCGTGTTCGCCCACCATCATACGCAGAGGCGCTTTCAGGTCCTTCAATATCTGGCGGCCGATGTCGAGCTCTTCCTTCGCACCCAGCTGCGCCAAATCTCCGCCGAATAAGACGAAGTCGGGCTGGGGGTCCAGGCGGTTCACGTCCTCAACCGCACGCATGGCCGCACGGATGAACTGATCGTTGAGCTTCGGCGAATACAAATGTGTGTCGGAGACGTATGCGAACGTAAACTTTTCGGGCTTGGGCGCTTGTGCATGGGCCACCTCCACCAGTTGGAAGGAATGCGGCGGCAGCAGTCCCTTCGCCATTATCGCGGCGGCGGACGCGCCCATCACGTTAAAAAAATCGCGGCGGCCCAAGTGCGGCACCGTCCGCATCACGGCTTCGCGCGCTTCATACCATTTGGTTTCGACGCTTTTGTGTTTTGCCGGCATGGGAGTCTCCTATTGTGATTGCGCGATGGGCCGTCCGCCTATGGCTGCGGGATCTTTCTTGTCGTGCGTCGGAACCGCGTCACCGAAGTGCCCTTTGCGTCCCAGCGCCGCATCGTTATCGCGCGTTTGCCGGGGGCCGCGCATGAAGGTGCGCTGCCGCTGCATTTCCATGCCGCCGAGTTGCGCGAAGCGGTCCGAGGTGAACGCCGCCATCAGTTCCACTAGATCGTTAATTTCGTCTTCATTGAGACCTAACCGCTGAATGCCGCCGTCGAGGAACGGATTCGGTTCGCCGCCTTTGTTGTAATGATCCATCACATCCCAAAGCGTGGCTTCGCTGCCGTCATGCATGTAGGGACTGGTGATGGCGATCTCCCGAAGTCCGGGCGTTTTAAACGCTCCGATGTCCGAGCGATTTTTAGTCACCAGGAAGCGGCCGAGTTCGGAGAGGTCGGATTCCAGAGCCAGGCGATCGATCTCCTCCTGGCTGCTGCCGGCCCGCTCCGCGCGAATGGCCAGCGAAGTGAAGTCCTGCTTGTGCGCGGCGACTCCGATGTTGTGGAATTTATTGTCGGTGAAAAATGGAAAGGTGGGATTGAACGCGTGGCAGGAATTACAGCGTCCTTTCCCGTTGAAGACGGTCCAGCCGCGCCGCTGAGCATCGGTGAGTGCATTCGTTTCTCCGCGCAGAAAGCGGTCGATGGGAGCGGTCGTCGAGACCACGGTCCGCTCAAACGCAGCGATGGCGCGCGCCATGTCGTCGTAATTGGGAGGGCGTCCGAAGACGTCGTTAAACTTGGTCACGTATTCGGGAATCGCGCGCAGCTTGGCCACCACTTCTTCCGGGCTCTTCATGCCCATCTCGATGGGGTTCAAAATCGGCAGCTTGGCCTGATCTTCCAGAGTGGCCGCTCGGCCATCCCAGAACTGCGATTGCATGAACGCGGCGTTGATGATGGTAGGCGAGTTGCGCTTGCCGGATTGATCGCGAATTCCCTTGGCGGTTTCCAGGCGCGCCGTGAACCCTCCCCGAGGCTCGTGACAAGTGTTGCATGCCACCGTGTTATCGGCGGAGAGCCGCTTATCGTCGAACAGGTCGTCGCCGAGCCGCGCCTTCGCGGCGGAGCCGGGATTGTCGGCGGGCGTGATGAATTTGATCAGATCCGGAGAAATGGGACTGGGAGGACTGGAGGGACCCTGCGCGACGGCAATAACTCCCATTCCCACCAGCACCAAAGGGAAGCGTCTCATGCATCCTCCTGTCTCATGCACCCTCCAGATGCGGACGTTCTGCCGCATTCTATTCGGGTCTCTGTTGACGATTATAGGCGGGGAACCCCGTGGAATGCACAACGGGACGCCGGTTGCGAGCTGGTCGCAAGTTGACTCATCCCGCGGCGCTCACCGAGAATGGGCGCTGAAGGCCATGTTCGAACTCTTCATAGCCCGTCGCTATCTGCGCGCCAAACGTAAGCAGGTGGTCATCTCCGTGATCACTGCGATTTCCGTGATCGGCGTGGCAGCAGGAGTCATGGCGCTGGTGATCGCGCTGGCCGTGAACAACGGACTGCGCGGGACGCTGCAGAAGAACTTGCTGGGAGCCACCGCGCACGTTTCCATTCTCGAAAAAGAGCCCGGCGGCGGCATTGAAGGCTGGGAGGCGATCGCCGGACAAATGGCCAAGCTCCCTCACGTGAAAAGCGCCGGTCCGGCGCTTTATGAGAGCGGCTATCTCAGCGGCCCCATGCAAGGCGCGGGCGTGGCCATCAAAGGAATCGACGTGCGGCCTGGCAAGCCGGTCGCCGAAACTTTGCTCCACCTTAAGGCGGGCAATATCGAGGCCCTACGTGAAAGTTCCGACCTCACGGGCATCATTCTAGGATCGCGCCTGGCGCAAAACATCGGCGCGGTCAATGGCAAGCAGGTTCAGCTCACCGTGCCCAACGGTCAGCTCACTCCGTTCGGCCCCCGACCCAGCTATGTGCGATTGCGCGTAGTGGGGATTTTCGAATCTGGGTTTTACGATCTGGACGCCACCTGGGCATTCCTGTCACTACCAGCCGCGCAGAAGGCGTTCGAGCTGCCCGACGTGGTGAACAGCATCGAGCTCACTCTCGATGATATATATGAAGCGCCCGCTGTCGCCGAAGCCGCCGGAAAAGTGATCGGCCCGAAGCTCGCCACCACCACCTGGGGCGAACAGAATCGCCAGATTCTGAATGCGCTCACCATGGAGCGTACCGTCACCGTGATCACAATTGGATTGATCCAATTAGTAGCCGCGCTGAATATTCTGATTACGCTGGTGATGATGGTAATGGAAAAACATCGCGACATCGCCATCCTGATGTCTATGGGCGCCAGAGCTCGCCAGATTCGCAATGTCTTCGTGTATGAAGGCGCGTTGATCGGCGCGGTGGGCACTGTCATTGGACTAGTGGTGGGGCACGTGCTGTGCTATCTTGCGGACCATTATCAGTGGCTGAAATTGGACGAGCAAGTATATTCGATTTCCTTCGTGCATTTTGAGCCCCGCGCATTTGACGCGTTGTGGATCGCTGCGGCGGCCATGGCGGTGAGTTTGATTGCTACCCTCTATCCGGCGATGGGCGCGACGCGCATCGCGCCGGTGGAATCGCTACGATACGAGTAAAGACACGAAATAGAATGAAACTCCGGTTTTTCGAACAATCCATCCGCGTACGATTAAGCCAGTCCGAAGTCGCGCGTCTGGCGCAAACCGGCCGCCTCTCCGAACGGTTGGCATTTCCCGAGGGACAGACATTCGACTATGCCGTCGAAACCGGACCTAAGTTCGGCGTGTCTTTTGCAAACTCCCAGCTCGCGGTCACGTTACCCACTAACGAAACGAAAGAGTGGGCGGCCAACGCGGTGGTGACAATCTCGGGATCGAGCGGCCCTCTCACGATCTCGGTCGAGAAGGATTTTCAGTGTTTGCACGGCCCGGAAAGCGAGAATGCCGACGCGTTCCCGAACCCAGCGGCGCGCGCCTGATTTAGGCGGGCACGCCTTCCACAATCGAAAGTCCGCTTTCCGTTGGGATGATGCGCGCTAAGCGCCATCCCGACGCGGCCAGCAGATCCTTAAATTGCGCTTCCGTGCGTTCCTTGCCGCCGGGAAACAGGAGCATCTCGATATCAATAATCTTTCCCTGAGCGAAGTCATTGCCGACGGGTACGACGTTGTCCACCACCAGCAGCTTGCCTCCCTCATTGACGCCCGCGCGGCAGGATTTGAGAATCTTGACGCACACATCGTCGGGCCAATCGTGAATGATGTACTTCATGATGTAAGCGTCCGAGCCCGGCGGGACCGATTCGAACATATTACCCGCGATAAATTGGCAGCGGTCGGCCAACGGCGCCAGCGGGCCGTTCCTGGCTGCGTCTAGCACGTGTGTGACTTCGTACAGCGTTCCCGACAGATGGGCGTTACGGTTGAGAATCGTCGCCAGCAGCAGTCCCACACCGCCCGCGACATCGACGATGGAGCGCAGCTGGCTGAAGTCGTACACATCCGCCACGCAGTTGGCCTGCATCGACGAGGCCGACGTCATCGCATCGTTAAAGTTGGCCCCCATGTCGGGGTTCTTGGCAAAATACTCGAAAATGGGCATGCCATAAATGCCCTCCATGACTGTCTTGCCAGTGCGGATGCCATCCTCGATGCGGCCCCATCCGCGCATGTGCCACTCCTGGGTGAGGAAGGTCGCGAAATGGCGCAGCGTGGGGTGCGCATTGCTGCGCAGCACCGCCGATAGCGGTGTCTGCGAGAATTTCCCGTCGGCGCTTTCCGTGAGGACGCCGACGGCGGCTGTGGCGCGCATCAAACGGTAAACCGCGCCCGCATCGGCGCCGATCTCACGAGCAATTTCTTCCGCCGATTTAGGTTCGGATTCCACGACGTCGGGAATTCCCAGGCGAGCCAGGCCGGAAATGCAGTTGGCGACCCACTGGCCCATGAGCATCTGAGCCATCGCAACTTCGGGCGGCGGAGAAGCGAGCTGAGGAAGAGTAGACATCAGTTCAAGTGTAGCCCGGCCGAGCGCAATGGACTAAACAATTTAGACCTCAAGAAAACAGGGGTTTCACCGAAATGAAAATTGGGGAGCCGAATCGGTGCCGCGCACAAGATTGGCTTAACACCACGTGCTGACGAGACGTCATCGAAGTGATGTGATGAAAGGATACCGTGGCCGCTGGTATCGGCAAATTGCTGGTCGTGGACGCCAACGCGTCCAGCCGCGATCAGTTTTCGCAGCGGCTGCAGCGGCGCGGCCACGACGTTGAGGTCGCCATCAATGGCGTTGAGGCGCTCGAAAAGATCAACCACGCGCACTACGATCTGGTACTGCTGGATCAAATGATGCCGGGTTCCAGCGGTCTGGACCTGCTGCGTCTGCTGCGCGGCGCCCACTCGGAAGCCGAACTGCCAGTCATTATGGTGGCAAACGGGGATGGGACCGAGAAGATCATCGAATCGATGCGGGAAGCGTTCCGTGAGGGCGCGAACGATTATGTCACCAAACCGGTGGCGTTATCCGCGATCGCCACCCAGATTGAGCCGCACCTGAAACCTCCGCACACGCGCCGGAAATGCGAGTTCAAGGATCCACTCACTTCCCTGGGAAACCGTGCGTTTCTCATGCGGTGTCTTCGGGAGGCCAGCGCGCGGCGGCAGGAAGTGCCCGTGTCACCCGGCCTGGATGCGCTCGCTGATCACCCCTCGCGCGTGCGTCCGGGCCGGGCAGACGGGGCTCCGGCGGTGAATGCGGTGCCCGACGAACATCTTGCGATCGTGGTGCTGGACGTGGACGATTTCAAACTGGTCAACGACCGCTGGGGTTGCGCTGCAGGCGACCACATCCTGGTGGAGATTGCGGATCGAATGGGTTTCGCGCTGGCCAACATGTATCCGCCCGCGAAAGGCGCGTTTTTTCGTACGGGCGGCGACGAATTCAGCGTGATACTCGACGGAGTGGATAGCGATGAGCGTCTGGACGAGGTGGTTCTCGCTCTAACAGCCGCAGTGGCGCGTCCCATTGCCCTGGGAGGAGCGTCCGCGCGGCTTACTGCCTGCGTCGGGGCTGCGCGCGACATCCGCCCTTCCACAACCGCGCGCGATCTTCTGCAACAAGCGGGTCTGGCGCTGCGGCGCGCGAAAAGCTACGGCAAGAGCCGCGTTGAAATCCACTTGGCCGCGCTCAATACCAGCGCCAATCGCCGGACGATGGCCGCCGATCTGGCCCACGCCCTGGAACGCGGCGAAATGGAAGCCTACTATCAGCCCATCATGGATCTGAAGTCGCGTTCCATTGTCGGTTTCGAGGCGCTTCTGCGGTGGCGTCATTCCGGCCGCGGCTCCATTCAGCCGGTGGATTTCATTCCCATCGCCGAAGAGACCGGCCTGATCATACCGATCGGCTCATGGATTCTGGAACAGGCCTGCCGGCAGTTGCAACACTGGCAACAAATGTTCCCGCAAACACCTATTCTTTCGATGAATGTAAATCTATCGGTCAAGCAACTAAAGGATCCCCAACTGGTCGGCCGGATCGAAACCATTCTTGCGGCCACCGGTTTGGATCCCGCTACGCTCAGACTGGAATTAACCGAGAGCACGTTAATCACGGATGTGGAATCGGCGCAGCACATTTTCGCCCGTTTGCGCGCACTGGGCGTCGGCCTGAAGCTGGATGATTTCGGTATGGGCTATTCTTCGTTTGGCTATCTCCGCAGTCTCTCTTTCGATGCGTTGAAGATCGACCGCAGCTTTATCCTAAGCCTGAACACCGACCCCGGAACCCGCAAGATTGTGGAATCGATCATGGGCCTGGCCGGCGCTCTGAATATGGGGGTGGTGGCCGAGGGCATTGAAACCGAAAGCCAGCGAACGGAACTGCTGGATATTGGCTGCAGAACCGGCCAAGGATTCCTATTTTCCAAACCACTGCCCGCTGCCGCCGTGGAACGTCTGCTGCGCAGCGCCCAAGCGGCGTGAAGCTGCGCCAGCATGAGTGATCGCTTGAAATCGCAAACGCACGGTATTCTAAAAGCATGCAGCGAGGCGTGCAATCCGCGGCCGTGTCCTCCTCGCCGCATTCCTTTCCAGCGCGTCCGGCCGCGAATCGCATTCCGGTATTCGCGTGGAGCGTGCTCGCTTACAATGTCGCCGTCATCTTATGGGGAGCTCTGGTGCGCGCCACAGGATCCGGCGCCGGTTGTGGCGGTCACTGGCCGCTCTGCAATGGAAATGTGATTCCCGCTTCGCTTGAAGCTGGCACACTGATTGAGCTCACACATCGGATCATGAGCGGGATCGCGCTGGCGGCCGTCGCTGCATTGTTTGTGTGGACCCGCAAAACGTTTCGCGCGGAATCCGCGTACCCCCGCCTTTGGAGCCCGCGCTGGTGGTCTACTCTCGCGCTAGTTTTCATCTTGACGGAGGCGCTGCTGGGCGCGGGACTGGTGCTCTTGGGTTATGTCGCGAAGGATGCGTCGGCGGGCCGGGCCTATTGGCTGTGTGCGCATTTGATGAATACGTTCCTGCTGCTGGCGTCGCTTGCGATGACCGCCTGGACCTCCATCGTTCCGCGGCAGCCCGCCAGCTTCGTGCCGCGCACCGCAGGTCCAGCGCGATTCGCTGTTTCCATAGGCGCCTTGGTTGCCGTGGCTATGGCGGGCGCAATCACGGCCTTGGGGGACACTTTGTTTCCGTCCGATTCGCTGGCTCGGGGGTTCGCTGAAGATTTTTCCGCGGGCGCGCCATTTCTGGTGAAATTGCGCGTCATCCATCCGGTTTTGGCGATTCTTACCAGCGTCCTGATCGTGACCCTTGCACTTCCCGAGTACCGGGCCAGGCGCACGCGCCGTTTGGAACTACTTGCGGCAGCTTTGATGTTGCTAGTCGTGGCCGCCGTGGCAGCCGGAGCCCTCACCCTGCTGTTGCGCGCGCCACTGGCGTTGCAGTTACTCCATTTATTGATCGCCGATAGCCTCTGGATTGCGCTAGTCCTGTTCACCAGCGAGCAATTTCGGGAGAGCTGACCCAATCGATCGGGCGTGGTCCAGGGCAAATGACGGTCTAGGCGAGCGAACCACGCCCCTCGCATCTCAGGCCCCAGGCCGAGTATGATAAAAGTAAGGAGCGACGTTCACGTGAAAACGAAACCGAAGTTTTTGGTGTGGAGCGGCGCGGCGGCGTTATTGGTCTCCACGCTGGGATTGGTGCGGCCCGCGTTCGGGGAACATGAAAACTTTCCCGACGGTGAGGGCAAATCCACGCTGATCCGCGTATGTACGCAGTGCCATGATATCGAATCCCTGTCGCGCGTCCGCTACACGCGTCCCGAATGGGCGAATCTTGTGTATTCGATGAAAGACATGGGCGCTGAGGGTACCGCAGCGGACATGGAAGCCATCATCGACTACCTGTTCAAGAATTTCGGCAAGAAAGAATAGGAACGCCAAAGAACTGCGAGGGACCACACCCACAACGTTTCCAGCACTGGGGACGTAGTGGGTGTGTACTGTTCGTGAGGCTGCGGTTTAGGAGCGGCTTGCTGTGAGAAAATGGGGGGATGCAAGCAAGCGCAAAAACCTCTGCCAAGCCACTGAGTCAAAACCCACATCTCCTCAATTGGGTTGACAAAATGTCCGCCCTGACCAAGCCCGCTGCCATTCATTGGGTCGACGGCTCGCAGGAAGAATATGACGCCTTGTGCCAGCAGTTGGTCGACGGCGGCACCTTCATCAAGCTGAATCAAAAGCTCTGGCCCGGGTGTTTTTATTCTCGCTCCGACGCAAGCGATGTGGCCCGCGTTGAGGATCGCACTTTCATCTGCTCGCTTTCCAAAGATGGAGCCGGGCCGACCAACAACTGGGTGAATCCGCAGGAAATGCGCAGGAAGTTGAAGGAACTGTTCAACGGTTCCATGAAGGGCCGCACAATGTATGTGCTGCCATTCAGCATGGGCCCCGTTGGCGGACCGATGTCGCAGATCGGCGTGCAGCTTACCGATTCACCTTACGCTGTGGTGAACATGCGCATCATGGCGCGCATCGGCGTCGAGGTGTTCAAGGAAATCGACAAGGGCGATAAACGCGTGGTCCCATGCGTTCACAGCGTTGGCGCGCCGCTGTCGGCGGGCCAAAAGGACGTCCCGTGGCCGTCCAATAAGGAAAAATACATCGTCCATTTTCCGGAAACACGCGAGATTTGGTCATACGGCTCGGGCTACGGCGGCAACGCGTTGCTGGGGAAAAAATGCTTCGCGCTGCGTATCGCTAGCAACATCGCGCGCGATGAGGGTTGGATGGCGGAGCACATGCTGATCGTCGGCGTGGAGAGTCCGCAGGGCGAAAAGACCTACGTAGCGGCCGCCTTCCCCAGCGCTTGCGGCAAGACCAATTTCGCGATGCTTATTCCTCCTGCCGGCTTCGAAGGATGGAAGGTTTTCACGGTGGGCGACGATATCGCTTGGATCAAACCGAACGCGAACGGCCGCCTGCACGCTATCAATCCGGAAGCGGGCTTCTTCGGTGTCGCGCCAGGAACGTCCGCGAAAACGAACCCCAACGCCATGGCGACGCTCGCGAAAAACACCATTTTCACGAATGTCGCGCTGACGCCCGAAGGCGGTGTGTGGTGGGAGGGGATGACCGACGAGCCACCTGCCGAATGTATCGACTGGCAAGGAAATAGATGGACGCCAGCCATCGCCAAGGAAACCGGCGCGAAGGCCGCGCATCCCAATTCAAGATTTACCGCGCCTGCGTCGCAGTGCCCGACCATCGATCCCGATTGGGAAAAGCCGGAGGGCGTGCCCATCAGTGCATTCATCTTCGGGGGCCGCCGCGCGACCACGATGCCGTTGGTGTATCAGGCCTTTAGCTGGAGTTCCGGCGTATACACCGGCGCGACTATGGGATCGGAAATGACGGCCGCCGCCGCGGGAACTATCGGCAAAGTGCGCCGCGATCCCATGGCTATGCTGCCGTTCTGCGGTTATCACATGGGAGACTACTTCCGGCATTGGATCAAGATGCAGAAGGGCCTCAGCGAGACTCCACGCATTTTCCACGTGAACTGGTTCCGCAAGGACGCCGCTGGCAAGTTTATATGGCCAGGCTTCAGCGATAATATGCGTGTGCTGAAGTGGATCGTCGACCGCGTCCGCGGCCGCGCCCTGGGCCGTGAAACGCCCATCGGATGGACGCCGCACTACGAGGACATTCATTGGAAGGGCCTCGATTTCCCTAAGGACAAGTTCGACGAACTTCAGAATTTCGACGCGGCAGCGTGGAAGCAGGAGGTGATCGGCCATGAGGAGCTATTCCTCGATCTGCACGATCATCTCCCGAAAGAGATGATTTATGAGAGGGAGTTGTTAATCTGTCGGCTGTAAAAAATGAAGGTCCTTGCTTAAACGCCCCACGTCGGCCCGCTGGCGTTTTCAAGCTCGATCTTACGCCGCTCGTCTTCGTCGATTAGCGTGACGTACTTGCGATCCGGGGCGCGGACGATGCGCTGGAGTTCGCCATAGTCTAGCCAGTTCAGGCAACATTCCGAACACGAATCGATGATCACGTTGCCGGGACCGGCATACGCATGGGTGTTCATCTTCCTGCCGCATTCCGGGCACTGACTGATGCGGTCCAAATTGTTCCAGTCGGGTTGCTCCCCCACGTATTCCGAGCTTGCGTGGCGAGAACGCAGATCTTCGAGCACCACCACGAACGCGCCCATGTTGACCAGCACCCCGCGGCAGCGCTCACAATGGAGGACTCGTTCGCCACCCACCGACGCGTGCGTCAGCGCGATGGAGCAGCGCGGACAATTGCATTCAGAGCGTTGGCCGAGCACACGGACGCCGTCGGCGTTGGCATCCGGGAAGTGCATGGAATGGCAATAGGTGCAGGCCAGGAAATCCTTACCCGTCTCTAGCTTCATCGATGCACCACAATTTGGACACGTCATTGTTGAACCGCGCACAACGCTTCGCTGTGCGCTCCTTCGCTCTGAGCTCGCACCATGCTTCGCTGTGCGTTCTTACCCTCGCCTCCATCGGCGGGAAATCCAATATCCTTGAGAGGAATGCCCACTTTCAAAGCGCTCCTCGTCACCCAAGAAGACGGAAAAGCGAAAGCGAAGTTCCAACAAATCGACCTTACCGCGCTGCCGCCCGGCGAGGTGCTCATTCGCGTTCACTATTCGAGCCTGAACTATAAGGACGGTCTCGCGGTGACGGGGCGTCCGGGGGTGATCCGCAAGTTTCCGATGGTTCCAGGCATTGACCTTGCTGGCGTGGTGGAGGAGTCTTCGTCCTCCGGATGGAAGCCCGGCGACAAGGTGGTGGTCACGGGCGGAGGACTTTCCGAAACCCTCTGGGGCGGCTACGCGGAACTAGCTCGGTTGAACTCGAATCTTCTGACGCCGCTGCCGAAAAATTTCAAGCTGAGTCAGGCCATGGCAATCGGCACGGCGGGGTTCACCGCGATGCAGTGCATTATTGCGCTGGAGCGGCACGGTGTAACAGCCGCATCTGGAGATGTGGTTGTCACGGGCGCGGCGGGCGGAGTCGGCAGCATCGCGGTCGCGATTCTGGCGAAGCTCGGCTATCGCGTGGTGGCGTCGACCGGCCGGGCCGAGCTTGGCGACTATCTGCGTTCATTGGGCGCGGCGGAGATTCTGGAGCGCTCCGTGCTATCGGCCTCCTCTCATAAACCCATGGATACGGAGCGATGGGCGGGAGCGGTGGACACAGTCGGAGCGGAGACGCTGGCCAGCGTGATTCGCGCCCTGAAGATCCGGGGCAGCGTGGCGGCATGCGGAGTGGCGGGTGGCATGGCGCTGAATACCACTGTGTTTCCTTTTATTTTGAGAGGCGTCAATCTGCTCGGTATCAATTCCGCGGTGGTGACGCCGCAAGAACGCCGTGAAGTGTGGGAACGGTTGTCGCACGATTTACCTCTGAGCCTGCTCGATCGGATGACAACGGAAGAACCGCTGGACCGGATCGTCGAATTGGGCGAGCAGATCCTGCGGGGCGCTATCCGGGGACGCACCGTAATTCGTATCGCGACATAATTTAGAGGCCTCCCCTGATCGATTTCCCGGAACGGTACGGGTCCGTTTCTTTGCCCGCAACGGAGAGGGTTCACTGTAACGCACGTGACTCTCGACGGCCGCTCCAACCTGCAAGAGATTGTTGACGCTGAACACGGCGGTGACTCGAGTACTCGCCGTGTCTCGTAAGCCCGGCTTCCTGCCGCAGAACCCGGTGCTCTTGACTAGAACATAAGGGACGCTTGAGCCCACCCGCGCGGGGACAAAAGGCAAGAAACTGAAACAGTGGCAGAAACACGCGATGCGCGCGTGGTGACCGCATGGAACGCTATCATCACTATAAGATCCCATTGGGACTCCGATGTCATGAGTGACGCCACTTTTGTCGACTACTACGAACTGTTGCAGATCAGTCCCAACGCGGAACTGGAAACGATCCATCGTGTGTATAAGATGCTGGCAACGCGCTACCATCCCGACCACCCGGGCACGGGCGACGTAGACCGGTTCGTGCTGTTGAATCAGGCCTATGAAGTCCTGTGCGATACCGAACGGCGTAAGGCATACGATGTGGAGTACACCATTCATCACGCGCAGCCGATCGAGTTGTTTGACACGAAAGACTTCGCGATGGGAGTGGACGGCGAAGCCAACCGGCGCATGGGAATTCTATGCCTGTTGTACAACCGGCGGCGCAGCAACACGGATCAGCCAGGACTTTCGATTCTGGAATTCGAAACCATGATGTCGTTTCCACGCGAACATCTAATGTTCACCATGTGGTATCTCAAGGATCGCGATTTCATCCGCCAGGACGAAAGAAGCGACTATGTGATCACCGGCGGCGGCGTGGATTATGTGGAAGAGCATCTGCCCGATCACAAGGTGCTGTATAAGCTGCTGAAGGCTCCGGAATCCACAAGAACGGCGGCAGAGGAGTAGAGGATCCAGTAACGTTTCCGCCGATCAGGTTTCTAATGACCTTTCCTCCGCCTGCTATCCGAATTCTCCTTGTACTGTTGGTGGTCATCGGAGCCGCCGTGGACCTGCGACAGCGGCGCATCCCCAATTGGCTGACTCTCCCAGGAATTGTCATCGCCATCGCGCTCAATACGTTTTTGTACGAAAGCGACGGGTTGCTGCTATCTGCAAAAGGTCTCGCGCTGGCGTTTGGGGTGTACTTTGCACTATATCTTTTGCGGGGTATGGGTGCGGGAGATGTGAAGTTGATGGCGGCGGTGGGCGCCGCAGTGGGCGCGATGAACTGGTTCGGAATCTTGCTGCTCACCTCAATTGCAGGCGCGCTGGCGGGACTGGCGCTGGTAGCAGTCAAGGGGCGCATGCGGTCTACGTTTCGTAATCTGTTCTTGATTCTGATGAGTCTGCGGCGCGGGCGGGCACCCTATCAGGAGCATCCTGAAATCGACGTGCGCAGCGAAGAGGCTGTGCGGCTGCCGCACGCCGCAATGATCGCCGCAGGAACACTGAGTTTCTTGGCGGCGGGCGCGATTTGGGCACCGCAATAAATAAAGGATCGACGCAGACCAGGGCGCGGTCAACCGGCGCCGAGTGCCTCGGCGGCTCGCGCGGCCGCTTGAAGAACGCGGGCGTCTTGGCCGGGCGCGCCGGTGAGTTGCAATCCCAATGGGAGACCCCCTTGAACCGGCATGGGAATTGAAATCGCAGGCGTTCCCAGCGCGGTCCATGGTGCATTCATGCGTGAGTCTCCGGTGAATGCAAGGCCTTGAGGAGCGGGTCCGGTGGCGGCGGGTACGAGGAGGATGGGTGTGTCTTGGAATTGCCTCGCGATGACTGACCGGCTCTCCTCCACCACCGCCAACGCCTGGCGATGACGCGCTTCCGGGATTTGCAGACCCTCGCGCACCAGTTCAGCGATGGCTTCCAGGCGGTCGCCGTACTGCTTGTAGCGCTCTGCGTGAAAACGGGCGCCTTCGTAGTACATGATCACGCGGGTTTCCTGCACCAACTTGCCGAGTATCGGTTGCAACGGCACTGGTCGAATGTCGAATCCACGGCGGCGCATTTGAGCGATGGCTTCCGCAAAGGCGGCGGTCATGGCGGGTTCCGCTTCGAGAGGCGGCTCCGGCGCTCCGAACGGGAGAGCTTCCGCGCGGCCCACGGGCTTGCCCAACGCTTCCCACAACCGCAACATCCCCAACGGCGTGCTGGTGAATAATCCGAGCGTGTCCAGGCTTCTTGAAAAAGGAAGCACGCCCTCCATCGGCAGGGTCCCGTAAGTCGGCTTGAAGCCGGTGACGCCGCAATAGGACGCCGGCCGCAAGATCGATCCCGCCGTTTGTGTGCCCAGCGCGAACGGCGTCATACCGGCCGCCACCGCCGCCGCGGAACCGCTCGAGCTTCCGCCCGGCGTGTGTTCCAAATCACGCGGATTGCGGGTAGGGGCGGGTGTGCGATGCGCGAACTGAGCGGTGTGCGTCTTGCCCAGAAGAATCGCACCGAGGCCGCGCAGCTGCTGGATGAAGGCGGCGTCGGATGTACCATGACGTCCCTTGTAGATAGGAGAGCCGTATTCGGTCAACAAATCGCGCGTTTCCATCACATCCTTGGCGGCGAAGGGAATGCCTGCCAGTGGGCCGTCGGCGATTTGCGGTTGCGGCGCAACTTGCACCCACGCCCGAATGGAACCGTCCATCCGTTGGATGCGATCGAGACACGCCGCCAACGCCTGCTTTCTTTCGGCGGGCGTCGCGCTCAACCATGCTTCTAGTCGTTCGGGCACTTTGTTTTGGGCGGCGGTGCGGCCGCGGGTAAAACTCATGGCAAGTGCCGCAAGCACTTCACGCCGCCGCACTGGGCTTGTCATGGAGTCTAATTATAGCTCGACCGCCCATCCGGTACTAAAGACTTCACCCTAGGTGGCCGATGAAAAGTAAGTGCCTCCTGTCCAGCTTGCTCCGGAACTTGCCGATGCAGCCGACGTTCTTAGCGACCAGCTGCGCGTGCACTTGCAAAAGCTGGCGGTGCTGCTGGAACCACAGGCCGACAGTATCGAGCGGCGCTTCCTTGGGCGGCTGCGTGCGCTGAATCTGGAACCGAAGCAGCGGACCGCGCTGGCAGCGATCACACCGGGGGCAGCAGCGCGTATTCTGGCGCGTGGCGATGCGCCGATGCAGTTTATCGAGCAAGTGGAATACAACGGCCGGCGTCTGGCCAAACTGAATCTGCCGCCCAGCGCGATTCTCGAAGCTCTGCAGGAATATGATCGCCTGCTTGGTCCCCTGCTGCAGGGGCTAAGCGCCGAGGAACAGGCCAATTTCCAATGGGTGCGGGAGCAATTGCATTTCTGCGTCACGCTGACGCTCAACAATGCGTACTATCAAGTCCGCGAGGTGGAAACGAAGGCCTTCTACGAACTATTCCGGATTGAGTTGGAGTCGCGCAATCTTGAGGAATTGCTGAGGCGTTTTCTGGAATCGCTGGTCAATGTATGCCGCGCGGATGCGGGACGCCTGTATATGTTGAGCGAGGATGGCTCCGCGTGGCTGCTGAAGGCGAACGCGACGCAGCCCACGGGCGAAGTGCTTGTGACTCCGCGAAAAGTATCCGCGCTTCGGCGCGGATCGGCAGCGCGCCCCAAGCCGCTTTTCGCTCACGCCCACGCGGAGCCGAAGGACGAAGTGAGCGTACCGAATCGCCCCGGGCTGGCGGCGCGACTCGCGAAGCCGCGCTACATGAATGGCCGGGTCACCACCCCGGACGCGCTTCTCGATGAACAATGGCAGAAGCAATTCGTGTCTTGCTGGTCCATACCATTGGCGGCCGACGGCCGTACGGCCGGAGTGATGCAGTTCGGGTTCGAGAAACCATACGAATGGCTGCCGCGCGAGCAGGAACTGTTGGCGGCCGCCGCCGAACGCTGCCTGATGGCGGCCGAAAAAGCGCGCTTGATGGAAGATCTGGCGCAGCGTGAAGAGCAGGTCCGGCGCCTGGCCGAGCACATGCTGCACGTGGAGGAAATGGAGCGCCGCCGCATCAGCCGGGAACTGCATGACGAAGCGGGCCAGAGTTTGCTGTGCATTCGTCTGCAGATCGAGATGATCGAGCGCGGACTGCCGGAGAGTGAGCGCGAGTGGCGCGGCAAGTTGGGCGAGGCACGCGATTTGACGGAACGGACCATTCTGGAAATGCGGCGCTTGATCGCTGCATTGAGTCCAGCGGTGTTGGAGCAGTTGGGCCTGGGCGCGGCCCTACGACAACTGGTAAATCGCTTCCAGCGCCTTACTACCACTTGCGAAGTGAAGCTCCATATTTCGAAGATGGGGCGGCTCCCTCAGCAGACCGAAGTGATCGCGTACCGTCTTGTGCAGGAATGTTTCAACAACATCGGCAAGCACGCGGGTGCGACCAAGGTGAACGTATCCCTCAGCTCCACAGAGGGACAACTCAAGCTTTTTGTGGAAGATAACGGAATCGGATTCGACGTGGACGCCGCGTTCCAGAAGCGCGAATCCTTCGGGATGTCGGGTATGCGGGAACGGGTGGCCCTGCTGGGCGGCCAGTTCCAGGTGGAAAGCCGTATGGAAGGCAGTAAGAAGGGTACAAAGATTTCCATCGAACTGCCGATAGCTAAGTAGTACGGCGTACTGGAAGAACCTAAGCTGAACGCGTAAGAGACGAAAACGGAGAAAGTAAGGCAAAAACATATGGCCAAGATTCGAATCATGTTGGCGGACGACCACACACTATTCCGTCAGGGAATCCGCACCTTAATTTCCGCTGAGCCCGACATGGAAGTGGTCGGGGAGGCCGCTAATGGTGGCGACGCGGTCGACAAAGCCAACGAAGTCCGTCCGGACGTCGTTCTGATGGACATCGGTATGGCGGGTTTGAGCGCATTTGAATCCACGCGCCAGATCAAGAAGAACCGTCCGGAGACCAAAGTTCTGTTCCTCACCATGTACGACGATGAGGATTACCTTGTTGAAGGAATGGAAGTGGGTGCGAGCGGCTACGTCCTGAAAGACAGCCCCAGCAACCAACTGGTGGCCGCCGTTCGCGACATCTGCCGTGGCGGCAGTTATCTAAGCCCGCGGATGCTGTCACAGCTTGTGGACGATTTCCGCAGCCGTATCAAATCGGCCAACCGCTTGCCGCGCTTCGCGACGTTGACGGCGCGTGAGCGCGAAGTGCTGAAAATTCTTGCGGAGGGCAGCTCGGTGAAGGAGATCGCCGGCGACCTCAACCTGAGCGTGAAGACCGTGGAAGCGCACAAATTCAACCTGATGCGCAAACTGGATATTCACAACAAGGCGCAGCTGGTGCAGTACGCGATTCAGAAGAAGATCATCAAGATTCCGAACCTGGCGTAGAGTGACTCCAGGGCGCTGCTAAGCGCGGATACCAATCGGGGCGCGTCGTGCGTAAGTGCGGCGCGCCCTTTTCCGTTTGCTTCCACTCGAGAATTCCGGTGGCTAGGGTTACAATCGACTTGATGAGCAACCGGACCCTCTACGCGATGCTGGAAGACACGGCTGCCGCTTTCCAAGACAAGCCAGCGTTATGCCAGCCAGTCGGTGGCGGCAAGTACCAAAACTGGACTTGGCGCGAATATCGAGACGCGGTCAAGCATGTTTCCGTGGGCCTGAGCACTCTTGGAGTGACGAAGGGCTCAGTCGTCGCGCTGCAATCGGAAACGCGTGCGGAGTTTTACCTGGCAGATCTGGGCGTGATGGCCTGCGGCGCGATCGCGGCGGCGATGTATACCAGTCTGCCTTTCGCCGATCAGGCTCAGGCGATGAAAACAAGCGGAGCGCGGGTAGCGCTGGTGGAGCATGCGAAAGCGCTGCGCGGACTGCGAGACGCTTTGGGTGACACGGCCAGCGATTTCCAGTGGATCGTGCTCGCCGGCGAAGCCGAGGGCGCGCAAACGCTGGCACAACTGATGGAAGCGGGCCGCCGGCGGCTCGCCGAAGACCCGGCCGTGTTTGACCGCTTGAGCGCCGCCTACGATGCTTCCGCCACGGCGATCCTGTACATGACATCCGGGGCGACGGGTGAACCCAAAATGGGGCTGGTGAGCCACCGCGCGCTGGTGCTGAATCTGGAGATGACGCCGGAAATAGTGCCCCTCTCTCCGGCCGATTCGACGCTGGTATTTCTTCCTTCCGCACACATGGCGCAGCGGATGGTGGGCGAACTGTTACCCGTGTATTCGGGATGCTGCGTGTGGTTTTCCGAAGGCCTTTCGAAGCTGCCTCATGAATTAAAGAGCGTGCGGCCGACACTATTTCTTTCGCCGCCGCGGTTGTGGGAACGCATGTACTCGAGCATTATCGCTGAAATACGGAAGCGTCCCGCGCCGATCCGCAAGCTCTTTCACTTCGGTTTGGGACTAGGATCGAAAGCAGCCGGACTCCGGCGCGCCGGCAAGGCTGTGCCGGCATGGATGGAAGCGGTTTTGAAATTTGTGGATGGCTTAATGTTTTCGAAAATCCGCGAGCGCTTGGGAGGGCGGTTGCGCGTGCCTATTTCCGGCTCTGCGCCGCTAAGCAAGGATCTCGCGGAATTTTTCGAGGCCGTCGGGATGCCTCTCGTGGAAGGCTATGGCTTGACTGAAGGTGGCGTGGTTTCCGTGAATCCCATTGACGCGCCCAAGCCCGGCAGTATCGGAAAACTTCTTCCAGGCGTGCAGGCGCGCATCGCGGAAGATGGCGAACTGATGGTGGGCGGTCCGACATTGTTCGAGGGATATTTTAAGGACTCTGCGGCGACGGCTGCCGTTCTGCGCGACGGATGGCTGGCAACGGGCGACATCGCCGAGTGCGATGCCCAAGGCTTTTACTACATCACAGGCCGAAAGAAGGAGCTGATTGTTTCTTCCAACGGCAAGAAGATCTACCCGGCACGGATTGAAGGGTTGTTCAAGCGCGAGCCGCTGATCAGCCAGGTTCTGCTCATCGGCGATAAGCTGCCGTACGTGACTGCACTGATTACAGTGAACGGCGACCCGGCCGAAGCCGCTGGCGCTGTGGCGAAGGCGGTGAAGGAAGTGAACCGTCAGCTGCCCACGTTCGAGCAAGTCCGCAAATTCAAGATTTTGGATCGCGAATTTACCATTGAGGACGGAGAACTGACGCCGACCATGAAGCTGCGCAAGAGCCGCGCGATCGAGAATCACCGCGCGCTGGTGAATGAGTTATATGCGGGACGGGAGTTCGAGTAGGGAGCATTTGCACCGATGGGGCGTGGCATTCGCCCGGCGGACGCATCCATCAATACTCTACGGCTCGAGCGCCTTACCCTTGGTCTCCGGCAACAAGAACGCCGCGATGGCCATGACGGTGTAGGCGGAGCCAGCGAATATGCCGATGGCCAACCCTAGCGAGAGCTTCACGGCAAGCATGCCGACAAGAGCGGGGAACAATGCACCCGTAGCGCGTCCTATGTTATAGGCAAACCCCTGGCCTACACCGCGCACGCGCGTAGGAAAGTGTTCGGTGAAGAAGGGACCCATCGCGCTGAACACCCCGGATGCGAAAAACCCTAGAGGGAAGCCCAAAAACAGCATTGCGGTGTCGTCGAAGGGGATGGTCGTGTAGGTAACCGCGATCAGGCCCGCCCCGATCGCGAAGATCAGAAAGGTAGGGCGGCGGCCGATTCTATCCGCGCAGATTCCGGCGGTGAGATAGCCAAAAAAAGATCCGCTGATCAGCACAGCCAGGTAACCGGCGGAATCGAGCACGGAAAGTTTGCGTTCCTGCCGCAGGAATGTGGGCAGGAATGTAGTCACAGCGTAGTAACCGCCCTGAGCCCCGGTGCCCATTAATCCTCCAAGAAACGTGATGCGCAGCAGCGGCGGGCGGAAGATTTCGAGGAACGATGGCCTATCGCATTGTTCCGCCAATTCTTTTTTCGAGCGCAGGTAAACGTCGGGATCGTCTACGAAGCGCCGAACGAAGAACACTAGAAATGCGGGAAGGATGCCAACCACGAATAATGCTCGCCACGCGGTCTCCGGTGGAAGAACGGAAAAGAAAAGCGCATACAGAAGCGCCGCCGCGCCCCACCCGATGGACCATCCGGCCTGCATCAGGCCCAACGCCTTTCCGCGATGCGTCGGCCGCATTACTTCGCCCAGCAGCACCGCGCCCGCGGCCCATTCCCCGCCGAATCCCAGTCCCATGAGCGCGCGCGCCGCGAAGAGTTGCTCATAGTTTTGGGCAAGACCCGAAAGAAAAGTGAAACTTGCGAACCACAGGATGGAAATTTGCAGCGTGCGCACGCGGCCCACGCGGTCCGCGACGAATCCGGCGAGCCAACCCCCGACGGCTGAAATCAACAAGGCCGCAGTGCCTAGCAACCCGGCTTGCGTGGTGGTGATGCCCCAGGTGGCGATCAGGGCGGGGATCGCGAAGCTGTAGAGCTGCACGTCCATCGCGTCCAGCGCCCAGCCCCCCGCGCATGCCCAGAAGGTCCGGCGCTCCTTCTGGTTGAGTTCGAACAGCCAACCGAACCAACTGGTTTGAGAAGCGCCGGAAGCGGTGGCCATTCCTAAATCAACATCGAAACGGGATTCTCGATTATGGACTTCAACGCCGTGAGTAATTCCGCGCCCAAGGCGCCATCCACTACGCGATGATCGCACGAAAGCGTCATGGTCATTTGCGTGGTGAAGCGGATGCCGCCGCCCGGGATTTCAGCGGGACGCCGCTGGCCCGCGCCCACCGCGAGGATAGTGGATTGCGGCGGGTTGAGAATGGCCGAGAACGAAGACACACCGTACATACCTAGATTTGAGACGGACGCCACGCCGCCCTGATATTCTTCGGGCTTCAACCTGCGAGAACGCGCCCGCGCCGCCAAATCTTTCATCTCGAATGAAATTTCGAACACGGTTTTTGTTTCCGCTTGACGGATCACCGGAGTGAGCAGTCCGCCGTCCACCGCGACTGCGATGCCAATGTCAACGCGGCGGAACTGCAGAATACGATCACTGGCCCATACTGCGTTGGCGGACGGTACACGGTGCAGGGCCATGGCGAACGCTTTGATGACCAGGTCATTGATCGAAAGCTTGAAAGCCGGATTGCCAGCCGTGTCTTTCGGAGCGGCGGCGTTGGTATCGTCGCGGAGCGTGAGCAGGCGTTCGAGATCGGCATCCGCGCTCACGTAAAAATGCGGGATGGTCTGTTTCGCTTCGAGCAAACGGGCCGCGACGATCTGGCGCATGCCGTCTAGTGCAATTTCTTCAAACGGCACACCCCGATAGAGTGACTTCACGGGATCGGCGAATGCGGCCGGCAGCGGAGCCATTGTGCGCGGAGCGCCCGAAGAAAGCGCAGCCTCTACATCGCCGCCAATGATGCGGCCATGGGGGCCGGAGCCTTTTAACCTGCTGAGCGCGACGCCGCCCTCGCCCGCCAGTCTGCGCGCGAGCGGTGTAACGGTGACGCCGTTGGGCAATTTCGCGGGGCCAAAATTGCGTTTGGGACTGCGCACTTCTTCGAAGGGGCCGAGTTTCAGGGGTGTTCTCGGCGCGGATGCCGCTGCGGCAGTGACTTTCGGCGCGGCTGGCGTCGGTTTCGCCGCAAGGGGCACAGGCATGGGCACGGAGGACGCAACGGGTGGTGCCGCCGCGCCGTTGGGCGGTCCTATCACGGCCACCACGCCGCCGACGGGCGCGATTTCTCCTTCTTTCACGCGAATCTCGGTGAGCACACCCGCTTCGATGGAAGGCACTTCCATCGACACTTTGTCGGTCTCGATTTCAAACAGGTTGTCACCGGAGTTGATGGCGTCGCCCGCGGATTTGAACCACTTGATGACTTTGCCTTCGGTCACGGTTTCGCCGAGTTGAGGCATGAGGACGTCCAAGGTGATCTCCTATGCCTGAAGCGATCGGCGAACCGTGCCGCAAATGCGGTCCACGGTGGGCATCGCCATGTCTTCCAGAAAATCGGCCGCGGGCAAAGGGATGTGCGGTGTGGTGATGCGCACCGGTGGTCCGTCCAGATGGTAGAAGGCTTCGTCGGCGACGATGGAAACCAGTTCCGCTCCCCAGCCGCACAAGCGCGGATTTTCCTCTACGGTGAACAAACGGTGTGTGCTTGCCACGGAGCGCAGGATGGTTTGCGTGTCCAGAGGAACCAGCGAACGCACATCGATCACTTCGCAATCGATACCATGCTCGGCCTTCAGCTTCTCAGCGGCGGCCAGCGCGCGCGGCACCATTAAGGCAAGCGCGAGAATCGTGGCGTCGCTGCCGGCCCGCACGATTTTTGCGGTTCCCAAGGCATCGACGATCTCGCCGTCCTCCACTTCGCCCTTGGTGGCATACAGAGATTTGTGCTCGAAGAAAATCACGGGATCGGGATCGCGCACTGCGGCGGCCAGGAGGCCGATCACATCGCGTGGGGTGGAGGGCGCTACCACTTTCAATCCGGGGATCATCATGCACCAGTTTTCGACGCTCTGGCTATGCTGGGCTCCGAAGCGCGAGCCGCCGCCGTTGCCGGTGCGCACCACCAGCGGGCACTTCACCTGTCCATTGGTCATGTAGCGGCTTTTCGAAAATTCATTCGCCAGATAGTCGAAGCATACGGCGATGAAATCGGAAAACATGATTTCGGCGATCGGCTTTAGGCCCGTCATCGCGGCGCCCATCGCCGCACCCAGGATGGCTTGCTCCGATATCGGGGTGTCGCGCACGCGCAGGGGGCCGAATTGTTCCAGTAATCCGACGGTTGCTTTGAAAACGCCGCCCGCTTTGGCGACGTCTTCGCCCAGGAACACCACGTCAGCGTCGCGCGACATCTCCTGCGCGATGCCGCGCGCCACGGCGTCACGATAGGTCAGTTCCGCCACGCCCAGCCTCCATCCGCGTAGACGTCCGTGCATAGAATTTCCAGAGGAGGCGCCGGGGAGGCTTTGCACTTCTCGGTGGCTTCATCCACTTTGCGGCGGGCGTCCTGCTCGATTTCCGCGATCTGCGTTTCCGCTATGCCATTGTCGAGCATGCGCTGGCGGTAGATTTTAATGGCATCGCGGTTCTCGCGCCAGTCATCCAATTCACCGGCGGGCCTGTATTTGGCTGGATCGGCGCGGGAGTGGCCGCTGTAGCGGTACGTCATGTATTCGACGAGCGATGGCCCGCCGCCGGCGCGGGCCTTATCCAGGGCTTCCTTGGCGGATCGATAGACAGCGTCGGCGTCCTGGCCATCCACGACGATGGATTCCAGGCCGTATGCGCTGGCTCGGTCCGCAGCCGGGTGCTCCACCGAGGTTACTTCGCCGATGGGCGTGTACTCCATGTACAGATTGTTTTCGCAGACGAATACGACGGGCAATTTCCAAACCACTGCAAGATTCAAGGCTTCGTGAAACGCGCCAATATTGGTTGTTCCATCGCCAAAGAAGCACACGGAAACGTCTTTCGCGCCCTTGTACTGTGCACGCCATGCCGAGCCGCACGCGATGGGGAGATGCGCGCCGATGATCGCGTAAGATCCCATGACTCCGTGCTCGACTGAAGTCAGATGCATCGATCCGCCCTTGCCGCGCAGCAGGCCGATGTCGCGACCCATTAATTCGCCCAGCACTTTCTCGATGGGAACGCCGCGCGCCAGGGTGTGCGCATGGCCTCTGTATGTACAGAAGCTCAAGTCGCCCGGCTCCATGGCAGCGCCGTAGCCGGCCGCCACGGCTTCCTGGCCGAGTGACAGGTGACTGGTGCCTTTCACCAGATTCTGCAGGAAGAGATCGTAAGCGCGCTGTTCCGCCTCGCGAATTTCAACAAGCATTCGATATAGCTTCAGGCGGAGTTGGACGTCTACGTCATCGGGCGTTGCGCGGAGCGAGACCGCCGTTTGAGTGAGTGTCTTAGCCATGAAATAAGCCTGGCCTGCGCTATTGTAGCAAGGCTGCCGGCGCGGGCACGGACCGAACCGCAAGTGCTTGCTCCTCTCTTCTCTTGCACGGTTCGGCCCACAACCTGTGGTGAAGAATCTCAACATATTGGCGTCAACGGCCGGCGTCACTTTCGCGATACGGAACTTGCCATGCGCAGCGGGATTTCGCGAACGATGAAAATCCGAAAAAGAAAATTGCGCGCAAGATGCTCGCCATAGTGCGGCAGATCGACTCGACCTTCCGCGGCGATACGAATCCGCCCTGCGTTACCAATATCGTTACGAAGCGGCACCGAAAAGGGATCTACTTGCCGTTCACGGAGAAGGCGAGCAGCACGTTCCCTGGCAGCGCCGCGCCGTAGTAGCCCGACGTGATGTACAGCGTGCCGCCAGCGATGGCCGGACCCATGCTGTTGATGGAGCCGCCGCGTGCTTTCACGCCGTTCACTGTCGCAAAATCCTGCACGGTATTCACGTCCCAGATGATCGCCCCTGTCTTGGTGTCATACGCGCGCAGGCGCCCATCCCAGGAACCTAGGAACGCCACGCCTGGAATCACGCTGACCGGCGCAGGTTGCGCTGCGCTGCAGCCCGGTGTGCCGATGCACATCGGCTTGGGCGGGGGCGTCATCCACAGCTTTTCTCCGGTGGCGAGTTGCAAAGCCACCAGACCTCCGCCCACTTCAGGTTTCCCGGGGAGGTAGTCCGAGATGCCCATGTACGCCACGCCTTGATCGTCGCTCGCACCACCCCACATGAAGCCGCCAATCACGCCCCCGGCGGCGAGTTTTTGCTTCCACAGAATCTTGCCGTCCTGATCCGGGTCCAGCCCGTACGCCATACCGCCTTTATCGTTTGTCACTAAGACGCGCTTCCCGCCTCCGAGAGAACGCAGGATGCCCGAGTTGCCTAGATCGGCGTCGATGAAGGGATCGCGCGGGCAATTGGTCTTGTCTTGGGCAACGCAGGCGAAGTTGTATAAATCGGTGTTGGTGAACTGGCGCGTCCAGAGGATGTGGCCAGTATCCATGTCGATGGCGATAATGGCGTCGCTCATTTCCGTGGCAGGCTTTGAATAATTGACTCCGGTTCCCGCGTACACGATACGCTTCTGGAGGTCCAGTGTGGGCGAGGACCAGATGGCTACCCCGGAAGGCCCGTAGGTCTTCGCACCAACGGCGTTTGTGCCGGTCTGCTTGGGCGTCTCGCTCACGGCGTACGCTTGCCAGACCCGGTGGCCTGTGACGGCATCGAGGGCGATCACACTGCCGCGGAATGTGCAGCAGGCATACTTCGGATTGATCGCCGCAATGGATTCGTCCCGGCCCGATACCGGAACGTATAGACGGCCTTCGTTGAATTTCGGCGAACCCGTGATGACGGCGAGTGGATGATCGTCCGCGCGCGTCTTCCACCGAAGCGCGCCGGTGGATAGATCGAGCGCGTAGACATAACCGCGCAGATCGCCGAAGTAGACCGAGCGGCCTGCGCCCAAAGTGGAGCCGATCACAGGAGACACGCGCACGCCAGAGGCTGCAGTGTACACCCAGTAAACACAGCCGTTGCGTGCATCGAGCGAATAGACCGCTCCGTCAGCCGCGCCCACGTACACCCGGCCGTCGAATACCGTTGGAGTTCCCAGGGCGGTGGTCACTCCGGGAAATCCGAAGGCCCATTTCAATTTGAGTTTGGGAGTATTCGCTCTGCTGAGGCCGGCGGCTTTGGCGTTTTGGAAGCGCGTGTTCGCGGCGTCCGCCCAACCGTTCCAATCGGCTCGATTCGAGATGGAGCGGGTGCTTTTCAAGGGCGGGCCGGCCGGGCAATTCGCCGACGCCGGCATGGCCGCGGACTCGGCGGTGCCGAAGGCTTTCGCGATGCTCTCGCGCTCGGCTGCGCTCATGGCGTCGCCAACCCCTTTCATTTTTCCGGCTTCGAGCGCGGTCAGGATAGTTTTCCAAGACATCTGCCGTAGATTGTCTGGCAGAGGCGCGCCGATCTGGTTCCCGTCGTTATGGCAGGCGGCGCATTTGGCTTGAAACAGAGCGGAGCCGTCTTGGGCCAGCGCGGTTGCCGCAGCAAGAAAAAAGTACAAAGACAAGGACGTTCGCTTCAAGAGCATAGAATTGTCGTTGCGTATTGTGCAGAGGAAGACTTCCATTCGTTGCGACTAAGTACGCTTGATTATACGGCTCGCCACCGAGAAACGTGCCACCGACATCTCAGCATCACGCTTCCGTAGTACAGTACAGAACAGAAGGTTGAGACTCGATTGGTAATGGTTGACGCCATCGGCTCGAAAGGCGGAGAGAAACCAGACGCCACTTGAAGCTGTGTGAAGTTTCGGTATTCTAAGGACGATATCCTAAGAAAGCCCAGTGATGTTGCTCCGCTAAATGTGACGGTATCCACTCCAGCTCAGAAACGCCGATCCCTGTGGCTCGTCTTTTGTTGCACGTTGTTTGGGGCGGCGGCGCAGATTTTGATTAAGACCGGCGCCAACACGTTCGCGCCGAATCCCACCGTGGCGGAGATGATTGGGCGCATCTTTACGCATTTGCCGCTATTTACGGGCTACGCGTTCTACGGCATCAGCACGGTGATGCTGGTGGTCGCGCTGCGCCATGGCGAATTATCCTTGCTTTACCCGGTGATTGCGCTCACGTTCGTGTGGGTCACCGTGCTTTCCGTCATGGTCTTTCACGATTCCATGAACCCGCTGAAGCTGTTGGGGATCACGATCATCGTGGGGGGGGTGGCGATTCTCGGCAGGGGCAGCCATACTGCATGACCACACCATTTTCATCAATGGCCTGGGTGATGTCGGGATCCTTCATCGGCAGCTTTGGCGCGGTGTTCCTGAAGGCCGGCGCGAAGCGTCTGCAGCGGGAAGGTTTAATCCGCTCCGCTGTCACCAACTGGAGACTGGCCGCGGGAGTATTCGCCTACCTGGTATCCGCCATCTTTTTCCTGTTTGGCGTGCGCAACGGCGAATTGAGCGTTCTCTATCCGCTGGTGGCCTTTGGCTACGTGTGGACCATGTTCTGGTCACGCCTGTTTTTCGGCGAGCCGCTGACGCGCACTAAGTTCGTGGCGCTGGGGTTGATCCTGGTGGGCATTGCGGTGCTTGGCTTGGGCAACGAATAACGCATCAAAACACGCGCGTCAGATCTTCCAGCGGCAGGTTTCCTCCGCACAAAACCAGCACTACATGCCGCTCCGCGGAAAGTTCACTCTTCAGCCGGTCCGCCGCCGCCAGCGTGCAGGACGAGGCAGGCTCGGTCAAGACTTTCAAGCGTTCCAGCAGATAGCGCAAAGCTTCCATGGCTTCCTGATCGGAGACTACAATAACCCGCTCCACCAGCGTCTTGACCAGCGCGAAGCTGCGCTCGGATGGCGCGGGGGCCCCTAGCGTGCGAGCGATGGAAGTGATGGCGCTGAGCGTGACAGGTTCGCCGGCCGCCAGGGACTTCGCCATGCAATCGGCGCCTTCCGTCTCCACGCCCCAAATTCGCACGGACGGCTTCAACGATTTCACCGCTGTCGCGATGCCGCCGATCAGCCCTCCACCACCAATACTCACGATAATGTCGGTGACTTGGGGGACGTCCTCGAGAATTTCCAGCCCGATGGTCCCTTGCCCGGCCATCACCGCGGCGTCGTCGAAAGGATGAATATAGGCCCAACCCAGACGCTCGTAAGCGGCCACGTCGTCAAACGCCTGCCGGACATCGGAGGCGAACTTCACTTCGGCTCCATAGCCGCGGGTTGCGTCCACATAATTCTTTGGTGTGGATTCCGGCATCAGGATCACGGCTTTCAACCCCAGCGTGCGCGCGGCGTACGCCACGGCCTGGGCGTGGTTGCCTCCGCTCACGGCTACCAAGCCTTGCCCGCGCTCTTCCGGGGTGAGGCCCAGAGCCTTATTGAACGCGCCGCGAACTTTGAAGGAGCCGGTTTTCTGAAACATTTCCAGCTTGACGTAAACGTTGGTTTTGAGACGCGTGCTTAACGCCGCGCTAGCGGTCAGAGGCGTGCGGCGAATGCCGGCGGAAATGCGCTGCCGTGCATTTTGAATATGGGACAGCGTCAGGAAATCCGCCATGAAGCTTTCAGTGTAACGTGTGTTATTGCTGGAGGAATGAGCGAAGACCGCGTAACGATCATTCACTATGCCGGCGACGAATTCTTTACGGCCACGCCTCCCAGCGGGCACGCCGTGACATTAGACGTGAAGAATGGCCGCCGTGCCGCTGCAGGTCCACTGGAGATGTTTGTGGCGGGCGTCGGCGCGTGCACCGCGGCCGACGTCATTGCGATTCTCCTTAAGAAACGCGAGCAGGTCACCGACTATCGTGTGGAAGTTCGCACGCATCGCCGCGAGGATCATCCACGCGCTTTCGTGCGCTTCGAAATGAAGCACATCGTGCGCGGACATAGCGTATCGGCGGCGGCGGTACAGCGTGCCATCGAGTTGTCGACGGACAAGTACTGTAGTGCGGTGGCCACCGTTCGCCCCACTGCGGAGGTGGTCACGTCGTTTGAAATCCAAACCGCAGAACTCGGTACGTAACCCCTCGCGGGTACATAAGTCCTGTTGGTACTAAGGCTTACACCGGATTGTTACAATTCCTAAGCTGACCGAGTATAGGGATGAGCTTGTTTCTTATGACAGCAAAAGATCATTTGACGGAGTGCGAGACGGTCGTCGCAGCCGGTCCTGGCATCGACGAACCATTCGGTCAGAGTATTCTTCGCCTTAAGGCGCGGCTTGCCTTCGACTCCAGCACGGAATCGATCCACGAAAACTCCGGTATCCCACGAACGGAACGGAACGGCTTCGCGAACTTAGCTTCAGCGCATCAGCAGCGCCTGGCCAGCGAAATCCAGGGTGGAGCCGCCGTTGAGCGTGAAGTAGCCGAGATCGAACAACGAACTCGCTCTTTCGCGTCTCTGATATTGCAACTAAATCCCGCCGGCACCCATGCGTTGCGCAACGAGTTGGAGCATTTCACGCAGGAAATCCAAGCGGTACGGCTGCAGCTTCAAGAAAAGTCGCCCCGCGTCGCGGTTCGCCTGAAGCAAGTCGAAATGGCTCCAGCGGAAAAGTAGCGCGCGGCTTACTGAACCCGCGTCACCCATACCTTCCTCGTTTTATACTACCGTGATGGGTGGTGCATTCTTTCAAGTTCGTCCCCGTGCTGGTGACCGGCGCAGGCCGGGGCATCGGCAAGCGCCTGGCGATCGGTTTCGCCGCGAAAGGCGCGCGCGTCGGACTTCTGGCGCGCAGTAAAGCCGAACTCGACCTCTGCCATCTGGAAATCGAGCATGCCGGAGGCAATGCGTTGCGCATCCGGGCCGATGTCACGGACTATGAGCAAGTATCCGCGTCCGCAGAACGAATGCGCGTTCATTTCGGCGGTGCGGTGCAGGTCCTGGTATGCGCGGCTGCCATGCAGGGCGTGATCGGCCCGTTCGTCGACGCCAGCCCCAAATCCTGGAATGAAGTTCTGAACACCAACCTGGTGGGCGTGATGAATGCGTGCCGCTGCGTGCTGCCCAGCATGATCCAACAGCGCAGCGGCAAGATTATCGTCCTGACCAGCGGCGTGGCGTCGCAGGCTAGGCCGAACTTTGCGGTCTATGCCGCGGCCAAAACGGCCGTGGTTACCTTCGTCGAAAGTATCGCCGAGGAATTGCGCGATCATAACGTGCAAATCAACTGCCTGGCGCCCGGCGCGAGCTATACGCACATGACTGATCAAGTGCTTGCCGCCGGAGAGCGCGCGGGCTGGCGTGAAGTGGAGGAGGCCGAGCAGGTTCGCCTGACCGGTGGCATACCTGCCGAAAAGCAAATCGAGCTGGCTTTGTTCTTGGCCTCCGGCCAGTCCAACCATATCAACGGGCGCTTGATCCATGTGCAGGACGATTGGAAGCGTTTGCGGGATGGTACCGTAAAACCAGACCTCTACACGCTGCGGCGTGTCCAGAAAGGATAGATACTGATGCGAACGAATGCCGCAATTTTTCTCCTGTCGGTGGCCCTGGCCGCCGCCCAGACCACGGTTTCTCCGGCGCGCGTGGCGGGCATGAAAGCCGATCTCGCCGGACAGATCGACGGCATGAAGAAGCAGGCGCAAGTGATGAATGACACAGTGTTCAGCTTCGCCGAGCTTGGGTTTCAGGAGTTCGAAACTTCGAAATATCTGACGGCCATGCTGGAAAAAGAGGGCTTTAAAGTTGAGCGCGGAATCGCGGGCATCCCGACCGCGTTCGTCGCCACATGGGGTTCCGGTAAGCCGGTGATCGCGCTCGGCTCCGATATCGATGACATCCCACAGGCGTCGCAAAAACCCGGCGTGGCCTATCGGGCGCCGATGATCGAAGGAGCGCCCGGCCATGGCGAAGGTCACAACTCCGGCATGCCTCTGAATATTTTGGCCGCCCTATCCGTCAAGAAAGTGATGGAGCGCGAACATCTGCAGGGCACTATTAAGCTGTGGCCCGGAATCGCCGAAGAGCAGCTTGGCACAAAGGCTTTCTACGTGCGCGCGGGAGTGTTTAAGGACGTGGACGTGGTGTTGTTTGCGCACGTCGGCAACGATTTTGGCGTGTCGGCGGGGCCCGCCCAAAATTCCACGGGCTTGGTGTCCATCGAGTACATATTCCAAGGCGAAACCGCCCACTCGGCCGGCGCTCCGTGGCGCGGACGCAGTGCTTTGGACGCGGTTGAGCTAATGAATGTTGGCTGGAATTACCGGCGTGAGCACATCCGCGTGGGCAGCCGAGTGCATTACGTGGTGACCAATGGCGGCGATCAGCCGAATGTAGTCCCGCGCAACGCTTCCGTCTGGTATTACTACCGTGAAGCGGACTACGAACACATCATGGACCTATGGAAAATCGGCGACGACATGGCCAAAGCGGCTGCGCTGATGACCGGCACCACCGTGACATCGCGCTTGCTGGGCGCGGCGTATCCCCAGCACTTCAACGTTCCCGTTGCGGAAACCATGCACGCCAATATCAAGGCTGTAGGTCTGCCGGAGTGGTCGTCCGAAGATCAGGCGTTCGCCAAAGCTTTCCAACGCGAAATGAAGGTTCCCGAGCGTGGATTGTCTACCCGCATCCGCGATCTGCGCATGCCCGCTTCGACCGACGATGCGGAACTGGATCTCGGCGCGGGTCCAACGGGTGGCGGCTCCGATGACATCGGCGACATTTCATGGGTGGTGCCCACGGTCACGTTGCGCTACCCCTCGAATATCCCCGGCGGCCCCGGTCATAACTGGGCCAACGCCATTTCCATGGCCACGCCCATCGCGCACAAAGGAGTAGTGGCGGGCGCGAAGGTGCAGGCAATGACTATGCTCGATTTACTGTTGCACCCCGAGCTGGTCCAAAAATCGTGGGATTATTTCCGGAACGTGCAAACCAAGAATACGCAGTACAAGAGCTTCCTGCGCCCCGAAGACCAGCCCGCGATCTGGCTGAATCAAAAAATCATGGAACAGTACCGCGACAAAATGAAGCCGCTTTACTACGACGCGTCGAAGTACGATACGTACTTGGAACAGCTCGGGATTAAGTATCCGACCATGCGCTGAGAGGCTGGCAGGGAGCAGTGCCTAAATCATTTGGTGGTCCGCAGCTCCAGGATTAGGCGCATAACCAGTTTCTCAATCAGGTTAGCCACGGCCTGGTAGACCGTGGCTTTTTCTCCAATCGGATCCGGAATGGTCCAATCCACCATCCGCACGCCGGGCAGTCCTAAAGGCATGCCACTCATGTTCACCACCACGTCGAAGTGCTCCCGCCGCACAACGTTCAAATCCTTTGGGAAATGATCGTCGATGTTCAAGTTCCAGGCAGCCAGTGTTTGTTTGGTCAGCGGAGCGATAGTATTAGCCGGGGCAATTCCAGCGCTCCGCACGTCCAAAAGGTCGCTACCATACGCGCGCGCGAAGGCTTCCGCCATCTGGCTGCGGCAGGAGTTTCCGATGCACACGAACAGCACCCGAATTTTGTCGCCGGGCGTCGTGGGTTTCACCTCGGGTTGGTTGCCACGGGGGCCCAACATTCGGTGACGTACTCCACGAACTCCGGGCTTGTTTCCTCCGCCCTGGTTCATAAAACATCTTTATGCGACGGCCAGCGCGGTGCGATACCAGGCTAGAGTCTTACGTAACCCTTCTTCAAACGAAACACGCGGCGCATGCTGCAATTCGGCCGCAGCGGAGCGGGTGTCGGCCATCGAATGCCGCACATCTCCCTCGCGCGGCGGGCCGAACAGCGGGGTGATTTTCACGCCCTCCATTTTCTGCATCAAATCCCAAATGAAATTCAGCGTGTAGCAACCGCCATTGCCGGCGTTGTACATTTTGCCCGCTACGCCATGCGCGTGCGCAGCTTTGACGCACAGTCCGGCAACGTCCTCCACATAAGTGAAGTCGCGCGATTGCTCGCCGTCGCCGAAAATCGTTGGCGCCGTGCCCGCCAGCAGGTGCTTCATAAAAAGACTAAGCACGCCGGAATAAGGGCTAGACGGATCCTGGCGCGGCCCGAACACGTTGAAGAATCGCAGAGAAACCGTTTCCAAGCCAAAGCACGAATGGAATACCGAAGCGTAGTGTTCGCCCATCAGTTTCTGGGCGGCGTAGGGCGACTTGGGGTTCGGAACCATGGTTTCCACTTTCGGAAGCACTTCGCTGTCGCCATAGGCGGATGACGAAGCCGCATAGACCACTCGCCGCACGCCACCCTGCGCTGCGGCGCGGAAGACTTGAAATGTGCCGTCGATGTTCACTTCGTGAGAGAGCAGTGGTTCATCGATGGAACGTGGCACGGAAGGGATCGCTGCCAGGTGGTAGACCACGTCGGCCCCGCGAATCGCGGATGCGATTGCGCCGCCATCCCGGATATCCAAGCGATGCAAATTGACGCGATCGCGGACTTCTTGCAGATTGCTCTCGCGGCCGGACGATAGATTATCAATCACATCGATTGCCGAAGGGCTTTGTTCCCCCGCATTTACCAGGGCCCGGACCAGTGCCGAGCCTATGAAGCCGGCTCCCCCCGTCACAACAATTTTCTTCATTAGCCTTGTGTCCTAGCCCCAGTGTACGGCCTATGCGGCGCGTTTCGCCACGACCACCACGGACAGGCCGCTCCACGGCAGCAAGCGATCCACTCGCCTCCAAAACCATACGGATTTGTCGAACAACTTCAAGGCGATCCGGCTGATCGTCTTCCTTCCCAAAACGTGCCCGAATAGCCACCACGAAACCGTACCTACTTTGTTGAACTGGCGTTGTTCCTGCACGGTGAAGCCCGCCTGCTGAAGCGCGCGGGAAATATCCTCGGAGGAAAAGCGGCGGTGATGTCCCATCGCCAAATCGAGCGATCCATACAGGTTCTTGCCGTGCGGCGCCAGCACCACCAGCGTTCCTCCGGCCTTCACGCATCGTGCTATGGCCCGCAACGTTACGTTGGGGTTCGCCACGGTTTCTAAAACGTTTACGCAGAGCGCGCTATCGAACTGCCCGGTCCACGGATCGAAATCGGAATCCTTCGCCGGATCCAGTTCGCATATCGTGACGCTCGGCGTACGCAGGAAACGATTGCGAAGCGCGTGCAAATACAACGGATCGCCTTCCCCCGCGACGTAACGCAGCTTGCGACTCATTAAACGCCCAGTCAGATTTCCCAAACCCGCGCCGATTTCGAGAACCGTGTCGCCTAAGTGTGGCCGCAGGATGCGGGTCACCCAGCTCAGATATTGCGGAGTGCCAGTAAGACTATTGAGCAATCCGCGCCCGTACGAAGGCACGTATAGATCGTCCACCAGCCAAAAGTAAAAAATCACGCCCAGCGCTTTGACTCCATCTTTCCAGCCGATTTTCTTGCCTTCTTCATACGTGCGCCCGTGATAGCTGATGGGCACCTCATACACCCGCAGTTTGCGTTTAGCGCACTTCATGGTGATTTCCGGTTCGAAGCCGAAGCGGTCCGAGCGGATGGGGATGCTCTTTAGCAGATCGGTGCGGAAAACTTTGTAGCACGTTTCCATGTCGCTGACGTTCAGATTGCTGAACATGTTGGAGAGCAGCGTCAGCCCTTTATTCATCACGGAGTGCCAGAACGGCAGCAAGCGCGTCTGATCGCCCACAAGATACCGCGAGCCGAACACCGCGTCGGCATTGCCGTCGAGTAGTGGCCGCAACAGCTTCACATATTCCGATGGGTCATACTCCAAATCGGCGTCCTGCACTAAACAAAAATCACCTGTTGCGTTTTCAATTGCGGTGCGCACGGCCGCGCCCTTGCCCTGATTCACCGGTTTGTGGATCAACCGGATGCGGCGATCGCCTGCGGCAAGCCGATCCAGAATCGCGGAGGTGCCATCGGTGGAACAATCATCCACAATGACCAGTTCGCGCTCCATGTTCTCGGGCAGCGGCGCCGCTAGCACCAGGGCCAAACTCCGCTCCACCACGGTGCGCTCATTGTAAACAGGGATCAGGATAGAAAGCAGCATCAGCTAAACCATTCAGTATAGACGGCGCAATTAAGCAGCCTGTCCCCTGAATGCGCCCGTTATACTGAAGGTGTTTCCCATGAGCACTTCTGCCCCGGTTCTTGAAACCAACTCCACCGCGCTCAAGCTGCTGGCGCGCGGCAAGGTACGCGATATCTATACAGATCCCGCGCATTCCGACCGGCTGCTGATCGCTGCCACGGACCGCATTTCCGCGTTCGATTATATTCTGGCGACCGGAATTCCGGACAAAGGCCGTGTGCTCACGCAGATGACATTGTTCTGGCTCGATTTTCTGCGAGACACCGTGCCGAATCATTTTGTGGGCACCGATACCACCGGCCTTCCCGCGGAATTTGAAGGGCGCTCCATGTGGGTGCGCCGCGCGAAAATGTTCGACGTGGAATGCGTCGCGCGCGGTTATTTATCGGGCTCCGGATGGAAGGAGTATCAGCAGACCGGAGCTGTGTGCGGCATCGCACTCCCTTCCGGTTTGCAGGAAAGCGGGGCCCTGCCGGAACCTCTCTTCACTCCGGCGACCAAGGCGCAGTCTGGACACGACGAAAACATTTCGTTCGATCGCGTGGTTTCGCTGATCGGAAATGAGACGGCCGCGAAGCTGCGGGATCTCACACTCACGATCTACACAAAGGCCGCGGCATATGCGCGACCGCGCGGCATCATTATCGCCGACACCAAGTTCGAGTTCGGCGTCGTCGATGGGGAAATCGTACTGGCCGATGAAGTGCTCACGCCGGATTCCTCGCGCTTCTGGCCGCTGGAAACGTACAAGTCCGGCGGCGCGCAGCCGTCTTATGACAAGCAGTACGTGCGCGACTATCTGGAATCCATCCACTGGAACAAACAGCCGCCTGCACCCGGTCTGCCCGAGGACGTCGCGCTTCGCACCAGTGAAAAATATAAGCAGGCCTATACCGCGCTAACGGGCAAGACGCTGTGAGCCTTTTCGATTTACTGGTGCTGGTGATCATCGGGGTGTCCGTAGCGACGGGTTTCGTGGCGGGTTTCGCGCGCGTAGGCATCGGATTCCTGGGTGCGGTGGCCGGCGTGATCTTTGGGTTTTGGTTTTACGGCATCCCGGCGGAGTGGGTGCACCGGTTCGTCAAATCCAGCGCGGCTTCCAATCTGATTGGATTCTTCCTGGTCTTCTCGTTTTTCCTGTGCCTGGCGGCGCTGGCGGGCAGATTGCTCGCTACGTTCTTCAAGTGGACTGGACTCTCATGGCTGGATAAACTGATGGGCGCGGTTTTTGGATTGGCGCGCGGGGCGCTGATCGCGACTGCGTTCATCGCCGTGGTCCTGGCTTTCACACCTAAGCCCGCGCCCAATTGGATGGTGGATTCCGTCGTGCTTCCCTACGCGATGGGAACCACCGACATGCTCGCGGCGCTCGCGCCCGCCGGGATTAAGAACGCGTTCCGCGAAACCATGCGGGACATACGGCAGACGTGGAACGAGCAGCTTCGCAAGACGCGCGAGGAACTGACGGGGCGTTCGAGCAAACCTGAGCCGGCTCCGGAACCGCCGCCTCCGCCGCCCGCGAAAACCAAATCGAAGCCAGCCGTTAAGCCAGCGCCCAAGGACAAGCGGTGACAGGCCCCTTGCTGATCTTCGACCTGGATGGCACGCTGATCGATTCGAAGCGCGACCTGACGGATTCCGTCAATGCCACGCGAGCATGGAAGGGCTTGCCCGCTTTGCCCGACGATATCGTTTCCGCGTATGTGGGCGATGGCGCGCCGATGCTGATCCGCCGCGCGCTGCCGCACTGCACGGATGAAGAACTCGCTGGCGCACTCCAATTTTTCTTGCAGTACTATCGCGATCACATGCTGGATGCGACGGTGCTTTATCCCGGCGTGCGGGAGGCCCTCGACCGTTTGCATGCGGCCGACGTCCCCATGGCGATTCTGACCAACAAGCCGGTCAAATTCAGCGTGCACCTAATCGCGGGACTTCAATTGAGCGGCCATTTTTTTCGCATCTATGGCGGCAACAGTCTTGAGCACAAAAAGCCCGATCCCATCGGCATTCATAAGCTGATGGAAGAATCCAACGCCTCGCGCGAGCACACCATCATGGTGGGAGACAGCGGCATCGACGTGCTCACCGCCCGCAATGCCGGTGTACAGGCATGCGGCGTGAGTTGGGGTTTCCAGCCTGAGACATTCGAAAAGGCGCCGCCCGATTTCATGATTGACGATCTAGGCGTTCTTGCCGAGAGGGTGCTGGCGGGCTAGCGGGAAACGCCTGCGCATCGTCGCGCATCTCGCGGTCCCTCCGTTCCTGGCCCGCCGCGGCGGACCGCAGACGCATCAGATCCTGCAGGGTATGAAACCAGAACGGCGCACCGAGCGACAGCAATAACGCGCTGACGGCGACGCCAGCCCAGTTCACCTGTGCGATGCGCGCTTGCCATTCCTCGAAAGTCTTCGGGGCTATGATGACGTCGGCGGCTTCCAGTCTTTCAAGAGCCAGGCGCTGCGCGCTCAGTGCGGTTGGTGGAACGTTTTGCGCGGCGAGCGATTCCGCCAACTGGACCGCCTGCGCGCGTGCGGCATCGCTCCGTCCAAAACGTTGAAATAGATCGAATGTGTCCACAGGGAACCCCACGGCTACCAGGGTGGCGAAGGCGAGCACCATCCAGCGGCTAACCGCGGTGAAACGGGCGGCCGCGCGATCCATGACTGCGTCGAATACCGAGAACACCTGGCTTGTAACTGCGCCCGCAGGGCCATCTAACAAAGCGTGTCCACGAACCGCGGCCGACGCCATATCCGGGCGTTCCACCGCCATGCCCAACGCCATCCGCCGGGCAGTTGCCAGTGCTTCGCCGAAATCGCACGCGGGCGCTAGCGCCGAGAGGTTGGCGCGCAGTTCGCCGTCCGCGCAGGCGAGCAGCGTTTCCACCAGCTCCTCCCGCGCGAGTACTTCGCGGGTTCCAGCCATTTCCTCGGCCAGCCGTCTGCCACTCTCGCCGCTGAATCGCCATTGCAGCGTTCCGAAAAGATCGAGGATCCCGGCGCGCAAGTAGCATGACCGGAGCTTCAGCAGTTGTACGAGGAGTTGGGTGAGAACGGTGACCACCAGACTCAGCACGAGCATCACGGTAGCGACACCGACGAGAATATCGAGCGACTTGAACATGCAACCCCATGCCGATCAAAGCACGGGATGATGGATTGTAAGCCTACTCCGACGGTTACCAGTCTGGAAACAGACAAGAAAACATCGCGCGGCGGACAGTGATAGCAGCCAAAACTACTTGGTCCACTCCCCCAGCCAATCGAGCACTGTTTTGTACCACAGCTCACTGTTGCGGGGCTTCAGCACCCAATGGCCCTCATCGGGGAACATCAGGAGTTTGGACGGCACCTTCTGCATCTGCAGCGCGGTGAAGAGCTGGACGCCTTGGCCTACGGGGACGCGGTAATCCAGATCGCCGTGAATCACCAGCGTGGGCGTCTTGAAATCCTTGACGAATTCGCTGGGCGACCATTTCTTGTACAGGTCCGGATTTTCGTGTGGCATCCCCTTGAATTCCCAAAGGGGGAACCATAGCTCTTCTGTCTCGCGCGCTTCGGCGGCCAGATCGAACACGCCCGCGTGCGAGACCAACGCCTTGAAACGATTGGTGTGACCCAATAGCCAGTTCACCATGTATCCGCCGTATGAGCCGCCTGCCGCCGCCATGCGATTGGGATCGGCGTACGGCAGTGCCGCCACTGTGTCCGCCACGGCCATGATGTCGTCGTAGGCGCGGCCGCCCCAATCGCTGCTGACCTCGTCGATGAACTTCTGCCCGTACCCGGTGGAACCACGCTGGTTCGGCATTACCACCAAGTAGCCTGCGGCCGCGAACACCTGGGCGTTCCAACGATAAGTCCACGATTCACCCCACGCGCCTTGCGGGCCGCCATGGATCAGGAGCAGCACGGGATACTTGCGCGTAGCCGAAAAATTTGGGGGCTTCACGATAAAAGAATGCACGCGCGCCTTATCAGGGCTATCGGCCCACAGTTCTTCGAGCGGCGTCAGCGCCGAGTTGTTCAGCACCACGTCATTGAGATGCGTCAGGGCTACGCCCGCTCCACCGCCGGACGTTGCTCGATAAATCTCCACCGGGCGGGACCCGCTGTGTTCCGTGTAGATCATCGTGCGTCCATCGGAGGTGAACTGCACGTCGCCGAGGCTTGCCGCGCCGTTGATGATGCTGCGCGCGCCGCCGCCTGTAGCAGGAATCATCTGCAGCGTAACCCGGCCGCGGTCCTCCAAGGCGAAGAAGAGTCGCGTAGAATCGGGGGACCATGTGTAGCCTTCCACCCAGCGGTCCAGGGTTTCTGTGAGACCGGTAGTCTTTCCCGAGGCGCGTTCCAGGACCATCAGGCGAAAGCGGTCGGCCTCATAACCCGCGCGGGCCTGCGAACGGAACGCCAGGTATTTGCCATCGGGCGAGTACAAGGGACCATCGTCGCCGCCTGGGCTGAGCGTGATTTTCTTGGGCTCGCCGCCCGCCAGGGGCACCGTGTAGATGTCCGAATTCGTGCTGGTGGCGGGTTGGGCGTCCACATTGCGCACGAATGCGAGCTCCGTCGAATCCGGCGAAATCGCGTACGCTTCCGGCCCGCCTAACGAAAACGGAGGAGTATCGCCCGCACCCGGCGTCAGATCTTTTACATTCGTGCCATCGGAATCCATAACTAGCAAATGGCTGCGGCGTTTGCTCTGATATTCATTCCAGTGCCTGTACAGCAGCGAAGTATAGACGCGCGCTTTTACGGGATTCTTTTCGTCCGCATCCAGATTCTTACGATTGCATGCATCGTCGCTCCCACACTCCGGGTACACGCTCGATTGAAACACGAGCTTTGTGCCATCGGGTGAAATTACCGCTCCGCTCGCTTCGGTGGAAAGCCTGGTGATCTGGCGCGGATTAGTGCCTTCGGCGGTGAGCGCCCAGATCTGCGAAGATCCGCCCCGATTGGAAGTGAAGTAAATCAGTTTGGAATCGGGCGACCAGCGCGGACGTTCATTATTCGTGCCCTCCCGCGTCAGCAAGCGCGGTGAACCGCCTTCGAGCGGCACTACGTAAATCTGCTTTGGCCGGGTATTCTTTTCGAGATCGATGCTCTGGACAGTGAACGCCACCAGTTTTCCGTCGGGAGAGAGCGCGGGTTCGCTGATCCGCTGCAGCCTTAACAGCGCCGCTGCGTCAAACGGACGCTTCTGAGCGAACGAAAACGGCGCAGACGTAAATGCTGCCAGTACCAGAGCGATGAGCAGACGCATCTGCGTTCATTCTATCCGTTTGAAAGGTGAGCGGGGAACTTGGTTCGTGCTATCTTTACAATCTAAGCACTGGAGGTGCATCATGCCAAACAACATCCACACCAACCAGTCCTTTTACGCGCAGCAGTAAGCGCCGCAAAGGATTCCCTTCCGAAACCCAGGTCAAACGCGGAGACCGCGTCGTTCACGGCGATATTGAATTAAGTGAGAAGCTTGGCCGCAATGACCCGTGCCCATGCGGCTCTGGCCATAGGTTTCAAGCGGTGCTGTCTCGACGCCGGGCGATATGACGGCGAGCGCCGCAACCACTTTTTTTAGGGAGTAAGCGCGAGGAGAGAGCCGGGCTATCAGAGCCCTGCTCTCTCTAGCCCAACCACGTTACTCGATTTGCGCTCGAGCTTGCGCGAAGTATTCGTGCAGCCAGCGCAGCGCTTCGGCCTCAGTGGAAAACGCACCGTCATTCTGCGCCTCATAGGCCGCGCGTGTGACCTCGCCGATATGTTTGCCTGCTTTGTCGTCAAAGTAAGGGAGCACGTGCCGTCCCAGGATCAGCGGCCGCTGCGGGCGATGTTCGACCGTCTCCGCGCGCGCGGCCTTCAGCATGTTCGCGGCGGCGGGCGGAATGCCAGGTTCTTTGGGCGGGCGTCCGGAGGCGTCAGCTTCAATCACGCGCACCAATTGCTCGATGCTGGCCGGCGCCAGGCGAAGCGCCAGGCGGCGAATGGCGCGAGCTGAGATTTCCTTGCCTATGCTGTGATGCGCAAGATGGTTCTCCACTAGCGGCACCACCTGATCCACCACCGCGCTCTTGATGCCGATGCGGTCCAGAAACGCACGCGCCATGGGGCCTCCGGCAGGTTCGTGGCCCCAGGAAGTCCAGCGAGCCCGTCCGTCACGCTCGCGCAGTTCGGTGGTGGAGGGCTTGGCGAAATCGTGGGCCAGAGAGGCGAACAGCAGCACCGCGCGGTCGTCTCCCGTGATGCCGTCACGCTCGGCAATGTGCGCCGCAGCGTTCAGCACGTGCATCGTATGTACGCCGACGTCGCCTTCGGGATGCCAGTCGGGGTCCTGCTGAACGCCGAAAAGATTTTCGATTTCAGGAAAATGGACGATCCAACCGGTGGCTCTCAGGTACTCCGCAATACGGCCCGGACGTGAACTCTTGATGGCCCACTTCATGAATTCTTCGGCGATACGTTCTTTGGCGAGCGTCGAATACTCTTGAGCGATTCCGCGTGACATCTCAGCCGTAGCGGGGTCCACCGTGAGGTCGAAGCGGCAGGCGAACTGCATCCCGCGCAAAACACGCAGAGGATCTTCCGGGAAGGCCGGACTCGTCGCACGCAGAATATGGTTGCGAAGGTCTTCCTGGCCGCCGAAGAAATCGAGCACTTCATCGGTGAGCGGATCGTAAGCCAGCGCATTGATGGTGAAATCGCGGCGTGAGGCGGCTTCCTCGGGTGTAATGTGGGCATCGAACGTTGCCAGGAAATCGCGGTGATGGCGGCCGGTCTTACTATCGCGGCGCGGCACGCTGAAATCCCACGTTTCACCGCCATGCGCGGTAAGCTTCACCACTCCGAAGCTCTGCCCCACCAGATCCACGCGGCCGCGTCCGTCGAGAAACGCGGCCAGTGGTTCGTAGGCGATGCCGTAGACTTCAATGTCGAAATCCTTCGCTTGCACGCCGAGCAGCGTGTCGCGCACTGCCCCGCCCACCACTGCAGCGTGGTAACCGGCTTGGCGCAAATCCCGGATGATATCCAGGAGGGCGGCTGGAAGCGCGAGGTTCACGTTTTTATTGTCGCTTCAGCCGCCGGGCGGTTGGATCTATGATAGTCAGTGGCGTCAACCGCGCCGGGTTATCGAGTGGAATGAGGTCCGAATCATGCTGACACGACTATTGAGTGTATTGATCTGCGGTGTGGCCCTGAGCCAAGCCGAACTGGTGCGCCTGGAAATCAAGGAGCGCGGCGACGTGCTCGACGGAAAGGCATTCGGCACGGCCGGAGCCTACGAGCGAGTGATCGGGCGCGCGTATTTCGCGCTGGATCCCAAGCTAGCCGTGAATCAGGCCATTGTCGACATCGGCCTGGCGCCCAAGAATAAGGACGGCCGCGTGGAATTCTCCGCTGACGTTTACATGCTGCGGCCGAAGGACTCCGCGAAAGGCAACGGTACGCTGCTCTATGAGGTCTCTAACCGCGGCGGCAAAGGCATGCTGCAAGCGTTTCATCGTGCCGGATCACTGGACCCGCGGAAGCCGGAAGAATTCGGGGACGCGTTCCTGCTGGAGCAGGGTTACGCGCTGCTCTGGGTGGGCTGGCAGTTCGATATGCCCGACACGCCGGGCCTGGTTCGCCTGTACCCGCCCGTGGCGGCGGGGGTGAAGGGCGTCGTACGGGCCGAGCACATGCTGGATGCGCGCGCGATGAGCTATGGCGTCTCGGATCGCAATCATAGGCCGTATCCGGTGATGAATCCGGACGATCCGAATTTGAAACTCACGGTCCGGGATCAGGTGGAAGGTCCGCGCTTCGCTCTTCCGCGCGGCGATTGGCACATTGAACACGGGACGACTATTGTGCTGAAGGGAGGCTTCGATCCGGGACGTTTGTATGAAATGGTGTATCAAACGGAAAACTCGCCTGTTTCCGGAACGGGCTTCGCCGCCGTGCGCGACATGGTGGCATGGCTTCGTTACGGCGGAAATGCGGATGGCGGCGCTGGCTTGGATGCGCGCTATCCGCGTGCGATCGGCTTCGGCATTTCGCAGAGTGCACGGTTTCTGCGCACGATGATGTATGAAGGTTTCAACCGCGATGAGAAGAATCGCAAAGTTTTCGAAGGTCTGATCGCGATCGTTGGAGCCGGCGGGCGCGGCGGTTTCAATATGCGTTTCTCGCAGCCTTCGCGCGATAGCAATCCGTTCCAGAACACTCTCACTCCCGTGGATCTTTTCCCGTTCACCGACCTGGAGCAAACCGATCCACAGACCGGCATGAAAGACGGATTGCTGACGCACACGTTAACCAAGGAGTTCATACCCAAGATTTTCTACATGAACTCGGAATACGAGTATTACGGACGCGCGGCGTCTCTTTCGCACATCAACCTCGACGGCAAGAGCGACGCGCAGATCGCGCCGGATACCCGCGTATACATGTTCGCGGGAGGCCAGCATAGTCCGGCCCAGTTCCCGCCGGTGAAACGCAGCACCCAGAACCTGCCAAACCCGAATCCGTATCAATGGATATTGCGGCCGATGCTGTTATCGATGGATGCGTGGGTGAAGGATGGCAAACAGCCGCCGGCATCGCGCTATCCGCGCATCGCGAAAAACGAGCTGGTACCTCTCAGCGGCGTGAGATTCCCGCCGATTCCAGGCATCGCGAAGCCTGTCGTGCCGCACTTTGCGTACCCGTCGAATTACGGGCCCGATTTCCGCCAGAAGGGTATCGTCACGCAGGAACCGCCGGAGATCGGCAAGCCTTATCCCATCCTGGTTCCCCAAGTGGATGTGGACGGGAATGACATCGGAGGCATCCGCATGCCGCAAATTCAAGTGCCGCTGGCTACCTACACTGGTTGGAATTTGCGCGCACCGGAGGTGGGAGCGCCCACCCAGCTCTCCACACAAATCGGATCGCTAATTCCGTTTCCCCGCACCAAGGCAGAGCGCGAAAAAACGGGCGATCCGCGGCTATCCATCGAAGAACGCTATTCCAGCAAAGAGGACTATCTGGCGAAGTTCACGGCTGCGGCCGAGGCGCTGGCAAAGGAAGGCTTTTTGCTTCCCCAAGATGTGGCGAGTCTGACAAGGCGGGGCGCGGCCGAGTGGGACTTTATTCATCAATAATTCGGCATTCCCGATTCGGTACTTCGTACGGATGGGGTTCAATCTGGGTCGAAGGTACTAGGGACAAATAGGGCATCTAGTCGATTGGCGTTGAAGGCGATTCCGGTTAGCATCGGGTGTATTAGGAGCGAATTTATGCCCAATGCCAGCGAGTCTTCTTCGGCCGCGTGGGTCCCCGATCCCGCGGAAGCGCGGCGCGATCAGCGATATACGGCTCCCAGCGGGGTCAAACTGACGCTCCAGGCGCCACCCGATGCGGCCAGCGAAGTGGCGGAATTGCACGACATTTCGCTGCGCGGGTTCGGCATAGTCACTCGCCGCTACATTGCGCCAGGAACGACGGTGATGATGAGAATGGGCACGCAGCGCATTGAGGCAGAAGTCAAACATTGCAAGCCGCAGGAAGCGGGAGCAGGATACAGGGCGGGTGTGGTGGTTCACCGAACCGTCAGCGAGCGGTCTGCCTCCAGCAAGCAAGGCTCCTGGGATACGTTTCTGATACGCGGACGGCGTCCGGCAGACGACCTGTAACAGCAAGTCGCCCGAACGGTGTTCGAGGAGAACGGGCAGTTTGATCCCGCCGCTCAAACCTGACTACGACCTCTTCCCGCCCCACGAAGTCACTTCGTTTCGGGCGGAGGAAGTCGCGGAAGGGTGTAAGGCGGCGAAGGTGGCGGTGAATTGCGAGACCTCGCCCTTCGTTCCTGGACGACGTCGACGATCACATAATCCGATGGAACTTGAAAAAGGAACTCGTCCGGCTCCGTTCGGTCGATGTTCTCTAGGCGCGTCGTGCCATCTCCGAAACAATTGGACCTGCTCTCCAGCAAAGTCATTTGCAATTCCGGTGAGTACCAACTCTCCTTGATAGCCACATTTTCTTCACATGCGGACATGGGCCCGAGACCGGCGTAAACGCGTGTGATCCGTTGACCGTCGGCGGCGAGCCCGCCGATGAATTTGGCTCCTAAGGATTCGGAACTCGTATGAACCTCGCCAGATCCCGAGGACGGGGACAACTGTCCGATGGCGGTACTCATCGTGGGAAGTGTTTGCGAAGGTGGCACCCGTGGGCCCGGAAGAATGAGCCTCCGGGCGCTCTTGCTTTTTGTATCCAGCGAGTAGTTAATGCCCGCTACGGGATCGTCGATGCGCACGAACTGAGTGCCAACGGCAATCGGGTCGGGGGGAACTGAGGCGTCCACTCTGGTCCGTCCGGCTGAGTCCCGATAGACACGTATTGTTTTCATGCGGAGGACGCCTCGCACATTCGGCGTAGGATTCTCGATGTTCACTTCGTCAGCGGAAAATGGTTGACCCGCGATAGAGGCAACCGGCAAAGGCTGCCCCGATACTTCCGCCACGAACCAAACAACCAGAAGTGCCACAAACGAAAATCGCACAGCCGACTCCTAGCGGCCATCCTACTTCGAATGGTGGCGGCACACAAGGGGGTAGTGTCCTAACAGGTGCGTTGCAAAAACTTAGAAGTTACCACGCCAGGCAAAACAGACCGCTTTTGCCGTCATATGTCATTAGGCAGTTTTTCAGTATGTTCAAACCGATGATCGCGTGAAAGCCTTGGGCTGCGAGTAGTTGCGCCTCAAGCGCGGCAACGGCATGGAGTATTAGCGGAGCAGAATTCTGGGTGGATGGAATGGTAAAGCTAACATCGTACTGATTTGCGTTCGCGGGCTGCTGGCCCGTTGTCGGCGTGTTTACTTTACTGCTGCCAGTCGGCGTAAGTTGTAGTTGTTGCAATACCGAGGGATCTAAACATAAACAGTTTGCCCCCGTATCCACAAGCGCCTGCACCTGGATCAGGTTGGGGACTGGCTGATTGGCAGCGAGTAGAGCGGCGCGCCTCCCGAAGCTGACGCCGACAGCCGCGTTCACTATCAGGTTTCCGTTTTGCGCTACCTGCTTAGTGAAGTATGGCACGGGAGAAGACGTGAGATGAATTGAACCTGCTCGATAGTGTGAATCTGTTTTACCAGAAACGGATCAAGGCCAAACTTCGCGTAACCCTCTTTGATCGCGTCCTCGTATGTGCCGAAGACATCCAGAAGCTGGTCCCCCTTGATCAGGGCAAACTTGCCTTCTCCCTCAGCGGCTAACATCTCAGGTAGCTTATTCGCGTAAGTTTCGAGTTCCTTTTCGAGTGCCATTGTACTGTCCCCAAATACTAGTGTATCCATCGGCAGTATGCAACATGTTCCGTACCCATTGGCTCGGGCGAAGAAACTACGTAAGTAATTCGGCTATCGTCCACACGTGATCAGTGAGGTTTGATTCCATTGCAGGCGTAACGCGCAAGCTGCGATGAATGCGGCAGAAGTTGTAATAGGCGAAGTGGAGTGAGATTGCGTACCAGAGGTTCTCCCATTTCTTGCTGAAGCTTAGCGTGAGCCGTGCAAGGCGCTTGATCTGAGTGCGCATCGTCAAGTTCTGACGTTCGATGTGCGAGGTGGAGATCATGGCTGGGTCGGGGTCGCCAATCACTGCATGTTTCTTGCAGCCGATGCAATCGGCGGGACTGTAGCGCTTCTCAGGCTCGGAATTGTCGGCATATTGCTTGATGAGCATAGCGTAGTCCACGCGGTCACTTAGGGTCGCATCAATCGCCGCCAGATAAGGCTTGAAGCCGTCTGTAGTTAACTGGAAAGGCTGCGCAGCCGTTGCGTGGCGTAAGCCTTCGATGAAGATATTGGTGGTCGCCTGAGTGCGGCGGCCCAGCGCGAAATTAAGAATCAGTTTTGTATGCCGTTCGATGGCGACAAAACAATAGGCATCACCTAGGGCATCGTTCTCAGATTCCTCGACAGTCTTGTTCTTTTCTTTCTTTCCGACGTAACCCCAGATTTCGTCGCACTGGACTTGCTTCACCGGCACGTTAACGATGATACGACCCATGAGTTTGTCGCACTTCTCACCAACATGCACCAGGAGCTTCAGAATCGTGTCACGATGCAACCCGGTGATTCTCTCGGTGGTGCGCACACTGGAGCCTTCCACAAGCAACTGGAGCGCGAGAACGGCCTTCTCTTGAGGAATCCGCATTGCTCCAAGGGGATTTGTTTCGGTGCGCGGGCGATGAGATTCGGTAAAGGTGCGCTTGCACGATCCGCAACGGAAACGACGCAGACCGTTGCGATGGCGACCGAATGAACGGCATTCGACTTTGCAATTCGTGCAATCCATAGAAACTGTGGCTTGCTGCATCATGTAATCATAATACAGCAAGCGCTTGCTGTTTGTCAAGCTAGTTTGTGATTGAATTCCAGGACTGAAGCGAGCGCGGAATTATCCACCATTCCGTGAGATTTCGCGATGGCGCGCAGCAGCCACATCGGCACACCCATGTCCCTCCGCATTTTCTTGAGATCCGGGGGTGTGCCGTACATGGATTCGATAATCCTCGATAGCAGTTGTGGCTTTTCTTGGGGTACGCTTTCATCGCCGGGTTCGCGTTTACTGGTTCGCCATCCCCTGGTAGACACTTGCTGCATCAGATATTTGTACTGATTGGGGGTGGTAATCTCTATTTGCCTGGAGCGGGCCGCAAGGAACTGAATGGAGGCTCCCCATCGTGGGCGAAGCCCTGCGAGCGTGGCGAGAGTAACGGGCGTAGCCATTTCACGCCGCATGGCCTCTTCCGGCAATACAAATTCACCAACGAACTGTTTGATATCCTCTTCGGCTTCGTCAACGGTGATGTTTAGCGGCGCGTGCATTATCAAGTGCCCGGCTTCCTCTGAGATCGTGTATCGATTGCGATATCCCGTGCTGGTTCCGATCAGGCAAATCATTGGAATTTCCTGATGTTTGCCAACCCAAGCAGAGAATCCGTCCAGTCCATCAATTTCGAGCGGAACGCGAAGCACCAGCACTCCGGCGCGTTCCAAAATGCTCGTGATATTTTTGATCGGCGTGTCAGGAGACAGGCCGAAATGACTTCGCGCCATCTTCGCCGCCTCAGTCGGAGCCTCATTGCTGAGCTTCGGGAGAGAAACCGGAATCGGTCTAAATTTGCTCCGTAGCGACACAGTTATTTCAAATAGAAATTGGGCGAGGCGGTGCGCTTTCGCCTTATCCTTTGGCGAAACTTTTGCCTTGCTCCGATAGAGCAATGTTCCCACGGGAAACTCTATGGGCGGATCAGGATTGTTCAGGAAGGACAAATCAAATCCAGTGTGGAGCGATAGAGATTTCTGGAGCGCAGGCGACGGCGCAAAAAGTCCAGCCTCGATCTGAGCAATGGTCGATTGGACAACCTCCACGGAGTCAGCCAACTCCTGCTGAGTTAGTCCGCACAGTTCACGGGCTTGCCGCAGGCGTTCACCGTTCATTTGATCTTTCGTTCTTCCTCTGTGATCGGCACTAACATGCCGCCAAGATCATCGTCTGGCGGAGCGGTCGGCGGCGTGATGCCCGTCAGCCCTTCGGATGGGTGCGGGATTGGTTCACACCAAAATGCGGACACATTATCTGAGCTTGCCGCACCCACAGCGGGCAACGCTAGCCATAGTCCAGAAAGGCCATAGTTCAAATCAAAGTCCCACAGCAGCAATAAGTTTGCAGTGGTGCGCTGAGGAGTCTTGCCCACTAAATACATGGAGGGGATTTGACCATAGAACCTTATTTTCTTTTCCGAGGTCCCGCAACCAGGAAGATTGCCGCTCGGTCCCTTCAGAATGCGGACGTGATAGCCGTTGTAGTGGAAGGAAATGCCCAGGAACGGCAACTTCTCCATGGACCAATCTTCATCCAATTGGGCATTGATTCCCTTGCTATCCAAAAAGCGCTTGACGTGAAATCGAATCAACGTCGCCGCCAGCCCATCATCCAATCGCTCGCCTGGACACTCAGCCTCTCTGAAGGTAGCCACCTTCGATGCGGCTTGTTCAAGAGATTGGTACAAAACCAGCGGGACACGCCCTAGGCCGTTCATGGCAGCCTCGAAAGAAGGTAGATCGGAGGGGAGTTCGATGAGGGTTTTGGGGTTTTGCATAATCCACTGATATTATCAGTGGAAAAAGAAAACCTGTCAAGGGGCTTTCTTTGGCCTACCGCCAGCGTTGGTTTTTCGCATTCCGGCTATTCGCCTGTAGTAGTCCGGGTCTTTGGACGTCATTAGCTTCGCCGTGGTCTTTCCACCCTTCGCCCCCAGGATAGCGGCGGGTTTTTCGGTCAGTAGATGGTCAGCCAACTTTAGGGCTGTGTTTAACAGTTCGCGCGCGCGTTCAGAGCGGCCCTGCGGTAGGGTGGTGGTTTCCAGGATCGTATGCGCTTCGTCGATCATGCCACGAAGTGCTTTTAAGTCGGCTCGCTTTGCCATGCCCTAGCGTAACAAGCGCTTGCTGTTACTGCAAGATCAATGATTGTTTTGCAACGCACCTGTTAGGACACTACCCACAAGGGTAATGTGGCGACTAAGCGCGACGAGACTATCCGCCAGCGCTGGAGGACGTGGTGTATTATTTAGTGGAGATGGAACGCACACGCCGCATTCTCGCGCTTGCGCTGCTGCTGTTGATCAACTTTCCGTTGATCGGGCTAGCGTTCGTGTCGGATCTCGAATCGAAATTGCCCGCTTGTTGCCGGCGTGCGGGCAGGCACAAGTGTGTGATGCCGGGTGGTTCGCACTCCGGACCGTCATTTGAAAATACTCCCTGTCCGGCGTTTCCCGGGACGCACGCCGCGCCTGCCACGCTGAAATTTGGCCTTGCGGAAAACGCCACCTCCGTGCGAATCGCGCTGATTGCGCAGACTGATTGTCTGCCGGCTATCGATTCCAACGTTCAATTCCTGACCTTGCGCGTCACATGGACGCGTGGTCCTCCTCCGTTCGCTTCCTAAATCACTCGTTGTTCCCTATTTTGATGAGGACGTTTTGGAATGGAGAGGTCACGTGTATACACGCATTTATTTTCTTTTTTTGTTCTTAGGTTGTGCGATCCATCTTGCATTCGCGCAGCAGTCGGTGATGACAGCCACGCTCGGCGGGCGCGTGGAGGATCCCGGCGGCGGCGTAATATCGGACGCCCAGGTGCTGGCGCGCCACACGGAAACCAATATCGTCACCGCGGCGCAGACCGACCGTGAAGGACGGTTCCGGTTTTCCTATTTGCGGGTGGGTCCGTACGAGGTGATCGTGAAGGCGGCTGGATTCGCGGACGCGCGCCTATCCGTGACGCTCACGGTGGGAAGCGCGTATGAGCTGCCCGTGGCATTGTCCATCGGGCCAGAGCGAGAGACGGTCACGGTGACCGGCGAGGCTTCCGCGCTCGAAGCGGCGCGCAGCCAGGTGGCGGGCACGGTGGCCCAGAGCGAAGTTCGCTCCTTGCCTTTGAATGGCCGCAATCTGATGGACCTGGCGCTGTTGATTCCGGGCGTTTCGCCCACCAACACCGCGAGCACGCAGTTGTTTCCGGAAACGTCCGCGGTCCCCGGCCAGGGAATTTCGATCGCCAGCCAGCGCAATCTCTCCAACAATTTCGTGGTGGATGGACTCTCCGCCAACGACGATGCCGCGGGTTTGACCGGGGCGTTTTATGGACTGGACGCCATCAATCAGTTCCAGGTGGTGACCTCCGGAGCGCAAGCGGAATTCGGACGCGCGCTGGGCGGCTATATCAACATCGTGACCAAGAGCGGCACGAACGACCTGCATGGCGATCTGTATGGATACTTCCGCAACCAGCGTCTCAACGCCGCGAACGCCCTGTTGGGCGCGAAGCTTCCGATGACGCAGGCGCAATTCGGCGGGGGCCTGGGCGGGGCGGTGCGCCGGGATCGCACGTTCTACTTCGTGAACGCCGAGCGGAGAAACCTGAACCAGTCCGGATTGGTGATCATCACACCGGCGAACCTTGCCGCGATCAATACACGGCTCACGTCAGTGGGATATCAGGGGCCTTTGCTCGCCACCGGTATCTATCCCAACCCCGTTCACATGACCAATGTGCTGGGCAAGCTGGACCACCAGTTCAGCCAGCGGGATCAATTCACGCTTCGCTACAGCGCCTATACGGTGCGCAGCGCGAATACGCGCGGAGTGGGGGCGCTGAATGCCACCACCGCCGCCCAGGGGCTTGATGATACCGATCAAACCATCGCCGCGGGTAACATCCTTACCATTTCCCCGCGTTTGGTGAATGAGACTCGCGGGCAATATACACATAGCAGGCTAGGGGCGGAGCCGAATGACCTCATCGGACCCGCGGTCAGCATCGCTGGCGTTGCGTCGTTTGGACGCTTGTCGAGTTCCCCGACGGGCCGGGTGAACAATCTCTATGAGATCGTCAATAACCTTTCCTACCAGACTGGAGCGCATGCTCTGCGCGTGGGTGCGAGTTTTCTGTACAACGACACGACCATTACGTTTCCGCGGTCCGTGCGCGGCAGTTATTCCTTTTCGTCGCTCGCGAATTTTCTAAGCGGAACCTATAACAATCTGGGCTTCACACAAACTTTTGGCAACACGGTGATTCCGCAAACCAATCCCAACGCCGGATTTTATGTGCAGGACGAATGGCGTGTGCACCGGCGTCTCACGCTGAATCTGGGCTTGCGCTACGATCTCCAGTTCCTGGAAACCATCCATACGGATACCAACAACGTCGCACCACGCTTCGGTTTCGCGTGGTCTCCCTTCGCGGCGCGGCACACCGTGGTGCGTGGCAGCTTCGGACTCTTTTACGATCGCGTGCCTCTGCGCGCCCTGGCGAACGCGCTGCTATCGGGCGGCAACGCGACAGCGATCACCGCGACCAGCCAGGTAAGCGTGAGCCTGGCTCCCACGCAAACGGGCGCGCCTGTGTTTCCAAACATCCTCAGCGGTTTGCCGCAGGGCGTTCTTGCGAACTTCACCACCATGGACCCGAACATGCAGAACGCCTACTCCACCCAAGGCAGCTTTGAAATCGAACATCAACTGAGCACACGGATAGCGCTCAGCGTGGGATACCAGCATCTGCGCGGGCGGCGCTTGATCGTCGCCATCAATCAGAACGTGCCTTCCTGCGCCGCGGCGGGCAATAACAACGCGTGCAGACCCAATCCGAACTACGCCAACAACAGCCAGTATTCGCCGCGCGCCGATTCCCGCTATGACGGCTTGCATGTTTCTTTGATTCAGCGCCCGGCGCGTTTTGGCGACTATCGAATTTCCTACACCTACTCGAAGGCCTTGAACAACGCGGGCGAGTTCTTCTTCAGTTCCCCCATCGATAATTTCAATATCTGGCGGGATTACGGCCGCTCCGACAACGACCAGCGGCATCGCGTAGTGTTCCACGGCACGCTTCAGTCTTCCATGGCTGCGGCCAAGACGCCTTGGCAACGCCTGAGCCACGGATACCGGATCAGTGGAATGCTGCAATATTATTCGGCGCTTCCATTCAATATCACCGCCGGATCGAACACGATTCAAGGCACCGGCGCGCGTCCCATGGTCAACGGCGATTTCATCGGACGCAACGTGGGTAAGGGATTCGATTTCTTCAACGTCAATGTCCGCTTAAGCCGTTCCTTCCGGATCACGGAACAAGTACGGCTGGAGGGACTGGCGGAAATGTTTAACGCGCTGAACCGCGTGAACGGAGTGTCCCTCAACGGAGTGTTTGGCGGCGGAGCGTATCCCACGAATCCGTCGTCCACGTTCGGGCAAACTACGTCGATCGCGGAGCCTAGAACTTTACAATTGGCGCTGCGGCTGGCATTTTAGGAGAACCCATGCTCGCATTTGCATTCGCAATCGTTCAACTGGCGTCGCCGTCCCCCGACATGCCCTACCGCGAGCCGCAACTCGCCGTCTCCGCCCAGACGGTGGCGCTGGCGTTTGGCTCCGGCAAGGGAATTTACGTTGCGACCTCGTCGGATGGCGGCCGCGGTTTCTCGAAGCCGGTTCTGGTCGCAGAAGCGGACGTGTTGCCGTTAAGCCGGCATCGCGGTCCGCGCGTGGTGATTTCGCAAAAGACCATTGTGGTGACGGCCGTCGCGGGCCGCACCGAGTCAACCGCACCGCACGCTCACGGGTTGCCCTCGGATGGAGATCTGTTCGCTTGGCGCTCTACCGACGGGGGCAGGACCTGGTCGAAAGGCGTGCGCGTCAATGACGTTCCCGCCGCCGCACGGGAAGGCCTGCACACACTGACCTCCGATGGCAGGGGCAACCTATTCGCAGCATGGTTGGACCTTCGCAAGGAAGGCACCCGGCTATATGGCGCCTATTCCAAAGACGCCGGAGCATCCTGGTCGGCCAATGTGAGGCTGTACGAGTCGCCCGAAGGCACCATCTGCCAGTGCTGCCATCCTTCGGCACTATATTCGCAAGACGCGAGCCTGCAAGTGATGTGGCGCAATTGCCTGGGAGGCGCCCGCGACTTTTACCTGATACGGTCAGAGGCCGGCGGGCCATTCAGTAGACCGGAGAAACTGGGCACAGGAACCTGGAAGATCAACGCGTGCCCGATGGATGGAGGCGGCATCGCGCACGATGGAAACCGCACTGTCACCGCGTGGCGGCGCGATGGCGAAGTCTTTCTCGCCGAACCGGGGCGCGCCGAGATCAAGATTGGGGAAGGCAAGGACGTCGCAGTGGCGGCCGGCGCTGGCCGCGTTCATGCCGCTTGGATCAAAGGAGGGCAGCTCTTGTATTCGACAGGCCGCAAAGTTGAAGTGGTGGCTGAGCAGGCCGCGTTCCCAAGTCTTGCGGCACTGCCGGACGGCGCCGCTTTAGCCGCTTGGGAATCGAACGGCGGAATTCGAATACGGCGCTCGGAAGAGTAAGCTCAGGGGCCGAAAAGCGTCAATCCTCTAAATACGTTCAGGCTGCGGCGAGACCGGGGGGTGTCCGGTGGAACAGCCCGTGAATCCGGAAGACGGCGACGATATTCGATGTACACCCTGGCCCGCTAGATAAGCATCTACGCGCGTTTTCGCGTGCGGGCCGCGGCCTCGTGTGAATCCATCACGTATACCGGAGCGGGCGCGGCCTGGGAACCTTTCCACCAGCGGATCATGCGGGCGGGGACCTCACGCCACACAATTCGGCGGAACAGCACGCTGCCACCCACCATAGCGACGATCATCGCTACGGAAGCCACGCCGCATGCCCATGCGTTCAAACGGAGGTGCCAGCGCTCAAACAGGCGGCCGTAATCGAGCGCAATGTGCGCCCAGTAGACGAAGAGGGAAGTTGTGCCCAACTGGCGCATCCAGCTCCAGCCGGTGGTCAGGTACTCGGTCCACAAGTATGCGCCCGACGCCAGCAGCATAGCGATTCCCAATTTGCACGCAACCAGGGCGGGACTGTCGAGCCAGAAATCAGATGCGGCATAGATGGAAAAGGGTAGGTCCGCGAAGTATCGCCCCGAGAACAATAAGGCAAAACCGCACATGGCGGACCACTGCATCACACGATTCCACGCGCCGCGTTCGACCAGCGGAATCATACTGCCTACGGCACATCCAAAGGCAAAATATGCGCCCCAGGGGAAGATACTGAACATGGTTGCGCTGGGCGCCACGTAATCGAGCACGATTTGCGGTAGCGTTCCCCCAGGCAAGGCGGAAACAACCGGCGAGAGCGCCGCGATCAGTACGCCCGCTCCCGCAGCCCAACGTACCCGCTGCATGCCGTTTGCAAGCGCGAACACCGCCAGCAGAGCCGCCATCACCCCCATGAGGTTGAGCACGTCGACTTTCAACAAGTCGACCAGTGAACTGTGCGGATAAGAAAACGCCCAATTTTGCACTCGGAAAATTACGGCCAGCAGGAACAGATAGCGTCCGCGCTTTAGAGCCGCGGTCACACGCGACCATGCCGGCAGGTGCTCCCGGCGATTCATGCCAAGGCCGTAGGTGACGCCTGTGAGTAATAGGAAGATCGCCGCGGCTTCGCCTCCGAAGAACTGCGAAAAAATAAAGGCGGAACCCTTGCGCGTCTCAGGGCTGGCGAAGGCATCGAAGGTATGCCCCTGCAGCATGATGACTGCGGCCAACCCACGTAGCCAGTCGAGAAAGGCAATTCGGTGTGAAGTAGAAGGAGGCATCCCAGCGGCGTACATTCCCAGTATATCAAGCTTTTATTTGCTATAAAATCTCTTTATTTTCAAATAGTTATAAAATCCGCTTGGCTGATTCTCTTTTCCTTGGCGGGCGGAATTCGAATAGATCCGTGTCCAACTGATGCGCCTGGTGGATTCCTTGAGAGAATGCGTTCGTACCACCAAGCGTATCCCCTGCCAATGGAATGACCGAATTTGGGCTATGCTCAACGCTAAATCCTGGAGCAGTACTCGGGTGGCCTTTTGCCCCCGCTTTCTTGCTGGCTCACCGAAAAGGTTAGAGGAAACCAGCAGAACTTCGGGATCTTCTAGTGCGGTAAGCCGTGGCTCTTATTGCTCACATCGGCGAGCATGGCTGTTGATGGGCCGTCTCATTCTATTCACCGCGCCGGTTCAGGTTCTCCCGGCGCGATCCGGGAGCCACGGGGAAATAGGGCATCCCTCGTCGAGCTTGCCTTGCTATCGTGCTCGTTTGAGCACTTAATACAAATCGGCGTACCCTTCGAATACAACTCTGTTTCAGATCCGCAGTAAGTACATTTGGCCATAGAGCAGCTCACAATGTTTAAGTGTGCGAACAGTTTTTGGATGTTGGTCGGATGCGGTCCGGGCCAGAACAGCCCTTCACCTTGGAATCTAAAATCGATGACGCTGAAGACGACAGAAAGGTCTTGATAACCAACCTTCCTTACGAAAACCCCGAGAATGCGGATGAGGAGAAGCTAGTCGGAGAAGTGGCAGCTCCCGCTCGGGTCGTTCATCGTCCGAAAGCAGCATAAGGGCTCAGGGTTCGCTTTTATTCCCGCGTCAAATCGTCCGGACCGACCCTCCGCAAGGGTGCCGTTTCAGCCGATTCAGTATCCAGTGATCGGGCATTTTATCGAGGTCGCAGTGAATGGCCTAGTGGAGCTGATTGTCAGCGCTTGGCCGGGAGACCTGTGGGATGCGATCAAGGCCATCCGTAAGCGGATGGCTCGTGGTAAGAAACCCCCAACAAGCCCCGAGTAGATGAATGAGCTTTAAAATCAAGAATCGACCTAAGCGCCAGAAAGCGCCGCAGCCCCGATCATCGCGCTTGCTCCGTGGTATAGCCTCAGTCACCTTGGCGCTCTTGGCCCTCGTTATGATCGTGTGGCTTGCTACCAAGACGAAGCAGAATAGTTCTAGACGCTCCACGTGTGTCCCTTCGCCTTAATTCAACCTAAGGAGAAGTATCACCAAATGAAGTCCTCCAATACGAAGCAAACATCACCGCACGTCGCTTCAGAAGCGGCGCGGGTGCTCAATGACCCAAGGGCGACCTCACAGGAGCGTAGCGTAGCTGGTTCGGCGCTCGCTCAGGCGAAGCCTAAGAAGTAATCGACGCCAAAGTCGAAAATCTTCGATTTACTTTCAATCCTTGATGGCCGTCGCCCTGCCAGGTGGCGGCCATTTTTTCGGACAGCAGGCAGTGATATAGTTTCCTTCGTGACGAACCAAAGCGAGCAGTTGCCAAGACCCCCGATGGGAAAGGGATTGAAGACCTTCCTATGGTTAATCCTCGTGTTGATTTCGCCACTCGTGCTCGTGTCGGCATTTATGCTCCTCAGTAATGTTTTAGGGGCCATTGGCCTTTTGTGGCTCTTAATCACCAACCCCAATTACTCCGGACCCATGCCCTGATCGCCAAATTTTTTCTTAATTTTCAAATGGACCCACTACCCCACTACCACCCAATTTGACAACACCTTGTTCGTTTGGCTATTCTGATACAGTTTGGCGAGTTGACCTTCTGCTCCCGAGCTACCACTCTTCGTAAGTGCATTTTGAAGGAGAGTCCGGCCGGGGGCCGGCCCCGCTGCTGCGGCGTTTTCTACGGCGCTGAAAGTAAGGGCTAGTCCGAAGTCTCTTACCCGCGTTTTTGTTTTGAGATCGGCCAATGCAGTAACACCTGCCGGTTTCCTGGGTTGAGTTTCAATAGATTTGTTTGTGGAGGCGCAGCCGTCGCTGTTTTTACGCGGCGTAGCGCTTGTTATTGAGAGAGGAAGTTTGTGCCGACTTTCAACCAACTTGTACGCAAGGGCCGTACGCCTACGCGTTTTAAGACGGCCAGTCCAGCGTTGCAGTCCTGTCCGCAGCGCCGCGGCGTCTGTACGCGTGTCTATACCACCACGCCGAAGAAGCCGAATTCGGCCCTGCGCAAGGTGGCGCGCGTCCGCCTGACGAATCAGATTGAAGTCACGACATACATACCGGGCGTCGGCCATAACCTGCAGGAGCACTCGATTGTGCTGATCCGCGGGGGCCGCGTGAAGGATTTGCCGGGAGTGCGCTACCACGTGGTGCGCGGAACCCTGGATACGGCGGGTGTGGCGGGCCGCCAGCAGAGCCGCTCCAAGTACGGAGCCAAGCGGCCGAAGGGCGCCGCGAAATAAAGGGTGATGGAGCTATATGCCGCGTAGACACAGACCGGAAACTCGCGAAATCCTGCCGGATCCTTTATTCGGCTCGACGCTCGCCGAAAAGTTCGTCAATTCCATGATGTGGGATGGCAAGAAGGCCGTCTCCCAGCGGATTTTCTATGAAGCCATGGACAAGATCAAGGAGCGTTCTCAAGACGACCCTTTGAAGATGTTCAAGAAAGCTGTCGAAAACTGCCGTCCGCTGGTGGAAGTAAAGACCCGCCGCGTCGGCGGCGCTAACTATCAAGTGCCCGTCGAAGTGCCGAACAACCGCCGAACTAGTTTGGCGATCCGCTGGATTCTGATCAACGCCCGCTCGCGCCCCGAAAAGAGCATGCCGGAAAAGCTGGCGAATGAACTGAACGACGCCGCCAATATGAGAGGCGGCGCGATCAAGAAGAAAGACGACGTGCACCGTATGGCCGAAGCCAACAAGGCTTTCGCGCACTACCGTTGGTAATAAAAGAGAAAGACTGGACACCGTAGTATGGCCCGCACAATAGCTCTCGAGAAAATGCGCAATATCGGCATCATGGCGCACATTGATGCCGGTAAAACCACGACCACCGAGCGTGTGCTCTATTACACGGGCCGTACTTATAAGATCGGCGAAGTCCATGAAGGCACCGCCGTGATGGACTGGATGGAGCAGGAACAGGAGCGCGGCATCACCATCACCTCCGCCGCCACCACCTGCGAATGGCTGGATCACCAGATCAATATCATCGACACGCCCGGCCACGTGGATTTCACTGCGGAAGTGGAGCGCAGTTTGCGCGTGCTCGATGGTGCGGTGGCGGTGTTTGACGCCGTGGCCGGGGTGCAGCCACAATCGGAAACCGTGTGGCGTCAGGCGGATAAGTACAGGGTCCCGCGCGTCTGCTTCATTAATAAGATGGACCGCGTGGGCGCGGATTTCTTCCGTTCCGTCGATACGATCGTCGATCGCCTCAAGGCTCGTCCGGTGCCGATTCAGATTCCCATCGGCGCGGAAGATCAATTTAAAGGCATTGTCGATCTGGTGACGATGAAGGCGCGAGTCTGGCTGGACGACTCGCTGGGCGCAAAGTACGACGACGTGGAGATTCCCGCCGAGTTGGTGGACCAGGCCAAGGAATATCACGACAAGCTGGTGGAGGCGGTATCGGAAACCGACGACGCCCTGTTCACCAAATTCGTGGAAGGCCATGCGGTCACCGAGGCCGAGCTTCGCGCCGGTATCCGCAAAGCCACCATCGCGCAGAAGATTTTTCCTGTAATCTGTGGCACGGCGTTCAAGAACAAGGGTGTTCAGAACCTGCTGGATTCCGTGGTGGACTACCTGCCTTCGCCCATCGAAGTGCCTCCAGTGGAGGGTACTGAGGTTGACGACAAGGAAAAGAAAGTCATCCGCAACTGCGATGACAAGGAGCCGTTTTCGGCGCTGGTCTTTAAGATCATGACCGACCCGTTTGTCGGCCAGCTCGCGTTCATTCGCGTTTACTCCGGCAAATTGAGTGCGGGCGAATCGGTCTATAACGTCGCCAAGGGACGCAAGGAGCGCATCGGCCGCTTGGTTAAGATGCACGCCAATAAGCGCGAAGAGATTCAGGAAGTTTTGGCGGGTGACATCTGCGCCGCGGTGGGACTGAAGTCGGTGATCACGGGAGACACCATTTGCGACGAAAAAGCTCCGGTGATTCTGGAATCGATCGATTTCCCGGCGCCAGTGATTCAACTCGCGATCGAGCCCAAAACCAAAGCCGACCAGGAAAAGCTGGGCATGGCGATTGCCAAATTGGTTCAGGAAGATCCCACGCTTAAGGTTTCGACCGACCCCGATACGGGCCAGACGATTCTGGCCGGGATGGGCGAACTGCACCTTGAAATCATCGTCGACCGCATGCAGCGCGAGTTCAACGTGGGCGCGAACGTCGGCAAGCCGCAGGTGGCCTATCGCGAAACGATCCGGCAGCTGTCGGAATACGACTACACGCACAAGAAGCAGACCGGCGGCAGCGGCCAGTACGCTCGCTGCAAGCTGCGAATCGAGCCGAATCCCGGCAAGGAATTCGAATTCGAAAACGAAATCCGGGGCGGCAATATTCCCAAGGAATTCATTCCGGCTATCGAAAAGGGTGTAGTCGAAGCTCTTGAGCACGGGATACTGGCCGGGTACCCGATGTCGGACGTGAAGGTTTCGGTCTTCGACGGGGCGTATCACGACGTCGATTCTTCGGAAATGGCATTTAAGATCTGCGCGTCCATCTGCATCAAGGAAGCCGCGCGGAAAGCCAAACCTGTATTGCTGGAGCCGGTTATGCGCGTGGAAGTAGTGGTGCCGGACGAGTACATGGGATCGGTCAACGGCGACCTGATTTCGCGCCGCGGCCGCTTGGAAGGCACGGAAATATTGGGTTCGACGCACATCATCAAATCGATGGTGCCGCTGTCGGAAATGTTTGGGTACGCCACCGAGCTGCGTTCACGGACGCAGGGACGCGGCGCGTTTACGATGCACTTTGGCCAGTACGAGGAAGTGCCCAAGAGCATCGCGGAAGAAATTGTCAGCAAGGCTCAGGGTAAGGTCGCGAGTTAACTTCACGGATATCGGGAGAACGAGAGACACATGGCGAAAGAAAAATTTGATCGAAGCAAACCGCACGTAAACGTAGGGACGATCGGGCACATCGATCACGGCAAGACGACGCTGACGGCGGCGATCACGC
>CADEFM010000014.1 GCA_902826605.1 uncultured Acidobacteriota bacterium
GCGAAAAGCGGTTGGCCAATAAACGCGACACACATAATGGCAGAACAATGCAAGATCTTCATATCACCGCCTCGGTCATGATTTCGATGCGCTTTCGAGCGATCGACTCATCGTAGCCGAATTCGGTAAGGACCGTAAGTGAGGGCCTTGAACCGATACCTATGACGGAGCAGGGAGACGTCGAGCTGCTTCGGCGCGAGTGAGGTTCTGTGAGACAGGATGAGCTGAATCGTGAACCTACACGACAGCAGTTTGCCGGGTTTCATCAGGTCACATCGTGCACCCGGTTCGTGTAAACGACTTTGCGGAAAAATTACTTGCCGCTGGTCGGTTTCCATTCACGGGCGAGGCGTTGCGCTTCCGCAATTTCCTGCGGAGTCATCTGGATCGCGAGTGAGTCGCGAGCATCAGAATATCTCTCTTGAAATTCTCCGGAAGCTTTCGATGCAGCGAGCTCAAACCACATGTAAGCAAGTATATAGTCCCGGGTGCCCCACCGACCATATTGGTAAATACTGCCGAGGCGAGCCTGCGCGCTTGCGTCCCCCTGGTCGGCCGCTTTGCGGAGCCAGTTGGCCGCTTCCTCCTGGTCTTGGGGGACGCCCATACCTCTCTCATACGAGAGGCTGAGACCCACTTGGGCAGGCGCAAATCCTTGACTGGCCGCCATGCGCAACCATCGAACCGCTTCCGCGTAATCTTGCGGGACACCTCTACCAGTCATATAGGAACCGCCAAGGCCGGTCTGGGCTATAGCCAATCCCTGGTTGGCGGCCTTTCGCCACCAGCGGACGGCTTCCCCATAGTCTTGTGGGACGCCCTGACCGTTCATGTAAGCGCCGCCAAGGTTCGCTTGGGCAGCTGCATATCCTTGGTCGGCCGCTTTGCGATACCAGAGGACGGCTTCCTCGTAATCCTGCGGAACACCTTGGCCGCTCTGAAACGCGGCGCCAAGGTTGGCTTGGGCCATGGCGAATCCCTGTTCGGCGGCCTTCCGCCACCAGCGGACGGCTTCCGCGAAATCCTGCGGAACGCCTTTACCGCTCCCATACGCGCCGCCGAGGTTGGCCTGGGCATACGCAAATCCTTGGTCGGCCGCCATGCGGTACCAGCGTACCGCTTCCGCGTAATCCTGAGGAACGCCTCGACCACTCACGTACGCGAAACCAAGGTTGGCCTGGGCATTCGCAGATCCTTGGTCGGCCGCTTTGCGATACCAGCGGACGGCTTCCTCGTAATCTTGAGGAACACCTTTGCCCTCAGAGTACATGAGGCCGAGCTTGTACTGCGCGACGGCATCACCCTGCTCAGCTTCACTGCGCAACTGCTTCAACGAATCAGAAGGTGCCTGGGCGAAGCTATGCGCCGCCATCCCAAGCAGTCCTATAGCGATCAACAAGAGCTTGCGCGGCATGCCACAATGCTGCAACCTGCCGGCATCGCTATGCAAGGGGGCTGTCGGAAATCCACAAGCCGGTGCACCGCTGGTGCGACCGGCAGAGATTGCCGGATGTCCGGGAAGTGTGATTGGGCGGAGCGAAACGCCATGAGCAGAATCCACTTCGTGTGAAAGTTTGCAAATCATTACAATGCTGGCAGGGCAGCTATTTGCCAGTCAGGTCAATCTCAATATTTGTGTTTCGGTCAATATACATATCCCGCGAATGCAGAACGACGTCTAGTCCAGGGACAGTGAACTTCCCCGTGGACTTCTTCATCCATATGACCAAAATATAAGGTCCTTTGTGGCTAACTTTGAACCGGAAGGTTCCCGAATGAACCGTCGCCTCCTGTGTGGGGCCGCCGTGCTCCGGTTGCAATTCGATCAGCAAGCGCCCATAGTCTCCCCTATAGTTGAGTACACGGCCGCTCAGCGCAAGATCAAGTTTTGTTGCTTCACATATCGAAGATTTCGGACCGAGCGGTTCGCTCAAGAAAAGGACGTACTTCACCCTGGCACCTTCCAGTTTCAGGGCAATGCCACTTGAATCATAAACAATGTACTCGCGAGTTCCGGTTGCAGATTCGTAGAGCGCCGTGCCTTCGGCATCGTTAAGGCAATCGTCGGAGGCATATTTCGCAAGGCGGTATCCCTTTCCGAAGAGCACCTGCGCCTCCACGAACGTCAGGCTAGAAGGTGTAAGACTGATGTTCGCGATGACTCCAGTCTTTTGGTCTGCGATCATCTCGATACGCCCTTTAGCGGGTCCAATATCGCTGTAATATAACCACACCAGACCCTGCCTATCCCTGGAAGTAACCTCCGGCTCACCCAGTTTCTTCCGAGCGTCGCTTACCGTGGAGCGCCCCATCGTGAGGCCATTAAACGTTGCGGGTTTGAAAGCCGATTGCGCCGTCGCAATTGGTATCGTTCCGATCATCAAAACTGCGCAACGGAAAATCAACGAGCGTTCAATCATCCGCGTAATCCAGCCCGGCCCGTGTCCATAGATAGACGCACTTCTATTTCATTCTTTCATCAGATCAATGTCGATGTTGGTGTTTCGGTCAATCTGGATTTGCCGTGTACTCAGAATGCCCATGACCTCCCCCTGGGCTTTCATTATCCGTGTGTTCAAGAAATAGAGTCCCTTATGGCTAACGTTGAAGCGAAAGTGCCCTGCGGAATTAACCGCCACTTCCTGTAACGGCCCTCCGCGCTCCGGGTCCAATTGGATTCGCAAGCGCCCATAGTCGCCCCGATAGTTGAGCACGCGGCCGCTCAGCACCAAATTGAGCTTTGTTGCTTCACAGATGGAGGATTTCGCGCCCAGCGGTTCACTCAGAAAATAGACGTAATTGACACGGCCGCCATCCAAACTCAGAGCGATACCTTGCGCATCATACACAACATACTCAACATACCCCTTCGGGGATTCGTACAGAGGCCCGCCTTCTTCAGTTTCAGCAAGACAATGGTCAATATCGTATTTCGCAAGGCGATACCCCCTTCCAAAGAGCGTTTGCGCTCCCGCAAACGTCAGGGTGGAACGGGAAAGACTGACCTCCTTGATGACTCCAGTCTTATGGTCTGCGATCATCTCGATTCTCCCTTTGGCAGGTCCGATATCGCGATAGTACAGCCAATCAATTTCACGGCGGTCTGTGAAAGTATTCTCCGGTTCGCCCAGTTTCTTCCGAGCGTCGCTTACCGTGGAGCGCCCCATCGTGAGGCCATTAAACGTTGCGGGTTTGAAAGCCGATTGCGCCGTCGCAATCGGTACCGTTCCGATCATCAAAACTGCGCAACTGAAAATCAGCGAGCGTTCAATCATGATTCATCACCATGGGCACGGACTGTTCAAGAATTGGTGCGGATCGATACTTGCGTAGTCATTCCACCGTCTGATCTCCAAAACGTAGGTTTGCTTCAGTATTGGGCAGACCCGATGCATTTCCAGTTTGGCCAGGTTCAATCGATCTACAGTGTTCAAGGGACGGTCCAAGCGACTTTGCCGTTAGGAGTGTACACGTGTATCCCTGCAGTCGATTCTGGAGCCTTCTCGGTTGATGCTACCAACATTTGGATCAGTGGTTGCCTGGAGCCCGGTTTTCGAAAGACTAGTCCCCAATCGTTCGCCGGCAAGCCTAGATACATATCTGGAAGGAGCGCGCCCAGGATGACCCGCGTACCCCGCCGCTTCTCAGCAAGGTACAATGTCGAATCCCCGCTCGGTACTGCATTGAGCGAAGCCAGGATGGTTCCTCCAGCGTCGATAAACCGAACGAACTGGGTTGTGCGCGCACGGTCAATGCCCACTTCCAACGCGGGAGTGGAGTCTGCCGAGTAGAATGTCAATATAGTCTTGCCATCGGCGTATTGCATGCGTGCAGCGGGCTTGTCCTGGTCGTCCACAAGCACCAGCTCCTTAGTCACGACCCTTTCATGGGTTGCTACATGGGGGCGAGATCCAGATACGAACGATCCCACTACGACGCCAAGAATAGCGGCACTGAACGCAACAAGAAAGATTTTCACGGATTCCACCTTTCGATAATTCACGTTGCCTTTTTCATCTGCAACCGTTACGGAGTCACTAGTCAACATCAGAAGTATAGCTCCGGCCCCACTGAGTCACACTCGGTTTATCCGTCGTGACACCCGTGGCAAGCCGGTTCAGCGCGTCGTAAATGTAGGTGATCTGCTCTCCCGAAATCACGTCGGCCTGGGAGGCGAGTTTGCCGTTGTTGTTCTTCGAAGGGTAGGCATACCGGATGTCGAGAGAGGTCACCGCCGATTGGGCGAAATGCGGATGCCCAATAATCGCGACTCATATCACGACAGAGCAACGCAGGATCTTCATATCACCAGGTTGGCTGGGTTTTCGACGGAGAGTCACCGGGCCGGAGAAGAGATACATCGAACCTTGACTCAGCCGCCCCAAGTCGAGATATACTCTCTATCGAACTGGTCCAAGATAAAGGTCTATGACAGCACAGTCGCTCGCTCGATGGTTAGCCACGCTTGGCGCCGTTGTCCTGCTCGTTCCGGGCCTCGCGTCAGCCGCCGAAGTGCATGTGATGATCTCGGCCGGTTTCTATCGCGTCTATGAGCAGCTAAGCCCGGCATTCGAGCGAGCGAGCGGCCACCGCCTGATCACAACGCGCGGCCCGTCGATGGGCGACTCGCCGGAGGCGATTCCCACCCGCCTCGCGCGCGGCGAGGCTGCGGACGTCGTGATCCTGGATGGAGGATCCACTGACGAGCTGGCCAAGCGAGGATTGGTGCGCACGGGCAGTAAGGTGGATCTCGCCCGTTCGCAGATCGGCATGGTGGTGCGCGCCGGGGCCGCGAAGCCGAATATCGGCAGCGTGGAGGCGTTCCGGAAGCTGCTGCTTGCGGTGAAGTCCGTCGGCTACTCGGACAGCGGTAGCGGCACTTATTTATCGACCATGCTGTTCGCGAAGCTCGGCGTCGCGGACCAGGTGGCAGGCAAGAGCCGCAAGGTGCGCGGGCCGCCGTCCGGGGAACCAGTGGCTGCGGTCGTGGCGCGTGGAGAGGTGGAGATCGGCTTTCAGCAGGTCAGCGAGCTCATCGATGTCCCTGGGGTGACCTTCGTCGGTGCGATTCCGGCCGAACTTCAGCCCGGATTTATGTTCTCCGGAGCGATCACCAGCGCGGCCCGCCAGCCGGACGCGGCTGCCGCACTGCTCCGTTTCCTCGCATCGCCCGAGGCGGCCTCGACGATCCTCAAGGCCGGGCTTACGCCAGTGCAGGAGGACAGCTCGCACGGGCATTGACTGAAACGCGACCAAGAACATAGGAACCCTCGTCGGCTGATCGTTGCTGATCTCACGCCGTGGAGAAGCCTCGGCCATCTTGCCCGCTATTCAAGATGTCACGGGCTTTCCACCTCATAAGTTTCGGGAATTCGCAGGTGATTAAACTGACGTATTTCCGCAATGAACGTGCTTTCATCGCGTGCGTCGGAGATCGCGGCGGCCGATCTCGCCGCCGTCGGCCGTGACAGGCATGGTTCACCGCTTCGGAGGCCAGGCTATTCCTATTACCTTCGCGAAATGCTTCACCGCATCGCGCATATCCATTTCCGGCAGCCCTTGCCTCTGGATGCCCGGACCCGCCATCAGGAACACCGCCCGATACCGCGTAGGCCAGTGCCCATGCTGACCGGCGGAGGGCCTCGAAGAAACAATCTCTCCACCTGCTTTGCCTGTAGCGAAGAAGCAACCCGCCGCAGGCTCGAATAGGCGTGCCTCCGGCGTTGTTCCGGGAAGAAATCGGTCCACCTCGGACCGTGGAATCTCGCGACCCACGCACGACCCCGAATCGACTCGAGCTTCGCTCAACGCCGCAGCCACCGCCGCGTCGTAAGTTATCAAATAGCCGCCCCGCACTACTGTCCCTCCCGCTGCGATCTTCTTCGCCGCGAAGTACGCCGCTACATTCAGTTCCCGGGGAGCCGCTTCGAATCCGTGATCGGACACGATGGCCACCACCGTATTGGCCGGAGCCGCCGCCAGAATCTGCCCTAGCAGTTCGTCGGTGTACTCCAGGGTTGCCATCGCTTCCCGCGAAAATGGACCCGCTTTGTGCGCGACCTCATCATGATCCATCAAATGCAGAAGTGTAAGATCCGGCTGATACCGTTTCAGGACATAGATCGTCCCCAGCGTCCGCGTGCGGTCGTCCATCCACGGAGTTAGAAAGCTGGGGTACTCCTCGGCGATTTCTTTCACCAGTCCCCGGGTAGATTTCTCCTCCGTGCTCTTCAGGTCCATCGCGCCACCCAATCGGGCCTGGAAGTATTCCGGAAGGTTGTAATCGATTGCGGCACCCACCGTTACGGGCCAGTGGATAGCCGCCGTCCGCTTGCCCGCTTGCTTCGCCGCCTGCCATAGCACAGGGGCCTTCAGATAGCTGCTATACCAGTAGCGTTCCGATCCTTTAACAGTTTGGATGTTGTTGTCTAAAATGCCGTGTTCCTCGGCGCCCACTCCTGTGACTAGCGTGGTGTGTGAAGGCCAGGTCACGGTCGGAACAATCCCCATCACACCGTCCGCCCAGGCTCCCTGTTCCAGCAGTTTTCGCAGGTTCGGAATCCGCAGCTTGAGCGCATCTCGATCCTTCAGGTAGCGATGATCCATGCCATCGATGGAAATCACCAGCAGCTTGCGGTCCTGCGCCGCCGCTTGCGTAGCCAGGCCCGCTGCCGCAATTAGGATCGCAAGGTTTCGCATGCCTTTACTTCGCCGCATATGCCCGTTCGGCATCCGATCAATGTTGTGCCCGCCTTGGCCAATCCGGTCAAGGATCTGGTACGAATCGAGCCTGTCTCCGGGAAAGAGAAGCATGTGGCTCAACTAACTTAACATGTTTTCTCCTTGTTGAGAGTCGAAGTCTCAACGCAGGTCAACAAACATGTATGAAAGTGCCTTTGCGCCGCGATAACAGAGCGGGAGGGGGTGATCTCCGAGCCTGGGGGTTTTGGGCTCCACAGTGGCTGAGCTTGCAAAAGCTTCTGTAAATTGGGGGCGGGTGCTACAATAGCGTCGCTTGATCCGTTTTAACTCTTTTCGGACTAAGCTCCGTACGTCCTTTGTGCTGCTGGGATTGGCGGCAATCGGAATCTCAGGCTGGGAAGCTTCGGCGGGCGCTAGCGCAGCCCTGCGGGAAGCGACATACGACAGGCTCACGGCGATCCGTGAGACCCGAGCCAGGCAGCTTCAGCGCTACTTCGAGGACATTCGGAGCCACGTCTTTGCCCTTTCCACCGATGAGTCCACACTGGTCGCTCTGGAGGAATTTCGCGAAAGCTGGGAACAGCTGCCCGCTACCGCTCCGGGGTCGCCTCACCTTACGGTGCTACGCGATTACTACAACCGCGAATTCTCCTCGCCACCTGAGGCGGCCCGCTGGTTTCCTCAAAATCCGCTAACCCACACGCTCCAGTATTTCTACCTGGCTGCCAACCCGCATCCCCCGTCTTCCAAAGACTTGTTGGTCGCGGCCTCCGGAGCACGCGCCTACTCCAGAGTTCACGAGCGATTTCATCCAACTTTGTCCCGCTACCGAAGCGCGTTCGGTTTTTACGATATCTTCGTAATTTCCGCCCAGGGAAACATCCTCTATACCGTGAGAAAGGAAGTGGATCTGGGAATGAGTCTCACCGCGGAGCCGTACCAAACCACCACACTCGCCGATGCATACCGGCGCACGATGAAACTGGATCAACCCGGTGAAGCGGTAATAGAAGACTACGCCACCTACCCGGCTTCGAACTTCGCGCCCGCAGCGTTCTTCGCCGCTCCCATCCATCGCGCGGGCCTGCCGGTGGGCGTACTGGCGATACAGGTTTCGATCGAGCAAGTAAATCGCGTGATGAATGGAGACCGAAGTTGGAGGGAGGAAGGCTTAGGAGAAACAGGACAAGCCTACGTGGTAGGCGCGGATAATACGTTAAGAAGCGATGTTCGCCTGGAAATCGAGCGGCCCAATGAATACTACACGCAGCTTCAAATGGCAGGCGTCAGCGCGGACATCATCGAACGCGTGAGGCGGAACGGAACGAGCGTTCTGACGCTCCCCGTCAATCTCGCGGTGATGGAGCGGGTTCGCGAGGGCCTGCGTGGGACGGAAATCGGCGCTGATTTCCGCGGCGTTCCCGTACTCCGGTCCCACGCACCACTGAACGTTCCGGGATTGAATTGGGCGATCATTGCTGAGATCGAGGTTGGCGAGGCCCTCGCGCCCGTAGCGGCGTTGCGAACCCGCATCCTGGTGATCGGCTTGACGGTCGCCGCCGTGTTCTTCCTGGCGGCAGGACTCCTGGCTCGATCAGTCACGCGTCCAGTGATGGCTCTGGTGGCTACCGCGCGTCGCCTGGGACAAGGAGAATTGGGAGTCCGCGTCGACGTCGATTCAAACGATGAGATCGGTGAGCTGGCATCGGCATTCAACCGAATGAGCGAAGATCTGGCTCGTACCACCGTATCCAAGGAGAAGTTGGAGATTCTGGCCGGGCGTTTAATCCATGCACAGGAAGAAGAGCGCAGCCGCATCGCACGCGAGCTTCATGATGATCTAACCCAGCGGCTTGCCGCATTGGCTATCGAAGCCGGCCGTCTCCAGCGATTGGAGGCATCTCAGGAGGAACAATGGCGAATCGGAATAGAGCGCCTGAAGCAGCAGGTCATCCGCTTATCCGAAGATGTGCACGGGTTGTCACGGCGGCTGCACCCCGCCCTGCTTGAGGATCTTGGGTTAGTGGCGGCGATCGAAGCGGAGTGCCGCGGATTTCTCGATCGCGAAGGTCCGCCCACCGAGTTCCGGGCGGAAGGATCTTTCGACGATCTTCCACCGGAATGGAAACTGACCATCTACCGGATCGTGCAGGAAGGTCTGCGAAACATCCAGCGACATTCGGATGCGCAACAGGTGGAGATAAAGCTCGTACGTTGCAGCGCGGCGGTGGAACTGACCATCACCGACAATGGAGTGGGATTCGACCGAAACCAGCCCGGCTGGCGGGCGGGCTTGGGTATTGCCAGCATGGAAGAACGAACTCGTTTGGTGGGAGGCAGCTTCCGCTTGGAATCGAGACTTGGCGCCGGCGCCAGCATTCATGTGCGCCTCCCGGAGCAGAACAACCGTGCACAAACCAAGAATTCTTCTAGCTGACGATCACAAGATCGTGCTGGAAGGCCTGCGAGGCTTGCTAGAGGGCGATTTCGATCTCGTGGGGTCGGTGACGAATGGCCGCGTTATGCTGGAGCAGGTGGAGCACTTGAAGCCCGACGTGGTGGTCGCGGATATTTCGATGCCGTTATTGAATGGAATCGACGCGGCCCGCAAGCTGCGGGAGTCGGGTTCCAAGGTGAAGATTGTGTTCCTCACGATGCACCCGGATGTTAGCTATGCCACTCGTGCGATGGAAGCCGGAGCCTCCGGGTACGTGCTGAAGCATTCGGCCTCGGATGAATTGGTGGAAGCCATTCATGAGGCACTGGCTGGAAGGATCTATGTTTCGCGTTCGCTTCGTACTCCCGCAATGGAAGAATTACTCACACCCGGGAGGCGCCACATCAAATCAGGGATCGAACTCACCACGCGCCAACGGGAGGTGTTGCAACTGCTCGCGGAAGGCAAGTCCGCCAAGGAAATCGCCGCTATTCTCGACCTCTCTCCGCGCACTGTGGAAACACACAAGTACAAGATGATGGATGACTTGGGCGTGAAAACTACTGCGGATTTGGTGCAGTACGCCATTCGCCACGGCATGGTCTCGGGCACTACGTAATTTTTCGGATGTTGCCCAGAGTGGATTTCGGTTTGAATAGAGTCAGAGGAGAACTGGAAAATGACCACAAGATACTTTCGATCTTTGTTTTGCACGGCCGCAGGCGCGGTTGTACTACTAGCAGCACCCGGGATCGCCGCCGATTCATTGATAGCGCCGGAAACGCTGCAGACTCTCGAAAGAGAAGCCGACACTCCGGCGGAACATGCGACGATCGCAAAGCAGTACAGGCTTCGCGCGGAATCTTTCGAAACTCAGGCCATCAAGCACGAAGCGAAAGTTCGCCAGTACACCAATGCGGCGGGCCCGATGGTGCACAAATGGCCCGCCATGGCTCCGAGAGCGCTCCAAAAGGAAAAGGAACTGGCGGTGGAAGCCCGTCGCGCCGCGCGGGAAAACCGTGAACTCGCACAGCGGCATATGGGCCTCTCAGTGGAAGCGCTGGCCCAGGACACCAATCCGGATCGCGTGAATGCAAGGCCCTAACGATCCGCTTGTGAAGCGACAAGTCCCCATCCCGTTGGGTACCCGACGGGATGGGGACTTCCTGTAGCAACGTGAGGATGGTATCGTGATAGCCTCGGTGGTACACTGGCGCGTATGAAACGATCTCTGCGCTGCCTTTGTTCCACGATCCTCTGCGCCCTAACCCTGTCTGCCGCCGATCTTCGCGACTCGCTCACCTTTCACAGTAACTTCGACGCTGGCACCGACGCTGTCGTGGCCCGCGGCGACAAGCGTCTCTACGTCGCCGAAAATTACAAGGCGCAGGCGAACGCGCAACCCGGACTCACTGGGGACGGCGTTGAGCTCGCTCCCGGCGCGGGCCGCTCCGGCGGGGCGCTGCGCTTCGTGAAGAAGAACACGCGGGCCATCTTTTATCAGGCCGCCAAGAACGTTGCCTTCAACGCGCAGTCCTGGACGGGCACCATCTCTTTCTGGCTCAGCCTCGACCCCGATCAGGATCTTGAACCAGGTTATTGCGATCCCATTCAGGTCACCGACAAGACTTATAATGATTCCGCGATCTGGGTGGACTTCACGCGGGACGATAAGCCGCGCCACTTTCGCCTTGGCGTATTTGGCGCGCTTGCCAGTTGGAACCCACAGAACGTGGACACCAACACCAGTCCGCTTTTTCTAAACCGCCTGGTGGTGGTGAAGCAGACGCCCTTCCGGCGCGGCCAGTGGACGCATGTCGCCGTCACCCACTCGCGCCTCGGCTCCGGCGCTGGCAGCGCGCGGCTCTACCTCAACGGCCAACTGCAGGGGGAGAGCACCCGCGTCACCGAGCCCTTTGTATGGGACCCCACACGCGGGGCTATCCGCCTCGGCATGAACTATGTAGGACTGATGGATGACGTTGCCATCTTCGACCGCATTCTCACCCCTGAAGAAGTTCAGCGCCTGAGCAAAGGGAGTTGGTAGCGTATCGAGTAAGCCGGACGTTCCCGAGATTCAACGTTATTGCACTTGCCGATTTGCGAATTCACGTTGGCGGTGAATTTGGTCGGGCCGCCGGGCTTTGAAATCTGTGCACTGCCATGGCCTCCTGTCTTGGTCATGGTTAAGCTATTAATTCTTCCCCGACCTTCCGAAGGGAACCGCGGTCGGCGTTAGAACCTGTACTCATTAGTAGCTCCCTCCCCTAGCAGATCCAAAGAACGGAGCCGTGTGGCGGTTGGGCCGCCCTTTGAAATTTCGCCCAGAGGAAAAGGCTCTTGCTATTCGTTCTTATGCTTTTCGGCGCACTCGCCTTAACTCTGGCCGTACTTCCCTGTTGGCTTTTCAATGCTTTTGCATCTCAGCTCGACGGGGCAGTTGAAACACCAGCGGCCCACATTGAAACACAAACCCCGCCCGAAGATCTAACCAGCGAAGCCTCCTACGTGGTTCCATCGCCCCTCTGGATGGTGGGGTCTCAAGGGCAACGAGTCCCGCCCTCATACAAGCTACCTTCATGGGCACATGCCAAGCGAAGACATATTCACAATCGTTCTGTACTTGATCGTGCTTCTCCTGATTCTTGTTGCCCTCGTCATCGGCCTGAGTACTGCTCACTTTTGAAACGGCCTAATGCTGTCCTTAAAACTGCATCCCCCGCGCCGTATTACGTGGGCCGCTGGGGAGAATTTGAAACAATAGCCCGCCCCCTGCCCAACCGTTCGCACGTGGGCCGGTCCTTTGGTGCTTTAGCTCAGGGTCGATCCGTTTTGAAAACATCCATTGCGCTGCTCCATCTTCGAGTTTTCGAGTCTCCCCAGAGCATGCCCCTGAATTTGGGCCGCAACGCCGCGACTGGCGAAATGGGCGCCCCCTTTGAAACAGCCCCTCGCGCCACGGACTCTAATAGCAGTGGCACACTCTGAACTCCAGCAACGTCACAGGAGCGGGTTTCTCACCATTCCCGTCCCTTTCACTCGCCTTGATTCGCACTGAATGGAGGAGTAGCATCTAAGATTGACTAGAAGTACTATAACCAGAGACCGGCTCTATACCGTACTGTCGCTGCTGTTCATTGCCCTTGCGATGATTATCATTGTGTTCGGGCCGGTGGATCGGCTATTTCGGCTGGTCTGACACCTTCGTCCCGTTGCTTTCTAGTACTGTCCCCCCTTTATCGCTTTCACTTCGGATGGCACAATCAAATCGACCGCGAAGAGTAGATTCATCATCCTCACTCTTCATTGAATGCACGGAGCGCGGGGGAGAGCCCGCGCTCTTGGCAGCCAAGGCAGATAATTCCCCGCGAAATTATCGCGTGGCTCTATTCATTACCACCAGTACTTTGTAGTCTTTGCGGCTGTAATATGCCATGGCATAATTCGCACATCTCGGTCCTTCTCTCCGTCGAGCATCCATTAAAAGGCGGGACCGGAGGAGTTTGCCGTTCGTCCCCTGGATCAGACTACCCATACCCAATGGCCCAGAAGCAACAATTGAATCGTTCAAACGTCGCGCATACCGAAGACATGTTTTCGGTTGCGTTGTACGTGGTCGTGCTTGTGATCATTGGTGCCGCTATCTTCTTCACCGTTGCATAGAAATCTGGTGCGAGAAAGGGAAGGCCCATGCACGCTCGGGCCGAAATCAAGGCCGGCTGGACGGGCAGCATCGTCAGTGCGAATCGTCTATGCCTGCTCAGCACTTCCGAAATATGGCGATTTCATGCCCGTACCAGTAGCGGTTGACGAACCCAAACTGAATACACTGTAGCGCTTGCGATTTCGCCCATAGGAGGACCGTGGACAACGGAACTTCATGAATCGCTTCATGGGATACCAACAGGTCGTGCAGGCGGTTCGCCAAAACTCGCCAGAACGGCATTGAAACCATGTCCTTGTACAGAAGGAGTCCCCCGGGGGCCAGGTGCCGAACTACAGCGGCAAAGAACTGCTGCTGCTCTTGGACTGGAACGTGGTGGATGACGTCGATCATGGAAACGATCTGGAATGATCCCTCCGGAAGGCTCTCATGGTTCGCGCAGTATATTTGAATCGCACTGGAGCCGTGCTTTTCACGCACCAACTCTACGGTCATCTCTGCGGCACGCACGGCTCCTTCGGAGATATCAACGCCTACGCCATGAATGTTGCGCCTTAACGCCGCGAGTAAGCTTAAGAACAAAGCTCGTCCGCAACCCACATCGAGCACGCTCGCGCCTACCGGGACGTAGGAAATCAGTTCCTCGAATGGACAGATCTTCAGGCGACCGATCTGCAAGTTGCGCAGTATCCACGGGCCATTCGCAAATAGATCGCGGGCGGCCTGCAAAGCCATCGATTCGTCCACTAGAAGAGGTCCGGCGCCTTCCCATGCGCGAAGTCCGCCGACTGCGGATGGGTACTTATTGCTGATCGCGCCTGTTTGTCCTCTCGATGTTAACTGGAATCTCAAATAGCCTCATCGCCTCCCGAGGGAGCCCATCGCGATTGTTAGATGCTCCGGCAGCGCTGGTGTTTCTTGAAGCGAAGGCCGATTCTGCATTTGTGCGGGTTGAGCTCCAACCTGGGAAGTTGTGGATTACGAGGGAAGACAGGAGGACCACCAACGATTACTGATGTGCAACAAACAGCGCCAAAAGGATGCCACTGAGCGCAAGGTAGAGTTGCCGATCCCTTCCGTTTCACGATTCCACGATTAAGACTTAGGGGTCAGCGGGGAGCCAAAATGAAATGAGCGACAGTAGCATCTCCGGCACCGCAAAGGGATAACTAACACTAACCTGAGCGGCCACTCCCAAAGCTTTGTACGAGAGACCGCCAATTCAGAGCTCAGACAAGAGGGACACTTCAACTGACGTACCGCCTTTGACTTGGACGATAGTGAACGCAGGAGCCGCTTGTCTCGATACCCGCGCGGCTTTGATCCCGCCACAGCTGTCGTATTAGTTCGTTCATACGATGGGAACAGTTGGGACAGCTTGGAGTTGCATTTTCCGGTAGTTCGGTATCGACTCCGCAATGATCGCAGCGCGCCATGGTCTGCGGCTCCTTCCCCGCGTGGGAATATTACGAATGCACTCAGGTGGCCTAAGGGTAACCAATGGATTCCTTGCTAGATACTGGAGGATGGCGTTGGAAAAAGGACCGGCTATGACCGTCCATGGTCAATTTCCATCGGACAACTCTGTTCGAACAGGCCATTGAGGTGAATCCATTTTTTTCAAAAGACCCTCTTTTTGGTGGTGTATCAGTTTGAAAATAGCGGATGCCCGTGAGTTTCTTTGTGAACCCGCAAGGCTGCCTTGGCTTGATGGCAATCTAATCGGGCTATGTGTACTTCTTGCTTGAGTTTATGGATAGCCGGATCATCAAAATTCTTCCCCGTAACCGTTAGTTGAAAACGGTCTACGAGTGCCGAGTACCGTTCAGTTGCACGCGCATAGTTGGAGAGAAATGCTATGCAATCGTGGCAAGCCATGGGATAATCATAGCGCGCCTGCCACAAAGTCAAAGGATCACGACTTCACCACGGTCGCACGCCGCACGGTTGTAAAGGTCGGCCAATGCGCGCCCACCAGAATGTGCTCGCAGTACCGATCTCAACGGATCGGACTCTATTGCCACCCCACGGGCGTTAATAACAGTCATTGGTATTCGAGACATAGCGGAACCCCACTACGATTCGTCCGCCAACCGGTACTTCCAACCCTTTACTGCATTCAAGTCGGATGACATAATTCTCGAAACGATACTTGCAGGCGGAAGTGAGCACCAATTTCAAACACGCGCTATTGACAGCACTGGGCGTGCTGCTCGTGTTTCTGCTGATGGCCCTGGTGATGATCGGGCCGGGTGGCCCGCTGTTTAAATCTCTCCTTGACTGATCCTTTTCCCGTTTCGCGCTAGGTAAGCTAAGCTCACTCTTCATTCCCTGACACGAAACACAGGGCGCTCCGTGCCACAACCAATTCCCATCCGCCAAGCACGCCTAGGGGAGTGGTCGGGTTCCGTTTAGGGCTCCTTCGAGAATGCGATCAGTACATTGCCGCCTAGATAGCGATTGGAGCGGCCGGATAGCGCATACACCATTCCGTCGACCACCACTGGTCCCGGTCCATCAATGGCCCCCCCGTGGCCAGGAACGCCATTGATGGTCTTGAATTCGTGCGCGGTGTCATAGTCCCAAATGATTTTCCCGGTATCGGTGGCGTAGGCGCGCAAGTGTCCGTCCAGAGCGCCCGAAAACACCACACCAGGAATCCCCGTCACCGCTGCGGATTGCGCCGGGCTGCACTCGGTCTTTTGGCCGCATCCGGGCGGCGGCGTCCGCCACATCTGCGCCCCGTTATCGACACGGTAGGCCACTATCCCGCCGCCTTTGGTGGAGTCTATTACACGCTGGCCTGTTTCAGGCGCTATCTTGAAACCCACGTCGGCCACCGCGGCGTAAACATTCCGTCCATCGCTCGCCATGCCCCACTCGATGCCTCCCGCGTTACCCCCCTCGCCGGCACGGGCTTGCCACAGCATCTCCCCCTTGCGGTCCGGATCAACCGCGTACACCATGCCGGATTTCTGCCCCACGAGCAGAGCGCGGCGTCCCTTGGGAAGTTGCACGAGAATCGAAGACGACGCGAAATCGAAATCCGGTCCGTCCGAGTCCGGGCATTTCTCGTTGACCTCCACATTCGGTCCGGGAACCATGCTGCTGACGGTTCTCGATCCATCCGACGCCATGAAGAACCCACACGAGTTGTTCCAGGCGTCCTTTGCAGTGAATTGCTTCCACCACAGAATTTCCCCCGTCGACATGCTCAACGCCATGATGGCGTCGCTTGTCGAAGTGGTCGGATCGGAGAAGTTGTCACCCGTATTGATGTACATTGTGTCGTGCGCGGGATCGAGCGTGGCGGTGTTCCAAACCCCCGCGCCGGATGGGCCCATTACGGGCGCGCCCCGCTTATTATTTGGCTGAGATTTGGCCTCTTCGGCGATCGTGTAGCGTTGCCAGATCACCTTGCCGGTGGCGGCGTCCACGGCCGATTCGCTGCCCCGGGAGACGCAACATACATAGTCCGGCGCAAGCCCCAAGCCTTCTTCGAGCGCAGTCGCGCCGATATACACCCGTCCCCGGTAGAACACCGGCGTGGCGGTACCCTTGGCGGCGGGGTGATCGATGAGCCGAAGCTGCCATAGCGTCTTACCGGTCTGGCCATCTAGAGCATAGTAATAGCCGGAGGAATCGCCGAAAAATATCGTGGGTTTTCCGGCAATTTCGCCGACGGCCATTCCCGAACGCACTTCGGCGTTGACGACGGTGCTCCAATGCGTGCAGCCGGTGGCCGCGTCCAGCGAATAGACGGTGCCATCCTGGCCGCCCACAAAAACGCGTCCCCGATAGACTGCCGGCTGTGCTCGCATCGAAGTGGCATCCGGGAAAGCGAACACCCACTTCGGCTTGAGCCGTGGCACGTCGGCGGCGCTCAACTTGGCCTCCCGCGCGGACTGGAACCGCGTATTGACCAAGTCCGGACTCCAGCCGGTCCAGCCTGAAGCGTTCTTCCAAGCCGCACCCGGCGGACACGCATTGACGATCTGCTCGTGCTGCAACTCCGTTATGACCGGCTTGCCGAGCCAGTTGGCCACAAACGTCCTCTCGTTGGCGCTGAGAACAGATGCCTGCTGCTTCATGGCTCCGGATTCGAGCGTGCGCAGAATCACTCGCGACGGAAGCGCCTTGAGTTCCTCGATCTGCGGGATGCGCCCAGCGCCATCGCTGTTTTGGTGGCAGGTGGCACAATGTTTCTGGAACAGCGCCGCCGGATAGGAATCGTCGGCGGCAAAAGCAAAACAGGAAGCAATCAGCAGAAGGCAGCTACGTTTCATCGGTCATCGTCTCCGGCGCGCGGTTGGCCATGCAGGGAGTATATCGCTTTGCGGGTTACCGTGGGCCGAGTTCAACCGATCCGCTCGAATGGCGAATCCGCGTAGAATTGGGACCATGGATCCACTACAGCGAAACAAAGCGACGGTGTGCGCGTTCTATGACCTGATGTTCAATCAGTGCCGGCCCGCCGATGCCGTTGCCCAATATGTGGGCCACGTTTATACGCAGCATAATCCTGCCGTGGCGGACGGCCAACAAGCCTTTATCGATTATTTCGAACGTATGGCCCACGACTACCCAGGGAAGTCAGTCACATTCAAACGAATCATCGCAGAAGGCGATTACGTGGTGTTGCACTGCTTTCAGCGTTGGCCGGGGGATCGAGATTGGGCTGGCATCGACATTTTCAGATTGGAGGGCGGCAAGATCGTTGAGCATTGGGATGTGCTGCAGGTTGTCCCTGAAAAATCCGCCAATGCGAACACCATGTTCTAAGCGTGCCTTTTCAAAGGTGAGAATGACCAGTTGACAGGTGTATGCACACACTCCTGGCTCTGTCGCCGCGCACAGTGAGCATGTGACGTTGACGTTACGTTTTTCTTCGCTTCAGTAAGTCCTCGCTCGTAAATTCCGCCAGAACCTCTCGCAGTGCGTCGATGCACTCCATCGGCGTCGCGTGCTTCCCTATACAACCACAGCGCGCACAAGTGCCGGAAGGAATCTTGGCGGGTCTATTGAGTTCACGGCTTAACGGTTGTCCCCTGTGAGAACCGCCTTGCCGCCGTGCTGGTCTATTGAACACAGACGTAGTGTCGATGAAAATCCCCATTGGCACATCATAGTCGCTATTTCCGTGATTGGGTAGGGGGTAGGTAGTGCACTTTCGAATTATGCCGATGCAACAAAAGGACGCGGAAGCCTTTCCGCGGGCTGAGCTTGAGAAATGGCTTCCCCCCCATAGGGATTTCCAACCTCTCTCCGCGCTTTCGGCGGCCCAACCCTGTGCGCCCCGAGGTGCAGCTTTCGCCGCTTTGCGCGAATGCTGGAGGCTGCTGCCAAAAACGGTGCCGGTAGCAAATTGTCGAAATCTGCCGATTCTCCTGCATGAGGATTCTGTTGCCGTTGGCCGCGAATGAACAATGATGGCCACAGCGGCGTAAATGTGTGGATTGCTATATATGATGATTCGACCTTCAATCTTGATGTTTCTATTGTCTGTCGACATTCTTTCATTTCCCGCATTCGGCCAGGGGATAACGACAAATGATCGTGGTCTGCATTTACAAACTGCTCATCGTGCAATAGATATGCGCTTGGCCGGCTATTTCCAGATAGACTTCCGAAGCTTCTCTGGGATCCATCCAAACCCTCCCGATTCCCTATTATTTCGGCGGGTGAGGCCCGAGTTTTCAGGCACTCTGCTTCATCGTTTCGACTTCCGCATACTGCCGGACTTCGCCGGTGGCTCGTCAAGTTTGGTGGAGGCTTTCGTCGATACTCGCTTTCCGAAGGTTACCGTCCGGGCCGGTAAGTTCAGAGCACCTCTCGGGCTTGAGCGCCTACAGTCCACGGTAGACCTGATGTTTATTGAGCGAGCCTTGACCACCGGTATCGGACCCAACCGCGACTGGGGTGTTCAAGTGTCCGGCGATTCCGCGAAAAAGCGAGTAGCAGCGGCATTTGGTGTTTTCCAGGGCGCAGCCGACGGAGTCTTCATTACCGCTGGTAACAACGACGGCATGGACTTGGGTGCCCGCGTGTTTGCCACACCGTGGCGAGATCCATCCACACAAACCAGCGCAGTCAAACGTGCTCTAGGCGGGCTAGGATTTGGCATCGGCGCCACTGTGGGGAAGCAGCGCGGCCCGACACTTGGGTTTTACCGGACCTTCGGCCAGTCCACCTTTTTTTCCTTTGCTGAAGGTGTCGCGCTTAGCGGCATCAAAGTGCGCTATTCACCGCAAGCTTATTACTACGCGGGAAGATTTGGGGTGCTCACTGAATATATCCGCTCTGAACAAGTCATGTCCAAGAACGGGGTGGAGAGCAGCGTTTCGAATTCCGCCTGGCAGGTGGCCGGGTCATGGATCCTCACCGGCGAGGCCAAGAGCTATCGCGCGGTGGAACCCACGCGGCCCGTGTTTCCGAACTGGGGCCGTGGCAGCGTGGAATTGGTAGCCCGCATCGGAGGCATGTACCTGGATCCAGTCATGCAGGTACGGGGGCTGGCGGATACCAAGTCTCCTTCAACCGCCGCTCATGAATGGGTTGTGGGAGCGAACTGGTATCTAACCCACAATGTCCGTGCAGGAGCCAACTACGCGCATACTAGCTTCTCGGCAATTCCGAGCGTAACTCCCCGGCCCAATGAGAATGCCGTGCTCGCCAGAATTCAAGTCGCGTTCTAGGCAGAGCGGTTCAAACAGAATTCCGTATGGTCCATGTATTGATGCGGCGTGCAAGTAGAATTTCAGTAGTCCCCCATGGAAGGGTTGAATATACAATCGATAGTGGGCATGAGGCCGGGACAGCCAGTGTGGTCTCCGGTCACCATCGTACGATCTATCCGGAAGGTCTAGCGGGGTGGCACTTGTCAGAGCGAGGAGTCAACTCGTGTGGTTGCTGCTAGTTGTCGCGGTCGCCACACGGAACGCCGACAGGAAGGCTGGGCGATGATTTCCAGGATACTAATAGTCATGGTCTGCGGGTGGCTATGCAACTTCCCCGTCGATGCTGCGCCGCCCGCAGCAACATTAAATGCTTTTGATCGTTACGCTGCTGCGGTTGAGGATCGTATCCGCTCGGACTCCTCGACGGCAAACTTTCTTCGCATTTTGCCTGCTGAGTCCAAACGACTGCGAGTGCGCACGGGCGAGGTTCTTGCGGAGAGTGGGCAGAGTCTGGGACTGAAGCCGGACGTTGCCATTCCGAACGGTCAGGTCCAGCACTGGTTGGGCGCAGCCTTTCTACAGAATGCGACTCTCGATGGCATCCTGCCCCGCTTGCGCAACTACAACAATCGCAGTCGGTACATGATGCCGGAGATCATCGTGTCCCGGCTGACGGACCATCACGGGGATGTATTTCAGGTCTACTTGCGGCTGGCCGAAAAGGCCATCTTATCCGGCGTTTTCGATTTGAATCTTCGAGTGGTCTATCGAAATGCGGGGCCTGGTCGTCTCGGCATCGAATCGAGAAGCAAGAGTGTGGTTGAAGTATCCGATACTTCCGCTCCTGCAGGCTCCGCTGGCCAAGACCGAGGACTGTTGTGGGCTCTGAATCATTACTGGCGCATCCTTCAAACGGACGGCGGCGTATACGTTGAGTGCGAGGCTCTGGTATTGTCGCGCCAAATACCAATGCTGCTGAGCTGGATTGCTCGTCCCATCATCGCCAACGAAGCGCGCGGGAGCCTTATCAAAACGGTCAGCGCGACCATTCGCATCATGAATTCCCCCGAGGCTGTGAATTGAGAGACTTAAGTCGCAAAGGCTATTTCGTGGGATGAGCGTCCGAATTCTTCAGTTTCTGCCTTGATTGATTCAGCCGTTCACGTGGGAAGATCCGGGCAGGTATGAAGATTCGCACTGACGCCGCTGCAAGTGTTTCCCAAATGCGGACGTACTCTGCGGAACCTAGAGTGCTTGCCGATTGCATCGAGAAGCGCGTCAGTATCGAAACTTTACCAAAATGCCATCGTCGCCGCTGCTAGCGCTATTGTCAAAGGCATTTAAGATCGGGAAATTGGCCGACTTGCTCTGGCCAGCGAGAAAGATATTGCCCGATGAGTCTGCTCGCAAACCTCTCACGAAATCCACACCACTACCACCTAAATAGGAACTGTAGAACAACTGCGAAAGGCTGTTGTTGAACTTGGCAACGAAAATGTCACCGTTACCTTTGTTCGTTTTTTGATAACTACCGCCAGCCATGGGGAGGTTTGTAGAATATGTCGCACCACCGATGTACACGTTGCCCGATGCATCAACCCCTACGCCTTCTATTCCATCTCCAAGAGTGCCGCCGAAGTATGTAGCACTTTGCAATACACCGCTATTGCTAAACTTGGCGATGAGCCCGTCGCCACAGTAATTGCCGCAGTTCGTTCCCGTCCCGTTATAGGCAGTATCGAACGCACCGGGAGTCGCTAGCCCAGTGGATTTCGTGGTTACCGCAACATAGGTGTTTCCGAGATTATCCACAGCTAGACCGTGGGTTTCAGAGTACTCAGTATTTGCGCCGCCAAAGTAGGTGCCCCAGAGAAGGCGCCTTCCGTCAGGTGAAAACTTAGCTAGATGCATATCCAAACCTCCTCCATAGGATCGATCTAGCCCAGCTGTCGTAGGCATATTTGCAGAATTTGTACACCCCAGCAGATACACGCCGGTTGCATCGGCTCGAATAGATGGCGTCCCTACATCGACGCCGCTGCCGCCGAAATAAGTCGCCCACATAAATCCTCCGCTAGTGTTGAGCTTTACCACTACGCCATCCTCCCCACCATTTCGTGTAGCATCGAAGATCCCCATCGGACCAACCAGAGCAGCGACTCCATCGACGGCTGTAAGGGCACCATAAACGCTTCCTTGACCGTCCAGGGCAATATCCCTAAAAAAGCCACGACCAGTATCCCCGAAATAAGTGGACCAGAGCAGTTGCTTGCCGTCTGAAGAAAGCTTCGCGATGAATCCATCCTGAGGTCCGTAGGAGCCATTAGGATTGGTATCCCCCGCGAACTGACGCTGAGGAGCGCTGGGAGTCGTGGGAAACCCCGCGCCTGCTCGCCCACCAACGTAAACTCCGGTTCCATCTACTTCGATGGCATAGGCGCGATCATAGTTGGGCCCACCAAGGAAGGTAGACCAAACCAACTTTCCATCCGGCGTGAATTTAGATACAAAGACGTCCATGTTTCCGCTGAGGCGGGTATCGTAGCTTCCGGCAGTCACTGGAAAGTTAGCTGAAGCCGTGCCACCTGTGACGTAAATGTTCCCCTGTGAATCGGTAGCAACGTCCCGAACGTAGTCACCAAGGCTACCGCCGATATAGGTAGAAAAAGTGATGGTCTGTCCAAAGCTACCGGCGGACACCAATATCACCAACAAAGTAACTGTTTTTAGCATCGTTCAAATGTTCCTAATCTTGTCTTGCGCTCAGAAATTGTGCTCGATTCGGTCCGATGGATAGGCTTCTCGGAAGGCTTCTTCCACAAAACCCAATCGATCATCGCCGTGTCGTCACCTTTTGATATGGGTAGGGGTGCAACCCGTTTCAGAGGCAGCAGCGATTAGGGTGCGGAAGCCTTGAGATTAGGGTGCCTCTTGACCTGATGGGATGGACCCGGTCCGGTGCGTGAAGCCATATTTGACCGGTCAGAAGAAAATGCCCTGAATGAGGCCGCGATTTGTGAGGCCATCAGCGTGAGTCCGTTGCGGCCGTGGTTACCGGGATTGTTCGCAGAGCCCCCTGCTCCTGACGCCATTTAGGCGTGAACTGTTCGCCTCCCTTTATGGGGAACTATGCGGCATCGACGAACGCGTTCAAGCGATGGAGCAGCGGGTTCAGCGGCTTCTCCAGATCGTAATCGAGGAGCCGCTTGGAAAAACGCGTTACGTGCGACGCCGTTCGAACCGTTCGAATTTCTGCGCCACTCGAACGGCTCATTGGCCACTCACTTGGGGCCGGCTTGCCGATGGCGGAGGACGGCTAAAATTTGCAGCATGTGCAAAATGTGTCGCATAAGGCGCACTCCACGACGGCGCCGATGCTGTCAACAAAACCTACACGGAAGTTCGAAACCGAATTTGTGGCTCCCCATTGTGGACGCGTTTCGAACTATTTCCTCGCATAATCAATTGTTTGCGGGATGAGCGGGGCTCGGTAGATAGATAGAGCTGGATGGTCGTCCTCCTGATTCAGAGCCGTTCAGCGCACTCTAGTCGGCGCGCTTCAGAACTCTCCCTTGCAGTGGTAGACTGCTGCTTCACTGCCTCTCCCTTCTGCGTCGAAGCAATTGGCCAACGATTGGGAGTGCCTCCATTTGTTGCATTTGATCTGTCAGCCCGTGCTTCCTTGCGAAATCATGTGCTTCGATCAGCGCCTCCCAAGATCGACTAGGACTGCGGGGTGCGGCCACTACAGCCAGTTTGCGAAGTTGTTTCACAGTGAACGCGATGTTGCCGGAATCTCGGAGTTTTGTTGTACCGCGCTCCAGCAGTTCGCGGGCCTTCGCGACACGCCCGGTGAGGAAATACCCCCAGCCCAGGTCGGCTTCGGCCTCTCCGATCATCGCGAGGCTGGGGCTCGGACTTTCGAGACGCAGTTGTAGGACTTTTGAAAATGTTGCGAGTGCTTCCTGACGGCGACCGAGTGCGATCAGGATGCTGCCCTTGATGGGGAGGACGCGATCTAGAGATTCCCTGTTGTTGATCGCCGCGTCAATGGTTTCGGCTGCCCGTTGCAAGAGGATGTTGCGATCATGCTTGTTGTCCATGAGCTTCGACGAAGAGTAATACTCCGACGCGAGTCCGCCATTCGTGGCGGAGAGGACGCTTTCTCGGCCTTCGTTCCCCGAACTCCCGACCAGTCCTGAAATGACCTTGATGGTTTGCAGCGCAGCCAGGGCACCGACGTAACTATGACCGTGCAAACCTGCCCAGGACGCTGCCCCCACCCAACCAGCCAGCGCCCTTGAGGTTGCCTCCAGATATTCCCGTGGTGCTGATCGGTCGAGCGGCGTGCAGTGCCGCAGGGCCATCCACAACACGGCGAGTTTGTCGTACTGGTTGGATTCCGCTCCGATTCTGCCGGTCAGTTCTCGAACGAGGTCGGGATCAGTACGCTTGGAGAAGCCCTGCACATTGGAGAGGAAGTGAATATCTGGCCGGGAGAGTGGATTCGCAAGCCGTGTCAGCCGATGCTGCGCGACCGTCGTCATGAACTGCTTCGGGGCTGGCGAGCGTCTGGCCAGTTCGTCGATGAGCACCGTTAGTCGCTCCTTGATGCTTTGCATCGAGTAGATCGTCGGCTCGATCTGCACGGTCTCTTGCTCCTCAAGGATTGACCACAGATCCTGAATGCGCGCATCCGGCGGTACATCGCCCAGCAGCAGAACGATGGTTGGAACGCGGGTCAGGACGGCAGTCATGAGCTCCAATTCAAGCAGCGATATCTCAAGCCCGAGAGATGCGACTCTCTCTGCAGCGATCACGCTGCCGTATGCGCCATTGAACACGCAAATCATGCACCGAGAAGCTTGGACCTGACGCAGGCACGCAACGCGCACAGAGTCCGGATCTGATGAGAGTTGCGACCCGAGATGTTGCGCGGAATGTTCGGAGACCCACACCCGTCCGGCACCGCGCTCGTAGGCCCACCGCCGAAGTTCGGAGAGCTCCGGCAGTCTCGACGCGAAAAAAATGTCTGCGGTCATGATGGAACGAGCGTTTTCAGGATTCTAGTACAGCATAGGGCCCTCGAACATCATTCGGTATGTGCGAACCGGCCGTTCCGAGTGTCTTGGCTCCGGCAAGCCTGGGCAAGATAGGCTTTTGTAATATTACATGATACGATAGAGACAATGGCGGCCAGCTTACAGCATTGGCGAAAGCACAACGGCCTGACGCAGGTTGACGCCGCAGCCCTGCTCGGAGTCTCGCAGCCCTACCTGTCGCTGCTCGAAAGGGGATCAAGGCCGCTAACGAAGGCTCTTCGGAGCCGCATGAATGCGGTCCGCAAGCCGACGCATCAAGACTCGACAGCCGACCATTTCCGGCGGCAAATGAGTGCGTTGGGGTATCCGCTCTTCGCTCATGTTTCCCCAGCGCGCGCCAAGCCATGTCCCGACGCCTTTTTGTTGTCGGTCTTATCGCAACCGGACGTAGATTCGCGTGTTGTGGAAGCGCTTCCCTGGCTGGTCCGGCAGTATGCCGGCGAAATGGAGTTGCCTTGGCTGGTCCGGCAAGCGAAGCTTCAAAGCCTGCAGAACCGCATGGGATTCTTGTTTCAGGCAGCGGGTGTTGAGACATCGGAACTCATGGCTGCGGCCCACGAGTTGGAGCGGGCACGCCTTCTGGAAGAATCGACCCTCTGCTGGGACACGATGCCCGCGGCGACCCGCGAGTGGGTGCGCGCGAATCGGTCCCCGCTGGCGAAGCATTGGAACGTAGTAACAACTCTTCAGCCCCAGGATTCGCACCATGCCGGTTGACCGCCCTGTCGAGCCATGGTTTTCATTCCTCTCCGAACTCGACGCTCACCTCGACCAGCCCGCGGACTTCCATTGTATCGGCGGCTTCGTCGTCAGCCAGCACTACGGGTTCGGGCGTGAAACCGCTGATCTTGATGTTTTGAGTGTCCTTCCGAAGCAGCTGGCTGATTGGGTCGCCGAGATTGCGGGCAAGGGGTCGCTCCTTCAGAAAAAGCACCGTGTCTACATCGATCACGTCCGGGTGACTAACTATCCCGACGGCTACGAGCGGCGGCTCGCCCGTGTCTTTCCTATGTGGCCTAAAGTGCGGCTTTGGGCACTTGAACCACATGACCTCGCTCTTACGAAATTGGAGCGTAGTGCCGAGCGCGACATACGCGACGTGATGTACCTGGCTCAAGCGGGACTGATTGACCGCGACACGCTGATCGCCCGCTTCGAAGCGGAGATGGAGCCCTACATCACCGGCCGGACTCCGACTTGGCACCGGACCACGCTCAACATGTGGATCGACTCCTGCTGGCCGGCATAGTCACCACCAGGCGGGTCAATAGACGCCATGCTTGGACTTCTCGTCCAAGATCGACGGCGGGCTGGGTTTCAAAGGATCGAGACGGTCCGCGTGCGAAAGGGCCCACTCGATCCACACGGCTAGATCATTCTTCCCCGCCTCCCCATTCTGCTGTAGGGCATCGTGCTTAACGGCCTCGATGTATGCTCGAATCCTCTGACTCCGATGCCAGTTGTCCACTTCCTGGTTGAGTGACTTGAGACGCTCTTCCTCCTGCCGAATCTCCTGCGCCTTCTGATACCGAACTCGTTCCCACTCGCGCCTTTCCTGCTCTTGACGTTCCAACGCCCGCCGCCGTTCGCACTTCCATTCTGCCGCGCGCGCAAAGCCGAAAATGATATCGTTCAGACAGTCCTCAATTTTCCGCCGCTTGCCGTCCGACCAGACCTTCCGCACGTCCCACAGACCCTCCTCTTTGATCTGAAATGACAGGATGCCTGTGGCCGTATAAACATATTCGATTGGATAGTATCGGTACGGATTCCGCTCCCGTTCCCGTTGCTCGGCTGGAGTGATCTCCTTTTTCTTTCGTTTGACGGTTTCGACAACCCCAAACGCGAGCCTTTCGCCATCGACAACAGCGGTTGTAGTGAACTTCGCTTCGGGTTCTATCAACACCTTGTGCCCGCGCTCGGCCAATCCCCTGAGGACGGCGTCAACGATCCGGACCGCCCGTTCGATCAGCGGCTGCGTCACGGCAATATCAAGGCAGATCTTCGCACGAGGCCGCACGTAGCCCCATTCATCGGGCTTGCCGTTCGTTAGTGCCTGGAAAGACTTGTCTGCCTGCGGATGAAGGTCCGATAGTTCCTGAGTCACTGTGATTCGCCGCTCCGGAGATGTTTCCGCTTCGGCGAGCGCCCGAAGTGTGGGAGAAAGTTGTTCTTCTGTCTCAGGCCGTTGAGTAGGAATGCGACTCACAAGCTTTGGGGGAGCTGTCATTAGAGGCAGAGGCGTCCGCGTAACCTTAAAGCCTCTTTCCTTGCGCCGCCAGTAACCGAGTCCGGGCTTTGGAACTTTCAGTTTTTTGCAGATCTTTGCCAAGGCAACATCGGAGATGCCGTATTCCTTCGCTAGCTGAACTGCCGATTTCTCCCAGACAGCTTCGTAGAGCTTTGCTCTGTTCCATTCGATTGTTCGATACTCCATGCATTCCGCCTACACTTTGAGGCAAGAAAACATTGTAGGTGAGCTAGGGCCGCCCCCGCATCGCGCAGGGAATGGGCGATATCACCGGCTACGGCAGAGCTGACCTGGCCTCATCGTGAGGGATCTCCGCGGATTCCGCGTCCAGTGCAACTAGATACTCTCCCTGCTACCGGTACCCGCAGTCGCTCGACGACCCGCCTCTACGACCAGCGCAAGAGCAAACCCGAGGACAGCCCAACATTCCATGTAAAATACTAGACGCGCGTCTTTGTGAAGACCACCATTCATTCCGTTTGAAGTTGAAAAGGCAGTGGAGTAGGCTCGGGGCTTCTAACGAGGCGCACGGGGCAAGCATGTGAACGTCATGGGTACTTCAAGTAGATGATTGTTATCCTCTATCAGGACAGTTGTCGGGATCTCGCCGAGACGGCGGCAACGGAACTGCTGAGGACCTTTGCCGACAAAGTCGAAGTCGTGCTGGTAGCCGCCGAAACTGATACGACCTGGCCTGCCGCCGCCTCCTGGGACGATCTTCTGATCGCGATCTTCAATGGGAAGGATTTTCCTGGTCCAGGAAATAGATTCATCGCCGACTATTTCCAAAGAAGACCAAACACCGCCCAACTTCTGCCAGTTGCCAGAGACCCGGTTTTTCGAAGACCACCGGAAGCGGCGGCGGCGATAAAGGCTTTGCAGTATGACGCCTCAGCGTCAAATCCAACAGCAAGATTGGTGACGCGCGCAGGCGGAATGCTCGGCCTTCGCCTGCAGGGACGCGATAGCAAGATTTTCATATCCTATCGAGCCAAAGACGGGACCAGCATCGCGCGACAGCTCTACGACTATTTGGTAACGCTCGGACACCGGCCCTTCCTCGACGAAGCGAAAGAATTCGACGGCGAGACTAAAATCTTGCCCGGCAAGCCCGTTCAGAAGGAGATCGACGAAGCGCTGAAAGGCGCAAATCTGGTTCTGCTGATCGACACGCCATCCGCCCCTGACTCTCCATGGATTAAGCACGAAGTGGATACGGCCGATGCCCTTCTGTTGCCAATCCTTCCTATTTGTTTTCGGGATGCTAGCGATTCCAGACGTGGCCCCCGCTTTCGTTCGCTGCTCGATTTGCAGAGATGGATACCGATCGTAACGCCACCGGCAACCGCAGATCCGCCACTTGACGCGGCCCAGCTTGAGCTCATAGTGGGTGAGGCGGAGAAATATCTATGTGAGATTTTTCGTCGCAAGTGCCGCGTTCCCAGCGTCGTTGAGAAGGAGTTCGTCGATCACGGTTTCATTTGGAAAGTTCTGGACAAGAACCTGCTGATGTTTGAATCGTCAAAGGACCGCAACGCGCGCTTGCGCACCACCGTGAGAAGCCATTGCTCGCTTTTTGATCAGATCTACTCACCTGCCATCAAACGGTTTGACGAGTTCCTCAAGTCTAGCGGCCGCGGGAACTATTCCTTGTTCATCTACGATGGCGAACTCTTGCCGGGGCCGCAGCTCGAAGAGATTGTCAAGAGTCATTCCGAAGACGTGATCATCTTGCATCATCAGGAACTCGCTGCACTGATCGATTCAGAATTCACCGTCTTGGGAGCGACAGCTTTAGGGGCATCATGAGTGTAACCAGGCTTGATATTTCTTTGGAGCGGTACGAAATCGGATTGTCCGGTGCGATTCCAAACCGTGCTGACTGGTCGGAACCGGCTATGGATCGCGGCATCCTGGAGTTTGTGGCACTCTTTACCGGCATCGTTCTTAAGTACGGCGGACGAATCATCCATGGTTGCCATCCCACCTTCACGCCGGTCATTCTTCGGCAGGCGCGCTTACAGGCGGCCGGAAGACAAAGGCGGCCTGTGACCCTGGTGATGTCTGAGCTGTGGGCGCAGAATTTGACGCATGAAGATGTCGATTCCATGACAGACATCGCGGAGTTTCTCGTGACAAAGAAAGTTGGCGATAAGGGACCGGAAGATCCCGAGACCAGGAACCGCAGTCTCACGGCCATGCGCAGCGTACTCATCAGTGCCCAGAACGTCACCGTGGCCGTGGGTGGCATGATGCATAACGGCGATGGCATTGTGCCGGGCGTTGCCGAAGAAGTGGCCTTGGCTCAGCAAAAGGGCCTGCCTCGTTTTCTTGTCGGAGGCCTGGGCGGCTTAACAAGAGAACTGACCCAGTCCATAGATCCGTCGAAGCTCGATAATTCGCTTCCGGACGAAGTGAACATGAAATTGTTTCGCACCGACAACGTTGCGGCCTGCGTCAACGTCCTTTTTGAGCACCTGGCAGGCTCGGAATCACTTGCGAAGTCTGCACAACAGCGCGTAAGGTGGAACCCGGAGCGGCGGGCCATCGTGGATGATCGCGATGGAACGGTGGACGACAAGACAAGCGCGCATATCCTGCGTTCTTATTGAAGGAGCCGGGTCTGCTAAGCCACCCAGCTTGAAAAGTTGTCGTAGCCATCATCGGCCACCCAATCGTACGTAGGGTAGAAGTTGGCGAGATGGAAACCGTTTCCCCGGTACTGTGCGGCAACCCCGTCAATGCGGTACGACGCGCATCCGTCGATTTCGGTATATTCATACCACTCGCCGTTCAATTTCTCATGAAGCGTAGCCGTCAGCCCGCTTTCGGAGAAGGTCACGCCAACGTAGGCCAACGGGTTGGGGCCGAGCGGTTTGGTTATCCTGTTTTTTCCGGTGATCGAGTTGATGTGCACTCCCAGAATCGCGTTTCCTCGCTTGAAACTCTTGAGAATCTCATACCGCACCCAGGGCCTCGCATAGGTCTGGGACCCAATTAGAATGCACGTGGTGGATGTGCCCTCAAGGCCTGAGTTGATCAGGCGCTTCAGCCCGATATCCCCCTTATTCTCGGCCTCTTCCCAGAGCGACGCATCGAAAAAGCCGGCTGCGTCGCGGTGCTCTTTCGTCACCCAATGATTGCGCACCACATTGGCACGGAAATCGATGACATCCTGATAGTGAAATGCGAAATAGACCCGTTTAGCCATGGCCGATTCAAAATCTTCAACTTGTAAAGTAGACGCCCTGCCCCTTGGCGGCTTTGGTGAGGGGGAATTCCTCATGAGTCGAACCGACGTTAGTAAATCCGAGATTCTGCCGCCCGTTTAGGCTGGCAATCTTGTCCACGGTCGGATAAAGGCCAAGATATTCTTGCCCCTTGAATTCCGTGTCCGATGTCGATACGAGCGGCAGAATCCATACTTGGTGCGGCTTAAAGCCATCGAAATACCCCAATTCCCAGGGCATCCAAACAGAGTCCGACGAGTTTGCGGAGTGCACGTATATCAATGAAGAGCAAGAGCGCATTCGAGCACACAAGAGCACCCCGGTTTGTCTTGTAACCTTGCTGCGGTCTAGTTTGGCATCTTCAATCCAGTCCACGTACACCGTTAGCCCTAGATCCTCAATGAGCTTCTTGACGCCGAGTATCAATTCTGCGTCGTCGTGAGAATGGGATAGGAAAATGTCATAGTGCTTGTCGGCTGAAAAACCGCGCGCCTCCTCGGTTAGAAGCTGTCCTGCACTCTTTTGCAGGGGACCTCTATAAACGCTGGTTGCGGCAGCCCTGGCCTCAGAAATCCTTAGATACGCCATGCATCTATCCTTCCTTTCCTAGATAATCGTTCGGGTTGTTGTCCCTGCACGCCGCGACACTCATGCGATCCACGTCTTGAAATTGTCGTACCCTTTATTTGCTACCCAGTCGTAGACCGGCAGCCAGTGCGAAAGGAAAAGATGTTTTCCCCTATTTGCTTCAGGCTGTTGAATGACGTCAAAAGTCTCCAGGTCGGAGTAGTAGACCCACTTGTTATCAGTCCACTCGGTCGGCCGGGCGCGCGTACCGTCAGCGCTGATCTCCAGGCCGAGAGCGTCGAATGGATTTGGACCAGCCACCTTGGTTAGCTGATCTTTCCCGGTGATGGCGTTTATGTGTACCCCGAGCACGCGGTTTCCGCGCTCAACGCTTTTCATGATTTCGTACCGGACCCACCGCCGAGCCCAAGTATGGGTCCCGATGAGTACGGCGGTCACCGAGGTGTTTTGCAACTCGCCGTTGATAAGGCGCTTCAATGCCATGGGACTTGTCTTCTTCGCGTCCTCCCAGATGGAATGATCGTAGTAGCCTGCTGCTTCGACGCCCCCCAGGAAGTTGTGTTTCCGTACAACATTGGCGCGAAAGTCGATCACGTCCTGATAGTGGAATGCGAAGTAAACACGCTTTGCCATGGTTACGCTTTCTGCAGGTGCTCGATGAAACGCCAGACCGTGTGGACTTTATCCATTGGGATGCGCCTTCTTATATGCCGCCTCGACCCATTCGCCGAATTTGTCGCGATCCCAGTACTGGCACTGGGCTGCCGCCGTGATCAGACGCGCGGGAGCTGGACCTTGGGTATCTGTTTTGCCGTTTTGATCCTTGATTCCGTTGATGTAAATTCCAAGCAGCCCATTGCCGCGCGCGATGCTCTGCTCGATTTCGTAATCGACGAACTTGCGTTTGGATGTCTCGGCTCCGATCAGTACCACAGTCACGCTCGTGCCCACCAGTCCTTTGTCGATCAGTTTCTTGACCTCGGCGTCCCCCTTCTTCTTTGCCTCTTCCCATAGCGAAGCGTCATGAAAGCCGGCAGCGGCCGTTCCTTCAACGATTCCGCTGTTTCGCACGACATTGGTGCGCCAGATGTCGCGCTCATAGTGAAAACTAAAAAATACCTTGCGGGCCATAAGTTCTCCTTTGTTGGTTGTCGTCGCTAAGGTTAAGTCAAGCTGAGTGACCGGTAGGCGTCTGTCCATTCCAGCCGCGTTGTGGTTCCGAGAAAAAAGCGCAGGAATGTGTCATAGACCAGCCTGCGCAGCATCTTGCCCCGCGATGAGGTAATGTTTTTTATCAGCTCCTGGTATTCGTCGAGGCCAAGCGGATCTTCACTGGGCTGTTTGAGAAGGGTGATGAGCTTCTCCAAAGCAGCGTCAAGCATGATCATGTTGTTGCGGTTGCGCACGTAGCCGCATGCCGCAGTAAACCCCGTCAGGAAGGTGCCGCCCCCGGAAAAGTAGAATTTCTTGCCGGGCTCATCTGCATAGACGAGGAGCATCAGGGGGTGGATATCCTGCGCAACACGCTTGAGCATGTTCACGACATCCGCGATGTCTCCCACGTCCACACCGGCAGCCAGGTAGCCGCTGTCCTTTTCGAGCAGGTCTTCTGCAATCTCTTTTTGCGAGGCCTGAGCGTTGTTGGTGATGAAGGCTTCGGCGGCCACGGCAATGTCGGAAGCTGCGAATTGATCCTTGGGCTTTTGCGTTTTTCCAGTGGCCTCGATATCGATGGTGTCCCGGAAAACCTTAATCTTGGCAGCCGCCTCAATTTCGTCGATCAGGGGCTTGCGCATGATTTCGAGCTGGACCTGAAGGCTCATCCGGCGCTGGGCGGTGTTGTAGGTCACCATGTAGTGCAGCAGACCTTCAAGATCGATGTTGTAGTAGATCTCGTAACGGATGGTCCGCCCCAGGAGCGTCCGGGTTGCTGCTTCCACGTCGCCAAGTGTTTCGATGAAGGGCCGGAAATAGGCCCACGCTTCCACGGTGATGCATCGGTCCGTGACAAGCTTCTCCCGTTGAAGGGCGAGCAGTACGGTAGTCGAATAACACCAGGACCGCTGGAGGCCGTCGATGATGCTGTAATTGATGTCGGGCTCATCGAGTGACTTAATACGGACGCTCAGGTCTCGGAGTGCCGCAATCTTCACTTCGGGCATCTGCGCACCCAGAATGAAATCCCGCATCAGGCGCCGGTAAATCGGGTCGGCGATGTGATCGAAAGGTGGCCGCTGCGAAAGATTGTCTTTGACGGAAGTCCTCTGCAGGTACACGGCAAGGGTTTCTTCCACATGGCCGATGCTGGCTGTAGTCTTTTGGTCCACCACCTCGGGAGCCACGGGTTTAATCGGCGTCAGCGGTGTGAGCAAATCGCTAAAGCCCGCCCGTCCGAGTTCTTCCGACAAGGAAACGATGCGATTTTTCAGAGCCTCCTGTCGCTCAAACTTCTTCGGGGCTGGTGCCGCTTTCTGGCGTCTTCCTCGTGGCATCTTTTTCTCCTTCAATTCAACCGGGTTCAGCAATTCATTAGGCAGCGGACTGTCCTCAATGGCGGCGAGTGCGGATTCCATCGTTGTTTCTCTCCTGTGTTTGGTTTCTCCCAGACTGCATGAACACTAGGATTACATAATTGGCTCTACAATGTCGAGCCAATTAATTTCCAGAGCCAATTAAGAATAGGGTCTATCGGGTGTCGGGGCCGTATCCAATTGAAAAAATAGGGCATACAAGCGAACAGGGGATATAATTAAATTTCTTTAATCTATTTTGGCGGGCGGGGTTGCCCGAGACGAGCGGCTATTCCGATATGCACAGATCTACAGATCTCCAGCGAACGCTATTGAGAGTACTGACGGTAAAACTGCTTCGATTTCCTGTGCACTCTGGACTTGCAGAAGCCTCATTGGCCTGGTTTGGTTGAGCACGAGGCGGAGCGTTTCTTGCACGGATTTCGATGGTACGGGAATCTCGTAGTTTAGAAAATCTGCCGGATTCAGGCGCCGACGACGAACGTTTGTTCCCGTGCTAGCTCCTGATAATTCCGGCCAAACCACCGGCGTCCGAAAGTGAACATCAAGGACTTCGGGCAGCACACGATCTTCGATAACGTCAAATACTGGAAACTCTGTAGAAACGACCAATCCGTCGCATTCAATCGGAACGACGCCTAACGCCCCCTCCCATGCCATCAGTTTCGGGTAGACGAAGTTTCCAGCCCGAAGGCGTGTCAGTCGAGGATAGGCGAATTCCATACCGGATTTTGCCTGGGCGCGAAAGACGCCCCTACCAAATGAATAGACACCGGCGAATTGATACGTCTCTTGTGACCGAACAGCTACATCGGGAGCTTTCAGTCTTACAAGTTCGCGCATCGGCGTTAGGCGGGCACGCATGTCGCTCTTGAGGATTGAACGGCCGAGGGCGTCTAATTCGCGTTGGGATTCTTGACGTAGTCTGCGCGCTTCCTGAATCTGCAGCGAGAGTCGTTCAATCCGGGCCAAGATCGCCCGTTGCTCTGCCAGAGGTGCCGGGAGCACAGGGAATTCAGCGGAGTCGCCTTCTTGACGGCGGCGCACGCAACGGACAACTTCAGCAATCGCTCGTTGCATCTCTTGCGGGACTGCCGGAATTCGGAGGCGAGAAAGCTTATCTCCGTTCACATTCGGCTGCGCAGAGCCTTCCTTCTCTTCTGAGATCTGAGACCAGTAATTGTCAGACTGAAAAAAGGCGTATAAGTAGCCAGCCTCAATGTCCGGCTTGGGCCGCAGGCGAATCAAGTAAGACGCGAAAACAGCTCTCTCGGGGTCGCGCACGAGGTGAGTTTTGCCAGTTGTGGCTCCAGTTCGAGCGAAGAGAATATCGTTGTCGTACAGAATATACTTGCGTGGTTCTTGGCACTCGCAAAACGGCACACGCTGCCAATCGATCCTTCCGTCCTTAAGATCTGTGATCCGGACGAACTTAGGCCCTACCGGCTGATGTGTTGCACTCGCTGTGAAGCCGTACTGCGGGGGTTGCGCCAGATCGCTCACAGCGACTTGAGGAACTCCGTGCCGAGCTAATGTTGAGAAGAGCAGCGTAGCAGCCGCGCGAACCATCAGCTCGGAATCTGTCTGCTTGAAGGTGAGTTGAAGCATTATCCTCTCAACGTTTATATGCGAGTGATTTCCCGACCTGTTCCATGATCTCGAGGATGCGTCGCTCCTTAGACAGGATGCTTGCGACGAGTTGTTCAGGCGGCAGGTGGGCGATGTCCTCCTGCGCAGATGGGTTCCGACGGTCTAGGTTGCAGCCTGTTGCAAGCAATTCGGCTGCGGGCACTTTCCACGCACGGTCATTCTCTTCCCGGCTTTTCCACCATGCCAGGCAGTCTTTGAACTCCTCAAACTGCATGGGAACTGTCTTTGTGTAGTTTTTCCTGCCCTCGGGGAGCGGCTGCTCGTAATACCAAACTTCCTCCGTCGGCCCGGAACGGTCGAAAAACAGCAGATTGGTCGTAATGCTTGTATACGGGGAGAATACCCCGTTCGGAAGTCGGACGATGGTGTGCAGATTGAATTCCTTGAGCAACTCTTCCTTGATACGGGCGCATATCCCGTCGCCGAACAGCACGCCGTTGGGGACGACCATGCCGCATCTACCAGCTTTGTTGCCACCCACGGGGCGACGTAATTTTCGCACGATCAGCTGAAGGAACAGGAGAGCGGTCTCGGCGGTCTGCTTGTCCTCGGGGAAATTCGACAGTATCCCCCTTTCCTCTTCCCCTCCGAACGGCGGGTTCGTCACGATCACATCCACGCGGTCCTTGTCTCCGATTTCCCGCAGTGGAAAGCGCAGTGCATTGCCTGGATCGATCTCCGGATATTCCATGCCGTGGAGAAGCAGATTCATCTCGCAAAGCAGGTACGGGAGCGGCTTTGCCTCGATACCGTGCAGCGTGCCGTGCTGAAGGCGCTCATAGTCCTGAGCACGCTTCGCCTGCCTTCTTAGATGCTCGAATGTCTCAACCAGAAATCCGCCGGTCCCGGCCGCCGGATCGAGAACTGTTTCCCCGAGTCTCGGATCGACGGCGGTAACGATGAATTTGACCACGGCACGCGGGGTGTAGAATTCTCCGGAGTCACCAGCGGCGTCGCGCATTTCGCGAAGCATCGTTTCATACATGTGCCCGAGCGTGTGGATCTCGTCCTTGGACGTGAAGTGAATATCGTTAACTTTGTTGATGACATCGCGCAGCAGATAGCCGTTCACCATGCGGTTGATGGTGCCCTGGAACACGCGGGCGATCACGTCACGGCGATCTCCGTTCGTGCTTTCGAGGGACTTGAGATAAGAGAACAGCCCTGCCCCTCTCTTTCCATCGGGACGCACGGCTTCGTCCTGGTTGATAAAGGCGATGAGCTCCGGCCCGGTGATGCCCTCGGGCCTGGATGCCCAGTCACGCCAGCGGTAAGGCGATTCGATGCTGGGCCGGTAGCGTTTGCCGGCGAGCTTCGCTTCGGCCTCCCTCACCTGCTCCATATCGTCGAGGAACTTCAGGAACATAATCCAAGTGAGCATCGGCAGGCGGTCGATATCGCCATTGAGCCCCTTGTCCTTGCGCATGATGTCACGCGAGGATTTGACAATACTGCCCAGCTGTTGCGCCGTGGATTCGGGAGTTTCTTTCTTCTGTGCTGCAGTTCGTGCCATGTTTGTCCCTTATGCGGCGTAGAGCAATTGCTGAAGTTCTCCGACTGCCGACCGGAGCTGATCCGGCCCTCCGAATAACTCGGCAATCTCAATCACGTTGCCATGATTGGTTAAAGGCGGAACCTTCAGGATGTCCGGTATCTGGAACTGTGCCGTTCCGAACTCGACGTATTTCTCCAGTAATTCGTTCAGAACCTCCCGTGCCCCGTTGGTGAATCTATCAAAGAAGGCCTTGCCGTCGTTCCGTGCTGCCTCTGCCCTCTCCCGCCTGCTGCGGATGGGGGCACTATAAGCGACATGACATAGCAAGTCGAATGGATCAGCATCCGGCTGTTTGGCGGCCTCGGCCAATTCCTCAAACGATATGCCGCGCTCGTCCAGCGCCGCTATGATCGTGGCGCGTTCATCGGGTGCGCTCCACTTGGCGCGCAGCTCGGCGGCCGATGGATACATGCTGCGGACGCTTTCGGCGGTGTATTCCGTGAATTTTTTGGCCTGGAGCCGTCTTCCGTCGGCGTCGAGGTCCCAGACCACATGTGCAGCGATTTCAACAACGCCGCCGTCCACATAAAATTTTCGCGGCGGTCCCTGCTCGTCGTCAAACGTCAGGCCCGTGCCAGGTGGCAGCCCTGTCTCTTCGTCTAGTTGGACAGGCTCCTGCTCTTCGACGATGGTCGGCTCCCCTATCGTCTCGCCCGTCGCGTCCATCTCCTCTTCGGTTATCAGTACCGGATCGCCATCGAAATCGGGATCGGCAAAGAGGCGCGTGGCGCTGCCGGTATAGTCAATGATGTTGAAGAACAGCTTGCCGTAATCGTCGCGCACGCGGGTTCCACGGCCGATGATCTGCTTGAATTCCGTCATGGAATTGATGGTCCGCACCAGCACGACGTTTTTGCAGGTCGGCGCGTCAACGCCCGTCGTCAGCATCTGCGATGTCGTTAGAATCACCGGCGTCTTTGTTTCCAGCTCCATGAACCGGCCGAGGTGAGAGCGGCCGATGTCGCCTTCGTCGGAAACGACGCGCGCAACGTAATCCTGATACTGCTTCGCTAGATCCGCGTTGCAGTTGTTGAGCGCCCGGCGCATTTCCTCGGCGTGCTCCTGGTCCGCACAGAAGACGATGGTTTTGGCGAAGCGATCGGACTTCTTAAGGAAATCGGTAAGGTTGCGGGCAATGGCTTCGGTGCGTGCTTTCAGCGCTATCAGCCTGTCGAAATCCGGCGTGCCGTAGAGACTGTCTGGGATCTCCCGGCCATAGCGGTCCACCTCACCCGGTGTCGGACGCCAGCCTGCGGCATCGACGGTGGAAACGATACGATGCACACGGTAGGGCGCGAGGAATCCGTCATCGATGCCTTGGCGGAGGCTGTAGGTGTAAAGCGGATTGTGGAAATAGCGGTATGTGTCCCGGTTGTCGTGCCGGAGCGGCGTGGCCGTCATGCCGATCTGATATGCCGGCTCGAAATACTCCAGGATCTCGCGCCAGTTGCTTTCGTCGCGGGCGCTGCCGCGGTGACACTCGTCCACGATGAGGAGGTCGAAGAAGTCCTTGGGGTAGTCGCGGTACAGGCCGGGACGCCGTTCGTCTTTCGCGATGGCCTGATAGATCGCGAAGTACATCTCGCGGCTTTTGACCGCATCCCCTTCTATTTTGTGGCGGGCTTCACCGAAGGGCGCAAAAGTCTTGTCCTTCGGATCATCGACGAGGATATTGCGATCGCCAAGATAGAGAATCCGTGGGCGGCGGTGCTCGCCTGTCCGGTTCCACAAGGAATTCGTTAGCTTCCAGCAAATCTGAAAGGCGACAATAGTCTTGCCGGTGCCAGTAGCAAGCGTGAGAAGAACGCGCTTTCTGCCCTGCAGGATGCAGAGCACGGCAAGATTGATGGCGATCTCCTGGTAGTAGCGGGGCGACTTGCCGGACAAGTGGTAGTACGGCGTGAGCAGGCGGTTGCCGACATCCTCGGAAATCTTTTCACCGGCCGTGAGCCTGGCCCACAGTTCCGTAGGTTTTGGAAACGCCTGCAGCTCGTTATCGAGGCCAGTCAGGAAATCATGCTCGATGATGCTGTGGCCGTTCGTGGCGTATGCGAACTTGAGTCCCAGAATCTGCGCGTATTCCTTGGCTTGCTGCAGCCCGTCGCCTGCGGTCCGATAAGCTGCCTTCGCCTCGACGACCGCGATGGGAAAATCGCGGCGATAGCGAAGCAGATAATCGGCGCGCTTCTGCGGGCGGCGAATCGCCCGGTTGCCGACGAGCATGATCCGGCCATCGGTGAAGCTCTTCTGTTCACTTATTTGCGTGTCTTCCCAGCCAGCGCTATAGAGCTTGGGAACCACATACGTCCGGCACGTGTCGGCTTCGTTGATAGGCATCCGTTTTCAGTCTCGTCCAAAAGAGGTTAAGGGCGCTTCTATTGGCTTGTAATGTCCTCGCCCTATTCGTGTAACCTTCAGAAGCCTCCACCTTTCTAGACTGGTCCTCCAATCGGCTTGCAATCGTGTAAAATGGTATTGACTGATGGTTCAACCCACAGTATTGTACCAGAATGAACACACGCCTCACCATTGACAAAGCTGGCCGCGTCGTCATCCCCAAGCCGCTGCGGGAAGAGCTGCATTTGGAACCGGGCGATTCTCTGGAAATGGAGAGCGCCGGGGAGCAGATTACCCTGCGCCCGGTCCGCGGGACGGGTCCGCTTTCCAAAGAGCATGGCGTCTGGGTATTTCACAGCGGGCAGCCCCTGCCCGCTTCCGCCACGGACGAGATGCTGCAGCAGATCCGCGAGGAACGCGATATGGCGAACCTCGGCAACGGCGAATGAAGGGTTTTTTCGATACGTCGGTGCTTGTGCCGGTGTTCTACGGGGATCACGTCCACCATCAGGCCAGCCTGGCACTGTTCATCCAATTTGAGAAATCCACCGGCTGCTGCGGAGCGCACACCCTGGTCGAAGTGTACTCGACGCTGACCCGGATGCCGGGCAAGCACCGTATCAGTGGAGAGCAGGCAATGCTGTTCATAGGCAGCATACGTGATCGGCTGTCGATCATTGCGCTCAGCGGAGACGAATACGCCGATGCGCTGCAGGCCTCGGCCGCTCTGGGCATCGTAGGCGGAGGAATCTACGACGCCATGCTTGCGCATTGCGCCATCAAAGCCAAAGCGGAGTCGATCTACACATGGAACGCCCGCCACTACACCTTGTGCGGGCAGGAAGTAGTTGGACTGCTGCGGACGCCTTAAGTTTTTTGAGTCGTGGAACGGGGTCGCAGGGGTTCATAACCCCTCGCGGGGATTGGGGCAACGCCCCAGCCCGGATGGGAATCCTTGCGCAAAGGGGGGCGCGGCGGCCCCTGCCCTTTCAGGCCGCTACGCTCTCCTGCTTCTGCTGTATTCCGCTGAGGTAATCGGCTGCGCGTTGCGCGTGAGCTGCCGCCGAGAATATCGCCCTTTTGTCTTCCTTCAGGACGGTCAGCCAGTGCCCGAGATAGGCGGCGTGATCTTCCCTCACTTCAGGAGTGATGCCCAGTTCCGCGCAAAGAAAAGCGGCTCCGAGTTCGGCCACGAGTTCTTCCCGTGCGTAGCCGTGATCTCCAAAGCGCTTCGCGCTGAAATCGCGTTCAAGGCGGCGCTCGTGCTTCGTCCAGTGAGTCAGCTCGTGTAGGGCCGTGGCGTAATAGCTCTCCTTGTCTTTGAAGGCCTCGAACGGCGGGAGCTGTATCGCGTCACGGGCGGGTGCGTAAAAGGCCCGGTTGCCGCCATGGTGGATGGTCGCGGCGGTGTTGGTCATGAAGCGGTCGGCGTTCTCGATGCGCTCCGACAGGGGCAAGGGGTTCGCGGGCTGCGCGTAATAATGCGAGGGCAAGCCGTCCACCTGCTCGACGTTAAACACGGTGTATCCCTTCATGAAAGGAATCTCGCGCTCGGTGTCCTCGCCTTGCTCGTTCGTCTCGGTCTTGGTGATGCTGTTGGCGTAGACGACAAGCGAACCGTGCTCGCCCTTGCGGACCTGGCCGCCAGTTTCCTGCGCCTGCTTGTAGGTCATCCAGATGGGCGCGGCGTATCCCTTGGTCATCGCTTCGCCCCAGAGCAGGAGAATATTCATTCCCCGGTACGGTGTGCCGTTGTGGCGTAGCGGCTTGGTGATGTGTCCGGCTGTGTGCTCGACGCTCCAAGGCTTCATCCATGTGCGGATACCTTGCTCAAGGTCGAAAATGATTCGGTCGGTAACGCGAGTGTAAACGTCTTTTCGGTCGGTATGGGTGCTCATGGTTCTGCTCCTAAATTGGGCTTTGGGTGTGCTGTGCTCATGCACATGCACCCCTGCCCACCGGCGAGGTCGGGGGTAGCAACGCGCAAGGGCGCATGATCCGGGAGGGGGATCTCCCGGCCTGCACAAGCCCCGCTTTTGGGCGCGGAAGGTTGGGGAAACCCGGTCAGGCGGCGACAGCTATACCCTTGCGCGGCGCGTGGGGCAGCGCCCCTAGCATCGGTGTTTTACGATTTTCCGCGGGTTGGCGAGGGAAAGGGAGTGACGCTAACCTCTCTTCACGCCTCCACTCCGAAATCGTGCGTGGGCTCTGGTGCTGCCGCAGGCCCGATTGATTCTCCGTGCTCCTGGCCGTGATCCGACGCATCGACCGCAGCGCTCTTTGATACTTCACGGCTGAGTTCTTCGCCGAGGTGTTCGGCGTCGTTGGTATAGATGTGCGCGTCGTGGCGGGCGCGAGAGACAGCAACATAGGCGAGTCGGCAATTGATGAGGTTGTCGTGAGTCTGCTCGGTGTCCACGTCCACGAGCACACGGTCGCAGGTCACACCCTGGCTGCTGTGACTGGTCACGGCGTACCCGTGGTCGATGTGGTGGTGGCTGTCCGCAGAAACCTCAACGGATCGCCCGGAGTCCAGTTTGATCGTGAGATCGCCATTCTCCGTGATTCCCTCGATGGTGCCGAGACTCCGATTCGCAATATTCTGCTCCCTGTCCGGTGCCGTGAATTGGATACGGTCGTCAGCCGAGAACGCTCGATCCTCCTCCTGGTAGACGCTGACGCCGTGCAGCCGACGCGGATCGTATGCGACCTCCTGGCCGTCGGCTCGTTCGACGGTTAGTAGGTTCTCCTCGCGATCAATACCCACGACGCGGGCGTACTCCCCGGCATCAATGCCGACGGCGGTGCTCCTCCTGGTGTAACGAATCGTGTCCCCTACGCGATAGCGTTCGGCCCACTGCCGCTCGGCTCCCGTGAGGTCCTGGCGCGGTATGAGCACATCAAGAACGTAATCCTGACGGCCCACGGTTCCCCGCTCCTGAAGCTCACCCCGAATCTGCTCATTCAGCTCACGGCGCGAAAGGTTGTCTGGCGAGACAACCAACGTTCCTTGTGGGTTGTCGGCGTAGTCGCGGGCGATGGCGGCCATTCGTTCTTCCCGGTTCGGAATCTCAGTAACGCGTCCTTGCTCCGCTAAACGGTCCACGGCTTCTCGAACGTCGCCTTGAGAAAGCATTTCCACGGCCTCCCTCAGTCCGGGATCTTTTTGCCGCACGATCCAGTCCAGCCGAGCCGTATACATTCCGGCTTCCTGAAGCTGCTCGAAAGGCCGACCGGCTTCGACGCCCTGGTGCTGGCGGATGTCGCCGACAAAGACGACTCGGTCGCCCGCCGGTAGGCGTGAGAGGAACTCGTGAACCTGTCGAGTACTCGCCAAACTCGCTTCATCAACGAAATAGAGGCGCGGCATCCCGTCGTGCACCTGCGCACTCCGCGCAAGGTAGGACTGAAGGGTGGCGGATGAAATGCCCGATTCAGCGAGTTGCTGCGCTGCGCGTGAAGTCGGTGCGAAACCCTGGACGGCGTACCCCGCAAGCTCAGCCGCTTCCCGAATGGCGGAGAGTGAAGTGGTCTTGCCCGCACCGGCGACACCCTGAATTCCAATCACTCGGTCGGAACTGGTCAGTACTTCCTTCACCGCTGTGCGCTGGCTCGCGTTCAAGTGCGGCCACTTCTCGTCAATCAACTCCGCTTGCCCCTGATTGAGAATTGGTCGTACGCTTCCCTTTCCGGATTCGAGATACCGGATTACTTCGCGCTCATACTCGCGCATTCCTGGGGTTGTGAATCGGTGCACCGCGCTACCCTTCGCAGCGGGCATCTCAAGGAACTCCCCACTCCGGCGGCGCGTCTCAAGGTTTTCGCGGACATCTCGATAGGTTGCCTGACCGGACGCGCGTTTTACCGCGTCCCGGATCAAGTCGCGTTCGTCCGCGACAGCCTCGCGTTCCAGGTTCTTGTCTCGCGCATAAGTCACCGCCTCCTGCGCGCGCTTAGCCGATTCTTCCTGGCTCTGAGGCTCTTTCCTGTGGCCGCGTTCGCGGGCTTCGGCCACGATGCGGTCGGCCTGACTCCCAAACTGCGCGGCCAATTCTCGATGCCTTGCGAGCATCTCGGCGGCGGTGAGCGCTACTTTCGCGTCACGGGTGCGGTGCGCCGCGATCTGCGCCGCTCCCGCGCCACTCAAACCTTGGTCCTCCAGGTGCTCTTTAATCTGCTGGCTGCGGGGACTGGACGCCTCCAGGTACTCTTTGCTGTAGCCGTGGATTTCCGGCGCTCCGTTCTTACCGGTCTCTATTTGGTAGCCGAGTTGCTGAATCCGGTACCCCAGTTCGGCCTGATAGATCGCCGTCGCGTACCGCTGGCTGCGATAGAGTTCTTGCGGCTGCAAGGCCCGCGTGCTGCCGCCCTCCGTTTCGGTGACATTGAAAAACACGGAGTGCGTGTGAAGCTGCGGCGCGGCATAGCCGTTCACGGGTCTGGCGCTGTCGTGCTCAAATTTCGCGACGATCCATTTGCCCGTGGTTTCCGGTTCCTGATTGTTGCCGATCCGCGCTTGGACGTATCGTTCCAATTCGTCAAGGGCAACTATGACAGACGCGCGATGGGCTTCTCGCACGAGTTCGTCGCCACCAACAAGCGCGGTCAGCGAAACACTCTTCGGCGCGGAGAATGTCGCATCCCATCCTGCGCGGTGCTCCATGGTTTGAACGGTCTCGCCTGCTTCATTCGTATATTCGCGGGCTGACTGGTGCCGCACAAGAGCTTCGCCGGTCTCAGGATGGTAGCCTTGGGCCAGCCTCTCGAATTGCTCCTCGCGGACCTCTCCGCGTAATCTCCACTCGTCTGCAAGCCGCCCCTGCCACTCGCCGCGGACAATGCCGTCCTTGTTGTAATAGGCTTGTTCGGCGCTGGTGAATTCCTGCGCATGATATGCCTGAGCTTGGCTTGCGCTCAGCGGCTTGGAGATAGTCAACACGGAAACTCACTGCTCTTGCTCAATCAAACAGCGTCCGCCCTTTCGTCAACTGCCGAACGAACTCCTTCTTTTCTTTCCCTCCCGCGCTGGCAGCACACACGTCCGGTAGCGTCGGAAGCAGCTCCAATTCGCGAAGGGGGCGCGGCTGAAATCCCGGTTGGCGTTGATCCTGCGGGATATAGGGGAACGTGGCCGCGACAACCAGACCCTTCGATTTGATGTAGCCCGACAGATTGGGCAAGCTACCAATAACACTCGGCATCACGAGGGGCTCGATCTTTCGCTCAAGATACAGCGTCTTACTCCTGCGATTCTGCGGCCCCGAATCGAACACCGTCGGTATCTGGTCTGTCCGGCTTTCTTTCAACCGTTCGATTTCCACGTCGCCGATGCTCTTGCTGATCCATTCAGCCGCTCTCGGTTCGCTCGTCCTCAGGAAAACCTTCGTCATCGGTTGTGAGAGCATCGTCTCGGCTTCGTGTCCATAGCGGGATTCGACTTGACTCTGGCCTTGGAAACCAAGAACGAGCCGGAGGTTGGCTTTGCGGGCTTCGGTGATGGCCGTCGGAAGTTGTGGCAACCGTTGCAAACTGGCTAATTCGTCTATGACAACCCAAACGGCGGGGGTGTTGCCCTGAACGGGAGTCATGAGCCTGAGGAGAAGCGAATCCAGCCAAAGGCTGACCAAGGGCCGGAGCGCTTCTCGAATCTCCGGTGTACTGGGCAAGAATAGCCAGCCCTTCCGGCTGCGCGCCCACGCAGCGGCGGTCCACTGTTGCTTGGTTTCGTCTTGCCTCGGCAAGAGACGGAGGGCCGAGGCAGCTTGGTTGAACGTCGATAGGACAGCAGATCTCTGTCCGCCAGCCGTCGGCGCTACCAGCGCCGCGCACTCGGTGCCGACCAGCCTTGTGTCGATCTCTTCGGGCTGGCTCATCCAGTGCGTCAGGTCCTGCGGCGACGGATCGTAGCGCAGCAGGTGCGCGAAGATTCTGCGCGCTGAATCCTGGAAGAACGGTTGCTCGTTGGGCTTGTCGGGAAACAGGGAGTGTGCCAGCACCTGAGCCTCTGCCGGATAGCGCACTTCGCCGGTCGGCGTCCAGTAGGGCATGCGAATGTCAACCGGATTCAGAAGCTGATCGCCTCTGGTACGGTCGAAAAACTCGGGCGTGTACTCCAGGGCCGGGTCGTAGACAATCGCAGTTTCGCCTCGCTCGGCGATTTGTATCAGGAGTTGGCGAATCAGAGAAGACTTGCCGGTCCCTGAGTCGCCCATGATGAGCATGTGGCTGGACTCCTCGTTGCGCGGGATGCGCACCATTCGGCGCATCGGGTCGCGTCTCAGGCGTTCTTGCATTGCCAGTGACTCCAGGGTGACGAACCCAACACCGTCCGCTGCCTTGGCGCGGTTGAAGTCGGCGCGAGTGACGAGGCGCGGTCCCTGAAGAATTCGACCCCGCTCGCGGTCAACGGATTCCCTTCGGTCTTGCCAAAGGGCGACAGGCAACAGAAGCAAGACGACCAAGGCGGACAACAGGGAGTGGCGTGAAAGGTCCGCGAGGCTCTGGCGGTTGTATACCCATTCCCGCAGCATGGCGTGGAGCTTGGCGTTTTCGATCCGCTGCCAGTAGTGCCACGCAAGACGCGTCGCGCCGCGGCGCTTGGCTTGATCGGTCAAGGCGAACGGAATCCCCGCGCGTGGGGACTCGCCCCTTGGTATCGGAGCGGCAACAACGTCAGCGTCAGTCGCCAATACAGGTCCCTTCTGGTACTCCAGGGCCAGCACCCGGTAACGGCCCGAGCCGGAAATGGAAGTGAAGAGGTACGTCAAGAGGTTATGCTTCTGAAGCGGTGTCCAACGATGCGAGTACTCCAAGAAGAACACCGCGACGGGAAGAATCGCGGCCAGTGCGAAAACTGCAATGGTAAACCTGGGCAGCGGTCGAACCCAGCGGTCGATTGTGCCTTCGCTCATGAAATCCTCCTGTTCTCATCCGTAGTGCCATTCCTCCGCGTTCTGGCCAGCAACTCGGCGGCTCTTTGGTGCTTGCCAGAGTCGGCGCGGTCGATGATGCCCTTCATGAATTCGCCGGTGATCGGCCCTTCGCCGCTGGTGAACTGGTACAGCAGGTTGCTGACGATCGTGCGCAGAGCGAGAAGCTCGGCCAAGAGGATCTGGTCTTGCGGGCTGCCGTTGGCGGAATCGGCAATCATCAAGAGTTGCTCGCGGCACCATTCCCCAAGGGGCTTTCCTCGCGCTTCCGCCAGCGCAGATAGGCGCGCGAAGTCGGCTACTGCAACACGGACGCCTATCGACTTCGACCGAAAGAGGGAACGGTCTGCTTGCATATGTAATCACCGCTGTTTCCATACGCCACCCCACTGGGGGTGACGTGTCAATCCTTCTGCCGGCGCGTAGCGCCGTTCGGTAGTTCGTGCTGCTGGATTCGCAGACGCCACCAAGTCCGCGTGAGGCGGTGCGCGCTCATGGACAACATCACCGCTATCCCCGCGACAAGCAGGGCAAAGCCTGCGGACGCGGCCACCAAAACGAACACGGACAAGCTTCCGAGGACGAACAGCAGATTCCCCAGATAGTCAGCCATGGTCAAAGTTGGTTGATACACCTCGTAGTAGATCTCCCAGTAGGCGTCATGCCACCACGGACCGGCTCCGGGTTCTAAGGGAACGCCATCCGCGAGTTGCTTGGCTCGACAGCGTTCATCGACCAAGTCGTAATACTCTTGGAGCCACGGGCGCTCAGGAAAGGTCAACAATCGAAAGCGAGCATCGTTGACGCACCGAAATATGCGACGTAGGAATTCCATGAAGTACCTCCTGGTTGTTCCGACTATTTCATCCGGCGGAGCAAGTCCAGCCCGACTATAAGCTAGGTTCAGAAATTCACAAAACGAGTTTGACGGTTAGGGATTTTGCCTCACCAGCGAGCCGCAGTCGTCGGGGCTCCGTTGCATAGAGCCGGGATAGTTCAAGCTCTCGAAACGCTTGCCGGATGACATAAGGAGCGCTACAAACAACAGCCAGCTTTGTCGTAAGTTATTAATACTGCAAGAATTCCGCGTCGACTGGGCCTCAAGTGCCACCGCTGGCGGGTAGAAGGGAATCGGCGATTATGCCATGAGGATGGAGATTGTCAAAGCGAGTTTCGAAATCCGCGTCTTACATCGCAATGCGATTGTTTGCCGCTCCTGGTTGATCCGCTCCCGCACGCAGATGAAGTAGACTGAGCCAGGAGCGAGCAGACTTGTGGGAAACATGCCAGCCGATGACAACGCCCGCCGCGCCGAGATATTGGAGACGCTGGTCGAACTCTATCTCCGGCTGAACGGGTATTTTTGCATTAGAAATTACCTCCAACATCGGGTGTCAGGATTCGGATTGGAAACGGAGTCGGACGTGTTGGCGGTCCGAATGCCCTACCAAGAAGAAATCCTTGAAGATGGGCGTCGGCAACCCAACGATCCAGCCCTGATTCTCTCCGGGCAGGGTGAAATGGTGGACTGCGTGATCGGCGAGGTAAAGGAGCCGTCCGTCGAGTTTAACAGGCCACTCCGTCGCGCTGATGGGCCCCAGTTGATCGTCGCGGCGCTAAGGATGTTCGGCGTGTTTCCAGCGGATGCATTCAAAGATGGAGGCGAAGCTCATGGGATCGCCACTGACCTCCACCGACAGATCACCGGGAACGCTTGGAGCGATTTCCCCAGGAGTCACGACGCCGAAAGCAAGGTGTCTGTACGTGTGTTTGCTCCCGAAACGGCGAAGCACGCCGGCGAGAGGAAGCACTGTGATCTCCAATCCGTTCTGGACTTCACACGGTCTCGAATGCGTCCGGGCGAGCCGTGTGCTGTTTATCGAGATTCGGCTGTCCCCTCCGCGTCCCCATGGCGGGGATGCACTCGTCGAATTGTGGAAACTCTGGACGACAGCCATTCCCGTGAAGAGGTTGGAATGCGGCTGGAGGACTTCGTGAAGAGAGTGCTGTCTGGCTGACCTCGAACCACGCCAACCCGTCCGACCCGTCATTCCTTCGCCGTAAGTTTGCGGTTTCCAGCAGAACCTGGCGCCATCAAGAAAACCAATCGGGATCGCACGCGCCTGTCCAGCCCAGGAGCAGCGGAGCAACTCGTTTTGTGGGATTTCCTTTTGGGGGCAAGATTGAAGTGCGAATAGAAGGAAGTTTGCGCAGGTGCTCGCTCGTCAGAATTCCAAGACCCAGCCTCCGAGGGACGCCGCGCCCTCGGAACAGGCCCGCTCCGAAGAACGAGCACGGAGTGAAATCGAACGGCAGCGGGGCCACACTTTCTCGGACGGAGAATGGGAAGCGGCGCGCGAACGTCTCTTGGCGTTCGCGCGCTTGGTGCAAAGATGGACGGACGCTCGATGACTGGTATCCGATCCGCTGGCATTTCGCGTTCGTTGCCGGTAAAGTTGGTGAGTGATGTCCTCCCCGGTGTATGTCATGCGTAAGCGGGTGCAGCGCTCGATCACCGGTCCGCTGCGCACCTGCATTCTTTACGCTCGTGTCTCCTCCAAAGAGCAGGAGCAAGAAGGCTACTCGATCCAAGCGCAGCTCCGCTTGCTCCGCGAGTACGCGGCGCAGGAGAACATACAAGTTCTCCAGGAATTCGTGGATGTCGAAACTGCGAAGACTCCTGGCAGGCTCGCATTTGCGGCCATGCTTACGTTCCTCAAGAAGCAGCCCTCTTGCCGTACCCTTCTCGCCGAGAAGACTGACCGGCTGTACCGGAACCTGAAGGACTGGGTGACGATCGACGACCTCGGCTTGGAGGTCCATTTCCCGAAGGAGAACATCGTAATCGGCCCAGACTCCCGGTCCTCAGAAAAGTTTCTCCACGGGATCAAGGTCCTGATGGCGAAGAACTACGTCGAGAACCTCGGCGAAGAGGCCAGCAAAGGCATGCGGGAAAAAGCGAAGAGCGGTATCTGGCCGAGTTGCGCGCCCACAGGATATCAAAACGTCCTGGGCTCCGAGGGCCGTCGCTCGATTGTTCCGCATCCTGTCACCGCGCCGGTCGTGCGACAGATCTTCGACTGGTTCGCGACCGGTGATTACACGCTCAAGGACATCGCCGCGAAGCTGTGTTCCGAAAAGCTGCCCTTCGGAGCCAGGCAAGTGAACGTCAGTAGCATTCACGCCATCCTGCGGAAGCGGATCTACACCGGAGAATTCGACTGGAAGGGAGAAGTTTTTCCGGGATCGTATGAGCCGCTCGTCAACAAGGCCACATGGGAGCGTGTTCAGGATCTCCTGAGCGCTCGATCCGAGCTGCGGCACCGCAAGATGGTTCACGATTTTACCTACAGCGGATTGCTGCGATGCGGACACTGCGACTGTGCGATGGTCGGGGAGAGCAAGAAGGATCGCTACGTCTACTATCACTGCACGAAGTACAAGGGGAAGTGTCCCGAGCCCTACACGCGCGAAGAGGTTATGGATCGCGAGTTTACCGATATCTTGAGACGCCTGGTCATCCCCGAGCCCGTGTTGAAGTGGCTGGGCGAGGAGTTAGAGCGCTCAACCGGCCATGAAGCACGCGTCCGCCAGCGGACAATCAAGTCGTGGCAGGACGAGTGCGACCGGCTTCAGGGTCGTCTCGATGCGATGTATGAAGACAAGCTGGACGGTCGAATCACCCCTCATCAGTACGACCTCAAGGCCAAGGACAATCGGTCACGACAGGAAGCGCTTCGTACAAAGATCCGCGAGTACCAGGCCCCTGCCTCCGATCTCCGCGCCGGATTGAACATGATGCGCCTCATCAGCGTCGCTTGCAAAGAGTTCCAGCGCCAAGGTTCGCGCGAGCAGCGAAAGCTTCTCGGTCTCGTAGTAGAGTGTGCGACCTGGAAGGACGGGCACCTAAACGTGACCCTTCATGAACCGTTCCGAACTTTGCTACTTTCGAACTCTGCAACTGCAACAAAGGACGGAACGAAAGGGCAGTCAGTGCCCCAAATTGAAGAATGGCTCCCCGGCATGGATTCGAACCACGATTCACGGCTCCAAAGGCCGCTGTCCTACCATTAGACGACCGGGGAAATGCGGGAGGGAAGAGTTTCCATCTCCACTCTATCATGCCGTCCGTGCTGCGCGACGATGGGGTTTCAACCTCGTCCTCCAAGCGTCCTTCCGTCACTAATGGCCACAGCCACGTGACCGTGGACCGCCTGCTTGCCGTTGTTGTGTCTGTGACGACGACCAGACAGACGATCTGCGCTTCTTCGTCTCAACTTCAGTGGGCTATGAGTTGCGGGTCAAAGTTCAGAAGGCCACTCCAACATTAAGCGCGCCGCAAGAAACGTGCTTGATGATCCATTGCCTCGTTTTGTTTCCTCCTAGGGTGATTTGCCTAAATGGGTAGAGTGTTTTCCGAAATGAAAGATCCGCTTCAAACACGATAACGTTGGAGCGTGAACAGAGCGTTCCGGCGTTCGTCTCTCTATGCAATCAGCTGCCTAACCATTGCATGCGCGGGCGGCATCGCTGCCAATCCCCTTGCGAATTGGAGTGCCGACTACCCCCCTTGCCGCAATCACCATGAGCTTCTGAAGCGCAGCTCAATGAATCTGGGAGTCCGCTTGGGCACTACGAACGCCGTGCTAGCGGAGCAATTCAAGCTAGCTATGAACTTTTGGCAGCGAGTATTGGATCTAGACTGGCACATTGACAATACTGATAATTGTGCGATTCAGCTTGTCGATGGCGAACGCTCGCTCTTCAACGCCGCTCCGGACACCATCGTTGCCCGGGCGCAATTCCCCGACCGCAGCGGGTTCGAAGGGTGGATTGTGTTCAATCCAGCGGTAACCCTGAGCCGTGTGGAATTGTATAGGATCTCGGTGCATGAGATCGGTCACATGCTTGGGCTGCCACACAACACTAACACCGCCTCACTTATGTATGGCCTGGATCTGGAGGATTCCGAGGATCTCGACTCCTCTGATCTTGCACTGCTCGCTTCTCGGCACAAAATGAGAATCGATTCGGTCCAAGAGCCGGTGAAGCTCACGAAGGTGCGATAACCCGGCGAGGCAGTCAAATTTGCGGTATGTGTGCGTTTTATGCGTGCTCAAAATGCGTCAAGGTCCTCGCAAATTCCCTGATGGCAATCTCTTGTTTGCTGAAGACGCACGGGTTACAGTTCATGGATGTTCAATTGCAGTACCAAGCATAGGGAGATTTGCGAGCTATGCGGAAAACCATAGGATTTTTAACTGTAACGGCGTGCCTGTTGGCTGCGCCGGATGCAAAAGACCGTAAAGAAGCAGCGGAACGGCTAACGTCCGCATCGGCGGCGTTGTCCGAAGTTCTGTCCGGCGGGGACAAGGGAATTCCTCAGGATTTACTGGAGAAAGCCCAATGCGCCGTCATCGTACCCAGCATGAAGAAAGGCGCTTTTATTGTCGGTGCGCAGTACGGGAAAGGTTTTATAACCTGTCGTGGAGCCGGTGACAGGGGTTGGTCGACGCCAGCTGCTATCAAAGTTGAAGGAGGCAGCGTCGGGTTCCAAATCGGTGGTTCTGAAAGCGACGTGATCATGCTGGTTATGAATCAGCGTGGCATGGACAAATTGTTGCAGAGTGAATTTACTCTGGGCGGCGAAGGCGAAGTGGCGGCTGGACCGGTCGGCCGCCAAGCTACGGCACAGACCGATGCGAAATTGTCCGCCGAGATATTGTCGTGGTCGCGTTCGCGCGGCGTGTTCGCGGGAGTTGCGCTCAAAGGCAGCACCTTGCGTTCGGATAAGGGCGAAAACGAAGTCCTATACGGCAAAGAGATGGACACTAAAGATGTCATCATGGGGAAAGTAGCCGCGACCAAAGAAGGGCGTCAATTGATAACAACACTATCGAGCCACTCGCCTGTTGAGAGGCACTAGATCCCGGTTAACAGGCAGAAATGCTTGCGCCGACGGCCGCACGTTCAGTGCGGCCGTCGGTGTTTTCGTCGACCCGATATGACGTCCGTATCAGGGAAACGCTTAGTCGGCTTTGCGTTCGCTCTCGCTGAGCGTTTCGAGCAGTTTTTTCATATCGTCGGCGTGTTCTTCTTCCTTAGCCATGATCTTTTCGATCATGCGGCGCGTGGTGGGATCATCGTTGCCAAGATATCGAATAATTTCGTTATAGGATTCCACGGCGATCCGCTCCGCAACCAGATCTTCGCGCACCATATCCAATAGCGACGTGCCTTCAATATATTGCGAGTGGCTCCGGGTTGCCAAACCTTCTGGACTAAAGTTCGGCTCGCCTCCCAGCTGGGTGATGCGTTCCGCCGCCAAGTCGGCATGCTCCTGCTCTTCCTGAGCGTGTTCCAGAAATTCATCCGCGACGGCTTGGGCATGAATGCCTGTCGCCATATAGTAGTGGCGCTTGTACCGCAAGACGCAAACAATCTCAGTTGCTAGAACTTCATTCAGAATGCGGATGACGGTCTTGACGTCGGCTGTGTAAGCGCTGGTTACGGCGCCTTGTTCCATGTGCTGGCGGGCGCGACGCCGCAGCTCCTTCACATCGGAAATAAACGGGCGTTCCTCTTTAACGGGTGTTTGATTCATGTGATTTTCCTTGTTTTGACTCAATTTTTCCATTCGCGGGCGCATATCGCGCTCGCCTTATCACGCACCGTGGTCGCTGCAGGCCCCATGGCCGCAGTTACACAGAATGTCGGAGGTTTCACCCTCTCCCTCGCAATACGTGCTGCAATAGTCACTGTCTTGCCGGGCATTACAGTGGCAACTCGGATGGGCGCATTTCTTTGAAGTTTCCATGACCATTCCGTAGCACGCGGCATGCCAACAACTTTTGGCTTCAAGTGGCTTTCTAACCTACTGACAGGACATTAGCGAATCCCGTCGGTCATCCGTTCGGGATATCGACGTCACGTAGAGGGTGACGAGACCATCTAACCAATAGAGAGCCTGAAGGAGGGCGATATGAATATGATTCACGCTCCGGCAGTGGCTCGTTTTACACTGCGTTTGAGTCTCTCGTGCTTGGCTCTGGTATTGACGCTCAGCATGCACGCTAAGACGAGTCTTCCATCATTGCCAGCTCCATCTCCGGACCATCGTCACCAGAAACTGGAAATCTTCTTCCAATCGTTTAAATGCCCTGCGCCCCTGTACGTGCAGGAGTACCTTGCCGCAGCGGATATTTATGCGATCGACTACCGTCTGCTTCCGGTGATTTCGGTATTGGAGAGCACTTGCGGTGTCCACCAGCGGCTCAATAACCGATGGGGCTGGAACTCCGCCAGGAGCGGATTCACATCGGTGCGGGCCGGTCTGGACTATATCGCGCGGAAGCTCGCGCACGGGCATTATTACAAAGACAAGTCCGTTGTTGAAAAGGTTCGAATGTACAACCCGAATCCGGACTATTTGAAGCAAGTGATCAAGCTGATGAAAAAGATCGACAATCAGGAATCTGCTCTACTGCACGACGTTGCACTGCCTTCCGTCCTCTCGCCGTCGGCAAATTGAGGATGACATCCATCCGGTATCGGAACTCACGGGGTGCACATTCAGAAGCGAATCCAAGCCTGAAGGTCGCAGAAGTTTCTCTCAACTGATCTGCGGCAGCCGGATGGAGGCAAACGCCCATTCCGGGTACTATCCGGGACTACGCGGAGTTACTTCAGTTTGTCCGCAACTTTGGCGATGCCGGCATTGGCGCATACTGCGTCTTTGTCACCGCCGGGAGCGCCGCTAACAGCAACCGCGCCAATTGTCATCTCACCCCACTTGATCGGCACTCCGCCCTGAGCGTTCATGGTGCCAGGGATGGTCGCAGGCGGAGCAGCCTGGCCCGGGGGCGGCGGCTGCGCCGGACCGGAAGGCCGGTTGTACAGCATGGCCGCGGTGGCTTTCATCTTGACATTTTCTGTTGTGGAGGCGCTGGCGCCATCGTCGCGCAGCAGCGCCTTGGGAGCGTTAAGACCGTCGACCACTAGCACTGTCACTTTGTAACCTGAAGCTTTGCAGTTATTGAGGGCTTCTTGGGCGATGATGTGAGCCACGTCCATGGTAAGAACCTTGGTGTTCGGAAGCTGTGCGAAGGCATTCGCAGTAAGAGCCGCCGCACCGGCCGCCAGACGCATGAGCGTTTTGAGTTTCATAGGTACCATCCTTGAAAATTGGGATTTTCTGAGGCCTAGAATACCACTTCCAACGCCCGCTTTCGACGGGGACTCCGGATGGAGAATAAATGGAAATGACGCGCTCAGTAGCCCAGTGAAGCAGGCATCGGTTCGTGGCTTCCGGCGGGGGCAAATATAGGGATTCGTCCGGGTGGCAGGCGTTCTTCTGCATCCGGATGTTCGAAAACTTTGCGAATCGCATAGGACGTGGCGCGCTCCGCCGGAATTCGCCCGATGGTTCGAATCAGTGCGCGAAATTCTCCGGGAGAAACGTACTCGCCGAAATTCGCTCCCGCCGCCTTGGAGATGCTCTCTTCCATCAAGGTCCCGCCGAAATCGTTTGCTCCCGCTTCCAGACAGGCCAGCGATTCTTCAAACCCCAGCTTGACCCAAGAAACTTGAATATTGGGGATATAGCCATTCAGCAATATGCGTGAAAGCGCATGAACGATCAGATCCTCGTGGACCGAACGGCCCGCCCGGGCGGCTCCGCTTTGGAAGAGCTTGGTTTGGGAATGGATGAAACCCAGCGGGACAAACTCGGTAAATCCGCGAGTTTCCTTCTGAATCTCGCGGAGCAGAAGCAGATGCTTTACCCAATGCTCCGGAGCCTCGGTATGGCCGTACATCATTGTGGATGTCGAGGGAATACCGACGCTATGAGCCGTCTTGACGACCTCGATCCACTGCCGCACCTTCAGTTTGTTGGGGCTCAAAGACCTGCGAACCTGATCGTCCAGAATTTCGGCTGCCGTTCCCGGAATGCTGTTCAAACCAGCTTCTTTCAACATCAGCAGGTATTCGCGAAGAGGCAGGCGCGTTTTTTCAACGCCGTAAGTGATCTCCATGGGCGAATAGGCGTGCAAATGAAGTTCGGGTAAGCGCGCCCTGATGGCGCGAAGAAGCTGGACGTAGTAATAGCCGTCGAGATCCTTGGGCAGGCCGCCTTGGATACACACCTCGGTGGCGCCAAGTTTAACCGCTTCTTCCGATTTTGCGACCAGCGTATCGGTGGAATGAAAATAGGCATCTGGCGAGTCCGGGCCTCTACTGAACCCGCAAAAAGCACAGCCCACAATGCAGACGTTCGTGAAGTTCAAATTTCTGTTCACCACGTAGGTGATTCGGTCTCCCACGACGCGTCTGCGAATCTCGCCGGCAACCTTCACCAGCGCCAAGAGGTCATCCCCTTCGACATTAGCCAAGGTCAGGCCCTCTTCCAAACCAAGATCCGTCCCGGCAAGCGCCTTCTCCAGAGCGTCCGCGACGCTAGGACTCGCCGCCGAAAGGGCGCTTTCCCAGGGAGTCTCCCGCCATTCAAGACTTGCCGGTTTCAGCATGTTTTATACTCCCTCACGAGCATAGCCGTTGTCCCCCTGCAATTTTCGTACGTGCGGTTGGAGACGGTCGTTTACGAATTCCGGATTGGAGGCAAATTCCGGATAGATCGCCAGCCGCTCGCGCAAGACAAATCCCGCACTTGCGGATCTCGCGGACAACGACGAGATTTGTGGCCAGGCCGCTTCCGGATTGATGAAGTCCTTCGTCACCGGAGAAATTCCGCCCCAATCATTGATGCCGGCCTTCAGCAAATCGGGATAGTCTTTCAAGAGCAAATTGGGCGGAGACTGAATATTCATCTCCCCGCCGAACAGCAGTCGAGCAACCGCGATGGTGCGTTCCAAATCTTCAGTGGAAGGCTCTGGCGCAAAAGCCATGCGAATATCCGGCTTGGCGCGGAACGGTTGCACGATTACTTCTTGGATGTGGCCGTACTTCTGATTGGCCGAGTGAATCGCGTGGAGTGCGTCCACTCGTTCTTCTGGCGTTTCACCGATTCCAATCAGAATTCCCGTAGTGAAGGCCATCGACAACTGCCCTGCGTTCTCAATAGTTCGAATTCGATGAACGGGCACTTTATCCGGAGCCTTCCAGTGCGCCCCTCCGGCGCGGCCCAACCGCGGGCTTGCGCTTTCCAGCATCAACCCCACGCTGACGTTCGTCTCCCGCAGGCGGCGAAGATCCTCAGCGCCCATCAGCCCCGGATTGGAATGCGGCAAGAGCCCGGTCTTCTCAAGCACCAGTTCACTCATTGCCGCGAGGTATTCGAGCGTGCGGTCAAAGCCCAATTTTTTCAGAAATTCTTTGGCTTCGGGGAAGATTCGCTCGGGCTGGTCGCCCAGACTGAACAATGCCTCTTTGCATCCTGCGCGGAGTCCCGCTTCAGCTACAGCCAGAACGTCGTCCGGCGTCATAAAGGGTCGCACACCGGCTTGTGGATCCGCCCGAAAAGTACAATAGCCGCAATAGTCGCGGCAAAGGTGGGTGAGCGGTATAAAGACCTTCTTGGAGTAGCTGACCGAACGACCTTTTGAGCGGTCGCGAACCGCCGCCGCAGTTTCAAGCAAAGCCTCGAGCGGACCTTCCTCCATCAAGGAAAGTGCGTCTTCGCGCGATAGGCCGCGTCCTTCGCTTCCACGTTCAAGAGCGGCATCAACGCGGTAGGGGATCGCAATTTCTGACATGGGGACGTTCGCCACGACTCCGGTTTCAGCCGATGCTCCATCCCAGTGTATGCTTAGTGCTATGTGGTGTCAAAAGGACCCGGCTTCGATTCAACGCCTGTCCTGCCCCCACGCTAGCGTCCGATGGCTAATGCTCTGACTGCCGTTCGCCTGCTTCTCGTGTTTCCGTTTGCGTTTTTCATGGCAACAGGGGACGAGCGCTCCGCCATTTTCGCGCTTACCGCATGGGTGGTGGCCCTGATCACCGATTTTCTGGATGGTCCCATCGCACGCCGGCGAGGAACGGTGACCGCGTGGAGCGGGACTTTCGATCACACGACCGATTTTCTATTCGTCACTTCCGGATTATTTGCCGGGGCTCTGCGCGGCGCGTTTCCGTGGATACTGCCCTCCTTGATCACGGCGGCCTTTGCCCAATACTTTATCGATTCCTATTGGATTCACCGGCACACCAAGCTCCGTAGCAGCAAACTCGGCCGCTATAACGGCATCCTCTACTTCGTTCCCACCTGCATGGACGCACTGATCCGAATGGGAGTTCCTTTTCTGCAGCCCATGCTCACGATCCTGGTCTGGCTCCTGGTGCTGAGCACACTGATATCCATGGGCCAACGGCTAATGTCGAGGCGCCTACCCGAATATCTCCCGAGTGGCCCTCCGCAGAAATAGCAATCCCACCGCGGCGTTAAAGAATATGAAGAAATTGTGCATGACGAAGCCGAAGGCCGTCATCTGGCCCGGCTTATCCGGAAAGAGCAAAACCCAAAAAAGAATCGCGACCGAGTGCATGGGTCCAGGCATTGCCGCGCCAAAGAAGATCACCGGCAAATAGCCCAGCATCTCTCCAAAACCCACCGATCCGCCAAAGAGCCTCAAGGCCAGCGTATATACGACGGCGCCGGCAATGACGAGCGGTGCGCGCAGCGCGATCACCACGCCGTAGTGCCACAGTTTGGCCAGCCGGAACGCCCGAAAAATCGGCCGGTCGCGCAGCGCGATTCCAGGGCCGATTCTTCCGCTGAAAAACAAGTGGAAAATAGCGAAGAAAACAGCGGCGCCCAACGCGATCCATGGAATGCTATGGAAGGCTGGCGGGAAGCTATCCCAGCGTATCAGCACGCCAACAGTTGCCCACAGAATCAGGCTGTAAATTTCGCAGAACATGATGAGGAGCATGCTGGATCCGACTTCCCAGCCTGGCACTCCGTCTCGACGATTCAGATAAAGCGCGATGGCTCCCTTGCTGACCTGCTCATTCAAGAGGGAGAGAATGTATGCGCTGGCACGAATAGGCAGGATGTCGGCATAGCCGATGTTGGTGTTGAACCAATTGATCACTTTCCACAACACCATGCTGTCCAATACCAGAAAAAAGAAACAGTATGGAATCATCAGAGCCAGCCAATAATACCAGTTGACATTCTCAAAGCTCTTTGCGAGGTACGGGAATAAGCTGCTCCCTTCGGCCTGGGCCGCGTGGTTGAGGCGGTTATAGAGATAGGCGAAGCAGGCTGCGGTCACGAGAAACGGCAGGAGCCGCTGCCAGGGCTTGGCTTTTTTTGCGCCTGTGGCGTTGGAAGTGCCAGTGGATTGGGTGGTCTCGCTCATGTGGTCTGGCTCATCGTGTTCTTCGGCCATGGTCTAGACTATTCATAATCATTTCGTCAATGCCGGTGAGTTGGATCCCTAATGCACTCGCGGCCGGAGCCGGGTCCAGGCGCGTGTCGGCGGTGATCACTTCGACAACGTCCGCCGAAAATCCAGGGCCTGACATGCGCCGGCGAATGGACAGCGCAAAAGTAAGCAGTCCCTTTGAAATCGAGGTGATTTGAACTTCGCGACCCAGCATGCGAGCAGCTCGTTCGACAAGTTCTCGCTCCGGCAAGGAAACGGGACCGACCAGGTCCAAAGTGCGATTGCTCGCCACCGAAGGCTGGGCTGCGGCGATTGCGGCCCGGGCCAGATCGTTCACATGGAGAGGCTGTTGAAAATTGCGGCCGCCGCCAATCAGCTTGGCTTTGCGCCGGTTCGCATTTCGCACGAGCGCTGCCGAACCTTCGGTGGCGGGCCCCAGCAAGAGGGGCGCGCGCAATATCGTGTAGCACAGCCCGGAGGAGCGCACCAACGCTTCCGCCTGTCCCTTGGTGGCGTAATAGCCGTTGGAAGATGTTTCATCGGCTCCCGTCGCGCTGATCAAAACGAACTTCTCTGCCCCGCACCGCTTCGCGGCCTCCACAACGCTGCGAGCCGGGGCAACGTTCGCTTGTTTATACGTGGAACCCGGCCGCTCAACGAGAATTCCCGCCAGATGGATGATCGCGGAAGCCCCTCGAAACGTCGCATCCAGACTGTCGGGATCGTCGTAGGAGATTTTGACGACGCTGCTCCCCTCGCCCAGCAACGGCCGAATCTCGTCCGCGGCGTGATCGGAGCGGACCGCAGCAACCAGCGCGTTCGGCGTCGTCCCCTGCTCTAATCCACAGCGCAGAATAGCCTGACCGAGGGCGCTATTGGCGCCGGTGATGACTATCTTCATGCCTCTATTCCGTGCCGACTGACCACAAAAAAATAGCGGCTGAGACGACCGCGAGAGCGGAGAGGCGGGGGTTCGTCATGATCTCCTTTGCCTTCAAGATACGTGCTTATCCTAGTGTGAGGCTGGACGTAATGTCAAATTTTCAATGGCCGCAGCTCGCCCGGGGGCTGAGGGTCGTTTAGGCCGGGTATGGGCAGCCTTCCCGAGACTACACGCATGTGCCTATCCCACGGGTCATTTCAATGATTATACTTATGAGGAACGATCTGGTTGGGCACGACGATCTCAGGCGCTATCTAGGAGTCAAACTATGAACAGACTATTAAAGATTGCTGGGGCGATATTCATTGGCGCGGTCTTTCTGTTGCTGACATTGCGTATAACTGGTTTCGAGCCTAAGGAATGCGCCAGCGGTGGTGTCTCTTGGACGTGCAGAGTTCCCGGTTTATGGCTGAGAGGGGAACCCGTTATCACTCCAGTCGCCGACTGGTCGTTCACCGATAAGTTCCAAACCGTCAAGGTGCAGACGCGCGATCACTTCATGCTTCCTCACTCGATCACGACCTATTGCGTCTCTTACAACGGCGAGCTTTATCTGACTTCCGTTTATCGGGCGGGACTAGTGTATCCCCACGGCAGGCACTGGAACGAAAACGTGGCCCGCGATCCCCACGTGCGAATCAAGATCGGCGATCAATTATTCGACCGGACGTTGGTGTATGTCACCGATCCCGCGGAAAGAGCAGCCGTGATTCAATTGAAGGCGAAGAAATATCCCAAGCAGGTCATCGCACCTGGTGCGTTCATTAATGTCTTTCACGTTGTAACCAATGACCAACGCGCGTCGAACTAAGTCTTTGGTGGCACGACTGCTCACGAGGGACACCGAATGCGCCTCAGCGATGACGGCCGTGAAGGTTTGAACGGCGATAAAAGCTCTGCCTACCCGTGTGTTGTGGATTCCTCCAACCACCCATGAACCAGCGATAAAAGCGAACCAGCCGATCCCACATTGCTGACTCCTTTCACGGCGAAGTATTACAAGTTTGCGGTTAGGTGTCAATCGCCAAGATTTAGGGCAACTTGTACGTTAAAAATGTAGAGCCGGCGGCAATGGCGATATATTGTTTCCCGTCTTTACCCATGTACGAAATCGGATTTGCGTGCGCGACCTCAGCGGTCTTGACGCTCCACAACTCCTGCCCGGTCTTCGAATCGAAGGCACGGAACATGTTGTCCCGAGCGGCTCCAATGAAAGTAAGTCCGCCAGCCGTCGTCATCGGACCACCACCCAAACTGGAAGCACCAGTCTTGATCCCAGCAGGCACTCCTTCCATCGTGCCGAACGGTATCTGCCATGCGATGTCGCCGGTGTTCACATTGATCGCCGTCAGCCTGCCCCATGGCGGCTGCCAGCAAGGCCAACCGTTCACAGACATGGAACCATTGGTGAAAGGATTTGAGTTGGCGCCTCCACGAGTGGGACGCCCGAACAATCTGGGCGACTCGGCAGGGGCTGTGGGGTCCTCGGTCTGAGCCTGGACGATCCCAATTTCTCCCGAATCCGTCGTATTGATGATGTAGTATCCCAGGGTCGGATCGAACGCTCCGCCGCTCCACGTCGCGCCACCCAATATATACGGCATGACCAGCGCACCTTCTCCGGAATACGGGGTGTACGGGCCCAGATTGCGCCCGCCGCCTGCTTTTTCGAGCAACGCGCGGCAAGCCGCCGTGTGCTCCGGAGTGACCTTCGCGATATCGTCCGGATACTTGAAGCTCATACGAACCAGTGGCGGAGGTTTGACCGGGAATGGCTGTGTCGGAGAGTACCATTCACCGGGCACGTCCCCTTTGGGCACCGGACGCTCTTCCACTCCGTAGATCGGTTCCCCGGTTACACGGTTCAGTATGAACAGCAAGCTCGCCTTGTTCATCGCCCCCACCGCCGGGATCTTCTGGCCGTCCTTGACCACATCGAACAGCATTGGCGGTACCGGCATGTCGTAATCCCAAAGATCGTGATGCGTGGCTTGGAAATACCATTTCAATTTCCCTGTTTCGGCGTCCACGGCCACGATCGAACTGGAGAACAGGTTCGGGCCCTGGCGATCCGTTCCGTAGTAGTCGTTGTTGACCGAACCCAGCGGCATGTACAGAATTCCGCGTTCCGCGTCCACGCTCATGAAAGTCCACACGTTCGCGCCGGACACGTTTTTCCACGAGTCTCCGAGCCAGGTTTCGTGACCCATTTCACCCGGCCTGGGCACGGTGTGGAACGTCCACACCAGCTTGCCCGTGCGCAAATCCCATGCGCGCACATCGCCCGCTGGTCCCTTCGATCCCGTTTCGTCGATATTATGAGCGCCGGTGAATACCAGATTCTTATAAATAAAAGGCGCAGAATTCAGACCATAGTGGATGTTCGGATACCCGTTCATGATCTCCGGCGTTCTTAGATTCACTACACCCTCGTTGCCGAATCCCGGATTGGGTTTGCCGGTCTTCGCGTTGATCGAATAGAGTTCGCCATCCGGGGTCCCGAACACGATTTGCGCAGGCGTCTGTTTATCGCCCGGCCAATAGGCCAAACTTCGCATCGATCCAAGATTGGATCGTTTCTCATCTTTCATTTTCCCGGCAAACTCCCACAGAACCTTGCCCGTTTCCGGTTCCAGTGCGGCCACGCGGTTCACTGGGTACCCGACGTACAAGACGCCATTGACCATGATTGGAATCGACTGGCTCAAACGGAAGGGCTGGCCTTCCTTCCTCATCTGGTAGCTCCATGCAGGCGCCAGCTTAGTAACATTCGCCGCAGTGATCTGCTTCAGCGGCGAATAACGCTGGCCACCTGGGTCATGTGCATATGACGGCCAATCATTTTGCCCGTATAGGGCTGGCAACACACTTACGACCGCTAGCAACAATGGAGCTCGCATCGATTTTCGTCCTTATTCTGTATATCGTTAGCTGAGATTCGTGTATTGCAATGATACCAAGCGCGGATCCGCAGTCAATGGCGCCGCAGCTTGTCTTGCATCCGCACCGTGCGTGGCCGAATGAAATTCCCGCTCTTAGATTTGCTTCTTCCCTACAATCTCTCGAGCCTTATCGATTGCATCGTATTTCCGAACCGGCGCTGACATAATGAAGCGATAACCATCCGCCAAGACGCGCTCAACGTTGGCGGAAGTCACATGCGGGTGGCCGACCGGCACGTTATACTTCTTGCACGTGGCCACCACCTGGCCCATGGCGTCTTTGACAACAGGGTGGTCATACTGTCTGGGATAGCCCAGCTCTTGGCTGAGGTCCCCCTCCCCGATCAGCACGCATCCGATGCCGGGAATATTCTTGAGAATTTCGTCCAGATTGGCGACTCCGCGCACACTCTCGCACATGATAAAAACCAAAATTTCGCCCTGGGGGTTCAGGGGCCATACATCAGCCTTCGAATAATATTCCTGTTGTGTCAGGCCCCAGTAGCGGCACGCGGACGCCGGACCGTCACCGCGCCGCCCAACGGGCTCGTACTGGCCGGCGGCTTTTTGCCGGGGGTACCGGCACGATGCGACTGCGTTGTAGGCCTCTTCGGCATCGCCAATGTGCGGCCACACGACTCCATAGACTCCGCGATCCAGAGCCTGCTTCGCAAATGACTGATTCCTTTCCGCCCCGTTCGCAGGAATCCGGACCATGGGCGTCACGGCAGGGGTGAGCGAGCCCGACGTTACAATCTGCTTCCGATTCAGGAGGTATTGCAGCGAATCCTGGAGGGCCTGCACATCCCAAGGATTATGTTCCATCTCGAACAGAACACCATCATAGGGCGCGGTGCTGAATTCTATTGCTGTCTGCCGGTCGGCGTGCGCGAACGAGGCAAACGCAGGTCGCCCCTCTTCCCAGGCTCGGATAACGTTGTTTAAGCGGCCAGTGCCGGTCATACGAATGTCCTTTTTCTTACTTACTGCGCGCCTTCAACAAGGCGTCAAGACGAGGATAGACCCGTCTCGCGTTGGCCTCGAAAATTTTATGGCGGTCTTCGCCGCTCAGACGCGGACAGGCATCGATGTATCTCTTCGTGTCGTCGAAATATTCCCCTGTGCGGGGGTCACGTCCCTTGACGGCCCCAATCATTTCGGAGCCAAACAGAATATTGTCAACGGGGATGACCTGAGTCAGAAATTCGATACCAGGCTGATGGTACACGCAGGTGTCAAAAAAGACGTTATCGAGCAGCGGCTCAACGGATTGCTGCCGCACGTCCAGCGAAAGGCCGCGATAGCGCCCCCAATGATAGGGCACCGCCCCGCCCCCATGCGGGATGACAAAACGCAGATCCGGGAGGTCCTTGAAGAGGTCCGCCAGCAGGAACTGCATGAATGCAGTGGTATCACCGTTGATGTAGTGCGCACCTGTTCCGTGAACGCTCGGGTTGCAGGACGAACTAACGTGCACCATGGCGGGAACGTTCAGGCGCACCATTTCTTCGTAGAGCGGGTACCAGGTGCGGTCTGTGAGCGGCGGACCCTTCCAATATCCGCCCGACGGATCCGGATTCAGGTTACAGCCGACAAATCCAAGTTCCTCGACAGACCGCCGCAGCTCAGGAACGCAGTTGGCTGGAGACATTCCCGGTGACTGCGGGAGCTGACACACCCCGACAAAATTTTCCGGAAAGAGTGTACATACGCGATGGATCAGATTGTTGCAGACCTCCGCCCACACCAGACTGGTTTGCTCATTGCCAAGGTGATGCGCCATCTGGCTCGCGATCGGCGAAAAAAGCGTCAAGTCGCCGCCACGCTCCCTCTGTAGTCTCAGCTGACCTCCCTCAATGGCCGACCGGATTTCGTCGTCCGAAATCGCGAGCTCGGATGATTTCGGTGTGTTCAGGGGATCGCTGATGGAGTCAAGCTGCTTCTGACGCCACGCGTGAAGCTTCTTGGGCGCTGTTGTGAAGTGTCCGTGACAGTCGATGATCATGATTGCCGCGCGATGCGTTCCTTCTGTGTATCACATTCGCCTATACTGACCGGTTACTTCTTGGCGGCGGCGTCTTTGATCGCTTTCAAATGGGGCAGCGAGTGGTCTTCTTCGTGGCAGGCTCCCTCGGTAAGTTCGAACTTGGGTTCGCGATCGAAGGAAAGAGCGATTGTCCACGGCCGCGTGTACACGACCGGATCGACGACAGTCGCCTCATAGTTCACCTTGTCCCGGTCAGCAGGGGTGAATCGCTCCACGACACGCTCAGCGTGGCTCACGATCTCACCACCCTCGTTCAGCCAAGTCTTGCCGTTGAGGTTGGTTGTTTCGACAACTAATGTGTCGCCGTCCCATCGCCCAATGGAGTCTCCTTGCCATAGCCGGATGGTATCTGGCAGGCGCTGGCTTCGGCTCAAGGAGATAATACGCCACGCTATGCGCTCATGTAAGACAACCAAGTATTCAGGCGTCTGTAGAATGTGAAACGATGTCGGCACATACATCGACCGCGGAACACCAGGAGGGAAGCAATGTGCAGTCGGATCGTCGTAGCCGCGCTCGGGGAGATTCCGCGAGACTCTCTCCTGGACCGCCCATGGCCGCATTGGGAGGATTCCGTCCGATGGATCTACGATCACTCCGCGTCCAGGTGGGGTCAGATTGGTGGCGTCCGGGGCGCGTTTCTCCAAGCCATAGTTTGCGCCACCAGCGTCGGGCACGTAGAACCCGTTGAAGTCGGGCCGGCCATTCGCGGTGCGGCGGATGTTTGATACCGGCCTATTGGCGGCGGGCCTTGGGGCGGCGTCCATGTCCGGAACCGGACTTCCATCGCCCGGATACCATGTCCGCTGCTCCGGAGTAAATAATCCGTTTTCCTCTTCGAGTTCCGCCTGGCACACATACTCAAACAGTCTGTCCCGGTCCACGCGTCTGCGCAAAGGGAATCGGATGGTCCACGATTTCGTGAACACCTTCGAATCTTCAATCGCTGCTTCGTACTGAATCGTATCGGGATCGGTCATCCGGTAACGCTCCACCACGTGGAGCGCTTCGCTGTGAAAATTCCCGGCCATGTCCAGCCAAGTTTTGTCATTGTGGTTGGCGACGTCGACCACCAGAGTGTCGCCCTCCCAGTGGCCCCGCGAATCGCCCATCCAGGAATCGTAATCTTCGGGATGTTTGCCGTCGGTCGGAATCAAACGATACGCCAGCGACCACTCGAAGGTCATCGCGATTGCCAGGGGTGTCTGAAAGATCTGGAACGGGTAGTCCAGATACATGATGCGGGGGGTGCCCGGCAGGAAGCATTGTCGATAGGGATCGGCCTTCAGGCGATTCTTGTAGTTTTCGGCTTTCTTGGCCGCCGCCCAGGGCTGATAGGGTATATCCCCACGGGCCACAACTGACCGCCCGGCCACCATGTTGTTCCTAGCAGCGTGATCCTGGAGGTCAATTCCCGCGCTGCTCGCTGCCTGCCAGATACCCTGCAGATCGGGCTTGCCGTCCACAGTTCGAGGAATGGGGTTTCCGGGTGCAGGAACGCTTTGCGGAGCAGCCATTAGCGCTCCGGCGACGACAGCGGCGACGAGAATTGGTTGGCTAAGAGAAATAGTGAGCATGACGATGTCTGAACAGCGCAGGATTTACTGTTCTGAATCCCAGTATACGAGCTAAGGAGAGGATTTCCTTATCATGTACAGGAGCTAGGCAAGCACTTATGACGAAAACGTAACCTCATGGAAGATGCCACGTCTAATCTATTGCAGTGGAGGCATTTCGTCCACTGGCAACCGAATTGTGTAGTGGTGTGCTGAAAAGGAATTCTCTATGTGGATACACCTATTTCAAGCGTCGCTCACAGGGTTGGGGCTTTTACTGGGTCCTCTGGCCCTCGTCGCCGCCTTAGCGGGTGCCCTGTTGTTGCTCGATCACCTTTCCCAATCTGTAAGAACGCATCACCGTCCGCATTAGCCGTGACTCACCTGGCGGTTGCGTTTGAAATAGGGATGGAACCAATACCCGCCGGATGATGTATCCGGAAAGGTGAAAGCAGGTGCGTTTCCGCCCAAATTCCCCGCCGATGTCAGAGAGACTACTCTTTTTGCCTTCGTCCCGAGCCAGGGAGCAGTGTTGCCCTTGGCCCACTGGACCGCTTCGGGTCCTGCCAACTGCGCGGTGACCCGAAACGGCAACGCCGATGACCATCCGCCCGGGTTGCCGCAGCTAGGGACAAGTCCTTCCTGTACCAACAAGCAGCCGCAAGTTGGCTTGAAACCATCCCAGCAACAAGGCCAACCGATCGGTCCATCCAATCCCCCGAGCTCATCGCTAAACTTAACACGGTGGGTGCAAGAGACCAGCGGCGAAATTGTCTGGGCCTCGTTGATTGCCAGCATTCGCAACGTTCATTGGGTTGATCGCCTTGCGATATCATACTCAATGCAGGAACCAGGATTTAGGAAAAGGGACCAAAATAGATGCGAACGTCATTGTTGCTAGCTGTGAGTTTGGTGTTGCCCGCCCTGTACGCGCAAAATGATTGGCCGACATACGCACATGACCCGGGTGGTCACCGCTATTCACCCCTCAAGCAGATCACTGCGGCCAACGTAGCCAAGCTGGCGCCTGCGTGGAGTTACCAGATGATGAAGAACGAGGGTCAGACTCGGCTGAGCCAGTCGATCCCGCTCATGGTTAATGGCGTCTTGTACGTTGGGTACCCGATTAACCGCGTCGCTGCGTTGGAACCCGAAACCGGCAAGGTCCTGTGGGAGTTTGCCGGCAAGTTGATAGATCCAACTCGAATTACACTCGGATCCATGCGAGGTTTGGCATATTGGCCAGGCGACAAACAGACGCCTCCGCAGATTGTGTTCGGGACCCCGGATGGCGAACTCTATTCCATCAACGCAAAGACCGGCAAACCCAATCCAGGATTCGGCAACGAAGGGGTGGTGAATCTGAGAACGCCCGAGATCATGAACGGGTTTCCGAACATCCACTATGGTTTGAATTCTGCTCCCTTCGTGTACAAGAACCTGGTATTCACTGGCGCCCACAATATTGACAACACCGGACCGAAGGGACCAGCGGGCGATGTGCGCGCATGGGATCTGCGAACAGGGAAGCTGGTATGGACGTTCCATACCGTGCCAAGGCCGGGTGAAATGGGCCATGAAACCTGGCTGGGGGATTCTTGGAAGCGAATGTCTGGCGCGAACGTATGGACCTTTTTCAGCGTTGACGCGGAGCGTGGAATTCTCTATATGCCGCTCGGTTCCGTCAATAACGATTACTACGGAGGAGATCGCCCGGGACCGAACCTATTCTCCAGTTCCATTGTGGCGGTGGACGCCGAGACCGGCAAGCTGAAATGGTATTTCCAAGCTACACATCACGACCTCTGGGACTATGACATGCCAGTCCCGCCGATGCTGTTCGATGTGGTCAAGGACGGCAAGAAGATCCCGGCCGTTGGCGCAATGAACAAAGCCAGCTTGCTGTTCATTCTGAACCGCGTTAGCGGCGAACCTATCTACGGGGTGGAGGAGCGTCCGGTACCCCAAGGGAATGTGCCTGGCGAATGGTACTCCCCGACCCAACCATTCCCCGTCAAACCTCCGCCATTGGCTCGGATGAGCTTCAAGTATCCAGACGATATCGCGAAAGTGACCCCTGAACACGAGAAGGCATGCCTCGAACTGCTGGGGAAAGTGGATGGTGGGCGTAATCGTGGACCCTACACACCTTTGTCGGAGGCGGGGGCGCTGGTCCTGCCGAATAATTTTGGTGGCGCTACTTGGAGTGGGGGAGCGTTCGATCCGACCCTGGGATACTACATCATCAATACGACGGATACGGGCTGGTGGCTGAACACTACGCGTCTAGACTCGGACCCGGGCGCCCCTCCCGATTCGCCCAGATTGTTCGGACGTCCCCCTGGCGTTCCTCGCCAGGCTGTGGCTGTCAATGGCTGGCCTTGCTGGCAGCCGCCGTGGGGCAGACTGACCGCGATCAATGTGAACACGGGTGACATCGCCTGGCAGATACCCTTTGGCACGATGGAGGGAGTGCCAGCGGGAATTAAGACCGGAGCGTCAAATTTGGGAGGTGGCCCGATGACGACGGCCGGTGGCCTCACCTTTATTGCGGCCGCCCTTGATGGTATGTTCCGCGCCTTCGATAGCAAGACCGGCCAGGAGCTGTGGAGCGTCAAGACCAAGGAGGTCGCCCACGCAAATCCGATTTCGTACATGGGCAAAGACGGGAAGCAATATATTGCCATTGCCGCCGGGTCCGCCTTCGTGACATATAAGCTTCCGTGACACTGCCTCAGATAGCAGGCACACTTCCGAGGCTGCTTTTAATGACTCGCAGGACCAACACAACGATGGGCTGTGACGCGGTAAATTCGATGGATCCCGTTTGCGTGATGTTTCCGAACAGATCGGGGACGGTTCTGGCATAATATCCGCCGGGGGCGCTCTGATTCAGTTGATTGCATCCACATCCGGCAGCTAGTATTGGCGTCTGCACAGGCGCGCCAACATTGCCGCCCTCCCCATCCCGAAGAGCAATCGTCACAGACTGGGCCACGGGTGAAGCATTCACCACCGAAAAAGCGGTGACATAATCACCGCCTTGAAAAAGCGGCGCGGTCCAGCGGGTCTTAGCGGAGCGAACGTCAATGGGGGTCACTGTGACCTGCCAGCTTAGTGCCTCGTAGTAATACGTCAATTGAGTCGTCGCCTCTCTTAAGGCCTGCGCGTTGGGCGCCATGACTTGCAGCTGCATAGGCCCTTCTCCAAGTCCCGGGGCTTGCACGGATAGAGACGAAGATCCCTGCGGACAAGCGGCGAGGCCTGTGAAGTCAATGTGGCCGGCTCCACCGGAGAGGACAGGCCCTTGAAGTTCCTGGATTCCCTCATTAATCTCGGGATCTGCGGTCCAAAGCCCGAGACAAGAGGTCTGCCTTGAGACGGTCGCCGAATCCCCAGGGTAAATGATCACACCAAAGCCAGCTCGAGTTCCCTCAACAAGTCCTCCCGTGAGCGGCTGGACCGGGAGCAGTCCGGAAATTTGAGTGGTCCAGCCATTGCCTACGGCGAATTGGGGAAAGATCATTGTCTTCAAGCATGCATATCCAGGCATGCCCGGAAGCTGGACGATGGTCTGATCCGTGGTACCGCAATCGGCAGGCGGCGCGGTACTCAAAAAGCTTTCGTCTTGCGCACAGACCGGCGCAACGATCAAAAGCAAAAATAGGGAAAGGAAGGTAATCGTTTTCAAGAACATCCTCCGTAATTTTTCCACACTACCACACATATACCCGGTGCTCCCGCCTGAAGAGCAGATTGGCCTGATGCTCGCAGCATCGTTGCGCTCATGGATGAAACGCGGTACGCTCGTGCCGTGAGGTGCCTGTGAAAAGGATATTCCTGGATTGCGGATTCCATTTGGGCCAGAGTCTGCGTCACTTCCAGCGCCACGGAGTCATCGATTCTTCATGGGAGATCCACGCGTTTGAAGCGAACCCCGCCTGTCAACTTATGCGGCGGCTAGACGCGTTTGAGTTGACTGTCATTCCCCATGCTTGTGCGCTGTGGATCAGCGAGGGATACGTGGCGTTCCGGCAGGAGAACCATATCCTTAGCCGCTCGGAGTCGCCCACCGATGGGCAGTCGAACGTCGATGGCTGGGGTAGTTCCGTGGCTGCAACGGGCGCTCAGCATGCTGGCTATGAACCGGAAATCATGGTTCCGTGTATCGACTTCTCGCGATTCGTTAAGGAACTGCCAAGTCCTGCCGAGATCATCTGTAAGTTGAACGTCGAAGGCAGCGAGTTCGCCATCCTCCGGCGGATGCTGACCGAGGGAACCATAGACCGGATTTCCAAGCTCTACGTTGAGTTTCACCCAGGGATGGTGGGCACGGAGACGGATGAATCCGTCCGCGCTCTAGTGAGTCAAATCACCCGCCGCGGGGTCATTGTCGATGAGTCCGAGATTTACAACATTCCATACGCCGTTGGACTAGCCTCTGCTGCAGCCGCTGGGCTTGGTACAAGAAAAGCCTAGTGCATACCGCGGTAAAGACGACCGCGGGTTCTTCCGGCGCCAGGATCCGTGTCTTATAATGAGGCGCGAGCCGGAACCATTTTGACTTGGCAGTTCCTCTGCATGAGACCGCTGGTTCCATCAACGCAACTGGTTGCTCACAGATCGAGCTTGGTATGGACTGCTTTGCCTTTCGATGAAATGCGGACCGAATCTTGATCGATTCGCCGTTGACAGGTTCCTCTAAACAATACCCTTAACGACTTCGCCATGCACATCCGTGAGGCGAAAATTACGGCCCTGATACTTGTAGGTGAGGCGTTTGTGATCGATCCCGAGTTGATTCAAGATCGTGGCGTTTAAATCGTGAACATGGACGGGATTTTGCGTCACGTTATAGCCATAGTCGTCCGTCGCGCCATACGTGATGCCGGGCTTAACGCCCCCGCCAGCCATCCAGATAGTAAAGCACCGGCCGTGATGGTCGCGTCCGAAATTGTCGGCAGTGAGCTTACCCTGACAATAGACAGTTCGTCCAAATTCGCCGCCCCAGATCACGAGGGTGTCGTCCAACAGACCGCGTTGCTTGAGATCTTGCACCAAGGCGGCGGATGGCTGATCGACTAGTTTGGCCTGCACTGGAATACGAGGGGGCAAATTGTCGTGATGATCCCAACCGCGATGGTAAAGCTGGATAAAGCGCACGCCGCGTTCCGCGAGTCTGCGCGCCATCAGGCAGTTCGCGGCGAAGGTCCCTGGTTTTTTCGCGTCCTCGCCATACAATTCGAAGGTGCTGGCAGGCTCCTTGGAGAGGTCGGTCAGCTCAGGAACCGAGGATTGCATCCGAAACGCCATTTCGTACTGCGCGATGCGCGTACTAATCTCGGGGTCATTGAATGCTTTGAGACTCAGTTGATTTAACTTATCAAGGTCGTCGACAAAATGGCGACGCTGCTCTCGATCGAAGCCGTCAGGATCAGAAATATACAATACAGGTTCGCCGACAGAACGCAACTTGACGCCTTGATAAATACTCGGGAGGAAGCCTGTTCCCCACAGCCGGTCATATAGGGGCTGATCCGATGCGCCGATCGAGATCATCACAACAAATCCAGGAAGATCCTTGTTTTCTCTGCCGAGTCCGTAGCTCACCCAGGAGCCCAAACTAGGACGGCCAGCGAGTTGAAATCCCGTTTGCGCGAACGTCACCGCCGGATCATGGTTAATTTGCTCCGTATGCATCGATTTTATGAAGCACAGGTCATCGGCGATCCGTGCCATGTTCGGCAGCAATTCGCTGAACCAAGCTCCTGATTGTCCGTGTTGCGCGAATTTGTATCGGGTTGGTACAACCGGAAATTTGGCCTGAAACGACGACATTGAGGTCAGACGTTGTCCCTGACGTACGGAGTCGGGCAGATCCTCGCCAGCGACTCTTTGGATACCAGGCTTGTAGTCGAAAAGGTCGAGATGCGAGGGCCCGCCCGATTGAAAGAGATAAATCACTCGCTTCGCCTTGGGAGCAAAGTGAGGAAGCTCGGGCAAGCCTCCTACGGCTGCGGATTTAGGATTCGCGTCTTGCGCCGACAAATCCTGGCCTAACAGGTCTGACAACGCCGCAATTCCCAAACCTGACGCGGCACGGCCGAGCAGGCTGCGGCGAGTCATCTGCAATCGCAGTTGAGACAACCTATTATTCGCGGAGGTCATTGCTTCGTGACCGCCTCATCTAGGTTGACAATCAAACTCGCTACAGTGGCATACGCGGCGAGTTCGTCGGCGTTCAATCCTGGATCGCGTGGGTGCTCGCCCTGACTGAGATATTTGGCTGCCGAACCCGGCCGCGATTGAAAGCGGTCGAGGGCGAAGCGCAGCGAATCCTTTAGTATGCTGGCTTGCTCCGCGGTCGGGGGTTTGCCGACGGCGAGCCGGAAGGCGAACGTAATACGGTCTTGAGCGGTCGAACCGCCTTCCTTCATCATTCGTTCGCCCAGCATCCTTGCAGCCTCGAGATAAGTCACGTCGTTCATCAGATCGAGCGCTTGCAAGGGGCTATTCGTGAATCCGCGCTGGATGATACAGCTGTCGCGACCGGGAGCGTCAAAGTTCGCCATCGATGGCGGAGGAATCGTTCGCTTCCAAAACGTGTACAGGCTGCGGCGGTAAAGTTGATCTCCGTGGTCTTGGACATATTTCACGTCTAGTGTGAGATCAGTCCATAACCCTTCGGGTTGATACGGCTTCACCGACGGGCCGCCCACTCGTTCTGTCAAGAGACCGGCGATAGAAAGCGCCTGATCGCGCACCGTCTCGGCGGGAAGCCTGAAACGAGCTCCTCGCGCTAACAGACGATTCTCACGATCTTTCTGCAGCAGTTCAGGGGTTGCTTTCGAAGCTTGACGGTATGTTGCACTGGTCACGATGAGTTTGTGTAACGCCTTGACATTCCAGCCGGAGCGCACGAATTCAGTCGCCAACCAATCGAGAAGTTCCGGATGCGATGGCAGTTCTCCTTGAGAACCAAAGTCGTCGACTGTCTTCACAATGCCGCTTCCAAAATACATCGCCCAAAACCGGTTCACCGCGACCCTAGACGTAAGAGGATTCGAAGGATTCACCAGCCAGCGGGCCAACCCTAGGCGGTTACGGGGCAGATCCTGCGGCATCGCGGGTAAGATCGCAGGTACGGCTGGAGTCACAACCTCTCCCGGGGCATCGTATGCTCCCCGAAGAAGCACGTGGGTTTCGCGGGGGGCAGGCATTTCCTCCATCACCATTACCGTCTGTATGCTTCGATAGTATTGCTCGCGCTGTTCTTGCAAGGTTGTCAGTTGCCGGTAGGCATCCCGAATCTCAACCGGCGCCGCTGGACTATCGAGGAAGGCGCCTCGAATCTTATCGGATTCGCTCTTGGTACGAGAAGCAGACGGCAATGAGGAAATCTCATTCAGGTTCTTGGCGGCGGAAAGAATTCCTATTTCGTCCGATGTTAACTCGACATCATAAACTCGAGCCTCGTCAATCATTCCGTGAAATCGATTCTCCGGACCTCCTCCGCCTCCAATCCGTAAGGGTTGTTTGACAGCGAGTGGAAAGTTCAGAAGATCCGCGAGAACCTTCACGGGCTGAAGTATTCCATCGACGAAGATCTTCAGCCCCCGCGCCTCACGGATGCCATCCTTGGTGACTGCCACATGATGCCAACGATTCAACTCGACCTCTTGGACGGTTTCGATCCACAGCGCGCTCTCTGGAATGCGGCGCGCAACAATCATTTCCAGCTTTCCATCACGTAGTTGCAGAGAGTAACCGGCCTCCTTGGGCTCATCCGGAGTCCGGGTGATGATAGCGCCGGAGCGCGCTGTTGGGAAGATCCACGCGCTGAATGTGAATCTGTCGTCTGCGGGAAGGGCCAGACGCCGCTTCGCCAGTTCATCAATGGGCAGGCTGCCGGTGTCATCGACATCACCGATCTCAACGAAGCTGTTTCCCTCAAAACTAGCTGCCTCGCTACTCACGCCTTTCGAGAATCTCGGATCACCCTTCCAGATCGGCTGTGGCGCCGGTGCGCCTTCCAATTTGGCCTTGGCGATTCCATTGAGGTTCCCATTGAATGGCTGATAAGTAACTAGGCCGCGTGTTGGGGCCCAGTCTGTGGCCGGTCCGGAGACGATGGATTTCGTCCACGCGGATTCGGCCGACTCCAAAGCCATTCGCAGTGTAGCGAAGTGCGCACTCGCCGCTACAATTTGTCTATCCATATTGTCTAGTTCAGACTGTTGTTGTGGCGTTGGCGCTGTGATGTAAGGATTGGTATTGTTCCTCCGGCTGTGGCCTTGTTCCGGGACATTGTTGAAATACGCGAAAAGCTGGTAAAACTCCTTTTGCGTCAGAGGATCGTATTTATGATCGTGGCAGCGAGCGCACCCCATTGTTAGGCCAAGGAACACCGACGAGGTCGTCGCGACGCGATCTACCACATACTCCGCCGCGAACTCCGCGGGAATGAGACCTCCCTCCGTGTTTGTGCGGTGGTTGCGATTGAAGCCCGTCGCTATCTTTTGATCCAGCGTCGGATTAGGCAACAGGTCGCCCGCAAGTTGCTCAATCGTGAATTGGTCAAACGGCATGTTCTTGTTGAACGCGCCAATCACCCAATCCCGCCAACGCCACATGGATCGTTCAAAATCCTCTTGATAGCCATTGGTGTCCGCATAGCGAGCAGCATCCAGCCACGGCAACGCCATGCGCTCACCGTATTGCGGCATACCAATTAGTCGATCCACCACCTTCTCGTACGCGTTCGAGGATTTGTCCGCCAGAAAGGCATCCAGTTCGGCAGTTGCAGGCCCCTTCCCCGTCAAATCCAAAGTCACCCGCCGCAGTAACGTCGCACGGTCCGCTTCTGGAGATGGCTTTAAACCTTCCCGCTCCAGTCGCTGAAGTACAAAATTGTCAATGGGATTTCGAATCCAGGTGGCTGCAGCGACCTTAGGGACTGCAGGCCGTCGTGGCGGCTCAAACGACCAATGCTTTTCCCATTTCGCACCTTGCTCGATCCACCGCGCCAGGAGCGCGACTTCGCGGTCAGACAAGCGTGGTCCTGTGGATGCCGGCGGCATCCGTGCCCCATCGCCAGGCGCTGTGACACGTTTGATCAATAGGCTGTTCGTTACATCACCGGGTGCGATTGCGAAACGACCGCCGCCCAGATCCTGCTTGGCATATTCTTCAACGTCGAAGTGAAAGGTGGTGACTCGCCGGCCACGATCTGGTCCATGGCAGGTGAAGCACCGTTCCGAGAGGATCGGCCGGATGTCCCGGTTAAACTGAATCGTCTCAGGCAGACGTTCCTGCGGGGTTTCCTGCGCCAGACAGTACGCCGACAAAAGTGACACCACGACCGATCCAACAGCGCACCTGATTGATGGAGCGTACACGATGTCCCTCCCGCGCACTATTATTCTAGTCTAGAATGCGTTCTTCACGGCGATTGCATGATCCTCGGATCCCGTGATGAAAGGATTCGGCCAAACGTGGGACTGGTCATGACCGGGGAGGGGCCATACGGAAATGCATGAGTCCTCTAGGTATTGAAATTTAACCGATTCTGAACGTTATAGACCTCGCCTCGAACGTCCCTGCGAGTTCTAGCGACGTTGGCAACGAGCTGTCGTTAAAGTGAGGCTGTCGTCCATTTTGGACTCTAGGCGCCCGAATCGGGCCGCCGGGATTTGAACCCGGGACCTCTTGCACCCCAAGCAAGAACATATCAGCAACTGTAGAATCAACGTTTCTATACTTCAATTCGGCAAGGCACCAGTCGATCTCGCTCGGCCCGGCCTGGAAGCGAATGTAGGCCCGCTCGCGAGATCCTTTGCAACAACATAAAGCAAGTCCGGCTGAACCTGCAAACACTGAACCCGCTGTTTGCCGACTTGGCCCATCACTACGGCTTCGCCATCAAAACCCATCGCATCCGCCCGGCCGCGCAACCAAGGGCAAAGTCGAACGCATGGTCCACCATGTGAAAGACGCATTTCTGAATGGGCCGCATCTTCGCTGATTTTGAAGATCTCAATACTCAGGCCCGGCACTGGCTCGCGCACACGGCGAATGCGCGCATTCACGCCACCACCAAGCATCGCCCGTGCGATTCTGGGCCATCGCGTTATCAAGGCACGAAGCTTTGACCTGCGCATAGTGGGGTTTTCCGATCTAGGAAATCGCAAGATACCTCGGGCTTGCCGACATAATCCAGGTACTTTGGCACTGCGATATCCCGGACAAAAGGCAAAAGGTACGGATACTCAGCGTGCTCAAAAAACCAGATGTCGGACCTCACCATTACGCTTACTCCTGCCGAGCTTGACAACGCTGCCATCTTCCTCACAAATGCACCTACTGCCGGAACTGAAACGGACGGTATTGCTTTAGCGAAAACCGTCAAATGGTAGGGCTGGCCGACGATTCCTACCTTCTTTAGTTCAAAATGCAGGATGTCGAATCTAAAAGTGCCGATAGCGACCGATGTCGGATTCCCGGAACCCAACAAGATCTCCTCGTGAAATTCAGTTCCGTTGCGGAATGTCAAAAGCGCTCTACCGGACATGCCGAACACTCGAGCTACGGGACCAGGTAGTCCGATGGCCTCAATGTTCTTGATCGTGCCATCGTAGGTGAGATTCGCCGGTATTGGTGGGCGAAAAGTGCTCCGGTCTGCAACTGCCCGGGACGGTGCGATGATCAGCCTGAACATCGCCCGGCGCCCTGCGTACCGTTTGACGAAGGCGCTAGCTATGCCTCTGACCGCAACTAGCGACTCGGCGGAATCCCCAACCACGGCCACCTGATCCACGATTCGTCCATCATCGACCTCTTGTACAATTTGACGTTGAGCGAGGACATCCGGCACGTAAATGCAGGTCAGGATCGAAATCGAAAGAAACAATTTGTTCATTTCCAACAGTCCGCCAACGCCAGTGATATTCCGTTCTAGCAGTGTCGGTACTCCAAAACTTTCCTAAGCCGAGGGTTCCCGCTAATGTAACGTCATTACGATCTGTTTGACTATGCAAGGCTTCATGCAAAAGCGTGACGCTCTAACGTTGCCAGATCGCCAAACGTTACGTCACTGAAGTAGGAGAACGTTTTGGTCGGGCCGCCGGGATTTGAACCCGGGACCTCTTGCACCCCAAGCAAGCGCGCTAGCCAGGCTGCGCCACGGCCCGACTCCGTGGAATGATCTCAGTGTAGCGCAGTGCGTGCTCAGCGCGCGCAGAAATCGCCGCATGCATCGCACACCACGGCGAACGCCCTTCACCAGCTGGCGTCCCTGTTATTCACAAGCCGCGCTGGGGCATCTAGGTGGGATCGAATAGATCCAGGAGGTTCAGTTGACGCCCGTAAGGACATACGGTCCTTCCGGCATGACCGCAACGCGGCTCCCGGCGGGCAGCCCTTGGAAAAATGCGTCCAGCGCAGTTTTTGGTTCACGAAATCCAGGGCCCCATAGTTTCCCCAGTTGGGGATCGGAGAGTCCGGGAGTGCACCACACAACGCCGGCCTTCTGGGTGGCCAGCGCGAGCTTTTCCAACTGCCATTGATCCACCGTGACGGGAACGCCCTCAATCGCCTTGAGAAACTCGGCGTCCGATGAATAATTACCGAGCATCTTACTGAACTCGGGCGCGCCCGCACCTTCGTCGCATGCGCCGAAAAGCAGGATGCGTCCGCCTTTTTTCACAATTTGTGACGCAGCGGTAACGCCCTTCACGCTCTGATAGAACGTCATGTCCAGCGGGTAACCCGCGCCCGTAGTGATGACAGCGTCCGCAGCTTGGGGAATCGGTTGATACATTACTTTGCGAACCTGCTCCATACCGGCGCGATGCGCCGCTTCAGGCTCACCCGCCCACACCCCAGCCAATCCACGCGTCCGAGTTAGAGCGGTATCCACCAGGAAATCGTGCCGTACCATACGGGCGATTTCAAGCAGCTCGGCGTGCAGAGGGTTATCGTCCACGGACCCTTCGCACGTGCGCGCATCGCGCATGAAACGAGAACCGTGGAGGGTTTTGATGGTCGCCTCATACGCAAGCCCAGGCGCCACCAACTTCCGGCCACCCGAAAATCCCAGCATCAAGTGCGGCTCGATCAGCCCCAGCGTCAAGTGCAGATCGGCATCCAGGAATCGCGAGTCGATGTGCACTGGCGTACCAGAGCGCGTGGCGCCCAAACTACGGTGCAAGTGCGGATTGCGTGCGTCGTGATTGAGAATTTCGTACTGCTCAGCGACGGCATCGCCCACGATCTTGCGGATTTCGTCCTCCGTCGCGCCCCGGTGCAGGCCCGTGGCGATCAGAATGCGAATACCAGATTTCGGAACGCCGGCCGCTTCCAGGCGCTCCAACAGCGGAGGCAATACCATTCTGTTCGGGGCCGGGCGCGTGATGTCGCAGACTGAGATCGCAGCGGTGCGTTTGCCGGTGGCTAGATCCCGCAATGGCGGTCCAGCCACGGGATGGTCCAGCGCGGCTTCAATAGCGGCGACAGGATCGGGGAGTGCTGCTACGACGGGACACTCCAACACCGTATAGTCATATCCCGAAGGCAACTTTACCGGCAGGCCTTCTTTTCCAAACGCAAGTCGAACGTTCATACGGCTTTTCGCATCTTCGCATATAAATGAGGGGAGAGGCTACTACCGAATTGGGGGAGGGGGCGGAGGTGGTGGTGGCGGAGGCACCTTGGCGGCGTCACCCACGGGACCGCCCGTTATGCCCCCGGTTCCGCTCACGGTATTCGGCGTGCGCGTCGCGATGGTCACCACGGCATCCATCATCGCTCGCAACACATGTTTCGCGATGGCGCCTTTATCCAGTACACGGGCAATGGGTTCGTTGCGATAGACGCGCAGCGTTTCTCCCGTGGTGACAATCTTCGCGTCGCCGCGCGGGAGCAGCGCGTGCTGCACTTCCACTTCCCCTTCTTCCACTTCGATCAGCGTGGCTTCATCGTCATCGTCAACCGAAACATCGAAGGTGGTTCCACGCACGGAGATCACCGCCGTTGGCGTCAGAACGCGATTGGGATTCGGCTGAGCGCCCAAATGCTCAATGTGAACACGCACGCGGCCCACCAGCACATCGAGAAAATCTTTCCAATTGGGCGGGTTCTTGCGAAACACCACACGAGAATTCGGAAATACCTCAAATGTGCTTCCGTCGGAAACCTGAAGTAACGCGTGGCCGTCCACCCCTGTAATGATCAAATCGCGGACCTGCACGCTATCGCCGACCGCAAGAGCCCACGGCTGGGCGTCTTTTAGAATAGACACCTGGCCGCTCTGCGTGACCACTTTCGCGGCATAGCTATTTGCGTTAAAAGGAGCGTTGAAAGGAGTGTTTTGCGCCAGACACACAACGACGGTTATCGCAGCCATCAGCGACAGCTTCGCCGCGCGCAACATTCGCCCTGGTTGCAACATCACCCTTCTGGTCCATCGGCAACTCACTGTTCAGCCTACAGACCTATGCTTTTACCTTTCCGGACAGTGTAACACCAAAAGTATGAGAGCAAGTGCCAAACCGCAGGTTAGCGCGTGAAAGTTACCCTAGAATCAGCAGTATCTGAGGAGTTCAGCCGATCATAAGACGCGTATAATGGACTCGTCCATGGGTAAGAAGTATACAAGGCTGGTGCCAATAGTCATGCTCCTTTGTGGCTTGTTGCCCCAGGCAGCTTGGGCACAGGCCCCGGCTGGTCCAACGTCAGACTGGCGCAGAGTTGGTAACTCTCTGTTTAACAATGGCTTGGCTGGCATGGCGTCCGGACCCGTTGAACGAGTATGGTTCTTTGACGGATCAACAATAGCGATCCGCACCAGTTCGGGACGAACCTACCGCCGATCTTTGGACGGGCCCGATTCATGGACGCCGTATGCAGCCATAAGTCCCACAAACCCGCTAGATCTGACGGTTCCACACTTGCCTGAGCCCGCTGCGCATACACTCGTCGCAGTGCTTGATGCTTCACGTGTATATGCATACGGCCTCCATGTCTATCGCTCGGAGGACGGCGGCTCCCACTGGGAGAATACAACATTGTGGCAGGGCGCCTCATTGATAGGGGGCAAGGTGCATGACATGGCTGTGTCGCCGGACAACCCTGACATGATCTGCGTGGCAGGGGAAGATGGAGTATTCTTCTCGGCGGATGGTGGACGATCCTGGTCAAGCTGGAACAGCGACCTGCCCAACTTGCCCGTGACGCGCCTGTTGGATTTGCCGGTTGGCTCGCAAGGAGTGCGTATCGAACTGGCAGGGTCGCGCGCCGCGGCATGGCCGCCAGGAGAGAAGGCATCGTGGTTAGCGGCAAAGAGCGAAGATCTGGCGTCGGAAGCGGCACTGCGCAGCGTGTACACATCGCTGAGGGGTACACCCACCACCTCAGTAGCCGTCGCGGGTGATTTTGTCTACACCGGGATGCAGAACGGCGAGATTCGCGTTTCAGCCGACCGCGGCGCAACTTGGCAGAGCTTCGTGCTAACGGGCTCGGGTGCAGTGGAGCGGTTTTGGATCGACGCGGATGATCCTCGCATCGCACTTGCCGCCTTGGGCGCCGGTCCCAGCGGCGTGCACGTGCTGCACACCATCAATGGAGGCGCATTTTGGGACGACTTTACCTCGAATTTGCCGGACGTGGCTGCCCATGGTCTGGCGGCGGACACGGCCAGCGGCGCGTTATACGCCGCCACTGATCGCGGCGTTTTCATGACGTCCGCTGCTTTGGACAATTTGGGATCGGTGCAGCCGTGGGTGGCACTAGCGGGCCTGCCAGCGGCTCCCGCCAAGGATGTCAAGCTGGATGCGCAAGGCCATCAGCTATGGGCGGCGCTCGAAGGCTTCGGTGTGTACGCCACGCTCGCACCGCATCGCACGCGCGATCCACGTGTAGTGGGCGCGGCCGATTTCATCGCGCGAGCGGTAGCGCCTGGCTCTCTAGTGACAGTGCTAGGGGCCAGATTGAATGCGGTAACAGCGGGCGAATTGGCCGCGCCGGTGCTCGCCGTGGATGGCGCTGAATCACAGGTGCAGATACCTTTCGACGCGCGCGGACAATCATTACAGCTGACCATGACTTCCGAAGCGGGCCGCGCATTATCGGCGGCGGTGACGCTGCGGGCCGCCGCCCCCGCGATTTTCACCGGCCGTGATGGCGCACCGATGCTCCTGGATGCCGATTCGGGTGTAATGCTGGACGTCATGACGCCCGCCCGCTCGGGAGGCCGGATCCAGATTCTGGCCGCAGGCTTGGGCCGCGTCACACCCGAGTGGCCGACCGGCGTGGCCGCGCCTCTCGAAAATTCACCCAGCGTGTCCGGCAAGGTGCGTGTGTATCTGGACCGCGAACCTGTGGAGGTGACTCGCGCCATTCTCGCGCCCGGCTATATTGGATTCTATTTGATTGAAGTTGTCGTCCCCAAGATCGTCAACTACGGGCCTGCCGAGTTGTACCTGGACGTAGACGGTTCCCCGAGCAATCGTGTTCGGGTATATATTGAACCGTAATGAGACCCTTTCTTTTTTGCACCACAGCGTTAGCTGCAGTGGGATGCCTGCTGTGGGCGCAAGCGCCGAAAGACACCAAGCTCGCGCCCTACTTCCCTACCCCCGAATTGGTTGTGGACAAAATGCTGCAACTCGGCGGCATCAAGCCGGGTGAAAAAGTGTACGACCTGGGATCGGGTGATGGCCGCATCGTGATCATGGCCGCCCGCAAGTATAAAGCCAACGCCTTTGGGGTAGAGCTGGACGAAACCCTTTATAAGCAGAGCGTCGAGCGTATTCGCACGCTGGGACTGACCCCCACGGCACACATTATTCAGGGCGATTTGCTAGAGCAGGACTATACCTCCGCCGATTTATTGACGATCTACTTGTTGCCCGTTGCGATCACAAAAGTGACGCCGATTTTCGATAAGCAGCTCAAAAAAGGCGCGCGCATCGTAGCGCATGATTTCGAATTTTTCCAATGGACACCCGCGCGAGTGGTGGATATCGACGATGACGGTGAAGGCCGCAGCCACCGCCTCTTTCTCTACCGGCGGTGACGCATGATCCCGTACGGCGGGCGTTATGGGTTGCGAGTGGCCCGTGTGGCACTGGCGATGGCCTGTCTGGCCTACTATCCCCTTACTCCGGACGCGGGCATTTCCTCTTCATTAGTATTCCTGATCGCCTACGCCATTTTCGCCGTGGGAACCCTGTTTGAATCGCGCTTTGACGCCGCGCCGCGCGCGGTGGTCGCGCTGGTAATTGATGGGACATACTTTGCCGTGTGCAAGACGCTGGTCCCAATCGATTGGGTCTCCGCACTGGCTTACGGATACCTGCTGACTTCGGCGGCGGCCCTGCACCCTCCTGTCCGCGTGATCGCGGTGGCGGTGACCACGATGACTTTCGTCGTCATCCTGACCGCGCCCGGGGGCGGGCTAATTTGGGTGGCGCTGGCTGCGGCGGGCATGGCCGTGTCATTCTCGCTGCACAAGGCCTATTTGGAGCGGCGGATGTCCAACACGCTGCGTCAGAACGTGATCATCCGCTCCCAGGCGGAAGGCGCGCGCGAGGCCGAGCGCGAACGTATCGCTGCGGATTTCCATGACGGACCGCTGCAGAATTTCGTGAGTTTCCAGATGCGCCTGGAAATAGTGAAAAAGCTGATGGCAAGGGACGTGAACCTGGCCGCCGATGAGCTGCGCCAACTGCAGGATCTATGCCGCCACCAGGTCGCCGAGCTGCGCAGTTTCGTGCGCAGCATGCGTCCCGTAGATGATGGCATGAGCTTGAGTGCGTCCTTGAGCAAAATGGTGGACCAGTTCCAGCGTGACACTGGAATCTCAGCCGCTTTTTCGAGCGCTGAGTTCAACGATCCCTCCGAGACCGAAGTATCGCTAGAGCTGTTGCAGATCGTGCGTGAGACGCTCAATAACATTCATAAACACTCCGGTGCGTCGCGGGTGGCGATCACAGTGGGTAAACGCGGCGAGAAACTGGAAGTCAAGACCGAGGACAACGGCGGCGGATTCCCCTTCAGCGGTTCATTCACGTTGGACGAACTCGAACTGCTGCACATGGGTCCCGCCAGCATCAAGAGGCGTGTCAAGATGCTGGGCGGCGAGATGCAGCTCGACTCGCGGCCTGGACAGGGGTCCAGCCTGGAAATCCGGCTTCCCGTGTAGCGCGAGAGCGGGACGGGTTTACCTCACCCACCGCTAGCGTTGCGGCCTGGTTCATGCGAATATCGTTAGCGTAATCATTTCTACAGGAGTTTGATCCATGTTTCGACGAGCCCCTTGGTTTTCGGTTCTCTCGTTGGTCGCGGCTTTCGCGGCTTGTTCCGCACTCCAGGCCGAAACCGCTGGCCCGGCAGCGTGGGAGAACGACCTGACGCCCATTCGCGCCGCGGACTGGAACTACGATTTCGCGGCCCATTTACTGGAACGGGCGGGGTTTGGCGGGACCCCTGAAGAGATACAAGAGCTCGCGAAAATGACGCCTGCGCAAGCCATCGCCCGTCTGGTCCGCTTTCAAGGCTCCAGCGCAGGCAACCTTCCCCCGTTCGAGCATTCAGGCGTTCACGATCCCGGCCTGGAACCCTTTCCGCCCAGCCGGCCCGCCGTCACCGATATGGCCAAACGAACGGGCGAGGCACTCGGCATCAAAGTAAAGCCTTCGGGCAACCGGCGTCTGCAGCCAATTGTGGACAAATTTTTCTACTGGCTCCGCGCAAGCGTTCTCGAGACGAATCGCGTTTCCTATTGGTGGGCGAATCGCATGGTCACAAGTCCGCGGCCTCTGCAGGAAAAGATGGCGCTGTTCTGGCACGGGCATTACGCGGTGAATGAGGCGAAGGTCCGCGACTATCGCAAGCTGCTGAATGAGCTGGAGCTCTTCGAAAATCAAGGCCTGGGCAATTTCCGGAATTTAATGGTGGCGGTGGCGCAGGATCCAGCCATGCTTTCCTTCCTGGACGCCGGCGTGAATGTGAAGGGCGCGGCCAACGAAAATTTCGCGCGCGAAATCATGGAATTGTTCACCATGGGTGTCGGTAACTATACGGAAAAGGACATCCGTGAAGCCGCACGCGCCTTCACCGGCTGGAATTACGTGGACACGAAGTTCGTGGTCAACAAAGACCAGCACGACGATGGCATGAAGACGTTTCTTGGCAAGACGGGACGCTTCGATGGCGTTGAGGTGATCGACATCATCATGCAGCAGCCCGTCACCGCCGACTACATCGCGGGCAAGCTCTATCGCTACTTCGTGCGGCAGGATCTCACGCCTGAGTTGCAGAAGAAATTAGGCGCCGTGTTGCGCGATTCGAAGTACGAAATCACACCGCTGCTCGAAGCTATTTTCCTTTCCCGAGACTTTTATAGCCCGGCTTCGGTGGGCACGCAGATCAAGAGCCCGGTTCAGTTGGCCGTATCCACATACCGCAAGCTGGGTCTCGCGAACGTTCCGGGTAACCCCGATTTCAATGCCGCCACCACCGCGTTAGGCCAGCGCTTGTTCGCGCCACCGACGGTTGCCGGCTGGGCGGGTGGCCAGAGCTGGATTACTCCAGGACTTCTGCTGGAACGTGGCAATTTCGCCCGGGATATTCTGTTTCCCGATATCAACTTCCTGCCGCCGGACCGCATTAACAACAGCGATGAAGTCCGCGGCGTGGCAGACCGGATACGCCAGGGGATGGATATCACGTCCGCCACCAAGCCCGATTCAAAGAGCGGCGTGATGGCGGAATCGAACATGATGACCGACCGCGATGAGGATTTCAACACGCGCTATGGCAGCTTTCGCGGCTGGCAATTGGCGATTGAGCGAGTCAGGCCGATTCCGCGCGACACCGCTCAGTTGAATCTCACGAGGATCGCGCTGGCAGGAAATCCAAAGAACACCACCGAAGTGGTGGACGCCTTTATCCAGCGGTTTATGCGAGTGCCTCCGGGCGACGACGCGCGCCGCATGTTGATCGCGTACTTGAGCAAGGAATTAGGGACCACGGATATCGAGGCCGCAAGGACATATCTTGAGGAACCTCTGCGGCTGCTTTTGCACCTGATCATGAGCCAGCCGGAATATCAATTAGGTTGAGGAGTAACATCATGGCGAAAAATTTCAGCAATTTCAGCCGCCGGGATCTGCTTCGCGCCGGCATGTACGGCATCGGCCTGGGTACCGCTCTGCCGATTCCCGCGTTCTCACAGGCCGCCGGAGCGCTCGCTGCGCAAGCCAAAGCCGATGGGAAAATCCTGGTGGTCCTGGAACTCTCAGGAGGCAACGACGGCCTGAACACGCTGGTGCCTTTCGGCGACGACGCCTATTATCGCCACCGGCCGAAGATCGGACTCCCCAAGAAAGAGATCCGCCCTATCGACGATCACTTTGGCTTCAATCGGGGCATGGTGGGTTTTGAGCGCTTATACAAGGACGGCAAGCTGGCGGTCATTCACGGCTGCGGCTATGCGAACCCTTCGTTTTCGCACTTCACGTCCATGGCTTACTGGCACACCGCCGCGCCTAACAGCGGCGAACAATATGGGTGGGTGGGCAGGCTCGCTGATACCATGGCCCCGGAAGCCCCGCCGAATTTCCTGGTCAACATCGCCGCGCAGCAATCGCTCGCGGTGCGCAGCCACCGCAATGTTCCGGTGGTTTTCGACGATCCAACGAAGTTCTCGCGCGAAAGTTTCTATGAGCAGCGCGAAGTTCTGAACACGGTTTCAAACGCTCCCACGGCCCAGAACGCAACGCGGCGCTTCTTGCAGGATATCGCCAAGAGCGCCAAGGACTCGTCCACGCTGGTGCAGGAAGCCTGGTCCAAATACAAATCACCGGTCGATTACGGGGTCACGGGTTTGGACCTGCCAAAAGTGGTGGCGTTGATCGACGCGGGAATGCCCTCGCGGCTGTACTACGTGTCCTATCGCAACAATGCGTTCGATACGCACGTGTTTCAAAATGAGCTGCATCAGCGCCTGCTCACCTACGCTTCCGACGCCGTTTCCGCATTCATGCTGGATTTGAAACGTATCGGTCGCGCCGACGATGTGGTGGTCATGGTGTTCTCGGAATTCGGCCGTCGCGTGCCCGAAAATGTCAGCCTGGGCACGGATCACGGCGCCGCCAACCTGATGTTCGCGGTCGGCAATAAGGTGAAAGGCGGCCAGTACGGCCAAATCCCCAGCCTCACTAAACTGGACGAAGGCGATAACCTGCTCCACACCACCGATTTCCGCCGCGTCTACGCCAGCATGATTTCGGGGTGGCTGGGATACAAGGACACGCGCACCCTGCTGAACGGTGACTTTGAAGCATTCCCGATGTTCGCGTAACGACGAGGGTCATCACAACCGGCTTTGCCACACGTTTGGATCACGGTGACCATGCAGACAAGCCACGATGTAGATCGCTTTCTCTTCTTCGTCGCCTGGGGGAATTGTCTAGCTTGGGCGGTGGGCTATGCTATTTGATGATTAATACGATTCCTGCCTATGCGTGCCCAGGCAATTGGATTGACGACTGTTGTCGGCTTGGCGCTTGCCACGATGGGCATCATCGTCCCGATCATTTGGGATCAATACAAGAGTAGAACTGAACTAACTTTACGCTTGGTATCCAGGTCGGTCATCGTAAGCCCTTCAAAGGAAATAGAAAAACTTCAGTTTAGTTACGATGGGACAACCGTCCCTAGTTTGTCGCGACTGGAATTCATACTCACGAATAGCGGTCGAACGCCAATTCGAAAGACCGATACCATTTCACCCCTTGCCGTTCATCTGCCGACTGGACTCATTCTGGAGGTACGAATCCTAGAGACTGTACCTAGCGAAGTGGAAGTGGGATACTTGATCGACCCGGCGCGCAAGGGAATTATCTTCAGCCTTCCTCTTCTCAATCCGAGCGATTACATACGGTTCAGCATCCTGACAACAGCTGACAATACCAACGTGCAAGCCAGTGCGAGAATTGCCGGAGTCAGCGGAGTCCGTAGTATAACGGCACTTTCAGATGAACCGGTTCGTCGCCCCTTGTCGTGGCAGGTCTACGCCGTCGGCTTTGTGACAGCCTTTCTGGGACTTATTTTTCTCGTCGGGCTCCACCGACTAGGTGGAGAGGAACTCTTAGCAGCGGCAGTCACGTCAGGAACCCTCATAGTGCCAGATTTTCAGACAATCATGGAATATGAGTCGTGGGTCACAGGACCGCTCCTAAAGTGGAAAGCGGTTGAACTTAAAAAGATCGAGAAATCGTACTCAGGTATTCCTCGAGGGAATGCGCTCACCGCGACGCAGCGCAGCGATCTGGCCTCCAGAATTCGCCGAGCACTAACGACCACGCAAGCGGCAACCGGTGCCGTAATCACGATGGGCCTATTGGTGGTGATAGGCGCGGTATATACATCTATACGTGTTTTTAATCGATAGGTTCTGAAGCATCTCGCCTACAATGATCGCGAATCCACGAACCACATCCAACTGGAAAATGCGTTTTCCTTGCATTTTCACTTTCCTTGCATTTTCAAATAATCGGCATTCTCGTAAGCTCTTTAGAACCCAGCAGTTCAAATCAATGAGAAGGCCCCCGTCTGCCGTTTTATCTGAGCAGCGCAGAACCGTTTGGTTACCCGCAACGGCGCGGGACCGGTCGAGTACCGGCAACCTCTCATCACACGTAGACCCGCAAAAGGTTACCTAGGAATCCTTCTCTTGGTCGATCGGGCTCTCTGATAAGGGAGCTCACGCTAACGCAGCCCGTTCTGAAAGCCTGGCTGTGCGAAATGGGAGGTGCTTGAAGTTGGCTCGCGATGATTCTAACCAGACGGACGTGACCGCAGCGGGAATAGACGGCTTTCCGATTGGATACATGGTCGCCGAGCCCTGGAGATACAATTGAGGCAGAGGCTTTTATGCTCATTCGCAAACCTGCAGATCTTCGCTATTCCGATGTCACGCCGAAAGAGTTGTATCTTAACCGGCGCCGCTTTCTGGCGGCCGGCTCGGCAGCGCTCGGAGCTCTTGCGCTGCCTCCCACCTCGAACGCGGCGTCGTTGAGTTTCTCGAAAAGCTCTTACACCGTGGACGAAAAATTGACGCCCAAAGACGACGTCACCCACTACAACAACTACTACGAATTCGGCACCGGCAAGGAAGAGCCGGCGCGCTATGCCAACACGCTGATCACATCGCCGTGGACCGTGGAGTTCGGCGGTATGGTCAACAAGCCTCAGAAACTCGATATCACTTCGATCATCAAGATCGCGCCGCTCGAAGAACGCATCTACCGGCACCGCTGCGTGGAGGCGTGGTCGATGGTCATTCCATGGATCGGCCTTCCGCTGAGCGCCGTGCTCAAACAGGTGGATCCGAAACCCGGGGCCAAGTATGTCGCATTCCAGACGCTGCACGATCCCAAACAGATGCCACGCGGAAAGTATGCAGGCATCGACCTGCCGTACGTGGAAGGCCTGCGCCTGGATGAAGCCATGCATCCTCTTGCGATTCTTGCGGTGGGATTGTATGGCGAATCGCTCCCCAACCAGAATGGCGCGCCCATTCGCCTGGTGACCCCCTGGAAGTACGGTTTCAAAGGGATCAAGTCGATCGTGAAGATCACGCTTACCGATAAAGAACCGCCTTGCACCTGGAACATTACCAACGCCCGGGAATACGGGTTCTATTCCAACGTCAATCCGCAAGTGGATCACCCCCGCTGGACCCAGGCTTCCGAGCGCCGCATCGGCGAATTGTTCAAACGGAAGACCCTTCCGTTTAACGGCTATGCCGATCAGGTCGCCGGTCTCTACTCTGGCATGGATCTGCGCAAATTTTATTGAGACCGTGTGGAAGAAAATCCTCTTTAGCCGCTGGACCAAGGCAACGCTATTCGCGGTTTGCTTGATTCCCGCCGCGCTGCTGGTATGGAGAGGATTTCAGGGAGATCTGACCGCCAACCCCGTCGAATACATCGAACACAACACTGGCGATTGGACCATTCGCTTCCTGCTGATTACGCTGAGCGTGACCCCGCTGCGTAAAATCTTCACTCAACCCCTGTTGACGCGCTACCGGCGGATGCTCGGTCTCTTCTCGTTTTTCTATGTGTGCGTCCACATGCTGATGTATCTGACCTTCGATCAGATGTTCGATCCCGCTGCCATCTGGGCGGATGTGGTCAAGCGGCCCTATATCACTGTGGGCACGGCGGGCTTGCTGATGCTGATTCCGTTGGCTGTCACCTCAACCGCGGCGATGGTCCGGCGATTGGGCCCCAAGCGCTGGCAGTTGCTGCATCGCCTGATCTATTTCGCAACGCTTGCAGGAATCATTCACTTCTACTGGCTGGTGAAATCCGACATACGCGAACCTCTGATGTATGGAGTGATTTTGGCGCTATTGATGCTCTTCCGCGTGCGTATGTGGCTCTCTAACAAGCCCACGAGCGCGGAGACGCGGCCGCTGACCGCAACCCGGACCTAAATCTCAGCGCAGGAATCGCCGATTCTCTAAAATAGAAGTGACATCGATGCACCGTTTTCTTTTACACAACGAACAAATTCTGGAAGCTTCCGCACGGACGCTCGCGGCGGGCCAGGTCGGTCTGCTCTCCGGTTGGGGCGTCTTTTCCACGTTACGCGTGATGGATGGGGTTCCGTTTGAATGGGCGCGCCATTGGGAGCGCATGAAGCGCGACGCCGCGCATCTCCGTATCCCGTTTCCAGCGGATCGCGAGTGGCTGGAAACGCATCTGCACGCTTTGATTGAAGCGAACCACGCATATGACGCGACGCTGCGCGTCTACGTGGTGCGCAACAAGGGTGGGCTTTTTGAAGGCCCCGGACAGACGCGCGATTTCGACACCATTGCGTTTACTGTGGACGTGGCCGCATGGCCGGAAACGGTGCAGTTGGGCGTGGCGCATGAAGCACGGCACGCTGCCAACGAATTCGCGGGAACCAAGTGCATCTCGTGGGCGGAAAATCTCACGCGCTATGAACGGGCCCGGCAACAGGGCTTCGATGAGATCATCCTCCTGAATGAACGCGGCGAAGTGGCCGAATGCACATCCGCGAATATTTTCGTCGTGAGCGGCAGCCGCGTGTGGACTCCGCCTCTCAGCGCAGGATGCCTGCCGGGAGTCACGCGCGCAGTGCTGCTGGAAGATATCGATGTTCCCGGTCTGGAGATCGAAGAGCGTGCGCTGACTCTGAACGATCTGGAGATCGCCGATGAAGTCTGCATCACGTCCAGCACCCGCGCGTTGCTGCCCGCCGCACGCATCGAGGGGCTGCAAATTCCGGGAGGCCGTAGCGTGTGCGACCGTCTGCAGCGCGCGCTAGCCGCTCACGCGGCCGCTTACACCGCCGCGCACCGCAAGCCGGCCCCGGCCGGCGTGAACATCACTCAATAAACCTAGGGTCATTCGGCAGGCAGGCATGGCACAATGAGTACCAGACCATGCAATTGGCTTGTCCGAAATGCGGCATTCGCGACGCACGCATCGCCCACCGCCGCGGAATCGGCGAGGCGCTGCGCGGGATGTTCGGGTGGTTTCCTCTGCGCTGCCGCAGATGTGACGCGCGATGGGAAACCAGCCCCTGGGCGAAACGCGCCTGGCGCTACGCCCGCTGCCCTCGGTGCTACCGGCAGGATCTCACGTACTGGAGCGAGACCCATTACAATCCGCCATGGCTTGTGCGCTTGTGGCTGACCTTAGGCGCCAAGCACATCCGTTGCGCGGCGTGCCGTTACAACTTTGCGAGCTTTAGGCCACGCAAAGAACGGTACGAACGCAAACATGAGGAGCGCGGAGAAACCTAGGCGGGGGAAAAAGAAATGGTTCCAAGTGACCTTTGAGACCGCTCGTTCTCCGACCTGCATGCGCGGTCAGAACTTGGCATCCGGAACGTTCGTGACGTGAGCCCTTTGCTCCCCGCCGCCGGTTTTATCCAGCCGCAGATCGTAGCGCTGGTGCGCGTCCGCTCATCATTCCAGTAGAAGTTCGCTTTTCGATGCGGCCTTTCACTCTCCGGTCGCGACGGCGTGCCTTTCAGCCTGTCTCCGCTACCGGGTCGACGCTCCTGGCCTTCATCTTCAAAGCCGCTATTGAACTTCCCATAGTCCGTTCGGTTTCGCGCTCCCGGCCTCACCCAGCCTTTTAATGGCCCGGCATGGCTCGATCAACGCGCGCTACCCGTTTCCATGTTCCGCCCAAAAGCGCTTCGTCTGTATTCGGTTTGGCACTCCCCTTCAGGACTTCTCAATCCTTCCAGCTCTTAGCACCGTTCCCGATTCCAGCCGAAGAAACTTACCATCGCAGGACGCCCGATTACCTTCACTCCCCGCCGCTATCAGAGTAATTTCTTAGCTATTCCAGCGTCGGATCAATGTTCCAGCTTCGCTACTTCCTGCCTGGCTCGCTGTCCTTCAAACCTCTTGGAACCACGTTCATCATGCTCCCATTGCGTCTTGCGGTCAAGAGGAAAAGAGAATTTTCCTAAAGAATTTTCTGGCGTGTAATCAGCGTGTTACAAGCTTACACCTGTGAATCAAATGTTGATAAAACATTCCAAAGTTGAACTGTTTGCGCGTTGCCGCATTTTCGTGGTACCGGCGATATCAACATCGAGTATGATGAATTCCATGTGGAAAATTCTGGTAGCTACCATTTTGCTCGCCTTTAGCGCCACCGCGCAGCCGGCGGACACGTATAAAATCCGGCTTGCCCCCGTTGCGATCGATGCCGCGATGAAAGCCAACATCGCCGGCGAAGGCTTGGCTACGGCGACGCTCTCTGGAAACAAACTCACCATTAGTGGAACGTTTAGCGGGCTGAAATCGGCAGCCACCGTGGCTCACATCCACCAGGGGACGGTTGCTGGCGTTCGCGGCGCTCGTGTGCTGGACCTCACGGTGACCAAAGATACGAAGGGAGAAATCTCCGGCACGTTCGACCTGCAGCCCGAACAGGTGGACTTCGTTAAGAAAGGCCGCTGGTACATTCAGATCCACAGCGAAAAAGCTCCCGAGGGCAATCTGTGGGGCTGGCTGATGAAGTAGGAGACGAAAACCATGAAGATTTTTCTCACCATCGCACTTGCCGCAGGCACCGGACTTTTCGCTCAAACGCTGCAGCAGGCCGAGGCCGGCCGTACGCTCTATCAGGCGCGGTGTTCCAGTTGTCACGCGCCGGACATGGGCGGCTCGGAAGGCCCGCAACTATCCGGTTCCAACTTCATGTCTGCCTGGGGCGCCCGCACGGCGCGGGACCTCACTAGCTACATACAGTCCAGCATGCCGCCCGCGAATCCGCGCAGCCTCACCGAGGAAAATGCAGTCACGTTGACGGCCTTCATTCTGGCCGCGAACGGCGCTGCGCCGGGCAATCAACCGCTGACAACCGCATCGAATTTTGGGCTTCGCTCCGTGGCGAATGGACGCCCGGCGATCGCGCTGCAGGGCGGAGCCGCAGGGCCTGCCGCGAACGCTCCTTCGGGACCTCGAGGCCTGACCGTGGCTGGTGAGTTGAAGACCTATACGCCGGTCACCGACGCGATGCTGAAGAATCCCGATCCGGCCGACTGGCTTATGATCCGCCGCAATTATCAGGCGTGGAGCTACAGCCCGCTCGCTTCGGTCACCACAACCAACGTCAAAGATCTGCAGCTTGTCTGGACCTGGGCGATGAATGAAGGCGTCGGCGCGAATGAGCCTACGCCTATCGTGCACAACGGCGTGATGTTCCTGGCCAATGTCGGTAATATCGTGCAGGCGTTGGATGCGCGCACGGGCGAGCTGATCTGGGAAAACCGCATTGGTCCGGATCGCTCCTCGGGCAACGGCGCGCTGCGCAGTTTGGGCCTTTATGAAGACAAAGTCTACATCGCCGCCACCGACGCGCGGCTGCTGGCCCTGGACGCCAAGACCGGCAAGGTGGTGTGGGAAACCCGCGTTGCAGAACCCGGCAAAGGATATGGCAACACCAGCGGCCCGTTGCTCGTCAACGGCAAAGTGATTCAAGGATTAGGCGGCTGTGACCGCTACAAGGAAACCGGCTGCTACATCAGCGCCTACGACGCGCGCACGGGCAAGCAGCTTTGGAAATTTGACACGATCGCGCGCGAAGGGACGCCCGGCGGCGACACGTGGAGCAACATCCCGAACCTATTGCGCGCCGGCGGCGATACATGGATCACCGGAAGCTACGATCCAACCATGGATATGCTGTTCTGGGGGGTCGCGCAGGCCAAACCCTGGATGCGCGCGATTCGGGGGACCAACGCCGCCGCGTTATACACATCTTCCACCCTCGCTCTGCGCCCGAACGACGGATCGCTCGCGTGGTACTTCCAGCACGTGCCGGGTGAATCATTGGATCTCGACGTGGTCTATGAACGAGTGCTGGTCGATTCCGGCGGGCAGAACCTGTTATTCACCATTGGCAAGGACGGCATCCTATGGAAATTGGATCGTAAGTCCGGCAGTTTCCTCGATTACAAAGAGACCGTGTTCCAGAACGTCTTCGACCGCATCGACAAAAAGACCGGCGAAATTCATTACCGCAATGAGGTGATCGAGCAGCGCCCCGAAGAGTGGGTGCAATCCTGCCCCTCCACCGAGGGCGGGCACAATTGGCAGGCCATGAGTTATCACCAGCCCACCAACCAGTTGGTGATTCCACTCAGCCAAAGCTGTATGGAAATGTATGGACGGAAAACCGAGCCAAAGGAAGGTTCCGGAGGAACTTCCGCCAACCGCCGTTTTTATGAGATGCCCGGAACCAACGGCAACGTAGGCAAGCTGGCCGCGTACGATGTGCGCACGATGAAAGAGATGTGGAAGCTGGAGCAGCGCGCGCCGTTTCTGACGGCGGTTCTTTCCACGGCAGGCGGAGTGGCGTTCGTCGGCGATCTCGATCGCATGTTCAAGGCCGTCGACGTGAAGACCGGGCAGATTCTGTGGCAAACGCGCCTCGCGACTTCCGTGCAAGGCTTCCCGGTGTCTTTCAGCGCAGGCGGACGCCAATACATCGCGGTGTCTACAGGATTGGGTGGCGGAAGCCCCCGCAACGTCCCTGCCACCATTGCTGGCGACGTGCATCATCCGGCCAATGGGAATGCGCTGTATGTGTTCGCGCTGCCTGAGAAAAAATAACTGCGAGCACCAAAATGGGCGAAGTTGGCTCTATATGGCGTGACCGGTCAAATGTCTCTACGACGGACTTGCTTGCCGAGGCTCTTACGGAAGATCCGCAAGCAGACGATCGCCCTGCGCTTGCTGCATTAGGACGCCTAGGAACCCTCGAAGTTTTCGAGATGGCTCGCGACTACTGTCGGAATTCCGAGCCAAAGTTGCAAGCGCTGGGTCTGGAAGTGATTGCACAACTGGGCGCGGGAAAGCCCGACGCCGAGCGCCCCTGGCTCGAAGAGAGTGTCGCGATCGCCATCGAACATTTGGAGGACTCAAATGAGACGGTCGCCGTTTCGGCGGCGTATGCGTTAGCGCACCTCAAAGGAAATCGTGCGATCAACGCATTAAATGAGCGAAAGAATCATCGGAACGCTGAAGTGCGGCACGCACTTGCGCTCGGACTGGTCGGGGAGTCACAACCGGGTTCCATTCATACCTTGATTGAACTCAGTCGTGACCCCGACGACAGCGTAAGGGATTGGGCCACCTTCGCGCTCGGCGCTTCTACCGAAATCGACTCGGAGGAGATTCGCACTGCATTGAGAGCTAGATTGAACGATAGCTTTGACGAAGCTCGCGCGGAGGCGATCTGGGGTTTGGCGATCCGAAACGATCTCGAAGGCCTGCGATTGCTCTTGCATCGACTGGAGAGTGAAACACCTTGGCCAGGAGACAGTTCGGCAGCCGCTGATATATTGGGCATCAGTCAGACGGACAACTCTATCGAAACGCTGATTTTCGGAATTCGCGAAAGGTTGCGCAACCGGGAAACTGCAATTTGAGATGTCGCGTTCGAACGTTACAGCTTCAGCGCCGACGCCAGTTGCCCATCGTCATGGAAAACGTCGGTGACTCGGGCTCCGATGACAAATCCAACGCGCGTAAAGCGGCAATGCCGGACCTGCCCGTAGATGCGGGAACCGCCGAAGTAAAACGAAACGTAGCTCCCCGGCTCGGCGAAGGTTTGGGTCAGCAGCGCGACACCGTGCCTTGAGATATTGCGGAGCTCGGCACACACGGTCTCGGTTTCCGGAATGATGCGCAGCTGTACCATCACGCCCCTCGGAAAGATATACCGCGCCTCGCGCCGGCGGTCGCGTCTGGGCAGCTGATGTAATTGCGTCAGAGTCGCCCATGCCTCGGGCGTACTCCAACGTACTTGTGGGTGAGCCATATTTCCTAGGTCCGCACTCTGAGGCTATCGCACCTAGACCGGGCGACCAATACGGAGAACACCCTAGGAGATACGTGCTTTCGTTCTAAGTGCGTAACACTGTTTTCCCCAACGGCTTCATCCCGAGGATAATAGCAATGCATGCGCGCGTTCAAATTGGTTCTCGAATATGATGGCTCAAAGTACTCCGGGTGGCAGACGCAAGTGAATGCCCGCACCGTGCAGGGCGAACTACAGCGTGCTGCCGATGCGTTGTTTGGCGAAGCCACCGATGTTCAAGGCTCGGGACGCACGGACGCCGGCGTGCATGCCATCGGGCAAGTGGCGCACGTCAAAGTTCAATCGCTCAAACGCGATCTGGCGCCCGGCCGCATTGAGCGCGAATTGAATGACCGCTTGCCGTCCTCGATCGCCGTGCTCTCCTGCGAAGAAGCCCCGCCGCGATTCCATGCCCGGCATGACGCGGTTTCACGCGCCTACTTCTATCAGATCTCAACGCGTAAGAGCGCGCTCTCAAAGCGCTACGTATGGTGGGTGAAAGAATCGTTGGACATCGTGAAAATGCAGGAATGTGCCGCGCTCATCGCGGGACGTCACAACTTCGTGTGCTTCCGCGCGGTGGACCCGTCGAAACCTCCCGAATCCACCACGGTGGTCGTCGATTCCGCCGAAGTGGACACCGACCAGGATAAGGTGATCTTCCGTATCGAAGCTTCGCATTTCCTTTGGAAGATGGTCCGGCGGCTCACCGGAGTGCTGGTGAAGGTAGGCTTGGGCGAAGTAGATCATGAGCAATTCCGCGGACTGCTCGCGGGACGCAAGAATCCGCAGTTAGACGTCGCGGCGTGGACCGCCCCCGCATCGGGCCTGTTTCTGGAACACGTGAAATATTAGGTTAGCGCTTCACCGCGAAAACCCAGCGATCGCCCAGAGCGAAGTTCAGCAGTGCCGTCGCTCCGATCGCAACCAGATTTGCGGGGAGCGGCGGCACGTGCAGCCATCCGGTGAGGACACGCATCCACAGCAAATTCGAAATGACGGAAACCAACCCATTCGCTAGGTGAAATCGCAGCAGCCGTCCGGAACGTTTCTCGCGGCCCGCCCACGTCCAATATTTGTGCCAGACGTAGTTGTGCAGCAGCGCGATTTCCACCGCGATCACTGTGGCAGCCAGGTAATGGACATGCCATCGCAGTAATAGGGCAAGCATCGCCAACTGGACACCGATGCCGATACCACCCACTGCGCTGAATTTCAGCCAGCGCGTCACGGTTTGGTTTCTTCCTTATACAACTGCATGGTGTGGCGTGTAGCGGTCTGTATGAGGATCATCGCCAACACCGCGGCTCCAATGGTGAAACCCACGTCGAACAGTAGGTACTGGCGGCTCGCGATCACGACGTGCGGTCTCCACAACGCGACAATATTCCCAATCGAAAGCAGGATGCGAAGTTCTGTTGGGCCGAAGCTCCAGTGCGACAAATGAAACGTCCCAATGGCGTAGGTCGCCAAAAAGACTTCAACCGACACCAGCAGGTACACGATCAAGAACGCCGCGGCCACGCCGTGGCCGATGTAGCCGGAAAGAGCGATGCCCCCCATCAGAAACGTCATGCCGATCGCGTCCAGAATGTGGTCCACATAAAACCCATAGCGCGGACGCTGCTTGTTGCGAACGCGCGCCAGCGTGCCATCCAGCGAATCCCCAAACCAATTCAACGCCAGCAGCGCAATCACCACCAGCAATGCGCGGGGATGCCGCCCCGCGTACCAGTAAGCCCCGCCCGCGGCCAGCAACGATATGAACCCCAGGGAGGTAAGGTGATCCGAATTCACCCAGCCAGGCAACCGCTCCGCGATCCAGATTAGCGTCCGTTTCTCGGCTGCCGCCAGTACACTGGTGTGAGAACGTTGGGCGGGCTTGAATGAATCGGTCGCTGGCATGGTTTCCATGATAGTCGAGACGCCGCTAAATGGCCTTGGTTAGCACGGTATAATCGCATTGGTAGCCCGTATTTTGCAATGGAAGAACTGAAAAAGAAGCTCTTGGAAGAGATCGCGGTACTCGAAAACGAGTTGCGTGTCTTGCTCCCCCGGGAGATTCTGACAGCTCGCGCCCATGGCGATCTCAGTGAAAACGCGGAATATCACGCCGCCAAGGAACGCCAGGGCTACGTAAACGCGCGGCTGGGCCAGTTGCGTGCCCGCATGCGCGATATCTCAATGATTGATATGTCGAAGATTCCGCACGACCGCGTGGGCCTGGGTTCCACCGTTGTGGTGCTGGATGTCGACAAAGACGAGCAGGTTCGCTATAAACTGGTCACCAGTGAAGATGTGGACGTCGGCAAAGGGCTGATTTCCACCAGTTCGCCCATCGGACGAGGTTTGCTCGGCAAGCAAGTAGGTGATACCGTAAAGATCCAGATTCCCAGCGGACTCCGTGAGATGGAAATCGTGGAACTGATCACTATTCACCAAAGCGAAGGCACAAATTAGCATGACCTTCACGCACGCCATCGGAGCCTCTTGTAACACGGTCATCCGGCTGATCGTGCGTGGTCTGGCACTATCCCGCATCCACCCGAACGTCCTGACGTTCCTGGGTCTGCTGATTAACATTTTCGCGGCGTATTTGCTGGCCATCGGGCAGTTTCGCTGGGGTGGCGTCGTCATTATCGGAGCAGGCCTGTTCGACATGGTGGATGGCCGCGTGGCGCGCGAGACCAATCGTGTGACGCGCTTCGGCGGATTTTTCGATTCCGTGTTGGATCGCTATTCCGACCTCGCTCTGCTGGCGGGCATGCTGGTCTGGTATGGTTCCATCAATCGCTCCTCGTATGTGGTGCTCACCGCCATCGCGATGATCGCGTCGGTGATGATCAGCTATACGCGTGCACGCGCCGAAAATTCGATACCCGCTTGCAAAGTGGGTTTTATGGAACGTCCGGAGCGCGTGGTGCTGGTCATCATCGGAGCGCTGTTTGACCGCATGGCGCCCGTATTGTGGGTCATCGCCGTGCTCGGCAATCTGACCGTCGTCCACCGTATGATTTTCACCTGGCAGGAAGCCAAACGCCTGGAAGACGCCCAGCTCAAAGGCACTAGCGCGCGCGCCGCCAGCAAGGTCTAGTGCCTGTTTTACCCACCCTCTATATTCCCCACGGCGGTGGTCCGTGTTTTTTCATGGATTGGAACCCGCCGGACACCTGGAATCGCTTGGCCGATTGGCTAGGCCAGCTTCACGAACAAGTGGGTGAAAAACCTCGCGCGGTGCTGGTCATTTCCGGACACTGGGAAGAAGACTCCGTGACGGTGACCTCAAATCCCGCACCGCCGCTCTATTACGATTACTACGGATTTCCAGAGCACACGTATCAGTTGGAGTACAACGCTCCCGGCTCTCCGGATCTCGCACGTCAGGTGGTGGATCTGCTTTTGCGTGGCGGCTTCCCCGCGAATGGGAATGCGGAACGCGGCTTTGATCACGGCGTGTTTGTCCCGTTCAAATTGATTTATCCGGAAGCCAATATTCCCATCGTCCAGCTTTCACTTCGGACGGGTCTCGACCCCGAACAGCACTTCGCGATCGGCCGCGCGATTGCATCACTCAGGCGCGAAGGAGTGCTGATCGTGGGCAGCGGTATGAGCTATCACAACCTGCGTGGATTCGGTCCATCCGCCGGTCCGGTCTCGGATCGCTTTGACGAATGGCTGACCACCGCAGTCTGCTCGCAAGACACCACGGAGCGTGACGAACTCCTTACGAAATGGACCACCGCTCCCGGCGCGCGGCAAGCGCATCCTCGGGAGGAACATTTGCTGCCGCTGATGGTTGCGGCAGGCGCTGCCGGGGAAGACCTGGGGCGTAAACTTTTTCAGGACCGCGTCATGGGTGCGACCGTTTCGGCATTCGGTTTCGGCATGCCCGTTTGGGGGTGAGTATGCGCACAGATTTCCCATTGACAACGGAAATCAACAGGCGCACAATCAAGCCGTAAACGAAGGAATGGAGTGGCCGGCCCATTGAAGTTGGGCCGGAGAGCAATGCAAAGGAGGTCCCCATAGAACCGGACAACCGAGGGGACGGGGGTTCCAGCTATTGATTCGGGAGGATGGATTCTCGCACGGCCGGAAACTGGCAGCATGTTTTTCATGATGTGCCGCGCTTTTGAGCGCAAATCGATGGCGTCACCGGGAATCGCAGAGAAATAGCCGGCTTCTCCCGTCCCTCTCCTCTCTTCTTCCGTCGGGGTCACGCCGCCCACTCGCCCTTCAGCAGCCGCACTTCCGGCCGCTTCCTCATCACTACTGCTACTACGTCAAAGCGCACTCTTTCCCAGGGAGTATTGCTCTTCCGTGTGTATTCGCGCGCGACTCTCAGCATGTGGGACCGTTTGCGAGCATCGATCGCGCGGTCGGGAGGTCCGAAGTCCTCATTGCTTCGCGACTTCACCTCCACGAAAGCCAGCGCGTCACCGTCCCAGCCGATGATGTCAACTTCGGCGTCCCCCGCCGCCAAGCGGTAGTTGCGCGCGACGATAATGTACCCTTGCCTGCGCAAGAAGCGATGTGCCAGGTCCTCGCCCCGGCGGCCGAGGGTAAGGTTTGGCTCCCACTGGCGTACGCGCGCCCGATGGCGAAGCCAGTCGAAAAAAGTCGCGGCCCATTGCATTCGGGCTGAGGGTTCAGATCGCGCGCAGCCGCCATTCAATTACCTTGCCACGCACGACGTAGCACAAGTAATGCTCCCAGAATCTGCGAAAGCGCCGGGAAGAATTGACCGCCCACTCGAAACCCATGTACCTCCACAGAGATAGTAGTTTCACGCGGCATGAAATCTCCTGAAATCTTGCGGTGGAGTAATAGCCATACCCCGCGTTATCTTCTCCGAAGTATCGCAGCGAGAAGCTGTTCAAGTGCCAGCGGTGCGTTGGATCGCAAAACGAACTGAAATCGGTGTAATGAGGCGTCACGATAAACACTTCGCCACCCACTCGCACTAACCGCCGCCACTCCTCCACTGTGCGAATCACATCGGAGACATGCTCGATCACATGTATCGCCTGCAATTTGTCGAAAGATGCGTTGCGAAACGGATAAGGCAGGCGATCGACATCCACCAGCACGTCCGCGCGGCTCGCCGGATTGCGATCAATGCCAACTGCACCCGGAAGCTTGTTGATGCCGCAGCCAACGTCCAAAATGCGCATGGGGTGAACTGACGATTGTAACGCGACTGACCCATCTGGGGCAGATTGGCAATCCGTGGCGAGTTGGTAATCGTCCTGGGAGCCTGTCTAGGCCGGGAACCTCGACAACAAATAACTGGTGGCTGGAACACCTGTTATTCCGGAACACGCTGGGGCGTGCGTTTCCAAGCCGCGACTTCGACTATCGATAGAGGGGCCTGCCGAGTTGACTGGCCTCCGCCGCAACACGCGATTGTTCCCAAAGGTCCGCTGGGCGCCGCTTGAACTTATTGCGGAGCGTCCACTCCCAGAGCATCGGGCGCAGATTCGGGCACGCCGCGACGCGGTCCCAATCCCAACGCGATCAAGGCGAGAGAACCCAGCTTCCCGTCGGGATCCAGGTTCTGTTCCGTCTGGAAGCGTTTGAGTGCATCGACAGAATCAGCTCCCCATGCTCCATCGACTGCGCCACGAAAATATCCTTTGTCGGCAAGCGCCTGTTGTATTTCCTTATAACGCTCGGGAGTCGGCTGGGATTGCACCCAGCGGCGTACCGGAGGCTTGGCCTTGGATTTTGCCGCCGACTTGCCTTTGGATTTCGCCGGTGTTCTGCTCTTGGCCGCAACCGCCTGCTTGACGGGGACACGCTTGCTCTTGACGGCCGTTTGGCCCATGAGTCCGCCCGAGACGAACGCAACGATCACTATCGCTGCCAGAATGCGAGACATCGGGAGTGAAACCTAGTTCTGCGGCAGTGTGCCGCTCAGGAACAACGTTGCCGTGCGGGGTGGCGTACCCTTCGCGCGTAAACCCGGCACTTGCCGCACCACCCGGAACGCCACCGCATCGCCGGATTTCAGACTCTGTTGAATTTTGCGGATATCATCGATCGAACTCACCGGCTGGCGGTTGATCGAAATCATGATATCCCGCTCCATCATGCCGATATCGTCGGCGAAGGAATCCGATTCGACGCGCGTCACCACCACGCCACGCTTGTCTGGCGTCAGCTCCAACTCTTCCGGGGAAGCCGTGCGAATGCTAATTCCGAACTTCACTTGCGCCGATTCGGGCGTTCCCGCACCTCCGTTGGGCGCGGCATTCTCGCCCGCCACGCGCGGGTCGTCCGCGAATACTTTGGTTCTATCCTGGATGGTCACCGTAAGCGTCATTTTCTTGCCTTCACGGTCCACATTCAAGGTGGCCTGCGATCCCACCGGCAGCTCCGCCACGCGGCTCACCAGATCTTCACCATCCTTGATTTCCTGTCCGTTAATCCCCGTAATGATGTCGTCGGGTTTGATACCCGCCTGATCCGACGGACCGCCCTTGCGGACCTCGCCCACGATCACGCCGTGCTCCACGCCCAATGCTTTCAATGTTTCCGACTTCGTCTCCCGTTGCCATGAGATCCCAATGGAGCCGCGTGTCACGCGGCCATCACGAATAATTTGGTTGTACACACGCACCGCGCTGTTGATGGGCAACGCGAATCCGATACCCTGATACCCGCCGCTTTGGGTGGCAATCATGGTGTTGATTCCAATTACCTCACCCTTGATATTCAGCAAAGGCCCGCCGCTGTTGCCCGGATTAATGGCAGCGTCGGTTTGAATGAAGCGCTGGAACTGGCTGCCCACGTTTTCGCGCCCGATGGCGCTCACGATTCCCGCAGTCACCGTTGCTTCCAGGCCAAACGGGGAGCCGATGGCCACCGACCAATCGCCCACTTGCACGCTGTCAGCGTTGCCGATGACTACCGGCGCTAAGGGACGCTTAGCGTCAATCTTGATCACCGCGATATCCGTCTCGCGGTCCGTGCCGATGAGTCGCGCACGGTATTCCGTCGTATCGCCATGCAGCTTCACGCGAATCTTGTCGACGCCATCCACCACGTGATTGTTGGTGATGATGTATCCGTTCTTGTCCACGATGAAGCCAGTTCCGGATTGTTCCCGCTTCTGCGGTCCTTGGGGCAAACCGCCTCCGCCATTGGGACCGCCGAAGAAGCGCCGGAACAGATCGCTGGAATCATCGTCGCCATCGTCGTCCGGCTCCGCGTCATTGCGCTGCTTGCCCCGCCCGGTTTGTGCTTTAGCAGTGACTTCAGCCGTAATATTGACCACGCTGGGGTCCAGCGCCTTGGCCAGTTTGGTGAATTCGTTGCCGATGGCCGCGGTTTTAGGAACCACCAGCGGCGTAGCGTCCGGGGCAACGGCTTGTCCGCGTTGCGCTTGGACGCCAGTATTGACCAAAGTTCCGATCACGATTCCCAGGCACAGTGTTGCCAGCAACAGAGTGGTGGAGAGCAATTTCTGTTGGCGCATCTTCTCGAGCAGCTTCATAGGTGACCTTAGCCTCAGCGGGGATATGCGCCCGCTTCAGGGCGAACATTAACCCTCAATGCCATTATACGTTTATGGACGGCGCGGGATGAAATCGCGTTGCAGCCAACCTAGTCCGTCCCCAAGAGAACGCATAGAGCCAACAACAGGCGCCGGAGCCCGGTATCACGGCCTTCCGGCGAATACCACTCGGCCATGGTGTGAGCTCCCCCGCCGTGCCCCCCTGCGCCAACCGAAACCGCCTGCAGGCCCAACGACAGGGGCACGTTGGCGTCAGTGGAGGAACAGTCCATGCGACTGCGGATTCCCATGTGCGCATCCACCGCGCGAAAGGCTTCAAGAATCGGCGCGTCGGAGGCTAGATCGCCAGCCGGCCGAGAGCCGATCTCGCGAAGCCGGGCCGAAATTCGTCCCCCGCGTGAGCGCACATTCTCAATTTCCACCGCTTCGTCGACGGCAGCCTTTAACTGATCCACCAGACGGTCGATTTGAGCGGCGTTTTCCGAACGCAGGTCGATCTTGCCGCGCGCTTCCGAGGGAATCGAATTAATGCTGGACCCGCCGTCGATGATGCCGAAATTAAACGTGGTGCGCGGGAGATCGGCGGCGACGTTCACCGCATCATCGGTGAAAAGCGTCACGGCGCGGCTCAACGCGTGAACGGGGTTGCCGGTATCGCCATCACGCCAGCTATGCCCGCCCGGACCGCTCACCACCACCTCAAACCGGCGGCTGGCCAGCGCGCGCGAAGTAATGTGCTCCGCGCCAGGGCCGTCCAGCACCAGAAACGCTTTCACGCGGGACAGATCGGCCGAGCGGCAGAAGTACCGCATGCCGCTCAAATTTCCCTCGCCCTCTTCGCCGACGTTCGCCACCAGCACGGGAGCGCACTCCGGCGTGTTCAGAGGCGGGCAGGCGCGCCAAGCCGCTGCCAGCGCCAGCAGCCCCGCCAACCCCGCGCCATTGTCAGCGACTCCGGGTCCAAAGTATCGTCCCTCATCGCCGAGACGGATGTCGGCGTCGTTGCGCGGCGCGAGGACCGTATCCAAGTGTGCCGTCACCGCGACGTAAGGCACATCTTTGTAACCCGGAAGAGTCGCGATGACATTGCCGCCCTTATCGATGCGCGCCTCCCAACTCAAGGCGCGAAATTTCTCCGCCATCCACTCAGCCCGTTTCTCTTCGAAAAAGGTAGGCGCTGGTATGCGGCACACTTCCAAGTGCCGTTCGTTGATCCAAGTACGCTCCCGCCTGAACCATTCCAGGCACGCCCGCACGTCCGGGGAAGCGGCAAGTCCAGCGACGGATTGGGCAAGCAGCGGCAAATTCGATTCTAACGCGTAGGGCCTGCTGGCATTCTGCGCCCCGATTGGCAACGGGCGCCGGACTTGCGCCATCAACCGACCTTTTCCTCCAGCTCCGCCCATCGCGCGTAAAGCAGATCGATCTCCCGCTGTAGCGCTTCAATCTCCGCGTAGACCTGTTCAAGCCTCCGCGGATCCTTCAACGCGATATCATCCACCGACGCGCGCTTTTGGTGAAGGGTCAGTTCCAACGCGGCAATTCCCTGCTCCAGCGATTCGTACTCGCGATTTTCGAGGTAGGACAATTTTTTCTTCTGGATTCCCGCGGCCGGCGTTTCCCTCATCGTCGTGGCCGCCTTTGTTTTCACTTGTTTGCGAACGGCCTGGTATGCCGCCCATTGGGAGTAGTCGGCGAAGTGTTCGGCCTTCCCGCATTCGTCCAATCCAAGCACCGTCGTCGATACGCGGTCAAGCAAGTAGCGATCATGCGTCACCAGCACCAGCGCGCCCTCGAATTCAAGCAGGCTCTCCTCCAGAATTTCGAGCGTAGGAATGTCGAGATCGTTGGTGGGTTCGTCGAGCAGCAGCACGTCGGCGGGCTCCAGCATCAGGTTCGCGATCAGCACGCGCGCCCTTTCTCCACCCGATAGCTTACTGACCGGTTGATCAAGTTGCTCGGCAACAAACAGGAAGCGGGATGCCCAAGCGGCGACATGAATCACTCGGCCGCGATAGATCACGGAATCGCTATCGGGCGCGAGCGCTCTTCGCAACGACAAATCCGGATTGATGTGCCGGCGCTGATCGAAGTACACAATGCGCAGTCCTTCGGCGCGCTGAACCTCACCCGTCATTGGCTCAATCGCACCCCGCAGAAGCTGCAGCAACGTAGTCTTGCCGCTGCCGTTGGCTCCAACCAGGCCCACACGCATTCCGGACGTGATGGTGAACGTGAGATGTTCAACCAAAGCTTTGTCATCGTAACCGAAGCTCGATCTCTCCAAATGGATCAGGCGCTTGGTCTTGGCGCCGGTGGCCACGAAGTCGATTCCGACGTTCCCCGTCTGGCTTCTGGTTTTAAGTTCGGATAGCTCCGAGATCAACTCACCTGCGTTATCAATTCGCGCTTTGGCTTTGGTAGAGCGCGCTTTCGGGCCCCGCCGCAGCCACTCCACTTCGGTGCGCACCCTATTTTCCAGTGCACTTTGACGCTTAGCCTGTGCGTGCAGGAATTCGGCTTTCTGATCTAAAAAAGCACTGTAATTGCCCGCAACCTGAAATAGACCGTCGGGATAGACCCGATTCAGTTCCGCCATTCGGGCCGGTACGTTTTCCAAAAAATAGCGGTCGTGACTGATGATCACGAAGGCAAAGGTGGCTCCTTGCAGAGTCTTTTCCAGCCACTCGATACCCGCCAGGTCCAGGTGATTGGTGGGTTCGTCCAGCAGGACGATATCCGGATTTTGGACCAGAGCTTCCGCGATGGAAAGCCGTTTGCGCCAGCCTCCTGACAGGGTCGCCGCCTCCGCATCGAAATCGCGGAATCCAGTGCGGCCCAAAGTCTCCGACTCGCGTGCCTGCCATTCCGTTTCCGGAAGCCCAGCGGTGCGCAGGGCACGCCGCATCACGCTGCGCACGGAATCACCCGGCTCGAACTGGGAATCCTGCGGCACATACACTAGCCGTGTGCCGTTGCGGAGCACCAAGTCGCCCGAATCCGGCTCTAAACGCCCAGCCAGAATCTGCATCAAGGTGGACTTACCGGAACCATTGGGTCCGATGAGTCCCAGCCGGTCGCCTTCGTGAATGCTCAACGAAACGTTGCGAAACAACGCCTCCGCGCCGAAGCGTTTCGAGACCTTGCTGGTGTTGAGTAAGAGGGCCACCTATGTCTCATTCTCGAACACAACGGTGTTAAACTCATGGACCACGGAACGCCTTATGCGGTTTCTTGAGTTGAAAATTCCGCCTCCCGCCGTGGCGCTGATCACAGCCGCGCTGATGTGGCTGATCGCACGCATCGCTCCGGGATTTGCATTCATGGTGTCTGCCCGGAATCTGTTGGCTACGGGCGTTGCCGCCGCCGGGCTCATTACGGCCATTGCAGGCGTTGTTACATTCGCTCGTGCGAAAACAACAGTAAATCCAACCCGGCCCCAATCCACTTCTTCACTGGTGATGTGGGGCATTTATTCAGTCACTCGCAATCCCATGTACGTCGGGATGCTCCTGGCCTTGACGGCTTGGGCAATCTTCCTCTCGAATGCCGCCGCCTTTCTTTTGCTTCCGGCTTTCATTCTGTATATCAATCGTTTTCAAATTGAGCCGGAGGAACGCGTGCTTGCGTCCCTGTTCGGGCCGGAATTCGCGGAATATGAAAGTCGCGTGCGCCGCTGGCTGTAGCGGCACGCCCCGGCTACGCTGTCGCTGTTTCCTTCTCCATCAGGAAATCGGCGTACGGACCCTTGAAATCATGGATCTCATGGTTGTCGAAATTCCAGATGCGAGTGGCAACTTCGTCCACCAAGTCGTGATCATGCGTGACCAGCAGGACCGTGCCGTCGTACTTCTGCAGCGCGAAGTTCAGGGCGTTAATGGCTTCCAGATCCAAGTGGTTGGTGGGTTCATCCAGCATCAGGAAATTCGGCTTCTGCAGCATCAGGCGGCAGAAAATCAACCGTGCGGCTTCTCCACCGGAGAGATTTTCGGTGCGCTTGGTGGCGTCGTCGCCACTGAATAACATTTGGCCCAGCAGGCCGCGCAGTTCCTGCTGCGATGCCGCTGGGCCGAACTCATGCAGCCATTCGATCAGCGTAGCGCCGGTCCGGATGGATTCTTTGTGATCCTGCGAAAAATATCCCACCGCGACTTCGTGACCCCATGTGACCACGCCGCCGTCCACCGTAAACTCGCGATCCTCCGCGTCCACGAAACCCGTGGCGTTGCGCAATAGCGACCGCAGCATGGTCGTCTTCCCCGCTCCGTTGCGGCCCAGGAGTGCGATTTTCTCACCGCGCGCGATGGACGCGCTGAAATCACGAATCACCGGCACATTGCCATAGGCTTTCGAAAGACCCTTGATTTCCAGCGGATGGCGCCCGGAAGGCCGTTCATTTTGAAAGCGGATATACGGCCGTGCGATATTCGATCTCGCAAGATCCGAAGTTTGCAGCCGCTCCACTTCCTTCTTGCGCGACATCACCTGCGAAGAGCGCGTGCCCGCCGAAAAGCGTGCGATGAACTCGTTTAACTGCGCGATCTTTTTCTCGCGCTGTGCGTTGCCGGCTTCGATGCGGGCACGAACCTGCGTCTTGGCCAGCACCATATCGTCATAGCCGCCCGTGTACGTAATAATGCTTTCGTAATCGATGTCGGCCGTGTGCGTGCACACTTCGTTCAGAAAATGGCGGTCATGTGAAATCACGATCAGGCAGCCCGGATATGCCAGCAAGTACCTTTGCAGCCAGTGAACCGATTCTAAATCCAGGTTGTTGGTAGGCTCATCGAGCAACAGCACGTTCGCGTTGCTAAACAGCGCCTGCGCGAGCAAAACTCGCATCTTTTGGCCGCTTTGCAGCTCGGACATCTTGCGGTCATGCAGCGCCTCGGGCACGTCCAAACCTTGCAGTAGCGTCGCGGCGTCCGCTTCCGCCGTGTACCCGCCGTTGTCGCCGACAATGCCCTCCAGTTCACCCAGGCGCATGCCGTCTTCATCCGTCCAGTCGTTCGGATTAGCGTAGAACTTTTCGCGCTCTTGCAGTGCGTCCCACAGCGGCCCGTTCCCCATGATGACCGTATCCAGCACGCGGAACGCATCGAACGCGAACTGGTCCTGGCGCAAAATGCCGACCTTCTTGGGGCGCGTAACGGTGCCTTTGGAAGGCTCCATTTCGCCGGCCAGGATCTTCATCAGGGTGGACTTGCCGGAACCATTGGGACCCGTAATCGCGTAACGCCGCCCGGCCTGGAACGTCGTGGTCACTTCTTCAAATAAGATGCGTGCGCCGAAGCGCATGGAAAGATCGTTAATGGAAATCACAATAGAAGGCGCTGCTTAAGAGGAGTTGCGGATCAAGCCAACATACGAAGTGGCGATTCGACCGGCAATTTCATTGTACCGCGCCGGCCGAAATCAGTTCGGACCCGTGCGGGAGGGAATCGCGCGCACGATAGGCAGCGGCTCCGCGCTGCGCGGGTCTGGCTCAAACCAACCCGATCCCTCGCGGTGCAGAACTTCGAAGTAATATTGAAGGTCCCAGACGCCACTGATCTCAGATGCGGGGATGGTGAAGTTGACGTCCATGCCGGCCGGGGCTTCCAGCACCGTTTCCGTGGCTGAGGGATCCAAAAAGCGATAGTGCAGCCGCACAACCTGGATCACTTTGCCCAGCATCGCCGGGGGCGCAGCGATGTGGAAACGAAGCGTCAGAGGCTGGTTGGCGGCAACCGAACCAGGCGCCAGGTATGACATCTGTGGACGAACTACCTCGGTAGCGCGCACGGTCCCGGCAGTGGCCGCCAATTCCTGCGCGCGCGAATGGGCCAGCGTGGCCATCAGACGGAAGTCGGCGCTCGCGCTGCTCTCTAACTTTCCAGCCGCTTCATGCAGACGCACGCCGAGCTCAGCCGAAGTCAGCTTCGCCGAAGGTCCCGCGGATACGGTCGCGGGTGCGATGAACTCGGATCCATTCCATCGCGCTTGTTCCGCCGCGGCGGTCCACAAGGCGATTTCGCGCGCCGCCGCGTACTCGGCGGCATCGGCGGCCTTGGGCGGTTTCGTTTTCGCATCGTAAGGGAAACGCCCCCAGACCCAGAAAAACAGTGGATGATCGGTCGGCGCCCCCGGCGGAGTCACTTCGAAACTAGGGGGCCACGCCACGCGCGGCCGCACAGCCGGCACTTCGCTTACCGCGCCGGCCAGTGGCGCGCCATCCCAGTCAATGGCCACCAGCCGTCCGGCTTGGCCCGCGGCTTCCATCGCCGCCGCCGCGTTCTCCGAGGCCCGGTCGATGGCGATGCCGTGAATCAAAGGGCACGCCGCCAACACGTGCGCTACTTCACTCGCCCGCGCGTTGCCCATGCCAAGCGTGAAGTCGATGCCGTAGTCGGCGGCGATGCGCGACAGCAGGCAAGGTAGTTCGTATGGCGCTTCCAGCGGCACGAAGTCCACGTGCGCGCGATTGAAGCGGTGGCGGGCCAGGTCCTGAAAGTACCCGCGCCAGTAATCCTCCGGGAGATGGTCAGCAGCCACGCGCACGCCGCGCAGGGGGGTGGCCGCACTGCCGCGTGTTCTGGCCAGACGTCCGTTGACGCGAACCTGCTCGGCCGCTTCCAACAGCCCGTACATCAGGCCGCGCAGATCGCCGCCGCTGATATACGCTCCGCCATACTTATAAGGCTCGATGCGGAAGCTCTCCGGCGCCTCCAGGCTTAATTCCGTCTTCACGCGGAACTTTAGCTTGCGTTCCGCGAACGCGGCGTTCAATTCGTTCAGGCCAAATTCCAGCGGACCCGCGGACGCCGCCAGCGCGCAAGCGATTAAGCTAGTCAGTAACCGCACTCCACCCTCGTCTCGATAAATCGAAATAAATTACTGCGCCCGCAGCGAGTCCGCACGCAAGCAGCGCCAGCCCAACCGCTGGTTCGTGCAGCAGAAACTTCCCGGTGCCGAACAACACCCCGTAGATCAAGATACAACCCGCAATCCAATCCTTTAGATTAGCGAGTCCATCGCGCGAAGGCTGCACCTCCGGAGCTTGCTTTGCGATCTCCCGCCAGCCGCTCAGCGACGGCCGCGTTCTGCGGTAGAACGCCACCAGCGTCTCGCGCGGCTCCGGTGGTGTCGCGAACGTCACCGCCAGCCACACCACCGTGGTGATCGACACCGTGATGATCATGATCCAGGCGAATTCGCGCGGGTCATCCAGATTCATATGGAAGCCGAGCTTCAACACCACCGACACCACCAGCGCGCTGGCCATCGCCGAAACTTCGCTCCAGGCATTGATGCGCCACCAGTACCAGCGCAGCAGTAGCACGCTGCCCGTTCCCGCGCCGGTCACCACCAGCCATTTCCAGGCCTCGGCGATGGAATCCAGATAGAACGTGACCACGGCGGAAATCACGGTCAGCAGGATCGTCGCCAGCTGCGACGCCGTTACATAATGCCGCTGCGTCGCGGCAGGCTTCAGGAAGCGCCGATAAAAATCGTTCACCAGGTAACTCGCGCCCCAGTTCAACTGGGTTGCGATGGTCGACATGTACGCCGCCGCGAACGCCGCCACCATCAGCCCGCGCAAGGACGGCGGCAGGTGCGCGATCATCACGCGAATATAGCCCGTCTCCGGATTCGCCAGCCCTGGATACAGAATCAGCGAAGCCAGCGCTACCAGAATCCACGGCCACGGCCGTATCGCGTAGTGCGCCACGTTGAACCACAGCGTGGCCAGCAGCGAATGTTTTTCGTCCTTCGCGCAGAACATGCGCTGGGCAATGTACCCGCCGCCGCCCGGCTCCGCGCCCGGATACCAGGTGGCCCACCAGTTCACGGAAATGTAGACGAAGAACGTGATCAGCGGCATCCATGCGGAATTCAGATCGGGGACAAAATTGAGCACGGACCCTTGCCCGCCTCGCGTCGCGTCAATCACCGCAAGCTTGGCCTTCATCGCGTCGATGCCGCCCACCGCGCTCACCGCGTACACCGCCAGCACGATCACCATGCCCATCTTGATGACGAACTGAAACAGGTCCGTAATCAGCACGCCCCACAACCCGGACAGCGTCGAGATCGACGACGTAACCGCGATCATCCCGATGACGATCACTAGCGCCTGCACCTTCGTCACGCCCAGAATCAGCATGAGGATATCGACCATCGCCTTGTTGACCCACCCAAGGATCACGCAGTTGATGGGTATGCCCAGATACAGCGCGCGAAACCCACGCAGGAACGCGGCCGGCCGTCCTGCATACCGGATCTCCGAAAACTCGATATCGGTCATCACTCCCGAGCGCCGCCACAACCGTGCATAAAAAAACACGGTCAGCAGCCCGCTGGCCGCCATGTTCCACCACAGCCAATTCCCCGCGATGCCTCCCGTAGCCACCAGCCCGGTGACCGCCAGCGGCGTATCCGCCGCGAACGTAGTGGCGACCATGGAAGTCCCCGCGAGCCACCAAGGAATATTGCGTCCGGAGAGGAAAAATTCGTCCACGCTCTTCGACGCACGCGCCTTGTAGTAAAGACCGATGCCAAGGTTGAAAACAAAGTAAAGCGCAACAACGGCCCAGTCGATGGGAGTGAGGGTCACGAAGAGTCAGTATACAGGCAAGCAGGAGGCAGCCAACGACAGTGCCGCGAAGATGCTACTCGCGATTTAGCGCGATCACTTTTCCGTTCGCCCCGAACCACACCGCACCGTTACCAAGCATGATGCCTTGGTCGCGAGCACTCATGTTTCGCGGCAAAGCGGTGGCGATCGCTTCACGATAGGCGTTTGAAAAAATCGCGTCGTATTGTGCAATTAGTTCCTTCGGACCGCGAATAGTTTTCTGCACGCCGGCCAGGCGTACTTCGATCGGGTAGTCGATGAGTGAGGCTACGGTGGTCTTGTCTTGCTTCGTGACCGCCTCCCGAAATTGATAGGCTCGCCGATGAATGAGAGCATCGTCCTTCGCACCCGCCACCGCATACCTATTGGTCAGAGTTCCTGAAGTCGCGTTCTCCAACGAAAGGTATACAGGTAGTGCCTGCGCCGCGTCGATCTTGTGCCACGAACCTACGATAACTTCACAATTCAACTTCTCCTTCCCAAATCCTCCACGAGGATCGCGCCCTGGAAAATCCCCTTCGAACCGTGCTGTGATTTTGCCGCTGGAATCCATTTCTTCGAACACGGTCCGTGTTCCGTCGACGATTCGGCCCCTGATCTGGATGTCTTTGAGCTGAGTCGAATAGAAATAGACACCCGCTAATTCACCGTTGGATTCGGTCAGGGTGACCCTCACACGGGACTTCTCTCCGATGGTCCCATCGTAGTGAAACAGCCAGCCGCTGAAGTGGCTATAGGTGCAAATGGCCCTTGCGGAAATGGGCATCATCGCGAAATAGAGGCCAGCCACGATACAAGAAATTGGATTTATTGGGGCGCGCATTGGGATGCGCCCGAGGTCACGCCGCATAGATGACTTTGGCATCGCGTCGATTCATCGCCGCTAACGGTTCTGCCGGCTTGCTTCTTTTCGCAAAGCCTCGTGCAGCAACAGCTTGATGTAAGTCTGATATCCGATGCCCTTATCTCCGGCGAGTTGCCGCGCCGTGGCGATGTCCTGGCTCGGCAAACGGATGGTGACGGGCAAGAGATCTCTCTTGCGTTTGGCTTCAGCCAGAGCGTCATTGAGCGCTATCGTCTTCCGCTCGCGCATGGCCGATCGCAAGCCAGCCTCGACTTCCGTCCGATGTCGCTCCCACCACGCTGCTTCTTTTTTGTCGTCCTGAAACGACGGAATCACGAATTTTTTCGGCGGCATTCTATCGGTTCCCTCACTGCGTAAAGTACGTCTTCTGCGTTCGTTTGTCCGCGTCCCAGCCTGTCACCACGCGGATTCTATCGTTGCGTATCGTAAAAATCAACACCAGTACACGGAGGGAAAGCATAGCTCCCAACGCTGCCCACCGGTCCTCGGCATCCACAGTGTCATGGCCCTGGATCACAGGATCGTTCCGAAACACCTCTTCAGCTTCCGCGACCTTAATCCGATGTCGAGCTAAGTGAGCGCGGTTGGCGTCGTCCCATTCGAAAGCGACCACATCTTTAATGGTACATTGATTGTCAATACATCCGCACCGCGAGCCGTCGTGCCGGATTGCAGTCACACGCCATTCGTTCCATCCTGTCAACCACTTACACCGATTCTCTTGCCGTCGCCTGCTATTGTGGAATCAGAAGGAGCCGCCTCAGCGCGGCTCTTTGTTTCTTGCTGGCCAGCAAGCGTTGCATTGTGGTGGTACTGAACTTCCGGAGGCCGTTAACGCCTTGCGGCGTCACTCCAGAGATGACGTCGACGGAAGATGTTGAAACCGGTTTCATAACGGGTTCATTACCCGGTCATCAGAGAGTTGCATCGAAGCGGAAAAAAGTTGGGGCCGCCATCCAGCGGTTCTTGGACCCCCGTGAGATGTTGCTCAAGCCTTACCGGCGGTTGGATACGCACGGCGATAAGTCCGCGAAGCCCCAGCCGCCCGCTACGCCAGCAGTGCAATTAAAACGCGCTATACTGGAAATGTATCGGAAGTCAAATCGCGCCCGACCTATTGTTTTGATTGGTGGCAGTTCCTTCCTGGCTCGCTGATTCCCGCTTCCCCATTACCGAATGAAACTTTTTTCCGAACTCCCTTTGTCTCCTGCCTTGCAGAGCAACTTGGTCACGCACAAATTCGTGCAGCCAACGCCTGTGCAAGCCCAAGCCATCCCGCAACAACTCGCCGGCCACGATCTCGTGATCACGGCGCAAACAGGTACGGGCAAAACGCTGGCCTTCGTTCTTCCCCTGCTCGAAAAACTAATGAAGAACGCCGCCGCGCCGGGCGTGAGTGCGCTGATCCTCACTCCCACGCGGGAGCTCGCCATCCAGATCGCCGAATGCTTCTCGAAACTCGCGGCTGGAACCGGCATCCGCGCCGCTGTCGTGGTCGGCGGCCTCAGTGAACAAACGCAATTGCAAACCATCCGCAAAGGCGCGCAAGTGCTCATCGCCACTCCCGGTAGGCTTTCCGATTTTCTCGCGCGCAAGCTGGTGAAGCTGGCCGGCGTGCAGGTGCTGGTGCTGGATGAAGCGGACCGCATGCTCGACATGGGCTTCCTTCCCGCCATCACAAAACTGCTGGCCGTGCTACCGTCCGCGCGCCAGACCGTATTTTGTTCGGCGACCCTCGAACCCTCCGTGGCGCATCTGATTCGTGAGCACTTGAAGAACCCGGTACGCATCGCGATCGGTTCCACCACGAAACCGGCCGAGGAGATCGACCTGCACCTCTATGAGGTCGAACAGGACCGCAAGCTCGGCTTGCTCGAAAAAATGCTGCATGAAGAGCGTGGCTCGTTCCTCGTCTTCGCGCGCACCAAACACGGTGCCGACCGCTTGGCGAAGAAACTGGTGCGCAGTGGATCGAAAGCCGCCGCCATCCACGGCGACCGCACGCAGTCCCAACGCAACATCGCTCTGCGTGGATTCCAGGAAGGCAGCTATCGCGTCTTGGTGGCCACCGATGTCGCCGCTCGCGGAGTCCACGTGGAAGGCATCGCGCATGTCATCAACTACGATCTGCCGCAGATCCCCGAAGACTTCATCCACCGCGTCGGCCGCACCGGCCGTGCGGGCCTCAAAGGCACCGCGTCCACGTTCAGCACCCGCAGCGAGCGTGGTGAAATTCGTAAGATTGAGCGGTTACTCGATATGCAGCTCACACGCCGCCCGGTACCCGCCGGCCTGGAGCAGGAAACGCGCGCCGCGGTAGCCACGCCGCCGGCTCCACGCTCGCACGCCGCACCCTCGGAACGTGCTCCCCGCGCCCATCACACCCGCCGCTTCGAGCCTAGTGGTGGAAAGCGCCGCAGCCGCAAAAGATAACAAGAGAAAAAAGGGGCCGCGATTGCAGCGGCCCCTGCGAAACATTACGGCTTCGAAACGTATTGCACGAAGCTCAGCTTCGCCAGATCCGCCAGCTTGTCGGCATCGATTTCACCAGTGATGAAGTTTCCGGACACCGGCCCCTTGGCAACGAACCCAGCCTCCTTTAATTTGGCCAGCGCATCAGGCGAAGTGTCCGTCAACCAGACCTTCACCTGAACGCGTCCTGACGTGACAGACGCCAGAGCCGCATCCACCTTGCGGCTGTCTTTGCGGAAGTCGGTTTCGGCGGCGGCATCCTTACTGGCGTATTCCTCGCGAGGCGAACTTTTCCTCGCTCTACCGGCGAGGCCCCCGAAGCTAGGAGCCGAAACGGGCGCCGGCATCGCCATGTTCGACGCAACCTGCCGCTGAAGATTACCGAACAGACCTTCACGGCTCACGCCGGCGGGCATCTCCACGGGAACCTCCACACGGTGCGGCTTGCCGCCTTCCGTCCGGTAAGTTTCCTCCACCGCGACGAAAGATGTGAACTGCGTCATCAAACCGAAATCCACGCCGATCTGAGTGATGGCCGTCTTAACCTCGGGCCCTGGATTACCCGATTGCATGCCCGTCCAGTTCGATGCCATCAGCGCGTCCACTTTGCGGCGCGCCCAGAGAGTGGCGATCACTTCATGCTCCGGATCGGCTGCGGGCAGCGTCACCTGCACGTCCTTCACGAAATCTCGGCCTGCTTGTTTCCCGCGCAGCCGCAACACACCTTTGCCCGGCGCGTCATAGCGTCCGCTGATGATCACGGGTTTGGCGCTGAACAGATCCGGCAACTTCGCCGGATAAACTTCATTCACCACAACTCCGTTCCATTCCAGCCTCAGATCCGTAAGCAGAGGTGTGCGGACACGCTCATGGAAGCGGCGCGCGGCGGCAGAGCCATCGTCCTCCAGCCCGACGTATTCCACCTCGCCACGGCTTTCACGCGACATCTGGTCTAGGAGGAACCGGTTCACGGAGCTTCCGATGCCGAACGAAAACACTCGTGCATTGGGATGCCGTTGAATTTCACCGATGATCTCCATGTCGTTGCCGACATAGCCGTCGGTCATGAAGCACACTACGCGGATGTGGTCCCGTTCATCGCTGGGATCGAGGGCCGCGCGGATGGCCTTCATCATTTCCGTGCCTCCGCCGCCGCGCCGCCCTGCCAGAAACGACTGCGCTTTTGCAAGATTTTCGTGCGTTGCCGGTACCGGCTCGGGGAACAGCACGAACGTGTCGCCCGCGAAGGTAATCAGGTTGAACGTATCGCGCGGGTGCAATCCTTCTAGCGCGAGTTTCATCGTCTCCTTGGCTTTTTCCATCGGAAATCCGCTCATGGAGCCGGACGTGTCCAGCACGAACACCAGCTCTTTGGGAGTGATTTCCTCCGCCGCCACGCGATCCGGCGGCTGCACGATCATGCTAAAGAAGCCGCCTTTAGCTCCGCGATGCGTCATCACGGCGTCGGCGATCTTCACGCCGGAAACGTCGTATTGCAGGATGAAGTCTTTGTTCGGCAGTTCCACCTTGTTGCGAAGCTTCACGACTGCCCTGCTCGTGCCCGTTTTCTGAATATCGACGTCATGTGTGAGCGAGCGCAGGAAGTTCAAAGGCACGCCTGAATCAAGCGCGACTTCCACGGAAATGTCATGACCTGCGCGTGTGCCCTTAGCCGTAACGGGGGGATTGATTTTGCCTGTGTTCGGCGTGCCGCGCGGACTGTAGCGAGGACCAACGACCATAGGGAACGAAAACTCATAGTTCCCTTCTTCATACTTCACCGTCTCCACGTAACGAATGACGATCTTGACGTTTTCGCCAGGGCGGATGTTCGCCACGGCTTGCGTAAAAATGTTGGGCCGTTCCTGATCCAGCAAACCCGTCAGGTATCCGGCCCGCTTCGCGGCGTCATAGATGGCGCGCGCTTCGTCCTTGGGTTTGATCTTGCCGCGCACCACGCGGTCGCCGATGTGCATGGTCATTTCATCCACGGCGGCGTCGGATGGCAGCGGGAAGGTGTACACCGCTTCAATCTTGTGCCCGAAGGGGTTAGTGAATTGCTGCTCGACTGTCACGCGAGAAAGGGGGCCGGTAACTTGCGCTTTGACATCGGTATGGGTCAGCGGGCACAGCCCGCCGAAGTTGCCGTCTGGAAGCACGCTGAGCAGCGTGCCTGGGGGCGCTACGATGTCGCTCGCCGGCCCTCCGCCGCGCTGGCCAAATGAAGCCACGGGCGTGATTAAGTAAGCCAGGCCCGCCAACGCTGCCGCCTTGGAAAAAATGGACTGCATTACGATTCGCATTTGTCTGAACATCTCCTTTGGGAACTCGTCGCTCCACGGATGAAATGCGGTGAGCGCCAAATTCCTTTCAGAGATTGCGAAAAAAAGCGGGGCGGACGCCCCTCGGCTGTCTATCGGGCTGGAGACGCCGTCGGACGCCGGACCAAATCACCCGCACGAGGACTCTCAACCGCATTCTCGCGTGCATCGGCAGCGCGGACTGCATTGGCTTGGGCAACCCGTGCGGGTTCAAAAATCCCCACCGCGAACGTGTCGCGCGCCTCGGTGATCCGAATGACGCCGAGCGCCCGGTTCTCGCGCACCACTTCCAACAATTCCCCCGCCTTAACGCCTGCGCTAGTACCTGCGCCGATGCTGACGACAGTTCCATTTACGTCCGTGACACGTGCGTTGAATGCGGCTACACCCGCGAAGCGGCCCGAAAGCGCGGGAGCCGCCAAGCGCGGAGCGGGTGGTGGCGGCTGTGGCGCTGATTGAACGGATTTGTTCGCCGCCAGCTCTTCCGTAAGCGATTTCGCGCGTCCCGACAACGGCAGATCTTTGGCAAGGGGTGGCGCGGCCTCCGGGGTGGGTGCTTGTGGCGCTACGCTCACGGCTGCCACTCGATCAAGCGCACTACGGTCGGCTTCTTCGCGCGCAGTTCCGCCTTGGCGCTCGCGTTTCTCGGTAACCTGCCCACCCTGCGGCAATGCGGATGGAACGCTTTCCTTGGGTACGGAATCACGGCGAGCAAGCGGGGCGGGCAGAGGTTCAAGCTTTGGCCGTTCGATGACTGGGGGTGGACCAATTTCCGGCGGCGGGGGAGCCTGCGTCATGGCCACAGCGACAGGCCGAGTCCGCTCCTCCTGACGAAAATATTGAAGGACGCCTATGGTCAGCACGACGGCCGCGAACACGCCCGCCAGCGCCAGCCGACGCGAAGACATCGCCCACGGCCACGTCCACGCGCTCTCCGATGCGAGCAGTGCCGGAGCGCTTGCCCGCGCAAGCGCTTCGGCGGCACGGGCGTTCACCACGGGCAGCGCCTGCAGTTCTTCCAGCAGTTCTTCGCGCGTCGCCGGATCCGCCAGCAATTCCCGCAGAGCTTCTTCGTTTGCCAGTGCGTCGAACAGCGCCTGATCTTCCAACGCGGCTGAAAAGAGCAATTCGCGCTCCCGTTCGGTGAGCGTACCGGTGGCGAAGCCGCCCAACAGCTTGCGGATTTCGTCCGGTTTCATTGCGGTCTCCCTTCCCCATCCCAACTGCCGCCCAATCGTTCGAGCAATTTTTGCCGGCAGCGGAAATCCCACGTGTAGATGGTGTTGATCGAATGCGCGCCCAGAGCCGCCCGGATCTCCTCGAAGTTCATCCCTTCCAGCTTCATGCGGAACATGTGGCGGCAGCGCTCTTCCATTTCGCCAATGGCCTTCCGCAGCCGTTCGCGCATCTGATTACGTTCAAACAACAGTGCGGGGCCCGCCGCGTGATCGGGCAACGGCACGTCGTCCACGGAGACCGCCGTATACTCCCCGCGCCGTGCCGCTTTGCGGCGCTGCGCGCCCATCTTGAAGCGCACAATTTGCAGCGCGAGCGGCAGCAATTCTTCTATGCGGCTGATCTGCCGGTACTTTTCTTCAAGCACCACAAGGGTTTCCTGCGCGAGGTCCTCGGCCGTATCCCTCCCCATGTGAGATGCCGCAAACGCAACAATCCTTTCACGTAATCTACGCAGGATTTCGTCGCGCTCCACGGATTCATTCTATACCGCATGTGGCCGCGCAATGGCGCCGGGCGCGGTTATTATATACTCACAGTACTGATGTCCGAATTGCGTCTCGGAGACGAGCTTGACGATTATTGTGTGAAATGCCGCCGTCTCACCAATCATTTGGTCGTGTCTTTAATGGATGGTGCCGCCGCCAAGGTGCGGTGCCGCTCCTGCTACGGCGATCACGATTACCGGCATGAGCAGATTCCGCCGTCCAAGCGCGAACTGGCCAAGCGCAAGGAGCTTTTCAACGCAATCCTCTCAGAGGTGAATCCGCCTGATAAGCCTTGATTCAAGCTGGCTACGCATGCTCACTCGGGCGGCATAACCGTCAGAGTCACGCTCCTGGTGACACCCCCATAGCTAGCCGAGATCGTAGCTGGGGTGGATGCCGTCACGTAACCGGCCGTCACCGGCACCACTGCCGTGAGCGCACCTTGTGGGACCTGAATGGACGGCGGAATCGTAGCCGTTCCATTCGAGGTTGTCATCGCAACTACCGCTCCATCCGGGGGCGCGGGACCGTTGAGAGTGACGGTGATGTTTACGGCCGTCCCTCCGATCACCGTTGCCGACACCGCCGTCAAGGTTATCAAGGCGGGCGACGCTGATAGATTCATATTGCTCGCCATGAGTGGCGCTAACCTGTTCGCACCTGCGACGGACGCGGCGGTGGGCGGAACGGTTGCGGCCGAGTTCGAACGTGCGGCCACCCTCCGGGCTGCAGGTCGCGCTTGGGCCGTCCCTCGCGGTGTTTCAGACTCCTGCTGCCGGATGATCACCGAGGGCGATGGTGTCTTCGACGACGGAGGGTTAACCGTGAGTGTTCCCGATTGACTCGATCCGTTATAGGCCGCGCTGATCGTAACTGGAGTGGAGACGCCGACGGGCGTCGTCGTGATGATGAACACAGCCGAGGAAATCGCGCCGGGTGCGATGCTGACGCTCGCGGGAACCGCCGCCGCAGGATCCGAAGCGGCGAGCGTCACCAACGCGCCACCGGCGGGAGCGGGACCCGTGAGTGTAACTTGGTTCAATACGGCATTCGATCCGCCCACGACGGAGGACGGGGTTATGGTCACGGAAGCTACGGATTCACCCTGAATCGTGACGTTGTTGGAAATTACGTTGTCGCCTTCAATGGCATCCCATACTCCCAGATTGGCGAAGCGAACGGCGTAATGGGGATTGTCCCGCAGCGATAGCGCCTGGTCCGGCAGCCATAAGGCCAAAGTGTAGGTGCCGGGCGGGATGTCCGTTGGCAGCGTCAACGTAGCGCTCAGATTCTGAGCGAGGCCTGGTGCCCATGTGCGCGGATCTTCGTTCAAAGAAAATATGTAGCGACCGCTGCCATTGCGAAGCACGGCAAAAACCGGACGGGCATTGAACATTGCCGCATAGCCCTGGTTCATCAACCGCAAATCGAGTTGCAGGCTTCCCCCTTGGGCCACGGCGCCTGAATAGCTTCCGTTCGTCAGCTGGAACCGGTAACCCAGGCGGCGGTTGATTTCAGCAAAGCATCCGCCATTCTTGAACCCTTGAACGACCGTGGGCTCGTAGTCGAGATTCAAATAGCTCCAGCGCAAATAGGCGAGTTCGGACAAAGCCGAGGGACAATCCGTGCGCGGCGGATTGACATTGCAAGTTTCCCCTCCGACCGGAGCGTAGGCTGCGTTCTGAGCGATGTAAGCCTTATCTTCGGCAATACTGTATGCGCTGCTCTTCCACGTCTGCGTCGTCCAATCGTAGTAAACACCCCAAGTCCCCCAATCATCGGGGCTCGCCAAGAAGCAATCCTGATGAGATCCAAGACGTGCGCGCAGAGTACCGGTGAAAGCCTCCGCGGGGGTGATCGGCCCGGTCGCTTGCAGCCGCCGCAGATCCGCTGGGTAGCGAATCGCAACCATGCGGCTAGGGGGCACCGCGGACATCAAGCCATTCACCACTGCGGATTCCGCAGTGGGGGAATCGCTGCCGTTAGTCGAGTGGTGCCATTCCCCCCACGCACCGATGAAGCCGGCTTCCACCAAGGAAATCACGTCTTCGTTCGCTGCCAGTATTGGCGCCAATTGTTGAAGATGGAGAAGGATTTGCGTGGGGGTGGCATCGGGATCGCCCTGGGCAAAGTTGTAAGAAAAACGCAGGATGATTTTGATGCCCGCGCGGCGAACTTCCTGAAGCCCTGCAGCGATCTGATTCAAAAAGGATTGGGGCAACGGACTGTTGCGGTAGGCGTCCAGCCTGATATACGGCCGCGTCAAGGTCTGCCCGGCTGCCCTGACGTTAGTGAAATTCGGGAAGTCTACATCTGTGTAGAAGCCACGATCCGGATTGGGAAACGCGGTTGAGTCGCCTTGGAAAACAACCGGTGTCAGTGTTTGAGCAATCGCGCTCGCGGTGAGCAGGCCCGAAAGCAGGAAGATTTTGCTGAGTGTCAATGTCAACGTCACCGGCAAACAATGGTACTGAGTAAAAGCTTTCGACTTTGTCCAGATTTTACCATGCGGCATGAGTCGGTACTAGGTCGGGGTTGTGCCTGAATAGTGCGTTGACCCTCCTGCGGGCCACTATCGCGGATTCGCTAGTCCGGCCTGAGACATGCGGGCGTCGAATTTCTGCTGAGTCTCTCTTGCGCTGGCGTTCGTTCCGCAGCGACCTCCGCAAGTCGCATTGCTATTCCGGAACAGTGCGACAGATGGCGGTCTAGTGCGAACTTTGGTAACCGTCGTCCGCAGCCATAGCAACGAACCATGCTTCGCCGCTTTTTGTTTCTGTGCAAGGTTAAACTTAGAGAGAGGCTCACGTCACCGAGCCCCCCTAGCTATCTCGCACGCAATCTCCTGTATATGGGAGGATCGCGCGTGATGGAACGATTGAACGCTTTCAGGAGGCTTTGGAGAAGTGGCAACGTAGAGCTCTGGATGCACCTGGCGTTTCCATTCGTCAGATACTTCAAGAATCGTTTGAGCAATTTCGTCTTCTGTCACAAAGTTCAGCAGCAACTTCTGAAACGCAAAAACGTCTAGACCGAGTTCCATAGTCCGTTGAAGCTGCCTATCTAACAGCGCTCTGATCTCCTGATCGCGAGAGTTTCAATTTGTTTCAGCGTTTCCTCAAACTCTACCGCCATACTGCCAACGCCCTTAGCTATGAACACCTCGCATAGCCCACGATAGACCCACATCTGATCCTCCCGGCTCTTGGTGGTGAAACGCTGCCAGAGATCCTCTCCGAGTGCACGATAGTCCGCCAGGAGTGTGCGGGCGTTGTGCAACTTGTCGGCGCAGGAGACGCGCAGCACGCCGCGATCCTCAACCGTGCGCAGGTGGTCCAAGTATGCCTGTTTGCGCGTTCGCCACACGACCGCCTCAGCATCGCCAGTAGTCACGCCCTTGGGGTATTCGTCATCGTCCGTGACGGCGTTTACGATATCGAGAACGCCTTGCCCAAAGTCGTCGCGAATGCGTAACCGCAACGCAGGCCGCCCACCTTGGTACCCGTCCCCTTGGTCTTCGATGGAATCGTGGAGTACCGCCGCGATTACTTCATCGGGCGTACCGGCGTCCTCCATCACCAGCGCAGCAACGGAGAGAAGGTGGGAAAGGTACGGAGTGTTGGTGGCCTTTCGGAATTGCTTGGCGTGGAGTTCTGCCCCGAACGAAACCGCCGCAATGTATCGGTTGAGTTGTTCTTGGGTCACGGTGTGGTGGAAATCAGCAGATCTGTTTCGGAGATGAGATTCTTGAGGGTTTGGAGCAATGCTCGATCGGATGGCATACGCTCCCATGGTGGGGCTTGTTCCTTGGCGAATGCAAGCGCTCGCTATTTCTTCTTCAACGCCCTATTCAGGCACTACCTAGATCGGTTGGCCTATTCTCCCTGCTAAATCGGCATATGCCAGATTTAGGTTTAGCGGCTTGACTGATGTAACCTCGGCATCCTCGGTGCACAGCAGGGCAAGCCGCAACAAATCTGTGGACCGGTTACCGGCATCCTCTGGCAGTATCATGCTGCGGAATCCGGAATACAGCGCGCAGCACACGGAAGCGGCTGGAGGATGTCACGGGCGCGGTTCCTTCGCATATCCTGACATTCATGGAAAGCACGTTGTCCCCGGCCTCCGCGTCCCAGACCCCATCGTTGGCGAAGCGCACGGCGTAAAGTGGATTGTCCCGTATAGAGATCGCCTGATCGGGAAGCCACAGTGACAACGTATAGGCGCCAGACGGAACACTGGGTGACAGGGGCAGCGTTACGCTCACTTTTTTTGACGCACCGGGAGACCAAGATCGGGGATCTTCTTTCAACGGAAAAACAAATCTCTGACCTGCGTTACGAAGCACAACAAACAACGGCCGGGCGTTAAACATGGATGCGAACCCCCGATTTACCAACCGGAAGTTTAGCTTCAGGCTTTCCCCTGCCGTGACCGCGGGCGAAAAACTTGCTTCCGTCAAGTCAAACCGATATCCCAGACGGCGGTTGATTTCGTCGAAGCACCCCTCGTCCTTGAAGGCTTGAATCACTTGTGGCTCGAACTCCTGATTGAGGTACGTCCAATGCAAGTATGCGAGTTCGGATAATGCCACACGGCAACTGGAGCGGGGCGGGTTCACGTTGCACGTTTCACCACCCACCGGCGCGAACGCCGCGTTGCGAGCAATGTAGGCTTTGTCTTGAGTGACGCTGTTCAGCCCTTTCTTCCACCTCTGCGTCGCCGCATCATAGACCAAACCCCATGTTCCCCAATCGTCGGCGCTAGCGAGAAAGCAATCTTGATGGGATCCCAGGCGCGCGCGAAGCGTCCCCGTGAACGCTTCGCTTTTGCGAATCGGGCCGCTTCCTTGCAACCTCCGGAGATCGGCTGGATAACGTATCGCAATCATCCGTGATGAAGGCACGGCGGCCATCAGCGCCTGCACCACTTCAGCTTCGGCGGCAGGCGAATCGCTTGCACTCGTGGAGTGGTGCCATTCGCCCCACGCGCCGATAAATCCGGCTTCCACTAGCGAGATCACGTCCTGGTTCGCTGCGAAAATCGGGGCCAATTGTTGAAGATGCGATTGGATCTGCGCGGAGGTGGCATCGGGGTCGCCGATAGCGTAATTGTAAGAAAAACGAGGGATGAGTTTAATGCCAACGCGGCGGGCTTCCTGGAAACCGGCGGTGAGTTGATCCAGAAAATCTTGCGGCAAGGGACGATCGCGATACTCGTCCAATCGAATGTAAGGCCGCGTGAGTGAAGACCCTTTCGCTCTCACAGCGGAAAAGTCCCGATAGTTGAAATTGCTGGAAGTATTCAGACCGCGATCGGGATTCGGGAAAGCCGTCGGATCCGCCTGAAAAACCACCCGCGTCAGCGTTTGCGCGGACGCGGCGGCGGCAAATAGCGCCATGAGGGGGAGCAGCACGTTCCGCATCTACCATTCGCGCCATGCATCGTGCAGTGGGAAATACAGACCCACCCGTACGGGCAGTCCCAAAGGCTCCAGCAAACGCGCATAGCGCGTCATCTGATCGCGATACCGGCGCTGTTGTTCATCCAGGAACGCCTCCAGATCCGCGCCTTCATGCTCGCTAGTCTTAAAATCCACGATCCAGCGCGTGCCGTTATCGACAAACGTGCGGTCCACGGTTCCGTGTATCACACGCCCCTCCACGACGCCAGCGATGGTGTACTCGGAGTGTGCTTCTGGATGCTGCGCAAGGATCCAGCGCGCACGCGCGCTCTCGCGTGCCTGCTCTAATGAGCGAGCTACGCGTTGCGTCATTTTGTTGAGATCGCTCGCGGTCACGCCTGCATGCGCGAGCGCGGAGCGGATGGCTTGAGTATCCGGGATCGCGCCGCCCGAGGCGAATCGTTGCAGATAGGCGTGCACGACGGTGCCCGCCAGCCGCAAGCTCTCGCCCACCCATTCGAAGGATGGTTCATGCGGTTCCTCGAACGGCATAACGGTATTTTCCCAAGGCGCGGGTGCTGGCAGCGCGGGCATGCTCCATGAATCGGGCAGTCTGCGCAAGACGAGCTGCGCCGGCGAACCCACCGGCGGCCCGGCGGCGCGCGGACCCTCGAACTTGGCGCGGTCCTCCGGGCTGAGTGCGGGCCACACGTCCGCCAGCATGGTATGAAGCTGCGGTTCTCCGTTTCTGCCTAGATCGGCGAGCGCTAACAGATGCAGGCGCTTTTTCGCGCGCGTCGCCGCGACGTAAAACTGGCGAACTCGTTCGTGACCGCTCTTGTCGCGGTCGATCCGCCGCAGGTAATCGTAGATTCCATTCTTGTCGTCGCCACCAGCGGGCTTGGGCGCCAGCAGGCGTTCCACTTTGCCGTTCTCGTGCCATTCATCGAAACGGAACAACGGCTGATCGTCGGATTGTACGGTGCGCCCCAATGCCGGCAAGATCACCGTGTCAAATTCGAGCCCCTTGGCCTTGTGAACAGTCATGAGTTGCAGCGATCCACCGGCGCGAGGGCGTGCGAACAGTTTCTTCATGCGTTCCGCGAAATGATCGAAATCCGGAAGATCCGCCCCCGCCTGCTCTTTTTCGAGCAGGTCCAGATAGTCGGCCGCGTTTTGAAGCGCGGCGGAATCTTGCGCAAGGCAGGCGGGACCGCCCAGTCCCATCCAGGCCCGCTCCACCCAACGACGCAGCGGCCAGCGGCCCTGTTCGCGGAAGGCCTCGGCGAGCACATCACGCAGGTGCGCGGCGCGCCGCTGCCCGTTTTCACTTAATGCGGCGAGGTCCGCCAGCGCTTCCCACACAGGCAGTCGATAGCGCCCTTGCACCAATGCTTCCAGATCCATGAGCGACAACCCGCACCACGGCGCGCGCAGGATCGCGAACCACGAAATACGATCGCCCGCATGCAGCATCGCCCGGGTCAGGGCGAGCAAATCCCGCACGACGCTGCGCTCCTCCAGCACGTCGATGTCCTGCGCCTGATACGGCTCTCCGGCGTCTTTCAGCGCGGCGACAATCGCGGGCAAATGTGTGCGGGCACGTACCAGAATGGCGACGCTGCCTTCAGGGTCGCGCTCGCGGGCGGCACGGATCAGTTCGATCACGCGGCGCGCCTCGCCCGGTTCGTCTTTCAATGGAAACGCGTCGAATGTGAACGATTCCAGTGTGCCGAGAGTATCCGTCTCATTCGTGTGTGCAGCGGCCTGAGACGGCGTGAACTTGATGGCTCCCATGCGCGCGTCATCTTCATCGGGAAACATGCCGCGAAACATCTCGCGCAGCCTGTCGTGCAGCGCCACTTCGGTGCGATAGTTGGCGCTCAGGGTTAATGGTTCCGGCCGAAGATGGCCGATCCCGCTCTGCACCACTTGGAGAAACAATCCGACCTCGGCCTGCCGAAACCTGTAAATGGACTGCATGGGATCGCCCACGAGAAACAGGGTCCGTCCATCGTCCGGATCCCAACCGGCCGTGAGCCGCGCCAGCAACTCGAACTGGCTTCTCGAAGTGTCCTGAAACTCATCGACCAATAGATGTTGAAAGCGGAAATCCAAACGATAGGCCAGATCTTCGGGCTGATCCCGGGGCCCCAGCGCGCGCCGTGCGGCCGCGCCGATCTCCGCGAAGTCGATCATATTGTACTCGCGAAAAACCTCGTGTAACTTCGCCGCAGCCAGCTTCAAAACCGCCAGCAGCGCGCGCATGACGCCCCATTGGTCGTCGCGATAGCGGGTGTGCGGAAGTTTTCGGACCAAGTGTAGCGCCTCACGCACGCCCGGTACCTGTTCCAGACGCGCGATCAGATCCACTCCGATCGATCTGACAGAGCGGCCGAATTGCTTTCGAAACGTGCCGCGATCGGTCAGAACCGTGTCGGCCATCGCTATCCATGCATCCCGATCGCGCAGCTCCGGCCATCCCGTTGCACGAAACCCGCGTGCACGCGCGACCGCCAGCCAAGCTTCGTGGAGGTCCGCGGGGATCAGACGATCGATCGCACCGGTTCCTGCGATCATCACGCGAGACATGGCCTCTTCGAGCGCCTCTCGTTCTGCTTCATCGTCCATTTGCACAGCCAATTCGATCCACTGATCGCGCGACGCCAGCATGGCGGCGAGCGCATCGCGCACCGCGGCCGCGTTGTTGTCCATATGGCGCAGGAGTGTAATTACCGGCCCGGCATGTTCGTCAGCGCCGCCCAGGGCGAGCAGCGTGCGCCGAGCTGCTTCGCGATAGAGCGGCGTCGTGTCGTCTTCAACGGACGGCATCGCGCCCAGCCGCGCGAGCCACGGCATCGCGCCAGCAATCGACATGCAAAGAGCGTCGATGGTTTGAATGCGCAGGCGGCCGGGGTTACGCGTGACATCCCAACCCATTTCCACATTGCGCGCAAGCGCAGCCGAAGCTAGCTCGCGAGTCCTGCGTTCATGATCTTTGGCAACCGGAGTGTCTTCGCCAGCGGCCTTCAACGCGTCCAGAATACGGCCGCGCATTTCTCCCGCGGCTTTGCGTGTGAACGTGATGGCTACAATGGATTCCGGCTGATCCACAGTCCCCAGCAGCCGCAGGTATCTCTGTACCAGCAATTCGGTTTTACCTGAGCCCGCGGGCGCCTGCACAATGAACGAACGCCGAGGATCCAGCGCCGCGCGCCGCTGTGCGCCATCCGGTTCTGTAAATCCAGGACTGCTCATTCGGCGGCTTCCTCCCTCAAAGCTTCCGCGCGAATCTCACCAATACGGCAGAGCGAAGCAAAATGGCACAGCTTGCAAGCGCCCGTGCGAGGATCGGCGTCCGCATGTCCGAGCCGGTAATTCGTCGCCAGCGTGTCGAGCGCTTCGCGCCACGCAGGAATGTTTTGAGCCGCGGATTCATCCAGAATCAGCTTCGTTGCGCGCGGCACCAGCTTCGCAAAGGCGATTTCCTGCACCTCGCGGACGCTGGTGATGGCATAAAGGGGCAACTGCGGCGCTTCGGGACGCACGCCTTGCCACATCGATTCCTTAACGTTGGCGGAGGTCTTGTAATCGATGATTACGTGCCCACCGGTAGCCTCATATCGATCCACGCGGTCAGCACGGATGATGAGAGCCAAACCGCCGGAGCAAACGGGTTCCTCGTGCTCGTTTTGCACCACTATGAACGGCTTACGATCTCGTTCGAGCCGCAGCCATTCTTCCATCAACGCGCTCAATCGCGCTTCCTCCAGTTCGCGGAAGCGCATTGCGCCCGTGCCTTCTTTCCTGCGGCCCAAACCTTCTTCAAGCGCATGCCCGATGCTGACATCCACGGCCTGGGCGCGCTCGCCGTCCGTCAATTGGACCAGTGCGGCGTGCGTTTTTACCTGATTCCAAAAGTGCTCTAAGGCCTTATGGACCACACTCCCGCGCTCCAATGGTGAAATGCCCAACGGAGGCTCACCCAGCTCTCGCGCTCCTAAGCGGAAAGCCGCGAAGGCCTGGAACGGGCAGGCCGCCTGACGCTCCAGCAATTTCGTCCCGCCGCTTTGTGGCGTGCCCTCCGGCAGCACGGACGCCTGTCCCCACGCGCATTCTTCCAGGTCCACGCCGGAGGCAAACACACGCTGAAGAATGGACTGACCAGGTAGAAACGCGTCGTCCAGTTTGGGAATGTTTTCCAACAGAGGACTCACTCGCAACGTTTCATCCACTGCATTCATCGGCGAACTGAATATCACCTCCGGCGCTGATGCCCGCAGCCGTTCTGTAGTAGCGCGGGCAAATTCGAATTCGTGTTCCGGCAAGCAATGCGGCATCCGCATCTGGCGTTGCAGTGCGAGCGGCAAAAACGGATGGGGTTTGGCGGAAGCAGGCCACGCGCCCGCGTGGAGCCCAGCCACCCATAACGCGTCAAAGCGCGCGCCGGCGGAGTCGGCTATATCCAAGATCTGAACAGGCGCATCCGGCTCGATCGAGGCGAATGGGCTGCCGGCGGCCATTCTCCGTAAGCGCTCTACTGCTTGCGGCAGCGTCAAATCGGGGATAACCAAATCCAGACGAGCGAATGCGGAGAGCAAGTTCTTCCAGTGTTCTAGTTCCCGCTGTTCGATGGATGAAAGAACTTCTTTTTCCTCTAGCCACCGGCCGGCCGAAACCATTTTCGAAAATGTGCTGCTCCATTGCCCGGGCCGTTGCCGCTCAGGCAAGCTCCGTACCAGTTCCGCGAGTTCGGGGAAGCATTGCCGCATGACATCGAGATGAATCGAGACGCGATCCGCACCTTGCCGCCGGAGCCGATAGTCCAGATCGATGCGACCACCGGTGGCGATCCTTACAAAGGGCGTGCGCAGGAGCATGCCCGCTTCCGGCAGTGTTAGCGCATCCGTCAGTCCCAGCATCAGCAGCGCGGACGAAATTAAGGGGACATCCGCGGAAGACGTTCCCCGGAAGATATGAAACGCACGGGGCGCGGAGCGCTCGAAGTGGAGAGACGGATGCAGCACGTCATCGAAAATCCGCTGGGCCACCGCGGCAACTCCCGCTAAGCCGTGCACGATAACGCCGATGCGCAGACCCGGCGATGCCTCCAGCCGCTGGCGCGCCCACCATGCAGCCGCGGTGAGCTCCGCGTTCATATCGGCACATTCCACGCGGCAGGCGCGGGAGGGAATTTGCGGATCGGGCCGGCTTACCGTGCCTAGTTCTCGACACAGACGAGCGACGGCTGGGGGAGGGTCGTCGAATCCCACCGTGGTCACATCCCCACGTGCTGTCCGCCCTCCCATGGCGAATTGTTTCGCCAGCACGCCCGGCAATTCACTCCGCGTGATCCATCCGTTTTGGTTCAGGCGTATCTGTACAGCCCGCATCCAACCCAGGAATGCTTCACAGTCGGCCGACCAATCGAAATCGCGCCCATGCAACGGAGCCTCCCAGGCATGCAGCAGGTCCCAAGCGGCAGCAGCCGCGGCAGCCGTTTGCGGGATATTCAGCAGAACATCGTCGGCGTGAGAAGCACGAATGGAGTCTTCCCATAGAACCTGCTCCTGCGCGGAATCAAGGAGCACTGGCGTGTTTACGGGCTCCGAAAAGACGCGTTCCTGCCAAGTGCGCCGCAGCCAACCGTCCAGCGAGACAATATCGGGCGAGGCCCACGCGCGCTCGCCGAGCAGCTGATGTTCGGCGTCGTACTGACGGTGTAACTCCCGACTGAGCCACGAAGTAGCGGCGACGATGGTAGCGGAAGAATTCGTCAACGCTTTCGAGGATAGCCTGTCTTGTGGCTTCATGGCACGGCGAGACTAGATCTAAGGCAGGACGTTTAGTGGCATTGTGAGGGCAAAGTCGTGATGTCCAAACGTTCTCGATTGGATTTCAAACCGACCCACTACCGGGCATCACACTGGTATACACTGAAAGTGTTCAATGGGAGGTGGGTCTTCTCGAGTAGCCTTCTCCACGGTTCTGGACATCGTCTTGTTTGGTCCGGCATCGCCCGCCGCGCGGCGGCTAAGGGCATTCACGGCCTGATCGACCCTCTGTTAACGCTCGTCTTTCCGGAAGATTGCCGGATATGCGGCGCTTCCCTGAAAACAATTTCGCGCGTTCCTGTTTGTGACCGCTGTCTTAGTGAACCGCAACCCTTGTGCGCCGAATATGCTTGCTCGGCGTGCCGGATGCCCTTCGTCAGCGCCTTCCCATTAGACGAAACGGGCCGCTGTTCGCTGTGCCGGCTGGGTCTGCTGAACTTCGACGCGGTATACAGCTACGGTTCCTATGCAGGCACCCTGCGCACGCTGGTGCACCTGCTGAAGTTCGAGAAAATGCACACGCTCGCGCGCCCCTTGAGCGGGTTGATCCTGCGGATGCTGCCACGCGAGCAGCGGTTTGATTTCATCGTGCCGGTGCCACTGCACTGGTGGCGGCGGAAGCAGCGAGGGTTCAATCAATCCGAATTGCTAGCCAAGGAAATTGGGGCGCGCTGGAATGCGCCCGTGGCGCACGCACTCCGGCGAGTGCGCGCTACCACACCGCAAACCGGGTTGACCAACGCCAAACGCCGCGCGAATCTGCGTGGCGCGTTCCAGACGGCGAGCAAGTTCGCGAAGGGTGCGCTGCAGGACACCCGGATATTGTTAGTGGACGACGTGATCACTACCGGAACGTCGGCCGCCGCATGCGCCGCGGTCCTCAAGCGCGCAGGCGCGGCGCACGTCGCTGTAGCCGCCGTCGCGCGCACCGACCGGCGCTTGGATCTTCCTATTTTTGCCCTATCTACAGCCGCCGCAGGAGGGAATTCGTGATCGCAACCCATCAGCAGGACCGTCTGCACCGGCCCGTGCTGGTTTTGAACGCCAGCTATGAACCCATCAACGTCTGTGCTGCCCGACGCGCGCTGGTGCTGGTGCTGAAGGGCGTTGCCGCGCCGGAAGAAAATGCCGCGATGCATGTGCATTCCGCCCATCACGCCGTGCGCGTGCCCAGCGTGATCCGGCTGCTGGAATACCGCCGCATTCCCATGCAGGCGCGGTCGTTATCCCGAAAAAATATTCTGATGCGAGACCGTTATACGTGCCAGTATTGCCAGCGCGCATTCGGTTCGAATGAGCTGACGCTGGATCACGTGATGCCGCGCTCACGCGCGGGGGAAACCGCTTGGGAGAATCTGGTGGCCTGCTGCCATGCCTGCAATAACAAGAAAGGCAGCCGCACACCGGAAGAAGCCGGCATGCGTTTGGCGCGCGCTCCACGCCCTTTCAGCCTGCATACCAGCCGCCACCTAATTCGTCTGCTAGGCAAGAGCGATGATCAGTGGCGCAAATATCTTTTCTATTAGATGTCGTGGCACAATGAGAGCTTCGCCCGCACGCCCCCACATTCATGGCAGAGACGCTCTCGATTGTTATCCCGGCATATAACGAAGAACAGCGGCTGCCTCCCTCCCTTGATCGGATCTTTACATATGCACCGCGTTGTCCTATTCCGATTCAAGAAATTTTAGTGGTGGACGACGGCTCGCGCGATGGAACCGCCGGGATGATTGAAGCCGGAGTCAGGAGCGGTAAATATCCGGGCCTGCTGCGCGTGATTCGTAATCCCGGCAACCGCGGCAAGGGCTACGCGGTAAGGAACGGAATGGCGCACGCCACGGGCAGCTGGGTGCTCTCGACCGATGCGGATCTTTCTTCCCCAATTGAAGAAGTGGCCAAACTGGTGGAAGCGGCACGCAAACATCATGCGGTGGTGGCGATAGGATCACGGGCTCTCGACCGTTCTCTGGTGAAAACGCATCAGCCATTTTGGCGGGAATACGCGGGCCGCGCGTTCAACCTGGCGATGCGCAACATCACGGGGTTGCCGTTTCTGGACACGCAGTGCGGTTTCAAACTGTTTCATGGGGACGCCGCCCGCCAGATTTTTCCGCGCCAGGTGGAAGACGGTTTCAGCTTCGACGTGGAAGATCTGGTGATAGCGCAGACCTTGGGGTTCCCCATGGTGGAAGTCCCGGTGGAGTGGAGCGACGTGCAAGGCACGAAGGTGAGCCTGCTGCAGGGTGTGAAATCCTTCACGGATCTTGCTCGTATTCGCGGCCGCGCCCTGGCTGGACGCTATAATTGAGGGGACAGTCTTTCCTCAACAATTTTGTCCCTTAGTTTTACACCTGCATGATCCCCTACGCCGACCTCAAAGCGCAGTACCTCGCCCTGAAGCCTGAAATTCTCGCGGCCGTCGAGCGGGTGCTGGAAAATAGCGCCTTCATATTAGGCAGTGAAGTAGAAGCGTTTGAAAACGAATTCGCCGCGCATCAAAAGGCTCGCCACGCCATCGGGGTAAATTCCGGAACCAGCGCCCTGCATCTGGCGCTTTTGGCGGCTGGAATCGGCCCGGGCGATGAAGTGATCACGGTTCCGTTCACTTTTGTCGCCTCCGTGGCGGCCATCCTGTATACGGGCGCGCGGCCTGTATACGTGGATATCGATCCGTTCAGCTTTAACATGGATCCGGCATTGATCGAGCGCGCCATCACCCCTCGCACGAAGGCTATCCTTCCGGTTCATCTTTACGGCCAGTCCGCGGACATGGATCCGATCCTCGAAATCGCGCGGCGCCACAAACTGGTGGTGATCGAAGACGCCTGCCAGGCTCACGGCGCGGAGTACAAAGGCCAGCGCGTCGGCGCACTCGGCGACATCGGATGCTTCAGTTTCTATCCCGCGAAGAACCTGGGAGCGGCGGGTGAGGGCGGCTGCGTCGTAACCAATCGAGACGATCTGGCGGCCAAGGTCCGGAGTCTGCGCAACTGGGGACAGAAAGACCGTTACATTTACGAGGATCGCGGCTACAATTATCGTCTGGAGGGCATGCAGGCGGCCATTCTGCGAGTGAAACTGAAGCACCTGGAAGCTTGGACGGAGGCGCGCCGCAGCAGAGCGTCGCTCTACCGCCGGGAACTGAAAGGTGCGGACGTGCAAGCCCCGCAGGAAATGCCCTACGCTCGTCATGTCTATCACGTGTTTGCAATTACCAGTCCGCGCCGCGAAGAACTGCGGCAGGCGCTGACCAGCAAGGGAGTGCAAACGGCGGTGCACTATCCGGTCCCCGTCCATCTGCACGACGTCTATCGCGATCCCGCATTCCCCGCCGGTTCCCTCCCCGTTTCCGAAGAAGCTGCGCGGCATGTTCTGTGCCTCCCGATTTACCCCGAGCTGCCGGATGCATCTGTCTGGGAGGTCGCTGGGCTGTTGAGATCCATGCGTCTAAAATGAAAATTGCCCGGTGATATACTACAAGACTCATTCAACAGTCTGGGCGAGGTGGATACGGTGAAGGTTCAGCGAAAATCTGAAGCGCCCGGAGCGATGATAAAGTTCTCCAACGAACTATCATTCGTGATGCACGTTCGCACACCTTGAACGCCCACATTTCGCGTATGGAACCAGCGTCCAAGTGCATACCGCCGCACCATACCAATACTTATTGTTGACTACGTGGCCCGCGCATTTTCGGGCTGTGCTCATTGGACGGCCGGGAGAAAGGACCGGGGGTGATTGACGATGGCATCCTCCGAGAGTTGATCGAGTCCGCTATCCCACGGATTATCAACGTGTACACCCGGAAGGGAAGGTTCTGACGGCGGCCAGAAGGTGCACACAATACTCAGTGCCGCTGCTGATCCTGCGATATGATACTCAATGCAGGAACCCAGGTTAGAAGTTCAGGAAGGATCAAACGGATGCGCGCCTCGTTGTTGCTATCGATTGTGAGCTTGATGCTGCCAGCGCTGTGCGCGCAAAACGATTGGCCGTCGTATGCACATGACCCTGGAGGTCAGCGTTATTCGCCGCTGAAGCAGATCAATGCGACGAACGTGTCGAAGCTGGTACCTGCCTGGAGTTACCAGATGAAGAAGGAAGGTCAGCCCTTCCGGTTGAGCCAGTCGATCCCAATCATGGCGAATGGCGTTTTATACGTGGGCTATCCCTACAACCACGTGGCTGCGCTGGAATCCGAAACCGGCAAGGTGTTGTGGGAGTTTACGGGAAAATCGATAGATCAAAATCGAATGAATCTGGGTTCCATGCGTAGCCTAGCCTATTGGCCGGGCGACAAACAGACACCTCCCCAGATTGTGTTTGGCACCCCGGACGGCGAACTCTATTCCATCAACGCGAAGACCGGCAAACCCAATCCGGGATTCGGCAAAGAAGGCGTGGTGAATCTGAGAACGCCCGAGATCATGAATGGCTTTCCGAACATCCATTACGGCCTAAATTCCGCGCCGTTTATCTACAAGAATCTGGTATTCACGGGTGCACACAATATCGACGAGACGGGATCCAAAGGACCCGCGGGCGATGTGCGCGCATGGGATCTGCGGAGCGGGAAACTGGTATGGACCTTCCATACTGTGCCGAGGCCCGGCGAGATGGGTCACGAAACCTGGCTGGGAGATTCGTGGAAAAGAATGTCCGGTGCGAACGTGTGGACTTTTTTCAGTGTGGACGCGGAGCGTGGAATTCTGTACATGCCGCTAGGGTCCGTCAACAATGATTACTATGGCACGGACCGCCCGGGACCGAACTTGTTCTCCAGCTCCATCGTAGCCGTCGATGCGGAGACAGGGAAACTGAAATGGTATTTTCAAGCCACCCATCACGATATCTGGGATTACGACATGCCAGTGCCGCCGATATTATTCGATGTCGTCAAAGACGGCAAGAGGATTCCCGCTGTGGGGGCGATGAACAAACTCAGTCTGCTTTTCATCCTGGACCGTCTGACGGGAGAGCCGATTTTCGGTGTAGAGGAGCGTCCAGTTCCGAAAGGCGATGTCGCCGGTGAATGGTACTCTCCGACGCAGCCATTCCCCGTCAAGCCTCCGCCATTGACCCGGCTGAGCTTCAAGTATCCGGATGATATCGCGAAGGTTACGCCAGAGCATGAAGCGGCCTGCCGCGTGCTACTGGAAAAAGTAGGTGGTGGTCGCAACCGTGGACCGTACACACCGTATTCCGCGGAGGGAGCACTGGTGATGCCTTTTAATTTGGGAGGTGCAACCTGGAGTGGTGGAGCGTTCGATCCGACGCTGGGATACTACATCATCAATACTACCGATTCGGGAGAAATAGGCTCGATTCAGGCTCAGACCGAGGACCCTCGTGGTCCGGCAGAGTCCCCCAGATTGTTTGGACGTCCTCCCCGTAGTGGACCTAACGTTTCGACTAGAACGGGTGGATCGCTCTCTGTTAACGGTTGGCCATGCTGGCAGCCCCCATGGGGCAGGTTGACGGCAATCAATGTGAACACGGGCGACATTGCCTGGCAGATACCGTTTGGCACGACAGAAGGAGTTCCATCTGGGATCAAGACAGGCTCTCCCAGCTTAGGTGGCGGCCCGATGACGACGGCCTCCGGTCTAACCTTTATTGGAGCTGCCCGAGATGGTATGTTCCGCGCCTTCGATTCAAAGACGGGCACGGAGTTGTGGAGCATCAAGACTCCAGACGTCGCTCACGCGAACCCAATTTCGTACATGGGCAAAGACGGAAAGCAATATATCGCCATCGCCGCCGGTTCCACCTTCGTGACCTATAAGTTGCCCTGATTCTAGGTTGTCGTCTGGGCGACGACCAGAACTGGTTCGGAAGCACTGCTTGTGATTGCGGAACACCGTATAGCAAAAATATTCAAACCATCTGAAACAAAATCAGATATACGGTCAGATGAAGAACAGCAAACGGGTAGGATTATTGGCCTACGTGTCTGCTATCACGTTCGCCCACACGGTAGGCCTGCCTTCCGCAGCGCATTTCAGTCACCGATATATTATTCTTGGAACAATGATGCGTGGCACGGAGCCTAACGCGGAGGTGTGACATGGCTGAACAGAAGCTCATCGGCAGGAACTACACGACGCCGGACCTTGTCGCCAAGGTGACCGGCCGTGCGAAATACGCAGAAGACTTCCGCGCCGCCGGAATGTTGTTCTGTAAGCTGCTGCTTAGCCCGATGCCGCACGCGCGCATCAGGAGGATCGACACGAGCGCCGCTCTTGCCATGCCCGGTGTCCGCGCAATTCTCACCGCCAACGATCTGCCCGAAGCGGCGCGCAAAGGCATTCCAGCGTTGACCAATGAGCCGCTCTTCGAAGGCGAGCCGATTCTGGCCGTGGCCGCCGACGACGAACTGACAGCGGCCGAAGCGGTGGAGCGCATCGCGATGAACCTCGAGCCGTTACCGTTCGTGACTGATCCCCTCGAGAGCCTCAGGCCGAATGGTGCGAACGCCCATCCGGCGGGCAATGTGTGGGGGCCGGCTCCCGGCGCTGGCGGGCGGGACGCAGAGGGCGCGGCGCAGGCAGAGATGCAGATTCGTACCCTGAAATGGAACGAGCGTGATTTCGCCGCTGTCAGCGAAGGCCAACTGCCTATGGGAGAAGCCACCGAAGAGTGGGCCTACGGGGATCTGGAAGCGGGCTTCCGACAGGCCAAGCTGGTGGTTGACGAAACATTCGTGGTCCAGGCAACGAGCCATCAGACCATGGAAACGCGCAGCGCCATGGCGTACTGGCAGAACGGCAAGTTGTACCTGCACGGCTCGACCCAGAGTGCGATGCGAACGCTCGATTTGGTCGCGAGCTGGGTGGGTGTCGATCCTTCCGATGTTGTGTTCATCTCCGAGTACACGGGCGGCGGCTTCGGCAGCAAGGGCGGCGGGGCCGTGTCGATGGCCATCCCGGCCCTGCTCGCCCGGAAGACCAACCGGCCCGTCATGATGCGTATCAGTCGTGAGGAAGAGCACTACATCGGCCACGCCCGTACCAACATGACTGGGCGCGCCCGGATCGGCTTCCGCGCGGACGGCCGCATCACCGCCCTCGATCTGTTCATCGTCCAGGACAACGGCGCACGAGGACAGCGCGGCGATCACCGTGCGGCCGGAGTGGCCACGTCGCTCCTCTACCAGCCTGCGGCGATGCGCTGGCGCGCCGTCAACGTTCTCACGAACACTCCAACGCGCCTGTTCCAGCGATCGCCGGGGGAGATGCAGGGCATTGCCATCGTGGAGCGGGTGGTCGCGAAGGCGGCGAAACAGCTCGGCCTCGATCAGATGGAAGTCCGCAAGATCAACGCGCCCGTCGGCAAGGCGTCCTTCGGCCCGCCGCAGGAAAACGGGAAACGTGGGTACACCACAAGCGCCTTCGTCAAAGAGGCGCTTGATCGCGGGGCGGAGCGTTTCGGCTGGCGTGATCGCATGGCTCGCTCCGGACGGCGCAACGGTTCCAAAGTCCGTGGCGTCGGAGTCGCCGTAGGCACACATGCATCGGGATCCGTCGGCCACGATGGGCTCATGACCATTCGGCCGGACGGAAAGCTGTACGTGCAGAGCGGTGTCGGTAACCTCGGCACGCATTCGCTGTTCGACCTCGCGCGCGTGGCGGCCGAACTGCTGGCGATCCCCTGGGAGAAGGTCGAGATCCCGTGGGGAGACACCAGCAAATACCTGCCATACTCGTGTTTGTCGGTCGGGAGCCAGACGACGCATGCGATGACGCGGGCGAATCATGCGGCCGCGATGGACGCTCGGCGGAAGCTACAGGAGATCGCCGCGCACGATCTCGGCGGCTCGCCCGAAGACTACGCCCTCGGCGGGGAGCGCGTGTTCCGGCGCGACAATCCGAGTCGTGGCCTGAGCTACAGCCAGGCAGCGAAACGGGCCATCGAGCTGGGCGGACAGTACGACGGGCACAGGTTGCCCGAGGACATTCATCCCACAACGAAGAATGCCGCTGCTGCACTCGCCGGTTTGGGGCTCATGGGCGTGGCGAAGGACATCTATCCGCGAGACGGCACAACCTTCTCGTTCGTCGCCGGTTTCGCGGAGGTGGAGGTGGATCTCGAGACCGGGAAGCCAACACTCATCGACTATCTCGGGATGGCTGACGTCGGTACGGTGATCAACCCGCGCAGCATGGCCGCGCAGGTCGCTGGCGGGAGCTACCTTGGGATCGGACACGCCCTGTGCCAGAAATGGGTGTACGACCCGCACTACGGCCTGCCACTGGCCAAGCGGTTTCATCAGAACAAGCCGCTCACAATCCTCGATGTGCCCACAGCCTTGCAGACGGGCGCGATCGAACTTCCCGACCCTGAGACGCCGGTCGGCGCGCGAGGCGTGGGCGAGCCGCCGGTCGGCGCCGCCTACGGCGCCGTGATGAATGCGATTGCCGACGCGGTCGGCATGGACGCTTTCCGCCGAGCACCCGTGACATCCGACCTCTTGCTGATGTGGCTCGAGCACGGCCACCGGATGTCCGATACGCTGCAGCCGCACGTGTAGTCGTAAATGATGGGAGAGCCGCACCGAGATCAACCGCAAGCACGATAGACGGTCAGATGAAATACGGAAGATGCGCAGGATTGTTGACCTTCGTGACCGGATCAGTGAACCAAGAACTGCTCTTGAAGAACGAATACTTGGCGGCCGAGAACCAGGTTTTGAAAGTAATCTGCCACCGGTCTGGCACAAATTTGGCACAATGATATCAAGCGGAGCGATTACTTTGTAACGACTCGACTGGGCGGAGGCGTGGCCGGTCCGAGGTCGATGATGGTGCGCGATCTTCAACACTCACGGATGGCGAATTTATCCTACCCGTGCAGCGGCACTCCCGCGTGGGGCGACAGTAAGACCCGCAGCCAGTCTTTCTTCCGCTGGTACAACCATCAGCACCACCACTCTGGTCTTGGCCTGATGACGCCGGTCATGGTCCACCACGGCCAAGCCCCTCACATCTTGGCGCATCGACAGGTCGTCCTCGATGCCGCTTTCCGTTCTCATCCCGCGCGCTTCGTTCGGAAACCACCCTGACCTCCGGAGCTGCCCTCCCAGGTCTGGATCAATCGGCCAACTTCGGAGGAAAATACTCTCTAGACTTTCACGCCAGCTGTCTCATTCTTGTTGACACGCACCGCCGTGTGGCGCTCGGTTCAGGGGGATGGAGATGCTTACACTGATGATGACCTGACCGACATTTTGTATTCCGGTAGAGAGTATATCTAAACGCGGGAACAACAGTTCAGACGGCACTCGAAGTGGTTCCCACTAGGCAATTTCGTGTCGGCCAATAAGTTAACGGTCCACGCCCAGCACGCGTCATTGAGTGGATCGCCTGCGATATCATACTCAATGCAGGAACCAGGCAGGTCAGAGTTCAGGAAGGATCAAACAGATGCGAACCTCGTTGTTGCTATCGGTTGTGAGTTTGATGCTGCCAGCGCTGTACGCGCAAAACGATTGGCCGTCTTATGCACGTGACCCTGGAGGTCAGCGCTATTCGCCGCTGAAGCAGATCAACGCAACGAACGTATCCAAGCTGGTACCTGCCTGGAGTTACCAGATGAAGAAGGAGGGCCAGCCCTTCCGGTTGAGCCAGTCGATCCCGATCATGGTCAGTGGCGTTTTGTACGTCGGGTACCCCTTGAATCGCGTGGCGGCGCTGGAACCCGAAACGGGCAAGGTCCTCTGGGAGTTTGCGGGAAAAATTATAGATCAGAATAGAGTGGCAGAAGGCGCGATGCGAGGGTTGGCATATTGGACCGGCGACAAACAGACGCCTCCGCAGATTGTGTTTGGTACTCCAGATGGCGAACTATACTCAATCAACGCGAAGACCGGCAAGCCCAATCCAGGCTTCGGTAATGAAGGGGTTGTGAATCTGAGAACGCCCGAGATCATGAACGGGTTTCCGAACATCCACTACGGTTTGAATTCTGCTCCGTTTGTTTATAAGAATCTCGTATTTACTGGTTCTCACAATGTGGATAACACGGGAACAAAGGCACCCGCGGGCGATGTGCGTGCCTGGGACCTGCGGACCGGGAAACTAGTATGGACCTTCCACACCGTGCCAAGGCCGGGTGAAATGGGTCATGAAACCTGGCTAGGGGATTCTTGGAAACGCATGTCGGGCGCGAACGTGTGGACATTTTTCAGCGTGGACGCGGAGCGTGGAATTCTCTACATGCCGCTGGGTTCCGTTAACAATGATTTCTACGGAACGGATCGACCTGGGGCAAACCTGTTCTCCGACTCCATTGTGGCTGTGGATGCCGAAACCGGGAAACTGAAATGGTATTTCCAAGCCACCCATCACGATTTGTGGGATTACGATATGCCGATCCCGCCGATGCTGTTTGATGTGGTCAAGGATGGGAAGAAGATCCCGGCTGTTGGGGCGATGAACAAGGCCAGTCTACTGTTTATTCTGGACCGGGTGACTGGCGAACCAATCTACGGGGTGGAGGAGCGTCCGGTTCCCAAGGGGGATGTCCCCGGCGAATGGTACTCTCCCACTCAACCATTTCCCGTCAAACCTCCGCCATTGGTTCGGATGAGTTTTAAGTATCCCGACGATATCGCGAAGGTCACGCCGGAGCATGAGGCCGCATGCAGGGAACTGCTAGAAAAGGTCGGCGGCGGGCGCAATCGTGGACCTTACACACCCTATTCTGCCGAGGGAGCGCTAGGTCTGCCCTATATATTGGGTGGTGCGACATGGAGTGGCGGAGCCTTTGATCCGACTCTGGGATACTACATCATCAATACGACAGATTCGGGAGATATGGGGTACATTGCGCCCCAAAGCGACGATCCCGGTGCGCCGTCGGAGTCGCCCAGATTGTTCGGACGTATTCGTAGTGGAGGGCCAACCGTATCAGCTAGATTAGGTGGTTCACTTTCGGTAAAGGGATGGCCTTGCTGGCAGCCGCCATGGGGGAGACTGACCGCCATTAATGTGAACACTGGAGACATCGCGTGGCAGATACCGTTTGGCACGATGGAGGGAGTACCGGCTGGAATTAAGACGGGCGCTTCCAGTTTGGGCGGTGGCCCAATGACGACGGCGGGAGGACTGACCTTCATCGGAGCTGCTCTTGACGGAATGTTCCGTGCGTTCGACAGCAAAACCGGTCAGGAGGTGTGGAGCGTGAAGACTCCGGAGGTCTCTCACGCCAATCCGATTTCCTACATGGGCAAAGACGGAAAACAATATATCGCGATCGCCGCGGGTTCCACCTTCGTGACCTATAAGTTGCCCTGACACTAGGTTGCGCTGACAACGGCCCACGGACACCAAGTACGCCGTCCTCCAGCGCTGAGTGTGCTATACGCACGCTCAGATGCGTGCGATATCATGATTCAGTGAAGGAACCTAGGTTAAGAAGAACGGAAGGAAGAAAACGGATGCGAACCTCGTTGTTGCTATCGGTTGTGAGTTTGATGCTGCCAGCGCTGTACGCGCAAAACGATTGGCCGTCTTATGCACGTGACCCTGGAGGTCAGCGCTATTCGCCGCTGAAGCAGATCAACGCAACGAACGTATCCAAGCTGGTACCTGCCTGGAGTTACCAGATGAAGAAGGAAGGCCAGCAATTCCGGCTAAGCCAGTCAATCCCGCTGATGGTCAATGGCGTACTGTTTCTCGGATACCCCCTTAACCACGTCGTCGCGCTCGTGCCTGAAACCGGCAAGCTCCTGTGGGAGTTCACGGGCAAGTCGGAGGAGCGGACCAATCTTGGCTCCATGCGAAGCCTGGCATATTGGCCGGGCGACCAGCAGACTCCTCCGCAGATTCTCTTCGGGACTCCCGGGGGCGAGATGTATTCGATCAACGCGAAAACCGGAAAACCCAATCCGGGGTTCGGCAACGAAGGCGTAGTGAACTTGCGAACGCCCGAGATTATGAACGGGTTTCGGAACATCCGCTACGGCATGAATTCTTCTCCTTTCGTTTATAAGAACCTGGTATTTACCGGCGCACACACTATCGACGAAACAGGGTCAAAGGGACCCGCGGGTGACGTGCGCGCGTGGGACCTGCGCACGGGCAAGCTGGTGTGGACGTTCCACACCGTGCCAAGGCCGGGGGAAATGGGTCATGAAACTTGGCTGGGAGACTCGTGGAAGAAGATATCCGGCGCGAACGTGTGGACTTTCTTTAGTGTTGACGCGGAGCGCGGAATTCTCTACATGCCGCTGGGTTCCGTAAACAATGATTTCTACGGGACGGATCGACCTGGAGCGAACCTGTTCTCCGACTCCATTGTGGCCGTGGATGCTGAGACAGGGAAGCTGAAATGGTATTTCCAGGCGACTCATCACGATCTCTGGGATTACGATATGCCGGTCCCGCCCGTGCTGTTTGACGTGGTCAAAGACGGCAAGAAGATTCCGGCTGTCGGGGCGATGAACAAAGCCAGTCTGCTGTTCATTCTCAACCGTGTGACGGGAGAACCGATTTTTGGAGTGGAGGAGCGTCCGGTTCCCAAAGGCGATGTCCCCGGCGAATGGTACTCCCCGACCCAGCCGTTTCCCGTCAAGCCTCCTCCATTGGTGCGAATGAGCTTTAAGTACCCGGACGATATCGCCAAGATCACTCCGGAGCATGAGGCGGCCTGCCGTGAGCTGCTCGCCAAGGTGGACGGCGGGCGCAACCGCGGCCCGTATACACCGTATTCCGCCCAGGGGTCCCTCGCCATGCCCTATATATTGGGTGGCGCGACGTGGAGTGGCGGCGCGTTCGATCCGACCTTGGGATACTACATCATCAACACGACGGATTCCGGTGAAATGGCGTACATCCAGCAGCAGGATACGGACCCCAGAGGCCCGCCTGAGTCGCCCAGGTTGTTCGGACGCCCCCCCGGTGTGTCCCCTTTTACCAGTGGTTCATTGTCGGTGAAGGGCTGGCCGTGCTGGCAGCCGCCGTGGGGCAGGTTGACGGCGATCAACGTGAACACAGGCGATATCGCTTGGCAGATACCATTTGGCACGATGGAGGGAGTACCGGCTGGAATTAAGACGGGTGCTTCCAGTTTGGGCGGTGGCCCAATGACAACGGCGGGAGGACTGACCTTCATCGGAGCCGCTCTTGACGGAATGTTCCGCGCGTTCGACAGTAAAACCGGTCAGGAGGTGTGGAGCGTGAAGACCGCTGAGGTAGCGCACGCAAATCCGATTTCGTACATGGGCAAAGACGGAAAGCAATATATCGCCATTGCCGCGGGTTCTACCTTCGTGACCTATAAGTTGCCCTGACAACAGGGTTGCACTTACAACGGCACTCGCGACATCAAAAAGGTGGATCTGCCACCACGGGTGCGCCTAACGAAGGCCGAAAATGGGGTTCACTTTGATTCCCGTTCTTGCCTGCCTAAAATGCCAAGCGCTTATTGCTCTCCCCTACCGACGCGTGCGAGAAAAATCTCCCGGTCAACACTATTGGCCCATGGATAGCGCGACGTTAGCTATCGTATGCCATCGATGCGCTCATTTGTGTAGATATTTGGAATCAGACGTTCGTCGGGAAGACGCTGATACGCTGGCCCTAGATTCATCCACCTCTTTTTGGAGAGTGCAGATAGGATGTGCCCATGAAAACTGCGGCCTTCTAATAGAAGCACATATGCGATTTGCCGAAGACTGTTCACCGAGCGAACTAGCAAGCGCTATAGCCAAGTCATCGCCAACCCCTTCTTGTCCGAATGGCCATGCCGTGTCATCCAAATGCCGGGCATGGAAAATTGACCGGATTGAGTGGACCGGTCGCGATGAGTTCTTGATGTAACGGCCAGATTCTTCCTTCTACTGGTGACCTGCTCCCTGAAAAATCCTACGAGCCACTGCTAGTACTGAGTATTGCCGGTTCCGGCATCGCGGAGGAGCGTGGGCACCGGAATGCGGCCCCTTGGGTACGGAGGAGGCCTGCCGAGCGGTCCAGAAACCTCTAACGTTGTGAACGTCCTCTTGAACGTAAAGGTGGCATCTCGCGGAAGTTATCCTCTCTCGCCTTTCTGTGATGTTTCCGCCACACAGACGAGGTGTACTGGTGTGGGAAAATACGGCCCACGGCCACCATTCCCTTCTATTTGGTAATTTCGATCCAAATCGCACGCGGTGCTCCGGAGACGTATTCCTCTTCGTGAGCATCCGGACTGAACGTGGTATTTGCGAGCACCTCCCCAAACGTCCTGGTAAAGGGAGGATTTGGGACGCCGCTCTCAGGAGTTGCGCGCAGCATCCCTCCCCCAATGAACACAGTAGCCGTGCGGTGATAATGGGCATGGCGCACCACCAATTCACCGGGCTTCCAGACTTGGTCCCAAACAGCGATCCGGTCTGTTTCAAACAGCTTAACCGTGTTGATGCGTGGAAACTGACCTGGTATCCCCTTCCTCGTGGGCCACGGAGATGGCACGAAGTCTTTCAACTGAAAAACCATTTCGCGCCTGGGCGTGTCGCCAATGCCTTCTTCTTCGACTACGGTGCCCCCCGATTCAAATCGCACTGAGCCAATTCTCGTCTGTTCAATGCTCCAGGTTCCGTCCGCCTTGGTAATCTTGATGGCTCCTTCGGCGAGAGTAACAGATACTTGATCCATGTCGAGTTTGTGGATTCCGGTAGATCTACCTTTTCCCCAAGTGACATCCCAGATCACGAAGCGATCATTGTCTTTGACCAGCGTCGCCCCACTCAATGGAAAGGAAGGCCCCGATTTCTGGGAAAATACCGCGAATGGGGACGAAAGCAGAACAGTCAAAATCCAGATGGTTCGGCAAAGACATCGCAGCATTTGATATTCTCCCGACAGCAAAACTCGACTAGGTTTGACTGGACCACCAAATCCGTCCAACATCATAACTGAATTGAACGGACCTCCTCATCACACAGCGGCTCCGGATCCCCCACGCCAGGAGTTGAAACAGACTGGCGAAGACGGCAGGTTGTGACGCGCGCCGAGGAAGTCACTTTATAGCTGTCGCTCCGGAACCTTCCGAGGAAAGCAATCTTCTGCGGATTTGCCAACGACTGCAAGCAGCGTGGAAAGGACTCTCGTAAATCCAGCCACTGATTGTTTTGTGAAATTGGCCTTCATACTTGAGCCTCAATTCTCTTTCCGTTAGACCCGATGAACAATTGCATCATTGATCGCCTTGATGATCGAAGCCACGCTATACCAACTGCCAACATCGCCAGACCCATCGCCCCCAGCCCTAAGGCACTGCCCGAAAGGTCGTTGAAGCTGCTCGTAAGCCCTAATCCACCGAAAGCGATGGTAACGAACGGGCCAATCTTCGATGGGTGCTCGACTTGAGTTTTTACAGAGGTAATACCTGCCATGGAGTAGGTGTTGTCCTTCACCATGAACCTGGCTGTCGTCACTTTGATGCCATCTTCATCCAATAAGACCTTCTCTTCCGGTTCATGAGTGGCGTGCATTGAACTGCCTGTGGCGAGGGAAGTCTTTGCGAGAACGGCCACTTGTTTTCCACAACTAGAACAATACCCGGCGGTCGCCGAAATCGGATTACCGCATGTTTCGCAAAATCGCTGCACGCACGCGACCTCCTTTGAATGTGCCTATGGAGTGTCTTGGTTCAACGACGGCAATATTATTCGCACGTCATTCCGACTATTATCCGTGGGACTATTATCGCTCACGCCGCAGCATTGGGGCGGCTAGTCCTAACCCCCATGCTGAAAGATGGAAAGAAGCTTTTCCGGGTCACCGGAGGCGTCGAGGTCGCGGGACCAAATGGTGTAATGCAGGTGGTGGCCAGGGACGGAATTGAACCGCCGACGCCAGCCTTTTCAGGGCTGCGCT
>CADEFM010000015.1 GCA_902826605.1 uncultured Acidobacteriota bacterium
CGGCCGCACCATGGGCGGCTGCGGCAAACCCACCATCAAATCCATTGACCGTACCGTTGTCAAAATCCACGACGCCTAAACCGTCTGCCGCTTTCGCTTAGTAGCTCACTAACAACCCGTCCAATTCCACGGTCGCGCGCGCGGCGTGGATCAGTGCCATCACGTATTCCTCGCGCATCTGTATGAGGTTGCGCTGGGTCATTAACACTTGCGTGTAGGCCGCGGTCATCGCGGCGAAGTTCGCAAAGTACAAGTCGTAGGCTTGCATGGCGGCGGGGATCATCTGGTCGCGGTAGCGTATAGCGGCGGCTGATGCGTCCTGATAATCCCGGTACACCGCCGCGAAGCGACGCGCCAGCGTCTGGCGTTGCCGGTCCACCTCAAACCTGGCTCGCTCGGCTTCGGCGCGCGCAGCGGCCAGCGCGCCTTGGTTGCGATTGAACAACGGGATCTGAATTCCAACATCGAAGAAACCCTCCGTACCCGCTTTGAAGCCGGACACCAGTTCGTTGTTGTAGCGCACTCCTCCACGCACCACCACATCCGGAATCTTTTCCACACGCGCCCGGTCCACCAGGAGTTCCGCGCTGGCGCGCACGCTATTAGCGGCGCGCAAGTCCGGATTCTCCGCATAGATTCTCTCCATTGCGGTGGCATCTGCCACGGGCAACTGTTCGATGTCGCCGGCCAGGGCCGTTCGTTGCAATGACGGCATAGATACCATAGCGGCGATCTCGCGCCATGTGCGGTCCAGCGCATTTCCCGCCAGCGTGACACTCAAAGCCGCACGCTGCGCTTCCACTTCCGCGGCGAGCACATCAGGCCGGTCCACCCGCCCCAAGTTAGCGCTTTCGCGCGCGGTCTTGGCGGTACGCACGGCCAGATCTTCCATTTCCCGCCGGACCTGCAGCAACCGCTCACCGCCTAATGCCTCGTAATACAGGGTGCGTATCGCGATGAGCACGCGCAGACGTTCGGCTTGCTGCAATTGCGTCGCAGCCTCGGTCAGTTGCTCTCCGGAGCGCCGCGCCAATCCGAGCTTGCCTGCGGTTACGAAGCGTTGCTCTACGAAGCCACCCACGGTGCCGCCGCGCAGGCCTGGCGTTCCGGAGATATGTTCTCCACTGGAGCCGAGCACCGGATTCGGATACAACCCCGCCTGTAAGGCACGGCCTTGGGCGGCACGCACGTCCGCCCCGCTTTGGCGCAGCGAGGGACTTGCCGTAAGCGCCATTTTTTCCAAGTCCGCTAGCGTCAGCGCCGACTGGGCGCAGCAGGATGCTGCGCATAAATACGAAAACAGAATCACGTTAGTGCGCATGATTTGCTCCCGCTGTCCGAACCCGCGCGATAATTTCGTCGTAACGCTCCGGTGGCAGCACCCGGATGATGGTCATCATGCCCATCATGGCGCCGCTCCAGCCCTTCCTAAGACCAAAGTTTTCGGGCTTATCGAACATGTCGTCCATGGGCATCCACATATCCTGCGGATACCCGGGTACGGTTTTCTTGGCCGGATCGTCCATCGGATAGAGTCCAATGTTGCTGCTGGACATGGCCTTGGCGTGTCCCGTGGGCGCCATGGGTCCAGCCATTGAAACCATCTGGTTCATCATGTGATGGGGCATGTGGCAGTGCAGCATCCAATCGCCAATGTGCTTGGCGTCGAATTCGATGTTGCGGGCCTGGCCAACTCCCACGAGAACGGTATTTTCTTCAAACCACAGTGCCTGCGGTTTGCGGCCCGCCTCGGTTCCGGTTACGACAAACTGATTTCCATGCAAGTGAATCGGATGGTGATCCATACCGAGGTTCACCAAACGCAGCCGAACGCGCTCGCCTTGTTTGACCAGCATGGGCGTGGTGGCCGGACCTGACTTGCCATTAAAGGTCAGCCAGTTGAATTCCATTGCCAGCGAGTTCGGCACGTTGTTATTCGGCATCAGCGCCCATTCCTGTATCAAAATGCCAAAGTCGCGATCCACCCGGGGCGCGTATGGGGTCTTCGGGTGCACCACTAACATGCCCAACTGGCCCATCATTTCCTGCATTGCGAAGTGAGAATGATAAAAGAGCGTGCCGTGCTGGTTCATTGTGAATTCGTAGACGTACTGTCCGCCCGGCGGCACCGGGTCTTGTCCCAGCCCGACGCTGCCTTCCATCTCCATGGGCGCTTCCAGGCCGTGCCAATGCAGCGCGGTCATCTCCGGCAGCTTGTTTTCAAGGATCACGCGCACGCGGTCGCCTTCGTTCACTTCGATCAGTGGACCCGGCACGGTGCCGTTATAACCCCATGCGTCTACCTCGCGCCCCGGAGCGAATTGGGAATGCACCACTTCGGCGACTAGCCGGAATTCTTTCACCCCATCCACCACGCGGTGCGGCAGCCTGGCCAGATCAGGCACCTCGACCGGCAAATTTGCGAGGTTTTCCTGGGCTCTTATTTTCCTAGCGGCAATCAAACCAGCGCCCGCAGCGGCGGCTCTGGCGAAGAAATTTCTCCGATTCGCGACCATGACTTCTCTCCTTTGATATTCGTGGACGTGCAGCTCGTTGACGTGCCGAGCCGCCAGCGCAGGGAGCGGTGCGGAGTTCAGATACGAAGGATGGAAGAAGGAGAGCCTAACAAGGGCGGACTGGCGAACACCTGGTGTGCCGGTTCGAAAACCGCTGTAAGCGTGATGATACGGAAGGGTACGGCGTCGATATCCGCCACGAACTGTAGTTCCGGCATGGACGGCCGTGCCTGGTCCGCCGTCTTCTGGTGATCGCACGCCTGATCATGCGTCGAATGGTGCGACGGGGCGGGCGCTTTCTCGTGATGGCACGGCGGAGTCTGCGGTTGCTCCTGCGTCTCACCACACTCGGCCAGCGTGCACGCGGAAATACATTGAAAACTGGCCAGCAACATCAGAATGGCGAATGTGACCGTTACACGCATCCAAGTCTATTCTAGCGCGGGTGCCCGTAACCATGAGCGCTTTTACTCCCTCATATTTCGAAGCCCCGGCGACCATGCGGGGGCAAGTCTCCGCGTGTAGATAACGAGCGAACTAAAATATAGAGGCATGACGAGAAGAGACCTCATCACGCTAGCGGCGTGCGCAGCGCCCATCTCTTGCGGTCAACAGGGCGACAACGAAGTATTGATAAAAGCGTCAAAGTTATCCCAGAGAGACAATATACTAGTCCTTGATTACACGCTACATGCACACACGCCCACGAATGCGTCGGTGGGCAGACTAATGCTCGAGGATGAAGGGAGAGGGGTCCAATTCGCAATCGCACCGGACGGTGGATGTATTGTGTGGATTCCACGGAATGCTTATCCTAGTGCACCTGACTATAGTTCAAGACCCTTGGTTGCGGTGTGGGATGGCCACGCCGCTTGGACATTGACGTACAAGGGGATCAGAGCCGGGGCGGTCGCGGTGTCCTCCAAATATCGCAACCTGTATCTGACGGCGTTTGACGACGCCACATCACCTGGACGCTTGTTACACCTTCAAGGCGAACAACTAAAAGCTTCATTGGACATAACCGGCGTTGCTGGAAATCTGGATCTTTCTGCGGTGGAGCGATTATCTACGTGCAGTGATGGCACCATTCTAGCCATGGGGACACGCGAGTCATTGAAGGTCGTCGACCCTAAGTCTGGACGTGGTTACTTCAGCGGGAACGGTCGTTTCCCCGCATTATCACCAGATGGGAAACACGTTGCGTTCGTGGATCAGGGAGCGCTGTTCATCGTAAATGTAGTGGACGGATCGCGCCGACAATTTCTTTCGCGAGGTACCGTCTGGGGCGTTGGTGGTTGGAGTCCCGACGGTGAATTGCTATTAGCAGCATATCGGGAAGGCCTTAGCTTCTTTAAGCAATTGGTGGTCGTGGACACTGCAAGCGGTCAATTCGCCGACATCTTTGAGATGGGAGAGGGTGACTTCGGAAGTCGAGCCATGTGGATAAAACGGCACCTCGTAAATAGAAAACCGCCGATTGAAGCATGAAAGATCTTGTGGATGGCAAGACCAATTCCGCACGCCACAACCACGCGCAACACGAAGTCGTAGCATGTCCCCTCAATTTGTGACTGCTAAAATCACTTGGTAGGTGCCTCCCGCCGCTCAATCCCTCACGCCCCGCCAGTTCTTTGGCCGGAAAGGTTTGCTTGCGGATTGGCATCCCCACTACGAATACCGCCCGGGCCAGCTTGCCATGGCGGAGGCCGTGGAAGCGGCGCTCGCCGAAAAAAAGCACCTGATCGTCGAAGCAGGCACCGGCACGGGCAAGACGCTGGCCTACTTGGTGCCGGCGATACTATCCGGAAAGCGCATCGTCATTTCCACGGGCACCAAGAACCTGCAAGAGCAGTTATTCTTCAAAGACATTCCGTTCCTGGCGAAGCACCTGGGCCCGCTCCGTGCGTGTTACATGAAGGGCCGCGCGAATTACGCCTGCAGGCAGAAGATTTACGACGCGGAAAAAGAGCCCGTGCTCGACGGTTTGGAGGAAGTCGCCGATTTCCGGATCATCCGTGAGTGGGAGAAGACCACCGAAACCGGCGACCGCGCCGAGATCAAGACGCTTCCGGAATCGAGCACCGCGTGGGCCAAGATCGACGCGCGAAGCGATCTGTGCAGCGGCCAGAAATGCCCGCAGTTTGAGCGCTGTTTCATCACGCTAATGCACCAAAGGGCGCAGGCGAGCGATCTGATCATCGTGAATCACCACTTGTTTTTCGCGGATCTCGCCGTGAAGGGAAATGAGATGGCCGGCATCATTCCCGATTACAGCGCCGTGATCTTCGATGAAGCGCATGAGATTGAAGACGTCGCCGGGCAATACTTTGGCGTCACCGTTTCCAGCTATCAATTCGAGGAACTGGCGCGTGACGTGACGGGGTTGGCGCACCGCAAGGAGTTCGGATCCCAGGAGTTGGACCGTACTTTGATGATGATGGGCGAACGCGCGGCCTACTTTTTCGCGCTGTTCGGTGCGGCGGAGGGGCGCTCGGGGTTTCGGGCGCAGGAAGCGTTCCTCCTGGAGCACGAGGAAATTTACCTCGATGTGCTGGCGGGATTGGAGTTGGTGGCGTTGCAGTTGGAGCTGTTGCGCGCGGCGCCCGACGAGGCGATCCCTTTGATCAGCCGGGCAAGGGACATGGCGCGCCGACTGCAATTCTGGATGGAATCCGGCGAACGCACGTACGTGTATTGGATTGAGCGGCGCGGGCGGGGGACGTTCTTGCAGGCCACGCCTATCGACGTTTCATCGCTGCTCGACGAAAAGCTATTCGATGAACTGGACACCGCCGTATTGACGTCCGCCACGCTCGCGGTGGCGGGTGCGTTTGAGTTTTTCCAGCAGCGCTTGGGACTGCGCGGCGCGCGCACGCTGGTGGTTCCCAGTCACTTCGACTACGCTTCCCAGGCGCTCCTATACGTTCCGCAAGACCTGCCGGAACCGCGCAATCCGGCTTTCACGGCGGCCGCAGCTCTTGAAATCGCCGAGCTTCTGATGTTGAGTAGAGGCCGCGCGTTCGTCCTGTTTACCAGCTATCAACAGATGCGGCTGGTGTATGACCGCGTGTCGCTGGAAATTCCCTATCAAACGCTGATGCAGGGGACGGGGCCGCGCAGCGCGCTGCTGGAGGAATTTCGTTCGACTCCCAACGCCGTGCTGTTCGCGACGTCGTCGTTCTGGCAGGGAGTGGACGTACCGGGAGAGCAGCTGAGCTGCGTGATCATCGACAAGCTGCCCTTCGCGGTGCCCAGCGATCCTGTGGTGGAGGCGCGCATCGCGACCATTCGAGAGAACGGCGGTGAGCCGTTTTCGAGTTACCAGGTGCCGCAAGCGGCCATCGCGCTCAAGCAAGGCTTCGGACGCCTGATCCGCGGCCGCCGCGACCGGGGAGTGCTGGCGCTGCTGGACCATCGCATCACCAAGACGCGCTACGGCCAGATTTTCTTCGACAGCCTGCCGGATTACGCCTTCACCACCAAACGCAGCGACGTGGAGAAGTTCTTTGCAGCGGTATAGGCCCGTGCGAAAATGGAAGGACCGATGTTTGAAGTCAGCGTAGAACAAGTATTCGCCTCCGCGCACGCGCTGCGTAATTATAAAGGCAAGTGCGAAAACGTGCACGGCCATAACTGGAAAGTGCGGGCCGTGATCGAGGGCGAACGGCTGGACGAAACCGGGTTACTCGTGGACTTCGTCGACGTGAAGCGTTTGATGGGCAAGATCATCGAACGGCTGGACCACCAGCACTTGAACGAGATTCCGCCCTTCGATGTAGTGAATCCCTCGGCCGAGAACATCGCGGAACATCTGTACCGGGAGCTGTCCCAGGGTCTGGAGAGCACCCCGGTTCCCGTGCGCGTGCAATCCGTGCGGGTGTGGGAAACGGATATTCAAAGCGCGACCTACCGGCCCTAGCGCGATCCACGCGCTCGACAGCCCGCACCCAAAAAGACTAGAATCAGTCTCATCCATATGGCGCACCAGGTGTTTATCAGTTACGGACACCAAGATAAGCTGGTGGCGGATGCCACCTGCGCACGCCTGGAGGCTCGGGGAATCCGCTGCTGGATCGCGCCGCGTGATGTTCTGCCCGGCCAAGCCTACGGAGAAGCGATCAACACTGCCATTCGCGGATGCCGCGCCCTGGTGCTGGTCTTTTCCTCCAACGCCAATCTTTCCGATCACGTTTCGAAAGAAGTGGAACGGGCCGTCAGTAACGGCATTCCCGTGGTGCCGCTGCGCATCGAAAACGTAACGCCGACCGGCGCGCTTGAGTATTTTATTGGGTCCGTCCATTGGCTGGACGCTTTGACGCAACCGATCGAAGCTCATCTGGAACGTTTGGCGGACTCGGTGGAGAGGTTGTTGGGCGCGGAGCCCGCGAAGCGGCCTCAGCCTGTGCCCGGGCCTGTGCCGCAGCCGAAACCCATGGGGCTGTATATCGCCCTGGGGACATTGGCATTGGCCGCAGCAGGGGGGCTCCTCTTCACTTTTGGCCGCGGTTCAGTCTCCCAGGCTCCCATGGCGCAGGCGATTCCGTCGAAGGAAATTCCACGGCAACCGGAGAGTGATGGCACTGCCCCGCCCACAACGCCGCCGGCTGCGCCCCCCCGGGGCACGAGACAGCCGGCCGCGAGACAACATGACCGGGAGCGCGACGCCTCTTCAGCCCCGACAGAGCCTGTAGGAATCACCGGATGTTGGCTGTACAATAACATCCGTCTTCAGGTGGAGGCCGACGGGAGAATCACCGGGTTCCTGATGCCGGGTACGTGGCGGGCCGAGGGGGGAAGCCGGTATTCGATGACGTGGCCTTCTATCGTGGAAACGGTTCACGTCTCCCCGGATGGAAGATCTTTGGCGGGTACCAACAATTATGGGCCGGCCGTTTCTGCGCAGCGCATTGCCCCGGGCGGGGCAGGATCCAGGAGTTTGGCCGGCACCTGGCAGTGGAACAACGGCGCGACCGTCCTGGCGAGCGACAACGGCGCCATCGCCACTGGTCCCGTGCAAGGCCGCTGGTTATCCCAAGGAGGCGGAACGTACCGGATTGATTGGGGGCTAATTCCTGTCGATCAACTGGATTTGTCACCGGACGGACGGACGCTATCCGGACAGAATAATTTCGGGGCGAAAGTTGGCGGCACGCGGTGCGCCCCTTGATGGCGCGCGTGATGCGGCGCACGTGACCGCTGTTGGTGCGACGATGCCTTCCGAAGCACAGTTACAAATTCCCTTCCGAATCCGGATTGGCATCACGGGCCACCGGACGCTTCCGCACGAAACCCGGGTGCGCGCGGCCGTTCAACGCGTGGTGCATCAGGAAATCGAGGCGTTGTATTACGCTGCGACGCAGGCGCACCCCCCGCAACCGCTCTATGAAGCTGTAACCGCCCTAGCGGACGGTACGGATCAAGTTGTGGCTTCGGAGATTCTGAAGATGCCGGGCAGCGCGGTGGAGGCCGTGCTGCCCTTGGAAGAATCGGAGTACCGCGCGACGATTTCGGACGCCGGAATGGCGGCATTCGATCAGCTATTGCGGGCGGACCGCGATCCGCGCCGGATGCGCCGTCTGACTCTAGAGCAGGAATTTCCAGGGCGGTCCGCGGAGGATTTGCAAACCAAGCGGGACGCGGCGTACGATGCCGCAGGGCGTTACGTGGTGGATCACTGCGACGTCTTGATCGCAGTATGGGATCAAGCTCCGGCGCCGCAGAATGCGCCACCCCACTCCCGGCCGCCGGGCGAAGGAACCAGGCGAACCGTCTCTTATGCGAAAACGCGCAAGCGTCCCGTGATCATCATCGACCCGCATGATCCCGAGAGCATTAGTGTCGACTGGGGCAACGGGTTGAATGCCAGGGCCGTACCCGCGCTGGCGCGGTTCAATAACCTGTCGGCGAACCCGCGTAAGGAACGCGCCGCGTGCGAGGCCGTCACCGGCCAGATCTTTGGCGGCAGCCAGTCCGATGGTATCTGGGGAGCCGCACGCGTGATCCCTGAGTCCACCCGCAACCTGATGAGTGAGATCCTGATTCCGGCGTACGTGAAGGCGGAGCGCATTGCGCATAGCAATCAGAACGCGTTTCGATTCGCCGGTGCGGGGGTTTACTGGCTGGCTGTTCTCTCGGTGGTGTTTGTCGGACTCGGTGAGCTGTACAGAAACGGAAGCGCTGGAGGATTCTTGGTGAGCACTAGTTTTCGGGCGGAGTCCGTGTGCCTGGTGATTATCCTGCTCATTGTGTGGTTCAGCCGCAAGGCCAGTATCCATCAGAAATGGTTCGAAAGCCGATTCCTAGCGGAGCGGCTTCGCTCCTCCTTTTATGTGACGGCCTGCGGGATGGAGCCCTCGCCCGTGGAAGTGCCGCCTTATTTAGCCATCGCGCACCGGCCCGACGATTGGATGGTTCGCGCCTTTACGGAGATCTGGCGCAGTGTGCCGGTTCCGCCCAAACTCGATCCCCAGGATTGCGGAGCTTACGCGAAGTTCATCCGAGTCAGTTGGATTCAAGGGCAAGTCCAGTACCACAAGAAGAAAGCGAAGCGTTGTGAACTGTGGGACCGTACGCTCGAGTATTCGGGCCTGGGCTTTTTTTTCATCGCACTTTTGGCGGCGTTGTTTCACGCCTTTGACTGGGGTCCTGCTAGCTTCCACCCGGGGCTCAACTTCGCGGCGAGCGTGACTCCCGCGGTTGGCGCGGCATTGGCCGGAATCCGCGCGCTGGGTGGTTATCACCGCCTGGCCAAGAGAAGCCATCAGATGGTGAACACACTCCTCGATCTGGATGCGGACGCGGCTGACGTGAACGACGCGGCGGGTCTGGAAGCGCTGGTCCGGGAGGTGGAAGAACTCATGCTTCGCGAAACGCAGGAATGGCTGATGCTGGTGCGTTTCGTCAAATTGGAAACGCCGTAGCGCGGCTGGTAAGTTGAGCGTGTGGATGAGGGAGCGCGGACTCGACGCACCCTAACGGCCGCTCGAATCTCGTTACGCGTAACCATTCTGAGCAACCTTGACACCGCCAGCACGCGTCTGATAACCTCGCTTCCGCAGCTAGTCGCCTCAGCCGCTCAAATTGAGCGCTACTCGAATGCTGCACGAAGGAAGGGAAAGTTGATGCTGAAGTTCTTTGATCGGGTCATGCGCACCATTCCGGTAGCTTTTCTGCTTTGGGTAGCGGCGTTTTGCGCAATTGTTCCCGTGAGCGCACAGTACGGAGCGAAAAACGGTGAGTGGCGAAGCTATGGAGCCGATACAGGGAACACCCGCTATTCTCCGCTCGATCAGATCAATGCATCGAATTTCGACAAGCTGCAAGTCGCGTGGCGTTTCAATACGGCCAACCTGGGCCCACGGCCTGAATTCAACTTCGAAGCCACCCCTTTGATGGTCGGAGGCGTAGTTTACTCCGTGGCTGGATCGCGCCGGGATATTGTCGCATTGGACGCTACCAATGGTGAACTGCTATGGATGCATTCCGAGAAAGAAGGTCCGCGGGGTGAAGCCGCACCGAGACGGCTCTCGGGGCGCGGCCTGGCTTACTGGTCCAATGGCCGGGAAGAACGCATCCTTTACGTAACGCCCGGTTATCGTCTGATTGCCCTTGATGCCAAGACCGGGCTGGTCATTCCAGGATTCGGTAAAGGCGGGGTTGTCGATCTCAAGACCGACTACGACCAAGAGGTCGATTTAGTCACCGGCGAGGTGGGCCTTCACGCGGCTCCTGTCGTCGCGGGCGACACCATTATCATAGGCGCCGCTCACTTGGCCGGCGGGGTGCCCAAGAGCAAGAGAAACGTGAAGGGCTACGTGCGCGGATTCGACGTGAGGACCGGCAAACGCCTGTGGATTTTCCATACTCTTCCGAAACCCGGCGAGTTCGGTTACGACACGTGGGAAAAAGACTCCGCCGACTATACCGGGAACACCGGCGTATGGGCGCAAATCAGCGTCGACGAACAACTGGGGCTGGTGTATTTACCGGTAGAAATGCCCACGGGAGACTACTACGGCGGGCACCGTCCGGGGAATACTCTTTTCAGTGAAAGCATCGTTGCCGTGGACCTGAAAACAGGCCAGCGGAAATGGCACTACCAGTTGGTGCATCACGGAATTTGGGATTGGGATATTCCGTGTGCGCCGATTCTCGTGGACTTTAATCTGAACGGGCGCGTTGTGAAAGCAGTGGCGCAGCCTACCAAGCAATCCATTCTGTACGTCTTCGACCGTGCCACCGGCCAGCCGATCTGGCCCATTGAGGAGAGGCCCGTGCCGCGAGGGGATGTGCCGGGAGAAACGTATTCGCCCACCCAGCCGTATCCCACCAAGCCGCCTGCCTATGGCCGCACGGATACCTCGATTGATGAGCTGATCGATTTTACGCCGGAGCTAAGAGCGGAAGCGGTGAAAATGGCCCAGAAGTATAAGCTGGGGCCGCTTTTCACGCCACCCGTCGTCAGTAAAGCGGAGGGTCCGCTCGGCACTCTTGTCGCAGGGTGCTGCCAGGGCGGCACTGGGTGGCCCGGTGGGTCATACGATCCCCAGACGCACATGCTCTATGCTTTTACGTGGGCGAACGTCTCCTCATTGGGACTGGTGCCGCCGGACAACCGTTCCGATATGAATTATGTGGCAGGTACGGCGGCACCCGCCGCGAGTGGCCCGGGCGGAGGCGGTCTCACCGTTCAAGGGTTGCCCCTATTCAAACCGCCTTACGGATCAATTAGCGCGATCAATCTGGACAAGGGCGAACTTGCGTGGAAGGTCCCCCATGGAGAAACACCCGATAACGTCCGGAATCATCCTGCACTGAAAGGCTTAACCATTCCACGGACCGGCCGTGGCGGCCTTGTGGGCGTATTGACTACCGGTTCTCTCGTGATCGCGGGCGAGCGTGGAACCTTTACGAACCCCCAGGGACAGACCGGCGCAATGCTGCGCGCTTACGACAAGGCAACCGGAAAAGAAGTGGGCGCAGTATTCATGCCAAATGGACAAACCGGTTCACCAATGACGTACATGGCGAATGGCAAGCAGTACATCGTGATCGCAATCGGCGGCCCGAATTATCCCGGCGAATTGTTAGCTTTCCGGCTGCCCGATTAGCGGCGCGCCATTGAACACCGCTTCGAACCGGCGCACGCCCTAGGCAACCCTTTCTGCCCGAACGACGAAGCGATCTGGAGAGGGACCAACAAAATAAAATGGGTAGCAGGTGACTAACGTGAGGATCTGACTTCCGTCGGACTTCAAAACCTCGACATCGTAGGGGCTCACCACTTTGGTGGATATGACACGGTATCGATACTCTCCCTGCAAGGTGATCAGCACAATCACGTCGTCGTGCTGGATACCTTTTAACGGGCGGAACAACGTATCTCGGTGTCCGGCAATGCCGACGTTTCCGGGTTTCCCTGGCAGTTCCGTCCCTTTGATATGGCCCGCCGCGCGGCGAAGAGTACGCTCGTCGGTTCCCTCCGCGACAACCACGGCAAGTCCGAGGCGCGGGATTTCCATTCTGCCCAGCAAGCCTCCGATGGCGCCGGCTCCCGGACCTGGAAGCGGCGCGGGCCACATCGCCAGCCGGTCTATGGCCCGGCTAGCCTGTCGCTGATACAGCCACGTGTCCACCAGGACGAACGCGCAATAGCCGAGCAGGGCAACCGCCGCGGACAGTAGCGCGATGCGTGCCCACAGCAAAGGCGAGCTGATGGATCTCCCTGGCACAATGATCTTCATTTGTCTGCTGGCATCCCCTTGAACGGGACTCCGTCGCCATTGCTGTAGCCGGCCCTTGTGCGCACCGAAAGTTTTCCGTTTTTCTTCCCGACCGCATTGATCCGGACTTTGCGGTAAGCGTCGTCGCGTTTCTCATTCGAAGGGGAGTATCCGATTGTGTACTGATCCCGAATGTCCCGGGCGATGCCCTCGCAGATTTTCACGGTTTCACTGAATTCGGCGGGGAAGAACGCCTCGCCACCGGTTTCTTGAGCCAGGCGGCGGAGCACTTTGGGATTCTGATCGGTATCGTTAGGATCGAAGATTCCGATGGTGTAGATCACGACGCTCGATTGCTCGGCCATCTTGAGCACCCGATCCAAGGAGGCCTTGCTTGCGTTATCGCCGCCATCGCTGATGACCAGCAGAACTTTCTTTTCCCGCGTGCTTTCCTCAAGGCGCGTCAATCCCTCGACGATCGCATCGTAGAGTGCGGTGGTTCCTTTGGCCGGAGATGCATCGATCGCGCCTCCCAATTGCTCCGCGCTATTGCTGAAACGCACTCCCGCAGGCAGGCCGGGCGATGCCTTCTCGTTAAAGTTCACCACGAACATTTGATCGTCCGGGTTGCTGGAACGGACAAAGGCCCTGGCTGCTGAGGTCACTTCAGTGAGTTTCTTGATCATGCTGCCGCTGTGGTCGATCACCAGGCCAACGGTGACGGGAGTGTCTTCGTGCCGGAACAGGCGGATGCGTTGTTTCACGCCATCTTCGAAAACCTCAAAGTCTTGCCGTTCCAGTTCCTGAACGGTATGACCTTGACTGTCACGGACAGTTGCCTGCAGGATCACCAAATCAACGTTTACCGAGATTCGGAATGCATCCTGATCGGCTTGTGCTGCCAGGCACCCGGCGGCAAGCAGGAACAGGATGGAAGCAGGCCGCATGAAGAATTTAAAACGCTTCAGACCGCCTGAATGCGCCGGTATTCCGGCTGCCACATGGCGTCCTCCATTTGCTGAACGACGTCGTCGATCGTGACGCTCGCCAACCCTTCCTGTACCGCCGCCTCCGCGACGGCCACCGCGACGGTAACGGTGACGGTGCGCAAGTCTTCGATGTGGGGGAGAAGTGTCGCGCCCGCCAAGCGTACCGCCACCAGACTGGAGAGCGAGTTCGCTGCGGCTACGATCATGCCGACGCTTACGCTCTTCGCTCTGGAAACGATGGCGCCGAGGGCAATCCCGGGGTAAAACATTGCGTTGTTCAACTGGCCAATCACATGGGTGATGCCTTTATAAGTGACAGGCGTGAATGAGCCACCCGTCGCGATCAACGCACGTCCATCCGTCCAGGCGATCAGATTCGCCGGTGTCGCTTCGGCGTAGGGCGCGGGACTGGACAACGGAAAAATGATGGGACGCTCCGCATGCCATGCCATTTCCCGAATGATCGCTTCGGTGAACGCCCCTGCATCTCCGGAGGTGCCGATGAGCATCGTGGGCCGCACTTGATGCACCACCTCTGCCAGGCCGATACCCCCGGCGCGATCGCGTTTCCAATGCTTCACCTCGGCAGCCGGGCGGGCATGAGTCGCGTGATATTCCGGCAGGTAGTGATCCGTGCCGTTTGCGATCAGACCGTTCACGTCTACGCACCAAAATCGCCGGCTGGCGCCCTCGGCGGATAGACCTTCGCTGACCATCGCCTCAGCCATCAGATCGGCGATGCCAGTACCGGCGGTGCCCGCTCCGTAAATCACGATGCGTTGATTGCGAAGTGGCGTTCCGCAGACGCGCACCGCGGAAATGGCGGCCGCCAGCGTGACTCCCCCCGTGCCCTGCAAATCGTCGCTGAAGGTCCTGAATTGATTCCGGTATTTGCCCAGCATGCGGCGCGCATTTCCCAGCGCAAAGTCTTCCAATTGCAGCAGTGCGTGTGGAAACATGCGGGCGGCGGTCTTGATGTAGGCGTCGATGTAAGTGTCGTAGCGTTCGCCGCGGATGCGTGCGTGCCGGTTTCCCGGGTACATCGAATTGCCGCGCAGGCTTTCGCGGTCCGTGCCGACATCCAGCATCACGGGGATCACGCGCGCCGGATCTATCCCGCCGGCGGCGGTATAGATGGCCAGCTTCCCGATGGCGACCTCGATGCCCCCCACGCCCCAATCGCCGATTCCGAAGATTTGCTCTGCGTCCGTTGCCAGGATCAGGTCGATATCGCCCGGACCCGCGCCCAGGTTTCTGAATGCCGCTTCAATGCCTTCCGGTTCATGAATGGAAAGATAAACGCCGCGCGGACGGCGGCATTCATGGTGATACTGCTCCATCGCCAGACCCACCGTGCGGTCGTTGACGATAGGGATCATCTCGCGCAGGTGCTCGGAAAGCAGCCGGAAGAACAGCACTTCGTTGCGGTCATGCAGCGCGGTGAGGTAAATGTTCTTTCCGAGCGCATCCGGCAACCGCTGGTACTGCGCATAGGCGGATGCCACTTGCGATTCCAGAGTGCTGATGACCGGCGGCAGCAGGCCCACCAAGCCAAGTTCCTCGCGCTCTTCCGTGGTGAACGCCGAACCCTTATTCAGCAGCGGCGTGGTGAGAACCGCCATACCGCGCTTCGTTGTTGTGAAGCTTCCGGCGCTGCCAGGACGGCTCTTTCGTTGCGCTGGCACTAACATCGGAACAGTTCTTTGTTGCATCCTGGCAATTCCTTCACTCCTGCGGACCACCGTTCCAAACGGCGCGTCATCGTGGGCGCGCCGGTTCACAGCACCGTTTACAGTGAACGCTTTTGGATGAACCCGAGACCCACGGAACCTGCCAAGGCCAGCATCCCGAAAAGCGCCATGAGCGGCAGTGAGCTTCCCGTAGCCGGTAGCGTGGCCGGATCCTCGGCCGGCGCGGTATTCTGGGCGACCAACGTCTCCTGGGGAGGCGTGACCACCTGCGCCAGCTGGACTTCCTGACCGGTCGGCTGAACTGCCATCACGGGCGCTCTCTTCAGCTCCACTACAATAGGCTCCGCCGGTGTCTTAATGGCCACGGCGACTTCCGGAGTGATCTCCGCCGTCGTGAACAGAACCGGTGTGTTGGTTTCCTTCGCCAGCACTAAAGCTCTGGCTTTCGGATAAACGAACTCCTCGCCCCATGACTTTCCCGGATAAAACCAGGCGCGCAGCGCTTCGGGCTGACCGGCCGGTCTTTCACGGAAAGTCATCACGGTTTTGTCGGTAGGCTTCAGGCGATAATTCGGAATTGCCAGAATCGTGGCGTAGACCGTCGATTCGTCCTTGCTGGAAATCTGGACGATGTGCCGGTTAATGCTGGATTCCAAGACTTTGAATATATAGGTGCCTGCCGGCAGGATTCCATAACCGGTGAGGTGGACGCCGGGAATCTCCACGGGCCCGCTAAAAGTGACGGTGGTCTTCTTGTCCCATGAGTCGGCGCTGGCGGTGGGCAGAAATGCTGCGCCCAGAACTGCCATGCACAAAACGGTCGGTGCTGCTCTGAAAAGTTTCATTGATTTTCCTTTGTTGGCTTTCACGTGTTGGCTTTCAAGAATTTCGCGATTCTGTTTGCGGGGTCGCGCACAGGTGCAGAGGGGCACGCACGGGTCCGTTGACAGCAGCGTGCCGCCTAATACTCCCCCGGCTCTTCACATGCCCTTTCATGGCAGCGAGTTGCGAAGACATGCCGAGGCATCGTCCGCCGCCCGGCACTAGCGCCCATTGACCCTATCTTGCAGGTAACGTGACTGCGCCGGGTCACATGACCGTATGCGGTCGGCCACATCATGCCGCCTTCTTGTTGGCAGCGAGCAGCATTGCAACGCCACCAATCAACGCGATTCCTCCGACAATGGGCGGCAAAGGCAACGTGCGTTTTTTATCGGCGGTGACCTGTATGGGACCAAGATCCACTACGCTCTCGCGGCTGGTGTAACTGATGCCCTGATACGCGAAGGAGATGACTCCCAGCGCGATTAAAACAATTGCCAATATCTTTGTTGTATTCATTTCGAGGTTGAATTCATTTCGAGATCCGGTAGCTGCTGATGGGCTCCCACAGTCCGGTCGACTGCAGCACCCACACCGATACGCCCACCACAACCACCACGTTTAGGATTGTCTTGATACTGCCCGCCATCGGGATGTAGCGATTGATGAGCCACAACCCCATTCCCACGATGATCAGTGCGATTACAATGTTTATCAACGGCATTTTCCTGGTCCTCGCAGTGGAGTAGGCAATTCACGCTCCAATGAATGGTGAAGGTTATAGGCCTTAGTTTTGACTCCGCAACGCGTTCAACAAAGCGCCCAAAGCTGACCGCTCGCGGTCATGCATGATCGTATTTGGACAGGGAATAATTTTCCTGCCGGCCGTGAGTCGGCCGAATACACAGCCGAGGATGGCTTCCGTGCAAAGGTGATCTGGTCACACCGTCCACGGTGGCACGTGCCATCAGAAGTTTCCTGGGTTGGAGCCGAATCGTAGTATTGTGCGGAGATATCAGCCGCACGCAATTCGCCTAATACCTCTTGTATTACGCACGGTTTGCACCAAACGCCAACAGGCAACCCTTCGCTCCAACCCATCGCTCCAAGCCCTGTCCAAGCGCCCATAGGTGCTTTTCTGCGGCGGGTGACCAAATACGGTCGTACAAATATGCGAATTGCGTGTTAGAATCAGTTCAGACCGCCATTCTTGGCTTCCCACAGTTTGCAGGGCACGTAAGAGGTGTTCTCCAGGCCGCCGGCCTCCCTGATCGACGGGGCAAAGAGGAGAAACATCATGCCCTCCGCGACCTCGCTGCTTTCAACGCACACCTGGCTCACAGAACACGGACCGAAGGAACTGGAACGCTTATTGAGTGCGATCGTATTCCATCCATCCGCACCCATCCTGCTGACCGACGATGATCGTCGGCACCATGATGCAAGCGTCGGCGCCAGCAAGGTTCTAGGCCTTCCTCGCGAAAAAGTTATTGGCCGCAGTTTGGATGACTTCGCCGTTCCAGGCATCAAGCCAGTCCTTTCCGAACGCTGGAGGAGTCTGCTTAAGGAGGGCGAGCAGGCAGGCACGCTCAAGCTTTTGGCTCCCGACGGAACTCCGCGAGATTTCGAATATACGGCCAAGGCGAACGTACTTCCTGTTCGCCATTTGGTGGTGCTCAAGGAAATAGGTAAAGGCGAAGCCGGCGCAAACGCCTCGCAACAGCCGGTCCCCTCTTGGGTACAAGATTACGCGCTATTTCTATTGGATTCCGAAGGAAGCGTGGCCGCCTGGTACGCTGGCGCTGAACGCATCTACGGCTATTCGAGCGATGCGATCATAGGGCGCCCTGCCTCATCTTTTTATTCCGACGAGGAAGATGAGGCTTGCGATTCACGGGAAAAGTGGAAACGGGCCGCTGCCGAAGGACATGTGGGCGCGGAATGCTGGCATATTCGCAAGGACGGATCGAGATTCTGGGCCAATGTGATCACCAAGGCTCTGAAGAACGAAACGGGCGCTTTGCAGGGGTTTGCCACGGTGGTGCGCGACTTCACCGACCGCCACGAGAGCGACGAAAAGTTACGGCGCACCCGTGAGCGTGTTCGTCCGCTGCCGGCGCAATCCACGATAGCCGGCGTGGTGTCCGGTGAGTTTGAACGGATTCCGGAAGCCAACGATGCGTTTCTGGACTTGGTCGGGTACAGCCGCAAGGATCTGCTGGCTGGACGCCTGGTGTGGCCCGATCTCACGCCATCCGAATATATTCCGTTGGATGAACTGGCGCACGAAGAGGGGTTGCGATTTGGAGCCTGCACGCCTTTTGAGAAAGAACTGCTTCGCAAGGATGGCACTCGCGTGCCGGTTTTGGTCGCGACAGCCGTACTGGGTCTTTCTCCATTCCGCTGGATCACCTTCGTGCAGGACTTGCGGGAGCGCGACCGGGTAGAGAAGATAGTCGATGACGTCCGCGACATCAATCAGAACTTCGAGGAGATCGTAGGAAACAGCGCCGCCATGAAGCGGTTGATGGGGCAGGTGGAGGTGGTGGCTCCAACCGACGCCACCGTATTGGTCCTGGGAGAAACCGGCACTGGAAAAGAATTAGTCGCGCGCGCCATTCACAGAATGAGTCCGCGTAAAAATCTTCCATTCATCAGCTTGAACTGCGCCGCCATTCCCACCGGACTGCTGGAGAGCGAGTTGTTTGGCTACGAGCGGGGAGCTTTTACCGGGGCCTTGGCGCAAAAGATCGGCCGCTTTGAAATGGCTCACCGCGGGACCCTGTTTCTGGATGAAGTGGGCGACATTCCCCTGGACCTGCAGCCCAAGTTGCTGCGGGCGTTGCAGGAGAAATCCTTCGAGCGGTTGGGAGGCACGCGCACCATCCCGATCGACGTCCGGCTGGTGGCCGCTACCAATCGAAATCTCACGCAGATGATGGGCGACAAGCTTTTCCGCAGCGATCTCTACTACCGGCTGAAGGTATTCCCCATCACGACACCGCCCCTGCGAGATCATCCCGAGGACATTCCGATTCTGGCGCGTCACTTTATCAAGCTGTACGCCGCGAAAATGGGTCGGACGATCGACAAGATTCCGGCCGACACCATGAATGCGCTGACGAGTTGGACATGGCCTGGAAACGTGAGGGAGCTCGAAAACTTCATCGAGCGATCCGTGATCCTTTCGCGAGGTCCCAATCTTCGCGCGCCTCTGGCGGAATTACAGGCGGACGCACCGGAGGCTGGCGGGAATTCCACACTGGAGCATGTGGAACGGGAGCACATTCTGCGCGTTTTTCGCGAGACCGGCGGCGTAGTGAGCGCGGCAGCGAGCCGTCTGGGAATGCCGCGGACAACGCTGAACGCCATGATGAAAAAGCTGGGCATCTCACGCACCGACCTTTAAGGAGCAGGGCGTGCGCTGTTTCTTAGGCGGCCATGAGCACGGGTGTGCCGGTCTCGCGATCGGCATTATCCGCAGTCTGTTGGCACACGATACAGAACGAAGCCCACGGCGCCGCAGCCAAGCGGTTTGCGTTGATGATCGCTCCACAGTTCAGACAGATGCCAAACTGGCCCGTGCGAACCCGGTCCAGCGCACTGCGCACTTCGCGTAACTGGTTGGAGGCACGCTCCAAAGTTCCCATTGCATAGTCGCGAGCAGCGGCGTGCTGAATCCTATCCAGCTCATCGGCGCTGGTCTCAACGGCAAACGCCTCGCGACCTCCGTACCCGTTTCCTAATTCTTCTTGTCTATTGAGCAGTGCTCTTCGGAATGCGTTCAGTTCTGTCTTTGTCATGAACAAACCTTCTCTTTCATCCGCCGCTCCTAATTCGATGTGGCCTTTTGCCGTTTCACCTGGAGCTCATTCACAACCTGTTCAACATTGAGAACGGCGGAGGCGATCTCCGCGGCATGCGCGCGCTTCGACTGTGAGTCCACGTCTCCGCTGAGAGTGACGACGTGATTTTTGACCGAATATTTTACGCTGTCGTGGAGTTGATTGGTGATGAGAGCCGCATCCAAGTTGTGCTCGATGCCCTTGTCCAGGGCCGTATTCACGGCTTTCGCTTCGCTCTCGGCGCCGGGCGGAACCACGGCAATCTGGTTCGAGACAACCTGATTTCCCGCCATGGACTTTGCGATGGATTCGGCTTGTGACTTGTCATAATCCGCCGCCACATGCCCCGCCAAAGTCACGACACCCTTATCGCGATCCTGACTGACCGAAACATCTTTTAAGCCGGCCTGGTCAAGCGATGCACGAACACCGTCGGAAACATCGGCTGTTTTCGTGGCCGTGGTTGAGCAGCCTGCAAAACTCCCCACGAAGATCAATCCCAGCAGCGGCAAATACGATTTGAGCGATTTCATTATGTACTCGTAATAAGCATGAGGAGGGCCGAAACGTGTGAGGCTATGTGCGCCTTCAAATGCCCCTGGGCGCAGCGGCAGGGCTTAACGAAATGCGGTCAACTGGCGCGCCATGGTCACGAATAGTGGGTGGATGGCCGGCCCGGCGCTCAGGATTTCGTCATGTCCTGCTCATTTCAGAGCGTTGGACGCCTGATTGCCTTGGCAGTGTGCCTAGAGGAGAAACCAGCGATGAAAAAATTGATGTGCTTCGTAGCAGTGTTTTCGGTTTTGAGTGTCGGATGCAGCGTCAGTGGCCGCGACGGCGCGCCGGGCGCGACCGGAGCTTCAGGAGCGGAAGGGAAATCCGGCGCCACTGGAAGCGAAGGTGCAGCGGGCGTTTCGGGCGCTGCAGGAGTGGAAGGCGCTGCCGGCGCAGAGGGCAAGTCCGGCGCTACGGGCGCAACGGGTGCTGAAGGCGCAGCTGGAGCCGAGGGCGCCACCGGAGCTGCGGGACGTCCGGGAAGCCGCTAATTCCCGGCGCCCTTTCAGATCGACGGACCAACCAGCACGCAAAGGACGACTCGAATGTTGATTCTCATTATTTTATTGCTATTGATTTTGGGTGGTGGAGGTGGATTTTACGGCCACAGCCGTTGGGGAGCTGGCGGTGGCGCGGGTGTCGGAATCGGGACGGTGTTGGTCGTATTTCTCGTGGTGTACATGATGGGAGGGCTCCGCTGACCGGAACTCCCGCTATGTCAACCCACAGAGCGGGGATGGGGACATCTCGAGTTTAGGCTAGCGATTCATCTCACATGCTCCAGGGCCTGCGCCGGATTTCGCCGAACTCAACCGCATGATCGCGCGGTTCGGGCCGATGGAATTGAAGGTGGACACCTCCGGTTTAGCGACCGGACTAGAAGCAGGCGCTCCTAGAGATCCGGCGTCATCCGCCCTCTGTTGCAAAGAGCGTTGGACCGGCAGAAAGACATCCCGACCGAACATCGAGCCTATTCAGCAGCCTTGAGTTCGTCGTCCAGCCAGGCGAGATATGCCGCCGCGCCGTCGTCGATGGAGATCGTAATCAGTTCGGGAATTTCGTAGCTGTGCAATTTCTCAAGCGCGGCGCGAAGATCTGGGACCAGCTCGCGGCGTGACTTGACGATCAAGAGCCACTCCTCCGCGCTTTCGATCTTGCCCTTCCAGCGATATACGCTGGTGGCGCGGGAAATGATGTTGACGCATGCGGCCAAACGTTCCTCTACCAAGTGGCGGGCAATGCGTGTGGCCTGCTGCTCCGAATCGCAGGTTGTGAGCACGACGATTTTGTCGGTCATTTCTTCGCGGAGCCGGGAAGCTTGGCGATTCGTTTCTTGATCTCCGCGGCATTCTTCGCTTCAGGGTCGATTTCCAGGTATTTTGCGTACGCCACACGAGCGCCGGCAAAGTCGCGCAGCTTTTCCGATGCGGCGGCCAGCTTCAGCAAGGCCTCGCCGGACGTGGGATCCCATTTCGTGGCTTCCACATACCGGCGGAAAGCCGCCCGGTAATTGCCCTTCTTATAGTAAAAGTTCCCTGCCGTCATATTCCGCCCGGCCTCGAGCGGGTTGAATGAGTATTCCTGCGGCTTGCGATCAGGATCCTCTTCCGGAGGTTCCTGCTCCATGGTTTCAGCCGGCGGCGGGGTGGTTGGCGGTTGTGCGGGGAGTGTGAGCCGGAACAGCAGCAAACAAGCAACACTCAGCCAGACGGCGCGTGACACAATTTAAGTGTAGAACCAAATGCCGGAATTTCGCATACAGGATCTGCGCGACAGGGCGGCTGAGCTTCCGCTGTTGCCGGGGGTGTACCTCTACAGAGATGCCCACGGGACCATCATTTATGTCGGAAAAGCGAAGAATCTGCGAAACCGTGTCCGCAGTTATTTCCTAGACGAACGTTTGGCGGACATGAAGACCGGGACGCTGATCGGCGAGGCGCGGCAGATCGATTACATCCACGTCGATAACGAAAAGGAAGCGCTGGCGCTTGAAAACAATTTGATCAAGCAATGGAAGCCGCGCTTCAATATCCTGCTGCGTGATGACAAGACCTACCCCTACATCAAGCTGACCTCAGAGAAGTATCCGCGCGTTTACGTGACACGCCGCCTGAAGAAAGACGGATCGACATACTATGGCCCGTATTTTCCGGGAAATCTGGCTCACCGGCTGGTTCACTTTATCCATCGTCATTTCAAGGTGCCGTCCTGTAAAATCGATATGACTCGCAGGCACACGCATCCGTGCCTGGAGTTTCACATCCACCGCTGCCTGGGGCCATGCGTACAGGGTCTGACCACGGATGACCGCTATGCGGAAGCCGTCCGCTCCGTACGATTGTTCCTTGAAGGCCGCCATAAGGATCTGGCGCAGGAACTACAAGGGAAAATTGAAGCGGCTAGCGCCGATATGCGCTATGAAGAAGCCTCCGCGTTGCATGATCTGATGCACACCGTGGAGGAAATGGGCGAAAAGCAAAAGATGGCGTCGGCCGAAGGTGCGGACACGGACATCTTCGCTTACTACGCGGAGCCGCCTCTGATCGCAGTGAACTTGTTCCACTTGCGGCACGGCCACATCGTCGATCGGCGTGAGTTTTTCTGGGAAGACCAGCGTCAGTTTGACGCTTCGGAGTTCTTTTCAGCGCTACTAATGCAGGTTTATCTAGACGACCCGTATGTCCCCGCGCTCATCCATGTGCCGGTGGATTTCGAAGACTGCAAAGTGCTGGCCGAGCTCTTGTCAGAAAAGCGCGGCCGTAGAGTGGAAATCCATACTCCGCAACGCGGCCAGAAGAAGGCCATGATTGAGCTGGTGGAATCTAATGCCAAGCATAGCTTCGAGCAGAGGTTCCGTGTTTTGAAACCCTCTTCGAAAGCGATTGAAGCCGCATTGCAGGACGCCTTGGGACTTGAAACGGCGCCAACGCGGATTGAGTGCTTCGACATCTCGCACATTCAAGGAACCGACAAGGTGGCGAGCATGGTGGTGTGGGAGAACGGCCGCATGAAGAAAGCCGATTACCGCAAGTTCATTATCAAGACCGTGGAAGGGAACGACGATTTTGCTTCCATGCGCGAAGTGATTACGCGGCGCTACGGCCGGCTGAAGGAAGAAGGCCTACCCAGGCCAGGCTTGGTGTTGGTGGATGGCGGTCTGGGACAACTCCATGCCGCGGCGGGAGCGCTCGAAGAGCTTGGCATCACCGACCAACCGCTGGCCTCCATCGCGAAGCGCGAAGAGTGGATTTACGTCTACGGGCAGGAAGAGGAGCCCGTAATCTTAGACAAGTTTTCCCCCGTTCTGCACCTGATTCAACAGGTCCGCGATGAGGCGCACCGCTTTGCCGTCACATTTCATCGTACGAGGCGTAACGCCAGCCGTCTGCGTGGCGAGTTGATTCAGATTGAGGGAGTAGGCGAAAAGACAGCGGGCAAGCTGTTGCGGCACTTTGGTAGCGTGGAACGCGTGCGGCAAGCGGAGGATCGGGAACTTGAAAGCGTAGTCGGCAAGGCGGCCGCCGAAAAAATCCGCGCGGGATTAACACCTGAAGTTGAGCGGCGATAAATGAAACGCTCGGGCCGCTATCATTGAAGTTGAGGCAGAAAAAGCCAGGCAATCCGTGGCCGCGAGTGCTGCTCGCGATCATCAACATTATTTCCATCGCCAGTCTGGTCAAGACGCTGCGCGAGGCTCGCCTAAGCGAGCTGCTGGAAGACCTTCGCACACTCGACTGGTGGTGGATGACCCTTGCCATTATTTCAGCAGTCACGATTTTTCTGTGGCAAGCGGTCCGCTGGAGGCTGGTGCTGCGTCCTGTGACCGCTGTGGGTTTTTGGGAGACGGCGCGTGCGCTTTACGTCGGCATGTTCGCTAACGAAGTTCTGCCGCTACGCGCGGGCGAGGTGATCCGCTGCTATCTGCTCGCGCGTCGTCCGGATCTGCCACTTTCTGTGGCGCTCACCAGCCTGCTGATTGAGCGGGTTTTCGATGGCATCTGGCTGGTGGCCGCTCTTCTTGTAGTGCTGCCCTTCGTTTCGGTGCCGCCGAATTTACGCTATGTCGTGGATGGGGCTTATGTGCTCGCATTGGTGATTCTCGCGCTCGCATTGGTGTTAGGCGTTGTGATGTTCGGGGCTGGGCGCGAAGCCGCCACGGGCGGCAGCAGCGCACCCCCTGGAAAATGGCGCAGGCATATCCATGTGTTGATTGAAGATCTTGGCAGGATTGGCCACTCCCGTTACCTGGTGCAAGCCTTCGCGGCAAGCTTGCCGCATCTGCTGTTGCAAATGTTGCCCCTTTACATGACCCTGCGGGCATACCGCATTGATTTCCCGCTCTTTTCCGTGCTGGTTCTCTCATTGATGCTGCGTCTAGGCAGCGCAATTCCTCAAGCACCCGCGAATCCAGCTCTGCCGTTATTCCTGGCGGCGGTATTACAGAACTTGTTTTCATTCGAGGCAGGCGAGGCTGCGCGCGTCGGACTGGTGCTGTGGGCCGTGGTGACACTGCCTCTTATTGTTTCGGGATTGGTTTCTTTGGCCGTGACGGATGTGAAGCTGGGCGAGTTGCGGAAGGCTGCGCGCAATGCGCGAGAAACCGAACCTGCAGGTTCAGATTAAGAAGCGTTGATACACGCCCCATGTCCTCTCAACCGCCGCATCCCAAGTGAACTCGCTTACTCGCGCGGCGCCGCGCTCCGCGATTTTCGCGCGCAGACCTTCATCGCCTGCCAGACGCGCTAACGCGGTTCCTATCTCCTCCGTACTCAACGGATCTATCAGGAGCGCGGCATCTCCAGCTACTTCCGGCAGGGCGGATCGGTTGGACGTAACCACCGGCACTCCATGCGCCATCGCTTCCAGCACTGGCATCCCGAATCCTTCATCGAGCGACGGAAAGGCGAAAATACTGGCGCGGCGATACAGGTCCTGCAACCTTACCTGGGGAACGTAGCCGAGCACTTCGATATCCGCCTTGCGGGGGCTCATCTCCACCGAGTGGAGTTCTTCCGCGGCGCCGTAGCCATCGGCAGCTCCGGCCAGCGCCAAGCGCCAGCCCGCCGGCATTTGTTCGAACGCCTTCACCAGTCGCGCAATATTCTTGCGGCGCTGGATCGCCCCAATGCAGAGAACCAGATTTTCTCGCGGGATGGCCGTCTTGATTGCGGGGACTCGCACGCCATGCGCAATTACGTGGATGCGCGAGCGCTCCACATCCAATAGGGTTTCGACCTGACCGGCAGTGAACTGAGAGACCGCGACAATCGCGTCACTGTTAGCCGCAGCCTGCCTGGCCTGCTCCGTAAAGCGCGAGCGAAACTCAGGCGAGGAATAGTCCCCCGTCATCACGAAGAGGTCGTGAAATGTAGTCACCGTGCGCCCCGCTCGAGCATCCACGCGCTGGTTCAAAGCATGAAATAGGTCGGAGCGAGGCGTACCGTATAGCAAGCGCCGGCTCGCGTTTGCGGGTAGCGAATCCGCCATGGATCGGAGTATGCGGTGGGGCCGGTAATAGAAACGAAAGCTTTCAGCGGGATAGCGGCGAGCCAAACCAAAAAGAATCTCGCGTGAATACACGCCGACTCCGGACAGATTCCGGCCCAGGCTATAAGTGGCGTCCAGTGCAATGCGCAAGCGAATGCTATCGTCGCATGCCAGGAGAGCGGTTGGCTAGTTTACGGTCGCACTGGATGCGGAAGCGAATACCAGTGGGCGCATTCCTGCGCGGAAGCGAATCAGATCCAATTCCGCTTCCTCCAGCAAGCGATCAACGGAAACGGGATGCCGGCAGTCGAAAATTGCACCCCCCACTCCGATGCCCCGTTCGCGCGCAGCCAAAGATATGCGTGACCAAGCCAGCTCGACGCCTTCGACATGGGTGTCAAAAATGCTGAGACCAAAACGAATTCGCGAAATTCGTCCCAGCAAATCGCCTGGCCCAATGAGTGAACGCAGGAAATCGGAAGCTTCGATCGCCGCCAGATCGCTGCGTTCCCCGATGTAGCCTTCTGGACACAAGGCCTCAGGCTCAACCGCCAAGAGAAGCAAGCGTTGCCCCAGGCGTTCGGCCTGACTGCGGTCTCTGCGAGCCAGCATTAGGAACGCTTCACGATTGACAAGCCCGGTGAGAGGATCCATCATAGACGCCGCGCGGACGGCCGCCACAAAACGTTGACGCTCCAAAGCATGACGCATGGCGCGTGCAAGCGGGCCGCAATCCAGATGACTCTTCACCAGCACGTCCTGCGCGCCTTCCCGGAGCAAACGAACCGCCACCTCGCGATCGTCTGATGCCGTCAACAACACAATGGGAATACCAGGAGCCAGTGCCGTTAAAGCTCGGAACCGTACTAATGGCGCTGCGTCCGATGGGTTCGGCGCGATCAGAACAATATCGATGGTATCGTTGGATAATACGGAAACGGTTTCTTCCCAATTGGCTGCGTGAATCGTCTCAAACGTAGCCCATCCCACCCAGAAGTCTCCGTCGCTCATCTCTGTCAGAACGTCCTGGACGAATACGGCGTCCGCAGCGTCTGACTCCACTAACAGGACTTTGATATTCACACGGAATAGTACGCGAATCTGTCCGAAGTTCTCACGTTTTTCAGTTGACCATCTGATATTCTTTGAGCTTCCTATACAAAGTGGTTCGGCCGATTCCAAGCAGGTGGGCAGCCACCGCTCTGTCGCCCCTTGTATACTCCAGTGCATTGATGATCGCGCGCCGTTCCAGTTCGGCCAGGGGCACCACCGTGGGCAGAGGGGCGAGCGCGAAAGTGCCAGAGGGAGGGGCTGACAATTCTCCCGCGCTCACACCATCCTTCATCGGACCCGCGTGCGCTCCGGCCGCGGTCATCAGATACTGAGCTTTTTTCTGGATCAGATGATTTTGAAGATTGGACGGAAGATCGGCGACATGCAGCAACGGTCCAGAGTTGATGGCGACCATATGCTGCACGCAGTTTTCCAATTCCCGGATATTGCCCGGCCAGTCGTAGGAAAGAATGATCTCAAGCGCCTCAGCCGTGACACTGTAGTGGCTGCCGACCCGGGACAAAAAGTGACTAATCAGAGCGGGGATGTCTTCCTTGCGTTCCCGCAGCGGTGAAAGCCGCATGTTGATCACGTTGAGCCGAAAGAACAGATCCCGGCGGAACGTGCCTTTTTCCACTTCCTTGGCCAGATCGCGATTGGTCGCCGCGATGATGCGGAAATCCGAGCGCCGCGTGGTGAGCGAGCCGACAGGGCGAAATTCTTTTTCCTGCAACACGCGTAAGAGCTTCGCTTGAAGATCCAGCGGCAGTTCACCGATCTCGTCGAAAAACGCAGTGCCATTATTGGCCGCTTCAATCAATCCTATTTTGGCGTTGGCCGCGCCGGTGAAGGCGCCCTTCACATGGCCGAACAGTTCGCTTTCCATCAAGGGACCTACCATGGAGGAGCAATCGATCGTTATAAAAGGACCGTGCGGGTCTTTGCCATGGATGCTGCGCGCCACTACTTCTTTGCCGGTTCCCGTTTCGCCTAGCAATAGCGCGGGCCAGCGGCAGCGCCCCAGCTTTTCGATGAGATGCAATACTTGGCGCGTACGGGCCGAGTGGCCGACCAGAACGTGACGCGTCTCTTCAGTTGCCGTTACCATTGTGCCCTCTGACCTAGTGCTTGGCCATGCATTCACCTTATATAGTGTGTTCACCCAAGGATTAATCTACGGCTGATTTACACTTTCTACAAGACCCGCGTAAGGAGAAGAGGGGTAGGCATATTAGGGGTAAGGAATACCCCCATCGGCGGGGTACGTCGCAGCGCAAGAGCCGATTTTCCGGATCTAAGGTCGAAGAACGGGTTCTTCAATTACCCGCGCAGCCCCTGTCTCTTCGCGCACACGGACGGCCAGCTCGTTGGCTCGCTCCAGAGGGATTGCCCGGCCCACCACCACACGCCAAAGGGGCGGTGTTCCATCGGTAGCCAGTACGCGGGCTTCGCCGAAGACTTCCGCCATGCGGGCGCGCAAGTCCTCGGCACGCTCGCGGGCTGCGAAGGCTCCCGCTTGCACCGAATAATTTGCAGATCCTGTTCCCAAAGCGGAATCCCCCCCCGTCAATTCTGGCAACGATTGGGTGCTGGGCGCGGCAATCACCGTGATCCTCACCTTCGCGGTGCCTGGTCCCAGCATTTGAATATCGCGCGCGGCGGCGCGCGAGAGATCGATGATGCGTCCCTTTACAAAAGGACCTCGATCCGTAATGCGCACTTCGACGTGTTTACCGTTTTGGAGATTCGTGACTTGTACCCACGTCTCGAATGGAAGCAGACGGTGGGCGGCGGTGAACTTCTCCATGTCGTAGATCTCACCCGACGCGGCCCGGCGTCCGTGGTAGGGAACCCCATACCAGCTCGCCACTCCGATTTCCGTCGATCCTATGCGGGCGGGCGGAATCGGAGTTTGCGCGCGCGCGGGCTTGCGGCCGCAACCCGCTATCGCGCTCGACAACATGACGATGACGATCAAACATGCATGAACAGGGCTTCGAAACACACTCGGCCATCTCCAAGTCATCTAGAACAATTCTATCCATTTACGTTTTTTCATGGGGAAGTCTCCAATTCCACTGCAAGCCAACGGCCAAGCACCCGTCCCACACACATTTTTTTCTTGACTTTATTTTCAATCCACCTTATAAAGGGGACACAAGCGCGCTCTCTCATGAGTGGCGCGCAATCTGATGTTAAGGGAGAATCAACGAATGAAATACGCAACCAAAAAGAAAGCCGCCGCGAAGAAGAAGGCTGCTCCGAAGAAAAAGAAGTAGCTAAGCGGCTCGCGATAGCGAGTTTTTGATCAGTACCGGCCCCGAGCAATCGGGGCCGTTTTTATTTGGCGCCGAGTCATCGATCTATTCTGAAACTCCATCCTGCTTGCGCTGCACTAGCACCCGAAACGTTTCTCCCATCCCATACAGCAGTGTCTTCAACTGTAGAGCGTGCCCGCCGGCGATGGCTTGCTCGAAGCGGCTCTCTCCTAGGTGCATCAGCCACTGCGTCATTGTCTCATTGCTCACGGTCTGCAATCCCGCCTCTTCGCCTGCTTCTTGCAACACGGAAAAGGGTACGTGCGATGTGATGTCGCGCTGGCCCGGATCTTCCAGCACTTCCTCCGATGCAACATGCTTCCGGTAGCTCATGAGGGTGCCGCGGGGGAAGCGGGTGGCTTCCCGAGCGGGGTATCCGTAGTCAACAGTGAGAACATAACCATGCTCTAACCGCTCAGCAATGCGGCGCATCCATTGAACCCCGTTAAAGTGCAGTTCGGCGATTTGCTGTTCGGGACGAGCGTGACGGGCTAGGTAATGTCTTGCAATTTCATTAACCGAGGGTCCGGTAACGAACTCGAAACCATCTCCGCGAACGCCCACTCGCTGTTCGCGCCACGAGGCTCCATCGCGCACCGCGACATCCACAGGAAGGGCGTCGAAGAATTCGTTGGAGAATACCGCTCCGGCAAACCGCGCGGGTATCTCTCCGTGATCGACATCAACGGGAACGTAGCGGAAACGCCCGAGTGCGTCGGCCATCTCCGCGCGGCCCGCGCCTAGTTCGACGACGGTCAGATTCCCGGGAGGCCCCATGGCGGAGGTGAGTTCTTCCAGCGCCGCCGCCACCAACCGTCCGAACACGGGCTGCAACTGTTCGGCTGTGAAGAAGTCGCCGGAGCGTCCAAAGGGATCGGAGCCAGCGTGAACTTTTTGCCGGTAGTAGCCGAAGTCTGGATCGTAAAGCGCCAGGTCCATGAACCGGGAGAACTGCATCGGACCTTCGCTAAGAATCAGGTCCCGAATCTTCGCAGCAAGCGGAGTCACGTGGTTGAATCGGCCTAAGGGACGCGCTGAATGGCGCTGTCCAACTCGGTGAAGAGCGCCAACGCGGCAGTAAAAAAAGCGACCGACGCAACTCGCTCCAATTTCATAAAGCCAGGTGTTTCAGATAATCGCGAAACGCCTCACCTAAATCGTGACGCTTCAGCGCGAACTCGACAGTCGCTTGCAGGAAGCCCAGCTTGTCGCCCGCGTCATAGCGTTTGCCCTCGAACTTGTATCCGTAGATGGGACGGCTGCGTAACATGTGCTTGAGGCCGTCGGTCAGCTGGATCTCACCGCCACTGCCCGGCTGGATGGCTTCGAGCGAATGAAAAATTTCTGGTGTCAGGATGTAGCGCCCAATAATCGCCAGATTCGACGGTGCGTCTTCCGTCTTGGGTTTTTCCACCAGATTACGAATACGATACAAACGGTCACGACCGCCGTTATGGCCGACTGGTTCGGCATCCACCACGCCATATGCGGAAATGTTTTCGCGAGGCACTTCCATCAATGCAAGAACTGGCGCGTGATAAAACTCATAGACGTCCAGCAACTGGCGCAAACACGGCGTCTCGGCATCGATCACGTCGTCCGACAAGATCACGGAGAACGGTTCGTTGGCCACCAGTTCGCGCGCCCGCAGCACGGCATGACCCAGTCCGAGGGCCTCCTTTTGGCGCACATAAGCGACATCGATCATGTCGGAAACCGAGCGAACGGTTTCTAGCAGATCTTTCTTCTTACGCGTTTCGAGCAAGTGCTCCAGCTCAAAGCTGACGTCGAAGTGATCTTCAATGGCGCTCTTGCCTCGCCCTGTGACGATGATAATGTTGTGCACGCCGGAGTGAATCGCCTCTTCTACTCCGTACTGAATCAAGGGCTTGTCCACCAGGGCCAGCATCTCTTTGGGTTGGGCCTTGGTTGCCGGTAAGAAGCGCGTGCCGAGCCCGGCCGCGGGGAAAACCGCCTTACGAACTTTTTCGACCATGCGATTTCTATTCTAGCGGTTTGGCTTTGCGGCTTTAAAGTCCGTCCCGCTCGCCCTGCCAGGGTCACTTTAGCAAGTCGGCGATCGCGCGAAGCTCTCGCCGGAAGTCTTCGAGCAGTGGCGACAAATCTCGCGCTTCCTCGGCCGCAAAAAGATCGCCCTGCACTTTCTTGGTTTTCATCTGTTTTGCAGGAGCTCGGGCGGGTACCGGCCTCGTCAAGGATTCCATAAACTTGCGCGCACCCTCAATGGTATAGCGCTTCTCATAGAGCAGGCGCTTAATCTCAAGCACGAGTTCGACATCCTTGCGGCGGAACAAGCGCTGGCCATTGCCGGCCTTCTTTGGGCCCAATGCAGGGAACTCCGTCTCCCAGAAACGTACTACGTACGGCTTGACGCCCGCCAGACGGGCAACTTCTCCTATTCGAAAGTAGAGCTTATTGGGTATCTCCGCGGTTTCAAGGGCGAAAATTTCCGGGGAACTCTTCCTATCCCGCATTTCTTCCCGCACACGCATGACGTACCCTTATCATAGTGTCCCCGCTTGCAGGAATCCATCCCGTCCGAGAAGCGCTTCGCGCCGGACGACCGCTAGATCGAGTTCTTATCGCGAAAGGGGCCGGCGGCCCGCGACTACAGGAGATCATTGCGCTATGCAAAGAGCGCGGCGTTGCCGTACGATTTGAGGCCCGGGAGCAGTTGGACCGGGCGGTTAACGGCGCGCAACATCAGGGTGTGGTGGCCATTGGCGCTGCTGAGACATATGCATCGCTTGAAGACACCGCAGCGGCGGGCGGACTGCACGTCTTGCTGGACGGCGTGGAAGACCCCCACAACCTTGGCGCCATCATTCGCACGGCGCATGCCGCCGGGGCAGCCGCCGTGGTGATCCCGGAACGCCGCGCGGTGGGACTTACGGAAACGGTAGCGCGCGTGTCGGCCGGCGCAACCGCCTACCTGCCCGTAGTGCGCGTGGTGAACATCAACCGTGCCTTGGACGATCTGAAGAACCGCGGCTATTGGATCTATGGCCTCGATGAGCGTGGCCAACAGAGTTACGACGCGGTGGAGTTCACTCCTCCTACCGCCCTCGTGCTCGGCGCGGAAGGCCACGGCCTGCACGAACACACCGCAAAACGGTGCGACTTTCTGGTGCGAATTCCCATGGCAGGAGAGTCGGCGGCAGGAGTGGCCTCGCTCAATGTGAGTGTCGCGGCGGGAGTGGTCCTGTTCGAATGGAAGCGCCGCAGGAGCAGCGCCGCTCCTGTGAACAACCTGTGAATACCCGTTTCTCAACCACTGTCTCCGCGATCACCGCCGTCGCCGGTCAGGCGACCTCGATACGCTATTATTTGTCGATGCCTCCCGCGACGTTCGTGGAAGGATGGAGGCGTGCGCCCAGCCGAGCGCCGAACACTCGGCCCACGACGCTTTTCAACCATGGACGATCGTAGTCTTCCCGCTGCGGGAGTGCCCGCGCCCGATCCCCAGCCGACGAATGCGGCCGCTACAGCGGAAAACAACGAAGACCTCCTTCGGGATCTTCGAGCTGTTCCCCGGCATGGGGATCGGCTCTCTCACCGTTCGTCGCGTGTGGAGCGGAGCATCGTTCCCCGAATTTTTTGCTGGCTGGAAGGTCGCCTGCGGGAATCCCCTCCGTGGTTTCAACGATGTCTTCGTTCCGTTCGGTTTCCGACCGGCCGTGCGCCTCTCCCGTATTCAGAATGGATAGAAGAAACCAAGCTGATGGATATGATCGAGAAACAGGGAGAGCGCGAGCTCCCCGGGTTGCCGCCGGTGCTCGTCAGTATCGTCGTGATCGATGACGAGAATGGCAGCCCGGATGCCCAGGCTCTGGCTGCTTCCCAAGCCTATCCCTCCCTCGAAGTGCGCAATTGCCCGCCGGATAAGCTTGAATCGACGGTGAGAGAATGCTGCGGAGAGTTCACTCTGTTTCTTCCCCGTGGCGCGGAGCTGGAACCGGCCGCGATAGGGGCATGGATTTCCGCCGCGGATGCAGACGCCAACATGGTCTACAGCGATTGGGACCACATTGATGCGCAAGGCCAACGGTACTCGCCTCGGTTTACGCCGGCGTTTTCACCCGCCCTTCTCGATCGAACTCCGTACTTCGGCGATTGTTTCCTGGCTCGTACTAAGGTGTTAAGAAATATCGATTGGACCGGCGTGGCTGGTCCAGCGTTCCTGCATCGAGTGGCCATAGCCTTAAGCAAGCAACCGGGAGCCGTGGTGCGGGCGGCGCGAGTGCTCTGGCACAGACGGGGTCCACAATTGCCTTTCGGAACGGCTGGCCCACCGCCCGGCCAGCCCGCGATAGCCGTCTCCATCGTCATCTGCTCCCGTTCTGGCGAGTTGCTGAAGCGGTGCCTGGCTTCCTTGAAGCCTACACTAAACACCCGCACCGAAGTCATCGTGATCGCACATGAGCCGCACGCCGGCGGCCCGGTCTCGCAAGCCGCTACGGCATCGGGCGCGCGCGCGATTTCTTACCAGGGCGCCTTTCATTTCGGATTCATGAATAGGCAAGGCGTGCAGAATGCCGCCGGTTCCGCCATCGTCTTTTTGAATGACGATGTATTCCCCCTCGCGCCAGATTGGCTCGGCCGGATGGCTGCACATTTCGCTCAGCCCGATGTAGGCGTTGTGGGCGCATTGCTGCTCTATCCTTCGGGAAAAATTCAGCACGCGGGCGTCGTGGTTGGTGGCCAGCTGGGCCCTACGCACATCGGGCGCCTTCTGAACCAATCGCCTCTGTGGCCGTGGCTGCAAATGACGCGTGAAGTGACCGCGGTCACCGGAGCATGCATGGCCATCCGCCGGGACGTGTGGGACGAACTGGGCGGCTTCGACCCGCGCTTCCCCGTCAACTATAACGATACTGATTTGTGCCTACGGGCACGCAAGCTGGGGTATCGAATAATATTGGAGGCCGATGCAAGATTGACCCATGAAGAATCGCAATCTCGTAATCCCAGGGTGCGTCCAGAAGAGTTGGCCCTGTTCAGCAGGCTGTGGTGCGATGTTTTGGAGATGCCGGACCCGTATTTTCATCCGGCGCTGGTCCTTGCCGGTGGCGATATTCACCTGCGCTCACCGCGGAATCGGCTCAAGTAGCCGGCTCACTGTGCGATGATCGATCCCATGGCGGAATTATTCACCGTGGTCGCCTTGATGCAGGCGAAACCCGGTAAGGAACACGATTTGCATGCTGCGCTGCTAGCGCTGATCGAACCTACGCGTAAGGAAGACGGCTGCTTGAAGTATGACCTTCACCAGCACACCGAGTCGCCCGGGCAGTTCGCGTTCTATGAAAACTGGACGTCGAAGCAACACCTGGACCGGCATCTGGCTTCGAGCCACGTGCAAACTTTTCTCACGGCCTCAAACGCCATGCTTAGCGAACCGCCGAAGATTGAAACCTACTGGCGCATTGCCTGACTCATAAGGGGTGTTCGAGCGGATACCCGGGCTTTCTTATTGGACGCGCGCCCGCTTGATGAAATCCATCTTCGGAAACCGCGGAACAAGATAAGCGTTAGTCGAATTCTCCACACGCCCAGCGTCGATCTCCTTGCCCTCGGGCCGCATCTCTCCGTAACCGGAATAGATCTTGTCGACAACGTCCATGCCATCCACCACTTTTGCAAATGGGACAAACCCTTGTTCGTCCAGCAGTTTGCTGTTGTCACCCAGGTTGATGAAGATCTCTGTCGCGCGGGTGTTGGGGCCGGATTGCGCGAACGCGAGGGTGGCACGGACGTTATGCTCCTTTCCCGGATCGTCTAGGATGAAGTACTCGCGCCACTTGGCATGAATGTCGTAGTCTCGATGCACCCCGAACTGCGCGATAAACCCCGCTACTACCCGGAAAAAGCGTCCCTCGGTGAAATAGCCCATACGGACCAATTCATGAAAGCGGTTCACTCCGCGAGGCGCCCACCCGCGGTCGGCCTCCACGATAAAATCGCCCGCCGTGGTTTCGAACTTCACGCGGAAGACCTCGGGAACCACCACCTTTTCGGGTCGTTTCGCGCAGCCCATCAGCGCTATCGCTAACAGTACCCCACTCGCTTGGATTCCCTTCTGCAGCATTTCGCCAATTATAACGCCGTGCTTCAAAGGTTCGTGCACGAAACCGACGAATGGCGGGCCACAGGGCGTATTGGTCAACGCTATGTCCCGCGCGTAGTCGCTTCCACGGGTTTAGCGGTGATACAGGCTCCGCACCGGACTTTCCGCAGGCGCGTCCATTGAAGTCCGAACTAGTTCACCGCACGTTTGAAGATCAGTATGTGCTGTCTGGGCAGCGTTTCGATGGTTTGGGTCAGCCGAAAGCCTTCGGGCTCGAGCTCTGCCTTCACTTCGGCGATACTCATCTTGTGCTCGGCTAAAATCGGCACGAAAGGATCTTCCTTGCGGTATTCCAACAGCACTAGCCGCCCATCCGGCTTCAGTGCGGAGCGAATTCCTCGCAGCATCTTCTGAGGCTGGGAGAACTCGTGATACACATCTACCAGGATGATCAAATCCATGCTGTTCTCGGGGAGCTTGGGATTGTCGGGTTCCCCCAATACGGTGATGACATTGGGAATGCCTAGATGCGTGGTGGTTTCCCTCAAGCGCATCAGCATGGGTTGTTGGATGTCGTTGGCGAAGACCTTGCCATTGGGTCCAACCCGATTCGACATCTTCAGCGCCACGTAACCCACTCCCGCGCCGACTTCAGCCACCGTGGACCCGGCTGGAATGCCGATTGCGTCCAGCGCGCCTTCCACGTTCTCCTCCGTCTCTCGCTCTGGCCGCACCAGCCAGTCCGCGCCGCCCATGCCCATGACATTCGCGAAGCGCCGGCCCGTGACAGGGTGCCCAGATTGAAACGCGCGGACCGGAAGAAGAACGGAAATCAAGAGCAGAGCAACGCACGCAAGCCCTGGCATTTGCCTTCGTCTACGAATATCGTTACATTGTGGGATTAACATGCGAACGCTGATTCCACTCGAATCATTATCGCGCGGCTGGATCTTATCGGTGCTATTGGCGTTGCTCGCGCTCGCCGCTTGCCAGCGCCAGAATTCGGCTCAGATTAATTTCCAGATGGGTGAAAAAGTTACTGCGGGCGCAATGACCTATAACGTTGTGCAAGCGGCGTGGCGCGGGCAATTGGGGGAATCGATTAGCATCCGGACGCCGAAGAACCGGTTTTTAGTGATTACGCTCTCCGCCAACAATGGAGGCAGCCGCGACGTCTCCCTTCCTTTCGCAACGCTGGAAGGTCCGGGTGGCAAGGAGTATCGTGAAATTGAGGAAGCGCCGGGAGTCGAAAACTGGTTCGGACTGCTGCGCAACTTTCAAGGGTCCGAAACTCGGCAGGGCAATCTGGTTTTCGATGTACCCCTAACCTCTTATCGCCTGCGTCTCACCGATGGCGGTGAGACAGGAGCCGAGAAGTTTGTATGGGTGGAGATTCCCTTACACATGGAAACGGATTCCGGCGTGCCTTCGCCGGTTCCAGGCGAACGGTGAAGCAATTTTCCGTACTGGCCGGACTGCTTATCGTTGCGACATCCTCCCACGCGGCGTTGGCCGTGGAACGCCTCGCGCTGCATCAGTTCGAAGATGGCCCTCTGATGGCCCCCACGCACGCTTTCCTTCCGGGAGAAACCGTATTTTTCAGCTGCCGTGTTACGGGTTTTAAGCTCACTCCGGAAAAAAACGAGCAGCGGTCCGCAGCGCTCTCGTGGAAGATCCGCGTCACGGACCCAACGGGAGTCGCTCTGTTGGCGGATGCCTCGGGCCGCATTGCAGAACAGGTCTTCGATCAGGATAAGAACTGGTTCCCCAAATTCCTGCACAGCTTTCCTGTTCCTCCGTATGCGGCTGGGGGCGCTTACAAGATCGATGTCACGGTGAAGGATGAGGTGGGCGGCGAAGAACTTCACGCTCAGCTGGAATTCCAGGTGCGTGGTCATGTTGTGGAGCCTAGCGACTCCCTGGCTCCGCGCAATCTACATTTCCTCAAAACGGAAGAAGACGGTCCGCCGCTCGATCCCGCGGTCTATCATCCGGGAGAAACCATGTGGGCGCGCTTCGACATCACCGGTTATAAGTTCGGCGATAAGAACCGCTATTCGGTGGAATACGGCCTGGCGGTCTTGCGCGAATCGGGCGAGCAGGTGTTCGCTCAGCCCACCGCCGCGGCTGATTCGAACGAATCGTTTTATCCCCAGAGATATGTTCCCGGAGCCGTGAGCCTGAACCTCGACCCGAACGTTCCCAAAGGCGTCTACACGCTAGTGGTCACCACAGAGGACAAGATCAGCGGCCAGAAGGCGGAAGTCCGTGGCATATTCCGAATCGATTAGCACGGAATCTCCATGCCGGGCAGTGGGCGAGGAGCAGAGCCACTCGACCCGTGGAATACGATCTCACCAAACCGTAGCGCGGAGATACAATGAGTCGCCATTCAAGACGAACTAAGCAGGGGGCGAAGCTCCGCGAGCTTGAACGGGAGTTCGAGCGCAAGTTCTTGAACGCCTTGCGTCGCTGCGCCGCAGGGGTATGGGGGCTCTTCGGTCAAAACTCGGGAGCTCTTAGCCAAGCCTCTCCCGCATTGACGCAGCGCCTGGCGAGCACAGAAGCAGCTGAGTTGCTAGCCCTGGGCGAAGAAATTCAAAACCTTCGGCTGCAAATCGGAATCGCGGAGGCTTTCAACCTGCATGCACGGTTTATGGAAGTACGTGCCATGCGCGGACCAAATATTCCGGGCGAACCCAATTTGGCACGCAACGTCCTCGATGAACTGAACGCCGCTAGCGCGGAAACACCGCGTGCTAGACTTTAAAAAGCGCCGCTTCCCAAGCAATTCCGCTGAACTTCCCGAGGTACAAGCACTATGGACAAGATGACCCGCAAGGATCTGAAGCACGACAAGTTCGCCGAGGAAGTCTTTGACATCTTCACCTGGGCCTCGCTCCACCGCGACAAGGTCATCCGATTGGGCGGGCTCGCACTCCTTGTGATTTTGGCGGCCGTGGGCTTCTATGTGTATTCCAATTCGCAGGCCACGGCCCGTCAAGAAGCGCTGGCACAAGCCCTTCGTACTGGTGACGCTACCGTAGGCCCCACTGCTCAGGCCGGCGGGGTACTGAACTTTGGAACGCAGGACGAAAAAGACAAGGCGGTCGCCAAGGCATACAGCGATCTCGCAGCGAAATATTCCGGCAAACAGGAAGGCGCCATCGCGTCAATGCACTTGGCGGGTATGGCGGCGGATAAGGGCAATCTTGCGGAAGCGGAGAAACGTTATAAGGAAGCGGCCGATAACGCGCCTGAAGCATACGCGGCTCTCGCGCGTCTGGGTTTGGCTAAAGTGTACGCTGCGCAAGGCAAGAATGCCGAGGCAGAAAAACTGTTACGCGCGGCAGTTGCGAATCCTACTACTACCGTTTCCAAAGAACAGGCCTCTATCGCTTTGGCGCAGGTGCTCGTCAAGACCAACCCGATGGAAGCCAAGAAAATCGTCGAACCACTGCGTATCTCCGAGCGCACTCCGGTGAGTAGCGCCGCGGCATCAGTGTTTCTGGCACTGCCCGATGATATAAAGAGACTCCCGGCCGAAGCGCCTCCAAAACCGGTCGACTCGAAGAAGTAGCTGTGTGAAGGTGCTTCACGCAACTCCACTCGCGCACTTACGTTTTCCGGTTGAGCAGGGCCGCGGCCGCCGTTATCCTGAACTTGCCCATCCTTACCGCAATCCTTTCCAACGCGATCGCGACCGCGTGGTGCATGCGCGGGCGTTCCGGCGTCTGGAAAATAAGACGCAGGTTTTTGCCGCCGGATTGTCGGATCATTTCCGCAACCGGCTGACGCACACCATTGAGGTTTCTCAGATCGCGCGCACCATGGCCAGTGTGCTGGGACTGGACGAAGACCTCACGGAAGCGCTCGCGCTGGCGCACGATATCGGGCATCCTCCGTTCGGCCATGCGGGTGAAGAAATTCTGGACCGAGTGATGCGCCGGTTCGGCGAACGCTTCGATCACAACTTGCACGCCCTTCGCATAGTGGAAACGTTTGAGAACCGTTACCCTCGTTTCCCCGGTTTGAACCTGACCTTCGAGGTGCGGGAGGGCATGGCCAAGCATTCCCGCGACTTCGGTCCCGGGGAAATTCCCGGCCTCGAGGAATACCTGCCAGGTCTTCGGCCGCCGCTCGAAGCGCAGTTAATTGACCTATGTGACGAAATTGCTTATGACACCGCGGACCTCGACGACGCTTACCACGCTGGCTTAATTACGATGGAACAAGCCGCCTCTTCCTCCGATAAGTTCAGGGAATTGGACGAAGCGGTCTCCATGCAGTTTCCGGGAGCCCCGGAGCGGGTCCGTATGCATGAAGTTGTGCGCGGTTTGATTGACTGGCTCGTGTCCGGCCTTCTAGAAGAAACGCTCCGTGCCGCGGGCGGGCTTCGCGATGTGGATGCCGTTCGCGAATATCCCCTGCGTTTAGTGCAATTTACGAGCGCCGCCAAGGAAGGCGCAGCCCAACTTAAGTCCTTTCTCCGCAGTCAAGTTTACGAGTCCCCTCAGCTCACGCAGGGCCGCCAGCGCTCCTCGTTGCAGATGCAGCGCCTGTTCGAATCTCTGCTTGAACATCCCGAGCGCCTGCCCGCCACTTACCGGGAGGAGTCCGCCGCACAGCCCCTGCATCGCCAGGTATGTGACTATATCGCAGGCATGACGGACGGCTTTTTTGCACGCACTTGCAGCCAGTGGGGCCTATAAATACCCCTCTAAGTACTCCTCGGCCTATGCACGTGCCTAAATCGCACAGGTGTTTCCGTCGATAGTATTCCCATGCTCGAAGCTGGTGCAGACAAGCTCACATTTCAGAGTCCCGAACTCTGGCTCTACATGCTGGGACTTTCCACCCTCCTTGGGATCGCGTTCCGCCGCGAGAAAAAAAAGTTCATTCCTCTCAGTGACGAACTGTACTCAAAGTCCGTGGTCATTGACCACGTGCAAAGCGGGGTGGCTTGGGTACGCGCGGACGGGGCCGTCAGAAGCGTCAATGAGTCTTTGGCCACCATGCTACTCTTCGCCCCCAGGGAATTGAACGGCCGTACCTGGTACGATCTGTTCGAAGCTTCAGACCGCGCGATCTTGGAAGAAGCCTATACCAAGATGCTGTTGATGGGCAAAATCTCCGTTTCGGCCCGCGGCAACCGCGCCGACGGAACGCACGCCTACCTGAACGTACTGCTGGTCGCTGTACATGACCACAAATCCCGTCTGGTCGGACACTATTGCATGCTTGCCGACCACACCCGTGAACGCCTTTTGGAACAACAACTCGATGCTAGGTCTCAAACGCCTCGCGCTTCTAGTATGTAGATTGACACTACACAATATCTTGTGTATAAATAGTCAAGCTCCGGTGTTTCGGGCGCGATGTCCCAACCTAACCCTTTTCCGACTACGCCTAGTGAACATTGGCCGGTTCGATTTCAATTTCCGGTAACTTGGTCGTGCCTCGCCGCACCGTTTAACCGTTTTGAACAGTTTACGGCTCCGCGCACGCCCATAACCTACTCGGCGCCCACCATCGCTGGGCAAGAAGCACTACCCGCCACGGTTCCAGCCGCCATTACTGCTGGCGATTTGGAAGACGCCGAAACGCATGCACGCTCCACCGCGCATTGGGAGATGGTGGTTCCCAAAATGAGCCGGCCTTCGACGACCGCGCCGCCCGTTCCACAAACCGCAGGGGGCGAAGGCCTAACCCGCTTGGGAATGCTGTCGTTTCCGGCAGGCCACTCCGCGGAGGAGACGAGGCCTGTGACAACATCCCAGCCTGCAGAGCCTTTGATGGATCGTCTCCCCGCTTTGATCCTAGGCGGCATTGCGTGGGTGTTCAGGGGATTCGGTCTCGCGTTGCGCGCGATTGAGCCGCAAGTGAGGGTTTACATAGTGGGAGCGGCGCTGGCCGGCCTAGGCACATGGTTGTGGGTTACCTCCATGGAGCCAGTGGGACAGTGGACGCGCCAGCGGGGATCTGCGGGACCATCGATGCCTCTCGGCCGGCAGATGCTGCTTTACCGGCCCGCCACACAGCCAACCTCCGAGCGTTTGGAATTCGACTGGAAGCCCGACGAGCGCGCGGTGGCAGTGATGTATCGCGTCACAGGCGGAGACACCTATTACGCGACGCGGATCAGCCGAGTGCCTGCGACGGTGTTTACCGCGCTCATCGCCGAACGGTTCGCCGTGATCGACGGAATCGAGGGACCCCCCGCACGCAAATTGATCCCTTTGATCGGTAGCGCGTCCCAGATCAAAGTTCGCCTGGAGGGTGATCACGACCGTTTCCAGTTGTACCTGCAAGGCAGTCAGGCGGATTCCTGGGAGGACAATCGTATTCCCCACGGTGGGCTAGGCTTTTTTTACGGGCAGGAAGGGCTGCCATCCGTGCAGTCCGTGCGGGTTTCATTTCCGGGAGGCGCTGAGGGTGAGTACACCGGATCGCTCGCGAGCGTTGTGGGGGACTTGAACTGAGGCGCTATTCATGACACCCCGCTATCGGCGCTTTGACTCCATTGCCCCGGCCCCAGCCGTTACCGATCCCATTGAAGCCGCTCTCGGTTTGCGGGCACGAGGAAAGATGGAAGAGGCGCTGGATGTTCTGGCTGGGGTGACGGCACCCGCTTCTCAGGATATTTGGAACCTGCGCGGCGATCTGCAATTTGAGTTGGGGCGCATCCAGGATGCAACCGCCAGTTACACAGCCGCCATGGCGGCGGGATCCACGAATATTCATGCCGTACAAAATGTCGCGCTGTGCCACTACCGCATGAAGCAGTGGGAGGCCGCCGCCGGAGCTTTTCGTGACGTGCTTGCATATGAGTCCCATCGGGATGATGCGCGCCTGGGGCTCGGCGCTTGCCTGCTGCATCTGAATCGGACAGAAGAAGCCTTGACTTGTTTCGAGCAATGCTGGTCACAAACCTCTCGCGCGCGGGCCGAGTTCGGCAAAGCCACCGCGCTCCAATTGGTGCGGCGTTTCGATCAAGCCGAAGCCGCCTACGAACGCGCGCTGGCGGCCGATCCAAAGCTCGACGAGGCGCTTTCCAATCTGATCGCCATGAGTATGGAGGTCTTCGATCTCAGCCGTATTCATCGCTATGCGCTTCGGCTGCTGGATATTCTGCCGCAATCCCCCATCGCGCTACAGGCCCTCGTACTGGTGGCGCTGGAGAGGCGCGAATTCGAGGAAGCTGCCTCTTACTTTGGCCGTTTTTTGGAGCACGCGCCGGAACCAACGTCCGGCGGCGGCGAAACCATCGAGTATCGGCTCGGTCTTGAAGTAGTCGCCCGCCTAAATCAGATGCTCGGCAATCGCGGGGTGAGCCATCGCATCGTGCGCACCACCCAGCCGCCAACAAGGCGCCTGGAAGACGGCTGGAAACAATAGAACCCGAAAATAGGAGAATGTCATGGCCCGCTTGCGCGTTCGCGTCGAATTGAGCCGGGGAGGGCAAGGAGTACCTCTCCATAAACTGGCTCATGTTATCGACGACGCTCTCAAATTTTTTCAGATGCTAGGCGAAGACGCAGGTATACCGTCACACAGCGGCGAATGGCTCGGCGTGGATTTCGACCGTGATACATTGAACTTCACTGCCGAGTACGTGGGCCCCGTTACGCGATCCCAAGTGGAAGCGTTTCACGCCGGATTTGCGGGCACCACTTCCTTGCGCCGCGCTACCATCGCGCAGTTTGCACGAATCACGGAAACAATTGCGGAAGAAGAACTGGTGGGCTTCGGGTTATATGAAGCGGATGCCGAAGAGGTTATGGCCGGAGAAATGAAGAGCGTGGATGAACCCACCGAATGGCGTTGCATTTCCCGCCGTGACGCCCTCCGCATGACGGAGGAAATCGATTTACTGGCGGGAGAAGAAGTGCCCCGCGAATCGCACTTGCCCACGGTACGGGACCCGGCGCTCGCCGCGAGGCTTTTCGGAGAGCGCCGTGATCGCGGTCTGGAACATGCCAAATGGGCCGACTACGTGCGCGACATGGAAACGGGACTTTCCACGCGATTGGCCAACGTGGAAACCACCGTGCAGCGCCATTCGGAAATATTGGAAGACATGCGCACCCGCACCGTTACCGCGGAAGAAAGCTTCCGCCATCTGCTCACCGCCGTCGAGAATTTTTGTAATCAGGCCGCGCAGCAGATCGAACGGTTGCCTCAAGTGGCCGCTTTGCCCGCGCCTTCATTCGAGGTCGACCCGATTGGATCCACGCCGTGGTTGCGTCGTCCGGGTCCGGCTCTGGCCGTTGGTTGCGTGCTCGGTGTTCTGATCGCCTCAGTGTGGGTTTGGATGCAGCCGTCATCCACGACAGCGACTGCCGCGCCAGTGAGGACCTCGCAAAACCCGCCGCTGGCGCCCGCGCCGGTTGAGGCACAGCCAACGCCCGCTATCCCAGCCTCGACACCTGTTGCCAAAGCTGCTGTTTCTGCGCAGTCTGCCCCTCAACCCGTCAACGCCCAGACACCCGCACCACGCGCGGCCGCCCCCGAATCTGGTCCGTCCATGCATCTGGACCTGTCGGCCACCGAGCCGACGTGGGTCGCCCTCAACGATGCCAACGGGAATAGGTTGCTGGCGCAGTTGTTGGTTCCCGGCAGCCCTCGCTCGGTCCAACTGGAGACTGCCGCGACCCTGCGTGTGGGCAATGCGGGCGGTATAGAAATCCGGCTCGACGGGAAATCAATCGGCTCCGTCGGCCCCCATGGCGGCGTAAAGCAGATTGAATTCAAGGGCGGAGCCTTCCGGATTTTCGACGGATCTCCTATGAACCGCGCAGCTCGTTAGCGCGAACCGCTTGCCATTTGATTCAAAATGCGGTCAATCAGCCGGTCCATCACTTCGCGCTGAAGTGCGGACTCGTCATTCCCCCCGGGATGTTGCCATTCCCGTAGAATACGATCCACAACGCCGTCGACTACCTTATCTCGCAAGACCTTGACAACGCTGGACTCCGCATTGTTCTCGGCAGTGGCGTTACGGTTGAAATAGTGCTGGAGTTGCTTCTCCAGATCCTCTTCAGAGGCTGGCTCCGCAGTCGCGCGCCCTGTCAGCCGGGTTTGCAGTTCCCGAATCGCCAGACCCGCGCGCTGAGTTGCACCGGCCAGGTCGGAAACAGCCGTACTGGTTTCGGTCTTCTCTTCCAAATTCTTCCGAGTGGCCACTTTGAGACGATTATCCCACCGCTCAGGCCAATATGGTAAACTGGTCGAAGATTACGCAACGAGGAGTGTCCCAGATGGCGAAGGTGTGTGATGTTTGTGCCCGCGGCCCACGGTTCGGCAATAAGGTGAGCCACGCCCACAACGTAACGAAGCGGCGCTGGAACCTGAATCTACAGAAGGTTCATGCCGTGGTGAACGGCTCCCCAAAGCGTATCCGGGTGTGCACTTCCTGCCTGAAGAATGGCAAAGTGGCCAAAGCGGCGTAACACTCCAATTTATTTCTTCAACCAAGTCACCCGGGTGGGCGTCGCCCCCTCGCACCCGATAGTACCCGTCACCCCCGACGCAATCGCCGCACAGGCATTGGATTTGGCTGAGCGCATCGCATTGTCCTCGGTCTCCCCTGACGCCGTGCGGCAGTTGCTCAATCCGTTATACGCGACGCAGACCTCCACGCGGTAACGCGCGAGATTCAGAGAAGAGTACACAATTACGCCCAGGATCACCGCGACGATCAAAATTCCCACCACGATGGGTTTCTTCATCTACGAACCTTCGGAGAAAAACGACCCCATGCGGCGGAACTTATCGTAACGGTCGTCGATCAGCTGCCGTGGCGTCATGGCGGTGAGTTCGGCCAACCCGCTGCGCAGCACGGCCCTGACAGCCTCAGCGGAGGCGTCTGGATCGGTGTGGGCTCCCTCGCCGGGCTCGGGAATAATTTCGTCGATCAGGCCGAGCCCTTTCATGTCGGTGGCCGTGATCTTCAGCGCCGCCGCCGCTTCTGGCGCCCGCGCCGCATCCCGGTAGATGATGGCCGCGCAACTTTCCGGAGAAATCACGCTGTACCAGGCGTTTTCCATCATGTAAATCCGGTTGCCCACCGCCATGCCTAATGCGCCGCCGCTGCCCCCTTCGCCAATCACCACGCAGATCACCGGCACGCTCAGCCGCGACATCTCACGCAGATTGTAGGCGATGGCCTCCGCTTGCCCGCGCTCTTCGGCGTCCATGCCCGGGTAAGCGCCCATGGTATCGAGCAAAGTAATCACCGGCCGCCCAAACTTGGCGGCAAGTTCCATCAGACGCATGGCCTTGCGATAGCCTTCGGGCTTCGGCATGCCCCAGTTGCGCATCAGCTTCTGCTTGGTATCGCGCCCTTTTTCCTGCGCGATGACCATCACCGGCTTTTCTTCAAACCACCCCAGGCCGGCGATGATCGCTTTGTCGTCGGCGTACCGCCGGTCACCGTGCAACTCGTGGAACTCCGTGAACAGGCGCTGGATATAGTCGATGGCGTGCGGGCGTTTGGGGTGCCGCGCGACCTGCACGCGATCCCAACTGGGGTTGGACACGACAGGCGTGGGCGTAGGAGCAGGTATTGGCGCGGGGGCTGGCGAATCGGCCATGTGTGTTCGTGCGGTTAGCCGGCCAGGATTTCCAGCGCTTCGGCCCCGCAGATGCGGGCTACCTCGGCGCAGAACTCCTTATCCGGGCGGACTCTTGCCGCAACATCCAGGATAACCGAGAAGTCCTTCGGTTTCTCAAGCCGCAGGCGAACCTCGGTTTCGCCGGGCTTCGTCTGGAAAAGTGTCTGGAGGGCGTCGGCGCGGTTCAGCGCCGGTCCCCCGTTGGTGGCCATCGGCACGCGAATGGAAATCAGCGAAGGCAAATTCACGCGCGCGTTTTCCAACGGGACGATCTCTTGTACGGAAATCTTGGGCGGGGCGTTCTCCTCCGGCAGCACCAGTCCACGCACCAGCACGGCTTTTTCCTCATTCAGCGCCGCATTGAGCCGCTCGAACTGGGTGGAGAACACCATCGCTTCCACGGAACCTTCCAGATCCTCGATCTGCATGGCGGCCCACGGCTTGCCTTCCTTGGTACGCTTCCGCTGCACGCCGTTCAGGATTCCGCACAGGGCGACTTCCGTGTGCTTGGGCAAACCCTCCAGGCCGGACGTGGTATGCGTGGCAAGCTGCTTGGCCTTTTCGGCATATTCATCCAGCGGGTGGCCTGTAATGTAAAACCCGAGGAGTTCCTTTTCCCCGGCAAGTTTCTCCCGCGAGGTCCAATCCGGAACTTTGGGCAAAGGATGTTCGGCCGCGGGCTGCTCCGCCATCATCGACGCGAACAGACCGGATTGCCCGCTTGCGCGGTCTTTCGACACGCGCATGCCGTTTTCCATCGCGGCGTCGATCACGGCCATCAATTGCGCGCGAGTGCCTTCGAGCGCGTCCATGGCTCCCGCTTTGATGAAGCTCTCGATCATGCGCCGGTTGACCGCACCCAGGTCCACGCGTTCGCAGAAATCGAACAGCGATCCGAACGCCCCGTGCTCCGCGCGCGCCTTGGAGATGGATTCCACCGCATTCGCGCCCACATTCTTGATCGCGCCCAGGCCGAAGCGGATGCTATCGGCATCCGGCGTGAAGTGGAAATCCGAAGTGTTCACGTCGGGCGGCAGAACTCGCAGGCCCATGTCGCGGCACTCGCTGATGTACTTCACCACCTTGGCGGTGTTGCCGGTTTCCGACGTCAGCAGAGCGGACATGAATTCAGTTGGAAAGTGCGCTTTCAAATACGCCGTGACGAACGCTAGATAGGCGTATGCCGCCGAGTGTGATTTATTGAAGCCGTAAAGCGCGAACTTCTCCATCTGATCGAAGATCTTTTCGGCTTTGCGCGCCGGGTGGCCCTTGGCTTTCGCGCCCGCGACGAAGCGCTCGCGGTGCAGAGCCATCTCTTCCACTTTTTTCTTGCCCATCGCGCGCCGCAGCAAGTCCGCGTCGCCCAGCGAATATCCGGCGATGCTGTTGGAGATCTGCATCACCTGTTCCTGGTAGACCATCACGCCGTAGGTCTCTTGCAGGATTTCCTTCATCTCCGGCACATCGTAGATCACTTCTTTGCGGCCGTGTTTGCGGTCGATAAAGTCGTCGATCATGTCCATCGGACCCGGACGGTAGAGCGCGTTCAAGGCGATCAGGTCTTCCACGCGATCCGGCTGATAGCGCCGCAAAATATCGCGCATACCGGCCGATTCAAACTGAAACACGCCGCTGGTGTAAGCCTTGCTGAAGATGGATTCGTAAGTCTTCGGATCGTCCATCGGAAGGTCTTCCACGCGCAGCTTCACGCCGCGGTATCGCTCGATGAGCTTCAGCGCGTCCGCGATGATGGTCAGCGTGGTCAGCCCCAGGAAATCCATCTTGAGCAGGCCCAGTTTTTCCAGGCCCGTCATGTCATACTGCGTGACAATTTCGTCTTTGTTTGTCTTATAGAGCGGGACCAGATCCTTGAGCGGAAGCGGCGAAATGACCACGCCTGCGGCGTGTACACTGGCGTTGCGCGCCATGCCTTCCAGGCGCTCGGCCACCTCCAGCACTTCGGCGAACTTCGGCTCGCGCGCGGCGAGCTCGTCGATCTGCGGCTCTAGCTTGCGAGCATGCTTGAGCTTGATGTTCAGCGGCATCGTGGGAATCAGCTTGGTAATGCGCTCCACTTCGCCGAAGCCCATATCGAGCACGCGGCCTACATCTTTGATGGCCGCGCGCGCGCCCAGCGTCCCGAAGGTGATGATCTGTGCCACCTGCTCGCGCCCGTATTTTTCGGTGACGTACTTGATCACGTCGCCCCGTCCGCGCGTGCAAAAATCGATGTCGATATCCGGCATCGAAATGCGCTCAATGTTCAAAAAGCGCTCGAACAGAAGTCCATAAGCCAGCGGATCAATGTCCGTGATCTCCATGGAGTAGCTGACCAGACTGCCAGCCGCCGATCCGCGCCCCGGACCCACTGGAATCCCGGCTTGCTTGGCGTAGCGGATGAAGTCCCACACGATCAGGAAGTAACCCGAGAACTTCATTTCCTGAATGGTCTTGATTTCGCGGTCCAGCCGCTCGGCGTATTCGGCAAGGTGATGCTTCAGATGACCCTGTGCGGCCAGCGCTTCCAACCGCACGCGGCGTTTTTCAAAGCCCTGCCGGGCGACGTATTCGAAGTAGCTGTCGGCTGTATGCTCCGCCGGAATCGGGAATTTCGGGAACGGTTCTTTCACCTGTTCGAGCTTCAACTGGCAGCGCTGCGCGATGTCATAGGTGCGGTCCAGCGCATGCTCCACTTCGCCGAACAGCGCCATCATCTCTTCCCGTGTTTTGAGGAAGAAGGCGTTTTTTTCGAAGCGCATCCGATTTAGGTCGGACATGGACTTGCCCGTCTGGATACACAACAGAATTTCATGCGCCCGCGCATCGGATTCGCGCAGATAATGCGAATCGTTGGTGACCACCAAAGGGATGCCCGTATCGCCCGCCAGGCGGTGCACCAGCGGCATCACCTTTTCGTCCTGCTCCAGGCCGTGGTCTTGCAGCTCCAGGAAGAAATTGCTTTTACCGAAGACGTCCGTGTATTCGTAGGCGATCCGGCGGGCGTCTTCATAGCGGTCCTGCAAGAGCGTTTCGTTAATATCCCCGCGCAGGCACGCCGAAAGCGCGATCAAACCCTTGGAATGCTTCGCCAGCAGTTCTTTATCGATGCGCGGCTTGTAGTAGAACCCGTCCAGATAGCCCGTTGATACAAGCTGGATCAGATTGCGATAGCCTTCCTGGTTTTCGCACAGCAGCACCAGGTGGTTGTAGCGGTTCGAATCGCTCTTGTTCTTGTGCCCCTGCTGGGCGACGTAAACCTCGCACCCGATCACCGGATGAACGCCGTTGGCCTTGGCGTGGTTATAAAACTCCACCGCGCCGAATAAATTGCCGTGATCGGTCATGGCCACGGCGGGCATCTTCTGCTCCGCGGCGATCTTCATGAGCTGCGAAATCTCGCACGCCCCGTCGAGCAGGGAATAATCGGTGTGGCAGTGCAGGTGGACGAACGGATTGGCCATACGTGTACCGCTCGGGGGAGACCTTCAGTATAGCGTCTAGTGGCGGAAGTGCCGCACGCCCGTAGCCACCATCGCCAGGCCCAAGCGGTCGGCTGCGGCGATGGCTTCGGCGTCCTTTAGGGAACCTCCGGGCTGAATTACCGCAGTAATACCATGCTTAGCGGCTTCCTCGATGCCATCGGGGAACGGGAAGAACGCGTCGGAGGCCAGTACGGAACCCGTTAACGGCAGCACGGCTTTCATCGCCCCCACCTTCACGGAATCTACGCGGCTCATTTGGCCGGCGCCCGCGGAGATCAATTGCCCGGCGCGCGCGTACACGATGGCATTGCTCTTCACGTGCTTGCAGACTTTCCAGCCGAATTCGAGCGCGGCCCACTCCTCTTCGGTAGGCGCCCGTTTGGATTTCACCTGCGCTTCCGCTCGCGCCAAGCGATGCGCGTCGGGAGTCTGCGCCAGAAACCCTCCGCTGATCGACTTCACCATCACGTCTGCAGGCCCGCCGCGCACCTTGAGCAATCGTAGATTTTTCTTCTCTTGCAAAACGCCTAAAGCGTCATCGGAATAGCCCGGCGCGGCAATGGCCTCGATGAATGTCTTCGCGATTTCCCCGGCCGTCTCCGCGTCCACCACTCGATTGAACGCCAGCACGCCGCCAAAAGCGGAGATGGGGTCCGCCTCAAATGCCCGTCGATAGCTTTCCGCCAGAGACGCGCCCTCCGCGCAGCCACACGGGTTGGTGTGCTTGATGATCGCGGAGGCAGGTGCGTCGAATTCAGCGATCAGCTGCCACGCGGCATCCAGATCCACCAGGTTGTTGTAGGAAAGCTCCTTGCCGTGCAGTTGCGTTGCGCCCGCGATCCCCACCGCGCCGCTTACGTATAACGCCGCGGATTGATGCGGATTCTCCCCATAGCGCAAGGACAGCGCGCGCGGAGCGCGAATATCGAGCGTCGCGGGCAGCACGTCGCCCGTAGGCGGAATCTCCGCCAACCGGTTCGTCACCGCACGGTCGTACGCCGCGGTCGTGGCGAAGGCCTGCTTGGCCAGACGCCAGTGCGTCGCTTCGGCCAGCGAGCCGCCGCCCGCTTTCAATTCCTCCACGATGGCCGCGTAGTCCGCTGGCGAAGTCACCACCGCTACGTCCTGCCAATTCTTGGCGGCGGCGCGAATCATGGTGGGACCGCCAATATCGATGTTTTCGATCAGCTCCTCGAGCGGCGCGTCTTTCTTCGCGGCGATCTTTTCGAATTCATACAGGTTGACGCAAACCAGATCGATGGCAGGAATGCCGTGTTCCGCGATGGCGCGCATGTGCTCGGGCTTCGAACGCATGGCAAGCACTCCACCCGCGATGCGCGGATGGATGGTCTTCACGCGGCCATCCAGCATCTCGGGAAATTCGGTGACCTCGGCCACTTCGCGCAGTGGCGCGATGTCGGCGTCCTTCAAAACACGGTACGTGCCTCCCGTGGAGAGAATCTCAATGCCGAGGGAGGAAAGGGAGCGGGCGAAATCCACGACTCCGGTTTTGTCGGTCACGCTGATCAGCGCGCGTTGCATGCGGGACATGAATGACCCATTGTGCCATGCCCCGTGCACCCGGCACTCAGCTATCGGAAATGAAACCGGATTGCCACCCGCTCACAAAAAATCCGTTGCTTAACCCGTAGTACGGCCCAGTGGAAAGCTGCTTGACCGGACGTATATCGACACTGCCTAGGCTTCGATCGCCGTTCCCGACGCCGCCTCAACGCCGCGCGATGCCTGCGCATCGGCGTCCATTTGAAAATATTGAATGGAATAACTCGGCGAGCTGTTGGCCTTGAATCTTATGAGCCCCAGGGCACACCCCAATGGCCGCTCTGCACAAAAGCGTGGGCACGCCGCCGAAAAACTAAGCATCAATGCCTCAAAGTAATGAGCATCAGCTGAAAATGTCCGGTGGGGAAGTATCTCACCTCCCCCCTCATCTGCCTTACGGTCGAAACACGACCACTTGAAAACTTGGACGGAAGAGTTTGCAGGCGGACCGCGCACGAAAAGAACACTATCCCACGCTATGATTGATGAAGTCGCGGGAGATTTTATCGGTGAAATCGTTTTTCCAGGATCTACGTTTCGGGATGCGCATCGTATTGCGATCTCCGCTAATCTCGTCCTGGGTCGTACTTGCCCTCGCACTCGGCACCGGTGCGAATACGGCAATGTTCAGCGTGGTGGATGCCTTGTTGCTCCGCCCTGTGAACTACGCCGATCCCGAAAACGTCGTTCTGCTATGGGAAGTAGACGCGCAGGGCGTCCAGCGCAACGTGTCAGCGGCGAATTTTCTTGATTGGCGGACGCGCACGAAATCATTTTCGGATATTGCCGGTTGGGCGCCCGCGTCTTTTGTGATGACAGGCGCGGGTTTGGATGGCGGCCGCGCCCAACAGATGCGCGGCGGTATGGTCACCGCCAACTTCTTCCGGACTTTGGGTGTTCAGCCTGCTCTGGGGCGTACGTTTCTGCCGGACGAAGATGGCATCGCCACTCCGGGCGCCCCCGCACGCGTCGCCGTGATTGGTTACCCGCTATGGCAGGAACGCTTTGGCGGTCGCCCGGACGTCCTTTCCCAAACCATCGAATTGAATTCGATTTCGCACCGCGTGATTGGTGTAATGCCTGCCGGTTTCCGTTTCTTCCCGGAGCGCTACATTTGGATCCCCGCTTCCATTAATTCCGCCGATCGCGATTATCGCTATATTCTGACGCTCGCACGCCGCACCGCGAGTAAACAGGCGGCGGCGGCGGAGATGTCGGCGCTGGCCGCCGCCCTGGCGCAGGAATATCCGGATAGCAATAAAGGCTGGACCGTCCAGGCACAGGATGTCCTCGAATGGCTTCTGGATCGCACCTTCCGAATGCGCCTGCTGCTGCTGTTCGCAGCCGTGGGATTGCTGTTGCTCATCACATGCACGAACGTTGCGGGACTTCTCCTGACGCGCGCCGCGGCGCGCACCCGCGAAATGGCTTTGCGTGCGGCGTTGGGAGCCGGCAGCGTCCGTTTGATCCGCCAAGTTCTGACCGAAAGCCTGGTGCTCGCTTTGCTCGGTGGCGCGCTGGGCCTCGCGGTCGCCTGGGGATTGATTCGCGCGATCCCAGCCGTGCTGCCGGCCGCGAACGTCGCGTCGGCCTTGCCGGTGCAACTCAACGTTTCTGTCACCGTCTTCGCGATTCTGGCCGCAGTGGGCGCGAGTCTTGTATTCGGTCTGGCGCCCGCGCTTTCCGGTTTGCATATGGATCTGCAGAGTACGCTTCGCGAAGGAACACGGGGCGCAACCGCCGGCCGCAAGCGTCAACAATTCCGTCGCGCCATGGTGGCGTTGCAGGTCGCGCTTGCACTGGTGCTGCTGGCGAGCGCCGCTCTCATGAGAGAGAGTTTGACGAATCTATCGGCGCGCAATCCCGGCGTCGTCACTCGAAATGTGCTCACGGCTCGTCTTTTTCTGCCGGAGGCCCAGTTTGGAACGGCACGCTCCCTCGCGCTGCAGCGGGAAGCCCTGCAGCGTATTCAAGCGGTTCCCGGAGTGCTTCGCGTTACCGCGGGTAGTGACCTTCCATTGCGCCTGTTGACGATGAATGTTCCGTTCGATCTGGAAACTTCACCTCCTCGTCCAGACGCCGAAAAACCCGGTGTAGGCTACGTCAGCGTGATGCCGGGATATTTCGAGACATTGGGCATCCCTGTAAAAACCGGCCGTGCGTTTGATGAAACAGATCGTGAATCGGCGGCTCCGGTAGTCATCGTCAATGAAGCGTTCGCGGAGCGCTATTTTCCCGCGCAGAATCCCACGGGCAAGCGCCTGCTCTTGAGCCGCCCAATGCTGGGTAAGGACGGTTTTGAGAAAACCATGCGCGTCCAAATCGTCGGCGTGGTGGGCAACGTAGGGACGGCGCGCAGCGTCCTGGTTCCGGAACCGATTCTCTATGCTCCACAGACTCAAAACGTCTGGTCCGGTGTCACCTGGTTCGCGGTCCGCACTGCCGGGGCGCCGGATCTTGCGGCATCCGCCGTCCGCTCAGAATTGGCGGAGCTCGGCGCGGGTGCATCTCCACCCCAAATCGATACGCTTGAGCAGGCCTTTGCCAGCCAACTCACCGAACCCCGCTTTCAAGCCCAGGTCATGAGCGGATTCGCCGCGCTCGCGATGATTCTGGCCGTAATTGGCATCTACGGCGTGAACGCATATGCCGTGGCGCAAAGGCGTCATGAAATCGGCGTCCGCATGGCGCTGGGCGCAAGCCCGGGCGCGGTGCGTTGGCAGGTGCTGGCCAGCGGAATGCGTGTAACGCTAGTAGGCATTGCAGGCGGCCTCGCAGGAGCGCTTGCCATCGCCTCCCTGCTCAGAAGCGTCTTGGTGGGCATTAGCGCCACTGATCCGGCGACGCTAGCGGCGGTCGCAGTGGTATTGGCCTTGGTCGCCGCGCTTGCATGTTACTTGCCCGCCCGCCACGCCGCTCGCATCGATCCCGCAGTGTGTTTGCGGGAGGAATAGTATCACGTCGCATACTTCACTAGCCGCCGCCGTATGGATTCCGGCGCAACTGCCTGCACATCGCAAAAATCGCCGTCGTAGCGCGTGGAGATCACGCGGCCATATTCGTGCAGCAGATGAAGTGCGGCCCCTTGCTCGACGGGGAAACGAAAACTGCACTCGGCCAAGACATCCAGCTTTAACACTTCGTCGATTTTGCGCAGAAGTGCGTCGATTCCTTCACCTGTGCGCGCCGAAATAGTCACCGCTGCCGCCGGTTGGCGTTCCGGGTCTGCAAGGATCCGGCGTGCCAACGCCGTGGCCTCGACAGCACCATCTTGCCCGCTGCCTTCCGATTCCGGCAATTGGTCGATCTTGTTCAGCACCAGAATCTGCGGCGTGCCCTCGGCGCCAATCTCCTGTAAGGTTGCCAGCACGTGCGCGGTATGTTCCGTGGCCGCCGCTGAACTGGCGTCAACCACGTGCAGCAGGAGTTCCGCCTCCACCACTTCTTCGAGGGTGGCTCGAAATGCCTTGACTAGCGTCGTAGGCAGGTTACGAATGAATCCCACGGTGTCGCTAAATAGAACGCGGCGGCGCGAGGGCAGAGTTACGTGGCGCACGGTCGGATCTAGAGTCGCGAACATTTTCGCATCTGCCAGCACGGCTGCGCCGGTCAGACGATTGAATAACGTGGATTTTCCCGCGTTTGTGTAACCGACGAGCGCAATGGTTGCCAGTGGAACCGCCTGGCGCTGGCGCCTCTGCGTGGCCCGGCCTCCGCGCACGCGCTCCAGGTCCTCCCGAATCGCCGCGATGCGGTGATGAATACGGCGGCGGTCGGTTTCAAGTTTTGTTTCGCCAGGACCGCGTGTGCCGATGCCGCCGCCCAAACGCGACATCATCGCGCCGCGCCCGGTTAGGCGCGGCAAGAGATAGTTCAATTGCGCAAGTTCCACCTGCAATTGACCCTCTCGCGTGCGGGCACGTTTTGCGAAGATATCGAGGATGAGCTGCGTCCGGTCCAGCACTTTCACGTCCAGCGCACGCTCCAAATTGCGTTGTTGCGTTGGCGTCAATTCGCGGTCGAACACCACAAGCGTCGCGTCATGAAGGTGAATCAGAGCCTTGAGCTCGTCCACTTTGCCAGCGCCAACTTGGGTCGCTGCATCAATACGCGGGCGGGCTTGAATTTGACGTTCAACGACACGCGCGCCCGCGGTGACCGCGAGCGATGCGAGTTCTTCCAGGGATTCCTGCGCGTTGACCGGTGCTGCATCCAGCGCGGATGGGCTCCGCTGCGCGCTGCGGCCGGTCAGGTGAACGCCTACCAGGATTGCGATTTCGTGTGCCGCTTGCAACTTCCGGCTCTATTGTCCGTTATCGCCGGCAGGTGCGCCAGGCATCCCGTGTGCCGCAGCCGATGCGGCATTGGTGTGTGGCCCAGCGTGGAACGGCCGCGAAACCACAACAGTGGAAATCGCATGCTTAAAAATGAGCTGTTCCTGGTTGTTGGATTCTAGAACGACGGAGTATTTGTCGAAGCTCTTAATCCGTCCCGACAGTTTGACGCCACTCATCAGATAGATCGTCAAAAAAGTTTTGTCTTTGCGCGTGTTGTTTAAAAATGCTTCTTGTATGTTTTGCGCTTGTTTTTCCATACTTCCCTCTTAGCTCACGGCGTAACGATCTGCCGTGTCGCCTGTATCCATTATCGAGAGCAGCCGGGGGACGCGCGTATTTCAGTTGCAAACGCATCCGTGGTTATCATCATACCGCAGCAATCATAGGGTTATTTTCACCGAACTCGTTTCCTTTACCCCCAAACCTCACCGGGCGGCGCGCCCGACGCACCCGCAACTCTCGGGAACGCGCCTGCTGCCACTATCTTCTTCCCAAATGCAGCGCCACCGCGCCGAACGTCATCCGCTCGAACTCAACGCTAGCAAACCCGGCCCTCCGCATCTGCTGCGTTAGTTCGTCGGCGCCGGGAAACTTTCGAATTGATTCAGGCAGATAAGAGTAGGCCTCCCGCGAACCCGAAATCAAACCGCCCACGAACGGCAGCAAGCGTGTCGAAAAAAAGCCGTACACCCCGCCGAATACGGGATTTGTGGGCTGTGAGAATTCGAGAATCGCCAGTACGCCCCCCGGTTTCAGCACTCGCAACAGTTCGTCGAGGCCATGTCTGTAGTTCGCCAGGTTGCGGAAACCGAACGCAACGGTGATCAGGTCAAGCGACGAGGATGCAAGCGGCAATATCAGCGCATCCGCTTCAAATAACGGCAGATGCAGCTTCCTGGCTCGTATTTTTCGTTGTGCCTCCACCAGCATCGGGTGGCAGAAGTCGCTCCCCAGAATAACCGGGTTCGCTCCACCCCGGCGGGCGTCCATGGACAACAGAACATCCGCCGTACCGCAGCACAGATCCAGCACGCGCGCCCCCGGTCGCGCCAGCACATCCGCCACGCGCTCCACGGTGCGCTTACGCCAGTGTTTGTCCAGATTGAATGAGAGCAGATGGTTCAGCAGGTCGTACTTTCCGGCGATCCTTCCGAACATGCCGCGTACCCACCGGGATGCATCCTCTTCGCCGGATACACCACTAGGCGTGGTTCCCTGTGCTGGGATCATCACGCTTGAACCGCCTGGCCCAGCGCCGTTTCAATCGCTTCAAGCACATGTGCCTCCGCCACGCCGGAAACCACCGCCACCTCGCCGATCGTCACCGGCAGCACAAAGTGGACCTTGCCCTGAACGGTCTTCTTATCTGACCCTAACCGTGCCAAAAGATTCGCCGCGGAGATGCCGTCCACCGCCGGAATGGGTCCATAGCCGCGAATCACGGCGTGAATGGCGGAAGCATCGTCCGCGCTCAGCCGGCCCGAAATTTCGGCGATTGTAGTTGCGGCGTGCATGCCGAATGCCACCGCTTCCCCGTGCAAAAAACGCGTGTACCCCGTTTCAGCTTCAAGCGCATGTCCTACCGTGTGTCCAAAATTCAGGATGCGGCGAAGATCCCCCTCGCGCTCATCGGCAGTGACCACTTCAGCTTTAATCTTCACCGCACCGGCGATAATCGCGTCCACGGTCTTGGGGTCCTGTGCCAAAACACGCTCTCTGTCATCCGCAAGCACCCGAAACAGCTCGGCATCGCGGATCACGCCGCACTTAATGATTTCGTACAGACCTGCGCGGTACTCGCGCTCAGGCAGCGTATGCAGCACGTCCGGGTCGATCAACACAACTAACGGCTGATGAAACGCTCCCACCAGATTCTTGCCCGCGACCAGATTGACACCCGTCTTCCCCCCCACCGCCGCGTCCACCTGTGCGAGCAGCGTGGTCGCGATCTGCATCACTGGAATGCCGCGCATGAACACAGCGGCCAGAAATCCCGCGACGTCCGTGACAATCCCGCCTCCAAATGCCACGATGAGGCTTCCACGGTCGCCGCCCGCCTCCATCATCTGCTCGGCCAGCGCTTCCACTTCTGCCAGACGCTTCCGGGGTTCGCCGCCTGGGAAGAACAGCACCTGATGTTCCCGTGCACCGAGAGCTTTCTTCACACGGTCGCCATGCAGCCCCCACACATCGGAAGTGGTGACAACGAATATTCTGCCCGCGCGCGCCGGCAGGAATTCGTCGATCCGTGCAATGCACCCGCGTTCAACAATGGCGTCATAAGCGCGCTGCGGCGTCTGGACGCGATAATTTGCCATAAGTTCGTTGTACCATGAGCTATTGCTCCCCATCGCAATTTCCCTTTTCTTTTCATTCCTGCTCTTCGCCGCCCCTCTCCAGGAACGTAGCGCCACCACGGTTCTGTGGGCCGCGCCCGCCATCCTCGTCGCCGCTATGATGATCGCCTGGGCGGCCGAAGCGTCCCAGTATTTCGTCGCCCAGGGATTCGCGCTGGCCATTCTCGCATGGCTGCAAACGTTGCCGGAATTCGCGGTAGAAGCTGTTCTGGCGTGGCATCAACAGAGCCATCTCCTGCTGGCGAATCTGACCGGCGCGCTGCGCCTGCTGACCGGTATTGGATGGCCGCTCATCTACTTCACTGCCGCCTGGTTCCAGAGGCGTCGTACGGGCATTCCGCTGCGCAGGATCGAACTCGATAAGCATCACGCCGTGGAAGTAGTTGGCTTGTGCGTTCCTCTGCTCTATATTCCCGTGATCGCGCTCAAAGCTACTCTCACCGTCTATGATGCCCTGGTGCTCATCGCCGTCTACGCAGTGTACTTGTGGATTCTCAGCCGTCTTCCCGCTGAGGATCACGAGGAAATCGACGACTTGGAAGCGATTCCGCGCTCCATCGTGCTCGCGCCGCGCACGAAACGCATCGTTTCCATTACCGTGCTTTTTCTGTTAGGTGGCGCGTTGATCTATTTCAGCGCGGAGCCATTTCTCGCCAGCCTGCTTGCCCTCGCCATACTGGCCGGAATGCCTGAATTTCTGTTCGTGCAATGGATAGCGCCGCTGGTCAGTGAATTTCCGGAGATGGCATCCACCCTCTACTGGGCGCGCCGTGAGAAACGGGGCGCCATGGCGCTGATGAATATGGTTTCCAGCAACATCAATCAATGGACTCTGCTGACCGGCATGTTGCCAATCGTCTATTCAATCAGCATCGGAACCACGACGCCCATCGCCTTTGACGATCAGCAGCAGCTTGAGTTGTGGCTGACGCTGGGACAAGCGGTGATCGGGATGGTTTTTCTGATGAACATGGAGCTGGTCTGGTGGAAAGCCGCCGCGCTCGGCGTTTTGTTCGCGATTCCGTTCATCAACAAGACGGCGCAACTTGCCGTGACCTGGATTTATTTCGCCTGGGCCGCGGCGGAAGTGACCCGCATGGTGGCCACTCGGCGTCCACCCAAGGCGCTTCCGCTATTCGCGCAGGTGTGGCGAACGCACATCCTAAAGCCCGCTCTTTCGCGTTAATGAAGGCGAGGGCTATCAGCCCTCGCCAATCGCTTCACCGCCCTAATTGCCGTGCGATGACGGAGGAAAGCAGATGATAGGATCTCCCATAACTCACACCCCTTTCTGCCCGCTGTCAGGCTCGCCTCACTGTATACGGCAGATTCACGGTAAGCTTCCGCGTTAGATCGCTATCCGGTTCCATACGTTGGTTATGAAACAGGTTCCCGAAGAGCCACCGCAGGTTCCATGCTGCAAATGCTCCAGGCAGCGAGTGCACCTGCGGCGAGAGTGGCGCAGATCACGACTGCTGCGGCCGCGGTAAACACTCCCACGCTCAATCCGGCCGCAACCATCCAGTAGGTTGCCGCGCATGCTGCGCACGCCCCGAAAGATACTCCTGCGAAAGCCATGCCAACGGTTCCCCGCAAGCTCAGCGCCAGTAACGCTCCTCGCCCCGTCCCCAATGCTCCCCGGATGCCCATTTCTCGACGCCGCCGTTCCGCCGCGCTAGCCACGGTTACGTACAATCCCACTAACGCAAGGGAAAGCGCCCCCGCCGCCGCTGCCATCGTCAGCCGCACTCCAATCCTCATGCCAAAGAGAGCGCCGCCCTCCACGGCTTCGCACAAACTGCGGATCTCGCTCATCGGTTGCCGTGCATCAATGTCACGCGCCGCCGCTACTACGGCAGAGATCATCGACTCCGGCGCGTCCCTAGTCTCCACATGCAGCGCCATGCGGGAAGCCGGACGTTGCGCGAATGGAAGATACAAGAATGGCTTCGGCGATTCGCCAACATCAAAGTACTTCGCGTTTTCGACGATGCCCACCACTTCTATGTGCTGCCCGTCGACAAGCATTGATCGGCCCAGCGGGTGTTCGGAACGTCGCGCCAATTCCCGGTTGATCACCGCGACACGCGGGCTCTCCATTCGGTCGGTAGCGGAGAGCGAACGGCCTTCCACCATGCGCATCTTCATCAGCGCGAAGTATTCCGGAGTGACTGCGTTGCTCCATACGGAAACAATCTCCTCCCCCGCCACGAACTCCACGCGCCTCTGCGATCCCGTCATGCCGAAAGGAATCGACTGCGCTAACGCCGCTCTTTCGACTCCTGGCAAGGCTGTGACGCCGGCCAGCAACTCCCGGTAAAACTCTCGTGCGCCAATCGATCCGATGCGCACCTGCGCCGGATCAAACGTCATCGTCAGCACATGATCCAAGCGATAACCCAGGTCCGTCCGCGCGTTTTTCAGAAGTGCGTGCAGTAATCCGCCGCCCGTCGTCACCAGAAACATGGCGATGGAAATTTGCAGCGCCGCGAGAACGTTCAGCGCTCCGCTTGCTGTCGTGCTCCGTGTGCTGGCGAGATCTCTCCTTTGGAGCGAGAGCCACGGCCCCGCACCGCACAACAACGCACATACCGTCGCTGCCGCACTCATCGTTACCGTAATCCTCATGTCGAAGCGAGCATCCATTGCCACGCCCAGATCCGAAGGCCATACTACGGATTGTGCTAGCAATCGGACGATCGCCGCCCCAACCGGCACGGCCCCCGCGATCCCGGTCAGGGCGACGCACACGCTCTCCGCTAGCAAGTTCATGAGCAGATGAATGGGACGCGCTCCCAACGCCTCGCGGAGCGCAATCTCCCCTCTGCGTGATTCCGCGCGCAACAGGATCAACCCGCCGGCGTTGGCACACCCGATACCAATCGCCAATAAGCTCGCCGCCACTAGTAAGACCCCTAGCATAGACATCGCGGGACTTAGGCGTGTACGGGCCTCCAGATCCGTCAGCAGCATCGCCGAGTGCTCGCGATTCGTCTCCGCGTGCGCTTGCGCCAGCCGCGCACTGAGTGCCGTCAATTCCGCTTGCGCACTTGGTTGTGTAGTGCCGCGCCGCAAGCGCGCGTATAACGAGAAAAACCGGCGTCCCCGGTCATCCATGGGATGACCCGCCACCGGCAGCAATCCCGCGCGATAAGCACCCGCCGGCACATAAAAGTCTTCGTGCAGAAAGCGGTCCAATCCAAACTGGCGCCCCGCGATTCCCACCACCTGGAACGCCACCCCACCGGCCTGGAGCGTGCTTCCTATGACCCTCGGATCGCCGCTCCAGTATGCCTTCCAATATGCATTGCTTAAGATCACGACCGGCGCGTGTTCGTCATCCTGCGTGAACGAACGGCCCAGCTGCGTGCGCACGCCCAACGTATCGAAATAGTTCGTGGTGACCGCCAGACCCATGCGAACGCGTGGGCTTTCACCCGTCTTGCCTACGGCCACCAGCACCTGACATTGCGCGGCAATGCTTTCAAACGCACTGCCTCCTCTCGCGAAGTCTTCATAGTCCGGATAGGACACGAATCCCAACGGATGTAGCTTGGAACTTGTGAAGATTCGGACGATCTCATGTGGGCGAGCCACTGCCAAGGGCCGCAGAAAGATCGCATCCGCCACGCTTGCAAACGCCGCCGCCAGGCCCAAGCCCAGTGCGATTGACCCAGCCGCAAGTATATAGACTCTGGGGTTCCTTATCACGCCCCACGGTAGCAGCGCAGTGCCAGGCACAAGTCATCCTGGAGCGCTATCACGTTGTAAAGTGAGGTGGATCGGAAGTTTATTGATTCGATAAATCGATATATTCCGCGCCCTGTGGCGGCGTGAAGCGAAACAGTGAATCCTGAATCGGTGGGTTTCGGCGTTCATTCTCGAACGTGAATTCGAGCACGGAGTTGTCCTGCCCCTTTACCTCCAGCCGGCGAATCGCAAAATCCGGACCGGCCAGGAACGAGACTTCAGCATAGGGCAGCTTGTCGGATTTCGGAATGGCAGTGATGAACAAACCGCCGTCTTGCGGGCGCGAATGAAACTCGCGAAAATCATCGCTAAAATGCAGCCGGCCGAGGAGAAACGCGAGCGGTGCGCGCATGTCGTCGGTTTCCTTGAATTTCATTTTCTCAGCGCGGTTGTCCTGCGGAGAATAAGAGTAAATGAACTTTCCGTCGGAGATGAACAGCTTCCCGGCAGGCATCGTGTATTGCCACCGCATACGTCCGGGTTTGCGTAAAACCAACTCGCCCTTTTCAATCTGCGCACGGCCTCGCACGCGATAGGTTTCCGTGAAGGATAGCTGCAGCGTCTTCGCCCGGTTGTAGCGGTCTTCAATACCCTTCAAGGTTTGTTGAACGTCGCTATCGGCCGCGCGCAGCGGCTGCATCATCAGGCCGAGGAATAGAAGTACGAGCATCTCTACTCTCATTGTAGGCGCGGTACCCTGGAGGAGTCATGGCTAAGACTCAAAAGACCGACGCGGAGTGGAAGAACCAATTAAGCGGGGAACAGTATTACGTGGCCCGCCAGAAAGGCACTGAACCGGCCTTTAGCGGCAAATATTGGGACCACCATGAAGACGGGGTCTACCGTTGCGCGTGCTGCGGCGCGGAACTGTTTGATTCCAAGACCAAATTCGAATCCGGCAGTGGCTGGCCCAGTTTTTATGCGCCGGCCGACCAGGCCAGCGTTCGCACCGAGGAAGACACCACCCACGGCATGCGCCGCGTGGAAGTGTTGTGCGCAGAGTGCGACGCGCATCTCGGCCATGTTTTTCCGGACGGCCCGCGTCCCACCGGCCAGCGCTTCTGCATGAACTCCGCCTCCCTCGATTTCACCAAACGCTAGCCGATGAAAACTCGTTGGATGAACCAATAAATCGCAAGCGCACCAATGGCGATCGAAACCGCGGGTCGCAAGCGCGTCCAGCCGCTGGCCATCAGATCCTCAATCGCGGGGAAGAGCAGAACCACGAAGACAAGCTGCCCGATCTCCACGCCGAAGTTGAACGAAAACAAAGTCAGCGCAAGATTCGCGCGCGGAAGCTGCATTTCGCGCAGCACATTGGAAAAACCGAAACCATGCACCAAGCCGAACAGGAACGTGATTCGGTAACGCTCAATGGTGCGTCCGCGAATCAGATTTTCCGCGGCCACATAGACAATACTGGCCGCGATCATGCTTTCCGTGAAACGCGAAGGCAGAACCACAATACTGAAGGTCGCCAGCGCCAATGTAATGCTGTGGGCTAGCGTGAACGATGTGACCACCTTGACCAGCGATCGCATGGACGCCGTCGCGATCAGCAGCCCCAGCAGAAATGCCAGGTGATCGTAACCCGTGGCGATATGCTGAATCCCCAGCCACACGAAGCGCCCAAAGGTTTGCCAGTGCGATCCCGTGTCCGGCGAGAAAAACGCCGACCGCGTGCCGCTATCCAATATGCCTTCCTGAATGCGGCCGTTCAGGATGACCGTCGTTAGATGAACATGCGTGGGCCCCAAAACATCCGGTAGCGCGGAGTTCACCCGAATCGCCAGCACGTCTTGCGGGAACACATATTGGACCGCCAGCAACAATACATGTTCGTCGACGACCTCCGCTTTTTGGCGGTTCAGGCGCGCGGGAGGGCCATTGCTATCGAGCGCGTAATATCTCACAATCGCCGTGTAAACGCGCTCCAGCGATTGGTCGAATTCCTGCGGGGAGATCTGCTTGTCGCCGTCTTGATCCACTCCGGGGAAATCCAGCAGGTTGAAAGTAAAGCTCGTATTCACATCGCGCCGCTGCACTACCAGCCGCGACTCACTGCGAAAGAGGTCGTGCGCGCACGCCGGTAAAGAAACGCCCAGCAGTGCGCTGATGACGATGCGATGGACGCGCATAATCCCGTATGATCGCCCGAAACGCCGTTTCGCATAGCGAAACTTCCTGCGCATTTCGGCTGAGCGGAGTTATACTGATCGGCGAACCCTGTTTCGGGAGGATCCTCCAGATGGACTACCAAGTAACGGGCCTGCATCACATCACGCTGTGTGCCGGTGGCGCCCAAGACGATCTCAATTTCTCCATTCACGTGCTCGGTCAGCGGTTGATCAAGCAGACGGTGTTATTTGACGGACGCTACGCGCACTATCATTTGTACTATTCGAACGCGAATGCCGAGCCCGGCTCCGTGATGACAACATTTTCCTTCAACCGCGTGAAAGGGCGTCCGGGTTCCGGCCAGATCGCCGCCACGTCGTACACGGTGCCAAAGGGTACAGTTACGTTCTGGGCGGATCATGCGAAGAAACACGATGTGGAAAGCACAGGCGTACAGGAACGTTTCGGAGCGAAATTCCTGTGGATGAAGCACCCATCCGGGTTGGAGTTTGAAGTCATGGAAGACGCCGGCGACAAGCGCGTGGGCTTTACCACTCCTGAGATCGGCTCTGATGTCAGCATGCGCGGCTTTCACGGCGCGGTGCTGTCCGTGCGCGAGATTCCCGAGACCGAACGCTTCTTCGTGGACGCCTTGGGCTTCCGCAAGACCGGCGCCGATGGCGCATATCATCGCTTCGAAGTCGGAAAAGGCGGCGCGGCGAAAACCGTTACGTTGATTCACGAACCCGAAAAGCCTGCGGGAAGCTGGACCTTTGGCGGAGGCACGGCTCATCACCTGGCGTTGAACGTCGCCGACGACGAAGCTCTCGCCGCGCAGAAGGGGATCTATGAGGAACTCGGATACACGGACTGTTCCGAGATAAAGGATCGCAACTACTTCCATTCGATTTACTGCCGTTGTCCCGGCGGAATTCTAGTGGAGTGCGCCGCGACAACTCCGGGTGGCTTCGCGCGCGACGAGCCGTTCGATCGATTGGGTCACAGCCTGCTGCTGCCGCCTTGGTTTGAGCATCGGCGGGCCGAGATCGAAGCTATGCTAGAGCCGATCGCGATTCCCGAGATCAACTTCGCGGCAACGGGCGCGGCGGCGGCCGCTTCCGCGGCGTCTCGCCGGACGTCCGCCGAGTTTGTTCCTCCCATGGAGAAGAAATAAGTGGAGAAGAAGTAACATGCTGTCCACTACTCGCCCTCCTACGCGGGGAATGCCTGGCCCTGCGATTCACGCCGCTCCCCGCGGCCGCCGTAAGGATCGCGATTTTGTCAGCTCCCTGGAGCGCGGACTGCTCATCCTGGGCGTCTTCGACCGGCAGGACCCGGAACTGACGCTGAGCGAAGTGGCGCAGAAAACAGGACTCACGCCGGCGACCGCACGCCGATTCCTGCTGACGCTGAAATCACTGGGCTACATGGGTTCGAACGGACGGCGCTTCGTCCTCCGTCCCAAGGTGCTGGACCTGGCCTATTCGTTTCTCGATTCGATGAATGCGGACGAAGCCGTGCAGCCGTATTTGAGAAAAGTGGTGGAAAAGACCGGCGACAGCAGTTCCGTGACGGTGCTGGCGGGCACGGAAATTGTGTATATCGCCAACGCGTCCGGGCACCGTTTGGTGCGGCTTTCCGTCACCGTAGGCAGCCGCTTCCCGGCATACCCCACAGCGATGGGCCGCGTGCTGCTGGCGCATTTGCCGCCCGGGCATTTGCAGACTTATTTCAAGGTGGAGCATTTCGAAAAGATCACCGAATTCACAGAGACCAATCCGGACAAACTGAGCAGGATTTTGGAGGATGTACGCGTCAACGACTATTGCGTGGTGCAGGATGAACTGGAAGTGGGCCTGGTTTCGCTGGCCGTTCCATTGCGGGATGACGCGGGCAACGTGATCGCCGCAATCAACTGCTCATCGGTAGCGCGGCGAACCGATAGCCAGGAGATGCTGCGGACCCGGCTCGACCTGCTGCGCCAGTACGCGGCCAGCGTGTCCACAGCGCTGCGGCGCTTCCCGGCCTTCGCGCATTCGGTCGCTAGCGGGAGCGAAGGAGACTTGCTCAGCCGCCGGCCGGACCCCTTGTTTCCGCGAAGATCGCTTCTGCGCTAGGCCGTCACGTTGACCCCATCTGCCCTCTGCTGTAGCCTGTCGCTAATGAGTATGAGTAATCAACCGACCTTGTGGCAACGCTGGCTTCAGCAGCCGCAGAAGATTTGGTTGCGCAGGGCGCTTTTTCAAGTTCACATGTGGGGCGGCATCGGTCTAGGGCTCTACATCCTCATGATCAGCGTGACTGGCAGCGTACTCGTCTACCGGAACGAGCTTTACGAGGCTGCCACGCCCCAACCAAACATCTCGAAAGGTGCAGGACCACAATTGACCGACGGCCAGCTCACCGCGGCCGCGGCGAGTTCGTACCCGGACTATCGGGTGATCAAAATTATCCGGTCGGCAGATCCCAGCCAGGCGGTGAATGTCTGGTTAGGCCGGGGCGATGAGACCAAGAAGCGGCTATTCGATCCCAACAATGGCAGGGATCTTGGCAATTCGATTCCGGCTGGCATTTTGCTTGTATCAAAACTGATGCAACTGCACGACGATCTATTGGCCGGTCCCACAGGCCGGAAAGTGAATGGCATTGGAGCGCTCGCTTCCCTTGTGCTTGCATTAACGGGTCTGGCGATCTGGTGGCCCGGCCAAAACAGATGGCGTCGCAGCTTGACACTGCATCGCGGAGTAGGCTGGAAGCGCCTCACTTGGGAGCTGCATAGCATGATTGGCTTCTGGACCCTTGGATTCGTGCTCGTGATTGCCGTTAGCGGCATCTATCTCTGCTTTCCCGAGAAGTTTGAGGAATTTGCCGACCTGCTGGAGCCGCCTACTGCCGCGAATGCCGGATTTCGTATCGTCGACCGCGCGATTTATTGGCTCGCTTTCCTCCATTTCGGCCGCATTAACGGCATCGGGATTCCGTGCAGTGGACCGGGGATCTGCGATCAGACGATCAAAGCGGTTTGGGCGGTATTCGGACTGGCCCCTGCCGCGATGTTCGTCACCGGCGCGATTGTGTGGTGGAACCGCGTGCTACGCCCCCTGCGGCAGCGGACCTCCAGCCCCGCTGATCGGCGTTAGGCTCACTGCGAGAAAATATCCAGGCGATAGCCGGCCTGCTGGAAAAGATAGCTCCTGGACTCATCCACCTGCTGCCGGAGGCGGGCTAGATTGACGCCCACCAACTTGCCCTTGAGCTTGCGGATGATGCCGCCGATGATGACGGTGTCTACATTGCGCGAATCCGCCGCCGCGACCACGCTGCCGATGGCGTTGTTGGAAGGGTAGAGGTTGATGTCGTCGGTCCGGATCATGACGATGTCGGCCTCCTTGCCTGGCGTCAACGTCCCGCATTTCTGCGCCAGCCCGGCGCAAGTCGCTCCGTTTATCGTGGCGCACTCGAGCATCTCCCGCACCGTGACCGGCCGCGGCGCGCCGGCATCTCCGGCGAGCTTTCGGCTGGCCGCCAGCGCGCGCTGGATGTTGAAGGCAACGCGCATCTCCGTGAACATATCCGTGCCGTAGGAAATCTCGTTGTCCACGCTGAGTCCCGGCCGCACGCCGTGATCGAGCGCCTTTTGAAGAGCCGGAATCCCCGCTCCGATCGCATACTGGGGGTCGGACCTGGGGCAAACGTTGACCGTGCCGCTGGACTCGCGGATTCTCTGCCACGTCATGTCGGGCAGCCCGCCGCAATGGTTGTATGTGATGTCGGGGCCCAGCAGCTTCTCGTTCCAGAATTGCTCCAGGACCGCGGCGCTGGCCTCGCCCTGAAATTCGGTCGTGATGCGGAGCCCGAGTTTGCGGGCCGCGGCGAAGTTGGCGCGGTCCAGACTGGAAAACATGCGCAGCGTGACCAACTGGTCGTCGGAAGAGAAGAACTGCTTTTGCAGGCGGGCCAGATCCTGGGGCCATTGCCGATCCCAGTTGCCGAACTGCGGCGGCCCGGATGCGTGGACCGCACGAATGCCGGAATCCATCAGCGCCTGAATGGCAGCGTCGGAATGAGCCGCCGAACGCGAATTGTGGGAGTTATCGATCACGCAGGTGATCCCCGCATCCATGCACCCCAGCGCCGTGAGCAGGTTGCTGATGTACATGTCGCGAGGACGGTAGTATTGAGCGAAGCCGCGGTGCGTCGTGCTGGTGTATTTGGCGATGTCTCCATTAGGAATGATGCGCCGCAGGACGCCTTCCCAGGAGTGGCGGTGACAGTCGACGAAACCGGGGATCAGGATGGTATTGGAAGCGTCGATTACTTCGCCGGACGTGGGGAGATTGGCTCCCACGGCGGCGATTTTCTTGCCTTGAATCAGAACGTCGCCCTTCACCAGGTCTCCGGTGGCCGGGTCCATGCTGACGATAGTGCCGCCCTTCAGGAGAATGCGGCGGTTGGGGTCCCGGCGCCCTACGCGTTCCCGGCCCGCGGCGCGTTCAATGATGCCCGCGTCCGTAACGTTTGCGGAGGTTTGCGAAAAGGCCGCCCTGGGTGTGGCGGCGCTGGTGGCAAGTGCAGCGCCGGCCTTTATCAGGCTGCGTCGCGAAAGACGGTCCGCTGTTCCTCGTGTGTGTTGCATAGGTAGATTTTGACGCAGCCCTAACCGTTCGATCAGGCTGGTTTCAAGACCCCCTTTCAACTGCGCGTGCGGTTTTCCGCATACAGCGTACCATGATCTTCGAACACGGCCCAGGGTTAGTTGACCTTCTCGAAACCGACATTTCGCGCGCTGAGCGTGAACAGGCTGAATCCGGAAATCCGGCCGTCGGCATCGCTGCGAAAGAGTATGGTTCCCAGGTCATCGCGGAAAAATTCATTGTGCGCGATTGGTACCAGCATTCGCGGCGGATTCCGGTTATTCACAAGCATCAGGGTTCCCGTATTCACTGAAACATTGTATGTCGCATCGATCTCGTTGCTCTTGTACGATCCGGCGAAGGCCGCTACGTCAGCGGCGCTTACCTGAAAGTCTTCTACCCTGCGGCCGGCGAACACCTTCGCGCCATCCATGTCGAGCGATATACGCATCAAACCGTCAGAGTTATCAAAATCGATGATGCCGCTCCCGAGGTCACGAAAACGGGCTGGCCCCAGACGTGTCAGGTTGGAACCCCACGCCGCTAGATTTCCATTGGATGCAGTGAAGGAATAAACGGAGTGGCTGCGTGGATCGAAATACTTGCCGGCAAACGCACTAGGATCAGGAAAACTACGCTGGTCCGACACCTGAGATGCTTTTGCCTCTGTTTGCAGATCTTTTCCCAGAAACACTTCAGCCACGTTACGCGAAAGGCGGCCTACGTCCGCGCTCGATAGATTGCAGAGACATGCCACCGTGAACCGCTGCTCCGGAAAGCGCAGGATTGTCGTTCTGTATCCCAAAAACCAGCCCGCATGTTCCACAATCGGCAAACCGCGATAGGTGCTTATTTCGAGGCCAGCTGCATAGCCGATCTGCGTGCCGTTGTTTAGCACTCCCTGAGTCGTCATTTCTTTGGGAAGCGTTCCATTCCCAAGTCTGCTTCTGTAGAAGTTTCTATCCCACAGCAACAGATCGTCAACGCTGCTCATCAGTCCACCAGGTCCTACGATGTCCCAGTTTATGGACCAACTGAGGCGAAACGTGCCGTTGACTGCGGGCTCGTAAGCGGGAATGCGGCCGGGCACCACCAAGGTATGATCGTCGTAAAATCTGGTGTGTACCATTCCTAGGGGCTTAAAGATGTTTTCGGCGGCAAAATCAGCAAGGGACTTTCCGGTTGTACGCTGCACAACTTCGCCCAGCAGAAAATAGTTCGTGTTGCTATAGATCCATTCCTCACCGGGGATGTTATTGAGACCCTTTTGCCGGACGATCAGGTCGAGCATTTCCTTTTTAGTGAAAAGGTTGGTGCCGAACCGCCCGGCAAGGTAGAGCAAAATCTCGAAGTCCCGGAACCCACTGGTGTGATGTAGCATTTGCCGCAGCGTAATTGGGTGACCGTAATCGGGCAATTCCGGCATGTGCTTGCGGACATTGTCATCCAGCGAAAGAAATCCTTTTTCGGCAGCCAACAGAACTGTTGCGGCGGTGAATTGCTTCGAGACCGAAGCCATGTAAAAAACCGACTGAGGCGATAGTGGAACCCCGAGTTCGAGGTTGCCCGTGCCGTACCCCTTGCGATAAATGAAGTTGCCGTCCCGTATCACGCCAAGTGCGCAGCCAGGAGAACCGGGTTTGTCGTAGGCAGCGAAAATCCGATCCACTCTTTGCCGGCTGACCTGCGCTTCAAGTGCAGGGAGTTTCACGATGAGGGGCAGTAGCAGGGTAACAGTGACCGCGAATCGCATCAGTCACACTCCTTTTTCTGCTTAGTCGCGCCTAGCCAACTCTTCTCTCGTGCTCAACGGCAAGTATAATTCATCACCGGCAGAATAGATTCCAGACAGTTGGTCCGGCGCTGGGATCCTACCGGACTCCCAGGCGACCATCGCCCTCCGGCGCGGGTCCCGCCCGTACGGCGCAAACTCATATCATGCGGTACGCTGATCCTAGCCGCAAGATAGCGATGGAGGACGTGGTTCATGAGACTCCCAGCGTGGGTCCTGCTCTTGTTGATCGGCGTGCAGATTGATACTCTTTACGCACCCACGTTCAAAAATCTTCGGGTAAGCGGGAAAGCCGACGTCAACGGGGGGTGCCTGCACTATGAGGTCTACGGGCATGGTGCTCCGCTCGTCTTCCTGCACGCGGGAATCGCAGACAGCCGCATGTGGGACCGCCAGGTCAACTACTTCTCGGGCAAATACACAGTCGTGCGCTTCGATACGCGTGGCTATGGGCAATCGGACGCCCCGACCGCGCCCTATGCTCCTGCAGAAGATCTGTATGCTCTCCTTCAGTTCCTAAAACTTGATCGAGCTAGCATCGTCGGATCATCAATAGGTGGTGCGCAGGCGATCGACATGGCCGCCGCTCACCCGCAAGCGGTATCGGCTCTAATCGTGATTGCAGGTAGCCCTGGGTGGTTGCCATATTCCAACGAATTAACAAGGCGCACCGCGGCGATTGCCGCCGGTGCCAAGGAGAAAGGCCCCGCCTCAGTCGTGCAAGGCTGGCTAAGTGATCCGATGCTGAACACGGCGAGACGGAGGGCACCGATCGAGAAGAAGATGCGGATGTTCCTTGGCCAGAATGTGGCGGGAATCCTCGGCGCGCCCTTCATGCGCCCGCCCGATATTCCACTTCCGAAACTGTCCGAATTTAAGGTGCCTACCTTGATAATGGTTGGCGACCAAGATGATGCCGAAATCGTCCAACGTGCGCACCTGCTCGCCCGCGAAATACCCGGTGCCAAGGAAGTCGTCATCAAAGATGCCGGCCACATGGTAAATATGGAAAAGCCGCGTGAATTCAATCGTGCGCTCGCCAGCTTCCTGCGTGGCGTGAAATAGCTGTGACCGCTCTCTCACACCACGCAATTGAAAGGCACTTCCCCGCGGCGAAACCGCTCGATGTTAGCCGCCACCGCCTCAGCGATCTCACCATAAGAGCGGTCCGTGACGCCTCCGACGTGGGGTGTAGCGATCACGTTCGGGAGCGTCAGCAAAGGATCGCCGGGGGAAATCGGTTCCTTCCAATACACATCCAAACCGGCGCCGGCTAAGTGCCCGCTCTCTAGCGCTGAATAAAGCGCGTCATAGTCCACGAGCGCGCCCCGCGCGGCGTTTACCAGATAAGCCCCGGGACGGAGCGCGCGTAAGGCATTCGCATCGATCATCCCCTTCGTTTCGCGTGACAGCCGGGCGCATAAAATCAGCACGTCGGTTTGGGCCAGGCAGGAATCGCGGTCCTCCGTCGAATAGCACGCGTCGAGCCCGAACTCAGCCACTTTAGGGGCATGTGGGTCGCGCGTAATCCCCACCAGGCGCACATCGAAAGCGCGCAGACGCCGTGCCACCGCCTTGGCGATCGAGCCCAGACCATAGAGACATACAGTCCGCGAGGCGAGCATCCGTCCGATGGGAGCGCCCAAACGGCCCGCCCGTATATTCGCCTGGGCCTCAGGCAGGTCCCGCAAGAGAGCGATCGTCAATAGGATTACAAGTTCAGCCACGGAATCGGCGTTACCGCCTGTTGCGGGTACGTTTGCCACTTTGATTCCGCGCTGCTCGGCGGCAGCCAGGTCGACGCCTTCCAGCCCCGCGCCCCACTGTTGGATCAAGCGAAAGCGGCCTGTGTCCATGACCGTGGAATCAAGACGAGACATCAGCGGAATCACGACATCCACGCCATCTAAAGCCATGCGGATGCCGTCCGAGGGACAAACCACGATTTCATCCCTTGGTGGGCCGAGCCTTTGCTTCAAGTGCTGGCTGGCTGCTGGAAACGTATCGCCGCAGAATAGGATTCGCATGTTTGGTGCGGTTCTTTTACTAAAGTGTACTCAACCTCGCCATGCACGCTCCGCTAGCGATAATGGGTCACTGTCCCCTATTTTTCCCAGGCCGCAAGGAGGATCCCCATGAACGATTCACCACCGATAGCACGCCGCGATTTCTTCAAGACTGGCGCTGCCGCGGCTGCCGGGATCGCCATGCTGAGGGGTCGCCCCGCGTCTGCGCAGGCTACATCGCCCAAGAGTATTCCATGGTGGGCGGCGCGTCCGGGTAAGGGAGGAGTGGGTAAACCGGCAGCGATTGACATGCACGCGCACTGGTCCCCGCTGGCGTATAACAAAGCCCTGGCCGATCTTGGACAGCCTGTCGCCAATCCCTATCCGCTCGATAACGATTTCGACAAGCGCCGTCAGTGGATGGACGACCATGGCGACCTCATGCATTGTCTGACGCTCTCCGGCGGCATGCCATGGCAAAGAACTTCAGCGCAGGAGGGCGCGCATCTCGCGCAAGTCATCAATGACGCCGGCATTCAAGTTCACCAGAAATATCCCGACCGTTTTGTCACCAGTATTGAGCTGCCGATCCGCGACTACGAACTTGCTTTAAAGGAACTGAGCCGCGTCGCCGGACAGCCCGGCGTGCGGGCCGTCCACCTGCCGGATTCCATCGAAAAGCGCGACTATATTTTCGATCCAGGTTTTGCGCCGATTCTCGCGCGCATTCAGGAACTGAACTATCCCATCATCTTTCATCAACTGGATGGTGTGGCCAACAACTATGGCGGCAGCCGAACGGTCGGGCCGCCTCCCCTCGCCGCTGGTATCGACGCCCCCATCGAACACACCTTTCTGGCAAGTAAGTTCATTTACACCGGCACGCTCGACAAGTATCCGAACCTGCAAATCGTCCTGCCGCATGCCGGCGGCGCGTTCCCCTACCTGGCAGGCCGCGTCGAACATTTCCTGTTTCACATGAATGATCACGGAACCTCGCTCAAGCTTCCGTTCCGTGATTATTTACGGCGGTTCCATTACGACTATTTGATTTATTATCCGGAGGCGTTCCGTTTTCTCATGGGCTTGGTCGGATCGGACCGGATTGTCGTGGGCACGGACAACTTCGCCGCCAAGGATGTCGAATATCCGTCGGCGGTCCTGGATCAGTTCAAGCTCCCGGCCGCCGACCGCGATCGCATCCTAAAGGGAAACGCGATGCGGCTGCTTCATCTCTAGCTGGCGGTGGTTACACCCCGTATTTCTTGGCAACCTTGCCAATCGCCGGACCTGCCTTGGCGAGATCCTGCGGATTCATGACCGGCCGCAATGAGATACTTGCGTTGAACGCGAGAAACCAGGGCTCGGCAATTGACGGAATTTGCGAGGTGTCCTTCATGTCGAAAACGATGGACCCCGAGCGCTGGCCGTTATCGTCCGCCAGGAAATAGGCTGCTTCCGGTTTGAGATCGGCCAGTATCCCCTCGATCGTGGAACCTAAGGTTCCAGCCTTGGCGGCGGCATTTCCGGCCTCCACGGGAATCGATACTCTCAGTAACATTCGCATATGGGTTCACTCCTTTGAAGAAAGCCGGCGCAAGACCGCCGACGCATGATTATACACAACCCTTATAAGGACGGCCTTCGTTTGCGTGAAGCCGCGCCAGACTGGCTGTACGCGTGCCCCTACTCGGGTGAAGGGACATCGGTTCAATGAAAAAACTATTAGCGCTATTGTTGTTAGCCGGAGGGTCGGCATTCGGGCAAATATCCGTAGGAATCAACCTTGGCTCGCCTCCTCCGCCACGGGTGCTTAGAATGCGCCCGGCCAATCCGGGAGCCGGCTATTCATGGATAGATGGCTACTGGTATCCATCCAACAATCGTTATGTATGGCATGGCGGATACTACACCAGGCTGCCGTATGCGGGCGCGTCGTGGGTAAGCCCTCGCTATGACGGACAACAATTTTATGACGGGTATTGGTCCGGCGGAAACCGCCAGTTTCGACATGATCATCGCTGGGATAACGACAGAAGGAACCGGGATTATAACCGGAACTCAAACCGCGGAAACCGGCGTTAGACCAGGATGCGGACTAAGATCCGCGGATTGACCATATCGCGTCAAATGACCAAGCACCGCCGGATTCTTGCTGCTTCCGGCGGCCTGGGTACTGACGACGGCGTATGCGGCAACCCGGCCCGCCGCTGCGATTGACGGCTGCCGAATCCCCGTGTACTATTTGAATGTGTACAGACACTGGAGCCTGCCATGCCACGAGTAGCGGTAGAAAGTAACAATCGTATGTCCCTCCGCATTCCGGCCGAAGAGAAGGCGATCCTGGTGCGGGCGGCCGCGATCAAGCGCACAGATTTGACGGACTTCGTTCGGCAGCATAGCCTGGAAGCCGCCGAAGCTGTGATCCGCGAACAGGAGCACATCAAGTTGTCCGCGCGCGACAGCCTGCGGGTTCTGGATCTGCTGGAGAGGCCTCCGAAACCGAACGCCAAGCTGCTTGCCGCCGCGAAGGCCTTCATGAAACGGAAATGACCGTTCCTCCCTGGCGTGAGGAGCCGATCGGCCGGAAGCATGATCGCGAGACGTTTGACTGCGGCGAGGAGCCGTTGAATGAATTCCTCCGCCGGTATGCGCGCAAGAGTCACGAATTAGGCGGAGCGAAAACTTTCGTCGCCGTCGGCGCGGACGGCAAGACCATCCTCGGCTTTTACAGCCTGAGTCCGGCAACGATAGAGTATGCGCGCGTTTCTGAAGTGGTGAAGCGCGGATTGGGCCGCTACGACGTGCCAGGTTTCCGTTTGGCGCGTCTGGCGGTCGCTCTTTCGCATCAAGGACAGGGACTGGGAGCGCAGCTCTTGCTAGCCGCCGGGAGTCGGTGCCTGCGCGCAGCCGAAGAAGTGGGCGGCGTAGTCCTGGCGATCGATGCCAAGAATCAGAGCGTGGCTGGATGGTACGCCCGTTACGGTGCGATCCCACTCGAGGACGCACCGCTGACCCTGTTGCTGCCGTTGAAGACAATCGCAGCAGCGTTGAAAGCGGCCGGGCAGAACTGATTTTCGGGGTCGCCTACTGCGGATGAAAACGACTTCTCGTCGAAATTAAAGGCTGTCTTCTGCGGCTAACGGTGCTGTGACCAACTTGAAAATGACGTCGGATTTTCAGAACTCAATTGCTCTACCAGATAAGCGGCGTACCGCTGTCGCGCAGTTGCGGTTATGCCAAGCATGCGGAGCTCTTCATCATTCAAGTCGCCTATAGTTTTACGGCCCGCAACGTAATCTTTTGAGGCGCCTAAAGACGCCTCTCGAAGCTGGTCTGCCCATCCTTCGAGTTGCGGATCAGTGGCAATCATTCCACGGGCATTGAGTTCTGCGATAACACGCGCCGTGTATGCAAGAGCGATATCTCGCTCCACCCGCACGTCCCAGGAGTTGAGCATCCGTTTGCTCTGACGAACAAGAACGTTTTGCGCCAGCAGATCACGTCCCAGTAGGAAGTTCGTTCTGGGGAAGTGGGCAAGTGGTGTTAACTCAGCGTCTATTCTGAGGATCCACCGAAGCAATCGCAATTGCTCGCACCAAGTAACGACTTCGTTCTGTTGTTCTGTAGCCCATTGCCCGTCCGCTAAAAAGACCAGCGTCCTTTCAGCTGGTCCGATTTTGTCCCACAATCCTACCTTACGCAGAATGGCATTTTGAGTCTGCCTCATCACTACTTCCACTTCAAGACCCAATTCGGCGTACTGAAGGTAAATCTCGCTCGCCGCACGAGCCACCAGGGAGGCCAATATCAGTGCGCGTTCTCCAAGATAGTCCCGAACAGCTTGCGACATGTAAGCCGTTCCCTGAGGGGTGTATCTGTGACTCCCAGTCAGTGAGTAGCTAAGTAGTTCGTCTTGAATGCGGTTTGATCGATTGATGGTGAATCGCGTTAGAAGTGCGCTTCCGAAGATCGCTATATAGAAGCCAACAAGCCAAACGCCGCCCTTTGCACGAAGAGGAATGAGCCAAGAAAGAATATAAATCAAAATGCATAGGAGAAGAGCGCTTATCTGTAGCGCAAGGAGCCGGGCGCGTTTATCTTCTCCGCTGCGTCGTAAAGCAATCCAATACGATTTCCAGAATATTGGTCGCCAAATGGACATCCGTTACCTAGACTATTGGAACCCTCTCCTGTCCTGCGCGAACAGCAAGTCGACGGCATCCTGCGGGCGCGGCAGGCTGCCGACGTGCGTGGTCAGAATGCGATCCGAACTGCGCTGCAAGGCGTGTGATTTCTCCTTGAGTCCTACCGAGAATAGCATGGTCGCTTCAGCCGCTCTTTTCGCACGCCACACGCTATCATTGAGCGTATGGATCTCGATCCCCAATTCCTGATTCAGAGTGCGGACGAGCTCAGGGAGATGTACGGAACTCCGCTGGAGCGCTCCGTCCGCAAACAAATCGATCACCTCGACGAATATTGCCGGGCGTTCATCGCCGCTTCGTCATTTATCGTAGTCGGCACGCAAGGCGAAACGGCGGCGGATAACTCGCCGCGGGGCGACGTGCCGGGATTCGCGAAGGTGGCGGACGACCACACTCTGCTGATTCCGGATCGCCGCGGCAACAACCGCTTGGACAGCCTCAGCAATCTGATCCGCAACCCCCGCATCGGCCTGTTGTTCCTGGTGCCGGGGGTGCATGAGACTTTTCGCGTGAACGGCGAGGCGGTACTGAGCCACGACCCCGCACTCACGGCGCAGTTTGAGATGCAAGGCAACACTCCGCGCACTGTGATCGTGGTGACGGTGAAGGAAGCCTACGTTCATTGCAGCCGGGCGCTGGTGCGGGCGGATCTGTGGAATCCCGCGAAGTTCGCGCAGGCCGGTTTGGTGCCCAGCATGGGAACCATGCTCGCGAAGCATACATCCGGCTTTGTGGAAGCGCAAGCCTTCGATGACGAAGCGAAGGTCCGGGTGCCGGTGACGCTGTACTAGCCGCTAACTACAAAGAGAGGCGAGGGGACGATCAAGAGTGCTGGCCCAAGCGCTCATCTCCCGCTCAGACACCCGCGCGCGGCCGGAAAGGCAAGCATCTCACCGTTCCGGTTTGAATCGTCTTAATCGACTTCGATCGGAACGGAGGGGAGTTTGCGGCGTCCGATGATGGCATGCACGTGATGCAGGCCCGGCCCAATTTCTTCGGGTAAATGAAAACTCACGTCGTAGCGCTGCGGGCGGGGGTCGCTGCACTTGAATTCCAGATCCGCTACGGAGCGGCCGCCCACAGTCACTTGTATTTCGTGAGGCCGCGCTACCTCTTCTATCGTCATCGTTACCGTGCGTGTGCCAGGCCGGCGGTGGATACCCAACAGCCTCGGCACCGAAGGTCCTGGCGGGATCACCCGGAGAGATACCGGCGGGCTTAGCGGTCGATCGAGCCACAGCAACTGGACCGGCAACAGGCCGGTGGCTTCCAGCTCCGGCAGATCGGCATGAATCACCCGCACACCCGCGCGGTCCGGTTCGCCGATGGAGGTCACGGCGCCGAAGGAACTGCCGATAGTGACTCGCAAGTGCTGCAATCCTGCATCCGGCGGAAGACTTTGCGCGCGGACGGCGATGGAGGCAAAGCGGCCGCGGCATGGTGCGACAGGCTCACTGGAATAGGCGTTGGTGATGCGAACGATGTTGCTATCCGCTGCCGGAACCGTGAGCGACGCGCTCCACCCGGGCGCGCGCTTGCGCCAGGTGGTCCAGCCGCCCTCTAGCGCAAGCACCTGCAAATCATGTGAGGCCGCGAACTCCAGCACATCGGCGCGCGTGTTTCCGCTGAAGCGCAGGCGTGCGAGTCCACCCTGGCGAAGGCTGCGCTGGAGCCAGGGCCAAGCGTTAAATCCCGCGTCGAGGCTATAGATGAAATCGAAAGTCAGCCCGTCCAGCGCCGGCAACCCGCCATCTTCCGACACATGCACGCGCGCATTCGGAATGTCGGCGAGATTGTCCTTGGCTTGGGCGGCACGAATCGGGGAAGGATCCACGCCGTGAATTTCAAAAAAGTGCCGGCTCATGGGCCGCATCAGGCGTCCGGAGCCACAGCCGATTTCAAGCGCGCGCCATCCGCCGCGCTCCGCTGCGTTGACGTTGCGGAACGCGGCCTCCAGATCGTTCACGAGGTTGGTGGCCTGCCCCAGAAATTCGGCGTCGTCCATTACTTGCGGCTGGAGTACCGGTCGAGCTCGCTCAATAACGTCGCAGCGCTCTTGGGCGCCGCTGTATTACCGGTCACGATTTCGCGATTCTTCAGAGACTTGCCGTAGAGTTCGGTGATCCCCTCCTCGTCTTCTCGCAGAGTCGCACCCGTCAAAGAAATACCGGCGAACAATCCTCGCGATTTCGACCAGGTGAGGATTTCCGCGGTCATGCGCGCGTCCGTTTCCGCCTGTGCGTTGCGTCCCACGGGACCCGCGGCCACGGTGGCGTCGCCTCCCAGAGTGAATCTCGTCGAGAGCAGACGGTCCATGCCTCGTTCATTCATGATGAGCATGAAGACGTCCATCTCCGAACCGCCGATTTGAAATCCCACGCTCCCGCCTTCAATGCGCACGGCCCCGGGAGCGGACCAACCCGTGCCCTGTTTCCTGCAAGAAACGAAGCCCTTCCCGTACTTGCCTCCAACGACGAACGCGGCTTTCTTCAGATCCGGCACGATCACGATGCATTCGGCCTTATTGAGGAGATCCTGCGGGATGGACTTGTCGGGGATGTCCATTACTTCCTTGAGGGCCTTTGCCGCCTTTTGCAAACGCTTATCGGTGTCCGATGCGGCGGAAACGAGCGCTGCGCACGCCAATAATGCGGCGATTCTTAACTTCATGAACAAGCCTCCTTAAGTTGCTATCGTACTAAAATCCACCTGGACAGACGCGTTGCGCGACCCGGGCGTTGCGCGATGCTTTAACCGTCTTTTTCGATAATGCTGGAAACTTCCGCTTTGCGGACGCCGTAAATGCGGCGAATGGCACGGCAGATCTCAGCGGCCAGGCGTTCCGGCTTTTCTTTGTCGTCCAGATCCAGTTCTACCTTCAGGTACACATCGGTCCGCCGCATGTACCGATGATACGATAGAGGCCGGGAGCGGATTGAGGCGAACGATTGCGAAAGGCGGCTGCATGAGCGACCGAAAGGGAGTCCGCGCCGGCTATATCGTGTTCGCGCACGGGTCGAGCATCGAATCCGCTAATGACAGCGTGCGCGTCGTCGCCGCGGACCTGGCCCGGCGCGGCGGGTTGGAACTGGTGGAACCCGCGTTCCTCGAAGGCGGACGTCCGGATTTGCGCGATGCCGTGGATATACTGGCGGCGCGCGGCGTCAAGCGCGTCGTCGTTGTGCCTTATTTCCTGACCCTGGGCCTGCATCTTCAGCGTGATTTGCCGAAATTAGTGGAGCAAATTCGCGCCGCGCGCCCGGACCTGCGGATTGAGGTGACGGCACCGCTGGATGGCCACCCCGCCTTGCTCGAAGCGTTGTTGGGCCGGGCTACCGAAAGAGAGGCAAGTGCGAGCGAGTTTGATTGAATCGGCGGAGATCGCTCCAGCGGTCCGGCATTTCGTGTTTGAAGTGCAGGACGTGAGCGCATTCGAGTTTGTGCCCGGACAATGGGTGTCGCTTTCCGCTGAATTCGAAGGCAAGGAGATCACGCGCGCGTATTCCATCGCTTCCGCGCCGTCGCGTGGAAATCGCTTTGAGCTGTGTCTCAATCGTGTGGAGCATGGCGCGTTGTCCCCACACCTTTTCGCACTCCACCCTGGCGAGACGGTGGAAGTCCGCGAGCCGATGGGCGATTTCGTGCTCCGCCAGCCACCGCGCGAAAGCGTGCTGATTGCCACCGGAACGGGAGTCGCACCCTTTCGGTCGATGCTCCAGGCACGGTTGTCCGAAGCCACTCTGCCATTTACATTGCTGCTTGGCGTACGGCATGAGGAAGATCTGCTCTATCGGGGAGAGTTCGAGGACATGGAGCGGCAATATTCCCAGTTCCGTTTCCTGCCCACTCTGACGCGCCCGGGGCCGGGCTGGACGGGACTCACCGGGCGCGTCCAGACGCACTTGACAACAGTGCTGGGCCAGCGCCGCGATCTGGATGTGTTCCTATGCGGAATGCGCGCAATGGTGGACGATTTGCGGCGTATCCTGAAAGAAATGGGATTCGACCGGAAACAAATCCGCTATGAGAGATACGACTGATGAAACGCGCGATCCTGCTGGCCGTGGGGATGGCCTGCCTGTTCGCGGCGGTGGCCGCCATCATGATCAAAGTGATGCCAGCCCCGCTGAAGGAAGCGGATTACTTCGTCATCGGCTCCGTAGCGACTCTGGTATCGCTCGCCGCGCTGTTTGTGATGGTGGCGATGACGTCGAAGGGGGGCTCCGGGATATTCGTCAAACGACGCCGGAAATAGCGCCCTTGTGCGCGGCGCTCCTCGAAAAAATCGGAGAGCAGATTGAGAGCGCGGACCGTATGATCCTGGTGGTGCCCCCGCAGCGGCTGTCGTGGGCTCCGCCCGAAGCCGGCGCGTGGACCACAGGATTACTGCTGGGTCATCTCCTTGATTGCCTGGCCGGATTCTGCGCGGCGCTGCAAGCAGCCGAGCCGGAGCGTTTAGAACATTTTCTTGAGCTCGCGAAGTTGCCTGTAAACCACGCTTGCGATCCGCTGGAAGCACGCGCCCGGATCGCCGCGTATCGTGCGCATATCGGCGAAGGCCTGCGGCTTTTGTCCGATCGGGATCTCAGCCGCCCCATCGCCACTGTGTTCGTGCCGGAAGGGGAGCCGTTGCTCACGCTGCTGCTGGGCAACCTGGAACACTTCATCAACCACAAGTATCAGCTCTTCACCTATTTGAAGCGCATGGGCGTCGCGGTAGGCAGCCGGGATCTCTACCATTTTCGGGAGCCGCGAACCGGAGTAAGATAGAAGCTATGGAAGCCAACAAGAAAACGGTTGTGGCGATGATCGCCTTGGGCGCATGCGCGCGGCTGCTGCCGCATCCGTGGAACTTCACGCCGATGGTGGCCATTGGGCTCTATGCAGGAGCGAAGTCGTCCAAGCTGTACACCGGTGTGATCGCCGCGCTGGCGGCGCTGCTGCTGAGCGATCTGGCGCTCGGCTTCTATCAGGGCATGTGGTACGTCTATGCCGCGTCGCTGATTTCGGTGTTGTTCGGTGTCCTGGTACGGCGGCGCGAGAGCGTGCTGGCGCTCGTAGCCGGTGCGGGGGCTGCAAGCCTGTCGTTCTTCGGAGCCACGAACTTCATGTTGTGGGCCACTGGAACCCTTTATCCGCACACGCTCAATGGACTGGCCGCCTGCTTCGCCGCGGCGGTTCCCTTTTATCAGAATCAACTGGCGGGCGATGTGTTTTACATCGCAGCGCTGTTTGGCGGACACGCATTGCTTGAGCGCTATACGCGGCCTGCCCTGCAGACGGCGTAATTGCCCGCGGTTGCACGCCGCCCTTCACTTTACCTGCCGCAATTCCACGTGCTTGAACACCGCGCGCGTCTGATTCATCGTCGGGAATGCCATGCCAGGCAGTTGCGCGGAAGCCGTTCCTGCGGCCACACCCCAGCGCAGCGAGTCCGCGAAGGGTTTCTTCTTTTCCATGCTCCAAGTAAACGCCGCACCCAAGGCGTCTCCCGCGCCGATGGGGCTTACCGCTTCGATCCGCGGCGGTATGGCTTCAAAGACTCCATTCGGCGACGACCCGATCGCGCCGCGTGCGCCTAGCGATAAGATTACACATTCCGGACCCATGGCCTGCATGGTGTCCACTGCCTCCAAAAAATGCCCGCGCGTGATGAGTGCGCGCCCCAACAATCGCTCTGCTTCGTGCTGATTGGGCATGATCGCGGTGGGTTTGGCTTCCAATGCACGCAGTAAAGCGTCGCCGTCCGTATCGAGAATCGTATGCACTCCGTGCGTCTTTGCCATCTTGATCATCTCGCAATAAAAGTCCGGCGGAACGCCTGGCTGGATGCTTCCACAGAGCATCAGCCAATCGGCTTTTTTCAAGTGCGCGTCCACGCGTTTCTTGATCTCCGTCAATTCTCCGGGATGCAATTCTTGGCCGACTTCGTTGAGCTTGATGGTCAGGCCATTCTTATCCGAGATGGTCAGGTTCGTCCGGCTCTCAGATTTCACGTGCACCGCGTCGTACGGAAATCCGCGCCCTGCCAAGAGCTTTTCGATGCGCTGCCCGGCGGCCCCTCCGGCGGTTAATATAGCCGTCGTCTTCGCTCCAAAGGAATGGAGCACCTGGGACGCATTGATGCCGCGTCCGCCGGCCGACTCGCTGCGGTCCAGGATGTAGGCGCGGTCTTCAAACACGAGCCGGTCCGCAATGATGGTGCGGTCAATCGCGGGATTAATGGTAAGCGTGAGGATCAAGCTAACATGGTAACCTGCCCGTGCGCTCCCCTACCCATCCCCGGCTCGCCTATGCGGCGCTCGCCGCGGTGTGCATTTTCTGGGGCACCACATATTTAGGCATTCGCATCGCACTGGAATCCATGTCTCCCGCCATGCTGATGTTCTTGCGGTACGCGCTTTCCAGCATTTTGATGATGGTCGCGGTCTGGGCTACGGGCGCAACATTTCCCCGCGGATCGGAGTTATGGCGGACAGCGTTTTACGGCGTTCTCACCATTGGTATCGGCACAGGAAGCCTGGCTGTCTCCGAGTTGTGGCTGCCCAGCAGCATGGCCGCGATGATCGTGACCACGCAGCCGTTTTGGATGGTAGGCACGGAAGCGTGGCTGGGCGGAGAACGTCTGCAGTGGCGCGCGATTCGAGGCATGCTGATCGGGCTCGCCGGTGTGATTGTCTTGTTCTGGCCCGCCGTCTTCGAAGGCGGATCGAACGGTCTGCGGCGCGCGGATTTGCTGGCCGGATTCGCGATGCTTCAGTTCGGCGCGATGGCCTGGTCATATGCTTCCATCCGTCAGCGCAACATGCGCAGCGGCGTGCATCCCTTTGTCAGCGGGGCCGTGCAGCAACTGGCCACCGCGATGGTCTTCGCGATTCCAGCCTTGGCGGGACCGCAACCGGATCAGTGGACCTTGCGCGGCTTGAGTGCGATCGTCTACCTGGCGGTGTTCGGCGGCGTGATCGGCTACAGCGCCTATATCTATTCCATGTACCATCTGCCGGTGGCGCTGGTGTCGATTTACACCTATATCAATCCGATCGTCGCCGTATTGCTGGGATGGTTGTTTTATCGCGAGCCCTTTGGATGGAGGGAAGCCATCGCAATGCTGGTGATTTTCGCGGGAGTGGCGGTGGTGAAGCGCGCGTCAGTGCCCTTGCGGCGCGCGGCTGCGGCCGAATAACTTCGCGCCGATGACACCGCCAAACGCAGGCAGCACGCTGAACAGCACAAAAAAGAAGAACACGATGGCGAAGATCTGCGTGGGACTTCGCAGGACCTCCAGCATTTGATCGATGTTCGCTTGCGGAATCCCGCCGGCTTCCATGGTTTCGCGAAATTTTAACGCGACAGAAGGTTCAGAAAGCCCAGCCACCATGGCCGTCAGCGCAAGAATCGCCATGATGAACCCGAATGTGCCGCACAGCCATCCCAGTTGAGCGCCGTTCCGGATGGTGACGGGGAGGCCGGTCCGCCTTCGGTACAAGTACACTGCTAACAAACCTCCGCCTGGCAGCCACATCACGGAAACGATCTGCGGCATGTGCAGGAAACTGGCTACGGCGGATCCCAAGAAAGAAAGACTCCATGCAATCAGCGCCACGCCCACCGCTTGAGGATTAAACAGCGTAATCCGGGCAGGTGCGGCGGAGGGTGTCAAAGGAGGCGGAGTGGCGCTCGCAGCCGCCGGCTCCGGTTCGGGCGCTTCCGGGGGAGCAGGCGCCAGTACCTCGCGCTGGGGCTTGCCGCATTTGTGGCAGAAAAGGGCGTCCAGGGGAAGCTGCGCGCCGCAGGTACAGTACTCAGGCACGCTTTCAGTGTGGCACGTTATCCTGAGGCTTGCGATGCTAACCACCTCTCTGCCCGTCACCTTCAAAGATATCCAAGCGGCCTCCGAGCGCATTCGGCCTATCGCCAAACGAACGCCCGTGATGACCTCGCGCGGTTTCGACCAGGCGGCCGGAGTCTCCGCATTTTTCAAGTGCGAGAACCTGCAAACCGGCGCGGCCTTCAAGATTCGCGGCGCAACCAACTTTATTTATTCCATCCCGCCTGAGGAACGCTCGCGTGGGGTCGTCGCTTTTTCATCGGGCAATCACGCCCAAGCGGTGGCCATCGCAGCGCAGTCGCTGGGCATTGCGGCCACCATCGCCATGCCGCTCGACGCCCCCCGCACCAAAGTGGAAGCAACACGCGCGCGCGGCGCACGCATCGTCACGTATGACCGGTTCAAAGAAGACCGCGTGCTCGTGAGCAAGAAACTAGCCGCCGAGACCGGCGCCACACTGGTTCCGCCCTATGATCATCCCTGGATCTTGGCGGGACAGGGCACTGCTGTTCTTGAGCTGATGGAGCAAGCGCCCGATCTGGACGCCATCGTGGTGTGCATCGGCGGAGGCGGATTGATGTCAGGATCGGCGATCGCCGCGAAAAGTTTGAATCCGAAAATTCGCGTGATCGGCGTGGAACCGGCCGATGCCAACGACGCTTACCTGTCTTTACAAGCGGGCAAGCGCGTGGAAATCCCGCCGCCGGCGACCATCGCCGACGGCCTGCGCTCGCAGATCCCCGGCGAGCTTACCTTTCCCATTCTGCAGCAACTGGTGGACGAAATAATCTTGGTGACCGAAGAAGAAATCATAGCGGCTCTGAAATTCCTGTTGATGCGCTTGAAGATTCTGACGGAACCGAGCGGCGCGGTTTCCGCCGCGCCGTTGCTGGCGCGCAAGCTGCCCTCTGGATTGAAGCGCGTGGGCGTAGTGCTCTCCGGCGGCAATGTCGACTGGGAAGTGTTGGCGGGACTTTAGGCTACTGTTCCAATTCATCCTCGGCTTCGAGCGTATGCTGCCGTTGCAAGCGCCGGGCGGCCAGATCGCATAGGATCGCCCAGGACGCACCGGCTGTCCAACCCGCCAGAACGTCTGTCGGCCAATGCACTCCCAAATAAACGCGGCTCACGCCCACGAGGAATGTGAGCAAGATGGCCGCCAGCAGTAAGAATGCTTTCAGACGTTTTCGGGATTGTGCCCGCGCCAGCAATGCACCCAGCGTGAGGTACGTAACGGCGGACAACATCGAATGCCCACTGGGAAAACTGGTGGTGGAGACATATGCGCCTAAGGGCACCAGTTCAGGACGGGGGCGTTGAAATAGTTCCTTCAGCAGCGTGCTGACCAGCAGGCCGCTTGCCACAGAGCCATAGACGAAGAGGGAAAGATGCTTCTTGCCGCCCAGCCACAAGAAACCACCCGTGATGAAGGTGACCAGAGTGAGGACGCTAAGGCCGCCGAGCGCCGTGATGTCGCGCGCGGCCTCCCGCAACTCCAGGGGTCCCAGGGGCGACAGATCTCTCGGGTTCCGCATCGCAAGCAACAGTTTTTGGTCGAACGCCTGTGTGTCACCCCCCATGACCTCGTCCGCAATCGCCGCGAACAGCCAAACTCCACCGGCCACGCACGCACACGCCAGCAAAACCCCGACTTCATGACCACCGAGCCACGCCAAAAATCGCGCAATGGCGCTGGACGAAACACGGCTAGGGGAGTGGACTTTCACGCCTGAGTCATCATCGCATAGGGTTCATCGGGGCCGAGCGCGCCTTGACCCTTGCCGCGGCTGCCCCTAACCTGGATTCAGATGGCAATCACGCTGAAAGTCAACGGCCGGTCGCACACACTCGATATCGATCCGGCCACCCCATTGCTCTATGTGTTGAGTGACGACCTCGCTTTGAACGGTCCAAAATTCGGATGCGGGCTCGGCCAATGTGGCGCGTGCACGGCGATTGTGAACGGCACCGCGGTCCGCACGTGTGTCACTCCGGTCAGCACCGTGGATGGAAAGGAGGTTACGACGCTCGAAGCGTTGGGAACTCCCGAAAAACCGCATCCACTGCAACAGGCATTCATTGATGAACAGGCTTCACAATGCGGGTTCTGCGTAAACGGCGTGATCATGTCAGCCAAGGCTTTCTTGGATAAAAATCCCAAGGCCACGCCAGAGCAGATGCAGCAGGCACTCTCCGGCGTATTGTGCCGCTGCTTCACCCACGTGCGCATGCACCGAGCGATTGAGCGTTATGCGAAGGAGGTCGCGCGATGAAAAAAGGTGCGATGAACCGGCGCGGCTTCCTTAAAGTTTCCGGTGCACTGGTTGTAGGCTTTAGTTCCTTCTCCTCGAAACCGGGCGAGGCGCAAGTTCTGCAGACCGCGCTGCCTGGCTCACCCGCGCTGAACCAACTGGATTCGTGGATCGCCATCGGCGCCGATGGCAGCATCATTGCATACTCCGGCAAAGAGGAGCTAGGCCAGGGTATCGCCACTGCGCAACAACAATTGGTAGCGGAAGAATTGTCCGTGCCGTTCGAACGCGTGAAGCTAATCTACTGCGATACGGGAATCACTCCAGATCAGTCGCACACAGCCGGCAGCCAATCCCACCCCGCGAATTTCAATCACGGCAATTTGGCACAGGCGGGGGCGACGGCGCGCGAAACGCTGTTTCAGCTCGCCTCGCAGCGGTTGAACGTGCCCGCCGATCAGCTGACCGCGTGGGATGGCGTGATCACCGCGAAGAACGACCCTTCGAAGAAAGTCGCCTACGCGCAACTGGTGGGCGGCAAGAAATTCAACCTCGCCGTAAGCGTGAGCGCCAAGCGAAAGCCCGCCAGCGAGTGGAAGGTGCTGGGCACGCCAGCGAAGCGTCCCGATCTCCCGGATATCGTGACAGGCCGGTTCGAGCATGTTCACAACGTGCGATTGCCAGGGATGCTGCACGGGCGCGTCGTTCGGCCACCGGCGGTGGGTTCCACCGTGCTGAGCGTCGATGAAAGCTCCGTGCAAGGCATGCCGGGTCTGGAAAAGGTAGTGGTGAAGAAGAACTTCGTCGGGGTAGTGGCGGAAAAGCCATGGCAAGCCATGCAGGCCGCCTCCAAGCTCAAAGTGAACTGGAGCGCGGGCACGGGTTTGCCGCGGCAAACGGATTTCTACGAAGCCGTGCGGAAACAGCCCGCGCGCGATCAATTGGTGGTGGATTCGAAAGATTCCGAACAAACGCTCGGCAAAGCGGCAACGGTTCTGAAGACCACCTACTATCATCCGTATCAAATGCATGGCTCGGTGGGCAGTTCCTGCTCCGTGGCGGATGTGCAGGGCGAGAAGGCCACCATCTATTCCGCCACGCAGGCCGTCTGGTATCAGAAGAGCACCTCCGCAATGGTGCTGGGCCTGAAGCCCGAAAACGTCCGCGTGATTTTCAGGCGCGGTTCCGGGTGTTACGGCATTAATGGCGCGGACACCGTGACCTACGATGCTGCGATTCTCTCGCAGGCCGTGGGCCGGCCAGTGCGGGTACAGCTTTCGCGCAAGGATGAAATGGCGTGGGAAAACTACGGCAACGCCTACGTGATGGAAGAACGCGCCGGGCTGGACGCGCAAGGCAACATCATCGCCTGGGAACATGAATCGTGGACCCCTTCGAAAGGCAACCGGCCGGGCACCGGGACTCCGGGCAACGTCGTCACTGGAATGCTGCTGGGCTTTGATCCGCAGCCATTTGCGCCGGGTCCCGCGCAGGAGCCCCGTGCGTACAACAACGGCAGCAATGTCGTGCCGTCTTACTTCGCTGGAAGAGTGGCAGGCAAAGCTCAAGGCACTGGAAAAATCGCCAGCGAAAAAGCGCTGGTGCACAACGTGGCTTCGCCTTTCTGGACGGGACCTCTGCGCTCACCCGCGCGACTCCAAAACACTTTTGCTCATGAATGTTTCATGGATGAGCTGGCCGCGAAAGTCAAAGCCGATCCGGTGGAGTATCGCTTGCGCCACTTGAGCGATCCCCGTTTGATCGAAGTGCTGAAGGCTGCCGCCAACGCCGCAAAATGGGAACCTCGCCCGTCACCCAAGACGGGCTTGTCGAAGACAGGAGTCGTCACCGGACGCGGCGCGGCGTGTGTTCTCTACGAAGGCGACAACGGATATTCCGCGGCCGTGATTGAAGTGGATGTAAATCAGGACACCGGCGAAGTCGTCGTGAAGCGCATCTGGACCAGTCACGATTGCGGCCCCATCTCCAACCCCGACGGCCTGCGCAACCAGATTGAAGGCGGCGCATTGCAGGCAGTGAGCCGTGCTTTGGGTGAAGAAGTGACGTGGGATAACGAAAAGGTCACATCATTCGATTGGCGGACCTATCACAGCCTCACCTTGGGTATGCCGCTTCCGAAGATTGAAAGTGTCCTCATCAACCGCCTGGACGAAGAAGCCAACGGCGCGGGCGAGACCTCGATCACCGTGATCGCGGCCGCTATCGGCAACGCAATCTTCGACGCCACGGGTGTGCGCATTCGGCAGATCCCGTTCACAAAGGATTGGGTGAAGAAGGCGCTGGAGAAACGGGGATAACCCCATCATCTAGCATGACTCTCACCTCAAGAAATACCTCCGAGGGGTTTGCTGTCGAACCTACCGTAATATTGAGTACATTCGGAACGCGTCAGGAAATCCGAGCCTCTGCAGGAGGCAGTGGATACGTTTGACGCTCTGATCGCCTCTATCGCTCATGCGGTTTCGAGAACTGCGGCGTGGACATCATCGACCCTTGGACTTACCGGCGCCGCTGTGACGTCGTCCACCAGCACCCATTCGCGCCAGGTTTTTGAATCATAACTCAGGCACCCCAGGCACAGGCGGGACACCCTTAACCCTGTAGCTCCGAAGCATACGTATTCAGTAGTATTAAGCCCGAGCTACGGGGAACGCCTGAGCACAGCTAAAGAACTTTTATGATATCTTGAATGGAACAGGCCTCCCCCTGAATCGTAGATTTTTATGATCAAGTTAAGCCGTCTGGTTGTAGCAATTGTCATCGGCTCACTGATGGGTCTGGTTCTGGGGGCGCAGCCCAACGTACCCACTACACTGGACCAGCTTCAAGACGCGCTGAAGCGCTTGCAGGCGGAGGTGCGTAGTTTGCAGGAAACCATCCGGCAAATGGCGCGCAATCAGCGCAACGGTAGCGTGAATACGGAGCAAATGCCCGTGGCCGGAGCCCCTATTGCGACGCCGCGCCCGGCCTCCAATTTCAAGCGGGCCCAAGAGGCGTATAGCGAAGGCAAGCGGCTGGAAGACCTCAAGCTTTACCGCGCGGCTATTGAGGCGTATAGCGATGCTATCGAATTTGATCCAAAGAACGATTCGGCGTTTCTGCGCCGCGGCCAGTGTTATCACCAGCTGGGCGAGTATGCCAGCGCCGCGTCGGACTTCAGCCTGTCCCTAAAGCTGCAACCTAATAGTTCGCGAGCTTATCTTTCCAGAGCCACTGCTTACGCGGCGCTCGGGGAAGCGGCGCCGGCCGTGGCGGACGCGAATGAAGCCATTCAACGCGATCCGGGGAATGCCGATAGCTACCTGCTGCGGGGAAGCTTTTACCAGCAACAGGGCGAGAGCAAGAAGGCAATCGATGATTTCACCGTGGCGATTTCCCTTGCGCCGAACTCGGAACGCGCTTTTGTGGGACGCGCCGCCATGTTCTTGCGTGACGGCCTGGCCACGCAAGCGCTAGAAGATTGCGACCACGCGGTGAAGGTGAATCAGAATTCGTTCAGCGGCTATTTGTGCCGCGCGGAAGCCTACATTCAGCTGGAAACGCCGGACCGTGCCATCGCCGAGCTCAACCGGGCCGCCGAAACGGCTCAGACGCTGGATCAGCCTCTAGCTTTTCTTAGTGATACATGGCAGTCTTTCCAGGCTGTGAATGCAAAGAACCAGATGCCGGCGGACTCGCCGTCGCAGCCTTCTGGCGCGCCGCAGACTCCACGCACCCCCGGCGTCGCTCCCGGGCTGCCGCGCGAAACGCCCGCCGTGGTTGCCACGGTGACCGGCAAAGCGGACAATGCGGACTACTATGACAAGCTGGGGCGCACCCACACCAACAGTGACAATCTGGGAGAGGCGCTAAAGGCTTTGGATAAGGCCATTGCCATCGATCCAAACCGCGCGAGTTCCTACAATGCACGGGGGTTCGCCAACCTGCTGCTGCGGCGTTATGACAGGGCTGTGTCCGATTTCAGTACGGCGATTCGCTTGAACCCGGCCTACGCCAACGCCTATCATAATCGCGCCGTTGCCCGCCGGCGCATAGGCGAACGGGACGCGGCCCTTGAAGATGACCGCAAGTCCGCCGAATACACCGCTGCGAACGCCAAGCCGGCAGGCGCTACGGCGTCCGCAACAGCGCGCCGATAGAAAGCGGACGCCCTTAGGCGGTCCGCATACTCTCTGACTTATCGGAAATCGCGGCTTGCGCCGCCGCCAGCCGGGCGATCGGCACCCGGTACGGCGAACACGATACGTAGTTCATGCCCACGCGATAACAGTATTCTACGGAGCTGGGATCGCCGCCATGCTCGCCGCAAATGCCGATTTCGATGTCCGGGCGCGTCGAGCGGCCGAGCTGAATCGCCATTTCGATGATCTTCCCCACGCCTTCCTGATCGATGGAGGCGAACGGATCGGCCTTGAAGATCTTCAAGTCTTCGTATTGCTTCGAGAACTTCGTATAGTCGTCGCGCGAAAGACCCATGGTGGTCTGCGTCAGATCATTGGTGCCGAAACTAAAGAACTCCGCCTGCTTGGCGACTTCATCCGCTGTCACTGCGGCGCGCGGAATTTCAATCATGGTGCCTACCATATAGTGCACCTTCGTCCCGGCCTTCGCGAAAACGTCTTTGGCCACCTGATCCACAATGGCCTTCTGGTGTTCGAATTCCTTGGAGCCGCCGATCAGCGGGATCATCACTTCCGGGATGACCTTGACGCCTTTCTTGGCCACCTGCACGGCGGCTTCGAAAATCGCGCGCGCCTGCATTTCCGTGATCTCCGGATACGTAATGCCCAGGCGGCAGCCGCGGTGGCCCAGCATCGGGTTGAACTCGTGCAACTCTTCCACGCGGTGCAGCAGCACGGGAAGCGACTTCTTCAGTTCGCCCACTTTGATGCGATACTTTTCCGACATTTCCTTCTTCAGTTTGGCGTCGGCATGGGGGAGGCGCGCCAGATCCACCATCAGGTCTTCCCGCTTCGGCAGAAATTCGTGGAGAGGCGGATCGAGCGTGCGGATCACCACCGGAAATCCATCCATCGCTTTGAACAAGCCCGCAAAGTCCGCGCGCTGCATCGGCAGCAGCTTCTGAAGGGCTTTCTTACGCGTCTTCTCGTCGCTCGCTAAAATCATGGCCTGCACGTGCGGAATGCGATCCTCCGCGAAGAACATGTGCTCTGTGCGGCACAGTCCGATGCCTTCCGCTCCAAAAAGACGCGCTGCTTTCGCGTCCCGCGGGATGTCCGCGTTCGCGCGCACGCCGAAGCTGCCGCGGAATTCGTCGGCCCACTTCATCAGCTTGCCGAAGTAAGAAGAGTTGGGGTCCGGTTCATTCGTCTGCGCTTTCCCCAAGTACACGTTGGCCGTGGTGCCGTCGAGCGAAATCCATTCGCCTTCCTTCACGGTGATGGTCTTACCGCCAGAGGCGACGGTGAATTGCTTCGCAGCAATGTTCATCGCGCCCGCGCCCACGATGCATGGCCGGCCCATGCCTCGCGCGACCACGGCCGCGTGGCTCGATTTGCCCCCCACCGCCGTCAAAATTCCCTTCGATACGTCCATGCCGTGAATGTCATCCGGCGTGGTTTCCTTGCGGACCAGAATCACCGGGCCGCCCTTGGCCAGCTCCACCGCATCATCCGCGCTGAACGCCGCGCGGCCCACCGCCGCGCCCGGCGATGCCGCGATACCGTTCGCGATCAATTGCAATTTCTTCAAGGACGGGCCGTCGAACACGGGGTGCAGCAATTGATCCAACTGTTGCGGGGCCACCCGGAGCACTGCTTCTTTTTTAGTGATCAGGCCTTCTTCCGCCATCTCCACCGCCGCGCGAACCGCCGCCGGACCCGTGCGCTTGCCGTTGCGGGTTTGCAGCATGTACAGCGTGCCTTCTTCGATGGTGAACTCGAAATCCTGCATGTCGCGATAGTGGTTTTCGAGGCTCGTCGTGATCTCACGCAGTTGCTTATAGGACGCGGGCATCACGTTTTCGAGCTCGGAAATCGGCAGCGGCGTGCGGATGCCGGCCACCACGTCCTCGCCCTGCGCGTTCACCAGGAACTCGCCGTAAAACACTTTTTCTCCGCTGCCGGGATCGCGTGTGAAGCCCACGCCCGTCGCGGAGGTGTCGCCTAGGTTGCCGAACACCATGGCCTGCACGTTCGCGGCGGTCCCGATTTCATCCGGAATCTTTTCCATCTTGCGATAGTACGCGGCTTTGGGGTTCCACCAGGAGCGGAACACCGCATCGCGCGCCATCACCAGCTGCGTGGTGGCGTCCTGCGGAAACGGCTTCTTAGTTTCCTTCTGCACCAGCTTCTTGTAGTCTTCGATGATCGCCTGCAAATCTTTCGCGGTCAGATCCGTGTCGAGCTCGACTTTGGCCTTCGCTTTTCGTGAATCGAAGATGTGGTCGAACTTCTCCATGTCGATATCCAGCGCCACCTCGCCGAACATTTGAATGAAGCGGCGGTAGGAATCGTAGGCGAAGCGCGGGTTGTTGGTGAGCGCGGCCAGACCAGCCGTGGTTGCATCGTTCAATCCTAGGTTGAGAATCGTATTCATCATGCCCGGCATGGAAAACCGCGCACCGCTGCGCACGCTGACCAGCAGCGGGTTCGCCGGATCGCCCAGCTTCTTGCCGATGCGCGCTTCCAGTTTGCCCAAGGCCGCCAATACCTGCTGGTTGATCTCATCCGGAACACGGTTGTTGTTCTGGAAGTAGATGGTGCAGACTTCGGTGGAAATGGTAAAGCCGGGAGGCACGGGAACCCCCGCGCGGCTCATCTCGGCCAGTCCCGCGCCTTTGCCGCCGAGGATGTCTTTCATCTTGCCGTCGCCGTCGGACGTGCCGCCGCCGAAGCTGTAAACGTAGGTCTTCATAACTTTACTTGGTGTCTCCTGAGGTAACGATCTCTGAAAAATCCGCGATGGTTGAAAATTCGGTGAGCAGGTTATGCAAGAGCGTCAGGCGGTTGATGCGCACGCGCTCATCCTTGGCGTTCACCAGAACTGTATCGAAAAACGTGTCCACTTTGGGGCGCAGGGAAGCAACCGCTTCTAGCGCCTTCTGATAGCTCGCGCCGCGCGCCATTGTCCGAACGCGCTCGAACTCGATGTGCAGATCGCTTTCGGCGGCTTCCTCGAACAAGGCGTCATCCAGTACCGTGCTGGGGTCAAACGCCGCCTGCTTCAGGATGTTGCTGATGCGTTTGAAGCTGGCCGCCAGCGGCTCAAAATTCTCGGTCGGCCGCACCGCCGCGAGCGCCGTCAGTCGCGCTTCCACATCGGCGAGTGTGCCGCACCCGGACGCAAGCACTGCGTTGACTTCATCGTACTTGTAGCCGCGAATCTCACGGAAATAATACTTGATGCGGTCGAGCAGGAACTCTTTAAGTTGCCGATCAGGGAGTGGGAGTCCTCCACCTACTATGCCGGTGGCAACAAGCGTGTCGCTTTGGCTCGGCGGGCGGACGGTTTGAACTTGCGCGGTGGACGCGACTTCCAGCAATAGCTCTAGCGCCAGCGCGGACCCACCTTCGGCGAGAATCTTAACGACACCCTGTGCCGCGCGCCGCAACGCGAACGGATCTTTGGAGCCGCTCGGAATCAGGCCAATCGCGAAGCACCCTCGCAACGTATCCAGCTTATCGGCGAGCGCCAGTATCTGCCCCTCGTGCGTGGAAGGAATCGAATCCTCCATACTGAGCGGCTTGTAGTGATCGTAAATCGCGCGCGCCACTTCTTCCGGTTCGCCCTGATGCCGCGCGTAGAGTCCACCGACGATGCCTTGCAGGTCCGTGAACTCCTTGACCATCTCCGTTGGAAGATCACACTTGCAAAGCAACGCGGCGCGGCGGGCATGCGCGTTGCCGCCGAGCTCTTCCACCAGCGTCACCACGCGGTTGGTCTTCTCCAAGTAGGAGCCAAGTTTCGCCTGAAACGTAACGTGCGCGAGGTCCGGCACCCGATCCACTAGCGTCTTCTGCTGATCCACATCGAAGAAAAAGCGGGCATCATTGAAGCGGGCCTTCAGCACACGCTCATTGCCTCGCTGCACCAGACCTTCCGGATCGCCGCTGGTGTTCATCACCGCGACGAAATGCGGCGCGAGCTTCCCCGGCTCCGATTCCACCGAAAAGTACTTCTGGTGATGCCGCATCACCATCGTCAGCACTTCCGCGGGTAATGCCAAATACGCTGGATCGAAGCCGCCCTTAATCGCGGTGGGGTACTCGGTGATGAACGTCAACGTCTCCAGCAATTCGTGATCGAACTTCGCACCCAGCGCGCCCACTTCCGTCTCGATCTTTCTGCGCCGTTCTTCGGACGACAGGATCACGAAGTTCTTGCGCAGTTCGCTCTCGTAATTGACCGTGGTTACCGCGATCGACGACGAGCCCAGCTTGCGATGGCCCTTGGTCACGCTGCCGCTCTTGACGCCAGCGATGGCAAAGGGAATCACGTCCGCACCGAGCAGCGCGACGATCCAGCGAATGGGCCGGATGAAACGTGGGCCAGTCTTGCCGCCCGTCCAGAACATCGTTTTCGGCCATTGCAAACCGAGAATGGTTTGCGGCAGCGATTCCGCCAATAAATCGAGCACGGCGCGACCGGGGACTTGCTTGCGCAGCTCGTAGTAGTCGCCCACCTTTGTCATGGCCGAAAGCTCGACGCCCTGCTTCTTCGCAAACCCAGCGGCGGCTTTCTCACCCGCGGAAACTGGGGGTCCTTTGACCACCTGCTCTTGATCGGGAGTGCGCTCCGGCAACCCCTTCGCGCGAACCACCAGACGCCGAGGCGTGGCATCCACTTCCGGAGCCGCACCGAACAGATCCATCTTCGCGAGTTGCGCGAGCGCGCCCGGAATCATCCAATGCGGAATTTCTTCGGTGCCGATTTCGAGCAGAAAATCCAGACTCATGCGGCGGCACCGCCCTGTTGGTCGGCCCATATCCGCGCCGTGCCCACCGCCAGATCGCGCACGCGCTTGATGACGCCCACGCGCTCAGTAACGGAGATCGCCCCGCGTGCGTCGAGTAAGTTAAACAAGTTCGAACACTTGAGCACCTGATCGTAAGTGGGGAGCACCGGGAAGCGGCTCTTCTTCACCGGATCTTTTTCGGCGTCGTACTTGGCGAGCAGTTCCTTGCACTCGGCCTCATGCTCGCCCAGCAAGCGCCACAGCCGGTCCACATTGGCCATCTCGAAGTTGTAAACCGAGAACTGTTGCTCATCGGCCAGCCGCACGTCGGCATACTTCACGCCGCGTGTCCATTGAATGTCGTACACGCTTTCGACGCCCTGCAAGAACGCCGTCAGCCGCTCCAGCCCGTAGGTGATTTCGGCGGGCACAAGCTCCAGATCGATGCCGCCGCACTGCTGGAAATAGGTGAACTGCGTGATCTCCAACCCGTCCAGCATCACCTGCCAGCCGATGCCCCACGCGCCTAGCGTTGGCGATTCCCAGTTGTCTTCCTCGAATTTGATATCGTGCTTGGCCAGATCGATGCCGATCGCTTCCAGACTCCCCAGGTATTGATCCAGAACATCGTCCGGCGAAGGCTTGAGGATCACCTGCAACTGCTGATGCTTGTACAGCCGGTTGGGATTTTCGCCATAGCGCCCATCCGCGGGCCGGCGGCTGGGCTGCACGTAAGCGACTCGATATGGCTTCGGACCCAGCACGCGCAAAAACGTCTCCGGGCACATGGTCCCCGCGCCCACTTCCACGTCGTAAGGTTCCTGAATGATGGCGCCGCGCTCATCCCAATAGCGCTTCAACTTGAAGAGGGTTTGCTGAAAGGTGTCCACTAAAGCGCCTCTAATAAAGGAACGGTGAGCAGCCTCCGCTCCACGTGTTTTTCCATGGTGCGGATCAGCACGCGCCGCAGATCGCTAATGGTCGCCTTCGTCCAAGCGCCGTCTTCCAGATCGGCAATGGGTTTCGAGAACATTTCGCCAGTGATCTCCACAGATTCGTGGCTCACGCGCGCCTCCGGCCAGATGCCTGCCAGGCGCACGGCCCACACTGTGAAGTAATTGACGCCGGTCCATAGGTTGCCTTTCGCGCGCAGATGCGCCAGGACGGCCGTCAGCAGGCGGAAAAACTTCTCATTCGGTTCGTGGGGCGGCAACAATTGCTCGGCAACCTCAGTCAAATAATCCAGCGCGACGCCCGCGGAATAGTCCGCCTGCAAGCCGAACTGCGATTCAATCAGTTCGCAGCCGGACAGACTCACCAACTCCGCGGTCTCCTTTTGGAAGTAAGCCATCCGGACAAGCGATAGCCGTTCCAGCCCCGACCCGAAGGAACTCTTGGGCCGGCGCGCCCGCCGGGCGACGCCGCGCAGTTTCCCCTGATCCCGGGTGAAAAAACTCACGATCAAATCCGCTTCCCGAAAGGGGTATGTGCGCAGGACAAACGCTTCGCTCACCCGCGCAGGCATAGGTTAGGGCGCAAAAGTACAGGGTAACATGAACGCGCCTATCAAGCCGGAAATCGGCTAGGGCGTTGCAATCACCAGGTAGCGAAATGGCTCCTCAATGTCCTTATAAAAATGCGGGGCGTTCGGAGGAATGATCACCACATCCCCTTTGCTCACCCGATGCGACTCGCCCCCGCCGATCATCTGACCGCCAAACTTGTCAGCAGTCAACGCCTTGCCCGCTTTCCCCGGAGTATGGAAGGTGGCCGCCCCGCTCATGATGACCACCACGCCGGTCCATACCTCATGGGAATGAACCACGCCTTCATCGGCTTTCCCGCGGCTGTTCGCGTGAATCGCATATTCCGTTCCCTGGCGATCCTTGCGGGCAAACAGGTCCAAGCTCCCGGTGGTGGCCAGCGCTTTGGCGAAGGTCGCGTCCACCCTGTCGTGGCTGAAATATGTGATCGGCGGCGGAGCCGCGTTTGGCTGAGCGGTGCCGCGCACCAGCCAGCCGGTCGCGAATGAAAGCACTGTCAAGACCACCAGCGCAGCTTTTCGAAAATGTCGCATGTGTGTTGCCTCCTATTTACCGCTGCATCCCTTCTTCGTCTCTTCAAATCCATCGAACAAGCGCCCGGCGTTCGCACCTGCCAGCGTTTCCATCCGGTGCGGCTGGCCTTTCTCGAGGGTATAGCGGGCGACGGTCCCCTTCGAGCGGAGCCAGTCCGCTTCCCTCTTCATCTCCCGGTGCCACATATATTCGTCGTTCTCGCCGACGTACAGGAAGACGCACATCTTCGCAATCGCCTGCAGGTTGGCATCGCTCGGACGCCACATGTAGCCGGGGAAGGCGGTCACGGACAAGAAGTAGTCAGGATTCGCAGCCGCGACGTGTAGTGCCGCGATTCCGCCGTTGGACGGCCCTGCGATATGAAACTTTTTCTCCTGTATCTTGTAATCCGCGAGCATCATTTTGAGAAATTCAGGGAAAATGCGAGCACCCTCTTCGAAGAACAATTGATCGTCCGGCGCGGCGGGTGCGATCACGATGTAGCCGCGCTTTTCCGCCTCAGCTCGCAGGTTGCGGTCGAGAACGCGGTCCACCGTGCTCATGTTTTGCGGACCTCCGCCGAGCGCGAGGATCGCGGGATAACTCTTCGTGGAATCATATCCGCCAGGAAGAACTACTTTGTAGTGGACCGTAGTCGCGCCCACCTTGTTGGTTTTTTCGAGCAACTCCGCCCGCACGGGTTGAGATGCAAACATGGACACAAAGACTGCTGTGAAAAACAGGTGTTTCATGCTCTCCCATTCTATGACCACAGGACGGATTTCGCTTTCTTGGGGGTTGGCGCGCTCCCGGACGAGGCATTGTGATTCTTAGCGACTCCACTATCGGGAGGAGTGCTTCGGCCCGTCGATTTTGGCGATTTGCGCGCCTACGAATTTGATTTCGGGGGGCTTTCCCAATAAGACGGGGGACGTTTCGCAACGGCGCGCGTTACGGGCGCTCGTCTGCCGGCGTGGGCGTTTTTTCGGCTGGAGTGGGCAGGATAAAAGTGGTCTCGCCGGGCCGCAGGAGCTTCAGTTGCTTGCGGATTTCCATTTCCTGCTCGGCGGTGCTGTGCTCCAGACGGTCGATTCGTTCACGGCGGCGCTGGTTCGCCACCATCTGCGCGGCGTTCTCTTCTTCCAGGCGGCGGATTTCGCGGTGTTTGGTCAGCAACGTCTGAATGCCTTGGGGGCCGCGCACAGCGAACAAGCCGGAAATGACGATGCCTGCCGCCAAAATTCCATAACCAGTCCGGCGACCCGAAGGAAGCTGCGGCACAAGCTGGCGCAAAGACAAGTTCACGTAATCTTTTATAGCGTGAATCGTTCGAGATTACCAGAGCGAATGAAAGATTTCCTGTGTTGTATTGTTATTCTGAAGGTGGTGTTCGAATCGTGCCTGCCAGCCGCGAGATAGAATCCGACGAACTCGCCTGCCCAAAATGCGGGTCGTCCGATGTCCGCCGCTCCAAGAGCGAAGGCTTGTGGGCCGCAATGCAAAGAATGCTTGGCCGCTGGCCTTTCCGCTGCCGGAGTTGTCGCGTGCGATTTTACCAATCCGCCGAAGCGCCGCACGGCCGTTAAAGTTACCGAGAATTTAGAGCCGCACGATCTTGGTGGATTCCCGGCCTTTCAGGGCATTGCGCGTGTCTACGATGAGCCGGGCTTTCTCAACGATTTTTCCGTAATCGAAGGATTTGTGATCGGTGACGATCACCACGCAATCGGCGCTGGCCGCCGCTGTTTCCGGATCCACGGAGCACATCTCCGGAACGACGCCATCGGCACGCAGTTTAGGCACGTAGGGATCCGTGTAACTGATCTTGGCGCCTCGCTTATCCAGCAAGTGGATGATATCGAGTGCGGGCGATTCGCGGACATCATCAATGTCGCGTTTGTAGGCGACGCCCAGGACGTGCACGGATGAGCCTTTCAACGGTTTGCGATGATCGTTGAGAGCGTTTTGAATCTTATCCACGATGAAATGCGGCATGGAGCCGTTAATGTGCCCCGCCAGCTCGATGAAACGCGCTTCGATACCGGCCTGCTTGGTTTTCCAGGAAAGATAGAACGGGTCAATCGGAATGCAATGCCCGCCAAGACCGGGGCCAGGATAGAAAGGCATGAAACCGAAAGGCTTGGTGGCTGCCGCGTCGATCACTTCCCAAACGTTGATCCCCATGCGGTCGCACATCAGGGCAATCTCATTTGCCAAACCGATGTTGATCATGCGGAACGTGTTCTCCAGCAGCTTGACCATCTCCGCCACGCGCGTCGATCCCACCGGAACCACCGTGTCCAGCGCCTGAGAATAGAACAGCGCGCCCATCTCTGTGCAAGCCGGCGTGATGCCACCCACTACTTTGGGAATGTTCTTGGTCTGGAAGTTAGCATTGCCCGGATCGACGCGTTCCGGGGAGAAACACATGAAGAAGTGCTCACCCGCTCGCAGCTCCGCCGTCTGGAACATCGGCAGCATCAGTTCGTCCGTCGTCCCCGGGTAGGTAGTGGATTCCAAAATCACCAGCGTACCCGCGTGGAAATGCTTGGCCAATTCCTGGCAAGCATTGACGATAAAGCTCATATCCGGGTCTTTGGTTTTTCGGAGCGGCGTCGGGACGCAGATGTTCAGGGTGTCCAGCGACGACGTGACGGAGAAATCCGAAGTGGCTTTCACTTTTCCGCTCTTAACCAGAGGGGCGAGTACCTCCGTCGGGATGTCCTGGATATAGGATTCCCCCCGACTAATGGCGTCGACTTTGGTTTGATCAATGTCAATACCGGTTACGTTGAAACCAGCTTGCGCGAACTCGACCACCAGGGGCAATCCTACGTAGCCCAGCCCGACCACGCCTACGTGTGCCGTTTTCGATTCAATCTTCCGTTTCAAGTCTTCAAAATGAGTCATTTAGGTGGTCTCGTGATAATACTCGCCCGTCGCAGTGAGCTCGGCCGGTCCAGCTAATAGGATATCGTCGCTTTCCCACCGTAACTCCAGTGGCCCAGCGGGGGTGAGAACACGAACCGGACTTTGCACCAGGCCGCGCGCGAAAGCCGCCGCCGCCGCGCCCGTCGAACCCGTTCCGGAACTCATGGTCTCCCCGGCGCCCCTTTCGAAGAAACGAACGTCTAAATTGTGGGCATCCAGCACTTTTACAAACGACACATTAGTACGGTTGAGGAAACGTGAGTGACGTTCGATACGTGCGCCCATGGCCTGCCAGTCAAAGTTGAAATCCTCGACGAAAAACGCACACTGTGGATTGCCAACGTTCAGAATCGTGGCGTCGCGGCCTTCGAAGCCCACGTGCAATTCGTCCACGGTGGCGCGCCCCATATTCATTTCGAAAAGAAACCAGAGGCCCTTGCGTTCCAGCAGTCGTAATTTCTTCAAGCCCGCCCCGGTCGCGATGCGGACTTCCTCGCCCACGGTAATGCCGCCTCCCCGGCCGGCTTCCACCACCAGCGCAGCGGCGCAGCGGGTGCCATTTCCGGAGATTTCACTGCGGCTGCCGTCGGAATTCCACAAGTCGATGGCCGCGTGCGCTTCGCCGGTGCCCAGGCTGGCCAGTATCCATCCGTCCGCCCCCACACCGGTATGGCGATCGCAAATCGCGCGGGCGGCGGCGGCTTCGTTGGGGACGCCCATGTGCAGACTCTCCCACCAGGTAAGCAGGAAGTCATTACGGGCCCCATGGGCCTTGGTAAACAGAATTTTCATCGTGATGGCTGCGGGGTTCGCTGGTAGAGTTCAACGACAGGCGCTCCTTTTACAATAATCCGTCCTCGCAGTCTATAGTGTGGACCCGTACGCCCGGATCTGGAAATTGCAGTGGAGACTTTGTCGCCGGAGATGGCCAATGCCCATTCGTCACGCAGGAACAGGTCGGGCCGCTGCACGGCGGCGTCCCAGCTGGGACGATTTCCCTCATGTCTGCCCTCGCGCAGTGGAATGCGGGCTTCCCGGAGAACTCCAGTAAGATCGCCGAATGAATAGATCACACCGCCTCCACTCTGATAGCTGGCTTGCAGCGTGGCGGCCACCTCCCGCGTCCAAGTGCGGCGCGCGGCTGAGTTCATCTCGGATTCCCTAAAGGATGCTGCCGGTCCTGTGAGAAGCACCGCGACACCGATCAGCAAGGTTACCCCTAGCACCGCGCCAACGCGAATTCGCGTGGGAAGCGCAGCCACTAGACCGGCGGCGCAGAATGCCGTCAGCGGCAGCGCTGCCAATCCATAGCGCACGTTGTACCATGCATTGGGCCATAGATCGGGCACATATATCGGAATACCAGAAGCGTAAATGCTCCATAGGTAAAACGCGGGGGGGAGGAGCAGCAGAAACAACGGCCACCATGCTCGTTTCAGCGCACACGCGGCGGCACCCGCAACGCCGATTACCAAAGAGGGCCAGCCGAGGGTCAACTTTATCGCGGCGAAATAATATTCGAGGGCCTTCGGCCAATCGTGATCGCCAGGGTAGCGCGCCATGCCTTGAGCGAGCTGACGCCGGTAAATCGCGAGCGCGGAATAATCGCCGTTGTAAAATTCGAGCGCATTGCTGTAGTAAAACTGGTTGTGGGCGAGCCATGCGAGCGGTCCTAATGCAGCCAGGGCGGCGAACAGGATTGCGTGGCGCTTGTCGCGCGCGGATACGAGCATGAAAAGCGCTGCCGCGGGCGCGATGATCCATCCTTCATAACGTGTAAGCGACGCGGCGATCGCCGCAGCGGCGGCGGCGAGAAGCGCTACTAAAGATTGCGAGTCCCGATACCACAAAGTCGCCCATAACAATCCTGCCAGGGCCGCCGCGAAGACCGGTTCCGTCATGGGCGTCGATTGCAAGTACAGCATATTGAGATTAAGCGCGAACATCAGCGCAGCCGTCCACGCAGACGCGTACGAAGAAAAACGGCGGCGGGCCGAGGCGAATAAAAACACTCCCGCAGCCACGAAGCAAGCCGACACGGGCATGGCGCCTCCCAGTCCGCTCATCCACCAGTCATCGCGTGCGACGAAAGGCAGCATCAACAGATGGGGCAAGGGAAGCCATACCGTGCCAAGCTGCTCGAGGCCCGGCGTGCGCGAGTCCAGAACCCGGCGCGCGATGTTCAGGTGAGCTTCGGCATCGCCATAATAAAGCGTATAACCGAGCGACGCGCACAACCATAGCGCGGAAATGCTGATGGTGCTGAGTACCGCGAACACCGCCAAGGTATGGCGGACCAGATGAGCTGCGTGGCGTGAACGGCGAGGCGTCAAAAGTGCGTAAACGTGCGAAACTCTTCGAAGCGGGCGTCGATTTCGGGGCGGGTTAGCGCGCGGAAACGTTCCACACCGAAACGTTCGCAGCAAAAGCTGCCCATCACAGAACCATAAATGACGGCGCGGCTTAGCATGCCACGGCTGATGTGATCCCCCGAAAGATCGAACCCATGTTCGGCCAGATACCCGATGAACCCGCCGGCGAAGCAATCGCCTGCCCCGGTGGGATCGAAAACGCTTTCCAGCAGATAGCCGGGCACGATGAAATAGGAATCGTGGCGAAACAGCATCGCTCCGTATTCACCGCGTTTGATCACCAAGGTGTGAGGACCCATTTCGAGAATCTTCTGGGCGGCCTTTTTTAGGTTACTTTCGCCCGAAAGCTGGCGTGCTTCGTGATCGTTGATGAGCAGGAAGTCCCAATTTTTGATGGTCTTAAGCAGCTCCTCCCGGAAATCGCTGATCCAGAAATTCATGGTATCCCCGCCGGCTAAACGGAGATGCTTCATCTGCGAGCGGACGCTGCGCTGCAGAGCGGGTTGAATGTTGCCGAGAAGCAGGTAACGAGCATTGGCGTAGCTTTCCGGCAGTTTGGGCTGAAAATCGGCGAACACGTTCAAGTCGGTGGTGAGCGTGACGCGGTCATTCATATCGTCGGTGTATTTGCCGGCCCAGAAAAACGTCTTTCCCGGAACTCGCTCAAGACCTTCCAGGTCGATGCCCCGGCTCTCCAGGAGCTCGGTATCCTCGTCGGCGAAATCGTCCCCAACCACCGCCACAATGCGAACTTGCGTGAAATAACTGGCCGCCAATGATATATATGTAGCCGCACCGCCCAGCATGCGATCGATGCGCCCGTGCGGCGTTTCGACTCCGTCATAGGCTACAGAGCCAACAACTACAAGAGACATCTTTTGATTGTAGAGGATGATGCCGATACTATGAAAGAAGTGGAAGATTTTATGATTCGAGTCATTCCGGACATCGTTGTGCTGGGCGGCACGCTGCTGATGCAAATTGTCGCTGCGCTGTGGGTGCTGCGGCGCATGGCATCAGGGACCGGACGGGTCACCCGGCGGTTCGTGGCGGGGGCGATGGCGGGGTCTGTTACGTTACTGGCGTTCGGTTTTCTGTTGCGTTTCAATACTATAGGCAGGCACTTTCCGGGATGGTTTCCGGGGTGGGGTCGCGGAGTGGTCATTGCATATGCACTATTGTCGGTTGTCTGGATTGCGATCTATGTTTTGACCGAGCCTGTGGTGCGGTCCCAGCATCATCCCTCGCGCAGGCGTTTCCTTAGAACCACTCAAGCGGCGCTGTTCGCCGCGCCTGTGGCAGTGCTGGGGTACGGAACGTTCATTCAACGCAAACACATTCAACTACGCGAACAGAAGGTAGTCATCCCAGACCTACCCATGGACCTGGATGGACTCCGGATCGTGCAACTCACCGATATTCATTTAGGACCATTCCTGGCTCGCCAGGAGCTGGACCATGCGGTCGGGATGGCGAATGAGACTCGGGCGCATGTCGCGGTGGTTACCGGCGACCTGATCAGCAACGCGCGGGACCCGCTGGATGATTGCTTGCAGTCGCTATCGGCGCTGCGCGCGGAGGCAGGCACTTTTGGATGCATGGGCAATCATGAGGTTTACGCGCAAGCTCAACGGCATACAGAACGCGGAGCGGCATTACTCGGGATGAAATTTCTTCGGGGGGAGGCGGTTGCGCTTCGCTTCGGCACTGACTCGCTCAACCTAGTGGGCGTCGACTACCAGCGCGCCCGCCGTCCGTATTTGCGGCGCGCCGCGGGTTTGGTCAATCCCTCCGCGTACAATGTATTGCTGTCCCACAACCCGGATGTATTTCGAGTGGCCGCAGGGCAAGGTTACGGGCTAACAATCTCCGGCCATACTCATGGTGGACAAGTTCGAATCGAAATATTGCAAGCTGACCTGAACGTAGCGCGCTTCTACACGCCGTATGTGGACGGTCTATACCGCCAGGGGCCGTCATCGATTTTCGTTTCGCGCGGCATCGGCACCATCGGTCTGCCCACGCGTGTGGGAGCTCCGCCGGAAGTCGCGCTGCTTCATTTGTGCCGGACCTGACCAGTGCCCTACCTAATCCTTAGCGATATTCACGCCAATTGGGAGGCGCTCCAAGCCGTGCTCGCGGATGCGAACGGGGCCTATGACCGGATTGTCTGCCTGGGTGATCTGGTAGGCTACGGCGCAGATCCCAATGCCGTGGTGGATTGGTCCCGCACGAGTGTAGCGGCGGTCATACGCGGCAACCATGACAGGGCGTGCATCGGGTTTGACGATTTGGAAAACTACAATCCAGCCGCCCGCGCTTCGGCGGTATGGACGCGCGAGGCGCTCACGCCTGACAACCGTCAATATCTGGAAAAACTTCCGCGCGGGCCGCTGGCCTATGAAGGTGTGGATCTGGCGCACGGCTCTCCGGCCGACGAAGACGAGTATCTGGTGACCCCGCACGACGCGGAATTCTCGCAGCCCTCCCTGGGGAGTCCGCTCTGTTTCTTTGGGCACACTCATGTGCAGGGCGGTTTTGTGCTGACCCGGGGCAAGGGACGGCGGATTCTTCCGACCGGCACGTTGACCTTGCAGAGAGGCCTCGAATACCTGATTAACCCGGGATCCGTTGGCCAACCCCGGGACGGAAATCCGTTGGCGGCCTACGCATTGTTTCATCCCGAGACCGGCGTCGTGGAATACCGCCGGGTGGCCTATGATATCGACCGCACGGCTAAGAAAATTCTGGCCGCGCGCTTACCGGAGTTTCTGGCAACGCGTTTGTATGAAGGGCTGTAAGGCCCGCCAAACACAACCGCCGATCACTTTCCTGCAAACTTCGTGAACCTCCCTTTTCGCGACTGCCGTGAAAAGCCTTAGGATAGAGTGATAGCAATGTCCCCACGAGACGACCGTCCGGTCATGAACCCAAGGATCGTCGTCGCTACAACGGTAGCGCTTTCCTTCATCAGCTTCTGGCGGGGCGCCTCCATTGTATTGAGTGATCTGGCGTCTTCCATGTTCTACGCCGGCGGCGCGGCGGAGCATGCGATCGGAAAATCCGCCCCCTGGTTCGTGCTGGGCGTCATGCTGTTCAGCTTCGCGGTACGCAGTGTGTACCTTGAAAGCTGCAGCATGTATGTGCGCGGCGGCGTGTATGTGGTGGTGCATGACAGCATGGGTCCGGTGATGGCCAAACTGTCGGTATCCGCGCTGGTTTTCGACTATATTCTCACCGGGCCGATCAGCGTGGTGAGCGCAGGCCAATATCTAGGAGCGCTGCTGAATGAAATCAGCGAACTTCTGCATCAAAGTTATCGCGTCGATGTGAATCTATTTTCCGCGGGCGTCGGCATCCTGATCACGCTGTACTTTTGGTGGGAGAACGTGAAGGGCGTGCATGAATCCAGCGGCAAGGCGCTGCGGATCATGCAGATCACCTCGGTGATGGTGGGAATCCTGCTGATCTGGTGCCCCATTACCATCTTCCTGAAAGGCCGCTTCGACCTTCCTCCCGCCCCCATACCATCGAACATCAACCTATCCGAAGAGGCGCAAGGTTGGCTGGCGGGAACAGGGTTGCTCAATTTGTCGGTGGTCCTGGTGATTGTGGCCTTTGGACATTCCCTGCTCTCGATGAGCGGCTTTGAGACGCTGGCGCAGGTCTACCGGGAAATCGCCTCTCCCAAGATGAAGAATCTGAAAATCACGGCGAACATCACCTGCTGGTATGCGGTGTTTTGTACCGGGGTGATCACTTTGTTCGCGGTCATGATCATTCCGGACAACATCCGCCCGGCCTATTTCGGCAACCTGATCGGCGGCTTGGCGATGAACCTCAGCGGACCGTACGCGATGCGTCTGGGCTTCCATATTTTTGTAGTCATCGTCGGGGGACTGATTCTCGCTGGGGCAGCGAATACATCGCTCATTGGCGCGAATGGAGTGATGAACCGCGTCGCCGAGGATGGCGTCCTGATCCCGTGGTTCCGCAAACCTCACAAAAAATACGGGACCACGTACCACATCGTCAATCTGATCGCATTGATGCAGATTGCCACCATTATCTATAGCTGGGGCGATATGACGATCCTGGCCGAAGCGTACGCGTTTGGCGTGGTGTGGAGCTTCTTCATGAAGGCTCTGGGAGTCACCGTGCTCCGCTTCCAAAGGACCGACCAGGAATACAAAGTGCCTGGGAACATTCGCATTGGGGGACGCGAGATCCCGATTGGGTTGGGGATCACCACGTTGCTGCTGGGCGCGGTGGCCATCGCCAATTTGTTGACCAAGCAAATCGCCACCAAGTACGGTCTGGCGTTCACGCTTACCCTGTTCGTCGTCTTCACCATTTCCGAACAGTGGAACAAGCGCAGGAAGCAAACCGAGAAGCAGGGTCTGGAGCAGTTCAATCTGGAACACCAACCCATCGTGGATACGGACAGCCTGCACGCGCGCCCGGGTTGCGTGCTGGTGGCCGTGCGCGATTACAATCGCATGGAACATCTCCGGCGTATTCTTGAGAAGACCAACCTCCGGCGGCACGATATCGTTGTGATGACGGTGCGCCAGATCGCTACCGGCGGGGAATACGATCTGGCGGAGCGCCAGTTATTCGGGGAATACGAAAAGGAATTGTTCAGCCATGTGGTGAAGCTGGCGGAAAAGGAAGGCAAAGAGGTGGAGCTGCTGATGGTGTCGGCGCTGAATCCGTTTGATGCCATGGCAGACACCGCCACGCGCTTGCGCGCCTCCCGCTTGGTTACCGGAGTGAGTGAACGGATGACTTCCGATGAACTCGCGCGCCGCATTGGCCTGGCATGGGAGCATCTGCCGGAACCTCGTCACCCGTTTTCACTGGAAGTGATCAGTCCGGGCCGGCCTTCCGCGTTTATCAATCTTGGACCGCATCCGCCGCGCTTGTGGCCGGAGGATGTGGACCGTTGCCACGATATCTGGCTGAAGCTCAGCGAAACGCCCCAGTTTGGCGCGCGCTTGCACCACCGGGATGTGGTGGGGGTAGCCCTCCGGCGGCTGGAGCAGGAACTGGATAGCGAAATGCGGGAGCAGGTGATCCGCGACGTGGAGCGCGAATTGCGCCACGAGTAAGCAGTCGCACGGCCCGGCCACGGCGTCCGTCAGGACCAAGGCGTCCTTAGAATAGCCCCGGTTTTCACAGGCCGGTCCAACATAACCCGAAAGGTATACTGAAAGTTTATGCCCATCAAAGTAGGAATTAACGGTCTCGGACGCATTGGACGCAACGTGGTCCGCGCGGGGTTACACAACCCCAATATAGAATTCGTCGCCGCCAACGATCTGACGGACGTCAAGACGCTGGCCCATTTATTGAAGTACGACTCCATTCTGGGCCCGCTGGACGCGGATGTGAAAGCGGAAAGCGACGCCCTGGTGATCAACGGCAAGCGCCTTAAGATCTTCGGCCTCAAGGATCCGGCCGAAATAGACTGGCCCGGCGTGGGTGCGCAAGTGGTGGTGGAATCCACCGGAAAATTCACCGATGGGAAGGATGCCGCCAAGCATCTGCGCGGATCCGTCAAGAAGGTGATCATTTCCGCGCCTGCCAAGAATGAAGATGTCACTTTAGTCCTGGGCGTGAATGATTCCACCTACGACGCTTCCAAACACAACATCATCTCTAACGCGTCCTGCACCACCAATTGCCTGGCGCCGGTGGTCAAGGTGTTGCACGAGGCTTTCGGCATCGAGAGAGGCTCGATGACGACGATTCACAGTTACACCAACGACCAGAACGTGCTGGACTTTCCCCACAAGGATTTGCGCCGCGCGCGGGCCGCCGCGTTGAACATGATTCCCACCACCACGGGCGCTGCCAAGGCGATTGGCCTCGTGATGCCGCAATTGAAGGGCAAACTCGACGGCTATTCCATGCGCGTGCCCACACCCAACGTTTCGGTGGTGGATTTTGTCGCGGTGCTGGCCAAGCCGACGACCACCGAAGCAGTCAATGCCGCCATAAAGGCAGCCGCGGATGGCCCGCTGAAAGGCATCCTCGCCTACACCGAAGACCCGGTGGTCTCCACCGACATGATGCACAACCCCAACAGCTCGATTGTGGACATCGAACTTACCAAGGTGCTGGACGGCACGCTGGTGAAAGTGGTCGCGTGGTACGACAATGAGTGGGGCTACTCCATGCGCGTGGTGGATTTGATCGAGTTCCTGGCGAAAAAAGGTCTTTAGCCCACAAGCTAAGCCATCGCGGCAATTACTGCTTCAGTAAACTGGCTGGTCGACGCCTTGCCGCCCACGTCTCCGGTGACGTGCTTATTTTCGGCATAGACTCGTTCGATGGCCGCCTGCAAGCGCGCCGCAGCAGCGTGCTCTTTCAAGTGGATCAACATCAGTGCGGCGGACATCATCATGGCCGTGGGATTCGCAAGGCCCTTACCAGCGATATCGGGCGCGGAACCGTGGACGGCTTCGAATACGGCGTGATAATCGCCCATGTTCGCGCCCGGCACGATGCCGAGGCCGCCCACCAAGCCCGCCGCGAGGTCCGACACGATATCGCCATAGAGATTGGGCAGCAGCAGCACGTCGAAGGTTTCGGGGCGGACGACCAATTGCATGGCGGCGTTGTCCACGATCAGTTCGTTGTATTGAATGGCGGGAAAGCGCGCGGCGACTTCCCGGCAGCAGCGCAGGAACAGGCCGTCCGACAGCTTCATGATATTGGCCTTGTGAATGGCCGTGACCTTCTTGCGCCCGGTGGATGCCGCGAATTGAAACGCGTACTCGGCGATGCGGATGGAAGCGGTGCGCGTGATCACCTTCAGCGCGGTCACCACGTCCTTGACCACTTCATGCTCCAGCCCGGAGTACAAATCTTCGGTGTTCTCACGAAAGATCACCATATCGATTTTCAAGTCTTGAAAGCGGGTGGCGACACCGGGCAGGGAGTGCACGGGGCGTACGTTGGCGTACAGGTCCAACTTCTTGCGCAGAGCCACGTTGACGCTGGAAAATCCGCCGCCAATGGGCGTGGTGACAGGACCTTTCAAGCCTACACGCGTGCGCTCCAGGCTATCTACAACGCTTTGCGGCAGCGATTCGCCCGTCTTGAAAATTAGATCGGCATTCAGCTCCGAAATTTCCCACTCGATCTTTACACCGGTAGCATCCACGGCGCGGCGCGCGGCGCTGGACACTTCGGGTCCAATACCGTCGCCTGGTATCAACGTTACAAGGTGGGACATTACATTCCAGTGTAACGGGCGAGGTTAGATTCAACGCGAAGGCTCGCCGACGGGGGCCGCAGCGGGTTAGGCTTCGACCAACTTCTTGCGTATGGCGTAGCGAATGAGTTCGCTGCGGTCGTGCAGATCCAGCTTCCGCATCAAGTTAACTTTATGAGCGTCCACTGTTTTTACACTCAGATTGAGCCGAGTGGCGATGTCCTTCAAGGACTGGCCTTCGGCCAGGAAGACCAGAATTTCGCGCTCCCGATCACTGAGCAATTCATAGCCGCCCTTGAAATCCGCAGGCTGCGCCATGTACTGACGAATCAGACCAGTGAGTACTCGAGGACTCATATACTGCTGCCCCCGGTGTACCGCCTGGATGGCGTAGACCAATTGCAGGGGCGGCGAGTCTTTGAGCACGTATCCGGCTGCGCCGGAATCCAAGCAACGGGCAACCATGTCCTCGTCGTCATAAACCGTCAAGATGAGGACTTTGATGTCAGGGCGGCTTTTCTTGATGCGGCGCACCGCATCAAAGCCTTTAAGCACCGGCATGGAAACATCCATCAAGACCACATCCGGATAGAGGCGGATAGCCTGCTCCACTCCTTCTTTTCCATCAGCAGCCTCACCCACAACCTCGATGTCGGGTTGCGAATTCAATATGGTCTTGACGCCTTCACGGAAGAGCGCATGGTCATCGCACACCAGTACCCGAATGCGCTTAGCGGAGGGTGGCGGCTGCATCATTTCGCGCCCCCCGGGAGCGGCAGATCCACCTCGATCCGGGTGCCCCTGTTCTTACTGAAAGCATTGTTGGGTCTGGATTGAATGTGAATCCTGCCCCCTAGCACTTCCACTCTCTCACGCATAGCCGTCAGGCCAAAGGAGCGTCGCCCAGGTCTGGCAGTGGTATCGAACCCAATCCCGTCGTCTTCTATCACCATTACTAATACAGCATCTTTCATGGAACCCAGCGATACTTTGACGTTCTTGGCGAACGCGTGTTTCAGTACGTTAGACAGCGCACCCTGCAACAATCGGTACATCGCAACTTGATGGCTCATGGGTATGTCGTCGGGAACGTAGCCTTCTCTAAGAGTTAGAGGGATTTTCGTTCTCGCGGAAAACTGTGTGGTGTAGGTTCGTACGGCGGGCAAGAACCCTAAGTCGTCAAAAACGGCGGGTCCCAGATCAAGCACCAATCTTCGTACGGAGTCGATGGCATGGGAAACCAGGGAGATCGCCTCAGCCAGCCGTGGCCGGATGCCTGAGAACTCTTTGCCGTTTGTATCCAACGCTATCATCTCAAGATATAGTTTGATCAAGATCAAATCATGGCCGACTTCGTCATGCAAGTCTCGCGAGAGGCGTTGGCGCTCTTCTTCGTAGACCTTTGTGACATAGGCGGAAGCCCCATGGCGCTGATCCTCAGCGTCCGATAAATCGGCTTTCGTAGGGGCGGGCTTTCCGGCCGCCTCATTGGCTGCGTAACCCGAGACCACTAATACGACCACCAGCGCGTGAAGCCGGGATAACGCGAGCTTCGACGCTTCGCCCTTGGATTCAGAGCTTCCCAAGTACAGCACCCCAATTTCAAACAGGCGATTCAGCGCTGCTACCGCGCGGTCCAGTTTCACGCCGCGCTGCGCGAGTTTTCCGCCATACTCCTGGATTCGCTCTTGGAAAACCGTATAGGAGCATTTGCGCACTTGTTTCGCCAGCACCTTAAGATCCAGCGGTCCTTCCGCGATAAGGCCTTCGTCTTTTAACGCTAACCCCACCAGTTCCTGGCGCCACTGGGCCAGTATCTCGGCGGAACTTGCAGCGAGCGTTTCCAGCGCGTCCGCAGCGCGAGCTTGAATGGTGGAATGAAGTCTGCGCTGTGAAATCACTGGCATCAAAGAGGCTTGTCAGGTGACGATTCTCACGGCACTCCACAAAATCCGTGCAACTTCCATGCCAGTCGAGTGTTGGCACGCTTTTTCGCGGTAAGCTTCACAGGAAGAAACGCGAGTGCCACCATTCAACGATGCCGTTTCCACTTTAGGTCCACATTCGCGCCGGTTCCAATAGTCGCCGGATGATGACAAGTCTCCCGCCTTCCAATAGATACGTGGATAGATCAAGCAACGTGTTACCTTGGTGCTACTTTTACATTTCTAATGGCGGACTCGGAAAAATTCCTTGCGGCGGACAGCAAAAACGAGTACGGACGCCGCATTCGGCAATTTGATCTCTCTATTTTTCCGAGCTACCTGTTTTGCCGCGTAGATACGACCGTACAACGCTCGATCTTAACTGCTGGACGGTGGAAAATCAGGTGGCAACATTGGCCGAAGCAACACCACACGGGTTTTGCTCGTTCAGCCGGTTTGATCAAGCGTACATCAAGACCGGGCGACGCAAGCCTTTGAGGGGGCAAATGAAATGGGGCCGTGCAGCAAGCTGCCGGCCCCATCCTCCGAAAGCCAGTTTCCGCCCGATTAGCGGGCGGCCACCGGGATAATGCCAATCTCCGTGCCAATCACTTCGCCGGAGATCACCAGTTCGACGCGCCGGTTCTGTTGCCGGCCCTCCGCAGTATCATTGGACGCTACGGGCTGGGTTTTGCCCAGTCCTTTTGTGGTGACCGAACTCCCCGCCATCCCTTGCTGTGTCAGATAGTCGCGTACCGAAGCGCCGCGCTGCTCGGAAAGAGTCTGATTGTATTCATCTCCCCCAACGCTATCCGTGTGCCCTTCCACATCCAGTTTCAAGCCCGGATGACCAGACACGATACCGGCCACCTTGGCCAGCTTCTCGCGAGCCATTGGCCGCAATGTAAACTTGGCGGTGTCGAAAAGGACATCCGACAAATTCACGATCAGCCCCCGAGCGGTATCGCGAGTCTGCAGAATTACATTGAACTGTTTCAGCAGCTGGGCTCGTAACTCCGCCTTTTCCGTCTCAAGCTGAGCCTTCTGTTTGGCGGCACTATCGAGGTCGGCTTGATTTGCCGCTCTCTGTGCTTCATTTGCCGCTCTCTGCGCTTCGTTTTCGCGCTTCAGGCGATCCGCCTCGGCTCCAGCGGCGGCTAACCGCGAATCGCTTTCGAGCTTCAGACGGTCTGCCTCGTTCTTGGCATCCATCGTGCGGGCTTGATTTTCCAGTCTCACGCGTTCGGCTTCGGTGAGCGCGGTGGCCGTCTGCAAATCCTTCTCTCGCCGCAAGCGGTCAGCTTCGGCCTGCGCCCGAACGCGCGCTGCGTCGGCTTCGCGGGTGACGCGATCGGTCTCCGACTGTGCGGCTGCGCGTCCGGCATCGGCGCGGGCCTCGCGATCCACGGATTGCTGCCGCTCCAGAGCCAGAGCGTCTTCTTCCTGGCGTTTCACGGCAATGGCGCGCGCATCTTCCGCTGTCTGGACTGCCTGACGCGCAGTCATGGTGACAGGCTTCGAGCCTGCATTGCGTGCCTGATAGGCTTCTGCCTGGGCCAAGATCTGCTCAGCCTTTTGAAAGGTTTCGGTTGCGAAGCGGTCCGCGCCGACGGCGCGTGCAATCTGAACTGCGTTGCGAGCTTCGTAGAGCTCCAGCGGCTGTTTCCGATCCATCTTTAGTGCGAGCGGATTCGAAAGACGTTGATACTGGCCACGTTGCAGCAGTTCATACTTAGCATCGACCTCTTCGACCTTTCCCCGCGTATCCGCGCGGACGACGTTCTCCATGACGATGAGGTCGCTCGGGCGGGTTACCGAGAAATACGGTTCGGCGGTAACCACCAGGCCGAATACCTGCAATTCCGTGGTCACGTTCAGTTTGCCTTCCGTTCCGTTCAGCAGGATCTCGCCCAGATTGGACGTACGGCCTTCCGGAGTGATGGCCCACAGAACGTACGTCAAGTATTCAGAGCCAAGTTTATTGGCCGGCTGCAGTTCATCGAACTCCACTTCGATTTCGATATAGCCCTGCTTGCTTTCCACCTTGGCCTCGCCGTGCGAGCCCGGAAGAAGTTCGGTGCCGCGGAAATCAATTTTCGTGGCTCCGCTGCGGTGCTGGTAGTTGATAGCCTTCGCGGTCCGTTCAGTGACGGTCACGCGATAGATAGGAGTAAGGCCGGCGGCGGCCCGGTTCTGATTCTCGGTGCTTTCCTGCGCCGGAGTCTGGGCCGCCAGAACTCCGCATCCAATGAGGAGGGCGATGGTGATTTGTTTCATGTGTTTTGTCTCAACGATTCTTCCTGACGATCTAGCGGCTTGAAGTGCGTCTCTCTTCTCGCGGCGAGTAACGGTTCAATTGAGCAAGCAACCCCGCGGCCGCCTTCGGTGCACGCACGCCCGCCATCACGATTTTCCTGTTCTCGAGTCTCTTGCCGTAGAGTTCCTGGTTATCGTCCAGGTCCTGCCGTAAAGTGGCGCCTTGCAGAGCCACACCGGCGAACAACCCCTGCGAACGCGACCACGAAAGGATTTCAGCGTGCATCTGCGCGTCTGTCTGCGCCGTTGCCGTACGTCCTACGGGGCCAGCGGCGACCGAACCTTCCGCGCCCAGTGTGAATTTGCTCGAAAGCAGTTTGTCCGCGCCTCGTTGATTCATCACCAGCATGATCAAATCGGTGGAAGAGCCGCCGATTTGAAAGCCGACGCTGCCGCCTTCGATACGAACCGTGCCGGGCGCGGACCATCCCGCTCTGCCCTTGGCCCTGCAGGAAATGTATCCTTTCCCGTACTTGCCACCGACGATGAAGGCGCCCGTCTTAAGGCCGGGCACGATCACGATGCAGTTCGCGTGCTCCAGCATCTCCTGCGGGATGCCCTTATCCGGAGCTGCCATGACATCGCGCAGAACCGCAGCGGCCTCGTCCAGCCGCTCAGCAGGTTCGTTGTCCTTTGCTAAGAGGGGAATAAGGGCCGCGGCTACTAAAAGAAGAAATTTCATCCAACACCTATTTCTGCCGTGCGATTGATCACGACGCGCATGTTAGGGCACGCGGCACACCGATTGCAGAATTCGTTGCACCGGCTGGGCAGAACGGACTTCTTTGATCTGGATTCAACTAGAACGTGGACGAAATTCTAACCGCCCGAGGTCAGCTGACCGCCAGCGGTCAAATTATTGGCACGAGACTTACGCGCGAGAGATCAAGCAGCATCCACGAGCAGGGGTTCGATCATATCATCGGGGGTTTCGCCATCGCGGTCGGCGCGTTCCTGACACGCAATACATCGGGCTGCCCATGGCACTGCGACCAGCCGCTTCGCGCGGATGTCTTCTTCGCAATCCAGGCAGACTCCAAAGATGCCCGTTTGGATCCGATGCAGCGCGGACCGCGTTTCCCGCAGAAAATTGGACTCCCGGGCCAGGGTTTCGAGCGCCAGCTCACGCTCGACGGCGTGCTGGATTTGATCGAGTGCGTCGGCACTGGTTTCAATGGTGGCGGCCTCACGGTTGCGGATGAGTCCTTCCAATTCGGACTGGCGCGCTAGCAGGATCTTCTTGAATTTTCTTGTCTCAAGCTCTGTCATGATGGCTTTCTATGTTTGTGACGGGACGAATTTCATGGCGCAACCCCGCTCGGCTGCAACTGCTCTAATTCAGCACGCTGTTGTAGCAGCTTGATCCATTCGGCGCTGGCCTTTTTCGCCATTGGCGCGGAGGGCGGCTTCCGGTCTTTGTAGTAGCCCAGGAGATCCGTGCGGAGGGCTGAGGGAATTCCCACGAATTTCCGGTCCGCGAGTTTTTCCAGCAGCTTGTCATAAGCCAGGTCGGCTCCCAGGTACTGTCCGGCCAAGGTCTGCGTTCCGACGTCGAAATTCTCGTTTCGCAGTTGCAGCCGACTATCGGATGCATCCGACAGCAGGGTCTTGTAACTCTCAACAGTGGCATTGAAGCTGGCCATGAACATTTTTTCAACTTCCGGAGTGGGTGCGCGAAATTTTAGCGACCTGAACGGGCCGAACTTAGGAATAATACGTAATACCCATGCCAACAGACGCGTCCGGATCCCTGGGCGATGATACTCCGTTCCCCATTCTTTTTCGTAGCTGGCACGAGAGAGATTGAAAAGAAATTTGCTCTTCGTCACGCCCGGGATTTCTTTGATTAACGTGTCGCTCTTCAGTTGCCATGCCACTCGCGTCATACCCGGGATAACGGAACTGACGCTGTATCGGAACGAACCCAACGCCAAGTCCAAATTTCCAAATACGTCCTTCATCTCTAAGCCATAGGTGCCCAGAAACGCCCGCTGCAAGACCGGTTTGGAGATCTCGAAGCCGATGAAATCCCTGTACCGGTCCGGCGCGTATCGCCCTTGAGCCACCTGCAGCACGTCGAAGCCGAACTCCGTGCGGACGTGCGAAAGAGGATGGTCCCAATAAGTAACAATTGCCCCATACCTGCTGCGGAGTTCGGGATAAAGCATCGGCACCGCGGGATTCGTTGCAATTCTGTGACCGCTGTTGTCGGCTGCATAATGCGCGAGAGCGCCAAGCGCGAAGGCGTATTCATTCAGATCCTGCGATTCGCGTATCAGCGCTGCGACAAAATCGCCGCTACGAACATAGTGGGTCAAATCGCTGAAGAACCTGCTGCTGAACGGATAGTAACCCATGTCTTGCAGGATGCAGCCGCCATAAACGTACGCGTGTGCTTGCTTTAAATCCTCCGCGCTTGCCATCGGAAATCGCTTCAGGAGCATTTTCTGAAGAGAGGCGTCCCATACGGAGTCGACGATGGCTTCGTGGGTGAGCACTGAATAACCATAGGAAACAGAATATGAAAGAAACAGCAATGCAATCAGTCCCGTCACGGCGTGAATGGTCAACTTGGGGCGCGGCCGGCCGGAGCGGATGAAGGGGAGCGGCATTTACCGGATGGGCTGCAAATGGCTTTCCGACTTAGCGACGAGATCGTTCATTTTATATTCCAGATCGCGCGATACCATGACATGGCGTCCTACAAACCGCACATCGGCAGTCGACTCAGAACTGGTCTGGAGCCACATGCCGCTCACATCGCCGTACACCAATACGATGCTGGAGGCCCGAAACCACCATGAAGGCGCTTTGCCGGGCTCACCCTCCGTGCGGCGAAGCTGGAAGGTGGTTGCGTCCACCCAGATCTGACCGCGCAGCAGAGTTTTATCCTTGCGCCTCGGAAGCATCTCCAATACCAGGCAGCGTTGGCCGGCCAGTTCTTCTTCGCGCAGCACGCGAAAATCATAGTTGGCGGCGGTTAGATCGGTTGCCCCGTAGTTCTCCACAATGGCGGTTTCATGCTCCAGCATTTGGCGAACGATCCTCTCCCCCAGCCGCATGCCTTCCGCGCGCTGAATCGCGAACCGTTTGAGATTGGGAGGAACAAAACTGACATCGGCGATGACCTCGGACCGCGGAGTCTGTCCTTCTTTTCCGGCTTCCGTGCCGCGCGCGGCGGCGAATAACTTGTAATTTCGCGTGACTCTGTAAGGACGTAGGTGTGTTCGGTTTTCCGCACGGGCGGCCGCCATGCGGCTGAGAATGGTTTCTATCGGTAGAACGGCATTCGCATCGTAAGCGACTGCTGGGCCGATTCCGGCGAGTACCAACAGAATCAACCGCGATATGGTTTTCGGGACGCCCATGTGTTGCACTGCACGCACGTCGGTATTCCCTTCCGCGGTCCGGTGCCCGATTGGGCCTCCCGGTTCTCTCACTCTCAAGCCGGCCGCTCCTTCGATTCTTACACGGCCGTGCCTTGAGTGTTAGGGAGTGCGGGAAATACGCTATCGAAGCTGTGTGCGATCGTTCGGACGGTCATTCATCCGCACGCTGCCGCTCGTATATTGGTAGATACCCGATATCACCTGATTCTGGCGATTATCAATGAGGCAAGAGTAGGTGAGATCCCTCGATTCGTTCCGCCGCCGCGCGCTGCCCCGACCCTGGATCGATTCTTGCCCCTGGTTCTGGCGCTGATAGCGCCCACGGTCGCGATTCTGATCCTGCGCTGGGCCCTGCCGGTTCGCGAAGCTTTCAAAGTCTATATAGGAGCCACGCCCGTTCTGCGCAACGAAACGCTGACGCACGGTATCCTGACACGCTCTTACATCGTCGAAGAATGGCGCGGGAGCGGTGGTGATGTCCGTATCCGCGGCCCAATTGACCTCAAAGGCATAATTGTCACCGCCACCTTGCGAGTCGTCAATTGAGATCATCGCCGTGTAATTATTCATGCGGCTTGGCTCTTGTGCAAGAGTTACGCGGGTGCGGCCGGCGGTTTGCCGGACCTGAAAATTGCGAACGGAATTGAAGGGGAGGGGCTGACTGCATTCGCTACCCTCATCACGGCCTTTGGAACCTTCGAGCGTCCGCACGAAGATGGTATCTCCACGCATGCGCACTTCGGCGCGGTTATCCACCCACACGCGGATCGCGCAGCGGCCTTCCCGTGCGCGAGCGTCCCAACCCGGGAGTTGACGTGCGCGTAACTGAATCTCACCTTGTCCAAACGCCGCGCTGCAAGTGACCACCGTAGCAGCGATCAAAACCAAGTGATGAAAATTGGGCCTAAACATAGATCAACTTTTCCTTAATCTCGGTGGAAGGCGTGCCTTATATAGGCCGCCGCCCCTGAATGATACGAATGAGCACAACCACGACTGCCAACACCAGCAGAATGTGTATGAATCCAGACACGGTATAGGCGGTCGCTAGGCCCAGCGCCCACATGACCAACAGAATGACGGCAATGGTCCACAGCATTGTGTTATCGCTCCTTGTTGCTGGTCAGGAAGGGCACGCCTGGGGCCGTTCAAAGCAAGCAATGTTCTAGGCAGGTGCGTAAGCAGAGACGTTTCCGGTGGTGGCCATCCGCGGTCACGTGACCGAATGTCGTCAGCGCGATTTTGATCGAAGGATCGATCTCCGCTGTGACCACGCTGGGCTGTCTTGGCTGTACACGTGCGCACAAAAGAGCACGATAGGAGTCGGTCACAATGAAATGCAGCAGGGTTAGCAGGACGGCCGCCGCTCTCATTTTCTTCGGAACCATGATACCCGCATACGCACAGCGTGACGGGCAGGGCGACAAGCGAGGCGGTCAGCGGGATAGGGAGCAAGGCAAGCAAGACAAGGGATCCTCCGATCAGCGCGCGCCAAAGGCGGAACAGCAGCAACGGCAACAGCCGCAGCAAGTCCAGCGGCAGGCGCAGCCTCCGCAACAGCAGCAGCGCGTTCAAACACAGCAACAGCGGTCTGAGCAGTCCCGCGGGAAGCAACAGCCACGGCGCTCAGAGCAGCAGGCTCGGACGTGGCAGCAACAGCGCGGATGGTCGCCGCCCAAGAGCGGCGCGTGGCAAGGGAATAGCACCTGGCAGCACACCCGCGCAAACCGTTGGTCTTCGGACCATCGCACGTGGGCACAACGCGGCGGCTACGGCGGATATTACATCCCGCAGGATCGCTTCAGTCTCAGCTTTGGAAGCAGCAATTTTTTCCGCATCCCCTCGCGACCTGTGATGTATTTGGGGTACCCGCGTTTCGAATACAGCGGATTTTCGTTCCTTATGCTGGATCCGTGGCCAGAATATTGGTCGGACAACTGGTATGACAGCAGCGACGTTTACATCGATTACGACGACGGCTACTATCTGTACAACCGCAGCTACCCGCAAGTGAGACTTGCCATCACGATTGCATTGTAGCGGCCACTTGGCGGGCGGCGCGCCGGATCTGTATGCAGGCCGATGATCAGGCCGATAAATTCCTAAAGAATGGCCGACTTCGATGGAGGCGGGGAAGAGGATGCCGTCGGTATTTCTTCATTGCCCCTGTATGCATTAGCGCGCTATGTGCCGGCAGATCGGGGGACGCTTCCACGAACCAAAAACGGTGGCGCCGAGAGAGGCAAGCCTGCGCATGCCCCCAGGATACTTCCTTCCAACGCTTCTTACGCCGCGCTATTCCGTGCCGCTTTGAATCCGCATCCCATAGAACGAACGCCACACGAACACCATGGAGATCAGCAGGAACGCCACCGCCAATCCGGTGGTCACGCCCGGGCCCTGCTTTTCGGTCATCGACACGGCGAGTTCCACGGCTAGCAAACCGAACAGCGTGGTGAACTTGATGATCGGGTTTAGCGCCACGCTGGAGGTATCCTTGAACGGATCGCCCACTGTATCGCCTACCACCGTCGCGTCGTGCAGCGGCGTGCCTTTCGCTTTCAATTCCACTTCGACGATCTTCTTCGCGTTGTCCCATGCGCCGCCGGCATTGGCCATGAAAATGGCCTGATACAAACCGAAGAGCGCGATCGATATCAAGTAGCCGATGAAGAAATACGGCTCGAAGAACGCGAACGCCAGCGTGGAAAAGAATACCGTCAGGAAGATGTTGAACATGCCCTTCTGGGCGTACTGGGTGCAGATTTCCACCACCTTCTTCGAATCGGCGACGGAAGCTTTAGTCACGCCTTCCAGCTTGATGTTGGCCTTGATGAACTCCACCGCGCGATATGCGCCCGTGGTCACGGCTTGAATGGACGCGCCGGTGAACCAGTAAATGACAGCGCCACCGGTGATGAGCCCCAGCAGGAAAGGCGGGTAGAGCATGGAAAGGTTCTGCAGATTCTGGGTGAGTCCATGAGTCAGGCTAACGATGATGGAGAAGATCATGGTAGTTGCGCCCACCACCGCCGTGCCGATCAGCACCGGCTTCGCCGTCGCCTTAAAGGTATTACCCGCGCCGTCGTTGGCTTCCAGGTTGTGCTTGGCCTTCTCGAAATCTACATCGAACGCGAAGTCCTTCTTGAGATCGTTCTTGATGTTCGGGAGAGTTTCAATCATGCTCAGCTCGTATACAGACTGAGCGTTATCCGTCACGGGACCGTAGGAATCCACCGCGATGGTGACTGGGCCCATACCCAGGAATCCGAAAGCGACCAGGCCAAAGGCGAACACTGCGCCGGAATTCTGCAGGAAAATGCCGCCCGGCATTGTGGTGCTCACGCCGTATCCAATGGCCATCAACCCCATCATGGTGAGGCCCAGCCAGTAAGCGCTGAAGTTGCCCGCCACCAGACCGGAAAGAATATTGAGCGACGGGCCGCCTTCACGCGAGCTGGATACCACTTCCTTCACGTGGCTCGATTCCACGGAGGTGAAAATTTTCACCAGTTCCGGGATGACGGCGCCTGCCAGCGTGCCGCACGTAATGATGGAGGAAAGCTTCCACCACATGGTGGAATCGCCACCCAGTTCCGGAATCATGAAGTACGAAACCAGGTACGTTGCACCGATGGAGACGATGGAGGTCATCCATACCAGCATGGTCAACGGCGCTTCGTAGTTCATATCGTCCACATGTTCGTATCGCGCTTTTGCGATGGCTTCATTGATGAAATAAGAGAGCCCGCTGGCGATAATCATCATCACGCGCATCACGAAGATCCATACAAGAAGCTCGACCTTGGTGATGTCGTTGGTGACGGCTAACAGGATGTAGGTGATCAGCGCAACGCCCGTAACGCCGTAAGTCTCGAAGCCGTCGGCGGAGGGGCCAACCGAATCGCCCGCGTTGTCGCCCGTGCAGTCGGCGATCACACCGGGGTTGCGTGCGTCGTCTTCCTTGATCTTGAACACGATCTTCATCAAATCCGCGCCGATGTCGGCGATCTTAGTGAAGATGCCACCCGCCACGCGCAGCGCCGCCGCGCCCAAAGATTCGCCGATCGCGAAACCGATGAAACAGGGGCCAGCATAGTCGCCGGGGATGAAGAGAAGAATGCACAGCATCAGGAACAGTTCGACGGAAATCAGCAACATGCCGATGCTCATACCGGCCTTCAGAGGAATCGCGTAGCAGGGGAAAGGCTTGCCGCGCAGGCTGGCGAAGGCCGTCCGCGAATTGGCGAAGGTGTTCACGCGAATACCGAACCACGCCACGCCATAACTGCCCAGAATTCCAATGATACTGAATACTAAAATGATGCCTACCTGGAACGCGGGCATGCCCAGCAGAAATCCAAAGTAGAACAATATGATGGCGCCGATAAAGGCTTCTAGGATCATCAGAAATTTGCCCTGCGTGATCAGATAGGTCTTGCAGGTCTCATAGATCAGTTCCGAGATCTCCAGCATGGACTTGTGTACCGGCAGGTTCCGCAAGTGCGTGTACATCGCAAGTCCGAACACAAACCCGAGAGCGCTGATCACTAACCCGTACATCAGCAGCGTGGGGCCGCTCACTGCGCCATTCAGAAAGACCGCTTGGCCCAGGTCGGGTAATTTCAATTCCGCCTCGCCTTGCGCGAAAATCGGCGTGGAAAAGGAAACTGCGATGAGCGCCAGCAGGATGAGGGACGCGGCACGCTTGCCAAGGCCAGACAACAAGGTCTTCAGCATTCGGAACAAACCTCCAATGGGAGAGCGAGAAAAAGATGGGCCGCCAAATCAGCATGGCCCGGCGCAACGGGGCCTGGACGACAGCCGCCGCTTGCTCACGTCAGCATAGCGCGAAGTGCGGTGCAGCCGCAAGCCTGAAAAAACGCAAAAAGGCCTAGATCACCTGTAGGATCAAGCACTTCAGGTAATGGGTCTCGGGTACTGTGAGTAGTATGGGATGGTCGGCGGCTTGCGTTCGCCGCTCCAGTACGCGCAGAGTTTTGCCAGCGTCAAGGGCGGCTTCGGCGACGATTTGGAACAGCGCCGCTTCGCTCATGTGGTGGGAACAAGAGCATGTGACCAGCACGCCCCCAGAATCGAGCATCCGGAGCGCGCGCAGGTTGATCTCCTTGTAGCCGCGCGCGGCGTCTTCCACATCGCGGCGCGATTTGGCGAACGCGGGCGGGTCCAGGATCACCATGGAGTATCGGCGCTCGATGCCAGAGAGAAATTCGAACAGGTCCGCCTTCCGCCACTGGATATTGGCGATGCGGTTAGTCTGCGCGTTGGCCTTCGCCGTTTCCAGCGCGTGCGCCGAGGAATCGACCGCCTCCACGAATTCGGCCTTGCGGGCCGCGTGCAGGGCGAAGCCACCCGTTGACGTGAAGCAATCGAGCACCCTCCCGCGCGCCCACCGTGCCACGGCGACATAGTTTTCGCGCTGGTCCAGATAGACGCCCGTCTTTTGCCCATGAAGCAGATCCGCTTCGAGCTTCAGGGCGTTCATTTCGATGTGTACGCGTTCCGGAATCTCACCCGCCAGCGTCACCACTTCCTGCGCGAGTCCCTCGAGCTTGCGCACACTGGCATCGTTGCGCGCCAGAATTCCAGACGGCGCGAGCAGTTCCGCCAAGCAATGCGCGATCAAATCGCGTGCGCGATCCATGCCTTGCGTGAGCGTCTGCATCACCAGGTAGGAGCCGTACCGATCCACGATCAGGCCGGGAAGCAAATCACCTTCGGAGAACACCAGGCGGCAGGCGGTGGCCTGCTCTACCACTTGCTCACGATACGCGGCCGCCGCTGTAAGCCGTTTTAGAAAAAAAGTCTTGTCGACGGGCTCCCGCCCCAACATGCGCAGCGTGATCTGCGAAGTTGAGCTAAAGTGCGCGTTGGCCACCACTTTGCCGCGCGGATCCACAACCGCAACGGCATCGCCCGGCAGCGCTTCGCCGCGATCCACCACATCACTGGCAAAAATCCACGGATGCCCGCTGGCAGCGCGGTCGGCCCCTTTCCGATTGACGGAAACGCGTGCCTGCTTCACTGGTTCATTGGAGAGAGTACTTCGGGCGCTGTCCAAAGTCACTTCCTGCGCCTGCCCAAGATGAAAGCGCCTGCCGCCACGCCCGCCGCGAACGCGCCGCCGATCCACCATATATCCGGAAAGGGTATAAAACGAGTGCTGTTCGCCGTGATCTCCAGCGCCCCCGCAGGAAATGCCCTCACTCCTCCACCTCCGCCACCGCCTTCGCCTTGCCTGCCCACTGGATCGGCCTTCCCGTGACCGGCTCCGAAGCCGCCTCCGAAGCCATAGGCGATCTTGGCGACCGGAACCACGATTTTGCCTTCCACTTGAATAGGTTCCCCGAACACGGATTTCACGGTGGCGCTGGAGCCTAGTGATTCACCGATCTGATGAAGAATATCAGTTGCTCCCATAATGATTTCCCTTCCCGCGCGTCCGCACCAACTCCAAAAGCAATCCCATCCGCAACCGGGACAATTCGTGGGTAGCTGGCGGGACGATTGCGGTAACGCGGCGCCACACCGTTTGCCGCGGCTTGAAGATAGCACGTACGGCTCAGATCGGGCAAACTGGCACACCCAGAAAAGCAGTGCCACGGTGTAAACTAGAACCCAACCCAAAGGAGATCCTCTCATGAGAACCCTTGTTCCCGCCTTGCTGACCGGCGCAGTTTGTTTATGGTTCTCCACGCCAGCGCCCGCGCAGACCCCAGTTCTTCGTGTTCTTGCAGGCAATGGCGTGAAGTACGTGCTGAACGATGTGCGTGCGGAGGCGGAACGCGCCGTCGGCCGCCCAATGAGTATCGATTACAGTACTTCCGTTACTTTGAAAAAGAGGATCGAGGCAGGCGAACCATTTGACGTCACCATCATCGCGACCGACTCCATTGCGGATTTAACGAAGCAAGGGAAGACCGCCTCCGGTGGACAAGGCGTCGCGCGCGCCGGAGTCGGATTAGGTGCGCGGGCCGGCACTCCCAAAGTGAACATAGCAACCCCCGATGCCTTCAAGCAGGCAATGCTCAAGGCCAAGTCCGTCGCCCTCACCGTGGATGGAGCTAGCCGTTCCACGACTGAAAAAGCATTTGAACGCATGGGGATCATGGATGCCATGCGTCCCAAGATCAAGATGTATCCGGCCGGCCGTGCGCCCGAAGGCGTAGCCAACGGCGAGGCGGAATACATTCTCACACTGATCAGTGAGATCGCGCCTGTGAAAGGCCTCCAATTCATGGGTCCCTTGCCTTCCGGCTTCCAGCAATACACCACCATGGCGGCTGCTGTCAGCACGAACTCCAAGAACTCGGCCGCGGCGAAGGCATTGCTCGAGTTTCTGAAGGGACCTGCGACCACTCAAGCCATCAAGAAGAACGGGATGGAACGGGCGGAATAGACTATCGTCCCGAACGTTCGATCCACTGCGCGAATTCGCTCCACGGAGCAGTGCGTCCGTGAATTGGCACGATCGTGGTGACGTCCAGTCCCAGTCGCTTCACATGATTGTAGAAGCTCTTATTCGCGGCGCTCGGAGCAGCGGGCAGTGATTCGCCCTGTGCTGGAGGATCGAAAAGATCCCCTTCGATCGCGATTTTTTCCTGCGGCAGATATGCCATCAGCATGCCCTCCGCGTGCGCCAGGGGCTGCACGTATGTGATCTGCATGGTGCGGCGGCCATCTGTCAGCGTGTAGTTTTCTCGAATGGCTTCGTATTGATAACCCTCGGCGACTTCAGTGGGCGGCCACAGGCTCATCATGTCCGGCTCCAGCGTCCGCGCGGCGTAATTTAGAACATCGTGCACATAGAAATCGTAGTTCTTCACATGCGTGATGATCGTCGCGCCAATGTGCATGTACGTGCGGAGCCCTCCTATGTGATCGAAGTGCTGGTGGGTGTTCACCAAAAAGCGAATTGACTTGTTGGGGATTAGCTTCGTGATCTCTTCGATCACCGCCAGATTGCGCTGCTCGTTCAGCGGCGCTTCCACCACGGCGATGTAGTCTTTGAACTCCACCGCCACGCTGTTGTGAGACGCGCCACCCATCAAGTACACGCCGTCGGCCAGCCGCTGCGGTTGCACCCGCACCGGGAACGTGGCTTGCCGTACCGCATCGGGAACCGGCAGCGGATCTGGGCACACATTCGCTTTCACGTCCGGGATGTTGCCGCCGAATCCGTTGTGTCCCGCAGTCACGTTCTGCGCCCCGAAGTTGTCGTCAAAGCCGTCATGGTGATGCCAGGTTGTGGGGAAGCGAACTCCATTGCCCGCGTCGACGTAGCGGTCGTTGGTGAACTCATGCTCATAGTTCATGTCGCCCAGCACCGGATCGGGCACGGAGGTGTGAATACGCTGCAGCATGTTCTCTTTGTTAATCGTCGCGTCCACGCGGTATTTGCCGAGCACAGTGATGGAGACAACCGTCACCTTCTCGGGAATCGTCGTGTTTCCGTCGCGGCCGGATTCGCCGAGTTCCCACCGCCAAACCGCCCTGGGATTCGCGCCCGGCAGCTTGGCGGCTTTTAGGAAGCCGTGCGGGTTGATCCACAGATCCAACTGCCAGCGCTCGGCGTCGTCGGGCGGCGCGGCGACAGGGGAACCTCCCGCGCCGTCGATGTGCCATGCGACCTTGCCGTTCACCGCGAACGTTTGGTGCGGATTGCGCTGCAGGGGCGTGCCATCTTTCCAGCCTGAGCCGTATTTCCAGGACGCGGGAGCCAGTCCCGGCTTGCGGTCGAACTCCTCCTTCATCGTCTGGTTCTCCCAGTTCATGACGCGCGTGTAGTTGGCGAGCGAATCGATGCGCGGCCAGTCCACATTCACGCCCGATTCGCGCTGCTGTCCGACGGCGCCTGCGTAGCCCGTGCCGGAAATGGTCACGCAGCGAAGATTGTCCGTGCCAATCGCTTTCGCGGCGGCTTGCAGGACGGGTTGCGGATCGACCCATCCCGGCGCGAATTGCGCCATCGCCAGGGCGCTTCCGAGCGTCGCTGTCATCAGTACGGCCCACCCGCGGTGCGCCAACGCGCGTTGTATCGTGATGCGGTGAATCATGTTGCCTCCTGCCTAGCCAACCATGCTAGCATCGGGACAATATGCAGCGCCTGCGCATCGGGGTCGACGCCGGCGGCACCTTCACCGATTTCGTCGCGCTGCATCCCAGCGGGCGGGTCGAAACGTTCAAGCTGCGCTCGAATCCGCGCAATCCCGCGCAAGTGATTCTAGAGGGACTCGCCCGCCTTGCCCCCGCCGCGGACGTGGTGCACGGCTCCACCGTGGCCACCAACGCGTTGCTGGAACGCAAGGGCGCGCGCACGGCTTTCGTCACCACAGCCGGTTTCGAGGACTTGCTGGAGATCGGACGCCAGAACCGGGCTGAACTCTACAACCTGACTCCCGCCCCGCGCCGTTTGCTGGCGGATCGCGAACTGTGTTTCGGCGTCAAGGAGCGAGCGTATTTCGATGGGACCGTCGCAACCCACCCCGCGGCTGCCGAGTTGCAGCGGCTGGCTTCAAAACTGAAGCGCGCGGACGTTCGGTCGGTGGCGATCTGCTTTCTGCATGCCTATCAAAACGCCGCGAACGAAAGGACAGTGGCCGCGGCGCTTCGCGAACACAGTGGTCTCTATGTATGCACGTCTCATCAGATCAGTCCGGAATTTCGCGAATATGAACGCGGATCCACCACCTTCGTCAACGCGTATGTCGGCCCGTTGATGCAGGCATATCTGGAGGAATTGAGGCGCGCGCGCGGTTATCGCATTTCCATTATGCAATCCAACGGCGGCTTTCTTTCGGCGAAGCACGCCGCCAGGCAGGCGGTGCGGACCGTTCTTTCCGGACCCGCCGGAGGCGTAGTGGGGGCAGCGGCCTGTGCGCGCGCTAGTGGGTTTACGCGGATGCTGGGTTTCGATATGGGCGGCACTTCCACCGACGTCAGCCTGTGCGACGGCGCGCCGCGCGAAACCACCGAAGCCATGGTGGATGGGTTTCCCATCCGCGTGCCGATGCTCGACATACACACCGTGGGCGCGGGCGGCGGGTCCATTGCGCGCGTGGATGCAGGCGGATTGTTGCGCGTCGGGCCGGAAAGCGCAGGCGCGGACCCCGGCCCCGCTTGTTATGGCGCGGGCACGCTGGCAACCGTCACCGATGCGCAGGTCGTGCTGGGCAGAATCAGCGCGGCACAATTATTGGGCGGCGCGATGAACATCGACGTAGCCCGCGCGGAAGCCGCCGTGGATCGTATTGCCCGGACGCTGAAGCTTACGCGGACGGCAGCCGCCGCGGGCATCCTGCGGGTGGCCAACGCGAACATGGAGCGCGCCATTCGTGCCGTCTCCATTGAGCGCGGGCACGATCCCCACGATTTCGCCCTGCTGGCCTTCGGCGGCGGCGGCGGACTGCATGCATGCGAGATCGCCGCTGAACTGGGCATCCGCACGGTAATAGTACCGGAACACGCCGGCGTGCTCTCCGCATTGGGGATGTTGAGCTCGGACGCGGTGCGCGACTACGGCGCGGGCGCGTTGGGCCGCTCGGATCTCGAAGAGCGTTTCGCGGTCCTGGAGCGCCGGGCAAACCACGAAGCTTCTGGTGCGACCCTGGAACGCACCGCCGATCTTCGCTACAAGGGCCAGAGCTACGAAATCAACGTGCCCTGGAATCCGCGTGATCCCGCTGCGGCGTTTCACCGCGAGCATGAGCGCGTCTACGGTTACGCCACACCGAAGCGCGCGGTGGAAGTAGTCATGCTGCGCGTCCGCGCCCGCCATGCACTGCCCAAGCCGGCCCTTCGCCGGACTGGGTCGACAACACTGCCCGGCCAGCCCGAAACGCGGCGCGTGTGGTGCCGCGGCACGTGGAAGATTTTGCCCGCGCTGGTGCGCGCACAAGTCAGATCCAGGCGAACCCCCGGCCCGGCGTTAGTGCTCGATTACGGCTCCACGACACTGGTCATGCCCGGCTGGACCTATCACAGCGACGCGGCCGGAAACCTCATCATTGAGAGCTAGCGGACGGAGAGCTAGCGGGCGGAGAGCTAGCGGGTGCGCAGGAAGCAAGCCCCTCTTTATCGGCGAGGCCCGCACGTACAATGGAGTAGCCCAGGCATGAGATAGCGGCCCCGCGAGAAATGAAAACGACTGAGCCATTTCCTGTCGTGAGCACTACCCGGAGCCAGTCGCTTCGAAAAATCTTTTCGCATTTGATCCCCGTTGTTCTTCTGCTTCTTTTGTACGGGCCCGCGCTCAGAGGCTGGTTTCAACAGGACGACTTTGCGTGGCTCTATATGTCGCGCTGGATGCCCGAAGGATCAGGGTGGCTGTACCACCTGTTCACTCCACAGGCCCAGGGAACCATACGGCCCTTGGGTGATCGCCTATTCTTCACTGTCCTGGGCGGCCTGTTCGGCAGAAACGCCATCCCCTTTCATGTGGCAGCATTGGCGACGCAATGTATTTCGATTCTACTTTGGGTTAGGATAGCGGCGCGATTGACCGGCAACCACCTGGCGGGGATATTGGCAGCGGCTTTGTGGATTTTAAACTCGGCATTGGTGGCCCCCATGGTGTGGATCGCGGCATACAACGAGGTATTGTGGGCGGGTTTGCTGCTGCTCGCCCTTACCTTCAAGCTAAAGTATTTGGAGACGGGGTTGAAGCGATACTTGTTGCTGGAATGGACGGCGTTCCTGCTCGGTTTCGGAGCGATCGAGTTGAACGTGGTCTACCCGCTGTTGGGCGCGGCCTATCTCATGATATTCAGGAGCAAGGGATGGAGAATCGTCGCATGGCAGATGGGTGTGGCAGTGACTTACACCGCAGTGCACATGCTGGCCGCACCTGTGGACAACACCGGCCCTTACGCGGTCCGCGTGGACGCAAGGATCTTGGCGACGTTCGCCGAGTATTGGAAGATCAGCCTTGGCCCGTCGGAATCGGCACGGTGGTTTCCGTGGTTCGCGCCATGGGCCACGGCCGCGACGGCACTCCTGTCCTTGGCCGGGGTAGTTGTGATCGCGATTGGAATCCGACGCCACTATCCCGCCGTCGTATTCGGAGCTGTCTGGTTCGTTATTGGACTGGCACCCGTCTTGATATTGCCCGGCCATGTTTCGAGTTACTATCTTTTTGTGCCTGTCATGGGATTGTCGTTGTGCGCCGCACAAATGATGTTCGTGTGCCGAGCGGGCTGGCCTAGGAGTATCGCGATCGCCATGCTCACCTTATATGCGTTGACTAATGCAGGCGCGGCGATATCAACGCGGGACTGGACCATCGCGCGTACTCTTCGCGTTCGCCGCCTTTACGACGCTCTGGAGCAAATTCGCGCGCGCGGCGTTGTGCCATGCATTCTGCTGAGAGGAATGAATGACGACGAATTCTGGGGCGGCTACTACGCCATGCGCCGTTTCGTGCCGGATTTGCAAAACGTTTACCTGACGCCCGGCGCTGAGCGTGAGATCACGTCGACAATGGATACATTTGGAACTGTAGCGGATTACACCATGCCGCCGATCCGGGCCCGAGAAAGCCTGCGAACGGGAAGTTGTGCCGCATTCGATCTTCGCCAGACGCCGCCGCGGGACGTGAGCCAAGAGGAGTTGGCGAAATTGCGGATGCAATAATAGAAGGACCTCATGGGAGTCTTTTACTCACGTCCGGAACTGGTGCGTGCTCGCGCGGCATGGCGCGCCTCTGGAAAGACGGTAGTGTTTACTAATGGATGCTACGATATCCTGCACCCCGGACACATCCGCCTGCTGGAGCGAGCGCGTTCGCTGGGTGACGTGCTGATTCTCGCTCTGAACACCGATGCCAGCGTCGCCCGCCTGAAGGGGCCTTCCCGCCCGCTGATTTGCGAGGCGGAGCGCGCACACATGGTGCTGGCTCTTGAAGCCGTGGACGCTGTCGCTTATTTCGATGAAGACACCCCGCGCGAGCTGATCGCCGAAGTGCTGCCTGATATTCTGGTCAAAGGCGCGGACTGGGCGCATTTCATCGCCGGGCGTGAGGAAGTGGAAGCTGCGGGCGGCAAAGTGATGGCGCTGGCCCTGGAGCCTGGCTTTTCGACAACCAACATCGAAAAGGAATTGCTGGCGCGGCGGCCATGAAGCGCGGCGTCGCTGTATCGCCTTTTTAACCGGCCCTCCCGTGACTCATCCTGCCGTCCGCGATTTATTCCAAACCCTGAGCCGCCAGCCGGCATTTCAGGAAGTACTGCGCAACCTGGCGCAACGGCGGAACTCGGCTGAGGAGAAGGATTCTCCTGCGCTGGCTGGATTAACCCTCACTGCCAAGGCGATGTATTTGGTGCTGTTATGGCAGCTCACCGATAGACCTCTGCTGATCTTTACGGACGGAAATCAGAGCGCTGAGATGCTTGCGGAGCTTACTGGAACTTTTTTCGATCTGCTGATCGGCAGGCCGGAAGTGGGAAGCCCACAATTGCTGCCGGCTCTCGATGTGTTGCCCGGCCAAAAATTATCGCCGCACACGGAGATCGCGGAGCAGCGCGCCATAGGCCTATGGCGCATGGCTGCTGGCAAAGCGCCGTTGACCATCGCGCCGGTGGGGGCTGCACTGTTGCGAACCCACGGGGACGAATCCTACCGCCGGCTGGCGTTGGAACTTCGCGTTGGCGAAGAGTTGCCGCTCGACACGATCGAGGCGCATCTGCGCTCCATCGGGTATGAAAAGCGAGAGCCGGTGGAGATGACGGGCGAGTACTCCATCCGTGGCGGGATTCTCGATGTGTATCCGGCTGAAAGCGCCCGCCCCTTGCGCATCGAGTTTTTCGGTGAGGAAATCGAATCCATCCGGCGCTTTGATGTGGATTCGCAACGTTCCGTGATGAAGCTCAGTGAAGCCTCGATCTTGCCGCTGGCCGAATTGCCCCGGGCGGAAGCTGCTTTCCCGGGTTGGGAGTTCGCGGCGGCGCTTGATGAGCCTAGAGAACGATCCTTAGTGGACTTACTGAGCGACGGGTTCGTGGTGTTAGATGAGCCAGAGCAAATCCGCGGCGCGGCGGAACGCCTATGGAAGCGGCTCGATCAACAGCCCGACACCGCTGAGCTGGCGCGCGCAAATTTCTTTTCATGGGATGAATGGAGCGCGCGGCTCGCCGGGCACCAGCAGCTATTGCTCCGCGCCCTGGACCTCAGCGCCATCGCGCCGCACATCAATACGCGGCCTTCGCTGGCGTTTCACGGCAGTATGCAAGTCGCAGTCGCGGAAACCAAGAACATGGTGGAGCAAGGGTACCGTGTCGCATATTTTGCACCCACCAACGGCGAATTGGAGCGGCTTGCCGACATTCTGCGCGAGTACTCCATTCCTTTTCAACTCGGCCTGGCTCCAAATGAAGCGGCGTCGCCCTACCTCTCGGAGCGCGCGTACCTCGCGGGTCCCACGGCCAGCACGTATCTCATCAAAGGCTTGGTCCGTCGTGGCGTGGTTTTTCCGGATGCGTTGATTGCATTCATCGGGTCGGAGGACTTGTTCGATGCCTCGGAGTTGGTGGCGCGCCCCGGTATCGCCAAGACTCAGCGGACTGCCTTCGCGGCTGACTTGGGCGATCTGAAGCCCGGCGATTTCGTGGTGCACACAACGCACGGCGTCGGTAAATTCGTGGGCGTTCGTGAAATCGCGCAAGGTGATCAAAAAGGCGATTTCATGCTGTTGGAATACGCGGGCGACGCGAAGTTGTACGTCCCGTTGACCCGCATGGATCTGATCGAAAAGTATCGCGGCGGTGGAGAGAACGGTCCTCCCCTCGACCGGCTCGGCGGAGCGACGTGGACCCAGCGTAAGACCAAAGTCAAGGCCAAAATGCGCGACATGGCCGATGAGCTGTTGAAGCTCTACGCCCAGCGGCGCACCACCCCCGGTTTTGCGTTCTCCCGCGATTCCAACTGGCAGCGCGAATTTGAGGACGCTTTCGAATTCACGCCGACAAAGGATCAGCTCGGGGCAACAAAGGATATTAAGCGTGATATGGAATCGGAGCATCCCATGGACCGCCTGCTGTGCGGTGATGTGGGTTTTGGCAAGACCGAGATCGCTATGCGCGCGGCGTTCAAGGCTCTGGGCGACGGAAAGCAAGTGGCCATTCTTGCGCCAACCACGGTGCTCGCGTTCCAGCATTATGAAACTTTCCGGCGTCGTTTTGCGGCTTTCCCCGCGCGCATAGAGATGTTTTCTCGGTTCCGCTCGAAGAAGGAGCTCGCGTTTGCCGTTGAAGAATTGGCGGCAGGCAAGATCGACGTCGCCGTGGGAACGCATCGCTTGCTTTCAAGAGACATCGAGTTCCGCGATCTGGGCTTGCTCATCGTCGACGAAGAACAGCGCTTCGGCGTGCGCCACAAGGAACGGCTAAAGCAGATCCGTCAGAACGTCGACGTGCTGGTCATGAGCGCGACGCCCATTCCACGGACTCTGCACATGTCCATGCTAGGCATTCGGGACATGAGCGTGATCGAAACGGCGCCCAAGGACCGCTTGGCCATCCATACCGTCGTTGCGCATTTCGACGAGCAATTAGTGCGCGCGGCCATTGAGCAGGAACTGGGCCGCGGCGGGCAGGTCTACTTTATCCACAACCGCGTGGATTCCATTTTTTCACGTGCGGCGGCGATCCAGGAACTGGTTCCCAATGCACGCATCGGCGTAGGCCACGGCCAAATGGGCGAAGATGACTTGGAAAAAGTTCTGCTTGGTTTCATGCGGCACGAATACGATGTGTTTGTAGCGACGACGATCGTGGAAAACGGCCTGGACATCCCCCTGGCCAACACCATCATCATTGAAAATGCCGAGCGCTATGGCTTGTCGGAGTTATATCAGTTGCGTGGACGCGTTGGCCGCTCCAATCGCCGCGCCTACGCGTATTTACTGGTGCCTCAAGACACGGAATTGAGCGAAATCGCGCGCAAGCGTCTGGCCGCGCTTCGCGAATTCTCCGACTTAGGGGCCGGCTTCAAGATTGCCGCGCTCGACTTGGAACTTCGCGGAGCAGGCAACCTGTTGGGCGGAGAGCAGCACGGCCACATCGCCGCCGTCGGCTTTGACATGTATCTGCGCTTGCTGGACGAAACGGTGCATGAGCTCAAAGGCGAAGAAACGCCGCTCGAAGTTCATTCCACCCTGAATCTTGGGCTGGACATCCGCATTCCTCCCGAATACATCGCCGACGAGCACCAGCGTCTGCGCGCTTACAAACGAATTGCCGACGCGCGCGACTCCGAGCAAGCGGAAAAGGCCCGCGCCGAATTGGCGGACCGCTACGGTCCTCTTCCGGAAGCGGTGCAGACGCTGCTCCAGTTCGCACGCCTGAAAACACAGGCTGAGCATTTGGGCATCGAAGCCGTGGACCGCCGCGGAAACTCCGTTCAGATCAAGTTTCATCCAGGTTCGAAGATTGATCCGGCTCGCTTGATGGCGTTAGTCTCTTCAGTGGAAGGCGTGCAATTCACGCCCGCGGGCGTTTTGAAATTGCCCCTAGGCGCCGCCGCAACCGCGCCGGCGGGACTGCTCGCATTCCTGGAAACATCCTTCGCCACGCTGGCCGCGAAGTGACGGCGGCGCGTACCGCGGATATCACTATAATGAACCAGTGGACTTAACCGGCAAGAGCATCGCCGCCGCGTTCGCGGTGCTGCTAACATTGGGCAGCGCGTTCGCCTGGCAGAAGCCTTGGCGCGAGTATCCGGGCCAAGACAACACGGAAGTTCCGCCGGATTACAACGTGCCCGCCGAGTTCATCTTCGCGCGCTTGATGTACCCTCCTTACTCGGGCGGTTTCCGCGGATTTCGTGGAGGCTATGGCGGTGATTGGAAACGCGGCCGTTCCAGTTGGACCACCGATTATTCCGCTGCAGACCGCCACGTGGCGGTGGCGTTGCGCCGGCTCACACGCATGCACGTTCGCTCTGTGGAGCAGGCGGTGGATCTCGACGATGTGGATGACGTATTCAACTTTCCGTGGCTGTACGCCGTGGAGGTGGGCCGATGGCAGCTCGCTGACAACCAGGTAGCGCGGCTGCGGGACTACTTGCAGCGAGGCGGCTTCTTCATGGTGGACGATTTTCATGGCACCCAGGAATGGGCCACCTTTATGGAGAGCATGCAGAAGGTGTTCCCCGATCGCCCCGTGGTAGATATACCAGACAATGACCCTATCTTCCACGTCATTTACGATCTGGAGCACCGCACTCAAGTGCCAGGCGCGCAGTATTTATGGAGCGGCCGTACCTATGAACGCGACGGGTTTAGCGCCACTTGGCGCGGCATCTATGACGATAAAGGGCGCTTGATGGTTGCCATCTGCCACAACATGGATCTAGGCGACGCGTGGGAATACGCGGACTATCCGCAGTACGACGAGAAATTCGCCGCGACCGCCTTCCGCATCGTCTCCAATTACATTGAATACGCGATGACCCACTGAGTGTGAGTTGGTCTTCTTATACTTCTTCAAGAGAGATCCATTTCCCGCCGGATTTCGGAGCCTGGTAGGCTTGCAGGCGGTCCACCAAGTCGCCGGCGTCCGTCGCGGAAATGACGAGATTACGATGCTCGGTCTTGAGGAACTCTTCATCCTCTGCATGATCCAGCATTTTCAAGAAAAAGTCGTAGTAGCCCTTCGTGTTCAAGATCCCGCACGGTTTGGCATGCAGCCCCAGCTGGGCCCAGGTCAGGATTTCGCAAAATTCATCGAACGTGCCAAAACCGCCGGGCAGCGCGATAAAGGCGCCCGAGAGTTCCGCCATAAGCGCTTTGCGTTCGTGCATGGTTGTAACGATCCGCAGGTCAGTGAGGTTCTTGTGCACGACTTCCTTCTCCACTAGAAAGCGCGGGATGACGCCCGTCACCTCCACGCCCGCCTCCAAAGCCGCATCTGCCAGCACACCCATCAAGCCCACGTTACCACCACCGTATACCAAACCAATGTTTCGTTCGGCCAGAGTCTTGATCAGGGACATCGCGGCATCGCTGTAAGAGGCACGGAGGCCTTTGTTGGAACCGCAGAAAACGCAAATTCTGGATAACGTCATTCTATGAGGACTTGCGAGGGTGGTCTTTCGGATGAGTCTCGGTAGACACCAAATCGCGTGACTGGAGTATCGATAACCGCTGGCGATCGCTTTCGCTCAGTAAGAGCACATGGTCAAGTTCGTGTCCGCACTCAAAGCCTTGTGGCAGGAGTCCAGCAATTTAATCAATCCGCTTCGTTCAGCGCTGGGCCGGCAGCGCGCCAGCCTCGGCCCCCACACCTGCTACGCGCTTCTTCGGCAGCGGCATCTTGCGCAGCCCTAATGCCGCCAATGAAGCGCACAACGCCAGACCGGCGCTTCCGAAAAACGCGTAATTCCACGATCCCGTGCCTTCAAAAAGCTGCGCCGCCAGACCCCCGGCCATGATGGAAGACACGCCCTTGGTGCTGTAGAGAAAACTATAGTTGGAAGCCGCGTTCTTCGCTCCGAAGAAATCGGCCAGCACCGTCGGGAATAGCACGTACAACTCGCCCCAGGTAAGAAACACCAGAGCCATCGTGATCACGAACCAAGTCTCGCTGATGCGCCCGACTGTTACGACACTCGCCAGGAACACTGCCTGCAGGCCGAAGGCGATGGCCATGGTGCGCTCGCGCCCCAGTGTGTCGGAAATCCAGCCCCATCCCAAGCGCGCCGTTCCGTTGCCGAGTGGATTCAGCGATAATGCGATCGCCAGCGCCGTCGCGCCTACGCCGAAATTCTTCGCCACCGGCGCCACCTGCGCCGTCGCCATCAATCCGCCGATGCCGATCGCCAGCATCATTGCGTACAACACGTAAAATTGCGGCGTCCGCAGCATCTCCCATGAATTGAAGTTTTCATTCTGCCGACGGATTTGCGATTTCGGGTTCGGGGGAGGCGCCGGGATAAAGCCCAGCGGGGGATATTTCAGGAACTGCCCGGCCACCAGAATCACTGCTCCCAGCACAATACCCGTGTAAAGGAACGTTTCCTTGTAACCCCACGCACGAATCATCCCCGCGAAAAAAGGATTGAAGAACGCCGCGCCGGACCCATAGCCCGCCGCGATCAACCCCGACGCGACACCCCGCTTGTCCGGGAACCATTTCAGCCCAAGCGCCGTGGAGCAGCAGTACACAAAGCAGTTTCCCAAGCCCGCGACGCAGTACAACGCATAAAATTCCGGCAGACTCCGCGCGTATCCCAATCCGCACCAGCCCACCGCGCACAACACGCCCGCCATGGTCATGAAGGTCCGCGGCCCCATGCGGTCGATCAGCCACCCCGCCATCGGCATGGTCCACGTCATCACCGCAATAAAAAAGGTGAACCCCCACTGCACTTCGGAAAGCTTCCATCCGGTGCCCGTCATCATCGGCTGCACGAACAAAGTCCATGCGTATTGCAGGTTGCCGATCATGATCATCGCGAGCACAGCCGCGCCTAAACGATACCAGCGATTCATTTTCTGCTCCTTCTCGGGCCACGCGGGCTTCGACCTCGGCCATCATACTACGAACCACGCTGCGCATGGTGGATCGCCGCTATTCCGGCTATTCGGCCTCATCGGCCAGGTCTTCCAGCCGGTCCGCCTCCGCCGCATAGCGCTTCAGGACCCGAATCGAATTCCCAGGACTAAAGCCGGCGCCACGCAATTTTCGGAAGGCCGACGCCAGGTGCTTGTCTTCCCTGAGCAGGGTGCCAAGATTCTTCCCGCGAAATTTGCGCGCCAGGAATTGCTCGATCAGTTCGATTTCATCCACGCCCGCGTATGCTGCATCGGCCGCCTTGCCGGCAACGGCGGGCGCCACGCGCCGAGCCAGCAGATCCCGCACGACGCGCGTCTTTCCCAACCCCTGATTCTCGCGCCGCCACGCCGCGAACGATTCCGCGAAGCGCTGGTCATTCAGGTAACCGATTTCCCTTAACCTTCCCAGAATGTGTTCGACATCTTCCCGCCGCGCGGCCCTGCGCCGTAATTTCTCGCGGAGTTCCGAAACCGTTTGCGCGCGCGCCGATAGCGTGCGCGCGGCATAGTTCATCAAACCATCGGCATCCAGGAGTTTCGAGGATTTTTTCGGAACGCTGCCAGGCACACCGTCATTGTACTGGTACGGACCACTCCCTCACGCTCGCGCCACAATAAAAAAGACCGCCCTCGCGGGCGGCCTTTTGGCTAAATTCATTTATATTTGGATCGCCGGGAGAAGTTTATGGGCGATTCACGTTCTCCGCTTGCAGTCCCTTCGGACCCTTCTTCACCTCAAACTCCACTTCGGCGCCTTCCTCCAGGGTCCGGTAGCCCCCCATCTGAATTGCGGAGAAGTGCACGAATACATCTTCGCCGCTGGCGCGCTGGATAAATCCATAGCCCTTGGCGGCATTAAACCATTTCACAACACCCTTTTCTCTCACGGTTTCTCCTATTTCATTCCTGGCAAGCCAGGACGTAAATCAAGTTGAGAGCACGCACCAACTAGTTCCCCCGGTTGACACGTTGCAACAAAACTTCCCGTAATTGTCGCACGGAATTTCAAATGCTGCAAGCGAAATGTATATGGATGAATGATTTGCGCATGGCGAAATCCATTGCGCGAGGTTTGTCTCAGCCAGCCCGGAAGCGCCGTCCTGCCACGCCTGGCTCCATACGTGCTGGCTTGCGGTCGGATTCTGAAAGCCGCCGCGCCTGATCGCTAACACATACCAGAAACATCGGTTGGCGCGCGTTCTTCAGCAAATCGATGATCCGTTCGTGACGGTCTTCCAAATAAATCGATTTCCCGTCCGTGACCAAGTGAAGGTCTGAAGACGCCTGCAGTACTTCCGCCAGCCGCCTGCCCATTTCTTTTTGCAGGAACCGCAGTACACGCCGGATTTTCTGCAGCGAAAATCCCTTGCGCCGAAGTTCGGCAATTACCGTGATTTCGATCACCTCGGCGGGAAAATAAATACGGCGATGTCCTTCATGCCGTGGCGATACTACTTTGCGCTCATCCCACCACTGCAGTTGCCGCAAACTTACGGTGGCCACGCGCGAAACTTCCAGAGAAGAATACGTGCGTTCCGGATTCGCCGCCTCCTGGCGGCTTTTGCGGGATTTAAGAATGCTTGGCATGGCGACCATTCGATTGTACTCAACTCGAGGGGTCTGTCAACAGGGGTATTTCCCACGCTCAGTACCATTGCTCAAATCACCCGCCGCGAAAGCGCGCCAGGACGAGTGCGACAACATTATCCCTGCTTCACACCGATGGCGATGATGGAAGTCGGCGGCCAGGGAAGCGCTCCATCGATCTTGCGCCATAACCACACGAATTTGTCGAAGATGCGCATTTGCGTCGGACTCAAAGCCCGGCGTTTGAGAATGCGGCCGCTCACATACCACGGCCACCGTGACACACGGTTGAACTCCAGGATCGTCTCCACGCGGAAACCCGTTTTCTCCATTCGCTCGCGCAGTTCATGATGAGCGTACCTGCGGAAATGCCCCAGGGCTTCGTCGAGCGTCCCGTAAACGCGCTGATCGTGCGGAACCAGAATGATCGCCTTACCACCTGGCTTCAACGAACTTCGGATGTTGCGCAGCGCCGCCAAATCGTCTTCCACGTGCTCGAGCACGTTCAGGCAGATCACCGTATCCATCCGCCCCGCGATGTCCCGGAAGTGCTCCGGCTGCGTTACGTCGCAGCGCGCCACCGAAAGCTTCGGCCGGTGCGAAAAGCGGTTACGCAGCCGCCCCAGGTGTTCCTCGTCGATATCCGTAGCCAGATAAGAACTGCGTTTGGGCAGCAGCACACGCGAAAGGTTCCCAATGCCTGCGCCAATTTCCAGCACATCCTGGCCCACGTGCGGACGGATCGTATCCGCCATCCATAAATTGAATTCTCGCGCGTCCGCCAGCGCGTGCAGCGTCTCCGGCCCCGGGTCTTTGTAAATGTCCGAGCTCAGCGCGTACTTAATAGTCACGCCGATTGCTTCAAACGCGTCCTTAAGTCCGATCTTTTTCCCTTCGTCGTAAGTGCGCCCGTGGTAGTTGATCGGCGTCTCGTATATCCGTGCATGGCGCTTGGCAAGTTTAATCGTGATCTCTGGTTCAATGCCAAACCTCTCGCTATACAAAGGAATGCTTTGAATGAGAGACGTGCGAAATACCTTGTAGCAGGTTTCCATGTCCGTCAAGTTTAGATCGACCGTCAGATTCACCAGCAGGGTCAAGATGTGGTTGGCCAGCGAATGCCAGTAATACAGCACGCGCCGTTCGTTTGCCGCCATGAATCGCGATCCGAAAACCGCATCGGCGCGCCCGTCGAGCAGTGGACGGAGTAAGTGCGGGTATTCCTTCGGATCGTACTCGAAATCAGCGTCCTGAATCAGCGAAAATTCGCCTCGTGCGTGACCGAGTGCCGTACGAATGGCCGCGCCCTTGCCGCGGTTTTTAGGGTGATGAAACACGCGAACGGTCTCGGGATGCAGCCGTCCGATCTCGTCGGCAGCTTCGGCGGAACCGTCTTTCGATCCGTCGTCCACCAGAATGATCTCCCGTTCCAAGCCGTCCGGAAGCGGAGCGGCCAGCACGCGATCCACGATCGCCGCCAGATACTCCTCTTCGTTGTAAACAGGAATCAGGATCGAGACCAATGCCATAGGCGGGAGAAACGCCTCATCATACCATGCAGGCTTGCGCTAGCATGAATAAATGTTGCTCATCGCGGGCGGAATCTATGCCGTCCTCGCGAGCGTGACAATCCACCGGGGAATCGATCACAGTCAGGTGCTTATACTGTTGCTGCAGCACCTCCTCTTGCTGCCCGCGCTGTGGCATTTCCTCAAGCGATCCCAGCTCAAGGGTGCAGCGCCCAGTTCGATAAGTCCAGCGTTCGCCGCCGCCGCGGTGAGCATCTATTGCGTCCTGGCATTCGCGCTTGGCCACTATTGGGATCGCGGGTTCACCGTGGCGGACGAAGCGGTATATGTATTCCAGTCGAAAATCTATCGCAGCGGCCATTGGTACGCTGAGGCCCCTCCGTCCACGTCGCCCGATGCAGTGCAGTCGTATAAAGACCGCTTCTTCGAGTTCACACTCATCAAAGATGGCCGGTGGTTCACGCAGTATCCTCCCGGTTGGCCGGCATTGCTGGCCGCGGGCAATTTGGCGCGCTTACCGCGCTGGTGGATCAATCCATTGTTGGGATTGCTTCTGTTATGGCTCGCCTACCGAATCGCCGCGGAGATGTACGATGCTGCCACGGCTAGCCTGACCCTCGTCTTTCTGGTGGCTTCCCCATTTTTTTTGTCGTATTGCATCGGCTTGATGTCGCACGTATCGTGTGCAGTTTTCATTGGGCTGGCGATGTGGTGCTACGTGCGTGCCGATCGCTCTTCCGGTCTGAACTTTTACGTTGGAATGCTCGCCGCGCTGTGCATCGCGTGTCTGATTCGTCCCGCCACCGGACTTGCCACTGGCGTAGTGCTCGGCCTGGCTTCGCTGTGGCGGTTCCGCGCTCAACCCAGCCAGTGCATACGTCTGGCCGTCTTCATCGCCGGTTTCGGCGTAGCGTTGCTCGCAGCCATAATGGCTCAGAATTCCATGCTCACCGGAGACCCATGGATGACGCCATATCAGATGCACGCAGCGGTAGCCGGAGTCGACGGTTTCCCTGATCTGAACTTCGGTCAGGCGATGCTAAAAATGTCAGTAGCAGTGCGCTGGTCCCTGCAGCAAATGCTTTTGCACAATCCGCCGTTCCTGTTTCTCTTGGCTGGGCTGGCCGTATGGCGTGAGCGAGGCAAGAACGCAATTCTGGCATGTCTATTTATTGCATTGATCCTCGCCCACGCGGCATCTCGTATGGACCCTCGCAGCCTTCTGGGAGAACGTTTCTACTTCGAATCTCTTATGGGAATCGCCATACTTGCGGCGCGCACTGCAAGCTTGTCCCTCCTTCGAATTCCGCGCGGTGCTGCCCTTTCATTGTTGATCGTCTTCGCCGGCGTGCAGGCCGTGCACTTCTCGCTGTTTCTGCCTCCGCTACTAGATTCGGTTCGCAACAAGCGAGATATCGTGCAACGAATCGAGACCCTGCCGCTCGATAAAGCAGTGGTCTATTTCGAGGATGGATACAATTTCACGGCCAAGCATTACAACCTCAATGAACCTGACTGGAAGCATCAGAAATTGTGGTAATAATATAGTTGACAGACTAGAGACGCAGCGGTAGCATGGGCATAGCGTGACAGGCCGCATTTGGGCACACTTTGCCTATAGCAATTTCGGCATAGAACCATTAGAATAGAAGAGTCCCGAAGGGTGGGGGAGAAAGCCCCTCGGGAGCGTAGACTACCCTCTACGCTGGTTTGTTAGACGGAACATCGAGGCCAAGGCTGATTTTCCAGAGCCTAAAACGGATACTCAGCTTGCCTCGCGTCCTGCGAACCGTCAGTTGAACATGTTTCACAGGCTGGACCCTCCTTTCTGTGATAGTTGGCCCCGCCAGAGTCGTGGATTGAACGCCCGCTGACTCCGGCGGGGTTTTCTGTCCCTAGGGACAGAAACTCGTTAGTTACCGCGCGTGCCACTTTCCATCGCGGTTTTCAAATAGTTCTTTCTCGGCACTGAGGTATCCACTGATCGTACCCGCTGGGAGCTTGGTCCCCTCGATAATCTCGGATCGTGTCGCTGGACCATTCTTTTTCAGCCAACCGTGAATCTCGGTTTTTCGTCCGCCGCTACTTGCGGGGATTCTCGCCTTAGCTAGTTTCCGCTTCGCCACTTCCCGCGTTCCGTTTTGTGACGTCCCGAACTCCTCGACGATCAATGTGCGGATTTGTTGGAGCTTGGCAATCCGCTTGTCTACTGTTTCAAGCATATGCTGTGTTGCGCTATCCATTGCGACCTCCTAGCGCTTTTGATGATACCACAACTTCCTATTCAAGCGCATAACTTTTGGGGCGAAGATATCGCGTATAGCGCCAATTGAGCCATTGGGCGTCGCGCTGCCTGACTGTGATATCGTAAGTGCCAATTGGAATGAACCGCCTCTACTACGGCGACAACCTCACAGTGCTCAGGAACGAGATCGAGCGCGAAAGCGTGGACCTTGTTTATCTCGATCCACCGTTCAACAGCCAAGCCAACTACAACGTCCTATTCAAGAGCACGTCTGGCGAAGAATCCAGAGCGCAGATACAGGCGTTCGATGACACATGGCACTGGGGTGACGAAGCAGAGCGCGCGTTTGACGAAGCAATCCATAGTTGGAGCACTGAGGCATCGGAACTTCTGCGGGCATTCAGGGCGTTCCTGAAAGAAAATGACATGATGGCCTATCTGTGCATGATGGCCGTAAGGCTCTTGGAACTTCATCGCGTTCTAAAATCCACGGGTAGCATTTACCTGCATTGCGATCCCACGGCAAGCCACTATCTCAAATTGCTTTTAGATGCGATCTTTGGAGTAGAGCAGTTTAGAAATGAAATCATCTGGCGACGGGCCGATCCAAAAGGCCACGCCTTTACGCGATACCCCTCCACCCATGACGTGCTTCTTTACTATGCCCGCAACGGAGACACGAAATGGAACACGCAGTACCGCGCCTACGATGAAGATTATTTAGAAAGCCATTACTCCAGCATCGAGGAAGGAACGGGCCGAGCGTATACACTGAGCGATTGTACGAACCCAAACAAAAACCGGCCCAATCTGACTTATGAATGGCGGGGGATCACGAAAGTCTGGCGCTGGACGAAAGACCGAATGCAGCGCGCCCATGACGAGGGGCGATTGGTTTACACGAAGTCTGGCGCTCCCCGTTACAAAAGATATTTGGATGAAGGGCAAGGCACGGTTGTAACATCCATTTGGGAAGATATCCCGTTCGTGAATTCACAGGCACAGGAGCGCCTTGGTTATCCGACACAGAAGCCATTGGCGCTCTTGGAAAGAATCATTGGAGCAAGCTCGAATGAAGGCGATATCATCCTCGATCCATTCTGCGGATGTGGAACGGCAATCCATGCCGCACAAAAGCTGAAACGCCAATGGATTGGTATAGACATCACGCATCTTGCGATCTCCCTTATCGAGAAACGGCTTAATGATGCCTTCCCCGGCATCAAGTTTGACGTTCACGGCACACCGAAAGACGTGGAGGGGGCGAGGGCGCTGGCGATGCAGGATAAGTATCAGTTCCAGTGGTGGGCCGTGTCGCTAGTTAACGCCGTGCCGTTCGGAGGAAAGAAGAAAGGCGCGGATTCCGGCATTGACGGCCTGATCTATTTCAAGCCAGAAGGCAAGACTACAGAGAAGGCCATCGTATCAGTCAAGGGTGGCGATAACGTGAACGTCGCCATGGTGCGCGATCTTGCCCACGTAGTAGATCGCGAGAAGGCCAGGATCGGCGTATTCATCACGCTGGCCGATTCCACCGGCCCAATGCGAACCGAGGCGGTTAAGGCGGGATACTACGAAACGCTGTACGGAAAGTATCCCAAGATTCAGATACTCACCATTGCCGATCTCTTCAATGGGAAGCAACCAAACATCCCGCTAGTGGATTCGGCGAGTTTCAAGAAAGCGCCAAAGGAAAGTGAAGGCGGTACGCAGGACCAATTACCGTTTTGATCGTTTTACGCGCTTGCGACCTGGAGCGTTGGGGTTGTTTTTTCGTGGGGATGATTCTTTAGACGCGAGTACCAGTTCATCAACCTCTGCCTTTGGAACGGCAATCAGTTTTCGCATCACGCTCTTGAAGTGCTGAAACTCTGGCGTTGAATTGAAAGAGGGGGCAGACTTCATGCCCCCATTCTACTTTGTTTTTCCGCGTCCCTGCCGTGGCTTCAGGCGGGACGCATCGAGGATTCCGGTGTTTCAACCTTGCCGATCAGTTCGTTCCACGTCAGGCGCTTGCCGACGATCTGACGCATGACGATAGCGAACCGATCAGCATCCGTCAGCTTCCGCTCATTGAACCGGAATGCTTGTTCGTCGATGTAACGGAACAGGTGATAAGGCTCAACGCTCACATAGGTTCCATGAATCCCACGCTTGAGTAACGACCAAAAATTCTCACAACCATTCGTATGCACATTGCCATCGACGTAGGCTATCGCGTGATCTATCACCTGATGGGCGTAGTCTTCACTGAGTCCGTCATACGATTTCAGGGCGTCGCTGTACAGCGCGGCCTTCAGTTCCACATTGGCCCGGACGAACGCCTGAAGGTCTTTCTTCTTGCGGCGATCTACAACCTTGGCGCGAACCTTTCCGCCACGTTCCAGCACCGCCGCTACGATGGCCTTACCCTGCGTACCGCCGCGCCGGCCTTGCAGTCTCCGCGCCTTTACCTCGCCGTGCATGTTCCGTGCCTTCGCGCCGATGAACGTTTCGTCCACTTCGACGTGCCCGTCGAGCTTTTCAAAGGTGCCGCTCTGCATCGCAAGGCGAATTCGATGGAGCATGAACCACGCACTTTTTTGAGTTACGCCTAGCGCCCGATGAACCTCATAGCTGCTGATTCCGTTCTTACACGAAATGATGAGCCACGTAGCAGGTAACCATTTTTCCAGCGGAATCGGCGAATCTTCAAACGTGGTCCCCGTTTTCAGCGAGAACTTAGCATGGTCGTGCTTGCCGTAGCACTTCCAGACGCGCTCTTTAGCGATCCAGAAAACCTTGTCCGATGCGCAGCGCGGGCACTTAACGACGCCGTCCGGCCAGCGAAGCTCCATCATGAACTGACGGCAATGCTCGAAGTCCGAAAACCAGACTATCGCTTGCTGGAGGGTATCAGGCGTTTCCATGAATCAAGTATGCCTGAAAACCTCTAGTCTGTCAACTATATTATTACCGAAATTGTTCTACCTGCCCGACCCCGGACCGGATCGTCGCGAAGAGCTCACCTGC
>CADEFM010000016.1 GCA_902826605.1 uncultured Acidobacteriota bacterium
ACACCGCGTTCACACCTAGGGTTATGCAGCTAGCGCTGAAGTTGAATTTCTAAAGTGGCGCCCGGCTCACCATTCCATCTGTTTTGTTCATCAGCAGCGAACGTCCTCTTGTTTGCCGTGCACCTTCGTGCACCCTTCGTTTGAGCGAAGACCACCGGATCGATGATCCCAGCTTCGCTCTAGGTCCGCTTTCAGCGCCTCTCTTTCGCGCCCCCTGGCGGCGAAGTCGCGGATATTCAGGCTCTACCTGCAGCGTCTAGTAGACTGGACTCAATATATATTAGACCTGTTGTCTGCAGATTCAATTATGCGAAAGCTATTTTGCTCGGTTGCCATTCTATCGACCCTAATTGGAACTCCGGCTTGCACCCGTACAGAAGCGCCGCAATCCGAAGGTTCGTCACCTGGAAGCGAGAGGACCTTCCAGGCTTCCGAAGTGGCCATTGGTGATCCGGCCTATCAAAGTTTGCTGCTGCGCGGCTTCTACGAATCCCAGGACGGCTGGCGGTGGACCGCGAAAAAATTCGCTCTCTCGGTTGCCCCACCGCGTGGCACCGGCCATATTTATCTGAGCCTCGATTTCGGTCTCCCGGCGCAGCTCGCAAGCCAGTCTCCTACGCTCACCGCCCGAGTCAATGGCGTAAAGGTGGGAGAACACACGTACACTTCGGGAGGGCGCTATCAGCCCAGCTTCGAGGTGCCTGAACAGGCGTTTGGGAAGCAGCCGGCAGAAGTGGAATTCGAGCTCGATAAATCCGTCATGGACACGGAACGTCAACGCGAGCACGGCATCAATGCAGTCGGCGTGAGCATGTATCGCATGGACCAGAGCGGTTTCGACCGAGAAGCGGAAATCACGCGCGCGCGGAATGGGTACCAATATCTGCTGAAGAAAAGAGCCTTGCTTATCCAGCCTGACAAGCAACAGGAACTGATGAAGCTTTTTCACGATGTTCCGGTGTGGAAGCATATGTTCTTCCACAATGTCCCCATTGAGAAGAACCCGCTCGACCTCTGGATGATGCAACAGATCATTTACGAGGTGCAGCCGGAACTTATTGTCGAGACCGGGACCTGGAGAGGTGGTTCGGCCTTGTATTGGGCACACACCCTTCGGGACACAGGCCTGGCCAACTCGCGGGTGGTGACCGTGGACATCCAAGACATCCATGAGGGCGCGTCCGCCAATCCTTTGTGGAAGCAATACGTCACTTTCTACAAAGGCAGCTCCACCGACGCGGATATCGTAGCGAAGATCGCGGCTCTTGCCAAGGGCAAGAAGGTCCTCGTCGCGCTCGATTCAGACCATTCGATGACCCACGTTCTGGCGGAACTGAAGGCTTATTCACCGTTTGTCGGCCACGGAAGTTACCTGGTCGTCGAAGACACGCACATGGATGGCGTGCCTACTGCTCCCGACTTCGGCCCCGGCCCTTTCGCGGCGGTCAACAAGTTCCTGGAGGATGGCGGCCGGACCGACTTCGAGCAGGACTTGACACGCGAAGCCTATATCATGACCTTCAATCCGGGCGGCTGGCTCAAGCGCAAATGAGAATGCGTTGGGCACCTGGTACCCATCCGCTCTTCCCAAACTGCTCCTCCGCGATTACCTCACGTTGTTAGTGGAATTTCTTCACCGTACCGTGACGAGCTTCAGTGAGGAAGCGAAATTGTTGACTTTGGCGTCCGTGCAAGCGCGACAACAGCAGGTCCTTCCCTCTAACGGGACTCAATCCTGAACGTCCACCAACCTTCCGGCCGCGGCGTGCCTAATGGCACCGAAGGGTTTTCCGGCGTTGCCACCACCTGCAATTTTTTTACACGTGCGTCCCATGCCTGATCCATTTCCATCGTGTCGGTGACACGAGTCAGGTATACCGGGTACACGTTACCGTTCATCCTCAAACGCGAACGCGGATTTTTCAGCACACCACGAGACCAGTATTTGGGCTCACAGCTTGAACAACTGAGGTATAGGTTGCCCTGCGGTGTAGCCATGCAATTGAGGTTGATAGCGTGGGGCAGTATGCCGCTGATCTGGATTTGGCAAAGGGAAACCTGGTTGGCGAAAGACCAGTCTTTCACTGGCTCCGCACTCACTTTGCCGAATAGGTAGACGCCAGGGATGCGTCCACAGGGGCAGTTAAGAGACCACACGAGAAGGGCGCCAACTGCGAGACCGATCAGGGTAAATTTCAAAATGGGTGCAGTCATGAAGCGCTCCTTGGATCACAGCGTGTTCGGAGATCATCATACCATTCGATCGAAAAAGGACATTCACTTTGACGGAATAGGCGAGGGACGTCTGGAACTGATTGTCACGCTATGATTGGAATTCGAGCAGCGGTCATGATTTTCCACGGAGCCATCGAGGCAGCGTGCCTCAATATCGTGCCCAAGGGCCTCAAGTGCGGGATAGGACCGAATATCTCGCTGAACAAGAAGTCGCAGGCGATCGATTGTCGGAATTGCAGCTGCGGCATTCCTCCGCCCATGGACGGTGGTAGCGACGCCGAACCCGACCATCACGATTGAGCTGGCCCCTAGCGAACGCGCATGCTGCACAACCAGATCCTTCTCGTAATCGCTCTGCTGCTAGCCATCATCGGTCTGCACATGCTGAGCGCGAAAATCAAGGTTTCCTACCCAATCCTATTGGTGTTAGGCGGGCTGGCCATTAGCGAAATCCCTGGCATGCCGCACGTCACGCTGGATCCCGATTGGGTGTTCCTGATCTTCCTGCCGCCGCTGCTCTATGAAGCGGCCTGGTATACATCATGGAAAGACTTCTGGCGTCTCAAAACCCCTATCGGCGTCCAAGCCTTTGGGCTTGTTTTCTTCACCTCAATGGTCGTGGCGTACTTTGTCAACGCGTTCATCCCAGGATTTCCGTTGGCCCTTGGATTTCTGCTAGGCGGCATTATTTCTCCGCCGGATGCAGTTACCACCGCCTCCGTAGTGGATGGTCTCGACGCGCCCAAGGACGCGGTCACTATTCTCGAAGGTGAGAGCCTCATTAACGATTCCGCCAGTTTGATCGTTTATCAATTCGCGCTGGCGGCCATTCTTACAAATCGCTTCGTGTTGCAAGAGGCGGCAACGCAACTTCTGTGGGTAGCGTTTGGTGGCATCGGCATCGGTATGACGGCTGGGTCGGCCATTTACCTGATCCGGCAACGCCTTCCAACCACCCCGAGCATCGATACGTCGCTCACGTTGATTGGTCCCTATTTTTTCTACCTCACCGCCGAACGCCTGCACTCCTCCGGTGTACTGGCCGTGGTGGCGGGAGGGCTTTTTCTGTCCTATCGCTCGCACGAATTCCTGACCGCGAAATCCCACGTGCAATCCGGTAGTGTATGGTCAACGCTCAGCTTCCTGCTCAACGGTTTCGTATTCTTCTTGATCGGCCTGCAACTTCCGATGGTTATTGAAGGCCTAGGCGATACTTCGCTCGCCAGAGCCTCGCTCTATGCGGCGGGCGTCACCGCCCTGACCATCGCCGTACGAATCATCTGGGTGTTTCCCACCACGTATTTGATTCGGCTCTCCCCTTCGTTCAAGAAGAACAAGACAGGGTGGAAGACGGAAATACTGGTAGCTTGGGCAGGCATGCGCGGCGTGGTGTCGCTGGCTTCAGCGCTTGCCATTCCCCTGGCTTTGGACGACGGCGAGCCATTCCCAGGCCGGAATCTGATTCTCTTCATCACGTTTTGCGTCATCCTTGTGACGTTGGTGTTGCAGCGTTTGTCCCTTCCAGCGCTGATCCGCCGCCTAAGGTTCGATCCAGATGCGATTCTAGGCACGCCGGAACAGCAGCGCGAGTCCATGTCCATGCGCCTCGCACTGGCGGCGCGCGAACATTTGGATATCCATTTCCACGATGAGTGCAAAAATATCCCCATGTTTGGGCGCTTGCGAACATCCTATGAATGGATTGTCTCGACGGCCTTCATCGCCGGGGGAAGCTCCGCCCAGAGCGAGGACGCCCGAGCCCTGGGGGCGCGCTACAAACAAGCCCTATTGGAGCTAGTGGATGTGCAACGTAAAGAACTGATTCAAGCTCGGCGCGAAGGAAGTTACGATCATCACCTCACGTTGGAGCGGGAAGACGAACTTAACCTTGAGGAGGCGCGGTTGGAACGATCTCATGAGGAAATAGAATCGGCGGAAGCATCGCCGTCTTCCAAAATACGGCATCAGGACTGGAAGGAGCCGCTATGAGCGATCCGTTCGATGAATCTCTGAGCAAACATCGCAGAGATATTTAGCGCCTCCCACCGTGCTTGACTTCCATCTTCTATTGCGATGAAATCTAACCTGGATCGATTGATCTCAAGGAGTGCTGACGGCTATGAAATTGACCCTCCGCTCACGGTATCTAGGACTTCTGCTCACTCTGCCCCTGGCGGCCGGTACGGTTCGCATCTTGCAAACCAACAGCGCCGGAGACGATGTCCACGTCATCGACCCGGTGACCAATAAGGTAGTCGGCGTCATCAAGGGCATAGAAGTGAATCACGGTGCGGCGGCTGATCCCAATGGCAAGTACTACTACATCAGCAATGAAGCCGAAAGCACGCTGGATTTTGTCGACACCAAGACTCTGAAGGTTGTCAAGAACGTCCCGCTCACCAATCACCCCAACAACATCTCGATCAGTAAAGATGGCAAACGTGTATACGTCGCCATCGCTCGCGGCTCGGGCGCCGTGGACGTGATCGATACCGTATCCATGGAGCGGGCCAAGAGCATCTCCGTCAAGGGGCCTGTGCATAACACCTACGTGACGCCGGACGGCAAGTATGTGGTCGCCGGATCGATCCCCTCGAAAACCATCACCGTAATTCCCACTGCGACCGAGACTCCCGAATGGGCCATGACCATGGACCTGGGAATTCGTCCCATGGCGTTTTCGACCAATCCAGACGGTTCCACCAAATGGATGTTTGTGCAGCTCTCCGGATTGAATGGCTTCGCCGTAATTGACTTTGCGACGCGGAAGGAAATTAACCGAATCAAACTTCCGAATCTTCCTGCTGGCAAAGCGACTTTCCCCGTGGGCGGTAATGAATCGCACGGCATGGCAGTCACTTCCGACGGTAAGACGCTGGTGGTGAACAGCAGGCTCAATAGCTCCATCTATACTTACTCACTTCCCGATTTGAAGTTAATCGGCGGCGTGGAAGTCGGCAAATCGCCGGATTGGGTGACGCTGACGCCCGATGGGAAGACAGCCTATGTGGCCAATGCGGCTTCAGACACTGTATCAGTCGTGGACATCGCGAATTTAAAGCAGATCACGCAGATTCGCGTGGGTCAGGTCCCCAAGCGAAACACGACCGTGATACTGCCGTAGCCTGCGATTTGCGCGCGCTAGCCGCGCCATTTATTGAAGACTCCGATGTAGCGCGATCAGTTGATCGACACTCAACTGTTCGGCGCGGAGGCGGGCCTCGGGCAGGGCCCCCACGCGGTCGGTTCCATATACGGCCAGCAGATTATTGCGTAGCGTCTTTCGTTTCTGCCGGAAGCAAGTCTGCGCGAACTTGAGGAACCCGGGCAGGTCCGCCATCGCAGCATCGCGCGGCGTGAGCCGTACCACCGCGCTTTCCACCTTGGGGGGCGGACGGAATGCGTCGCGTGGCACCGCGAACAGGAGTTCGGCATGAGCCTGCGCCTGCACCATTACACTCAAATATCCAAAGTCTCGTGTGCCCGGAACGGCGGTGATTCGATGGGCGACTTCAGCCTGAACCAGGAAGACGGCGCTCCGCCATGCGCCCGAAAAAGCGAATACGTGTTCCAGAATGGGTGACGTGATGTAGTACGGCAAGTTCCCAACGATGGTCGGCCGTTCCGCGAGCGCTGCCAGATCAGTGGCCAGCACATCTCCCTCGATCACGTCGAGTCGTCCGGCTGAGATAGCCTCTTGAAATTTTTGGCGCAAATAGTGAACCAGCACGTTGTCGATTTCGATCGCCGATACGTGATCCGCGCATTGCAACAGTGCTGCCGTAAGGGCGCCCTTACCGGGACCAATTTCGATGATTGCCGGAGCCCGTTCGCCGCACGCAGCGCCGGCGATGCGATCCAGAATGGATTGGCGGGCGAGAAAATGTTGACCGAACCGGCGGCCCAGGCTAGCCCCTCACGTCGATATAGCTGGAACTGAACCACAACCGCAGCCTGGATTGCATGGGTTGTCCAAAGGAGGTGGCGGGAGTGAACTCGGTAAACAGCAATACATTCTCCAGCCGCCGCCGCATCTGCACGTTCGATAGAACGGCCGCGCCGGAAATAATCGCGTAATCGATCATGCGTCCCTGGCCATCCACGCGCACATCCACCACCACGTCGCCTGGGCTGTTGGCGAAGGGAGCCATGACCTTGAGCGCCACCTTAGTAGTGAGTTCGGTGGGAATATCGGCGGAACCAGAGACACGCAGCGGGTAGGATGGCACTACAAACATGGTGAACAGCACCACGGCCGAAGACAGGCCGCCCGCGGTGGGCAACACGAAGGACCGCATCACATGATCGCTTAGTAGATGGATGCGGTCACCCCAGTTGCGAAGAATCGCAGCCGGATTCCGGCGAATCATGTTGCGCTGACGCTCCTGGGACGCGATCACGCGCAGGGAAGTTCGCAATGCCGCCGGGGGCAGAAGCGAAGGCAGGGAACGCAAGGAGCGCGCCAGAGAATCCGCATCATGTTTCATCCTGTAGCGATCTCCTTTCTCCGCCATACTGGCGATGGGGCGTCGCCTCGCGAACGATGATCGAAATATTCACGCAAAGCCTCGCGACCACGCAGGATTCTGGACTTCACCGTACCGAGCGAAATTTCCAGGATGTCACCAATCTCTTCATAGCTAAGGTCTTCAATCTCACGCAACACCAAAACCGCGCGAAATTTGGGATTCATGTGCCCCAGGGCGTCTTCCAGCATCCCATGAGCTTCGTGCTGCAATGCCTCCTCTAATGGCGAAAGGCCAGGGTCGCTGAGTAAATCGATCGAACCATGCGCCTCAGCTGGTTCCAAACACACTTCCTGCCGTTTATGGCGTCCGAACCAGCGGCGTTGGTTACGGGCTTCGTTGACGGCAATTCGGTAGACCCATGTTTTCAGTGAGCTTTCCAGCCGGAACGATCCAACGTTTCGGAAGATTTTTAGAAAGACTTCCTGCACTGCATCGGCGGCGTCGGTGGGGTTGTCGGTCAGCCGACTCACCAGGTTATAGACCGGGCGTTCGAACTGCGTGAGCAGCGCTTCATAAGCGGATTCGTCCCCCGCGCGCAGACGCTCAACCAGCGCACTGTCACTACTGGAGGCCGCAGCGTGCACCGCGAACCCGTCGGAAGCGAACTGGAAGCCAATAGTTGTGCCTGCCACAACAACTCCGTCTCTCATCCAGTGTACTGCTCCTACGGCAAAATAGACACCGCCAAGCTGAAAATGGTTCCGGAATCCTGAATTCGGTTCCAATACAAGGGTTGAGTTCTTTTGTTACAATGAATTAGAGAGCTACAGCTCTGAAAGGGATCCCCCGTCGTTTATGGCCACCAAACCCGCCTTTGCTCAGAGCGCCCAAGTGGAGCACCCTAAGTTCGGTCTAGGTAGCGTCCTTTCGTGCAACGAAGAGTATATTGTCATCAAGTTCGACGACCACGGCGAGAAGAAATTCATCCTCTCCATCGTGCTCCCGAATTTGAAGAAAAGCGACCGCCAGCCGCCTGTGGAAAAACGCCGCACGCGCAAGAAGGCCGTTCCGGTACCTGCTGCCGCCGTTTAAGTTCGCTAAGGCTCTCCTTCCAGTTTCCTGAGCCGAACTTCGACTCCCGCATTCTTGAGGGCGTCCGCGAATTCGTGGGGATTCTGTCCCCGGTAGTGATACGCGTATGCAATCTTCGGCTTAAACGCTCGCACGCAAGCCGCGGCCTCGGATGGGGGCATGGTTCTAGGAGGGTTCATGGCCACGAACGCGATGGAAATGTCCCGCAACGCTTTCATCTCCGGAGTGCATTCCGTGTCGCCTGAAAAGTATACGCGCGTACCCGCGAAACTCAGCACATAACCGTTTCCGATTCCCTTGTGATGCCAGGGCTTACCGGGCGACGGGCCGAACACAAGGTTGTACATCGGGACAGCCTCAATCTCGATTCCCAGCAGAGTTTTCTTCTCGCCATTGCGCAGAGTTTCCGGGTTGCCGCAGCAGCCGTTCAGCGTGTCGTTCACCGCTTCAGAAGTCACAACGATCGTGGAGGGTTTTAAGAGGGTCTTGAGAATCGCCTGATCCATGTGGTCCGCATGAGTGTGGCTGACCAGGATCATATCCGCTTGTGGAATGCCGGTGTAATCGGCCTGGCTCCACGGATCGATGTGTATGATTTTCCCGGCGAATTCCAGCATGACGCTGCCGTGAAACAGGGGAGTGATCTTCAACGGACCCTGCGGTGTTTCGACAACGTCGGACTGACGGTTGGGAGTTGCCGCGCCGTACGCCGTGGAAAAGCCGCCCAATGCCCCAATGAAAATCGCCGTCAGAACCGTAAGTCGCATGCCTTAATAGACCTCCGCCTAGGTATTATACGAAAGGAGGTCCGCAACTCTTGCGGATCGCAAGCGTGGACACGCGCTCGCGCTGTGGTCTAATGGAGTTTTATCCGTGCATGGCTAAGGGATTACACCGAAGTTGGAAAGCGCTTGACCGCCGCGTCCGCGAGTTGCGTTTGATTGCCCATGGAGCTCTATCGAAGAGCCACCCCATCATGGCGCACATCATACCTATCCGCCGCTGTAATCTTTCCTGTACCTATTGCAACGAATATGACGACGTCTCTCCTCCCGTACCTACCGATGTAGTTGTCCATCGCATCAACAAGCTGGCTGACCTGGGTACCAGTATCATCACGCTGAGCGGCGGCGAACCCATGCTGCATCCGGATCTGGATGATATCGTCGCCGCCATGCGACGCCGGGGCGTGATGGCCAGCATGATCACGAACGGATATCTATTAATGCCGGACCGCATCGAACGGCTGAACCGCGCCGGCCTCGATCACATGCAGATTTCCATCGATAACGTGATGCCGGACGACGTTTCCAAGAAAAGCCTCAAAGTGCTCGACAAAAAGCTCGAAATGCTAGCCGAGCACGCCAATTTTCATGTGAACATCAATTCCGTCGTGGGCGGCGGCATTCGCAATCCGGACGACGCTCTAGTGGTGGGTAAGCGCGCCGTGGAACTGGGGTTTTCAGCCACCGTTGGCATCATCCATGACGGCGACGGACAGTTAAAGCCTCTGGCGCAGCGGGAACGCGAAGTGTATCAGGAGATGAAGGCGCTTGAAAACCGCCACTTCGCGCGACTCAACTATTTTCAAGACGCTATTGCCCAGGGGAAGCCCAACCATTGGCGGTGCCGTGCCGGTGCCCGCTACATGTATATTTGCGAGGACGGCCTGGTGCACTACTGCTCACAGCAGCGTGGCTATCCGGGCAAACCTCTGGATGAGTACACGGTGGAGGACATTCGCCGCGAGTACCTAACGGAGAAATCCTGTGCGCCCTACTGCACTGTGAGCTGCGTCCATTACGTTTCTTACTTCGATTTTTTCCGCGCTCCGCAAACCCTAAAATCGGCGCTTCCCGATCCCCACACCGCGCCTCTTGTGAATATTCATTCGGCGAAATAGCCTTGTGAAGCCATTTTTTCTAGGCATGTTCATCGGTTGGATCGTGCTCCCCGTCGTCGGGTTTCTTTACCTGCGCTTTGGCTACGTTCCCGTAGCGGTCGACGGTCCGATGATCCCCTTCGAGGAGCTTCTTGCAGGAACCGCAGTACGGGCGCGTATCGCACGGGAAGCCCCTGCCAAGGCCGCGCTTGCCGCTACCGAGGAGCATATCGTTGCAGGTGCCCGCATCTATCGCGAACGCTGCGTGGAATGCCACGGCATACCCGGATCCACCCCGACGCCTGAGGCCAAGGGCATGTTCCCTCCGCCGCCACAATTCTTTGACCAAAAGGTTATGGGGAATGAGCCGGTAGGACAGAATTACTGGATCATAGCGAATGGGATCCGCCTTTCCGGAATGCCAGGATATAAAGCCGCACTCAGCGAGCAACAGCTTTGGCAGGTCAGCCAGTTTATGGCGAATCGCGCGGATTTATCCGCCAGCGCGACCGCGATTCTAAGCGCGAAATAGATCTTCCCTCCAGGTGTTGATCCGCCTCCAGTGAGCGTACTAAGTAATAACTTTTCAAGCGGATACCGATTGTCATACATTTCTATAAATAAGCATAGACGATCTTCTAAAAATCGGATGCTGCGACTCCTTTCTCAGCGAAGTGCCATAATATCAATGGGAATCGCCGCTGCGATGGTGGTAACCCGCTTGCATGGTCGAATGCACGGCAAAGTGTACCGTGTCAGGCGTCCAGGTGGCTGAGTGAAGGAGCTTAAACAACAACTCGTAAGCGCGCTTCTGGTAGTCATGACAGTTGCGGCGGTGGTCGCCGCTGCCATCAATCTCCAGCAGCAGAGCCTTTTCCATCTTCCGGACGATGGCGTCACTTGGGAGGAACGGTCGCTCAGCCCTGGTGCCAGTCCACGCATTATAGCGGTCTATATCACCCCGGGGAGTCCAGCGGAGAAGGCTGGCATTCACAAAGGCGACGCCCTGGTATCTGTCGCAGGGGTGCCGGTCCAAAGCTCCTTGGACGTGACGGCGATTCTCGCTCGTTTGGGGGCTTGGAACAAGACTGAGTACAAGGTTCGGCATGAGGGCGTCGAGTTGGTGTCCAGCGTCATCATCGGAGAGGCGCCTAGGGACCGCGCCATTTTCTACCAATACGCCGTTGGCGCCGTGTACCTGGCCATCGGGTTGTTTGTCTATTTCCGGCGCGGTAGCGCTCCTCGCGCGCTGCACTTCTTTTTGCTCTGCCTGACTAGTTTTGTTCTTTCGACCTTCCATTACTCCGGGAAGCTGAATAATTTCGACAAGGTGATTTACCTGGGCAACGTGGTGGCTGGCTATCTGGCGCCCGCGCTATTCCTGCATTTCTCCCTGGTGTTTCCAGGGCCTTTGCAATGGATGCGAAATCGGCGTGCCGCTGCACTGGTGTACATGCCGGGTGCGATCCTGCTGGCGGCGCAGCTTGGGCTGATTTTTGGATGGTTGTCCACGGCGGCGCCGCTGATTGAAGCACGCTGGTTGTTTGATCGCGCGTGGCTCGGATTCCTGTGCGCGATGTACTTCGCGGGCGGCGCGGTGCTGCACCTGCAACTGCGCAACGCGGATGACCCAGTGATCCGTAAGCAGTTGACCTGGCTGCGCAACGGCGCTTTCGTTGGCATTGTGCCATTTGCCGGGCTGTACGCGATTCCCTATATTTTGGGTTATCCTCCCACGGCGGTGATGAATCTGGCGGTATTGTCTTTGCCGTTCATTCCTCTTACATGGGCTTACGCCATTCTGCGCTACCGGTTGATGGATGTCGATATCATTTTCCAGGAAGGCTACGTTTATACGCTGGCTACTTTGTGTGTGCTCGGCATTTTTTACGGACTAGTCTTTTCGGTGAGCCGGGCAGGGGATGTGAGCGGCACGGCGCTGGTTGCGTTGATTTTGATCGCCGCGTTCGTCTTCCAGCCCATCCGCAATTGGATTCAGGAACAATTGGACCGGCACTACTTCTACAAAGACCGCTACGATTATCGCCGTACTCTGATCGAATTCGCGCGGGAACTTGGGTCTCCTACCGATCTAGGGGAAATGCTGGAAACCGTTGCCGACCGTTTGGTTCGAACGCTAGGCATCCGTCACGTGGCTTTTTTCGTATGGGATGACAGCAAGGACCAGTTCCGTCTGGAACTCGCCAGCAACCGCCAGGGCCGCCAAACAGACCATGTTTCTCCTGACCTGGATTTAAGTTTCCTCAGCACTGCTCCTAAACGTCCGTACCTGTTTTTTGAACGCACGCGTTATACGCTCGACGTGGTGTCCCATGAGCTGCCCGTCGCGGTGCGGCGGACCATCGCTGAACTGGAACTCACCTATTATTTGCCCTGTACCGCGCGCGGGAAAACCATCGCTTATCTGGGTGTGAGCCGCACCGAGAGCGGCGATTTCCTGTCCAGTGATGACGTGGATCTGTTGGTCACGCTGTCGGGCTACGTGGGAATCGCCATCGACAATTCTTTGCTGTATCAATCGCTCGAACGCAAAGTCGAACAGTACGAACGTTTGAAGGAGTTTTCGGAGAACATCGTCGAATCGATTCATGTCGGCATCCTGGCGGCCGATTTGGAAGACCGCGTGGAAAGCTGGAACACGCAAATCGAAAAACTGACGGGCGTGTCCAGATCTGCCGCCGTCGGGCAGCGGCTCGCCGATTTGTTTCCGCCGGATCTTTGCGAAGCCATTGCACGCGCGTCTTCCGGTCCGGTCCATAATATTTATAAATTCCTCCTGCGTCCTCAGGAAGCCACTCTCAATATCGCTGTCGCGCCGCTCATCGCCAGGGACGGTGCGCATATTGGGCGGCTGATTATCTTCGAGGACATCACCGATCGCGCGGAACTCGAAAGCAAGCTGGTGCAAGCCGATAAACTCAGCTCCATCGGTTTGCTGGCAGCCGGCGTGGCTCATGAAGTCAACACGCCGCTCGCGGTGATTTCGACCTATGCGCAAATGCTGGCGAAGCAGATTTCCGGCGATTCGCAAAAGGCGCCGCTTCTCGAAAAGATCGCCAAGCAAACCTTCCGGGCGAGTGAGATCGTGAATTCACTGCTAAACTTCTCCCGCACGTCCCCGACCGAATTCGTAAGCGTGGACCTGAACAAAATTCTTCAAGAAACGCTGACGCTGGTGGAGCATCAACTGGTCCAGGCAGGAGTGACGACGCGGATATCGCTTGATGCGTCCCTCCCTCGCATTCGTGGAAATGCCGGCCGCTTGCAGCAGGTTTTTCTGAACCTCATTCTCAATGCGCGTGACGCCATGGACGGCGGCGGAACGCTGGCTTTAAAGACGGCGGGCCGCGACGGCCTTGTCCGTGTTACCATCGCGGACTCGGGTAGTGGTATTGCACCGGATCACCTGCCGCGCATCTTCGATCCGTTCTTCACTACCAAGGCGGCCAAGAAAGGCACCGGTCTGGGACTCTCAGTCAGCTACGGGATCGTGCGCGAGCACGGAGGCGTCATCGACGTGGATAGCGAACCCGGCGCCGGCACCCGATTCGAATTATCATTCCCGGAACTTTCCGCCTCCCCTTTATTCACACCAGTGACTGCAGTGGCAACAGTGTCCACTGCCTCGGCGACCATCCCCTCCCCGGCGGCATTCACTCCGGAGCCCGAGTTCACCGCGAATGTCAACCTCGCATCCTGACTCCTTTGCCGATCTAGCAGCCGATGTCCTGGCGCCAGAAACTGCGCGCGGACACGTACTCGTCATCGACGACGAGCCGGATATTCGCGAAAGCCTCGAAGCATTGCTAACGTCGGAAGGGTACCTTGTCGATCTCGCGCCGAACGCCACCGAAGGGTTGAAGCGTTTAGAAAAATCCACGTTCGATTTGGTGCTGCTCGACTTGATGATGCCGGACAAAAGCGGCATGCAGGTGCTGGAAGAAGTGCGCGCACGCGACGTTGAAACGCCCATCTTCCTCATCACCGCATACGGATCCATCGAAGTTGCGGTAAACGCTCTCAAGCGCGGCGCCAACGACTATTTCTCCAAGCCGTGGGACAACGAAAAGTTACTGATCGAGATCGAACACATGATCTCGAAGCGGCGTCTGGAGCGCGAAAACACCGAACTGAAGCGCGCTCTGCGGCAGCGTTATAGCTTCCCGAACATCGTCGGCAAGAGCGAGCGCATGCTCAAGATTTTCGATCTTGTGAGCCAGGTGGCGGGCAGCCGCGCCACCATTCTGATCACGGGCGAGACCGGGACCGGTAAAGAGCTCATCGCGAATGCGATCCATGCGCATTCCGCCCGCGCCGGTCACCCGTTCGTGCCGGTGCACTCAGGTTCCGTGCCGCCGGATCTTCTGGAAAGCGCTTTGTTCGGCCACGTGCGCGGCGCCTTCACCGGCGCCGTAACTTCACGCAAAGGCTATTTCGAAACCGCCGACCGCGGGACCATCTTCTTTGACGAAATTGGCACCATTTCCCTCGAGACCCAGACAAAGCTGCTGCGTGTCATTCAGGAGCGCGAATTCATGCCTCTGGGTTCGGCGGAGACGGTGAGAGTAGATGTCCGCATCGTCGCCGCGACGAACGCCGACCTCAAGAAACTTGTGGAAGAAGGAAAATTCCGCGAAGACCTCTACTACCGCCTTAACGTTATCAATTTGGCATTGCCGGCCCTGCGCGATCGCAAAGAAGACATCCCGGCCCTGGTCCAGCATTTCTTCGGCAAGTATTGCCGGGAAAATGAAAAATTTCTAGATGAAAACGGACGTTCACGCCTGTTCTTCGAGTCCGATGCCATGCATATCTTGATGGATCACGTATGGCCGGGCAACGTGCGCGAATTGGAAAACGTTGTCGAGCGGGCGGTGGTTCTGGCAGCTCAGCCGGCTGTCTCCGCCGCAGTCTTGCCGGAACACCTGCTCGAAGCCCGCGGCCTGCGCATCCGCCGCGATGAGAGCGGCCATCTCGCGGCCGATGCATCCCTGTTTGAAGTCGTAGCCGATTTCGAACGCCGGACCATCATGGAGCAGCTCGAAAAATCCGACTGGAGCCAGACCGCCGCCGCCGAAACCCTGCGCATTCCTCTTTCCACGCTCAATCAGAAGATCAAGCGATTGAGCATCGACGTGCGGAAACGCGGCACGTAGACAAAACTCAGCCAGTTTTGGGGAACTTCGCTAAGCTCCCTTTCGTGCGTTCGCTTTCGAAAGTAAGAGTGCTCCAACCCGTTGCGTTAGCCGGTTGCGCTTGACAAGCGGATAACCCCAATCCTATCATTGGGTTTGCGGCGCAGGAGGCGGCCTTGATCAAACTCGACATCATCAACGAAGTGGTCAATCGGACGGGCATCACCAAGACGAAAGCGGAGATGGCTGTGGAAACCGTTTTTGAAAGCATGAAACGCGCGCTCGAAAAGGGTGAACGTATCGAGCTTCGCGGATTCGGTATATTCAACGTTCGGCCGCGCAAGACCGGTATTGGCCGCAACCCGCGCACCGGAGCGGAAGTCGCGATTCCGCCGGGGAAGGCTGTTCGCTTTAAGCCCGGCAAGGAGTTGCAAACGCTCGACTGACGGGCATGTCTTCCAACGGCTACCCCCCGCCGTTTGTGCCGCGGACGACCTCGCCGGAAACCTTCTCCGGCGGGTTCATTGAAGCGTTAGCGGCCACCCGAGCCCGGCCGCACCGCTACTGGCTGCATGTTCTGCTGCTATTGGCCACATTTTTGACCACTACCGTGGTCGGCGCGGGCATGGCGCTCAGTTTCCGGATGAACTTGCCGGTGAGCTTTCTGCTCGAAATGTCCGGCTATGAGCGAATGTTGCGGGATCCCGCTTACCTATTGAGCGGCCTGCCTTTTTCGCTTTCCCTCCTGACCATCCTGATGGCGCATGAAATGGGGCATTACTTGGCGGCTCGGTATTACACCGTGGACGCAACGCTGCCGTTTTTTTTGCCTGCCCCAACCTTGATCGGGACGCTGGGGGCGTTCATCCGGTTGCGCTCCGCAATCGTGTCGAAGCGTATCCTGTTCGATATCGGGATCGCCGGGCCCATCGCCGGATTCGCGGCACTGCTGGTTCCGCTGGCGATAGGGGTTTCCATGTCGCATCAAATGCCAAGGGTCGCCTTGCGCGGCGACTTTGTTTTCGGCACGCCATTGCTGCTGCGGATCTTCGAAATGATGTGGTTCCCGGGCGTTTCCACTGCCGATCTTTCTTTACATCCCATGGCTCGTGCTGCGTGGGCTGGCTTGCTGGCCACGGCGCTGAACCTGTTGCCTATCGGTCAACTGGACGGTGGGCACATCCTATACGCCATCGTAGGTGAGCGCGCCAAATGGCTCTCGCGCATTCTTGTCGCGGCTTTGGCGGTCATGGGATTCTTTTTCGCCTACAGCTGGCTTCTGTGGGCAGTATTGTTGGTACTGTTCGGGCTGCGGCACCCGCCCTTATACGACCCTTACCCGATAGGCCGCGCGCGAATTTGGCTGGGGCTGCTGGCCCTGGCGATTCTGGTGGTTTCCTTCACCCCTATTCCAGTCCGGACCCCTGAACTGCCGTGAAAATCACCGCCACGATCATCACTTACAACGAGGAGCGCAATCTGGCGCGCGCGATCGAAAGCTTGCGCTGTGCCGATGAAATCGTAGTGGTCGACAGCGCATCGACGGACCGCACTGTGGAGCTAGCCCAGAAGCTGGGCGCGCGTGTGATCGAAACCGTGTGGCGGGGATACGCCAAACAGAAAAATTTCGCCGCGGAACAAGCCTCGAACGATTGGATTCTCTCGCTGGATGCAGATGAATCATTGAGCGAAGCCCTGGAGGCGGAAATCTGGCGCCTGAAAAAAGCGGGGCCGCGCTTTGAGGCTTACACAATGCCTCGTATGGCTCGCTATTTAGGACGCTGGATACGCCATTCGGGTTGGTATCCCGACCGCAAGGTTCGCCTCTACGACCGCCGAAAAGCGGAGTGGGTGGGGGAGTATGTGCATGAATCCGTACGCGCGAAGGGAAGCGTGGGACATTTAGACTCGAATCTCCTGCACTTCACTTGCGATTCCTTATCGGAACACATCAAGACCATGGACCGTTACACAACGCTGGCCGCTGAGCAGTTGATCGAGGCGCGGCGTCAGGTGAGTTGGGGACGGCTCATTTTCGAGCCTCCGTGGACGTTTTTCAATACCTATTTTTTAAAGCAGGGCTTCTTGGACGGTGTCGAAGGCTTGGCGATCGCGAATATGGCGGCGCTCTACAATTTTTTGAAATACGCGAAGGTGCGGTTCATGGGTCCGGGACGATGAAGGGCACCGGCCCCACCCTGCACGTGGACACGGGGCTATCGATGCGGGGTGGGCAATGGCAAGTCTTGAGTTTAGTGGAGCGGCTTAACGACGCCATCTTGCTTTCTCCCAGGAAATCGGCGCTGTTTTCAGAGGCCAGTTCTCGCGGCGTGGACGTGCGGCCCTTGTCGCTGTGGAAACTTCGTTCGGAGGCGCCCACGTGCTCCCTGATTCACGCTCATGATGCGCGAGCACATACGCTAGCCTGTCTTGCCGGGGGTGGGCGGCCATTGGTGGTTTCCCGGCGCGTGGCCTTTCCCGTTAAGAGCGGATTTCTCTCCCTGTGGAAGTATTCCCACGCGGCAATGTACCTGGCAGTGTCGAAATTCGTAGCGGCGCGATTAGTGGACGCCGGGATACCGGGATCGAAGATTCGCGTGGTTCCCGACGGAGTGTCGATTCCTCTTGAGCCTGCCCGGCCCGTGGAAGGTCGGGTTGTGGCGCTAGCGCTAAAACCGGTGAATATACCCGGAATTCCGATCCATCTCACTACACGCTTATGGGAAGATCTGTCTACAGCGAGCGTATTCGTCTACCGAAGTGAAATAGAAGGCCTTGGTTCAGCCGCTCTGGCGGCAATGGCGGCCGGGGTTCCAGTAGTAGCAAGCAATGTGGGGGGAATGCCTGAAGCGGTGCAGCACGAACAAACGGGTCTGCTGGTGGGGGACGACGACTTCGCCGGTCCTGTATGCCGTTTGCTCAACGACCCGCAGTGGGCGGCGGAACTGGGCCGCCGGGGCAGGGAACGCGTGCAAAACGAATTTTCCGTGGAAACGATGGTGGGAGAAACCGAACGTGTATATCGCGAGGTGCTCGGATCATGAACACCGTACTCGCGCTGCTAGCCGGACTCTTGATCGGCAGTTTCCTCAACGTGTGTATTTACCGCCTGCCACGGCTGACCAACCGTTCCATTGTGCACCCAAGGTCGCGGTGCTGGCGATGCCGTGCGCCTATCGCCTGGTATGACAACATTCCGTTACTGAGCTACGCGCTGCTCGGAGGGCGGTGCCGCCAATGCCGGCGCCGTATCCCAATCCGCTATCCTATCGTGGAGCTGGCCACCGGTATATTTTTCGCGCTCGTGGTGGCTTACCTTGGCGTCACACTCGCAGCATTGAAATTCGCGCTGTTAGGCGCAATTTTTATTGCGCTCACCGCCACTGACTTTGAGCGCCACATTCTGCCGGATGAATTCACGCTGGGCGGTCTTGTGGCCGGACTGGTATTCGCTTTCTTCATCCCGAACGAGCCGTACTTCGTTTCTATGCTGCTGTCCCGCTACCTGGGACCTCGCGCGTTGTCCCTTTCCGAAGCGCTGTTTGGAGCGGCCGTGGCCAGCGGCGCCATCTGGTTGATCGGCTACTTGTATGGCAAGTTCCGTGGCGTGGATGCATTGGGATTCGGCGACGTGAAGATGATCGCAATGGTAGGCGCGTTTCTGGGATTGCGCGGTGCGCTGGAAACCATGATTCTGGGGTCGCTGGCGGGCTCGGTGATCGGCGTGATCTATATTCGTCTGGCGCGCAAGGATTGGCGCTCCTTTTATATTCCATTCGGCAGTTTCCTGGGGATCGCCGGATTGGCCGTCGTCCTGTCCCGAATACGCGAGTGACGGCTGCGACTCATATCGCTTTATGGGCGGATATATACTGTTAGCACTATGCCGATTCGCGCTTTCCTTGTTTTCTTCTGCGCGGCCTCTCTTTTCGCGCAGGTAAGCTTCGATCGCATCCTGCGTGCGAATCAGGAGCCGCAAAACTGGCTTACATACTCCGGAGGATTTTCCGGCCAGCGTTATAGCGCCTTGACGCAGGTTACCCCGGCCAATGTGGCGAACCTGGAGATGAAATGGGCATTCCAGGCCAGGTCCCTGGAGCGTTTTGAAACCACGCCGCTGGTGGTGGATGGAACCATGTACATGACCCAAGCGCCCAATGACATTTTCGCGCTGGACGCCGCCACAGGCCGGGCCAAGTGGACGTATTCGTATTCGCCCTCCAAAGATGCTCGCCCGTGCTGCGGCCGCGTGAATCGCGGCGTGGCGATATTGGGCAACACGCTTTATATGGGCACCATCGATGCGCATCTGGTGGCCGTGAATGCGACGGATGGCAAGCTGCTTTGGGACGTCGAAGTCGCTAAGGCGGCCTCCGGTTACGCTCTGACGCACGCCCCCCTTGTGATTAAAGACAAGGTTCTGGTGGGAACCGCGGGGGGCGAATATGGCATCCGCGGTTTCATTGCCGCTTACGATGCCGCTACGGGCAAGGAAGTCTGGCGCTTCTATACTATTCCGGGGAAGGGCGAAAAAGGCAACGAGACCTGGACGGGCGATTCCTGGATGCACGGTGGGGCGTCGGTATGGGTTACCGGAACATACGATCCGGAACTCAACCTTACCTATTGGGGCGTCGGCAATCCTGGACCCGATTGGAATGGCGATGACCGCGGCGGCGATAACCTCTACAGCAGCAGCGTTGTCGCCCTGGACGCGGATACCGGCAAAATCAAGTGGCATTTCCAGTTCACGCCGCATGACGTGTGGGATTACGATTCCACGCAGGTGCCCGTTCTCGCCGACATGAACTGGACAGACCGCAACGGCCGCACCGCGCCGCGCAAGGTAATGATGTTCGCCAATCGCAACGGCTTCGTTTATACGCTGGACCGCACCAGCGGCCAGTTCCTGATGGGCAAACCTTATGTTAAGGTCACGTGGGCCACGGGACTCGACGAGGCGGGCCGCCCCATGCGAGCCCCCGGCAAGGAGCCGACCCCAGACGGAAACAAAATTTTCCCCAGCGTCGCCGGCGGAACAAACTGGTACTCTCCGTCGTTCAGTCCGCGCACTGGGTTGCTTTACGTTCCCAGTTGGGAGAGCGTGGAAGGCACCATGAACAAACTGGACACCCCCTATGTGGAGGGCAATCGGTATACGGGGGGCATCCCTTCCAGCCGCCGCTATCAACAAGTCCGCGATGAGAAGGCAGATGCCGAGGGATATGGGATGGTGAAGGCCATCGACCCGAAAACGGGCGACCGCAAATGGGAGTTCAAGATGAACGACGTCACCACCAGCGGTATTCTGACAACCGCCTCCGACCTTCTGTTCACCGGCGGCCGCGAAGGCTTCTTCCAGGCGCTCGACGCACGCGATGGCAAACTCCTATGGAGAGTGCCCGCCGGCGGCGAGATCATCATGGGCCCCATGACATATCAAGCCAACGGGAAACAATACGTGCTGTTTTCGGCAGGGAGTTCGATGTTCAGCTTCGCGTTGAAATAGTGCGCGGAGTCTTCAGCCCGCTCCGCGCCGATGATGACGCCGGCCTTGTAGTGCGTTCTGCAGTTCTTCCGCCAGTTGAGCGGCGGTATAAGGCTTCTGCACGAAACCGGCCAGGCCTTTGCCGGTGAAGGAGCGCGTCGCTTCCGCCTCATTGTAACCGCTGGATAAAACCACAGGAACCGCGGGACGGATTTTCTGGAGCCGCACCAGCGCTTCCTCGCCCGACATGACGGGCATGGTCATATCCAACAGCACCAGGGAAATTTCGCTATTCAACTTCTGAAACAGCTCGATGCCTTCCTTGCCATTGCCAGCCACCACTACCTTGTAGCCATAGTTTTCGAGCGCCGTTGTCGCGGCCTGCCGTACGCTCTCTTCATCATCGATCACTAGAATCGTGCCGTGGCCCACCAAAAACTTTCTCTGTTCGGACCGCTGCAATCGAGCCGGTTTCCCTTGGCTCGCCGGAAACAGAACCTTAAAGCTACTGCCTTTGCCGGGAGCGCTTTCCACCCGGAGAGCTGCTTTGTGGCCGCGCACAATACCCGTTACCGCAGCCAGGCCTAAACCGCGGCCTGTAAACTTCGTCGTGAAAAATGGATCGAAGATGCGCGATTGTGTTTCTTCATCCATCCCACATCCCGGATCGCGCACTTCCAGCGTCACGTAGCGGCCGGGCAGAACTTCCCCGGACGAGATGATTTGGTCGATTTGATTTTGATCGACATCTTCAAGCCGAGTTGTAATCACCACCGATTCCGATTTCCCCGGATCGATGGATTCAGCCGCGTTGATGATCAGATTCATCACCAATTGCTGGAGTTGAGCGGCGTCTGCTTCAACGGGCGGCAGGTCATTTGTGAGTTCCAAACGAAGCTGAACCGTTTTGGGGATGGAAGCGCGAACTAGACTGGCAATATCGCGCACTCTCTCGGAAAGATCCAGCCGTTCTACTACGAAGCGACCCTTTCCGGCATAGGCCAGCATCTGCCGGGTCAAGCTTGCCGCCTGTTCAGCGCCTTTGACCACGGCCTCCAATCCACCGCGCGCTGGATCGCCGGAAGGGAGATCATCCAACAATATGCTGGCGTTCACCATAATTCCAGCCAGCAGATTGTTGAAGTCGTGCGCTATGCCGCCCGCCAGCACGCCCAAGCTCTCCAGCTTCTGCGACTGCTGCAGCCGCTCATTAAAGCGCTTTCGTTCGGTCACGTCGCGGCCGAAGACGGCCAGTCCATCGCGAGTGGGATACGCGTCGATCCCAAACCAGACGTCAACGGGTGCATAGTATTCTTCCAGATGAACCGGAACTCTCTGTTCCATGGCTCGTGTAAGCTCCGTATGCACATTGGTGCCGGTGCTTTTAGGGAAAAGATCCCACACGTTCTTGCCCAACGATTCATCGCGTGGGATGCGGCTGAGGTCGGTGGCCTTCGCGTTCACGTAGGTGCACCGCCACTGGCGGTCGAAGGCGGCGAAACCGTCGCTGATTCCTTCGAGGACATTGCGGAGATGCTCCGTCGCGTCTTGTAACGCGCTCCGTGAAACCTTTAGCGAAAGCGCCATGGATTCGAAGGTCTCGGCAAACATCCGGATTTCTGATGGACCCTCCACCGGGACGGGCCCTTCAAAATCCCCCTTTTGCAGCGAGCGCGCGCGTCCGGTAAGACGCCGCATGGGGCCGGACACCAGTTGCGCGAAAATGAACGAACACCCAATAGCCAGAACCGCCAGGAGCGCTGAAGCGCCGGCAACTTCTCGTCCGATACTCCGCGTGGGCGCGAAGGCTTCCGCCTGGTCCAGCAAAGCTAGAATGCATCCGCCTCCGATCTCCGGCATGTGACGGAAGCCGTAAATCACCGGAACGCCTCGATAGCCGGGAGCAAGAATTTCACCATCCACGGCGTTGAGGCACATTTGCAGCGGCTCGCCATTCACGGTACGTGGTTTATCTTCCTGACCGGGATAGCGCGCCGGCGTTAGGAAGATACCCCGATCATTCGTCAATATGGTCTCGCCAGACTGCCCAAGGCCGTAACGATCCAAAAACACCTGATTCGCCACCTGCATATCGCCGCGGATCGCAAGAGTGGATTTCCCGTCCCGCGAGGTGGACCTGAGAACGTAATAGAGTTCGCCCTGTTCATCGAACTCAAAGCGGGTGGTGTGGCCGTCCAACGGCGCCGTTGAACTCACCGCCGTTGAACTCAACAAAGTGGCGGCGCCTTTTCCTGCCAGCACCGCCGCTCTTCCGCGATAGGAGAGTCTTGCGGCGGTGACACCTTCGGTCGCAACAAAATCCGTGAGAAGTTTGCGAAGGCACCACAATTCGTCTGGTGTGCAGCCAACCTCGGCTGTTTTCAACAATGCATCGGCCCGCGCGCGCTGCTGGGCCAGTATGCGAGTCAGTGCTTGCTTTCGAAACGTGGCTATGGCGCCGACTTCGCGGACCGCCACGCGCTCCACGGTAGTGCGGAAAGTACGATAAGCAATGGACCCCAAGCTGACGGTGGCAGCCAGAACCAGCACGCCCAAAAGCAGCATCAGCAGCGTTCGCAGGGAAACACCCCTGCGGCGTGCTCTGATTCTACGGGCTCGGACGTTTCTCAGCCATTGATTGGCGCGGTGGCGTCCGGTTTTCAGATCGGCTTCAAAAGGAAATCCGTTGCGCGACATGATAGGACGCACCGAGGGCGGCGGTGCTGGGAGCCGCATGCTTCGAGCAACTCACTGCGGCCGCAAAGGAGAGCGGCCGCGTCAAACTCCCCTGTGTGTCACCCGGATCGCGGAGCGTCGCCTCAAAAATACGATTGGCCAAAAGAACCAGCGGATTGAAAAAATGCCGAGGCCGGTATTGCTGTTCAGTCCAGCGGCAGCCCGAGTCAAACCGCATTTCCACGAAATAACCGAGCGACTTTGAAAACTTTCGGGCAATCACTTCGCCGTGATATTCGTAATCCCAGCATCTAAAGCGGAGCCGCGTCAGCGACGGAATTCGGGTGGATGTCAGAAAAAGCGCGCCAGTAGGCCAGATTTCCTCGAGATTGACTTTCAGCTCCCGCCCCCGCCGCGATCCGGATTGCAGATGAACTCTCACGATTTCCGAGCACCAGGCGCCGATATTTCGTTTAGTCGTCTTCGCAAACATGTTTACTCCTCCTGGTACTTCAGTAGCTATCGCCCATTACTATGGTACTCGTGGTACCCCTGCTAGAAAAGGGGTAATGATGGGCAAAAATTACTTAGAGACCTAGGGGAAATACCTTACGCGACGGCGGCGGCGTGCTCGCCCCTTCCAGGAATACATCAGGAAAAAAACGCCGAAGCGCCACGGTATGGGGTTAGCGTATGTCGAAACTAGATGCGTTCGACGGCGCGGCATCGGCAGTTTCCACGCTGCGAACGTCGCTCCACCGGGGTCCTTGATGCAGTCGGGCTTCCAGCGCGTCGAGTTGCTCTGCGGTTCCGTTGGCATGAACCTCAACGTTCCCGTCCGGGAGATTTCGCGCCCACCCAGTAACGCCCAAATCACGTGCGGCTTTTTGAGCGAACGCGCGGTAACCGACTCCTTGTACACGACCAGCAATCAAGTAGGCACGCGCGGTCAGGGGCTCCATGGAGAATGATTTTACGAGGAGGCGCCGCCCGTGTGCCGCCATTCGTGCGCTTGACCAGCTACAAGAAGATTGCAAATGACGCTCATAGTTCGTCGTTTCGGTAGATCACGGCTGGAATGGACCCTTCTTCAGTGCCCCAAAAAATGTCATCCAAGTGGTAGTGGTACGCATCGTCAGATTCGCTCAGGCCGGAACAAATGGCTGCAAGCGCCTTGAGTCCTACTCTATTGCCGTGCACCTCGATGTCACCCTCTTTGCCGAGAACAAACTTCAATTTGCCGCCCTCGGCGTGAATCTCGTCACCTTTTTCAGGGAGCACCGGCTTTGGTCCTTCCATTTAGTCTCCTCCATTTAGTCTCCTCCATGCTTTCTGGAAGCGGTAGCGCTGCGAAAGGCTAACGGACACGCGGGGAATCGCCTAGCCGCGCAGAAACCGGTTCACGGACTCCGCCGCCTTACGTCCCTCGGCAATGGCCCACACCACCAGCGATTGCCCTCTTCTGGCGTCGCCTGCCACGAAGACGCCGGGGATGGAGGTCTGGTAATCCTGCTCGTTCGCCGCTATGTTGCCGCGTGCGTCGAGCTTCAAGTCCAAGTCCTCGATGACGCCGCTCTTCACCGGGCCGGTGAAGCCCATGGCAAGCAGTACCAGATCGACGTCGATCGTGAACTCGCTTCCCGCGATGGGTTCGAACTTCGGTGCGGGGCCGACGCGGATGCCGTGCAACTGTTTCACGTTGCCCTTGCCGTCGCTCGAAAATTTCGTGGTAGCCACGGCCCACTCGCGCTGGCCGCCTTCTTCGTGCGAACTTTCCTGGCGCAGCATCAGCGGCCACAAGGGCCACGGAGTCGACTGTGCGCGGTCCAGCGGAGGCATCGGCATGATCTCAAACTGGTGAATTTCCGCGGCTTTTTGCCGGTGCGAAGTCCCCAGGCAGTCTGCGCCGGTATCGCCGCCGCCGATAATAACCACCTTCTTGCCAGTCGCAAGAATTTCACCTTGCTTGGGAACGTTATCGCCCGCAATCCGCTTGTTCTGCTGCGGGAGAAAGTCCATCGCGAAGTGGATGCCGTTCAATTCGCGGCCGGGCACCGGAAGGTCGCGAGGATGCTCGGCGCCCATGGCCAGCACAATCGCGTCGTAGTCTCGCCGCAGGTCGGACACCGGAATTTTTGTGCCGATGCCCGCATTGGTGACGAACTCCACACCCTCGGCCGCCATCTGGTCCATGCGGCGGTCGATGATGTGCTTCTCCATTTTGAAGTCGGGAATGCCGTAGCGCAGCAGACCGCCTATGCGATCCGTCTTCTCGAACAATGTCACGGCATGACCCGCGCGCGCCAATTGCTGCGCGGCGGCCATGCCGGCAGGCCCGCTGCCAACTACCGCGACTTTCCTTCCGCTGCGTACCGCCGGCAGTTCAGGATGAATCCAGCCCTGTTCGAAGGCGTGGTCCACGATGGTGCGTTCTATGGTCTTGATCGCCACCGCAGGCTCATTGATCGCGAGAACGCAAGCCGCCTCGCACGGAGCCGGGCAGATGCGGCCCGTGAACTCCGGAAAATTGTTGGTGGAATGCAGTACCCGAATCGCTTCACGCCAACGGCCTTTGTAGACCAAGTCATTCCAATCGGGAATGATATTGTTCACGGGACATCCTGTATGACAGAACGGGATGCCGCAATCCATGCACCGTGCACCCTGTGTCTGCACTTTTTCGAGCGGGAAGTCCTGATAGACCTCGAAGTAGTCGTTGACGCGCTCCGTGACGGGACGCCGCGCGGGGACCTCGCGCGTGTACTCCATGAAGCCGGTGACTTTACCCACGAGCCACCGCCTTATACCGCGGTACGCCCAGCACGCGCTTGTATTCGTGCGGGAACACTTTTACGAAATTGGGCAACATCCGATTCCAGTTCTCCAAAATCCAATTCGCGCGCGGGCTTTGCGTTTCTTCCGCGTGCCGCGCGATCCAGTAGCGCACTAGCCCGATGTCTTTCTCTTCTTCCAGCGGCTCCAAATCCACTCCCGCCACGTTACAGCGCGTGGCTTGAAATTCACCGGTTTCGTCAAGTACGTAGGCCACTCCCCCGCTCATGCCCGCTGCGAAGTTCTTGCCGGTCTCGCCGAGAACGATGATCAGGCCGTTCGTCATATATTCGCAGCCGTGGTCGCCTACGCCTTCCACCACAGCCGTCGCGCCGGAGTTGCGGACGGCGAAGCGCTCGCCGGCGCGGCCGTTAAAGTAAGCCTCGCCGCTGGTCGCGCCGTAGAGCACCGTGTTGCCGATCAGTATGTTCTTCTCCGGCAGGAAGGTCGATTTGCGGGGAGGATACACAATCAGGCGGCCGCCCGAAAGGCCCTTGCCGGCATAGTCATTGCTGTCGCCTTCCAGCTCCAGCGTCACGCCGCGGGCTAAAAACGCACCGAAGCTCTGTCCCGCTGAACCACTGAACTTGAAATGAATGGTATCGGGCTCCAGTCCTTTGGGGCCATGCGCTTTGGCGATTTCGCCGGATAGCATCGCGCCCACCGTGCGATCCACGTTCCGGATGGGCAGATCGATATCCACCTGCGCGCCGTTTTCGATAGCGGGCTTGGCGTATTCGATCAAGCGGTAGTCCAGTGCATCCTGCAATCCATGGTCCTGCGTGGTGGTGCAGCGGCGGCCCACCCGCCCCGGTACTTGTGGTGTATAAAGCAGTTGCGAATAGTCCAGACCGCGCGCCTTCCAGTGCTCGATGGCGGGGCGCATCCGAATCAGATCCGCGCGGCCGACCATGTCACTCATTTTGCGGAAGCCGAGCTTAGCCATCCACTGGCGCACCTGTTCGGCCACGAAGAAAAAGAAATTGATCACGTGTTCGGGCGTGCCTGTAAATTTCTTGCGCAGCGCGGGGTCCTGCGTCGCGATGCCCACCGGACAAGTATTCAGGTGGCACTTGCGCATCATGATACAGCCCATCGCGATCAAAGGCGCGGTGGAAAAGCCGAACTCCTCGGCGCCCAGCAGCGCCGCGATGGTCACATCGCGTCCGGTTTGCAGCTTGCCATCAGTTTGCAGCACGATGCGGCTGCGCAGGTCATTCATTACCAACACCTGCTGCGCTTCGGCCAAACCCAATTCCCAAGGAATGCCCGCGTGACGCAGCGAAGTCAGCGGGGAAGCGCCAGTGCCTCCGTCATAGCCGCTGATCAGCACCACGTCGGCGTGCGCTTTTGCAACACCCGCTGCTACGGTGCCGACGCCCACCTCCGCAACCAGCTTTACGGAAATGCGAGCCTTGGGATTGACGTTTTTCAGATCGTAGATTAACTGCGCCAAGTCCTCGATGGAATAAATGTCGTGATGCGGAGGGGGCGAAATCAGACCCACTCCGGGAATCGCGTGCCGAACGCGCGCCACTACTTCATCCACTTTATGGCCGGGAAGCTGGCCGCCTTCGCCGGGTTTGGCGCCCTGCGCGATCTTGATCTGCAATTCATCGGCATTGACCATGTAATGCGTGGTTACGCCGAATCGCCCGGAGGCCACTTGTTTGATGGAACTGCGGCGCCAGTCGCCGTTGGGATCTTTCTCGAAGCGCGCCGCATCTTCACCGCCTTCCCCCGTGTTGGAGCGGCCGCCCATGCGGTTCATGGCAATGGCCAGCGTCTCATGCGCCTCTTTTGAAATGGAGCCGAACGACATCGCTCCCGTGGCGAAGCGCTTCACGATCGCGCTCGCAGGTTCCACTTCCTCGATCGGCACCGGCTTCTTGGCGGCTTTCAATTCCATCAAGCCGCGCAGCGTGCACAGGTCGCGATTCTGTTTGTCGATCAGGTCCGTATATTCCTGGAACGTCGCCGGATTGTTAGTTTGCACCGCGTGCTGAATCTTGCTTACGGTCACAGGATTCAACAAGTGATACTCCCCCTTAATCCGGTATTGATAGGAACCGCCCGGATCCAGGTCGGTGACGGAATCGGTCACCGGACTGAAAGCAAACTCATGCTTCATCTGTGCTTCTTTGGCAAGAACGTCCAGCCCCACGCCTTCAATGCGCGACGCCGTTCCGGTGAAATATTTGTCGATCAGCTGCTGATTCAGGCCGATGGCTTCGAATACCTGAGCGCCACGGTAGCTCTGCAGGGTTGAGATGCCCATCTTCGAGAAGACCTTGAGCAGTCCCTTGTTGACGGCCTTCTTGAAGTTCTTGAGCGCCTCCGGGAATGCTTTGTCGCCCAGGCGGCCTTTCTGCGCCATGTCCTCCAGCGTTTCAATCGCCAGGTAAGGATTCACCGCGCTCGCGCCATAACCGATCAGCAGGCAAAAATGCATGATCTCGCGCGGCTCGCCCGATTCGATGATCAGCGCGACTTGAGTTCGCTTGCGCTCGCGCACCAGATGATTGTGGACTGCGGTCAAAGCGAGCAGTGACGGAATGGGTGCGTACTGTTTGTCCACGCCACGGTCGCTCAGAACCAGAATGCGGTAACCGTCGCGGATGGCCATATCCGCGCGGCGGCAAATGCCGTCCAGCGCCGCTTCCAGATCCTCCCCGCCGCCATTGGCAGGGTACAGAGTCTGAATGGTGGTCGCAAGAAAATCGCCCCAACTGACCCGTCGCAGCCGCTCCAGATCCATATTGGTCAAGATGGGATGCGGCAGTTTGAGTGTGTGGCAATGCTGTGGCGTTTCTTCGAGGATATTCCGTTCCGTGCCGATGTAGCTGTTCAACGACATGACCAGCTCTTCGCGGATGGGATCGATTGCGGGATTGGTCACCTGCGCGAACAACTGTTTGAAGTAATTGAACAACGGCTGCGGCTTGTCTGAAAGACAAGCGAGCGGCGTATCCACGCCCATGGATCCGATCGGTTCTTCGCCTGCACCGGCCATGGAGGAAATGATCATTTTCAGGTCTTCCTCGGTATACCCGAAGGCCCGTTGTCGCGCCAACACGGTAGTGGAATCGAATCCGTACGCTCGTGCTGGCTGCGGCAGCTGGTCGAGGGTAAGCTGATTCTCCTTCAGCCACTCGCCGTAGGGCTGCCGTGAAGACAGCATGTGCTTGATTTCTTCGTCGGGAACGATGCGATGCTCTTGCAGGTTCACCAGCAGCATTTTCCCAGGCTGCAGGCGGCCTTTATATTCGACGTCCTCGGGCTTCACTGGCAACACCCCGGTTTCCGACGCCATGATCATCAGTCCATCTTTGGTGATCATGTAGCGCGCGGGACGCAAGCCGTTGCGGTCGAGCGTGGCGCCCAGCCATTTGCCATCTGTAAACGCCACTGCCGCCGGGCCATCCCAGGGTTCCATCAGCGACGCATGATATTCGTAGAACGCGCGCTTTTCATCAGGCATGGTGGTGTCTGAGTCCCAGGCTTCCGGGATCAGCATGGCCATCACATGCGGTAATTCACGGCCGGCGAGCGTCAGCATCTCCACGGCATTGTCCAGCGAAGCGGTGTCGCTCGCGCCAGGAGGAATCACGGGGAAGATCTTCGTAATGTCGTCGCCGAAAAGGTCGGACTTGAGGACGGATTCGCGCGCTGCCATCCAGTTCGTATTGCCCTTGATGGTGTTGATCTCACCGTTGTGGCAGATCATGCGGAATGGGTGCGCCAATTGCCACGTCGGAAACGTGTTGGTGGAAAACCGCTGATGCACCATGCAGAACGAACTCTTCGCCAGAGGGTCCGCCAGTTCCAGATAGAAGTCGGGAATCTGCGGCGCGAGCAGCAGGCCTTTATAAACCACGGTGCGCGACGAAAGCGACGGAACGTAGAAAAATCCCTTCTCATGAAAATCGCTCTCGGCCACTTCTTTATCCGCGCGCCGCCGGACCACGTAGAGACGCCGCTCGAAGTCGTCCTGCGACATTTCTTCGTCCGCTTGGATGAAGACCTGTTCAATGTAGGGCTGGGTTGCGCGCGCCTGACGCCCAATGGCATCGCCATGCAGCGGCGTATCGCGCCATCCCAATACCTGCAAGCCTTCTTCGCGGGCGATGCGCTCGACGATGCCTTCACATAACAAGCGCTGCTGCATCTCTACTGGCAGGAAGATCATGCCCACGCCGTACTTTCCCGGCTCCGGCAGCGTGAAACCCAGCTTGCCGCATTCCCGCGAGAAGAATTCGTGCGGGATCTGCACCAGAATGCCCGCTCCGTCGCCCGTCTCAGGGTCGCAGCCGCACGCACCGCGATGCGTGAGGTTAATGAGGATCTCAATCCCCTTGCGGATAATGTCGTGCGATTTTTCGCCCTTCAAATTGACCACGAACCCCATGCCACACGCGTCGTGTTCGTGGCTGGGGTGGTACAGGCCTTGAGGTGCGGGCAGGCCGGCAGGAAAAGACATGGTCCAGAATACCTTAGCCAATAGTATCACGTCAACAGGAATTATAAGCTTGCAATATTAGTAATGGTAATGTTATATTGTTCGCAGTGACCTACGAAAGTCTCAAACTTTTCAAAGACATCGCCCAAACTCGCAGCTTCAGCCGGGCCGCGTCCATGAATGAAGTGAGCCAGTCCGCAGCCAGCCAGCATGTCCAAGATCTCGAAAAGACAATGGGAGTGATGCTGTTGGACCGCTCCACGCGCCCCCTGGTAGTCACGCCCGCAGGAGAAATTTATACGGAGTTCTGCCGCGACGTGCTGCGCCGGCATGAAGAATTCGAAGCGCAGATCGGCGGCATGCGCCAGCAAGCCACTGGCACGGTTCGAGTGGCGTCGATTTACTCGATCGGTCTCAGTGAAATGGCTGAGTTGGAAGCAGAATTTTCCAAACGCCAGCCGCAAGCGCAACTGGAAGTGGAATATCTGCGGCCCGAGCGTGTGTACGCGGCCGTTCTGGCGGATGAAGCAGATCTCGGGCTGGTCAGCTATCCGGAGCCGAGCCGCGAGATCACGGTGATTCCATGGCGTCACGAAGAAATGGTGGTGGCCGCTGCGCCAGACCATCCGCTAACCGCCTTGCCCCGTATTTTTGCCCACGATCTGAATGGCTTGGAATTCATAGGCTTCGATGAAGATCTGCCTATACGCCGTGAAGTGAACCGCTTCCTCAAAGAGCATGGCGTTGAAGTCATGGAGACGCTGCATTTCGACAATCTACAGATGATTAAAGAGGCAGTGGCTCACACGGCAGGCGTAAGTATCGTTCCGGCCCGTATTTTGCGGGATGAGGTCGCGCAGGGCCGGCTGGTAGCGATTCCCATAGCGGCCGCGGACCTGTACCGCCCGCTCGGCATCATTCACCGGAAGAAGAAGCGCTTCCATCCCGTGGGGCAGGCGTTTCTGGATCTGCTGCGGGAAAAGCCGGCGCTGGCCGAAAACTAATCGCGATCAAAATCAATGTGGCCAGCAGATAGGCGCCTGTAGTGGCCATCAAGGCGGATGGCGTTAGGAAGCCGGGTTTGTTGACCGCCAGATTCTCGAAGAACACCCCCAGCCCCATTTCCACGTACTGCGACAGATGTGCTGTCGGCATCCCTCCGGAAACCGTGTGCGACGTCATGCCCGTGTAGTACGGGAACAGCATCATCCAGTTCCCAAATGTTTCCAGAGCCAGAAAAGTGATGGCAAGAAATGGAAACGGCGCAAGCATCCAGCGCGAGGGAAGGAGGCGTGCTAGGCCGGTTGCCAGCAGGACCATCAACGGTGCAATCAGCGAATAAAGATAGAATCCGAGTGACAGACCATGAAAGCTCGCCCAGCTCATCGCGCCGTGATAGCATAAGCCGGCGAAGAGAAAAACGCAGGGCAGCGCCGCGAACCACAGCCGCATCGGAGCAGTTAGTCCGCTGCGAGGGCGTGCGATCTGGAAAGCAACTCCAGCCGCAGCGAAGACAAAAACAGCCTCCACCGCGCGATACATCCATTCGCGCACTTCAAGAAAGCTCCAGTTTCCCGTCCAGATGAAAGAGACCGCCAGAAAGTGCAGAATACGGTTCCAGTTCGCGTCCCGGAACGCTTCCCATACAGAGATCCTGGCTGCCATCGATGCGCCGATTGATTGTTCTCCCGTTGCGGACCCGGTGATCATCATGGTCCGGACGTACCACCACCCCGCCAGTGTCGCGCAAACCGCGCCGGCCACGGCTGCTTGCCGGATCGCGGAGGCGCGCCCCTGCGGGTTCTTCCAGACGCTCCAACCAAGCAGGAGCGCCGCCACTGGCAGCAAGCTCAGAAAATAGGCCTTGGCAAGCAATGCAATCCCCAGCGTGATGCCCAGCCAAAAGCCGTGACGTGGGTCCGGTTCGCTGGCCATCATCCGGAAGGCCGCGAGCGAAAACAGGCTTCCCGCGACGATGGCCAGGGATTCGTTGCTCACACGCAAAACCATGAACATTAGCTGGGGAATTAGCGCCAAAGTTGCCGTCGCTATGATCGCCAGTGGTTCCTGCATGAGAGCGCGGCGAAACGCGAGATATGCGATGGGAATGACCAGCGAGGATAGCAAAATCGTCGCATACCGCAGTATCCAAATCTGCGAGAGAAACGGAAGTCCCCGAACCGCCACATATATAGGCGTCATCACCCAGTAGTACAGAGGAGCCTGCTGAGCCTCATACAGCCGGATCGGCGGGTCGGCGGATCGAGTTGCAAGCGATTCGGGAAGGTTGTGCAATTGAATTCGGCGCGCTTCGCGCTCGGTGGCCGCCAGTTTCCAATAGTCATCATGGGTGGTGAGATTCGGGGAGAACCGCAATACCTCTCGCGACAAGGGCGCCAATTGCAGAGACCGCAGTACTTGCTCCGAACTGCTGGCCGTGCGAGGATCCGGCAAACTTCCATGCACCGCGATGTATTGGATCATCGAAAAGTGCGAAAACTCATCAAAGCCCTCCCACAGAGGGGTAACCGAAGCGTAAAAACCTGCTCGTAAGAAGAAACATGCCCAGATCGCAAAGATCGCTATTCTCGGGGACATCACCTACGAATCATCCCGCAACTCCCGCCGGGCCGTATGATACACGCGCAAGATAAGCACTGTGCCGCGTGGTTCATCGACCTGGAACACAATCCGATGCGAATGATGGATTAGTTGGCGAACGCCCTTCGTCCGGAGACGTTCTTCTCTGACCAATGCACAGCGATGTGGTGCATATTCGAGCGACCAGAGGGCGGCGAGCAGCTCGTTCCACCACCGTTCTGCGGCTGCGGGCGCGTTGCCCTGGGTTTGCAAGTAGATAACGTAGCTCTCCGCGTCGGTCTGAGCGAGCTGAGTTATTTCAACGACGAAATCCAAGTTTGGCCCCGAGGTCAGAGAGAGCCTGCCGGGCTGGGCGAGTCTTCCCATCCTCGGCTTCCGCTAGTCCCTGCTCGACGGCAGCGATGAATTGTGTTTCTTCTTCTGTTTCCATTACGCGGTGTAAGTACTCCTCTACGCTCAATCCAAGTGCATCAGCATTGGAGATCAAGCGTTGCTCCGTTTCCCGTGAAATAGTGAGAGCCATAACGCCTAGTCGATGAAGCCGAGCCTCTTGAGCGCCGGTAGCGGCTCCGGCTTATCGAAATGCGAGAGATTTTCTTTCACCCTGCCGTTGTCAAGGGCAACCGCGTAAGGCGGATTCGGGAAGGTGAACAGCTTCCGCAATGGTGCCGTATCGAAAGAAGTGCGCGCATTGAGTTTGGTATCGCGCACGAACGATGCGGCCCATTGCGGATCATTGGTGGGCAGTCCAACGATAGTCACGTCGCTCTTCCACGGATAGGTAGACATGTCTTTGGCGGCGGCCTCGCAATGACTGCACGCGGGGTCGTAAAAAAACAAGAAGACACGACCCTGGCGCAGGGCAAAGGGTTTGCCGTCCACAGTGATACTCGCGGGAACTTGCACGCCGCTTTGCTGCATGACGTTGTACCCGAACGCAGCGCCGGACATCATTACCAACGCGCCAAGAATCTTCAGGGCTCCGGTGAGGCTTCCCGGTTTTCGTGAAAGCCACAACGCAGTCACCGATGCCACCAGAAACGCTGCGTCGCCTATGAAAAATCCCGGGCCCACGGTGCGCTTCAGCCAGGGGAAGCAACTGCAATCGCGCCCCAGCAATTCGTTGTATCGCGCGCCTATGTACGCCATGAATGCCAGCAGCAGAAAAGTGGCAAGCATTGCGCCCCAGCGGCGGTAACGTGGGATGAATACCAGTACGCCCGCAAGTGTTTCGCCCACGCCCAATCCAATCGCCAGCGGCAGACTGAACATCACGGGAACCATCAGCTGCTCGGCTAAAGTTTGGAACGTGAAGGGGTCGAACATCTTGTACAATCCCGCGAAAATGAACAGGATCGCGGTGATGCCCGCGGCGGCGTGGCCCACGATGTTCTTCCAGGCGGGCAGGACGGCCGGCGTCTCCTTAAAGTCAGCCGGAAAGTCGGCGTGAGAGGCGGTGCTCATGCAATCATTCTAGCCGGATTGCGCGTGGGCGTGTCAGAATAGCAGGTTGATGCCCGACGCCCCGTTTCGCCGCTTGCGCGTGCCTGCTTCGAGCGCCAATCTCGGGCCGGGATTCGACGCACTGGGTCTGGCGTTAGGCCTATATCTGGAGATCCGGTTCAGGCCTGCAGAGTCTCTGACCATACGAGTGGAGGGCCGGGATGCGGGGTCTATTTCGAGTGGTTCGGAGAACCTGATCTGGCAGACCGCGCTGAAAATCGCCACGGACTTGGGCTGTGTGCTTCCCTCTGTGGAATTGGAAATACGCAACAGCATTCCCCTCGGCAAGGGATTGGGATCGAGCGCCGCCGCCCTGACGGCTGGCGTGGTGATGGCCGACGCGCTGCTCGGATTACATTGGCCTCCGCAACGGGTCTTGAACGAGGCCGCACGCATTGAGGGGCATCCGGATAATGTCGCCGCGTGCGTGCTGGGATCCATGGTTGCCAGCGCGATCGATTCCGAAGGCGTTGCGCGTGCGGTGCGATTGGAACTGCATCCACGCTACGCCGTAGCGGTAGTGGTGCCGGATTTTCCATTGCCGACCGCCGAGGCGCGGCGAGCGCTGCCCGACTATTATTCGCGCGCCGATACCATCTTTAATGTCCAACGCAGCGCCCTGTTGATCACCGCGCTCGCCACGGGTGCGACCAGCGCGTTCCCTACTGCGCTCGAAGACCGGCTGCATCAACCCTACCGTGCGGCGCTGGTGCCTGGCCTTGATGAGATCACCAAATTACGTGCACCAGGCTTGCTTGGCTGTTCGCTCAGCGGCGCGGGACCATCGATCCTGGTCTTCTATGAGCGCGGCCAGGAAAAAGTCTGCGAACTCGTGCGCCAGGTGTTCGCGTCTAAGGGACATCAGTCCGAAGTGATGTGGACGGAACTGGCCTCCGCTGGCTATGAATTGAGCCACGAACTAAGTAAAGACGCCTCGCCATGACCAACCGCCTCGCCCAAGAGAAGAGTCCGTACCTGCTGCAGCATGCCAACAATCCAGTGGATTGGTATCCATGGGGCGAGGAGGCATTCGAAAAAGCCCGGCGCGAGGACAAGCCCATTTTCCTTTCCGTAGGCTATGCCACTTGCCATTGGTGCCATGTGATGGAGCGCGAGTCTTTCGAAAATGACGATATCGCGCGGGTCTTGAATCAGAATTTCGTTCCCATCAAAGTTGATCGTGAAGAACGGCCCGACGTAGACCGCATCTATATGCTGTTCGTCCAGGCGTCGACGGGAAGCGGCGGGTGGCCTATGTCGGTGTGGCTGACGCCGGATCGCAAACCGTTCTTTGGCGGCACATATTTCCCGCCTGACAATCGCTTTGGCAGGCCCGGTTTTGGCGTAGTGCTGGAACGATTGGCGTCCGCTTGGCGCGAAGATCGTGCGCGCGTGGAGGAATCCGGAACGAAGGTCATTGAACAACTGCGCGATTATGGCGGCGTCACCACCGGCGGGCAGCGCATAGCCACGCGTGAGGCTCTCGATCACGCTTACTTCGGTTTCCGCCGCATTTTCGATGCGAAGTTGGGCGGGTTCGGCCGCGCGCCCAAGTTTCCCCGGCCCAGCATCTACAACTTCCTGCTCAGGTATCACGAGCTGACGGGCACCGAAGAAGCGCTAGAAATGGTTCTACTCACGCTGCGCGAAATGGCCAAGGGTGGAATGCATGACCAGATCGGAGGCGGCTTTCACCGCTACTCGGTGGACGAGCACTGGTTCGTGCCGCACTTCGAGAAAATGCTGTACGACCAGGCGCAACTGGCCATCTCCTATTTGGAAGCTTTTCAAATCACCCGCGACGGCCAGTACGCCGCCGCGGCTCGTGACATTTTTGAGTACGTTCTCCGAGACATGACCGACTCTGGCGGCGGTTTCTATTCGGCGGAGGATGCCGATAGCGCAGCCGACCCAGCGCATCCGCATGATAAAGGCGAGGGAGCATTCTACATCTGGACCTGGAAGGAATTGGCCGCGGCACTCGGAGAATCCGATGCGGCGATGTTTGCCTACCACCACGGCTGCGGCGAAAACGGCAACGTGGACCACGATCCGCAAGGGGAATTCACGGGCCGCAACATTCTGTATCAGGCCCATACCGTCGAGGAGACGGCAGCACGATTCGGCGGCGTGGTGGACGAAGTCCGCGCGACGCTCAAACGCTGCGCGGCCAAGCTGATGGAAGTGCGTTCGCGGCGTCCGCGGCCGCTTCTCGACGACAAGGTGCTGGCCTCCTGGAATGGCCTGATGATATCCGCGTTTGCCAAAGGCGCGCAGATTCTCAATGAGCCGCGCTACGCCGCCGCCGCCCGCGCGGCGGTGGATTTCCTGCGGCGTCATTTATGGAACGAATCGCGTGGGGTGCTGTTACGGCGGCATCGTGGCGGGGATTCGGCGATCGACGGTTTTCTGGATGACTACGGTTTCACGGCGCTTGCGCTCCTCGATTTGTACGAGACGACCTTTGAAGCGCAGGACTTCCACTGGGCGGTAGTCCTGGCGGAACGCGCGATAGAGCGATTCGCCGATCCGGAAAACGGAGGCTTCTTCACCACTGCCGCGACGGGCGGCGATACGGCGAGCCTGATCCTGCGCCTAAAGGACGACTACGACGGCGCGGAGCCCTCCGGTAATTCGGCTATGGCTCTGCTGCTATTGCGCCTTTCACGCATGACGGACCGCGAGGATTTTCATGCCGCGGCGGAGCGGACATTACAGGCCTTTACAAGCCGCATGGAAGAAGGCGGTACCGGTCTGCCGCAAATGCTGGCCGCGCTGAGCTTCGCACTGGCGAAGCCGCGGGAAATCGTTCTGGCCGGGCCGCTCAGTGCCGATCTCCTTGCACCCTTGCGCCTCCGATTCATGCCCAACGCTGTGGTCATGCGGGCGGAACAGTTAACCCGCCCCATGCCGTCGGTGGACGAAAAGCCCACCGCGTATATTTGCGAAAATTTTTCATGCAAACTTCCCGTCACCACTCCTGAAGCAGTTGCAGAGTTGCTAGAATAGCCGAATATGGAAAGACCAGCAGCAACTACTCTTCGAGGCAATCCTCTCACCGTGATAGGTCCCGAACTCAAAGTGGGCGACAACGCGCCCGATTTCGCCGCCGTTGACAACGGGTTGAAAGCCGTTACCTTGGCCACCACAGGGAATGGGGTAAGGATTTTCAGCGTGGTCCCGTCGCTTGACACGCCGGTGTGCGACGCCCAAACCAAGAGATTTAACGAGGAGGCAGGCAAGCTTCCGAACCTGAATATCTACACTTTCAGCATGGACCTCCCTTTCGCTCAGAAGCGCTGGTGCGGAGCTTTCGGTGTGGACCACGTTCAAATGGTTTCCGACCATAGGGACGGATCCTTTGGGCAGGCTTACGGCACCCTGATCAAGGATCTCCGTATCCATAGCAGGGCTATCTTCGTGATAGATAAGGCCAATATCATCCGGCATGTTGAATATGTCAAAGAGGTGGGCGACCATCCGAACTACGAGTCGGCGTTGGCGGCGGCGAAGGCTTGTGTGTAGGCTTGCCTGCTGGGCCACAAGATATTGTGGTCATCTGGCGCCGTCAAATTTGTGCGTCAGATACGATTATCCAAATAACCTCTTTTCATGCAATATTTTCTGTGTTACCCTAACAGGGTAAGTCGTAGTTTCAGTTGTAGCGCAACGGGTGTTCGTGGCGTGAATGCACGCCGTGGAGGCTGGTAAGAGATGAAGAAGAACATGATTTTGCTATCGCTGGTGGTGTTAGGCTGTCTGGCCATCCCGGCGTCCGCAGTACCAATCGCGTTGCCGACTAATGTCGCCTGTTCCAGTGGTCCCAGCGTGGTTTGCGGTGTCGGGGACAAGATGACCTATCTTCTGGCGGTGGGCCCTGGTCTTATCCCGGACGGTATCACTCCACTCGTGATCGATCTGCAAACTGTGGGCGGACTAGGTCTGTCCACTGGTTCCGTTATCAATCTTTTTGCCGAGGGCGATATGTGTTTCAGCAATGGAACTAGCTGTATGTCACCTTCGTTCGGCGGTGTCTTTTCGTCAAGCGCGCTCTTCGAAAGCAATCATTTCACTCTGAATCGTGTAATTAACGCGCTCAGCGCGCCATCCGGCACCACGGATGCCGCTACTGGCACTACGTCAGTCGGCAGTTTTAACACCAACATCTCGCAAGACTTCATGATCTTTCAGGGAAGCGGCACGCAAATTACACTGCCGAATATCAGCACTTACCGTTATCTGTTTGTCGGGATACTGGACAGTTTGTACAGCGACAACACCGACGGAGGAACGCTTCCAGTCGACCTGCAGCTTCGCCTTACTGCGGCATCAAGCGCTATCCCGGAGCCAGGTACGTATGGGTTGATGCTGAGCGGCCTCGGAGCCCTTTTGGCATTCCGCCGGTATCGTAAGAATTAAGTCTCGAGCAGATGGCTTTCCGAAGCCGCTTGTTGCGCATAACGCGTGACAAGCGGTTTTCTTTTGGGCCGTGACTATTTCCTCTTCTTGGGACCACATCGACGATCTGATCGGTAAGCTGCGAGCCCTCACTCACGCCTCCCGCCAGCCCTCGTCAGATTTGCCGCTGGAATGGGATCGCAATGGCGTCATCCTGCGCAATGCCGATGTGATCATTACTCACTGCGAGGTAAATGACCGTCACGGAACGGGCGTCCACATGCAGAAAATGTTCCGGGATTGTCCTAACATCTTGTCGATCCGATCGGAGGATCGCTACGACGGGCGACAGAGCTTCGGCCTATTAGCGCTTCGGATCTCCCACCCTGATGCAGACCCCGCAGCCGCTCGCCTGCGAATCGCGAAGGCAATGGGCAAAAGCACGGCAGGCCGGATCTTGTGTGTCGCCTACCTGCCGTCCGACGCACACTCAGCATTGGCGCTTCATGAACAATCCGGTGCGCCGCTGTGCACCTATATCGTCGATGACCAGAATATCTGTGTCGACCGCTTTCCCGATCAGCTCTTGGGGCGTCTGTTTGAAAAATCCGGGTTGCGTCTGGTCAATTCACCCGAGATGCGCGAGGCCTATGAAGAAAAGTTCGGGATGCCGGTGTATTACATGCCCCCGGTGGCGCCTTCCTACGTGCTGCCGCGCGAACTTCAAACGCCTCCGGCCGATGCCGACCCGGCACATGGGGTCATCATCGGTAACATCTGGGGGCGCAGTTGGGTAAAGCGGCTGTGCCGCACTGTGCGCGACTCCGGCATCCGCCTGACGTGGTATTTCCCGGGCGACCGGCGCGATCTTGCCGTTTCATCCGCCGAATTGCAGGCATGCGGCATCGCGCTCAAAGAACCGGTTCCGGAGGAAGAACTCGTTCAAGTGCTGCGTGGCAGCCTATTCACGGTGGCGCCCACAGGTACGCTCGAACGCGGGGACGACCTTCGATGGGTAGCTAAATTGAGCCTCCCCAGCCGCATCATTTACCTGATCGCATCGTCACATATTCCGGTCTTGGTGTTGGGGAATCGCCAGACCGCTGCGGCGCGCTTCGTAGAGCAATTCGGCGTCGGATTGGTCGCGGATTACGATCGCTCGTCGTTTCAAGATGCAGTTCGCCGTATCACGGCGCACGACGAAAACATGGAGATGCGCCGCCGTGCTGCGACGGCGGGCCCCAGGTTCAGCGATGAGGGTGCGGCAGAGTGGATATGGAAATCGCTGGCGGCGGGGCGGCCCATCGACCGTCGTTTTGAGGATCTCATGCCTCAGCGTTAGGATTGAGGTTACACCTCAACGACAACCGTGCTCCATTCGATCAAGCATATTCTGCGCATGTGTGGCCACGCTTTGAACAGCACGGTTCATGAGCGCTTGGATCGTGTGGAAGAGCGCCTCGAGAATTCCACGCTCCCCGAAACGCAGAAAGCCTTGCTTGAAGCTTCCATCCGGCACTCGGAGATGCTGGCGGAAATGCGTCGGCAACACGTGCTGCAAATGGAACCAGACGCCGCATGGACGCCCTCCACGGGACTGATGGAATTTCTGTATTCCTATCTTCCTTCACGCCGCGTTGGAGTTGTACCGTGCGCCACGTGGAATCAGGCATCACTCGAGCGGATCGGTTATCAGGTACTGGGGTCCGGAGACTCTGGGTTGGATGCGATGCTGACGATAGGAAATCCTGAGACGCTCAGCGAATGTTCCGCGCAAACTCCGCGCACACAAGCTCCGCGAGTGATCGCGATTGCGCCTGGGCCGGTGAGCAGCCGGGAGATGGTGCGACAGCTTCGCGCCGCTGGATATCCGTGGCATATTGTTATCTATCCGATCATGGGTGGCAGCGCCTTCGAAGCCAATGGCACGAATGCTCCCAGCGGAACCGCTTTCTTTTTCGGGGACTACGCTCTCTTTTCAGAAGCGCTGACGTGGTGTGCGGCTGTGCTTCCACGAACGTTCGTTGCACCGAAGCCCGGTTAAGGTCCTCTGCAATAATAAGAAGACGGCGGAAACAGAAGGCCGACAGAATATCCTCGCATGCCGCCCAATTTTCCGCGCCTGGTCTATGCCGGCGAGTTCCTTTTAGCGCTGGTTGCCGTATTGATGTTGTGGAGCCAGGCGGGCGGCCAGGGGCATCTGGATCTTATGCCGTGGTACGCCAAACTCATTTTGAGCTTATTGATGTCGTTCACCGTAGTAGGGGGAACCATGGCTGCAGTGAAGGGCAGCCGTACATGGAACGGCCGTACACTGGCATGGTTGGCGGCGGGACTGCTTTTAGCGGCGGGCATGACCGCGTTAACCTATTACTATCACCTGCATGAGGAGGAAGCGGACCATGAAGAAGGCGATAGCGTTGCGTTGGTCGCCGGCGTGGGTGCCGCGAGGCTGGCGGCTTGAATCGCGGGCCGGCGGAATATGCCAGTTGAATGCGCTATGACCACTGAGATCAACTTCGGATCGTGGACCGTCGCCCAGAGCCCGCTCGTTATCGAATATTCCTTGATTGTGATCGAGGAAATTCGCACGGCGGTGGCGGAGGCATATCAGAAGTTCTCCCGCGGAGGAATGGAAACCGGAGGCGTTCTTTATGGTACGCGGGATGGGAATTCCATCCGCATTCTCGCGATGCGCGAGATCACCTGCGAACATGCGCTGGGTCCGTCTTTCACGCTTTCGCCAAATGACCACTTGAAGTTCGCGCGGCAGCGTGAGGTGGACGCCCAGGACACCCGGCTGGCAGGTTTGATCGAGGTGGGATGGTTTCTCTCGCATACCCGCACCGAAATCCTGCTGACGGACGCGGACCGCGAAACGTACAACCGATTTTTCCCCGAAGCATGGCAGGTGACGCTGGTGGTGCGTCCGATCCGCGGCATCAATATGCGTGCTGGTTTTTTTGTGCGGGAAGCCGACGGCTCCGTTCGGACCGAAAAAAGCTATGCGGAATTCAGTTTTCCAGACCGGTTGCCTGGACTCCTCGACCTGCCGATGCGTGATCCCAAGAACGCGCCAGTTGAACCGCAGGTGGCCCCGCGTCCGCCCGAGCCTTCAGCCGCAGTGGAAACGCCCATCGCTCCCGTGAAATCGCCGCGGATTGAGTTGCCAGAACTGTCCGGGTATGCACCTGCAAACTTGTCCACAGCCGGGGAGTTCAATCCGCCACTCGTGGCGCGAATACCTTCGCTAGGCGCCTATTCCGATCCGTATATTGAGCCCGCACCTCTTCCCAAGTCCAAACGCCGCCGATTGTGGCTGGCGGCGGGCGTTCTCGCCGGGGCAGGAATCGCCGCGACCATCGGCGTGGGAATGGGGCGAGGGACATTCGCTTTGGGATCGGTTACGGAACCCTTGTCCCTAGCTGTTTCGGAGCAGAGCGGGCAGTTGCAGATCCGCTGGAATCGCGCATCGAATACGGTCGCGCGCGCCACCCGCGGAATTTTGACCATCCGCGATGGCGGCGAGCCCCGGACGATCGCATTAAAGCCGCAGGATCTCACCATGGGCAGTTTCACGTATGTCCGCCACAGCGGCGACGTGGAAATCCGCTTGAGAACGGAAGACGCGAATGGCTTGGGCGCGGAAGAGGCCTCGCGTTTTCTCGGGGGCGACGCCGCCAATGCCGATCTGGACGAATCCGACGCTACACGGCTGGAGAGGGACGCGCTGCTCGACGAGGCGAATCGGTTACGCGTCGAGAATGCACAGCTGACCGCGCGGATTCAGCAACTCCAACGCACCGTAGTGATTTTGCAGACCCGGCTCGGCATTTCGCCTGAGCAGTAGTCAGTGCCCTAGCGAGTGCCTGACACGGCGGCAATTTTTGTGCCGGCCGTTACCGGACTTAAGAACTTCTCCGCTTGCGCTTCCGGTATCTGAAGCGAGATATGCACCGTGGAGCCTTCCATCGAAAACTGCGCTTGCTGCAGGAATTCGGTCTCAGGAGTGCGGCTCAGCGCTGTCATCAACTTCAAGCCCGCCGCGATGGCCTGCGCCTCTTGGGCGGAACCCGTGAGGATCTCGCCTGCTATAGCCATTCCACCCTTGGAGAGGCCCACATTGGTGGAAAATTCGCGTATGCTTCCGAGCAACGGCAGTGGGAACGGACTCGCCGATGTGTCCACAAGTTGCGAAAGTGGCGTGGCGGTGGCGAACCATAACTCGCCTGTATTGCTGGCTATTTGCGCTCGCCGGGCAAGGGCTGCCGATACGTGCGTGCCTCCGTTGCGGCGTTCAAGAACGGAAGTCAGCAGCCCAGGCGAGGCCAGCACGGCGCTGGTAGAATCCAGGAACGCCACGGACGTGCCTGCATCGATTTCGACCACCGGAGATTTCATCACGGTTGAAATAGGGAGTCCCGCTTTCGCCGCGAAGGCCGTAAAACGGGCGGGATCGAAGGCGCCGCGCAACAGAACGACATTCGCGCCTCCGCTCGTCCGGTTTCCGTCCGTCCCGATCAGAATTTCTTGCAGGTCCGCCTTCAGATCGAAGCCGGTGGCAGCCGCAAAGTCCTGCAGAACGCGCCCAGGCAGGCCTGGCCCGGTGGCAGTGGATTGCATCTGCTCGAAGGCCAAGCGGCCCAGCGGAGTGGCGAGCGCGGCGCGCACTTGGATGCCCATCAAAATCGTAGTTTCCGGAGGCGCCAAATCGAGCAGCGCCGGATCCACGGCGGCCAGCGCCCCAGCGGCCAGCAGCAACGGCGGAAGCAAACAACGCGCCAGAATCATAAAGCCTCTCTGCTTCATCTTACGAGGTTTGCGGTAAGAAGTTCCATGCCTCGCGGATAAGGGGTAAACTATAGTTAATTTTCGAAATGAAACCACAGCTACTATCCACGTCGCTTCCGGAGGTGCATTCAAGCGTTTCGATTTCCAAACCCACCACTCTGCGGAGATTGTTGGCGTTCGGCGGGCCGGCCTACCTGGTGAGCGTGGGATATATGGACCCAGGAAACTGGGCTACCGATCTCGAGGGCGGCGCACGCTTCGGATACAGTTTGCTGTGGGTTCTGGTGGTCTCGAATCTGATGGCGATTCTGCTGCAGACGCTTTCGGCGCGGCTCGGCATCGTGGCTGGCAGGGATTTGGCGCAGGCGTGCCGCGGAGCGTACTCGCGGCGGGTATCCATCCCTTTGTGGATACTCTGCGAAATCGCGATCGCAGCCTGCGATCTGGCGGAAGTGCTGGGCGCGGCCATTGCGTTGCGTTTGTTATTCGGTATTCCTTTGCTGACTGGTGTTCTGCTCACGGCCGCCGATACGTTTTTGATTCTGTGGCTATCACGTTTCGGCATACGCCTGATCGAAGCAGTCGTGCTGGGTCTGATCGCTCTGATTACGGGCTGTTTCTTGGTTGAATTGTCGTTAGCCAAGCCGGTGTTGTCTGAAATCGCTTCCGGTCTCATCCCCCGTATCAGTGGAGAAAGTCTGTACGTGGCCATCGGCATTCTGGGCGCCACTGTTATGCCGCACAATCTGTATCTCCACTCCGCGCTGGTGCAGACGCGCCAGCTTGGGCGCACCTCGGAGGAACGCCGCGAGGCTTGCCGTTACAATTTGCTGGATTCCGTGATCGCTCTGAATGGCGCGCTCATCGTCAACGTCTCCATCCTTGTGCTAGCTGCAGCGGTCTTCTTCAAGAACGGAACAGTGGTCACGCAAATAGAGCAGGCATTTTCGATGCTGACGCCGCTCCTGGGAACCACTGTCGCCAGCATTGTGTTCGCGGTGGCGCTGCTGGCAAGCGGGCAGTCCTCCACTTTGACGGGAACGTTCGCTGGTCAGATCGTCATGGAAGGTTTCCTCGATTTGCGTATGCGGCCGTGGCTGCGACGGCTGATCACGCGCTCACTGGCCATCATTCCTGCGGTTCTGACTATCGTGTACGCCGGGGAAAGCGGAACGTATCCACTGCTCATCTTGAGCCAGGTCATCCTAAGCATGCAATTGCCCTTCGCCGTGATTCCGCTCATCAGGCTGACTTCAGACCATAAATGGATGGGCGAATTCGCCAACCGGGCGTGGGTGCGGATGCTTGCATGGAGCGCGGCGGCGGTCATCGTCGGGTTGAACTTTTGGCTAGTGTGGGCTACGGTGGGCTCGTGGATGCTGGAAGAGGCTTGGCGTATGTGGGTTGTGGGGCCGCTGATTCTGGCGGTGCTGGTGCTGCTGGCGAGGGTCGCCTTCGGACCCATCCGTGCGACCTTGCGCGAACCACTGCCCACCAGTGCGGACCTGGCCACCAACTTGCCCGCCCCGGTCTACCGGCGTATCTTGGTTCCGCTAGATCATTCCAACCGCGACCGTGCCGCCATTGCGCACGCCGCCGCCATGGCTCGGCCGCACGGAGCCGCATTGCATCTGCTGCACGTGGAAGAGGGCGTGACCAGCCGTTTGTTCGGCGCGCAGGCTTCGACGGCGGAGATCTTGGCGGGCGAGGAGTATTTCCAGAATATCGTCAAGGCGCTTCAGGATTCCGGCTTGCAAGTGGAGTTATCCATCGAGCACGGGCAGACTCCCAAGGACACCATCATCGCCAAGGCGCTTAAAATATCGCCGGACCTAATTGTGATGGGCGCGCACGGGCATCGCGGCATCAAGGATCTGATTTTCGGCAATACGATTAGCGCCGTTCGCCATCATGTGAAGGTGCCGGTGCTGGTCGTGGGCGCGGAGCCCGTTGGTTGAGGGCGACGGAGGGCTAGAAGTGAATCCCGAATCCTCCCGATACTTCCAGTTGACGGAGCCATCCCTCCCGCAAGAACAGGGGTACCCCGAAAGAATTTTCAAAATTGGGCTTTGTCGTCGCGTACTGGCGAACGTCGAAACGTATGGAGTACTTGCTATTGAGGGAGACCTTCACGCCGCCCCCGTAATTGAAGCCAAACTTGGTGCTGCCACCCCCGCGCGACGCCGAGGAGCCCGGAGGAACAAAGTTGCTGAAGTGCACTCCTCCAGTGGCAAACGGTCGAATGCGTGCGGTTTCGTTGGTCGCGTAGAGCATATAGTTATACCCGCCCTGGTGGATGGCCATTCCTCCCAGCGAAGCGCCCTGAAGATTCAATTTAGACCGATTGTACGCATATCCGAATTCGTGGCCAGTATGTCCCTCTGAATTGAGGCCAAAGCGGAAACCAATGCGAAACCCGTTGCCCAATTCCAAATCATTTTTGCTGCCGGCGGGGTCGGGCGAACCGATCCCCTTGTTGGAAAGGATGGACTGGCCAAAACTCACAAACAAGTCGCCGGATTGGGCCCAAATAGCTGAAGAAAAAGTAGAAAATAGCAAAAGCGGCAGCACTTTTTTCATACGACAGAACGCTCCTCTATTAGTTCGGCGTCCGGGATGGCGATGACAGCTTCCAGGTACTGCACCGCATGCCCCGCAATCCGTACGCGCTCGCCCTTATTCTCGCACCACAACTCCCCACCGCGCTGAGAGATTTGGCGTGCGAACAACTTGTCGAGGCTCAGACGCTCCGCCCAGTATGGAATCAGCGTGCAATGGGCCGAACCTGTCACCGGATCTTCCGGAACGCCCAATCCGGGAGCAAAAAAGCGGGAAACGAAATCGCAATCCCGTCCTGGGGCGGTGACGATTACCCCCAACTTATCGAGCGCGGCAAGCTTCTGCATATCCGGCGTCAGCGCCCGGACTTCTTCCTCGGACTCGTACACGCAGAAGTAATCGCGGGCCGCCAGCATTGTCCTTGGCGCCGCGCCTAAGGCTTCCCTCAGCAGAGAGTGGGGATTGTACGATTCCGGTGGCCGAGCAGGGAAGTCCATGGCGTAGAGTTCTCCGTCCCGGTCCACCGTCAGTTCGCCGCTGCGCGTGGAAAAAACCGCTCTAGTCGCAGTGGTTTCACGCCTGATACTCATGATTACGTGCGCGGAAGCGAGCGTGGCATGGCCGCATAAATCCATCTCTACGGTGGGTGTAAACCAGCGCAGCCCGTAACGGCCCTCTCCGCTGGGGATGTAATACGCAGTTTCGGACAGATTGTTTTCCGCCGCAATCGCCTGCAGCACACGATCCGGCAACCACCCATCCAGCGGACAGACGGCTGCGGGATTCCCGGCGAACAGGCGGCTGGTAAAGGCGTCGACCTGATACAGGGGAAGCTTCATACGTCCACTGTAACCCGCGGGGCGGAAGACTACTCTATGCGGCGGGGAATAAGCACTGCTGTTCGAATCTGCGGAACCGCTCCAACTCCATGGGGTAGCGGCGGCGAAGTTCGCGGGGCGCGGATGTGGCGCGTCCGGAAAACAGCGCGTTCAGTTGAAGCGCATTCACCACGCTTTTCCCTCCGCCGTCGTTGCCAAAAACGACATACGTGGAATCCGCATGCCGGCCGATATGTTCGATGCGTTTCTTCCAATCCTCAAGCTCAGCTTCCGAATAAAGATAGTCATGCTGTCCACTGCGCGCCGGATCCATGGCCCCCAAAGCATCGTGCGGATTCCGGCCATGCAGACGCACGTAGCCCACGCCGCTGGTCAAATACGCAGTGGGCGGCATCGCGCTAGTATGCGCGGGCTGATCGATGTTGCAGAATCCAATCTTGTAATCGAGGAAAGTGCCAATTGCCTCCTCAGCGACCCAGCTGCTGTGCCGCATTTCCGCGACTAGCGGAAACTCACTAAACTCACGCCGCAGACGGATAAGGAATTCCTGATTTTCGGGCGTGAACCGGAACGCCCACGGAAACTGCATGAGCAACGCGCCGAGTTTACCGGCACGCAACAGGGGCCATAACCCGCGTTTGTATTCTTCGATTCGCTCCGGCTCCAGTGAGCGTTCATGCGTGAAGCAGCGCTGGAGTTTGGCGGTGAATCGAAAGTCCGGATTGGTTTCCACACGGTGAATCCATACCGCGGTGACTTCCGGTTTAAGGGGCTGGTAGAACGAACTGTTAATTTCCACCAGAGAAAATTTCTTGGAAAGAAAATCCAGAGGATGGAAGCCGCCGGCCAGAGTCTTCGGGTAGACCACCCCATTCCAATGTGGGTAAGACCAACCGGCGGTTCCGATGCGAAGGGAGGGAATCATATATTCGCCATTTCTTCACCTAGTATAGGGAACAAAAGGCGAATATGTCAAGACCCGGGTAATTATCCCTTGACAGTAGGTACTGGCTTGGGTTACTCTATACCTAGGTGGTAGGTATGGAACAACAAAAGCCTAAGATGCAACGGTTTACGTATAAGGATTTCGAGCAGATGTTCCCGGATGATGCTTCCTGCCTCGAATGGCTCAGGAGTTTTCTGTACCCGGACGGGATCTTTTGCAAGAAGTGCGACCGCGTGACCAAGCATCACCGTACGCTGAGCCGTCCGTCTTACTCGTGCGACTACTGCGGACACCACGTCCACCCGACCGCTGGGACGATCTTCCATAAGTCCAGCACTTCTCTGCGGACATGGTTCCACGCTATCTACCTGATGGCCTCCACGCGCTGCGGTATTTCGGCGAAACAGATTGAGCGTGAAACGGGCGTGACTTACAAAACCGCGTGGCGAATGTTCAAGCAGATTAGGACTCTGCTTCAGGAAGAACGTATGCTTGATGGCGCGGTTGAAGTCGATGAAACCTACTTCGGCGGAGAACGCAGAGGACACGCACGGCGGCTCGACAACAAAAAACCGATTCTCGGCATGGTCCAACGTAATGGCGCGGTAGTCGCTTTGGTTGCCGACAATGTTAAGGCTGAAACGGTGATTCCGGAAATTCACAAGTATGTTTTGCCTAGTACCACGATCTACACAGATACAGCATCTTGGTACAACACGGTTCAGGGCGAACGTCGGTACAGGCACAAACGAATCAATCATTCCGCTGGCGTATATGTCATGGGCGACATTCACACGAACAGCGTTGAAGGATTCTGGTCGCTCATTAAGCGCGGTATCGGTGGCGTGTATCATTCCGTCAGCCTGAAGTACCTACAAAACTATCTAGACGAATACTCGTTTCGCTACAGCCATCGGAAGGACGTGGAGCCTATGTTTCTGACTTTCCTTCGTCAGATTGCGAAGCCTCCGGACGTTTGCTGACTTTGCGCAACGCAGCCTCGAAGTCTTCTTTTGTGAAATGGTCCTGATCACTATTCCCAAACTCAGAATCGAGCGTGGGGGCTGCGTTTCTTCGTTCCTTTTCTGCGTCTCTCCGTCTCATTTCTCTGAACTCCTGACAGTTGAGTAGTTGTATGATGTACTCCGCTGGAGTAATCAATGCCATCCCCATGTTTACATGATCTAGGTCACCTATGAAGTCAGATGACTGTCTTTTGACATCCCAATGCCCACGCACAAGCCCAAGCAACAGAATTCGAAATCGAAGATGGATCATTTTGTCGGCGATCCTAGCTGGACCGATAAGGACAAACACAGGAGAACCGCTCAAGCCGCCCAAGGATCGTATTTCTGCCAAATAAGCCGCGTACTCTCCCCCGTCCTCATCTTGCAAGGGCTCGCCCGGCATAGCTGCGATAGCGCCACTCCTAACAATTGGTATGTTGGCAGTTCTCCCAGAATGCTTAGTGAACAGGCCAATAGTTACCAGATCGTCTCCAGGCCCAACCCCCTCAACCTGGATGATTTCAGGCGTGACAAGCACGCTCAGTGGAACATGCTTGTAGGAGTACTTTGTGGGGTCCGGGGCCCATGCGATAGCAGCAACATCTGCGGTGCTGTCCGGTAAGAATACCCACGGGATGTTGATCTGAACAAAATCAGCGCTTCCGTCATGTTTGTTGATTCGTAGATACAGTAATCCGAACGGTGCCGCCTTGTCTATACAGTGTTTAGCGGTAACTAAGTATATGTAGCTATGGGTAGGGTCGCCCTCCACCGGCACCGCGACAAAGAACGCAGTCCCTCCGAACTTCCATTTCCCTTTGTCCTGGACACACAGGAAGCAAACGGACTTCAGGAAGTCATCTGGGATTCTCATATTGGCGTCGTTTGGCCTCCCCAGGTGAATCCTAGGGCTGGCGAATCGCTCGTCTACAAATATCACTTGTTAGTTACCTACTGTCAAGGGATAATTACCAAGACCCGTTTCAGTACCGTAGAATCGCTCCCAGCGCTCCAATGCCCGGAATGGTGTCGCCAGGCCTCGTAAGCACCTCCGCGCGCGTCTTAAGCGCTTCCACAACCGCCGTATTGACCTCGTCTGCCGGTTGCGCAGCCTCCGCGGCCAGCAGGCGGTGGATGCGCCCTTCGCATGCAGCCCGGGTGATGGCTTCGATGTCGCCGAGGATTCGTGCTGGGGAGTCGGGCAGAGCCTGTAATAGTGCTTCACCCTGGCTGCGATAGCGCAGAAGCGCCGCTTCCTGAGCGTGAGTTGCCACCTCAGCCCCATTGACATGGGCGGATGCGGCTCGCCATTCGGTTTCGAGCACGTCGCAATGCGTGGCCGAACGGCGATACTCGGCCAATTCCTCATGCACCCCGATTAGTAGTACAGGTGTGTTCTGAATGGTTGGTCTCAGGCCATCGGCCACCAGTTTGAAAAATCTGTGGAGGTACGCGGCGCTATGGTCGGAGCCGGTTCCGAAGCGCACGCGCATGCCGCCGACGGATGGGCCAGCGCTGGAGCGGTTTTCGAGATCGTGATCCGGCGCATCGTAGCCGCCCGCTGCCTCCAGGCTTGCGGGCACGCCAGGCGGCAATGCCAATTCCTTTGCGTTGTCGGCGCCAAAATCCGCCGCAACTTTCCAAAGCCGGATTTGATTCTGATTTACCCCGAGAGCATAAATCTCGTGCGGCAGCTTCGCCAGCTTGATCATGTGAAGCACGTGGAAGTGATCTCCCACGGTCACTTGGTCAGTGACGCCCGGTGTTGCGAACACAGCGCGCAACCCCGGAGACACGCACAGGGTTACCCCTGGCCCGCCCGCCATCGAGTCGCTGTCTTCGGCCATTGCTTCGAGCGTGGCAATCAGAGAATCAATTTCAGCGGAGGGGTCAAAATCGCGCAGTTGCGCTATGGCGGTCTGTGTCAATTGCCGCATTTGATTGGAGCGAGAACCGTCAGGGGCGCCGGGATGGAAGCCGGGGAGCTGTATGGTGATACAAGGACCCTCCGTGCGTGCCAGCGTGTTCAATTCATTTTCGTTGAACGGCTTGAGATCGACTGCAGCGGATGCGGGGGTTGATGTGTTCATACTAGTAGTCCTTCACGCTTTTCAATGCAATGCGATGGCCGCGCGTCACGATAGGAACTACTATGGAGTGGCCACGCATTTGCAGATACGGGGAAGGGGAACAGGAATGACAATCCGGGCAGCACTTTTAGGCACTACGCTACTAGCCGCGGGAGTGTGGGCGCAAACGCCGCCGAAACGAGCCACGCAACCCGCTCCTCTTATTGGCTCCATCCAGGGCCCAGAGTTATTCCAGGCATACTGCGCTTCCTGCCATGGCAAGGATGCCAAAGGCAATGGCCCTATGGCTGATTCGTTGAAAATCTCGCCGCCGGACCTGACGCGGGTGGCCACCCGCAATAATGGTGTCTTTCCACTGGCGCGCATACAAAAAATAGTTTCGGGCGAAGACGTTTTGGCAGCTGGACATGGAAGCCGGGAAATGCCGGTGTGGGGCCCGATTTTTTCTCAGGTGACGAACGACATGGACTTGGGACGCGTGCGCATCAATAATCTCGCGCGGTATTTACGCGATATCCAAAGCACCCCGCGGACGAAGTAAACCTAAGCTTTAATGAACGGTCGCGACCTGGCTCCAGTGTTGAGCGCCCGATTCCTGCACCGGAGGGGCCGACTTTGCGTGCCGCTTTCGCTTTTGCTGATACATCCGGCGGTCTGCATGCGACAGCAACTGTTCCGCATCGGCGCCATCCTGGGGTGATGTGGCGGCTCCAACGCTGACCGTGAGAATCTGTCCACTGAGCACGTCGCGGCACGCCTGCGCCACCACATCGCTTAGTTGTTCGATCTTAAGGTGCAGGTCGCTGGCTTGGGCGCCCGGCAGAATGATCGCGAACTCGTCGCCGCCCATGCGCGCAACGTAATCGGACTCGCGGAACGCAGATTTGAGGCCCGCGGCTAGCGCTTTTAACAGCCGATTCCCTTCCAAATGTCCATAGCGGTCGTTGATCTGTTTGAAGCCGTCAAGATCTAGGGCCAGCAGCGTCAACGGACGCTCCGCGTGGCGGGAGACCGCCAGCTCAGCGTCCAGGTGCAAGAATAACGAACGCGCATTCGGTATTCCAGTAAGAGAATCGGTGGTGGGAGACTTCTCCACCTGTTGAACGCGCTGCGCGTTTTCAATGGCTGCGGCGACCTTGGAGTTCACTGCCAACAGGATACGCAGATGATCTTTGTTGAAAGCGTCGCGCTCGGAATGATACAAAGACAAGACGCCCGTGACTCCGCTCGTGCCTTCCAGTGGAACCGCTAGGGCGGACCGGAGCGTCGAGAACTTCGTGAGATCGTTCAGGTAACCGGACTCCACCGAAGGATTTCCATTCAGAATAGGCTTGCTGTTTTCCGCCACCCAACCCGAGAGGCCCTGGCCTATCGGAATTTCAAGCGAAGAAAACAGCCGAAAGTCGTCGCCTGCCACATATTCCGGTTTCAGGACGTCTCCGTGCCGCACCCAGATGGCAAATCCATGGTGGGGAACGATGTTGCGCAAGCGCACACCCAGCACGGACATCGTCTCATTCACATTGAGCGAGTTACCCAGATCCTGGGAAAGCTCGAAGATGGCCTGCACCTCCTGGCGCGCCGCCGCGATGGAGGCCAGAAAATCCTGCGATCCTTGCTTGGTGGCTGTGCTCGCCCCGAGCGCGGGCGCCTCGAATCCTGCTGCCGGCGATTCGCCGCGTTCCACTTTCACATCCGCCAAGAGCCTGCCGGGATCGTCGGCTGTCTTCGCCTTGGCCATCTTTTCCAGTTCGACGGCGCGCCTTGTCAGAATTTCGACTACCCTGGGGTCAAAGGCCTTGCCCGATTCTTTTTGTACGACGTCCATGGCCTCATCAAGGGGCAGGGCGCGCCGATACTGACGGTCTGAGGCGAGAGCGTCCAAGCAATCCACCGCAGCGAGAATACGCGCGCCAATGGGAATTTGTTCCCCGCGTAAACCATTCGGATAGCCGCTGCCATCCCATTTTTCATGATGCGCACGCACAATGGGCGCGACTGGGTATGGAAACTGCACGCGCTCCAGGATCTCCGCGCCCACAACCGGGTGGATCTTCATCTTCTCGAATTCTTCGGGGGACAAACGGCCGGGCTTGGAAATAATGTGCTCCGGTACCGCCAGCTTGCCGATGTCATGCAGGATAGAGGCGGTGCGCAGCGCTTCCATTTCGGCTTCGCTCAAGCCGAGATCCGTGCCCACTTCACGGCAATAGATCTGCACGCGAGCCAGATGATCGTGGGTGGTTTGATCCTTGGCTTCAATCGCGAGCGCCAGTGCTTCAATCGTGCGCAGGTGCAGCGCAGCCACCGCGTCGGCGTGCTTTTTCCCCTCGTCCAGACGGGAAGCGTAAAGCCGATAGGAGCGGAAAATCAAATAAACGATGGGTCCGCTCAAAAGCACCACTTGCCATCCGATGATGTCATCGGCGAATTTCAATAATTGAGCCACTGCCGCGCCACCGAAGTAATAGGGCAGTGTTGCGAAGAAACCCATGCGCCACGTGGAAAAGAGCGGAGCTCCTTCTGCGATGCTTAGCCCGAGGGCCACGGGCAGCGTGTGAACGACGAAAAAAGCGAGGGTGGCCACCAGGAGCAAAATGGCGGGTTCATGCTCATTTTGCGTCAGCCACGGAAGATAAAAAACCCACGCAGCGACGCTACTGGCTAGGATGGTGGTCGCCGCGCTGAACAGCATATGTTCCACAGGCAGATTTCGGCGTTTCGGTTGACTCCATAGAGTTTGGGCAATCGCGCCAGCGGCGGCGATCGCCACGCTCTCTGGACCCGATAGCTCCCGCAAGGCAAGTAATGCGAATACGCAGGTGATGGGAAAGGTACCTGCGATCCCCGGCATATTGATCTGCAATGCCGCGCCGAAGACCGTCACCAAAAGAAACGCGCCGAACTTCAGTACGTCTGGCGAATCCCAGTTCAGCGCCGAAACGCCTGCTGCGCCTAGGCCCAGCAGTATCGTGAAGGCTATGAAAACGCGGGCGCGAACCGGCAGGCTCGAAGCAGAAGCGGATGTTTGAGCAGGCGTCTCCAAAGTGATTCCCTCTCCTATTTGGCCAGGAATCGAAATTGAGCGCCCTCGGGTGAAGACCCTACGCCTACGGGGAAAGTATACCAAGGCGTGGGGGGGGTAGTTAGTTTCTTTGCTGCTGCACCTTAGGAGCGGCGAGGTAGCCGCTGATCAGATCCTTCTTCACTTCGTTCACCACCAACTCATAGGGCTGGGTGGCGCGCGAAAGCAGGAACTGCACCGGCTCATTGACGGTCTTGTCTTTCTTTTCGACAGTCTTGTCGTCGGCGACGATGTTGATGGTGTAGCGGTTCCGCTTGGGGTCGGCGTTCTTGAGCAGCACGGCTATGTCGCCGACGCGCTGCGGACCTTTTGTCTTGCCCAGCTTAAACTCCACGTAATTGCGCTCACCCATGGCTTTGAGCGCAGCGAGTTCTTTGCCGTTGGTGGCAATGAGCCCGCTTTGGACACCCAGGTCGCCTTGGGTCTGCCTCAGATTGGCGATGGTCTTTTCGAGTTCGGAGCGGGTGGTTGCGACTTCCGAACGGACGTTGGTGACGTCTGTATTCACTTCCGCAATCCTGGTTGTCGCGGCGGAGGCGGTTTCCTTTACCTGCGACACTTCGTTGCTTACGGCTGCGACGCGCTTCTCTTGCTCCTGCTGGACCTTCTGGAGGCTGGCAGCCAATTGCTCGGCGTGCTTCTCGGCATCTTCTTTCGCCTGTCCAGCAAGTTGGCTGGCTTGACGGCGGGCGGCATCGAGCTCGGTTTTCAGCGTCTCCACGGAACGCCGGCTGGTCTGCGTGGTAACCGCGGAAGTCTCATGAATCTTGGAAATTTCGTCCAGTAGCGCTTCGCGCGTCTGAGCGATTTCGGTGCGAGTCTGATTGATCTGAGTGTACAGATACCCGACTGCGGCGCCGACGATAACGACGAGTCCCAGCACAACTTTCGAAAGCATGGAGCTGGAGCTGGGGGCGGGCTGATTTTGGTCGCTCACGGGTGAATCTCCTCTTATTGAAAACAAAGGACTCTACCTTCCATTCTACATCGGTTGACGCGCCGGATGATGAAATATAGTACCTAAGTTGCTGAAGTTTTGCACTGGGGCGCTGAATCCGATTAGGCCGCTGCGCTGCTAAACTCAAAGTTGATGAGCTTTCAATGATTGTCCGTGTACGGTTGGGTAGAGGCCGTGTTCTGCGCCATACACGCGGAACGAATCGCGCGGTAGCGTTGGCGGCCGCGGCCTTGTTGGTGCCGGTGGCACTCATGGCGTACGTGCTGGGGGTCTGGAGGTTGGCCTCAGACTTGGGAATGGCAGGCCCCTTTGGGTTCGGCGGAGTCTTTTCGCATTGGCAGCTTTGGATTGCGGTGGCTGCCGCCGCTCACTTGGCGTCTTTCATCCTCAACCGGTATGGACAGGAAGGCGTTTTGCGTCTGCCGCGTCTGTTTTCTTGGCTGCCCCGTACGCCTCGTCCAAGAGCTCGATAACATGCACGACCCGCTGGCCTTGCCCGTGCCTTGCCACGCCCACGCGCAGCTGCAGCATGCACCCCGGATTCGCGGTGGCGACACAATTGGCGCGGGTGGAATTGACGCTGGCCATCTTCTTTTCGAGCAGAGCCATGGACATGTCCGTGTGGACCACGTTGTAAATTCCAGCGCTGCCGCAACAGATATCGGCGAGCGGCATTTCACGGAATGTGAGACCGGGGATGCGCTTCAATAATTCCCGGGGAGCGGAGCGCACGCGCTGGCCATGCGCCAAGTGGCAGGAATCCTGATATGTCACGGTGGCGCGCACTTCACCCATGGGTGGATTCAAATCGATGCCGGCCAGAAACTCGGTAACGTCTTTCATCTTTGCGACGAATTCAACCGCGCGAGTGGCGTAGACGGGATCGTGCTCCAGAAGGTCGTGGTACTCCTTAAGCGTGGAACCGCAGCCTGCGGCGTTGGTGAGAATAGCGTCGTAGCCACCTCCGGCCAGTGCGTCAATATTACGCCGGGCGAGTTCGCGGGCGGTGTCACGAATGCCGGCGTGAACGTGGAGGGCTCCGCAGCACGTCTGGCCGCCTGGAACAGTGACTTCGCAGCCATTAGCCTGCAAGACGCGAACAGTGGCTTCGTTCAAACGCGAAAAGCAAATGTTGGCGATGCAGCCCGCCATGAGCGCGACGCGGTGCTTGTGTGTTCCCTGCGCGGGGAACACACGGCCGATCTGATCGAAAAAGAACGGAGTTTCGGCCTGCGGCGAGAGAGCTTCCAGCTCCCCCAGCCTTCCAAACTCGCGAAGCAACCCTGATCCGCGCACGAAGCGCTGCAAGCCGGAAGCTTGATAGAAGCGGAGTTTTAAGCCCGCTATTCGCAGCAGAGTCCGGCTAGGCAAGAGACGTTTGAAAACCAGGTCGCGAATCACGCGCTCGCGCCACGGCCGTTGCGTATTGCGCTCAATCTGTGCGCGCGCGCCTTCCACTAGTCGGCCGTAACTTACGCCTGAAGGGCATGCCGATTCGCATCCGCGGCACGCGAGGCATAGGTCGATGTGTTCGCGGTAGGAGTCGGTAATGGGCGCACCCTCCGCTACCTGTTTCATTTGAAAGATGCGCCCGCGCGGAGAGTCCATCTCCAGATGCAGTTCGCGGTACGTGGGGCAGGCGTTCAAGCATAGGCCGCAGTGTACACAGCGGTCCAGGTCCACCTGCTGCGGGGAATCAGATGATTCGATCACGTGCAAGGCTTCAGACGTAGCCATGGAGTCGCCCTCGATTCATCAGATTTTCCGGATCGAACATCAGCTTGATCTTCTTCATCATTCCAGATTCGTCGTGGACCTGCGTTGGCGGAGGATCCGCGGCATAGTGCGCATAAATAACGCCTGAGCCGGCGCGTGCGATGCAGGGGACCTTTAGCCGCTCCATCTCCGCGCCCATGGACGCGAGGGGAGTTCGAATCATCGCTACCCCTCCTTCGGGATTGGCTGCCAGGAAGCGCGGAGTGAATTCGCGAACTTCGTGCCACACGGCGCTTTCCTCTTCGCCCTCGGAGGAGCGCGCCTGCGCCAGATCCGCTGAAAAACGGTCCACCACCTGTTGGTTGCCGGTGGCGCGCACCAACAGACGGCAGCCGCGAGAATCGTTCACGACGTCAATCGCGGCCGGTGGGAGTTGGCCTTTTAAGATTCGATCGCGTTCGCTGAAGGCCTTGCTCACCGTGGGAAACTCCATCACGAACGTGCGCGAAAAAAGTGGGACTGGAAAGACTTTGAAGTTAACGGACGTGATGGCAGCCAGCGTGCCGAAAGAGCCTATCATGAGCTTGCCCATATCCAGTCCCGCTACGTTTTTCACTACCATGCCGCCGGTCTGCACCAGCTTGCCTTCGAGAGTGGCGAAGGTCATGCCGATGACCATGTCGCGCGCCGTCCCATACAGACGCCGGCGGGGACCGCTCAGATTGGCCCCCAAGACGCCACCGACGGTCGCGCTTTCCCAGCCGGGTCCGGTGAAAGGATCGAGCGGAAGCATCTGGCCTTTCTCGGCGAGGGTCCGCTGAAGTTCGGCGAAGGGCATGCCTGCTTCGACGCTCACGGTCAAATCCTGAGGTTCGTATTGCAGCAGGCGGCGCAGGCCCGCGGTGGTCAGGGTTTCAGCCGCGGCGGTAGTGGGTCCGCCCAATCTGTCCTTTGTAAAATTCCCGCCCATTCGGATGGAGCGATGCTCACCCGCCAGCATGCGTAATGCTTCGGCCAGTTGCTGAGGAGTTTCCGGGCGAATCACGACGCTAGTCCTCTGACTTCTTCCTGCGTTAGAAATCGGTACTTGCCGATTTCCAGATCGCCAATCGTAATTGGACCCAACCGTGTGCGGACTAGTTTGAGCACCTTTGCGCCCAACGCCTCCACCATGCGCCGGACCTGGCGGTTACGGCCTTCGGTGATGACGATTTCGAAGAACGTATATTTTTCAGAATCGCGGATGCGCGTGACCTCGGCGGGCCGGGTGGGGCCGTCGCTGAGTTCGATGCCGGCGCGGAGGCGTTCGAGCTGCTCGTCGTCAAGCCGGAGAGAAGATTTTACGAGATACGTCTTGCGCACTTTGGAGCGCGGGCTGGTGATGTAGTCGCCAAGCGCGGAATCATTCGTCAGCAACAGCAGGCCGGTGGTGTTCTGGTCCAGACGCCCCACAGGGAAAACCCACTCTCCCGTGCCGTTTAGCAGATCGTAGACGGTCGGACGGCCTTCCGGGTCTTTGTAGGTGGTTAAATATCCCTTGGGTTTGTAGAGCAAAACATAGACTTTCTTTTTCGCAATCAGAGGTTTCCCGTCGAGAACAACGCGGTCGCTTTCGGGATCCACCCAGAAATCCGGGGACTGTACTTTCATCCCGTTGACGGTAACGCGGCCCGCTCCAATCCAGCTTCGCGCGTCCGTGCGCGAGCTAAGACCGGCTTTGGACAAGACGCGATCGAGGGTGTGCCTGCGGACATTCTTGGCGTTGGCCTTCGGCGCACGTGTTTCGTGGCGAACGGTGGTGTTGTGTCGGATGGCAGGCACTTCTTATGATCGTACCAGCATGTTGGAATGCGTTCCGAATTTTTCTGAAGGCCGAAATCCTGAAACCATACGGGCAATTGTTCGCGCAATGGAGAGTGCGGACGGCGTCACTGTGCTTGGTTGGGAGTCCGATCCAGACCACCATCGCAGCGTGGTCACCATGGCGGGGCTGCCAGAGGCCGTGCTGGAAAGCGCCTTGCGCGGCGTGGGGAAAGCCGCGGAACTCATCGACCTGAGCCAGCACCAAGGCATCCACCCTCGCGTAGGCGCGACGGACGTCCTGCCGTTCATCCCTCTCAACGGATCCACGATGGAGGATTGCATCAATGTGGCTCATCGCGCGGGGGAGGAGATCTGGAGCCGCTTCCGCGTGCCGGTGTATTTTTATGAATTCGCCGCGCGAAGCCCCGAGCGGCGCGCATTGCAGAACACCCGCCGCGCCGGATTCGATGGACGCCCTCCGGACGTCGGGGACGTCGCCGCGCATCCCACAACCGGAGCTGTGATGGTGGGCGCGCGCCAGTTTCTGATCGCCTACAATATCAACCTGGCCACGAAGGACGTGCATATCGCCCGGGATATCGCCCGCCGGATTCGTGAATCTTCCGGCGGGTTCCGATTCGTGAAGGCCATGGGGCTTCGATTGACGTCGCTCGATTGTACGCAAGTGTCCATGAACCTGACCAATTTTGACGAGACTCCGTTGGACACGCTCTACGACACGGTTCTGGGAGAAGCGGCCCGCCATAAGACCACCATCGCGGAGAGCGAGCTGATCGGCTTCATTCCGCGGGCGGCATTTCAGAAGTGGCCCGAATTTTTCCGGAGGACACGTGGATTCGAGGAATCGAGGATCATTGAGAATCGCCTGGAAAAGCGGCTGCTACAATCGAAATAGTGCTGGTCAGCATCGATCCACAACCTCGCGTGCCGCGCCCAGCTTGGCTGCGTGCGCCCGCGCCGGTGGGCGAAAATTACCAGAAGCTTAAAAACTTGGTCCAAAGGCTCGGACTGCACACGGTCTGCGAGAGCGCGGCTTGCCCCAATATCGGCGATTGCTGGAACCAGCGAACCGCCACGTTCATGATTCTGGGCAACGTGTGCACGCGCCGCTGCGGCTTTTGCAACGTTCAAAAAGGCGCGCCCCTAGAGGTAGATTATGACGAACCTCGCCGCGTCGCGGAGGCTATCGAAACCCTGGGACTGAAGTTCGCGGTCATCACCAGCGTAAATCGCGATGATCGCAAGGACGGCGGCGCGGAGTTGTTCGCGCGCACCATTGAAGCGATTCGCGACCGCGTGCCCGGATGCGGCATTGAAGTGCTGGTGCCAGATTTCCAGGGCGCCCACTTCGCCATGGACATCGTTCTAGACGCCCACCCCGACGTGCTGAATCACAATACGGAAACCGTGCCGCGCTTGTACCGGCAGGTGCGCTTGGGCGCGCGCTACGAACGTTCGCTCGATATGCTGGCATACGTGAAGCAGCGGAATCCGGAGATTCCGACCAAGTCCGGACTGATGGTGGGACTGGGCGAAAACATGGAAGAAGTCCATCAGGTGATGCGCGATCTGCGCGCGAGCAAGGTGGACATCCTGACCATCGGCCAATATCTGCGGCCTTCCTTGAAGCATTTGCCCGTCATCCGCCACGTGACGCCGGACGAGTTCGCGGGCCTGAAGGCCCTGGGTTACGAAATGGGCTTTCAACACGTGGAGAGCGGCCCGCTGGTGCGCAGTTCCTATCATGCCGCGGACGCGGTGTGAAGGAATCCCGGGACTCCAGGTGGTGCTAACCTAATTTTGCAGCAAGCGGTGCAGGCGTTCTCTCTCCGCAAGGGGTGGCCAGGACGCGTTTCACCAATTCCAATCATCGTTGGAAATTGGAGGATTTCCGTGGCGCGTTTTCGCCATTCGGAAGCGTTGATTCTGGTCTACTTCGCCTATGTCGCGGCGATCGCTCCTTTCTTTATCGATTTGCCGTGGCGCGCGCTGGCGCTGGGCCTGGGAATCGCCGGAGCCGTGTTTGCCGTCAGCCAGCGCGACAACGTGGTGCGCGACTGGCTGCCCTTGCTGGCCACGTTGGCCGCTTATCGGGAGATGGACTGGTTCACGGGACCCAAACGCGGATCGCTTGAACGAGCTTGGATCGGGTGGGACCGCTGGCTGTTGGACACCGCAGGCCTGCGCGCGGCCATTGAAAGTACGGGTGCGATCCTGCCCGGTTATTTGGAATTATGCTACTTGTTGGTGTACGCGGTGGCGCCTGTCGCGCTTGCGATCTTGTTTCTCAATGATTGCCGCGCCCATCTGGACCGCTTGTGGTTGGCATATCTGGCCGCGACGCTGGGCTGCTACGCGTTGTTTCCGTATTTTCCTTCCGATCCTCCACGCATCGTGTGGCCAAACCAGGATTTGCCGTCCGTAACAACGCTGATGCGAAGCGTGAATCTGGCGATCGTGGGCGGTTATGGAATTCATTCGAGCGTCTTCCCGAGCGCGCACGTAGCCTCCGCGTTTGGCGCGGCGTGGGGGCTGCTGGCAACGCTCGAGCGACGGCGATGGATCGGGTGGGGGATGGCGTTTTACGGACTTTCGGTGGCCATCGCCACGGTGTACGGGCGTTATCACTACGCGGCCGACGCGGGCGCAGGGATGGTGATGAGTCTGCTTGGATTGGCGGCGGCAATTCAGACGCCGCGTCGGGTGCCGCAGGCGTGACTCGGAGAACTATGCCGTTTATTGAAGGAACACCGTTTTCTTTCATTGTACTTGGGTGGCTTCTTGGTGTAGTTATTGGTTTAGGACTGTACTTTCTCAAGCGCTACCGAATCCTGTCGCGCTACGTAATATCCATCTCCACCGGCGGCATGATCGGTACCCTTGTGGCGTCGACTTTCGTGCTCTGGGTGGGGCTAATGCTTTTTAGTGACGCGCCTCACGGCGGAGTATATATCGTCATCGGGATGTATTTCATAGCCATGATTGTAGGCGGGCTTGCAGGGGCGGTTGCCGGTTTCCTTGCGGCTCGAAGGATGAATCAGCGGACCACTAAGCACGACAAAAACACCGCGAACTTTTGACGGCAGGCACTCGTACTGTTTCTCAGGGAGTACATTGTGCTGACCTTCGTGCTTTGGTGCATTCTGTTTATCCTGTGCTGGCCGCTGGCGATTCTGGCGCTCGTGCTCTATCCGGTTGTCTGGGTGATCCTGTTGCCGTTCCGCATCATAGGGATCGCCGTTGGAGGGGTGCTGGCGCTGGTCTGGTCCGTCGTAACACTGCCGTTTACGATAGTCCGGAAGCTGGCTTAGTACGCCAGGATTTTCAGCGCCTCTTCCGCGATGTTTTCCACTTGTGGAAGAATCTCGTTCTCCAGCGAGGGAGCGTAACCCACCCACGTATCGAGCGCGCCTACACGCCCCACGGGAGCGTCGAGTGAACTGAAAAGCTCGTGGGCGATGCGTGCGGATATTTCGGCGCCGTAGCCCCAGGAGAGCGTGTCCTCGTGGACTACCATCACGCGGTTGGTTTTCTCGACGGATGCTTTGATAGCGGCCCAATCGTAGGGATTGAGCGTCCGCAGATCGATAACCTCGATGCTCCATCCTGGGTGCAGCTGCTCAATTTGCACAGCGGCTTGGAGCGATTTCTGCACCAGAGCGCCGTAGGTGACTAGAGTGAGTCGGGCGCCTGGTTTCACGATCTTGGCTTTTCCGAAGGGGATCATGTAATCGGGTCCAGGGTGCTGGGCGCGATTGTAAGGTTCGCGGTACAAACGCTTATGTTCCAGAAAGAGCACGGGATCGTCGCATCGGATCGCGGTGCGCAGCAAGCCGCACGCGTCCTGAGCATTCGAGGGAAACACGACGTGGATGCCTGGGATATGAGCGAATATCGATTCGCCACACTGGCTGTGATAGATCGAGCCGCCGTTCAGATATCCTCCAATCGCGGCGCGGATCACGAGCGGCGCTTTCCACGCGCCGTTCGAACGCCACCGCAGGGACGCAAGCTCGTCGCGAATCTGCATCATGGCGGGCCAGATATAGTCGAAGAACTGGATCTCGACCACCGGTTTCAGTCCGCGCATGGCCATGCCGGCGGCACGGCCCACAATGGCTGCCTCCGCGATAGGCGTGTTAAACACTCGCGCGGAACCGTAAGCGGTTTGCAGGCCCTGCGTGGTCTTGAACACACCGCCCTTGCCCTTCACCTCTTTCAGGCTCTCCTCGCGGCTGCAATCGGCCACGTCTTCTCCGAACACCAGGATGTTCGGATTGCGGGCCATCTCCTCATGAATGGTCAGCGTGATTTCGTCCACCATGGTGCGGACGTCCGCGGTGTAGCGGGGTTCGGTTTCGAACGCGCTTGTGGTGGGGCTCACTTCGGAATACAGGTGCCGCAGTGCGTTGCCGGAAGTGGGTTGGGGGCTTTTTAGAGCACGGTCGGCCACGTCCTGGATCTCAGCGTCCACCTCCTGCATGATCTGCTCCAGATCGCCGCGCGCGACTACGCCTCTGGTGAGCCACTCCTGAAAAGTGTTGACTGGGTCGGATTGCGCTTCCTCAGCGCGTTCCGCCGCAGTCTTGTAGAGCTTCTCGTCGTCCGAAAGGGAGTGTGAATAAGGGCGCGTACAATACGCGTGAACGAAAGCAGGTTTTCGTTCGCTGCGGCAGTACTTCACGGCTTCGGCCATGGTGTAGTAGGAAGCTGTAAAATCTGTCCCATCGCATTTGAAGATGCGCAGATTGGGATGATTCGCTACCAGCCTGGAAATATCGCCGCCGGGAGTCTGATGTTCCACGGGGACGGAAATGGCCCAGCCGTTATCCTGCACCAGAAACAACACCGGCAGGCTTTCCAGGCACGCTGCGTTGACGGCTTCCCAAAATTCGCCTTCACTGGTGGCGCCCTCGCCGATGGATGTGAGCACTACAGCGTCCGATGCCGGCTCCAGGTGTCGATTGGCGTGCGCGCAGCCTACTGCGGGCAGTAATTGCGTGCCCGTGGCGGAAGAGGGGGACACGATGTGCAGCCTGGAGGAACTCCAGTGCGACGGCATCTGGCGCCCTCCGGACGACGGATCGTCCGCTGCGCCGACGGCCTGCAATAGCATGTCCTCGGTGCTCATTCCCAAGGCGAGCACGAGGGCACGATCACGGTAGTAAGGGAAGAACCAGTCATGCCCGGGACGCAACGCCATACCTGCCGCCGTCTGAATGCCTTCGTGGCCCGCGCCGCTAATCTGAAAGAAAATCTTGTTCTGGCGCTTTAGCAGAATTTCCCGGTCGTCAATGCGCCGGGACATGTACATGATTCGAAACGCCCGGATTAAATCTTTGACTTCCAGACGGACTGGCAGTTCGCTAAGATCGGGGTCCGCGGCAGGACTCGTCAACATAACCTTAACAAGTGTAGCAATGAGAAGCGTGGAATTTGGGGCGCGCGACGAAACGCATAAGTATCATTCCAGAGCCCGCTTCGGATCAGCTATTTGGGTTGTGTTCCGCCGGCCGGCTTGACCTGAGACAGGTTTGTCGCGAGACCAAATATCCTTGAAGCTTGTGGAGTTTCAGCCGTCACGATGCTTTTTACGTAATGCCAGGGGACCATGAGTTCCAACCCGGGAACGTTGACCGGAGAAATCCAGACTCCCGAGCCATGGTGGACGTCCGCGAGCTTTCCAGTCAGCGCAAAGCCCCCAGCGCCCACGGCGGCACGGATGTAATTCTCCATTTCATTTTCCGGCAGCGAGAATATCCCCGCTTCCGAAAACAGTTGTATCATGCCTGATGATTTCAGGAATTCTGGCGCCACCCAGAGCAGGACATGCCGCCGCGCTTCATTCATTTCGTCTCCTTCCAGACACCAAAATTTCCCAGGTGGTGAAGCATGGCCAGCGGAGCTGGCGTTCTATTTCCAGCCTGCGCGCAGTGCAGCGCGATCTACCTTTTCTCCGTGCAAATAGACGTCCGCGATCTGGCGAGTACTTGCGATGCCTTCGAGCGGATTGGCGTTCAACACAATAAAATCCGCGGTTCTGCCCGCTTCGAGCGTACCGCGGTTCTTCAAGCGCAAGAATTCGGCCGCAGTGGCCGTGCCGGCAGTGAGCGCTTGGGCGGGACTCATTCCAGCATCCACCATCCATTCAAGTTCGCGATGGGACGTAAAGGCATGAAAATGATCTGGAATCGCACCGGAATCTCCGCCCAGAATGATCTTCACCTCCGCCGAGTTGAGTTTTGCTAGATTCCGTCGCATTAAAGCGTACACCCGTCTGGAATTCTCAAGCGCCTGGGGAGTGCGGCTTGCGAAGGTGGCACGCATCCTTTCGAGGATCAGGGGCGGAGTGGTCTCGCGCGATAACGGCTCATCCAGCCAGGCCGACGCAGGGCTCAGTGTCCGGCTAGCCGCTAGCCCCAGGTTCGGCATCACGAAGATGCCATGCTGTTTGATGAGCGCGATGATCTCATCGTCCACTTCTCTATCGCGAATCAAGTGGGCGAAACCGTCGATACCGCTGCGCGCCAGATCTTTAGCGTCATCCAGATAAAACACGTGCGCGATGGCACGAAGCTTGCGCTTGTGAGCCTCATCAATGATAGCGCGATAGATTTCTGGCGGGGTTTTCTTGACTGTGCCGCCACGGTCATCTACCCAGACTTTAATGAAATCCACACCACGGGCGGCTTCTTGTCTCACAGCATTCCGGGCCTCGGCTTCTGTTGCAACGGACCACGCGGATGGTTTCAATGCCGCATCGCCAGGTCCTGCGTTCGGACCGGCTAGGCCTTTTCCGGCCAGCAGCAACAGAGTCCCGCCGGTGCGTTCCTGCTCCACCCTTTGAGAGAAAGGCATTTCGCCGGGATCGGTGCCGAGCGATAACACGGCCGCCACACCTGAGTAAGCATATCGCTGCAATTGATCCGCAAGGTTGTCCCGCGTGTAGCTGGCTGCGGCATAGGCGAGATCCTTTTGATAACCGATGTGAATATGCGTGTCGAGCAGCGCCGGAATCACAGTCTTGCCGCTGAGGTTCACCCGTACGGCATCTTTCGGCGCTTTCACGGATCCTTGGGAACCTACTCGAACAACCCTTCCTCCACTGACGAGCAGCGCGGCATTTTCGAGCGGTGTCCGGCGCGCATCTACGATGACACGCGCGCCCTCGTACAGTACGTCGGCGGCGTTCAACGACGGAACGAGCGACAAGAGAGCCAATATCAGACGAAAACGCATGGGCCGCAACATCTTTTCAGCTTACCGCTCCCGGTGGTCAGTCTACGGTTGCCGCGGAATATGAGGAGTGGAGAACTTCGCGGCCACGGTTCCGTTTCTCAACACCAACCAGGTGTCCTGATTCGATCCAGAAGAGTACACATAGGTTTCCAGCAGATCGCCGTGCACACTCGTAATGGAGCGAACTGTCGGCTCACGGTAAGTTTTCAGAATGTCTTCCTTGTCGGTTCCAATGGGAATTTGATCGAGCCGGGGAAACGGCAAGGGTGCTGCTGCGGGGGGTACTTGCACCTCCAAAGGGAGAGTCATTGTGGCCGCGACGGCTGCCTCCAGCTCTTCCGGGAGCGGTTCTCCGACACTGGGCACAACAGCAGGAGGGCGCTGCACCAATCTTGGTGGCGGCGCCAATGGGGGTTCGATTTGCTCAGCTGCGGAGACCGGCGAACCGGGCCTTTGCAGCGTACCCACGGCCCAATAAATGGTCACCGCCGCAGCGGCGCCAATCATGATGACCAGGGCAGTAGCCCATTTCATGATGCGTTCCTCCCACGCATACCCCGTAATTCTACATTAACTCCGTGAGCAGCGGAACACTCGCATGTACCAGTTTCACTAACTGGACAACGAAAGGAAATGCGCATCAGTTCCAGTACTGCTAGCCACTAACAGCTTCGCATCGCGACCCTGTTCCAAGATCTAACGGGCCCATTGAAATCCTAATGAGGTGGTGTACAAGAGATCGTTGTTCTTGCGGCCTGGCACCGGATTGCTTAAGTAGCGGTCGCTCAGCGATACCGTCCAATTCAGCCACCGCGTGATTTGGGTAGTGGCCCCAACGTCGAAGTTCATGCGATAGTTGCCGGTATTGCTCAGATTGTTGAACATTCGGAAGCTTTGCACCAGACTGGTCCGGCTGCCGAGCTTATATCCGAAATCATCCCCCCAATAGGCCTCCACCGAATTCCTGGTGAAACCGGCCGCGTTGGCAGGACTGAAAGATTCACGGTTCCACGCGAGGCCAGCCAGCACATCCAACCGTGAAGTTTCACCTTTCCACAGGTGGTAGCCCGCTCCGCCGCCGGCCACGACGCGCAGATCCAGGGATTGAAATTCATCGTACTCGTAGTCGTTGAATCCATTCGCAAAGATCTTGGCGCCCAGGTTGCGGCTATAGGCCCACCCGCCGCGAACGGCGCGCGCGGTCCTCGCGTTCACTCCGCCGATGGTGGCCGAAGATCGAATGGAATTGAAATAAGCAGTCGTCCGGCTGGTGCTCGAAACACGTGCGAAATTGAAGGGCGTCGTGAAGGTGGACGTTTCAGCATTGCCTTTGGCGCCCGCGATGCCAATGCTGCCGGTGATGGTCCACAGGTCCAGTATGCCGGGGTTTAGCAGACGTTCATAGGAGCGTTGCTCGGCATCATTGCGGATGGCCACAACATCGGCTGGTGCCACGCGTTGCGCGGGCGCTCCCTGCGAAGTCGTCACCTGGATCTGCCCGCCCTGCGTTTCGATATTGGCTTTCACTGTTTTTCCGTCGGAGGTAGCTACGGTGACTGGAGTATCGGTCCGGATCGAATCGATTTGCGCCCAGGGCAGTGTCACCGTTCCGAAATGCGTGCTCTTGATGATGAGGTTCTCGCCGTCCTTGCTGACCACGTCCCCCGTGACTCGGTCACCGTTCTTCATGGTGACCTGATCGGCAAACGCGGTATAGGCGCACACAAGTAGGGCCAGCAAGAATGTCAGGTTTTTCATGATTTCCTCCGCGCGGGATTTTCTCTAGTTTACCGCGCGGCGGAACAGGAAGTAGACCGGTACTCCTAGGACTACGATGATGAGGCCCGGCAATGTGGTGGAAACACGATAAGCGAATAGCAGGGCGAGAATAACGGCCGCGCCAGCGATGTAAAGGGCAGGTACTACGGGATAGCCGAATGCGCGGTAAGGCCGCTCGGCGTCAGGACGACGTTTGCGCAGGACGAAGACACCGGCGATGGTCAGGATGTAGAAGATGAGCGCGGAGGAAATCACGTAGTCGAGCAGATTGCTGTAGAGATTTCCGTAAGCCTGGGTGGCCGGGTTGTAAGTCCGGGGGAGAACCAATACTGCGGTCCATAAGGCCTGAAATAGAAGTGCCGCGCCTGGCACGGATGCCTTGTTGATGGAAGCTGCGCGGCGGAAGAACAGGCCATCCTGCGCCATGGCGAAGAACGCTCGCGCGCCGGCGAGAATCATTCCGTTGATGCATCCGAACGTCGAAATCATGATAGCGATTGCCATCAGCACCGCACCCACACCCGGGAAGACCGCGCCCGCCATTGCAGCGGCGACGCGATCAAGCGGAGCGTTTTGCACTTGCGCCAGCGGCAGCACCACCAGATACGCCACGTTTGCGAGCAGGTACAGCGCAATGACGATTCCCGTTCCGAAGGCGAGCGATAGCGGAACGTTGCGGCGCGGGTTTTGAACTTCTCCCGCAGTGAAGGTGATGTTGTTCCAGGCGTCGGCTGAAAATAGAGATCCGGTCTGAGCGACGCACAGCGCAACCAGCAGACCGAACATAGATTCGGGCGTTAGTCCAGGCGATACCGGAATAAAGCCGCGCGCTGTCCACGCATCACCGAAATTCGCCGCAACCGTTTCGCGATTCCAGCCTAGAAAGATGCCGGCCGCGATCAGCCCCAGCAGCGATCCGAGCTTCGCCACGGTGAAAAAATTTTGCACGCGCTTGCCGTACTTGATGCCCTGCGAGTTCGTCCAAGTGAGGAACAGGATCACCAGTATCGCCATCAATTGCGCCGTGGAAAGAGACACCGCATAGCCTGCGGATATGTGCAGTGGTGGAATCAAGTAACTGGTTTCCGAAATCGTCGGCCACAAAACGCCGAGGTAGCGTGCGAACGCTACGCCTACGGCCGCGATGGTACCGGTCTGGATGACCATGAACAAAGTCCAGCCGTACAGGAACCCCCACAGGGGAGAAAAAGCCTCCCGCAGGTACACGTATTGCCCGCCCGCCCGCGGCATCATCGCCGCCAGTTCTCCGTAAGAGAGCGCTGCGGTCAGCGTCAACACTCCCGTGATCAGCCACGATATCAACAGCCATCCAGGGCTGCCGACGTTGCGCGCCATCTCAGCCGAGACGATGAAGATGCCCGAGCCAATCATCGACCCGGCGACGAGCATGGTGGAATCGAAGAGACCGAGGGAACGCTTGAGTTGGGTCTGGTCGGCCGGAGTTGTTGGGGAAGGCATCCGTTCGCTTGATTGTACAAGAGTCGATGCCACGAACCCTTTTTGCAGACGCCGTGGCTGTCGCAAATCGTATTAAGATCGCCTGAGAGCGAAAGGCGGGTCAATCTTTATTGAATCTTGGGCGCGACGCTCCTCGTCGGACTCCATAATGAACAGGAGAAAAGGGTCATAGTGCTCAATTTTTTAAGAGGTGGTCGGCGGTGCGCCAAGCCAGCGCTTGGATGGTCTCGGTGGGGTTGCGCGCGCCGTGGATACCCAACACCGATCCGCCCAGGATTCCAAGGTTCGGAACCTCGTGTGAGAAGCCCCACTTGTCAGTGACGTTGGTTTCCGGGTTATCACCCATGCGCGTGCCGCCTACAGCGTGCGTGGAAAGAATGGGACCTGTGTGGGGGATCTTCACCACCTCGATTGCGCCAGCCGCACGCAGCCATTGTTCGCCTTTGGTGGCCGCGTGGGCGCTGGCGCGCGGTTCGTTCTCTTTCGGACCGCTGGTGATGCGGATCACCGGATCGCCCAGTTTGTCCTTAAATTCAGGGTCCAGATCCAGCCACGTGTTTTCGTAGGGCAGGGAATTGCACTGCGCGTAGCAACTGATCCAACGGCCTGCGTTTTCCTTGACGAAGGATTTCCACCGGGAACCCCACGCAGGGCGTCCGAAGGTGGGCATGGCCGCACTAGCAATGGGATGGACCTCATGATTAACGGTTAGACTCGCGCCGCCGATGAAGCCGAGGCCCGCGTGATCGAAACTGTCGTCCGCCCAATCGTTGACAACCACACCCTGCGCATTTGCGCCCCACCAGATGTTGAGGCGAATGGAAACAGGCCGATTACTTCACGGCCCGCCCAGTGGCCGATGTAGTGCTTCCCCACCTGGCCGTGATTGTTCGAGAGCCCTTTCGGAAACGCCTTCGATTTCGAAAGCAGCAGCAGGCGAACGTTTTCGTAGGTGTACGATCCAAGCAGGACGGTGGCGGCGGGCTGAAAGTATTCCTGGCCATCGCGAACGTACAGAACACCGGTGACCTTGCCGGCGTCGTCCGCCACGATGCGCGTTACATGGGCGCGCTCATAGATGGTGAGGTTCTTGGTCTTGAGCGCTTCGGGAATGGTGGTGACCGCCGTGGAGTTCTTGGCGTTGATGTGGCAGCCCCCAGTATCGCAATACCCGTGATACGCGCATGCGGAGCGGCCCTTATTCGTCTGCGAATTAATCGCGGCGGGCGAGCGGTGGGGATGAAACCCGGCCTTCCGGGCCGCGCTTTGCATCAGGTCTGTAAACTCGGTGTCACGCAGCGGCGGCATGGGATACTCGCGCTTGCGCGGCCCTTCGAAGATGTTCCCGCGGGCGTCGATTTTGCCTTGCAGATTGCCCGCCTTGCCGGAGACGCCAATTTCGTACTCGATCAAATCGTAATAGGGCTCCAGATCCGCATACGTGAGCGGCCAGTCTTCAAGCGTGGTTCCTTTGGGCAATGCGCTTGCTCCGTAACGTTTGATGGTTTCCGAACGGGCCTGAAAATCCCACGGCTGCCAGCGCCAGCTGTTCGCGTAAAAATGGATGGATGTGCCGCCGACGGCGTTCATCATCGGCGGAACCGTGGCGGCCAAGCGGGCGGGCTGACCCGGATCCGTGCGGAAGGTTGGAATCTCATCCCACACCTTGGTTCCCGTAGTCACGCGCCGGCGGACGTTGTTATAAATTTCATCGGCCTTGAAGTCGGTGGTTTTCATCCAGCTTCCGGCCTCGAGCGCAGCGATTTTCATGCCAGCGCGCGCCAGCGGCAGAACGGCCACTCCACCAGCCGCCCCCAACCCCACTACCGCGACATCCACGGGTTTCAGGTTAGTGGCCATGCTGCGGTCCCCATACGGACGCGCGCACCGGCGTTGGCGCGGCGCTCATCCTCTGATCCTGGGGACTGACGGCGAGCTTTGCGCCAGGGTAGCGGATCAGGTCCCAGCCCGCGAAGTTCTTGTTGCCGCCATAATAGGGATCGCCGAACATGCCTTCCAGGTTCAGCCGCCGCACGCGGTTGAAGAATCCCTGCGCGTCCGTGAACCCCTCGGCGCGCCCGGCTTCCATGGCGGTGAGCACTGCGTCTTTCTTGTCACTTGAGAGTTCGGCGAAGCCCGCGCCCTGCGACGTTGTGGCGAACTGATCCGTACGTGAGAGCCCCGCGAGGAACGCGACCTTCTCCGTGGCGAGAGCGTCCGCAAGCGAGCGGTCGATGTATTCGGCCGCGCCCATCTCCACTGCCCCCGGCCCAAGTTCGTCTTTGGGCACAAGGCGGTCCAGCATGGCTTCGAGAGTGCGCCGCTGAGTGGCGGAAAGTGCGAGCTTCGGAGCAGCGTTCTGTGTCTGCCCGCTGGCCGTCAGTGCCGCCAGTGGCACGAACGCCGCGCCGACAATCACTGTGCGTCGAGTAAGAGTTTGGTCACGCATGGGATCGAGTATACAGCGAAAATCGGCTTTGAGATTACTCTCGCAGGCCGTACACAAACATTGCGTGCCCCGCAGCCACGGCGATGTACTGTTTGCCGTCCAGTTCATAAGCCATGGGCGCTGCTGAAACCTGTCCCCCCACGCTGCCCTTCCACAGCAGAGCTCCGGTGCGCGCATCGAGAGCATGGAAATAGCCTTCGCGGCCTCCGGTGAAGAGAACATCGCTTCCAGTAGTCAGGATGCCCGCGTCCGTCACGTCGATCATGTCGAACTTCCATTTCTTCTGGCCAGTGCGCACGTCGATAGCGATGACCGACCCGTGGCCCAGCGCCTCCGTCGTCACGTTAATCTGTCCAGAGCGCAGGCTGGGATTGTTCGCGCCGGCGATTGGGGCAACCGGCCGGCCGCCCGTGAATCGCTGCCCTTCCTTGTATTCGTTGGCTTGTGGAAGAAAGATGCTTGCGTAATCTTCCCAGGCGGAAATGTAAAACAGACCGGTGCGGGGGCTGTACGACGGGGAATACCAATTTGTGCCTCCCTGCACGCCTGGGTATACGGGAGTGCCCGGCGGCTGCGGCGTCAGGATGGGTTTTCCTGCATCGTCAAGACCCTTAGCCCAGGTGACCTTCACGAAAGAATTTCCAGACAGGAACTCGCCCGTGATTCGGTCCAGCACGTAATAGAAACCGTTCCGATTCGCCCATAACATCAGTTTGCGCGCGGTGCCTCGCCACGCTGTATCCACGAGGACCGGTACCTGCACGGAATCGTAATCGTACGGATCGTTAGGCGTGAACTGAAAATGCCATTTGAGCTTACCTGTATCCGGATCGAGGGCGACCACCGAATCCGAGTACAGATTCGCGCCCTTGCGCTGGATTGGATTCCAGTCCGGTCCTGGGTTGCCTATTCCCCAATAGGTCAAATTTAGATCGGGATCGTAGGAGCCGGTCACCCAGATGGAAGCGCCGCCGTATTTCCAGGTGTCGCCCTCCCATGTCTCATTGCCTGGTTCACCGGGACCTGGGATGGTGTAGAACTTCCAGGCTTCCTTCCCGGTCCTGGTGTCATAGGCCGAGATGAAGCCGCGAATGCCATACTCGCCGCCCGCGACGCCCACCACCACCTTATCCTTAATGACCAGCGGCGCGACGGTCATCGCGTAGCCGGCTGCCGCTTCGGCCACTTTAACGTCCCATAGAGGACGTCCGTTCCGGGCGTCGATCGCGACAAGATGTGCGTCGACCGTGGCCATGAATAACGTGTCGCCCGAAATCGCCAGGCCCCGGTTTATGGATCCACAACATGGGCGGGCGTCGGGAGAATTATTGTAGCGGTAAATCCAGAAAGCGCGTCCGGTACGGGCGTCCAGTGCAACCACGTCATTGGGTGGTTGCGTGATGTACATGATGCCGTTCACCACCAGGGGCCGGCTCTCGAACTTCTGCAGGGATTCCACTTGGAACACCCATTTTTGCTCCAGGTTTCTAGCATTGCCGGGTGTGATCTGCGAGAGGGGACTGTAACTCTGGCTCATGTAGGAGCCGTTGTAGGTGACCCAATTCTTAGGATTCAGCGCGGCGTTCACCAACTGGTCGGAAGTGACCTGAGCGGCAAGGGCGATTGGGATCAGACACAGAAGCCAGGGACGCACGGTCATATTAATTGATTCCTTTCAGGGTGAGCAAATACGCCAGCAGATCGGCCAGTTCCGGCGCGCTCAACTTGTCTTTAAAGGACGGCATGGGCGATGTGGTGATCACCTTGTATTCGCGCAGGTCGGCTTTATTGAGCGAGAGCAGATTTTCCTTCTCATCCATCAATTGCACCGAATACGTGTCTTCATTGAGGCGGCGGCCGTTGATCACCTTGCCCGCTTTGGTGACAATTCGCACGGAGCGGTTAATAGGCAACATGGCGGCGTTAGGATCGAGCAACGATCGTTCCAGTGCGCTCGCGGAGCGAATGGAGCCGATGTCGGTCAAGTCGGGCGCAACGCGCGAGCCCGCTGCCCCTACGCGATGGCAGCTGAGACACGCGCCCTTTCCTTCGAACACAGCCTTGCCGGCGGAGGCCTCTCCAATGGCCACCGCTCCGGTTCCGTAGTCGCGCATGGAGCGGATGTACGCGATGACGCCCGTCATCTCCGATGTGTCGAACTTATGCGGAGGCATGGCAGTACCTTGCAGTCCGTTGGCTACGACTTTGGCGAGATCTTCGTCGGACGTGGCGTTGCGGAAACGGCCGCTCTTCAGGTCCACGTTGGAGATGGAGTCGCCGTTGACCCCGTGGCACAGAGCGCAGTTCAAAGCGTACAGCCGCGAGCCGCGTTCGATATCAGCCTGCGTGTACTGACCCGCGTGATCTTGCGCGCATAGAGGTATCGCGCACAGAGCGATGCTCAGACAGAATTCGATTCGCATGTCTACGAATTTTACACCTAATGGTGGCGGATAGTATTACGCGCCGCGCACTAGGCCTCGTCGAAGAAGTTCCGCCGGCTGCGCTCCGATTTTAGCGGTGTGTTGAGCATGTCGATTACAGGCAGCATGACCTTGAAGCGCTTCAGGAGTTCGCCGGCCAACTTCGGCGAATGCGCCAGCTTCGGGTCGAGAGTGGTGAAGTATAACCACTGCTTCATCTTTAAGAGGTCCGCGGCAGGATGCTCCGCGGAAAATCCCTTGGGCACGCGCTGCAGCGCCGTACCCTGCAAGTCGCCCATCAGTTTACGGGGTCCGCGTGCGGCCTTGCGGAATTCTTCATGATTTTCCACGAGCCAAGTCCGGATTGCAAGCAATTCCGGCGGTCCCGGCATGTAGATTCCTCCGGCGACCTGGATGCCCTTTACAGAAATTCCGCAGTAGAAACCAGCGGAGACGTGTTTCTCAAATCCGCGGCGCGGGAAGATCGCGGCGATGTGGGTTTTGTATGGAGTCTTGTCATTGCTGAAACGAGTGTCGCGATAGATTCGGTAAACCGCTTTCTTGGGATCGTTCACATGCGCGGGCGCGTACTTGTGCAGACCCGCGTTGAGCGCTTCGACGAGTTCCAGCATGGGCGCGCGCACTTGCGTGTCGAAAATCTCTTTGCGCGGTTGAAACCACTCGCGCCGGTTGTTGCGGGCCAAGGCACGGAAGAAAGTAAATGCTGCGGGTGGAAATCCGGAGAACACGAGCGTATTCTCGCATGCGGGCAAGCCCCCCGGCCGGAGGGCGGCGCCAGCTTCACGAATCGGTAGTAGAATCAGGGGTCGAGGATCCCGCCATGCAACTTCGCACTCTGGCCTTCTGCATATTCACGCTGGCCACCACCGCACTTCATGCTCAATCCTGGCAGCCGCCGCCTGATTCGACGCGCTGCCCATCCAAATGGGGGGCTGGCGATCAGCGCGGTTCCGCCAATCACATGAAGCCGCAGACCGTGCTCCGCGCCGCACGGTTGATTCGAACGGGGGAAGCAATTGAACTGGGACGCGCGCTGTCCGTATCCATGCCGCTTTCAGCGGGGCGCAGCTTCAGCCTCACTACCAAGAGGACGACGTTTGTTCAGGAAAGCAACAAGCGCGGATCGAACGAAGAACTGATCGTCGGAGAGATGGGACAGGTGGGCACGCAGTTCGACGGCTTCAGCCACCAGACTGTCGGCAACAGTTTGTACAACTGCTTCAAGATGGATGAAGTTTCCACGCGCAACGGTTTCACCAAACTGGGAATCGAAAACGTCGGCTTCCTGATGACGCGCGGCGTGCTGATCGACGTGGCGGCGCTGAAGGGCGTCGATGCACTGGCAGAAACCTACGAAATTACGGTGGCGGATTTGCAGGCTGCGTTGAAACGGCAGAACATCACAATCGAACCCGGCGATGCCGTGGTCATCCACACGGGATGGGGCAAATTGTGGGGAGTTGACAACGCGCGCTATTCGAAAGGCAACCCGGGAATCGGAGTCGCGGCGGCTGAGTGGCTGGCGCGGCAGGACCCGATGTTGGTGGGCGGAGATACCGCTCCAGTGGAGATTTCCCCCAATCCGGATAAGCAGATCAGTCTGCCGGTCCACCAGATCATGCTAGCAATCAATGGCATCCATCTGCTGGAGAATTTGAAGCTGGATGAACTGGCCGCTCAACAAGTATCTGAATTCGCGTTCATTCTGGAGCCGCTGAAGCTTCAGGGAGGTACGGGATCGACGGTCGCGCCCGTCGCTGTGCGGTGAGCGGGAGGCACTATGAAAACTAGAACGGCGATTCTTTGCGTAGTGCTGATGGGGGCAACATTCGGCGCCCTCAAACTCTTTCCACAGGTTGGCGTGTCCAATCACAATGTGACGGAAGCCGAGTATGAGCGCTGGAAGAAGGAATTGTCGAACTGGGGACGCTGGGGCAAGGATGACCAGTTAGGCACACTCAATCTGATTAACGCCGCGAAACGGAAACAGGCCGCGGGCCTAGTGAAGGAAGGGTTTTCCGTTTCGCTGGCGAGCGACGCCGACACGGTCAAAGCCGTCGATAATCCAAACCCCTACGAGCACACGATGCTGGCCATCGGTACCGATCGCATCGCTATCGACTATCACGGAATCACCCACACGCACCTGGATTCGCTGGCCCATATAAGTGCGGCCGGCGTTTTTTTCAATGGCTATACGCCGAAGGCGGATATGGTATTGAAGGAAGGCCATGCGAAGAATTCGATTCACAACCTGAAGAGCGGAATCTTCACGCGGGGTGTTCTCATCGATATTCCGCGCCTGAAGGGTGTTCCTTTTCTGGAGCCTGGCACGCCGATTTACGTCGAAGACCTGGAAGCTTGGGAAAAACAGTCGGGCGTAAAGGTGGGGCCGGGAGACGCGCTTTTCGTGCGTACCGGCGTGTGGGCTCGCCGCAAGGCTGCCGGACCGTGGCTGCGGGGGCGCGCGGAAGGTGGCCGCTCGGCAGGGTTGGATCCGTCGGTCATACCGTGGCTCAAGAAGCGTGACATCGCACTGTTGGGCAGCGATCACCCGCAATACGTCTCTCCGGCGCCTTTGCGCGGAGCCGTGCACGATTTCGCCCTGCTCTACCTGGGTATCCATTTATTCGACAATTGCGATCTGGAAGCATTGAGCGAAGCCGCAGCCACACGCAAGCGTTGGGAATTCCTGCTGACGGCCGCGCCGCTGCCGATTCGCGGCGGAACGGGCTCGCCGTTGAATCCCATCGCTACCTTTTAAGGGGATAATACAAACCATGCGATTGTTTCTAACGTTGTGCTTCGCCGTGACTGCGGCAATGGGCCAGGCTCGTCTGGACGGCGTGATCGACATTCATGCTCACAGCACTCCCGACAGCACGCCGCGTTCGATTGACGCGATCGATTTGGCGAAGCTGGCCAAGGTGCGCGGCATGCGCGGGCTGGTGCTGAAAAATCACTACGAATCGACCGCAGCGTTGGCCTACATTGTTCGCAAAGAAGTTCCGGGGATCGAAATCTTCGGTGGGATCGATCTAAACCGCTCCGTGGGCGGCATTAATGTGGCAGCGGTGGAACGTATGGTGATGATGGCCGGAGGATATGGCAAAGTCGTCTGGTTCCCGACGTTTGATTCGGAGAATGCCGCGCGGTATGAGAAATCAAGCCGCCCCTTTGTGTCCGTTTCGAAGGACGGCCAGTTGCTGCCTGCGGTGCGAGACGTGATCGCGTTGATCGCAAAGAACCAGTTGACCATGGAAACCGGGCATTCTTCGGCGCAGGAAGGTCTTTTGCTGGTGAAGGAAGCCAAGCGGCAAGGCGTGCGGCACGTGGTAGTCACGCACGCCATGGCTCCTCCCATTCGCATGTCGATTCCGCAGATGCAGGAAGCGATTCGTGACGGCGCCATGATTGAGTTTGTATACGGGAATCTGATCGGGGCAAACAAGAGCTCATCGGCCGCCGATTTCGCGAAAGCGATCCGCGCGTTGGGTCCCGCCAATTGCATTCTCTCCAGCGATCTTGGACAGCCAGGCAATCCCGTGCATCCTGACGGGCTGGCGACTTATTTCGACTTGCTCCGTAAAGAAGGTCTGAAGCAGGACGAGATTGATTTGATGTCAAAGACGAATCCGGCCAAGGCGCTGGGTTTGTAATAGAGGAGTTATGATATGCGAGCACTTGCATTGAGTTTGTTCGCCATCGTCGCGGTGACCGGGATGGCTCAAAAGTTGCCGGAGTCGGGACTGGTGGGGGGCTTCGTCGCGCCTCTCGATAGGGCAGTGGATTTCCCGCTCGCGCAGCTCCTCGCCGCCAATAGAGACATGGACGCGAAGAAGATCCAAAGCCTGCGTCTCCTCGAAGGGGGCAAGTTCACTGTCAACATACGGCGCATCACGGCAGGCGAGCGGTCACTACTGCATCCAGCGATCACGGATATTTGGGTGGTCACTGAGGGCTCTGGCGTTATGGTCACTGGCGGAGAAATGATCGATGCAAAACGCGACGCGCGCGGTGAGCAAACCGGCACCGGAATTCGTGGCGGCACGGAACGCACCATCAAGGCAGGAGATGTGATCTACATCCCGCCCGGCGTCGCTCACGCGGTGAAGGAAACCAAGCAGATCACCTATTTGAACATCCGCTTCGACGTGAAGTGATGTAAACGTCCCAGCTGCTACTGAAATTGCTCCTGGGGCACTTCCACATTGAAGCTGTAACCAAAGCCGCGCACGCTGCGGATGAACGTGGGGCCGCCTTCTTCTTCGATCTTCTGCCGAAGCCGCAGAATGTAGACGTCCACGGTGCGGTCGGTAACCGCGCGATCATGGCCCCACACGGCGTCGAGAAGTTGCTCTCGGCTGAAAACGACGCCCGGCCGGCTCATCAAGAATTCCAAAAGGCGAAATTCCGTCGCGGTCAGTGTCACCTCGCGAGCCCCCAGCTTGACGATACAGCGCGCCCGATCCACTTCCAGTTCGCCCGAACGCAGCACCTTCGCCGCCGGGGTCTGCCCGCGGAAGTGAATTTTCACCCGTGCGACCAGTTCGCGCACGAAAAACGGCTTGACGATATAGTCATTTGCGCCCAGTTCCAGACCTACGATGCGATCCGTTTCGGTGGCCTTTGCGGTCAAGAAAATCACCGGGATGGTGGCCAGGTCCGGATGCGAACGGATGCTTCTGCAGATTTCAAGGCCCCCTGTGTCAGGCAGCATGATGTCGAGAATCACCAGGTCCGGCCGCTCCCTGCGGCATAACTCCAGCGCGCCCTTGCCCGTCTGGGATCCGGTAACTTGAAACCCCTCTTTTTCAAGGTTGTACTGAACCAGTGAGTAGAGATCGGCGTCGTCCTCGATGAGCAGGATCTTTTTCATATGGTACTTACTAAATAGTGTAACGATTCATTTGTTACAACCATATTACAGCTGGATGGAGGGGAGTTGAATTTTGGTCTATCTTCTGGTGATGACTACAGTTCGGGACCCTGTATTGCCCGCTCCGTCAATGGCTTTAATGGTGACCGCATTCATGCCGACCAACAGTGGTACGGACGCTGTCCAACTCGCCGTTCCCAAGGCCGGACCCGACTTGGCGAAGTTTGTGGCCCATGTGACGGCGCTTACCGCAATGTTATCGCTTGCCGTGCCACGCAGCACGAAAGATGCGCTGGACGTCCCGAAAGTAGCCGTGGAGGGAGTCGTGATCGTAACCGCTGGCGCAGTCTTGTCGCCCGTGGGCGTAGTCGGATTGGCAGGATTCGTCGGATTCACAGGGTTCGTCGGCGTGCTCGTTGTGGTGCCGCCCTGTACGGCATAGAGCGTTTGAGCCGACGCTTTATCCATGTTTGAAAGCTGCGTCACCATTCGATAATACGGGTACATCACCGCCGATGGATCATCGGAGTGTCCCAGACCGAGTGAATGGCCGAGTTCGTGTAGAGCGACGCTGAAAATGTCGAGGTTGGAGCCAATTCTCCATGACTCCGAGCCGTCAAAGTGCATATCCCCTGCGATGGGCTCCGGATTGGGCGGCGCTGGATAGAACGTGTGCGCCAGCACGCCGTTGGGCCCATCGAACGGGTAGGCGTCGCCGTGAAAGCCCGCGCCAAATAGGATGTTCACTGTCTGGGCGCCCGCGCCGTTGCTTGCCTGTATCCAGGAGATCTTGATGGCCTTGGACCATTCCGCCATCGCCCTCCGGATCTCACTTTGGGTCGCGGCGGGGTCTAACTGAGCTGTCATCATGCTGAACACATACGCCAGGTTGGCGGCGCCCAACCCAGGCCCGTCCCAACCCGATCCATAAGTTTGAATCAATTGCGCCACTGTTCCGTTTGCGGTCAATGCACCTTCGCAGGCCCGGACAGGAAATCCGTGGATGAGTTCGTCCGATGCCGGGAAGACATACGCAACTTCGTCCCGCGAGAGCAGACGGGTAAGAGTCCATCGCCGTCCAACCGGCGAAATGCTTGTCAATAGTTGATGCGATTGCATATCTGGGTTCTCATGAAGTTCCAACCCTGCCGCCAAAATCAGCCAGCGCGCCAAATTCATATCCACATCCTGATGAAATTCCACGATGTAGAAGGCGTTGGCGGGGGCCTCAACTTGGATGAGCGGGCTGATCTTGTCCCAAGCCGACAGAGACGTCTTGAAATGCACGTTTAAACCGTCCAGACTGACGGGTTGATGCGCGGACACCAGCAGACCGTTTTCCGGAATGTCCGCCAAAACGCGGACGCCACGCCGTGACAGTGCCTTGACCAAAGCGGGCGTGGGCGGTTGATCGAATTGCAGCAGCACATGTCCACTGCCGGCAGACAGCACGTGCGAGCCATGCGATGCGCCCGTGTCGATATCCTGACTCTTGAGATGCAGACGGCCTTGCCCGAACACGAGTACGGAAAAGATAAATAGCGGGGGGAGAAAACGTAAGACACGCATGAGCATGCTGTTCTCATCGCTTTTAGCGAGAGAGTTTTCCTGTGGAATCCGCACTTAACTCATATAGGAGTTGGATGTATGCGGGATCATGCCATCTTCGGATTTCTAGCCATCGCGGCCGTATCCTTTGGTCAGGTCTATATGATCGATACGGTCGCCGGCAGCGGCTGGAACGGTGATGGAGGATCCGCCGCCGTAGCCCTCTTGCGCCAGCCCCAGGGGGTGGCCGCAGACTTCGAGGGCAACGTTTACATCGCGGAAGCAGGCGCGCACCGAGTCCGCAAGATCTCTCCCTCGGGGGTGATCACGACTTTCGCCGGTACGGGCACGAAAGGCTTCTCGGGGGATGAAGGACCAGCCGTGGCGGCGCAACTGGATTCTCCTTATGGTTTGGCGGTGAATGAGCGTGGAGACGTGTTCATCGCTGATTTAGGCAATGCCCGCGTGCGCCGTGTGTCCCCGGATGGCACCATCACCACAATTGCCGGTGGAGGGTCGGGCGGGGTGTCATGGAAAGGGGGAAACCGAATCACCCATATTGCAAAGGATATCGCGCTCTCCGCGCCGCGCAACGTCGCCTGCATGGGAGGCCACGTGTTCGTTTCCGATTTCGCTGCGCACCGGGTGTATCGCATCGATGACGCCGGGGCGATCACTGCGCTGGCCGGGACTGGAAATGCGGGTTATTCAGGGGACGGCGATGCAGCGGTGAACGCACGGCTCGCTTATCCCGCTGGTATCACGGCGGACCACACAGGTGTGTACATCGCCGATAGTCAAAATGGAGTGATCCGGCGCGTTGCCGATGGACTGATCACTACCGTTGCGCACGCGAACACGCCTACGGCAGTCGCGTTCGACGCGGGGGGCGTCCTGCATGTAACCGAGGCCGCGACAGGGAACCTGGTGCGACTTCCGAAAAACGGATCGCCAACAGTGGAGATGCGAGGCGCAACCGATGTTGCGCTTGCCCACGATTCCTCGTTGTGGGTGACCGACGCCAATCGTGGACTGGCCTGGGTTCTGACGGCTCGATCCGAACGGAGCTTGGGTGCGGGGAACGGGAAATCGTTCCATGGAGACGGAGGTCCCGCGCGCGATGCGCTTCTGAACCAGCCCACGGGCGGCGCCATGGATGGCGTTGGAAATTTATACATTGCTGATCGCGGGAATCGCCGTGTACGGCGCGCCGCGCCTGATGGAACCATCGTGACGCTCGCGGGCGGTGCCCAGACAGATCCACTGGAGCCTTCGGCGGTAGTTGTGGATGGAGCCGGTAACGTGTACGTGTCGGACACAGGCCACCACCAAGTGCGTCTGATCACACCGTCTGGCGTGATGTTGGTTGTCGCGGGTACCGGCGTCGCTGGAAAAGGCGGCGAGGGCCAACTGGCGCTGGAGTCCGCTTTGCATGCGCCGGGGGGACTGACGCTCGACGGTTTCGGTTCGCTCTATTTCGCCGACACGGGCAATGGCCGCCTTCGTAAAGCGGATGCTCGCGGCGTTGTCACCACATTGATTGGTGATTTAGGGGGTCCTCGTGGCGTGGCTTACCGACGTGCGCCAGGCCAGCCCGATCAACTCTATTTCACCGAGGAGGACGCAGCGCGGGTGGGTCGCATGGATCTGGGTACGGGCCAAATCACCTACCTTGCGCCGGGCCTATGGACCATCCCGCGCGGCATTGCGGTGAACACGAACGGAGACGTATTCGTCGTCGACACCGGCCGCCACCAAGTCTTACGCTTGCACGCCGACGGAATCGGTACGGGCGAAGTCATCGCCGGAACAGGCGCCCCTGGATTTTCAGGTGATAACGGTCCGGCTATCGGCGCGCAACTTAATTTCCCGTGGGACGTAGCGCTTGGACCGGATGGCACGCTGTATGTCGCCGATGCTGAGAATCATCGCATTCGGCGGCTGACTCCGAATTCATTGACCGTGCTGAATGGGGCAAGCCTGGCGCCAGGGATGCCGGTTTCGCTTGCAGTGCGCGGTTTAAATGTAGCCGGCGCCGCCAGTGTAACGGTTTTCTTCAACGCGATTGAGGTGCGAGTGATTGGTGTTCAGGACAGTTCAGGAGATGGCTTACAAATCGATGTCGAAGCCCCGGCGGACCTTTCGTCGGACGGTGGTGTTGAAATCGTGATCCTGCAAGAAGGCAAGATCATCGCATCGCTGCGAATGGAACGATGAATTGGACCTCTTCTTCGAGTTCGAATCCGAATTTTTCACGAACGCGGCGCTTCAGTTCCTCGATGAGTGTGCGGACCTGTGCGGCCGTGCCGCCACCCTCGTTGAAGATGAGATTGGCGTGGTACGTGGCTACGCGGACGCCGCCCTCCACCATTCCTTTCGCGCCGGCTAGCTCCAGGAAGTATGCCGAAGGCACCTTGCCTTCGCGAACCGCGCGTTCGGGAAGCTCCGCGCGCACCGCGGCAGGCAAATCGTTCAACATCAGATTTTTGAAAATGCTTCCGGCGCAACGCATGGTGGGCGGGTATTTTTCATTGCGGATGTTCAGAATGCCGGTAGCTGTTGCGCTTAACTCCGCCGCGTCGGCAGCATCCAAATCCAGCGTGACGGAGAGCACAATCCAGTCCTTGCGAAGCTTAAAGACGCTCTCCCGGTAGCGAAATTGGCAGGCACTGTTGCCAAGCTCATGGATCCCAGTACCGTCGAAATAACGGACACTTTTGACGCGCTCGTGGATGGAGTGGCCATAGGCTCCGGCATTGCCGTAGATCGCGCCGCCCACCCAGCCAGGGATTCCCGTCATGGTTTCCAGACCGCGCAATCCGCGCGCGACGGTCAGATCCGTCAGGTGCTGCAATACTACTCCGGCAGCCGCGTGGACCGTGATTCCGTCAATATCAATCGCCGGACAGGTGTAGCGCAGCACTACTCCGGGAAAGCCTTCATCGCTGACCACCAGATTCGTGCCGCCGCCAATCACGGTGAACGGTTCGCCGCTCGCCTTCAGCGCCTTCACGGCCTCCGCGAGCGCTTGTTCGTTGTCTGCGTCCGCTAGAACACGCGCTTTTCCGCCGATGCCAAATCGCGTGTATCGGTCTAAGGGGGCCTGATGAACCAGCTTCACGCCGGGGATTTTCTGGAGTTCGTCGTCTGCCGTCACGTTCGGGGTGCGCCCTACTTGGAGGTCTTGGAGAAGAGCCCTAACCAACTGCCTAATGAGGAAGGCTTCTTGGCGGTTTCCTTGACGGTGCCAAAGCGATTGGCGAACTGCACCATCGCTTTACCCAGCACCGTGCTCGCTGGGATGGGTTTGCCGTCGAGCAGAGCCTTCTGCACGGCGTCGAAATCGTCGGGCAGGGTGTCAAACACTTCCGTATGAAGCGCGGTACCGATCACTTCCTGGCTCAAGCCCACATCCTGCTGATAGCGGTTTACGATTAGCCGAATCTTCCAGCGCCCTACGCGATTAGTGTCGAGATACGACATTGCGCGCTGGGCCGCTTGTAGTGCCGGGAGTTCATTGGTAGTCACCAGAAGAAGCTCGCTCGCTACGCGCGCCAGATTCAAGTTCCACTCGCCATAAACGCTGCCGGTATCGATGATTACCACATCGTAAATATGCCGCGCATAATCGAGGATGGGCGAGGGATCGCGGAGGTCGCCCGCGCCTTCCGTCATGAGTTCCGGGGCGAGAAGAACGTCGATGCCATTGACGTTATTGACCATCGAACCCCACAGATCCTGATCCAGCTCATGCGAGCGCTGCAATGTATCCATGAAGCTGTAGATTGATTTCGTCTTCAGCAGGAACGACAGATTCCCGGTGAGAGGATCTAGATCCGCCAGCAGAATACGGCTCGCGCCGAGCCGTTTCCACTGATATGCGAGATTGGAGGCAATCGTGGTGGCGCCGCATGCGCCCTTGGCTGGCATCACCACGAAAATTTTCGTCGGTTGCTTGCTGGGGCTATCGGTTCCGATCTGTACTCGAGAAATTTTGTCGGCTGCGGCTTCCACTTGGTCCATGGTGAAGGGCCGAATCAGGAAGTCCACGGCTCCCGCTCGAAGACAGCGGAGGATTAGGTCCGGATCGTTGCCTCCCAGCAGGGCGACCACCTGGACGCGCTGACCCATGCGCACCAGTTGTTCCAGCAGGTGGAAAGCTTGGTCGCGGTCTGAAGAAGCGTCCAGAAATACCGCATGCGCGGATCCGTCGATGACGATCTGGTTGAGATCGCGTGGAGAGGGATAACTTGGCAGACGCGCAGGGCGGACGCCCTGACGCTCCAGCAAAGGCTCTAATTCCCCGATTACCTGGGCGTCCGGGCTGACGATTACAGCCCGCCTTGCGGCGGACGCCTCACGATTTGCCATGGGAACAGAACCGGATTGGTATGAGTTTCAAAGCAGTAAATCGACTAGACCCGATCATAGCATGAGAGGACTTATGGCGTTTCCCCACTAACTAACAAAGTAGTACGCCTAGGCGATAAGAAAAGATATCTAAAGTTAACGAGCCCAACAAAGGCCCAATGTCTTGGAGGCGATAACGAAACCCCAGACTTCGCCATGAAGGCCATCGAGAATGAAGAGGAGAGCAACGAGAGAACATGTTTACCGCTACCAGTACCGAGCCTGTTTCTTCCCCCAACCCTGAGACCGCAATTGCGCCCGCGGGGGAATGGAATCCGGAGTCCCGCCGGAACGTCAGTATATGCGACACCCAGCCGGTAACGGCAGAAGGAGTGCGGACGTTGATCGACGAGAGTGGAGATCTCAAATTCGGCCCTTCCGTGGAATCCCTCTCCGAGGCTGCGCGCGTGGTGGCGCAGATGTCGCCGTCAGTAATGGTTGTGGACAAGGCCTTTGGAATACAGGCCATATTGGATTGGTTAAGCGGTGTGCGGGCGTCCAATACGACTGGTCTTGACCCACTTGAAACCACCGGCATCGTGGTGTGGGGTGGTTCCATTTCCGAAGCGGAAGCGCTGCGATTCCTGCAAGCCGGGGCTCGCGGAATCCTTCGAAAAACTGCTGGCGTAAGCACGATCTTGGCGTGTTTGCGGACGGTGGCGGCGGGACGGAGCTGGATGGAGGATTCGGTATTTCGTGATTCTGGCCGTTCCGAACGCTATCCCCGCAGCGAACTCACCGTGCGCGAACAACAAGTGCTGGAATTGGTGGAGCAGGGTTTTAAGAACAAGGAAATAGCTCAAGACCTGGGAATCCGCCCCGGCACGGTCAAGATTCACTTAAAGCACATTTTTGAGAAGACCGGTGTGCACGGCAGGTACGGATTGGCGCTCAGCGGTTTGCGCCACCGCGAGGCGATCTCAGCATAACTTTCCGCGACGCCGCAGAAGCCAACTTAGCAGCCAATTTAGCAGCCAATTCATATGATAGGCGACTCCTGCGGCGGTACTGCGCAGACCAGATTACGCAACCCTGGAGATTTCTTCAACCACCTTGGCAGTGGCTTCGGGTTGTTTACCCCGCGTTGCCACATCTGCCTGCGCGATGATGCCCGCGACACGACCGTGATCATCCACTACGGGAATTCGTCGCAGTTGGTGTTTGGCCATTGCATCCACCGCCGTTTGCCAGTCGTCCTGGGCCTTGCACATTACCATATCCTGGGACATGACTCGCTCGACTGTGGTTTCGCGGGAGTCCATGCCCTCCGCCACGATCTTTAGCGCGAGATCCCGGTCGGTAACAATCCCAATCAACTTCCGAGTATGCGGACTGTCCACCACTGGCACGGCGCCAATGTCCTGGGCTTTCATTGTCTGCGCAACCGTTTGTACCTTGTCCGTAGGCAGACAGCATTCGATATCTATGGTCATCAGATCACTGCATTTTTTTCCAAGCATTTTGACAGACGCTCCTGGGAACCAGGAAGCACGCCAACAACCGTAGCTACTGTGCGCGTGCAATGATCAACGCGTGCCAACAATCGTGTCCGAGTTTAGTCATCTGACGCCCGAACGCCGCAAATGCGGTGTCCTCAACTGAGGTCCGCGATGGGCCGCCAATTGCACCATAATGAATTCATGCTATGGAAACCAGGCGGAGTAAGTGACGATATTGAAGACCGCCGGGGAAGCGGAGGCGGTTTTCCAGGGATGCGGTTGGGCGGGGGATTGGGAATTGGAGGATTTCTAGTCCTGTTGGTCCTTAGCTTTGTGTTTGATCGCAATTTGTTCACGCTTTTCACTGGGGATGCCGCGCCCAGTCCAGCCGCGAGATCCGGCCCGGTTTCCAACGAGGCTGCCAGCACTGAGGTCCAGTTCGTCTCTTTCGTCCTCGATGATTTGCAATCGACTTGGCAAAATTTACTCGGTGCACGTTATCGGCGAGCTAAGTTAGTGCTATTTCGTGACTACATCGATTCCGCGTGCGGTCAAGGTGCGAGCGCCACGGGACCCTTTTACTGTCCGGGGGATGAAAAAATATACCTCGATCTGGGCTTTTTTGATGACCTGAAAGATCGCTTCGGAGCTCCGGGCGAGTTCGCGCAAGCCTATGTCATAGCGCACGAGATCGGACACCATGTGCAAAAGGTGCTTGGAATCGAGGGGAAGGTGCGGCGGTTGCGGGAGAACAATCCCGGCGACGCGAATCCTCTCTCCGTGCGGCTGGAACTGCAAGCAGATTGCTTTGCCGGTGTTTGGGGTAAATCGACCAGTCAGCGAAGCATTATCGATCAATCGGACGTCGCGGCGGGTTTGCGCGCGGCCGCGGCGATCGGCGATGACCGTCTACAGAAAATGTCAACCGGACACGTTCGTCCGGAGAGCTTCACCCATGGATCGTCGCAACAGCGCGTTGAATGGTTTCAGAATGGTCTAAATTCGGGCGATCTATCGGCCTGCGACACCTTCAACGCCGGCAGATAGTGCTGACGGCGGTAATCCAACTCTTTGGTCGTGGCCATCGAACCCCGCCATCAGGATGCAGTTTTGGCGGTGATTCAAAAATGGTAAATTAAGGAGACGGTGAGGTGCGAGAGCGGTTGAATCGGGCGGTCTCGAAAACCGTTGAACCTTCACGGGTTCCGTGGGTTCGAATCCCACCCTCACCGCCAGGATTTTTTAAGACCCACGCGCTCAAACACTTGAAAGTCGTGATAGGCTCTTGGTGTCGGTTAAACCGGCCAATACAGACACCAAGAGGTCGCACGTGGCAGCAAAGAAAAGCGTTCGAATCATCAAGAAGGTGCGCGAGTCGAGTGGCGTCTGGCGTTTCATATCACTTAAGCGAGCAGGCGCGCGCTATGCGTGGGACAAGCGGCCGGGCCACTATTTCGTGGAATGGTGGGAGGGGAAGCGCCGCCGCCGCGAACTAGCCGGGCAAACGCCAAGCGAGGCGATGGAAGCGCAGCGGCGCAAGCGAAACGAGCTTCTGGGGGAACAGGTCTTGGGCGGTAAAAGCGAGCGTATGGTCGCTTCCGAGGTTCCACTCACACTTCTGTCGGACGCGATGCAGATGTTCCTGCAGCATGTCCGCGTACATTCGCCAGACAAACCCCGGACAGTTCAGAGGTACGGGATCGTCCTTGACCACATCACGCGCATCCTGGGCGCAAAGACCTTCGTGGAGGCCATCACGCGGGCCGACGTAGACGACTATAAGTCAGCGCGGAGCGTGGAGTGCAGCGAGCAGCACCCGAATCGGCCCATAACTCCCCGCACCATTAATTATGAAATCGCGGTTCTCCGCACGTTTTTCTATTTTTTGATCCGGGAACGCAATCTGCCAGTCACCAACCCTTGCGCGAAGTTCAAGCAACTGAAGGACCCCCGCGTCAAGGCGAAGCGTCGTCCGCCGACATACCGCCAGGAAGAGATTGATAGGATCTTCGCCGAATGCGACGAAAATGAGAAGGCGACCTTCGCCACTCTGCTGCTCACTGGCCTGCGAGAAGAGGAGCTCTGCTTCCTGAACTGGCCGGATCTGGATCTTGCGAATCTCGATAACGCTACCATTCGCGTAAGTGGCGAAGGTAAGCTGGGATTTTCGCCAAAGGATTACGAGGAGCGTTTGCTTCCGATTCCAAGGGAGCTCGCGGAGCTTCTCCGACGGCTCCCACGACCAGCTGCTTGGGTCTTCCCGACTAAGGCCGGAAACCGGCAGACCCACTTACTGCGGCGGTTGAAAGAGATCGCGGATGCCGCCAAAGTGACGAACGGCACGCTCCACAAGTTTAGGCATACGTATGCGACCCGTCTCCTTGAAAGCGGGTGCGACATCGTGACGGTGCAGAGGTTGATGGGGCATAGCGATTTGGACACCACAAGGCAGTACCTCGATCCAGACGAGAAACTCAAGCGGGGTGCGGTCAATAAGCTCTCACTAACAGTCTCGGGATCAAAATAGTGCCACAGGTCGGATTGTGATCCAAGTGACGAAAAAAAGCGGACCGCTCCCGAAAGAGGGTCCACTTATGGCCAAAGCGTGAATCAGGATCAAGCTCTCCAAGTCGTGCCGTGTCACCATGATGCTGGACGTGGGCGCAGACCAGCCAACACGTATTCATCAGAATAGTCGGAATCTAACTTCCCCATGCAAATGACTGTTCTTTCAGTGGTGCGGTGCAAATAAAGATGCCGAAAAATGCTCTTATCAGCTTCGCGCCCTTGAATAAATAGGATGTACGGCTTTTGCACTGGGCTGAGGTTGGTCGGATGTTGTTCAGCGAATCTAATCGCGTGTTCGTGAGTTGGAGCAGTGAGATTGGTCTCGGCGAGTATGGCGGCGCCTTCTTTCCTAGTGAAAGCGCGACCAGGATCGACAAGTTCAACGTCAACTATTTCTTGACTGTCCCGTGGATTAATCGGAAAATTGACCTGGTTGATCCAACTATTCTCGACCGGCAACCCGAGGCTCGCTACGATCTGATCTGTGTTGCCGGATACACCCAATCGGATTCGGAACACGTACGGGTCAATGCCTAGAGCCTTTTGGTATGCGTTCGGGTCGATGACGCTGAGACCACCATGTTTCGCGATGCTAAGAAGGTCGTTTACGAGTTTTGATTCAAGTAGCTCTGCTATTTGTTCGGTTGTCAATCCCATCCGGTCGAAGATGTCTAGAACATTCCGTGCATCCGATAAGGTAGCGTTGATCACAAAGATCTCCTTCTGCCGGAGTTATTGAGTGATTCAGTCCCGGCTCTGAGCATACGAACAACACGCTACTCAGAGCTGGAACCGAATCACTACGTGGCGCAACAGCGCAGACCTACACACAACACGGTGCAACTGCTTGCTGCAGGACATCCCTGTTACACTTATCCCACTGGTACTTTCTCCTATGTATCAGGCAGGCGGTTCCGCTCGCATTTTACTGATGGCAACAGAACTGTCAATAGGAAACGCACGCCGCTTATTGGTGCTGCCCAGCGACGGAGACAGACCGAGCGGAGGTGGATAGTTGAATCTGACGGCTTGGGATCTCGCAGCGATCACGTTTTACTTTCTGGCAACAGCCATTTTCGCTTACCTCACCCGACGTACACGGACCTTCTCGGAGTTCTCGGTGGGTAACCGGCAGGTTCCAGGAGCAATGGTTTTTGCCAGTCTTGCAGCCACAATAATTGGCCCTGGCTTCTCCGTCGGCTTCACTAGCAAGGGCTACACAGGCGGTTACGCCTTTTATGTTCTGGCTCTGACGTACGGACTGCAGACAGTTCTATGCGGGCTCATCTTTGCGCCAAAATTGAACCGATTCACCGATTGCCATACCATCGGGGACGTAATGGAAAAGCGATACGGCAGATTTGCCCACTTCCTGTCAGGTGTTATTTCCGTTGGGCTTTGTATTGGGTTCACTGCAGTGATGGGCAAAACGGCCGGTATGCTTCTTCACGCAGTCACGGGATGGTCGCTTCTCACTTCTGTCGCCATGATCACCATGCTCACGGCTGCTTATACATTTACTGGCGGAGTTCGTGCGGTCATCGCCACAGACGCGATGCATTTCACTTGGTACACTCTCATTATTCCCGCAATGCTCCTGGTCGCGTTCTCCGAGAGTCCCCGAGGGGTAGAGGACCTGACATCGAGAGCGAGTGATCTTACGCAAAGCGGTTTTTCAGCACTAACGCCAATGCAGATGCTCGGCGTCGCTATCTCGTTTTTGTTCGGTGAGACATTGATTCCACCATATACCAATCGGGCGCTCGCAGCGCGCTCAGCCTCGGCTTCCAGATTCGGCTTTGTTGCAGCCGGTGTATTCTGCGTAATTTGGCTTCCGATCGTTGCCTCCCTAGGTATTTTGGCTCATGATTTCGTACCAACGAACATTGCCCCGGATGACACATTCGTCGCGCTTGGGTCACGACTTTTGCCGCCCGGCATCTTCGGACTTCTTCTGGCGGCGGTCATCGCGATCGTAATGTCTAGCCAAGAATCGGTGTTGAACTCCGCAACGGTTTCCCTCGTTCGGGACATCATCGACGTACGACGCAATTTGGGCGATCGAGCTGCGCTCCAATTGAGTCGATTCGGCGTATTATTAATAGCGGTCGCTTCTGTCTGGGTCTCCGTCTATTCTCCTTCTATTATTGATGGACTCCTTATTTGCTATTCGATTTGGGCTCCAACAGTTCTTCTGCCGTTTTTGATTGCGCTCTACTGGGATGCCGTACGACCGACGGCTGGCGTAGCTGCTATGTTGGGGGGCGGCGTGACATCGATTTTATGGCAGACTGTGTGGAGAGAACCATTCGGTATACCAGCAATTTTGGCAGGCCTCAGCGCTAGTGTGGCCGGATATATCATGGGGTACCTATACGACCGTTCCGTAGATGCTTCAGGTGATTGAAGCCAATTATGATGTACGTTTTTTGCGTATTGTTTCCTATTGTTGCCATTGGCTGCGGACTCTATGTCTTATGGGAGTCTGTAGCATTCGTGATCACCATAAGGAGCGCAATCCGCGGCGCGGTGACTTATGAGAATTGACCCCGCATAGACGATGGCGAATTGGAACCGGTATTTCGAAGATATATCTGATCTCCAAGAGTTTGTGTCGAAAGAGATGCGGACGGGCCCTCTAGCCGTCTTCTCGACGATTCAAGCAGCCGATCTGCCCGCCTTAAACGATCTTCTCAACGATCTTAATCTGAGCCCTCAAGTGCATCAGCTTGAGCAACCAGACAAGATCAGCGAATATCTGTCGGCAATCCGCGATGGATTGCGCATTTCATCTGTCTGTCTCGTCGCAGATCTTGAGACTGCAGAAAGGTTTCGCGTATTGTTAGGTGATGTCATTCAATCTGATAGAACTAGCCATACGATTCTGTACGTTCTTGCTCTTCCGCGGAACCCCAAGTTCGATAAGGAGCGTCTGGTAGATCTCCTCTACGTGGGTGTATACGAGCCTGGCCAAGACACACATTCCGAATACGACTCGATTCGGCACTTTGTCCGAAGGGCCTTTCCAACCTTCAATCAGGACACTGAGCTCGCTTCTCGGCGAATCGCGGACTTCATCGAGGGACTTGATATTAACACTATTGTTGATGTCGGATGCGGTGATGGCTCCATTCTTCTTGGGCTCGCTGAACGATGCAAGACGAAATTCCGTTACTTTGGATTGGATTGTTCCACACAACAGATCAACCTTGCGAATGAGCGGGCGAAAGCTGCCAGGCAGCGCACAGGCGGCGCAAATATACAATTCAGACCCGGCAAATTCGAGGACTTTGCCATCGACACTCGCGAATATGAGCGATACGCGCTACTCTTTCTTGGTCAGACTGTCGCGCACATTGGCCCAGCTTCTCTAGATGCTTGGCTGAAAGCTAATTCTAGTCGGCGGCCGGAATATGTCCTATTTGACATGTACGATGAATGGCCTAGATATGCCAAAGATGGGTCTACGCAATACTTTGCCCATGCTTTAAAGTTGATGTCCGATGAGTCCACAACCTCTGCTCCGCGCGTCTTTACCGTTAGACAGGAGGGACGCATTTGTCGGGGTGTCGATATTTCGTATCACGATAAAATGGGTGGCGATACGATCGTTAGGCATGTACTATCAACCTCGCAATACCCCAATCTGATCGAGGACTACGAAGACGTTCTAGCAACTCACGGCTTCGAAATTTCTCAACCCAAACAGTACGATCACGCGTGGGGGCGGTTCGACATTCGTATTGCTAACGTGTCACGCAAACTTCCACCTCCAGGGATAGTTTGGCCTGCTCCAGATCTCACTAACGGGAAGCTAGTGAATGAAGTCTGGTACAGGACGCTGACTTCTCTTTGGAGCGCTGCAGAGGCCGCTAAAAGGGCCGGAACTATTAGTGGAAGCTTGGTCGCCGAAATCGACTTCTTTCCAGTCGCTATCCTCCCTTTTGATGGCGACACGGTTTGGGCTCGCTATGTAAAGGCCCATGACGCCGAGGGGGTGGCTGAACAAATTTCTCACGCTTGGATGAAACTTGTTGATCGAAATGATAAAAGTAACTCTCTTCCGCGCATTGGTTTTCATAAGCCGGACAAGATGCCGCCATATGGTCCAGGATTATTCGATGTGTTGATGGCGGACGTCCCCGCTGCATTCGTCACCAGCATCAGTGACACAATCTTTCCCTTCACCTTGAATGTCCACGACCAGAGACTGGAGGCGTTGGAGCGAAAAGTGCTTGGCGCACAACCAGGTGCTGCCTTCTATGCACTCCCGATTTTTCCTTCTGGAATGCCGGCGTTTTGCTTGGTTGGGAGGTCCGACAACCTACGGAATGTTCCGCCGCTGACGGTAATGGCAATTTTTCAATATGAAATTGATAAGTACGAACGCTTCTTTGCTGCGCGCATTCACGAAGCGATTTGGTGTAATTTCCTTCTAGAATGTCAAAACATGATTGGTTTTAATGGCCTCGAAACACTTGCGGATCAAGCACGCTGGGGAACATCCAAAAAGTGGAAGTGGAAGAGTTGGGTTGAAACCATTCCCGGTCACGGGCTCCACGATACGACGAGGAGAGTTGAGCAAGCCGATGACTTTGATGCTTTTCACAGGAATGTGCTCGATAGTCTTGCCAGAGACTGCCACCAGCAAATTAGTGATCTGTTGCTGACCCATAAATTCTTTACGCCCGTTAGTCGTGGTGGATGCGGACATGAACTCCTGACTCGTAGGCATCGTTCAGCTGCGGTGCAATTGCTAGAGTCGTTGGTGCAGATTGCGGACCGCTATCAAACCGCAGCTGCACGGAAATATCTCAAAAAGCTTGCAGAGAGTAATGACGCGACGTATCCCGAAGATGACTCGACGTCTTCTAGGCCCAATGCGGACTATGAACGGGAGAACCTTCATTTCCAAAGATTTAAGGCGTTGTTCTGCCGCAGTGACGAAAACCGTGGGGACTACAGGCTAAGTCCACTTATGGCCTGGGCTTTTCTAAGACTCACTCATTCCGGAGCCGATCTATCATTGGCGGGGCAGTCTGTTGAGGAAAAATTCGAAAAGGACAAACATGTCTATCCGAAACTGCATGTTCAAGATGTTTGGAAGGACCTAGAGTTGCTAAATGACATTTTGCAACTCGTCGGTTTTGATTCTATCGACATCAACGGGCAGCGGAATCCCGATGTTATATGTATTGACGTCAAGTTTAGGCGTCAACTGCATGTCGACGTCCCGACGGCCGGCTCTAGCTTGAGCCCAATATTTGAACTCTTTCGTAAGCTGACCACAATCAACGAAACCGCTGGCTACGTTGACGGGTTTTCCATTTGCTTTGTAAACCAAGACGCACCACGACATGAATGGATCAAACAGAACTAAATAGTTGCGCAGAGTGTTCAGAGGTTTGAATACTCGCTTTGACTCCCTTTGATAGGAGTTCGTCTGCGGACTGCTCCCCAGAGCAGTACAGGCCAATCTGAATCATGATGGTCGATTCAAGTGCGACTGGATCAAGTTCGAATGCCAGTGCAGCACCCTGATGTACAGGTTCCAAGCATGCTAACGGATAGATGTTGATCAATACTTTATATCCGAGGGCACTTGCGATGAATATCCACTCTGCCACTTCACCTGCACAATTACTTTTACCATCTTGTAAGACGGGTCTTTCGACATCACCCCCTTTCATTAGTAGGCACCCTCTGGAACCCGCACCACGGCCTTTCCAAACAAGACCTGAAGAAGGTTGCAATTTGGCAAGTCGGCTGACTCGTCGTTCAAAGCGTCTTCGGAGAAAGTATTCCGAAAAATATCCCAGGTATAGGGTGGTTGTGTTTCTGAAATTGCCGGTTTGAGAATACGATGATGGGGGATATGACGTTTCGGCGTAAAAACTGCGCCGCAGGCGGGACACAAGATTCGTATCCAGACCCTTTAGTAATTGCCAGTCATTTACTATTGTCGTGATGGAGCATGGGATTCCCACCATATGCAGAGCTTGAGCAACCGCGGCTCCCAAATCCCACGTGAAAGTGGGGAATATTCCGACCGCAGGCGACGTTCTCGACTCTGGAAGACTATTCGTAGAGGGTAATCGCTGCTCCACGTCGGGTAGAAGCCGCGAACTTGACCGATCATAGAAGAGAGAAAAGTGACCGCACTGAATTAGAACGGGTTTGTCTCCAGCGCAAAGGTGACGGTCCAGCAGGGCGGCAACAAACTTGGTGCTCAGTTCCCGACAGACTCGCGAGATAGCGTGATGGGTTACCACACCTTTTCAACCATTGTCTTTTCTATTATGGCAGACGTCTCGCGCAGGCTACAGTTGCAGACCACAGGGATGCTTACTTTCGGTCACTTGACAGGAGGAGGGATGGAAGTATCATAAAGGACGTTATGAGGCGTATTATCAATAACTTATGAGAGCATCAAAATACACAATATCCTACGCAAACTCGTCAAGGGTTTGGGCATTGGAGCAGCTTCTACTGGTTCTGGCCGAGCGGCAGCTACCGGTGATCTGGTGGAGCGGTGAATCTCGCCGACAGCGAGGTCGAAACTCGGCGAAGGGTCACGGAGACTTGTTGCGAAGATAAATTCACGGCGATGGACTCGGCAATCGTTCCGGTTCCACCGAAGCGCGAAATTACTCGCGCTGGATTTGAGCACCTGCCATCCGCGATTCTCCGCGCCGGGGATGCCGCCGCCTGGCGCTTTGTCGAATTCTTCACCGCCAACATCCGCAACAAAAATACTCGGGCCGCGTACGCGCAGGCCATCGGCCAATTCTTCCAGTGGAGCGAACGGCACGGTATCCGGGAGTTGGAACGCGTTCGCCCCGTTGTCATCTCCGCCTATATAGAGGAGCTTCAGTCCAGTCGATCCTCCCCTACCGTGAAGCAGCACCTCGCGGCGATCAAGATGCTCTTCGATTGGCTTGTGATCGGCCAAGTGATCGGAGTGAATCCGGCGAGTTCCGTCCGCGGGCCGAAGTACGTAGTGAAGCGCGGCAAAACACCGGTGTTGAAAGCGGACGAGGCCCGCTTACTTCTTGACTCCATCAAGCTTGATTCAATTATTGGTTTGCGCGATCGGGCGCTCATTGGTTTAATGTGCTTCACCTTCGCGCGCGTGAGTGCTGCCGTCCATATGCGGGTGGACGATTACTACCAAAATGGTAAACGCTGGTGGATTCGTTTGCATGAAAAAGGAGGCAAGCGGCATGAGATTCCTGCCCATCACAATGCGGAAGCCTACATCGATGCTTACCTTGACGCTGCCGGAATTCGGGAGGAGAACAGAAGTCCTCTCTTCCGAAGCGTGAATCGGCATCGGACGCTGACATTGAATCCGATTGCGCGGACAGATGTGCTTCGAATGGTAAAGCGCAGGGCGCTAGCTGCGGGTCTCCCCTACTCCACCTGCTGCCATACCTTTCGGGCAACGGGCATCACGGCCTATCTGGAGAATGGTGGCACAATCGAGAACGCTCAGGCCATCGCCGCGCATGAATCCCCGCGAACTACTAAGCTTTACGACCGCACCAGCGATGAGATCACCTTGGACGAAGTGGAACGAATTTCGATTTGACGAATGTGTGGGATCGCACGACCAACTCCATTACTAGCTTTAGTCGCAGGGTCGTCACGGACGATCTTCAAATATGGCGACGCGTGCCGGCTTTCGGTAGTGGGTCAATTTGAAAAAGCCTCCCTCTTGACGCCCTGGGGGAACCATGCCACGCTTGGGCTATGCCAAGTCGTAAAAGCATTTCTAAGATTCCTAAGCATGAGGATGAGGTCCAGTCTGCCCGGCGCGTTTTCGATACCGTCATAACCGAGTCCGAAACCCTCACGGTAAGCATGATCTCCCGTGTTATGTCGGAGATGGGTAAGAAGGGCGGATCTAAAGGCGGAAAGATGCGCCTTGTGACCATGACCCCCGAGCGTAGAAGCGAAGTAGCGTCCCTCGCAGCTAAAAAGCGATGGGCCAAAAAACGCAAGAAAACCAAGGCGTAACGTCGCTTTTCTGTTGACTATGCTAAGACGGTATGGCATACTTTTTGTATGGCGAACGTACTCAGCATGGCGAAGAAAACAGCGATTATCGCGGCTTTGGTCGAGGGTTGCTCCATCCGCGCCACGTCGCGCATGACGGGCGTCGCCAATGGCACTATTCTTACCCTGCTGGAAACCGTCGGCACCGCGTGCGCTGAGTACCAGAATCGGGCAATCCGCAACGTTGCCGCAAAGCGCGTCCAGGTGGATGAGATTTGGAATTTTTGCTACTGCAAACAAAAAAATATGACGCAAGAAATCGCGGAAACCCGCGTCGCTGGCGATGTGTGGACCTTTACCGCGATTGACACGGATACCAAGCTGGTGATTAGTTGGCTGGTTGGACGGAGGGATGCCGGGTGTGCGACGGAGTTCCTTCAGGATGTTGCCGGGCGCTTGTCGAATCGCATTCAATTGACCACGGACGGCCATAAGATGTACTTGACCGCAGTGGGCACATCGTTTGACGGTATCGACTATGCGCAACTTCACAAAGTTTACGGCAACGATCCCGAAGGGCAGCAACGTTACAGCCCGGCGCAATGTCTTGGCACCCTCAAAAGGGCGGTCTACGGCGATCCTGAGCCGCGCCACATATCGACTAGCTATGTCGAGCGCCAGAATCTCAATATGCGCATGGGAATGCGCCGCTTCACTCGCTTGACCAATGCGTTTAGCAAGAAAATTGATAACCTGATTCACTCTGTGGCGCTGTTCCACATGCACTATAACTTCGCCCGCGTGCATCAGACGTTGCGCGTTACCCCGGCGATGGAAGCTGGTTTGAGTTCTCATGTGTGGTCAATTTTTGAAATCGTTAGCCTTGCATCGCCTTCCGCATCTGTAGCGGCTTAACGCAGCGGAGCAACAGTAATATAGAACATTTCTGGACTTTTATGTCTTCCGAGTGTGGTTGGCTTACCCCCAGTCCATCCGTTAGAAAAGGCTGCCTTAGCTAGAGCTATTCCGGCATCCATATTGTTTTCTCCTACGTCCATTGATACGCCGGATGGAATCGCTCCGCCAATTGGATACGCAGTTTCCGTTCGATCCCGACCAACAATCAATCCAGCGGCCTTGAGTGCCTCTCGGAGATCGTCGGCAAAGCTACTGGAGTCATCAGTTGCGCTATGGCGGGAAAGGTCGAATTTTTTCCCAGCGTAAGGAGCCATGAGCGTGATTAGATTTGATTTTTGTCCGTCACTCATCGACAGCTGGGGTGGCCCGTTGTTTATGATGATTGGATTGTTCACCTTCGCCCCAGGGCCTATATTCATGCCTTGCGGAGCATTTTGAATAACTAGTGACTGGGCGACCGGAGGAGCTGTTGGCGCTTCAACTGGCTGCGCTTCCACTTTCGATTTAGCCGGACTAGGCGGACGGGATTCCTCTCTGGTCTTTTGTTTTTTTGGAATGGATGGCTGGTCTATTGGATTAGGCGAAGGCGCTGCCGCTTTTTCTACCTGCGCTGTTTGGACCAGCGGATTTGAGATCGGAGAGTTCACGGGCACACCATAAATAACAGTAAGGCCGATCCCCAGGCAGAAGACTATAACAACCACTGCCGTAAGGTGGTGTCGGCGCGAACTGGGTCGTGGTGGTTTCTCGTCTCCATTTGGAAGATCATTCCATTTATCAATAGCCTCTTTGGAGATTAGGCGTGCCGTCAGAATCGAAAGCAACATAGCCGTACCAAGAACCGCACATACGGCGGTGATTACTGCCGCCCATACCACTATAGGGCCACCGCGTAGCGTGTATAGGCCACCGCCAGCAACCGCCGCAACGCCAGCAAATCCCAGTATGGTCCTCGTATCGTTCACGAGAACCTCCGTTCTAAGGAACAATGCTCTAAAGAACATATAGCCATTTTCCCACATGCTAAGGCGGGTTGGCACAGAATGGGATTCACGTCAAGATCCCCGTCTGGGCAAATTGACCCACTACCCGGCTTTCAGTTGGGTGTGGAGCGTGGAGGTGGTAGTCACAATTGAGGAAGACGGAAATATCGCAACCACGTTGGTCAGCTAGAACTTTCGAGCGGAGGTCCGGGGACGGTCTGACCGGCGTCAAGGTATATCGTGAGTTGATTCGGCCCTTTAGGTAGAACAGCTCATGGCAATGCCGAAGAGCGCTGAGACCGCCACAAACCCCTACAGCGGCCTCTTCACACTTGCTCTAGCATTTCCGTACCTTGTATCGGCAAATCTTTCAAGATCAGAGATTTCGTACGGAGCGATCGGCCAAACCCTTCCAAACCGGGAAACAGCGTAGCTGCATTTATCCCGACTTTATGGAGTTTGCGAAGAACTTCGGGTCTACAAGCCGGGTCGAGGACGACCTTGACGATACGAGTCGAGGGTCCTGGAACTGCTAGTAGGTTCGCCTCAAAGGTTGCCGAAACATCTCCCGGCACAAGAAACACACCCTGCTGAACAGTCAAGCGATCATTCAGTCGAATTGGATTGGTGGAATAAGCGAATCGAAGCGGAGAACGTGAATTGTCCATGAATAGCGCTCGGAACGAATCCCCATCCCTTTCCCGATGGAACTTCTGAATTTGGTCATATCCTTTGGGTACTTTGGCGGCGATGAGAAGATCGGCCTCATTTTTAAGCCCACCTACATCAAGTGCCCATACGACTGCGGGCTTTTTTGCCGCTTCAAGCGGTTCAAGCGCAAAATATACCGCGATAAAGAAGGAATACGTGAAATCGACTAACCTCGTCGGCGTGCCATAATGGCGGAGAAGTGACAACCATTCCAAAGTGTTGCCTTTTGGTGGAGGTTCTGAGCCGCTATAGAGGTGGTAGCGACGGGCAAAATCTCGAATCAGCTTAACTTCTAGATCTGACACAGCTGGTCCTGAGATGCCAATATTCTCGCAGTGCCGCTCAAGGCTCGAGGCCGGAAAGTCGTCGGCGTCCTGTCCACGAAACGCCCACTCGTCCTTTCCGTCAAATTCAGTTTCCAGACGCACAAGCTCAGACCACCCCGTGATTGGGTTCTTAGAGTGGGATGAATAGGACGTTGGTGTCATGGACAAGCTCCTTCGGTTGACGCTTTCCGTCGTGGCTCGAAAATAAGTTTACTGCGATTCCCCGCTACCCTGCTGATCTGCAGAAGAAACGTGATCAGCCTCAATGGCGATCTGCGGGTTAATCCATGAACGTCATTTTCTCCAGCGTCGGTGCAGCAGTACAGTTTGGCTTTGATTTGCGCCGCGCCATGAAATGAAAAACGTAGCATTCTGGGCGGCCCGTCAAATAGCGGTCAGACCTTCAAGCCTGTAACTGCCGTCGTCTTCGTCAGCACGTACGTGTTGCTATCCACGCGCCGGATCACGTAGCCGGGTATATAATTCAACGCACTTGTGGAAGTCTTCCTCGGCACAAAACATCGCGACAATTCTTTGGTCTGCATCCCCGGAGACGTTCGCCGTAAGCACATGGCGATCTTCGGTAAGTCTGGTGTGGGCAAGACCACCTTGATGCGCAACATGATCGTCGCTGATCTGCACAACGGCAATGGTGTCACGGTCGTCGACCCGCACGGATCCCTCATCGAAGACTTGCTAGGGTCTATCCCCTGCCATCGCACCAATGATGTGATTTATCTGAACCCTGCGCATCCGGAACGCGTCATTGGCATCAATGTCCTCCAATCCGTAGGCCGCCACCAGCGTTCCCTGGTGGTCTCATCCATCATCAGCATCCTGCGTAACCTGTACCCAAACAACTGGGGCCCACGCACCGAGTACATTTTGGAGCACGCCGTTTATGCGCTCCTGGAACAGACGCAACCTGTGACCTTGGCAGCCCTGCCCAAACTGCTCATGGATCACGCCTACCGCCGAAACATCCTGAAATCCGTTACCGATCCCGCCATCTTGTCGTTCTTCCGTTTCTATGAACAGCAGAATGACCGATTGCGCGAAGAATCCATAGCCCCGCTGTTAAACAAAGTGTCTAAGTTTACGACCAATCCCCTACTCCGGGCGGTGGTGGGTCAGACAACATCAAGCTTTGATTTTCGTTGGCTGATGGACTCCGGAAAGATCCTACTGTGCAACCTGTCGAAAGGTGCCCTGGGCGAAGACGTAAGTTCGTTGTTGGGCTCTCTCATCGTCACTAAACTTTCGCTCTCTTCCCTATCGCGCCAGGATACCCCTGAAGCCGATCGTCGCCCGCACTTCCTCTATGCCGACGAAGTGCAGAACTTCACCCACGGCGTGGACTTCCCGACCGTACTTTCAGAGGCCAGAAAATATGCCCTCTCCCTCACCATCGGCACCCAGACGCTGTCTCAGTTGCCAGATAGCTCCATCGCGGCCGTATTTGGCAACTGCGCAACGATTGTTTCTTTTCGCGTGAGCGCGGATGACGCCAAGGCACTTGTACGAGAATTTGCGGCGAGTGGAGAAGGGCCACGGACAGCGGAGCAAACATTCGACGTAATCATTCCGGCATCTGAACTTCAAAATCTACCGGACTACACGATGTATGTGCGCAGTATGCTGCACGGCCGCCCACAGGAGCCGTTCTTAGTGCAGAGCGATCCCCCGTTGTCCAAGTTTTGTAAACAAAACAGTCTTATAAACGTGGTCAGAACAAGTCTGCAGCGGTATGGCCGCCATCGACTCGATGTTGAAGCGCGCCTCAACGGATTTCTGGCAGCGTGAACGTTCACTTGTTTGGCAATTTCAAACCGAGAAGTCGACGGTACGCCCAACTGGATTCACAAACACTACGCCGTCAGAGGATCTATCCTGCGAAAAGGGACAGATCACCAATGGGCCTGATGGTTTGCGGGTGCGCCCTGATCCCAGACCAGGTTATTTTCGCGAGAAGCGCGAACGCACCCACGCCGTTAACAGATCTGAATATCCAGGTGCGACGTACCACCAAAAGAACGGCTCGCCTGTGTGCCACTGGATCGTGAGGTTGTGTTCCGCTCCCGGAATAATGATCGGCGTGTAGTCCGGGTTGCCAGCTTTGCGCAGTGCCTGACCTATCCCCGCCAGACCTGGCGCAACTGGCGTGTTCCGGTCACGTTCACCATATAGCAGAAGCACGGGAACTTTGACCTGTTCCCACAGGGACAGCGGGTTGAAGTTGCCAACTGGCGGATACCACTTGTAAAGCCAATGGTCCTTCTCTTGAGGCAGTCCCAAGGCGCGAAACCATTTCTCATTCTTTGATTCGGCGATTGCCCGATCAAGTTCGTCCCATCCTTCGCCCGTGCGCGCAACATCGATCCACTGGGCATATAAGGCCATTGCTCCGGAAAGCTCTGGCTCGGTGAAGCCTCTGTCCTCAAAGTCGTTCCGCTTGCGATAGAGGTCCTGAGTGTAAATGGGTCCAGTTCCGATCGCCGCGGCGGCGATGACAAAAGCCACAGCGCCTGGTTGGGAAGCGATTAGAGGCGATAGCGTTCCTCCTTGACTATGGCCATAGATACCGACCTGTTTGGGGTTCACGCCACTTTGCCCTTGAAGAAAGTGCACAGCGGCTAAATAGTCTCCCGCAAGATCTTGCAGCGTGCTTTTCGTCCAGTCGCCACTTGACTGTTCCACGCCCCGTTTGTCAAAAGCGAGGGCGGCAATACCGTTTCGAGCAAAGCGGTCCGCAAGAAATAGCGACGTACCCCAACGGCTTTCAGGACCGCTCCCGTGAAGGAAAACGATGCCTGGAGTTCTGCCTTTTCCGCGAGGCCGTAAAAGTGTTCCGGACAATGTGACGTCGTTGTTTCGGAAAGTGATCTCTTCACGTCGGTACGGTGGAGGCGGCAGCTTTGCTGGCTTGAGCGTAAACGTCCCGTGCCCGTTTCCCTCACGAAAGGCACCCCTAATTCCTCCGGTGGATGCCACTCCGTCAAAGATCAACGAGCCACCTAATTCCCAATGCACGTTGGAGCCGGTCTGTGCAACCTTGTCAAGCGGGTATTCCATGGTGCGCTGAGTCTCTGATGTAAATCGCCCGGAGATCGAGTCCGCCTTGGCTTGAAAATCGAAACGAACAGGAATCGCCGCTCCCGCTCTCTCCATTTCGCCTCGCCACGAGCCGTCGAGCTTGATTGTTTGCGCCCTTCCGTCGCTGGCTAGAGCAAGCGCCACAGCTACGAAAAGCACAGACGCTCGTATATTATCCATAGGCGAACCACCAAGGAATCATTGTAATTACCGGGAGATGTTGAAATTGACGGTTAGTCGGCAACTGGTGGAAGTGTTCGCGACCACACTAGCTTTAGATTACCCCTCCCTGGTCTTGCGCACAGTCGTGGTGCGTTGCGCCAATTTCGGCTAGTGGAGACCGTCCTGTGATCACAAGACGAAGAACGCAACCCGAAGAATTGCGTTGACGGTTCTGCCTTAGAGCTGTAGGCTTCGCTCCGAAAGTTCCTACCCGTATATCGATTGCCGCCAAAGGAGAAAATCAAATGAAATTGCTTACAACGGAGCTGCGCGCGAGCTTACCTCCGCTTTACAGTCAGGAGAACAGCAAAGATCCAACGATCCACGTCAAGTATTTTTGCCCTTGGTCAAACTGGACGTGGCTTGTAACGGAAGGCTCGCAAGACCAGAAAGATTTCCGATTCTTCGGTTACGTGATTGGCCTTGAGGAAGAGTGGGGCTATTTCGTTCTTTCAGAGCTAGAGACACTGCAAGGACCCGGTGGCCTTATGATCGAGCGGGACCTGTACTTCAAACCAGGGCCATTCAGTGACGTTATTCAGCGGTTCCGTCGCGAACGCGGCCAATAATCAAAAGAGCAGGGACCTCCCTGCTCTTTGTTTCTGACAAAAGACGGATGAACCATCACGCTTCACCGGCCAAACAGAACTACACAATCGGTTCGAGAAGTCGTCGCAGCTTCTCTGAGGACATTTGATCCGGCTGCCCTCCGTTGACGAGCGAGATCGCCCTCACTTTGTGGGAGTAAATCAACCGGTTGGCAACTGCTTTCGTCGCTTCCCTTCCAGCCTCATCCCCGTCGAGAAAAAGGATCACTTCCTTGAACGTCAGGAGCCGCTGGTGCTGCGCTTGGGACAACGATGATCCCATCAGCGCGACCACGAACGGGAAGCCCGCTTGATGCACTTTCATACAATCGAAGAATCCTTCTACTAGAATCACCTGTTGGTTTTCAATCGCACGTGCGCGATGCAGATTGAACAGTTCGGCGGATTTATGAAAGCCCGCCGGTAAGTTGTACTTCGGTTCCGTCCCATCAATCGACCTTCCGGCGTAAGCGACGAGCTCTCCCCTATCGTCGTGGATCGGAATCACAAGTCGTCCGCTCATTGATCCCCGACCAGAGAAACATCCGATACCGAAGTGACGCGCGGTGTCCTCTTTGATTCCGCGCTGCTGAATGTACCCATGACTCGGATCTACTCCCTTCAGAGAGAATGTCAGGGGTTTGTTTATTCCCCCGTCATCACTCCCCTGCTTCTCTTCCGCAACCCCGTGTTTCTCCTCACGTGTCGCTTGATCTTTTGTTTGAATCGGGAACACATGTCCCGAGGCAAACCAGTCCTGCAATTTTTTCGCCGCGTCGTGCACGGAACAGTGTTCCATAAAGGCGACGAAGTCCAAAACGTTGCCGCCCTTCTTCCCCTGTCTTGCAGCCGAGCATGAACTCGACTGGCACGCCCAGATATTTTTGCCAAGGTGCACCCCGAAGCTTTCACTGCTTTTGTCCGAGGTGTGTGTTGGAAGCGGACACTTGCCGCGGAGTGAATGCTGATTCACTTTTCGAAACTGAATGTTGTAGCGGTCGAGTACTAGTTGCATCGAGACGAGTTGCTTGATGGCGCGGAAATCTATAAAGTTCTCTTTCACCTGTCAGATCCTCCTTGGTGATCTGCGCACACTCTACTCACCCCGGTTCCGCTGTCAAGAATGTTGGTTAGGTTGCAAGTTATCCACAACCTCACTCCCCTCTTTCTGATGGCATTTTCCACGCCTCAGAACGAGTCGCACGTCAACCTTCCGCTGCCTGGAATACCACGCCGCACCGGAACGCAAATCCACCGCACTCGAACTCAACGCGTCATGCTTCGAGCCAAAATGTGCCGCACCCTGACTCAAGAACCGACCGCACTTCAACTCAAATCACCGCACTTGAACTCAAGCGAACCCGCACTGGAACACAAGAACTACCGCACCGCGACGCAAGGATCACCGCACTGTGATACAAGGATCACCGCACCGAAGCGCAACGGTAGTACCACAGGATGGGCAAGTAGAAGGGTATTGTGAGAGGCGCGACCTGCTAGATATTTCTATACAGTCTTATATACTTTTCAACATCATCAAAGGAGATGTTGGTGTGAACAATATTCATGGAGAGGGAGTCAGAAACAAGCAAAGCCATTAAGGAAGAGGGGAGTACTAGCATTCGTGTGCCGGTGGAACTTTCCACGAGTTTCGCCAAAGTGGAAAAGAGTCTCGTCTCGCTCGGATTCTTCACTCCGTCAAGCCGGAGAATCAGGAATCAAAAAGTGAAGCGGTTGGATTTCACACGCGAGATCGACGGTAAGCGAGAGGAGGTGACTGCCGAGATCATTCCGAGCGCGATCTTCGGATTGCCAATCACCGCCGATCAAGACAAATGGCTTGCGCTCCAAAAAATCATCACGAACATTTTACAGTCGGATGGAAAGATTGCAAACCCGATCCGATTCAAATCCGCCGACCTTATCCGCCTTCTCAACAACAACACCAAGACCGGAAAAAACTACAAGGAGGTAAGTGACTGGCTTGACGTGATGTCATCGACGACGATCATTTCGAACGGTGTCGTTTACGTCGCCGATCAGAAACGATTTGCCCGCGATCGCTTTCGAGTCTTCGACCGCGCCGTTAGCGTCGGCAAAGAAATGGAGGACGGCACGATAGCCGACGCGAACTACGTCTGGCTGTCCGCGTGGCAACTGGAAAATATCAATCAGAACTATTTACTACCCATCGATCTTGAGACTTATCGCGAGTTGAAGAATTACATCGCGAAGGCTCTCGTTCCACTTCTACAAGTGTGGCTGTACGCGACGCAGAAAGTTGGATTGTTCGAGAAGCGTTACGAGGAGCTCTGCGAAATCCTGACGCTCCAAACTTATCGAGTTCCGTCGCTGATTCTCCGGCAGTTAAAACCGTCTCTCGATGAACTAGTCCACCACGGATATATCGAAAAATGGCGCATCGAAAAAACGAGCGACCGGAAGGCGTACAAAGTTGTCTTCTTCCATGGGCCGAAGTTCCATCGCGATCGCCGCAAGCGACTGGAGCAGAAAGCGAAAATCGAAACGCCCATCGTGATTGCCGAGTCAGAACCGGAGGAGCCAAGTCTGCCATTGCCTGGGACACTAGAGGGCAAGATGAAGACGCTACCCATCGAACAGGGGAGTGTGTCAGCCCCACAGCCGAATACCGTTAGCGGAGGAGCTGAGCTGGTTGATGAACTGGCTGCCCGCGGACTGATGCCATCCGTCGCACTGAAACTCCTAGGCTCTATCGAACCTAGCCGCCTTGCGGGAGTCGTGGACTACCTTGATTACTGGGACTCGCTAAAAACAACCAAGGAAGTGGGGCCTGGGCTTCTTTATGAACTCATTAAGAACGGCGATCCGCTTCCGGCAGGATTTGAAACTCGAAGACACAAGGCGCAGCGAATGGAAGCTGAAGATCGCCGCAAGCAAACGGCGCAGATTGAAGCCGCCAGGCGGACTAAGTACGAGACCTACTGTCGGCAGGTGATTGACCGCGCTGTGGAGGACTTGCCGCCCGGTGAGTTTGAACATCGCGTCTCCATCCGTCGCAATGAAATGGCGAACCAGCCGGGGATCTGGAATGAAGGACTACGCCCCGAGATGGCTGATCAACTCGCCCGGCATGCCGTCCGGGCCGCGATTGCCGAAATGGTGAATGTCCCCACGTACGCAGATTTAAAAGGCGGGGAGATCTCCAACATTCCGGGCGATCTTAAATCAAACGCCTCCGAACTGGAATTATCACTACCCAACTCCAATCCCGAAACGGAAACCGCGCCAGACGCGCTATATGGCCCACCAGCGAACGATCTACCTCCGAACGGGGATATTCCCAACTCCGAGGAAAACTCTTCACCACGGTCAATTTAGGCGGTTAGGCTGGGTATTAATGATACGACCTATCCCGACGATACTACGTGTATGGATATCAGGCATATACTTGCCCAGCTTTCCGCTGAGCGAGACCGCCTAACGCAAGCCATCACGGTACTCGAACGAATCGCCGCAGGTGGAGCCCCACGACGGGGCCGTCCTCCTAATTGGAGTGCAGCTTCCCCGACACCGCGTGGGCGCAGGAGAAGCGCCGCGACACGGGCCAAAATGGCCGCGTCGCAGCGGAAGCGATGGGCAGCGGCAAGAAAGAAAGCCAAATCCTAGCCTTTTTGGCCTCTTATTGGTCGTCGCCACGTATCGACTTTCGCTCCGAAACTAAAGGACGAATGTCCAATAGGGGTGAGGATCAGAGTGGGGATGTGATATCCCCACCCCTACAGGCTGCCTTACGGCAACTAACCGTTACGCTATCGCGTTTACTAGCTCTCTCCCTCTTGCCGGCTGCCGCCGGCTGCCTGTCTTTTTCTGCTATCGCACTGCGCCGCTGGTTGCCACCAGCGCCTATCGGTTCGCTTAGGATAGGTGCCCCGTTATCTCGGGGACACCTACCGAAAAATCCAGGCAGCCTGCGGCGCGCCCCCTACACTCACGCCTATCGGCTTCGTTCCGGGCTTCGCTTCGCTCCGGGCAAGAGTGAGAGAGACGAGTAATAAAGTAAAGGCCGGACATTGTCCGGCCCGAACATTTTGGCCGCTTGCCTGAATGGTCAGTCGGCCTTATGCGGCAGGCGCTTGACCGCCGCTACAGCCAGTTCATAATTGCCGATACCGCTATGACCTACGCCCAATACGGATTGGATGAGTTTGATCTGGGGAAGAATGAAACCGCCCCCACCGGCTTTATGTTGACCGCGGGCGACATCGAAATCCTCAGACTCGTGTACGAGCACCGCTTCCTTCGCCGGGAACAGTTGAGCCGCCTAATTGGTCGGCACGCGAAGCGGCTGCATCGCCGATTACTAAAGCTCGCACGCTCCAACTACCTCATGACGATTCGGCTGCCGCAGCAAAAACATATTTACGGTCTGGGGAAAGTAGGTATCCCGATACTTGTTGAGCAAGGTATTGGATCGCCGGATGTGATGGGCAAGCGGCTGCGAACCAACGAACTGAAGCCACTATTTCTCAATCACGAAATGATGATCGTGGATGTACACGTGGCTCTGACCATCGTGTCCAAGAATAGCCACGCGCGCCTGGTGGATTGGCGAGAGGGGAGAGAGCTGTTCGATACCGTGCTTATCGTCGATCATAAAGGCTCTGCAAGTTCGCCGGTTCGGCCCGACGCATTTTTTAGCCTAGAGGATTCACGGAGACCGGCGGAGGCAAATCGCACCCACTTCGCGCTTGAAGTGGATCGATCTACAGAAAGCCAACCGCGTTTTGAAGAGAAGATACGAGCGAATTGGCACTACATCGAGCAAGGTTTGCACGCAAGGAAGTACGAAATCAAAGGACTGCGAGTTCTGACCGTAGCAGTAACAAATGCGCGGGCAAGGAACCTGTGCTCACTCGCGGCGAAGGTTGTGCCCAACCGGGCCAAAAAGTATTTCTTGTTCGCATCCTTGAATGACTTCTCTCCTGAAAACTCGGAACTGATCAGCGGAGCGACGTGCTACTCGCCACGCACCGTCGGTATTGACCAGCGCCATCCGCTTATTCCACCGCCTGACCCCTTGCATAAGGAATCTACAATGCTTTAATGCGGAGCAATCGGAGGGCTGCTCGGCTCCTCCGTTCCTGCCATCTCCAGTGAAATCCACTGCGCGGGGAAGGGGAACCAATCGACAGGGGTTCCCGGATTCCGCAACGATGATGCGTACCGGCACTGGCCTTGAAGAAGCCAGCGCCGGGGTCAGTGAGGCTTACGCTCTTCAAGCGTGGCTCTGATCGGACGGAGTAGCCGAATAGCTCTTGAGAACGGTACGTCTGGTTGGGCTTCGCGAGCCTGTGCGGCACTTGACGGATATCTTGAAGATGCTAGTGTTTTTGCGTAATCACTAACGTCTACAATCGAATGTCCCGCACATCATCAACGTCCTCACTTTCCATTGTTCCCATGGAGCGGGTGGCGAGCAAGATATATATCATTCGCGGGAAGAAGGTCATGCTGGATGCCGACTTGGCTGATTTGTATAACGTTTCAACGAGCGCCCTCAATCAGGCCGTCAAACGAAATATGGATCGCTTCCCAGGAGATTTCATGTTTCAGCTTACCGCCACTGAGGCGGCAGCTGTTCTCTCTTCAAGATCACAAAATGTGACCTTGAAGCAGGGCCAGAACATTAAGTACCTGCCGTCTGTCTTCACCGAGCACGGTGTAGCGATGCTTTCTTCCGTTCTCAAGAGTACACGTGCCGTCCACATGAGTATCTTAATCGTCCGTGTCTTTGTCAGGATGCGGGAACTTATGGCCAGCAACAAGGACCTGGCGGAACGGGTTCAGAAGCTAGAACACTCCCAGCAACAGCACGCCTCAGTCCTCGCGCTGCTCGCGGATGAAATTGATAAGCTTTCGGAGCCACCGCCAGCTCCGGCGAAGGAGCAACAATTTGGGTTCCGCTCGCGAGAGGGGAAATAGAAGGTGGCTGTAGGGCCTCGATCACAAGCCACCACATTTCGGCCTTGTGACGAAGAACGAATTTGCCAATTTGCCGTGCTCAATGATTGTGACAATTGGTAATTGCACTAGCGCTACATTGCTTTGGTTGTGACAAAATCGTTAACATATCGGTACAAGCGTGGCGTAATCGAAACGTTTTTCCTAGTAAATCAACGTTTTTGTCTTGACAAGCAGCCTGTTGCAGGAATAATCTTGAACTTCACTAAGAACTAATAAGGCGGATAGACCCAGTATGGAGGTGTCATGAATCACCCAAGCGAAACACCACGCTCGCAAATTATTTCGCGATATTGCCCATCTTGTTCTGTAGTTTGGGTGCTACGACTTGTGCTCAGCCTTTTTTGGGCCGTGCAAGCCGCTAGTGCCGCGACAGCTTCCTTCATCGACCAAACTTGGAACGAAAGCGGCTACGTAGTGGTTGGTGATACCGTGCTGCATCAGATCACGGGCGCAGCTGTAAATAAACCTGTCACGTACGATTGGACCTACAATGGCGTATTTCAAGGCAACTTCTCGGCAGGCACTACTAACGGCAGCGGAACTTTTAGCCTTGGAGGTGGCATCGCTGGCGGACTAGAGGGTTTCTGGATAATCAAATGGTACGTCAATGGCGTGGCAGTGAGTCCAACAATTTCATTTCAAATCGCGGCGTCGGTTCCATCTGCCACGGAGCAAAACGTTACACGCGGAGGTACGAACATTATTAACGGCGAGACTATCAAGTACACGGTCAGTAGCGGTTTCAAGACTGCGCCTGTTACGTATGACTGGTCTGTGAACGGTGCGAGTGGCACGCAGGGCCAGACCGGAGTTGCGGCAGGGACGACGGACGCAAATGGCGCGTATATCTTCCAAGGCGTTGTTCAGGCTGGTCTTGAAGGAAACTGGACCGTAAGATATTATGTGGGCGGAGTTCCCTCGAACCAACTTGCCTTTCAAGTTCAGCTTCCTGTGTCTTGCACGGGAGTACAGGTCAGCCCCTCTTGGATGGGAAACGTTACAACTGTGTCAACATTTAAGACGGTCCAAGTGACTGGTGTTCCAAATAGCGTATCGTCAGTCAAGCTCTTGGGGTGGAATGAGACTCAAAATATTGCACAGGCCACCAATACCACGATATCCCTAAACACTGCGGGTACGGTTAGGAGCACTTGGCAGGGAACGATTGCGACTGGGACTTCGCTAGGGTCTTACGGAGTTGCGGCTCAGGTTACGGGTCCTGGCGGTACCTTTTCTTGCACGACAAAGCCGGGCTACTATGGTGTCGTGGACGACGCTAATCTCCCGCCCCCGCCAGGACTAACGTCGTGCAACAGTCTTGCCGGAACCTGGATTGACGATACAAATACAACCTTTACCTTGACACAGTCAGGTGGTAATATAACCGGCTCCGCTACTCCTGCCAATAATGCGTGTGGCACGCATCCAACGTACAGCGTAACGGGAACGGTGGCTCAAAACAACCAGATCTCACTGACTGCCAGCAATCCAAATCCGGCGACTTTGTGTGCCATCAACTACCACAATCCCGTGCAAGTGACGGCTCTCACGATCTCCACCGCTAATGCTTGCACGAATGGCTCTGGGACAGCAAGTTCGTATTATAATGGCGTCCTTGTTTTCGGTCCATCACCTACAACTTTCACTTCCACTGCAATTGTGCCAACAGGTGAGCAGTCTCAAGCGATGGGATGGGACACGAATGGCTACAGCACGCAGCAACGGTTCAAAGGTGTGCTGACTTCACCTGCGAATGGAGCTAAGTTTGGCGGGCGGATCGTGAAAGAAGCAGGACAAAGCTTCTCGGATGGTTGCAACAACATGACTGGAACGCAATACCTCACTCCTGTCACGAATAATACTTTGAATTCCACATGGAATGTGCAGCTCGATAATTCGTATCAAGACGACATGATTGGATACTCCCCTTCGGTAACTCGATACTATCAAACATATGCGCTTAACGGCGCCGGGAGCTGCTCTCTGACGGGGAATCAGTTAATGTCGATACGAGTTGGCGCGATCACGTATTCACAGTACGCGACCAACTCGGTGTCGGTTACAGTGAACCCGAGTTCACTCTCGGTTACCCGAGGGAACGCGACAGGCACCAAGAATCCGTATCCCGTACAATAACTTCTGAAAGGACTGATATGAAAGCTATAACCTTCTCGCTTTTCCTTGGCTTCTACGTAATCACGTGCAGCACACTTTCTGCTCAGAGGCTTCAATTAATGACCCACACCGGGCGTCCAGTTCGAGAATTGTGCGACGCTCTGCAGCGCGACTTTCGTTGGCGGGTGAGCTTCGAAGATGTCCCGATCATGAACAATGACGACTTGGTTGATTCACATGCACCCAATGGAATACCCTGGAAAGAAGCCAAGAAAGATATCCCGATTAACATTAATATACCAGTCAGGGAAAAGATCGCCCAAACCGAAAAACTCGGTCTTATCCAGGGACTTTTCGATTCTCGCAAGGCGGCGAGGGTACAATTTCGCGTGGATGGGGACGGAGACCAACTTCACTTCATACCCGTTGCTGTCAAAGGGCCGACTGGAGAAAGTGAGCCGTTTGATGCGATGCTCAACACTCGCATTTCGATTGTCCGTGGATCGTACCGCCTAGGCGTCTTAGTGCAGGAGGTGCTATCGAAAGTGAGCCAAGCGCGGGCTACATCGATCGTACTTGCTACTGTACCCACAAATCTTTTCGCTCAAGCAACGGTTACTGAAGAAGCCATCGATGAACCGGCGAGAGATATTTTGGTTCGTGCGTTCGGCGAAATCAATGGACCCAGGCTGATGATTGGTCTGGACGCTCTTCGACTTACATGGATAATGAATTGGGAACCTAACGGTCATTTTTTCTTTTTTAATGTGGTTGTTATCGACGAGGAAGATAGCTCGGATCCGACCAATCCTGTGACAGGAGAGAATTCCAAGCGGAATGGGAATGGTCAACAACTATGGTCAGAACCAGCTCGCTGAGTGCTAAGGGCAGTTCTCGGTGTAGCCGCTTTTCATCCACAATTCGCCAATTCGCTACACTGAATCGTTGTGCCAGAATCAAAGCATCTAGAGGAAATTGCAGAGCAGATGAAGCGCGAATGGAACGAGCGCGCCCTGCAGGATGCTGAGCACTTCGTATATACACGCGATTCGATCGCGAATGCGCTAGACTTCGATTCATCCGGCCGGGCCAACTACGACCAACTTGTCCGACCATACCTGGCCGTATTGCTGAGGGGCGTGTCGCCGCGCAAATGCCGCATCCTCGAAGTCGGTTGTGGGGTCGGGCGGATGACGCGTTGGTTCGCGAAAAGTTTCGGTGAAGTGCATGGCGTCGACGTTGCCCCGGAAATGATCAACCAGGCCCGCGTGCGGCTCGCCCCCCACCCGAATGTTACGCTTCACACTGGTTCCGGATTCGACCTACAATCAATGCCGGACGCGTACTTCGATCTCGTTTTTTCGTACATCGTTTTCCAGCATGTGCCCTCCGCGGCGGTAATTCGTAACTACATCCATGAAGCCGCACGCGTGCTAAAGCCGCTGGGCGCGTTCAAATTTCAGGTAAACGGCGACCAATCAGAAGCCTACCGCGCGCATGTGCGTGATACTTGGCAGGGTGAAACCTTCTCGCGCGACGAGGTCCACGAGATGCTGAATGCCGCCGGGTTGTCTGTGGCTTCAGTGGAAGGTCTGGGCACACAGTACTTCGTCGTGACCGCCCTTAAGGGCCCGGCGATGGATCGGCGAATGTACTATCTCCCCGGTGAGCCCGAGGACGGAGGCTGGCGTCCGGTGGCTCCGCAAAGTGCGATCCGGCTCTTTTCACCGGGAGGAGAAAATGCACGGCTTTACGCCGGAATTTATTTCTGGCCAGCTGATCCACATGGCGAGCATCTCGTAACGATCATGGTCGACGGAACCGCACTTGATGCGCAAATAACAAGAAGTCCTGGTGATCATTTCTTGGAATGGACGCTGCCCCCGCACGTAAGTGATTTCCTCGAAATCAAGATGGACATCGCTCCGCCTTGTGCTCGCCCCCAGTGGCCTGCACTTCGGATCGTCGGGATCACGGCGTCCGAAAGCTCGCGGCAGGACACAAACTAGCGCCCAAGGGTGCGTTCCCCTTCGAGAGGGCGAACAGGCCGCCTGCAATCAGCATTTCAGACTATTCGGCTCGGGTATCTCTGATACCGATGACAAAGATGGTCGGCAAGCTGGCTCACTGCAAACTGCCACCATTCTAAAAGTGGAGCGACGTGCTTGTAACTCGTGACGTGCCCCCATTTTCCGCCCACCACTTGAGCTAAGTTTGCACCAACTGGAGTTGGGCTGCACGCCACTGGTGAACGAACTGGTCGGGTGTGCGGTAATCATATCTAACTTTCGGGCGGAAAATGGGGTTCACGTCACTCTCTCTCCGGGAATCCGCTAATATCGATAAGGTGGAAACGATCAATTATTGACGGTATCTGGCAGATTTCACTTCGGCTACAGTGAACCCGAGTTCAATTCAGTTACACGAGGGAATGCTAAGAGCCCCCAGGAACTCGTATCCGGCCCAGTGACTTTTGAAAGGGATTAAGATGAAAACTTTAACCTCATTGCTTTTCGCCGGCTCCCGCCCCATCGTGTGGATCGCACTGAGCTTTCGGGGACTTCAATTAATGAGCCAAACCGCGCGTCCAAGTCGAGAATCGTGCGACGTTCTGCACCGCGACTTTCATTGTGCGGGTGAACTTAATCAAGAACAATGAGGCCTTGGTCTATTCACACGCACCGAATGGAACGATCCACCTCGCTGAATGGCGATGGTGAAATTCAAAAGGCCGAATTGTAGACTTTCCGTGCATACCCAAAGACGAGTGGTATTAGTTCGTTTCGCGTACGTCGTATTATTGGTCCTTTTAGGAGCTTCAACGGGTCTCATCGTGACGGAAGTTGTGCTCCGTACTTTCAAGCTCTGGGTGATCGCGGACTATACACAGATGACTTGGTATCGCAAAACCCTTTTCACCGCCGTGCCATATCTATTCAGACCCAATCTTCGAACTTCCTGGGGCCTCGGTGAAGTTTTCGTAGACGATTTTGGCTTGCGAAACAAGCACCCTGCGCAGAAGCCGCCAGGGGTATTCCGAATCCTTATGGTCGGCGATTCAGTAACCTTCGGCTACGGTGTTGATCAGACCGCCTCGTTCCCGGCTCATCTTGAGCGGCTCTTGGCTGCCCAAGGCGCTGCCGCGAAGTATGAAGTGATAAATGCAGGGGTTCCGGGTTTCAACATCCGTGACGAAGCCTCGCTCTTACCAATTCTATTGGATCATTACAAACCCGATCTAGTTCTCTGGACGGTCGTTTCAAACGATTATGACGACTCTTTAGGCATCGACAAGGATGGGAGAATTATCATCTCGGACGTTGATCATGTAATCGACGCGGGGCACATAGCTAGCTGGGGCTACGATGCTCGGCCCAATATCGACGTCCAGGATTTTCGCAGGTCCATGGTAACAGCCACGCGAGCACAAGTGGAAGGTCGACCTTTACCCCCATCCCGCTTTAGTAAGTTCGACTCCTGGCTAAGTTCCCACGTGTACGCATACTCTTTCGTCCGTAACCGATCGCCTTCGTTCCCCCGAATTCCCGACTCACGAGGCCCCACGGAGGCCGAATATTTTGGGAAGTTCAAGACGAGTGACGGCCGCGATCTGCTTACCCTCTTCTTCTCCGCGGTGTATTCATCACGACACGTCATCGAGCAGGCGAACAAGGCAATTGAACAAGCCGGACGAGCGGGTAAGGAGCGCGGGATTTCCATCGTTTTAGTCGGAACTTCCCTTCCGATTGATCCGCGTTGGAAACAAAGCAATGAGTTTGTCACGTATCAAGACTTGTCCGAGTACCAAGGGGACTCGTATGTCGATTTCTACTTCAAGAGCAATTTAGGATGGGACGGTCACCCAAGTGTGCGTGGTAATCAGCAAATTGCAGACGCGCTGTTGGAGATGTTGAATTGCCAGAAACTTCTGCCGGAGAGCAAGAGCTGCCACACGAGACCAACCATCGTGCAGGACATGCGGAGATATTGGGAAGACTTTGATGAGCGCCGGGGTCAATTCGAGTCAAGATATTACGGTCCGATTGATCTAGACAGTTTTCAGGGCATCCACCAGATTCTGGGCGGAATTGTTCCGTCACGTGTTCTTCCAGGCCCACTGGCCAAGCGCGCCAATGTTCTGCTCCCGAATGATGGAGCAAATTCGATCGAAGTTACCGCCACTCTTGAAACCGCGGAAGCGATGACCCTACGCCTGACTGCATTCGCGGGCGATGAGATAGCTAGCCACGACTATAGGATCTCTCAAGAAGACATCAAGCTCTCTCTTGACTTGATGCCTATCAAGCGATCGCTTGGGTTGCAAAAGGGTCCGATTGACCTTCAACTGGAGTGTGTTAGCAAGACCTGCCCAGAATTGAGGCTTCACCGGATGAGCACACTTCCGTGATTTGCATGGCCTCGGTCGGGCCGGATGTCGTATCTTGGTTAGAGTGCATACTGCTCGTGGAACACATTTTGAAGATTTGGGCCGGATCCCAACCGGACCGCTTGCGTCGGACCGGAAGTTTGGGCTCGTACTGGGTCTCATAGGTGTCACCTTCAGTGTTTGGCCAATGCTGCATGGTAAGAATATCCGGGTCTGGCTTCTCTTTGCCGCCCTGGCACTGATTGTTGTAGCCTTATTGCGTCCTACTGCGCTGCACCGAGCGAACGTCTCCTGGGCCCAGATCGGAGTCCTTCTTGGAAAAATTGTGGCACCGCTGACGATCTCGGCAATGTATGCACTGCTCGTTATTCCACTCGCGTGGTTCCTTCGGTTGTCGGGTAAGGATATACTCCGACTCCGAATTGACAAAAGCGCCGCAACATATTGGCTTCCGCGGCAACCGGGTGGGAACTCAACGGAGCAAATGCTCCGGCAATTCTGAAAGAGATACTATGTCTATACTCGTTGAACTTTGGGAGTTCGCCAAAACGAGGAAGAAGCTTTGGCTCCTGCCGATGATCCTGGTGATGATGGTTTTTGGGGCCTTTCTTCTCATCGCTCAGGGGAGCGTCGTTGCTCCATTCATCTACACTCTTTTTTAGCCACTACCCTGCCTGTGCGAATTCTGGGCATTTCTGCGTTCTACCATGACAGTGCCGCTGCGCTGGTTGTAGATGGCGAGATAGTTGCGGCTGCGCAGGAGGAACGTTTCAGTCGCAAACGGCACGACGCAGCTTTTCCCACTAACGCTGTCAAGTACTGCCTAACGATCAGCGCTCTGGCTCTCGATCAACTCGATTACGTTGTGTTTTATGAGAAGCCATTTGTCAAATTTGAGCGGATCATCGAAACGTATCTTGCCTACGCTCCTAAAGGTTTCAAGTCGTTTCGAACTGCGATGCCGCTTTGGCTCAAAGAGAAGCTCTTTCAGCGACGTCTTTTGAAAAAATACCTCGAAGATTGTGGAGCTCAAGATTTCGATTGGGAACGGCGACTTCTTTTCTCCGAACATCATCTTAGTCATGCGGCAAGTGCCTTCCTCGCATCACCGTTTGAGAGTGCCGCAATTCTTACGTTAGACGGGGTGGGGGAATGGGCAACCACGTCCATGGGTCACGGCCACGGCAACCAAATCGAAATCAAAAAAGAAATTCATTTTCCACATTCTCTTGGACTGTTGTATTCAACGTTCACGCACTACGCGGGATTCAGGGTGAATTCGGGTGAGTACAAAGTGATGGGGCTTGCGCCATACGGCGAACCAAAGTATGCGAGCACGATCCAAAATCATCTGATCGATCTAAAGAGTGACGGATCTTTCCGATTGAACCTCGATTACTTCGGCTACTGCACCGGACTGGAGATGACAAATAAACATTTCGAGGATCTCTTCGGTGGCCCTCCGCGCAACCCGAATGAACCTCTCACTCAGCGGCATATGGACTTGGCTGCATCGGTTCAAGCTGTAGCAGAGGAGATCATTCTTAGGATCACCCGAACTCTTGCGATCGAGACTGAGGAGACTAGGTTGTGTCTGGCTGGTGGAGTTGCTCTGAACTGTGTCGCGAATGGAAAAGTTCTCCGTGACGGACGATTTAAACGCATTTGGATTCAACCAGCGGCGGGAGATGCGGGCGGTGCGCTAGGGGCAGCGTTGCTTGCATACTACATGCACGCAGGCCGAGCTAGGATAGCCAGTGACACTGATGGAATGAAGGGGTCCTATCTGGGCCCCTCTTTTTCACAGACCGAGATTGAGAATCGACTACGAAGTGTCAGTGCTAAATTCGTCGTCCTCGACGATGAGACGTTATTCGCCGCATGTGTCGATGATTTGATTCAAGAGAAGGCAATCGGATGGTTTCAGGGTCGGATGGAGTTTGGCCCGAGGGCGCTAGGAGCCCGCTCGATCCTTGGTGATCCTCGTTCCCCTAGGATGCAGTCTCAGTTGAACCTGAAGGTGAAGTATCGCGAGAGCTTTCGTCCTTTTGCGCCATCGGTGTTGCGCGAGGATCTTGAGGAATGGTTTGACCTAGATTCAGATAGTCCATACATGCTTTTGGTGTGCGAAATTGCCCAACGTCGGCGCATCGTGCCTTCAACCGATTTTCATGACGTTTTCGGGATTGAAAAACTCAAGATTTGCCGAAGTGAGATTCCCGCCGTAACGCACGTCGACTACTCTGCGCGAGTGCAGACTGTCCATCAACAGACTAATGCTCGATATCATGCCCTACTAACCGCCTTCAAGCATCGAACTGGATGTCCCGTCCTCGTAAACACAAGCTTTAACGTGCGCGGCGAGCCAATTGTCTGTACGCCGGAAGACGCCTTTCGATGCTTCATGGGCACGGAAATCGAGTCACTCGCAATTGGGAACTGTTACCTAAGGAAGGAAGAGCAGCTATCGGCTCTTAAGAAGAACTATTCAATGGAGTTGATTCCTGACTAATGGCATAGACGGTGACAAGCCACTGGTCCGGTGGAACAGAAGACTCCCATGGACTCCCACTAACGATTCTGAATGCTTCAGGAAGGCGCACTACCAACCACGTCATTTCGCACCATGCATCCCGTCCGAGCCCTGCTCCGGTTGTCTTCGTAACAGCGATGCGGTAAAGTACGAACTATTTCCAAAAAAGAAGGGGCTTTCGTATGGCACAAGTCGCGAATGTGGTTTCGCATTGGGATCAACTTATCGAGAATTTCCAAACATCGTCGTTGGAATTCTACAACGCAGTCGAGCAAGCGGTCACGAACCGGGCGGTTCCCGAAACCCATTGGTCTCGCATCGAGCACAAGGAGGGCGGACTGGCAAGCGCCAACCGTCAATACTTGCGCATGCACCGAGGCAAGTATGCGTTTGACATTTGCGCTGCGCCCTTTGGCAATGGGTTCTTCGTCTCATGGTGGCTAACGGAGCCGCCCTTGCGGTTTGCCATTCTCTACACTCTCGGCTTTTTGTTTGGCCTCATGATCGCAATGAATATCGCCTTTACGGTCGGATTTGGGATAGGCACGGTGATCCAAGGATACTTTTTTGGAGTTCTTTTTGGTGGAGGCTGTGCCGTATTTGGCGTGCCCGCCCTCCTCTGGCTAATCGGTAACGGAATGCGAAACGGCAACGTTTCAGGCGAGAGTACCGTATTGGCCATGCCCCTGATCGGCCCCATTTACGAGCGAATCTTTGCTCCTCCGACGTTTTATGCGATTGATACCGTACTCATGTTCCAGGAATCCGTCCATAACGCAGTCCTTGAGGTGATCGATTTCATGACCACGAGCAAGGGCGTTCGCGCACTTACCGAGTCTGAACGCAAACCGGTACTGAAATCGTTCGCAGCTTCCGTCTGAGGAATTCGATATGTCGAGTGGCTCCGATTCTCTCGGCGAGGCGCTCACACGACAGTTCTATGACTGGGAGGTTCGCGGTAGGGGATGGTGGGTCTTCGATCGCCCGGTTGCGTTAGAACCGCCATTTCGGCCGTTTTTCGGTCACTTCATTCCGGGAGCGCCAAGCAAGGGCGTCGATGATGGTCGAAGGCCGACGTTTTTCAGCAATCTTATCGACGGCCTCTTCAAGGCACCCACAAGCCAGCCGCCTTCGTTGCTGAACGAATCGGAACCAGATCCCGTGTATGTGGATGTGGAGCGACTCATCGAGGTACGGGCAGTTCTGCCGCCCGAGACGAAGATTACCAAAGATGCGGCAGCACAATTATTGATGAGCCTGGGCCATCTCTCGCGCCCGATGAGCTTCGAAATTATCGGCACCAGTGATGTTACCGTTGTCCAACTCGCATCCGCCGCCAGCGATCACCGGCAAATGCGCGAACAGCTCCAAGCCTATTTTCCCGATGCGCTGCTGTCTCAGGCCGACGGCTACCTGGAGGCCCTTTGGGACACTACCGGCGGGAAGGCGAGCCCGGTCGTCGAATACGGACTTTCCAAAGAGTTCATGCGCCCGCTTCGCTTGTTCGAGCGGTTCGACCCCGATCCTTTAGCGGGCCTGATTGGAGCAATGGCGAATCTCGGAAAGTCCGACGTGGCCGTATTTCAGGTGCTTTTTGTCCCGGTGCGCCATCCTTGGCCAGAAAGCATGATGCGCGCCGTGACGGATCACGCCGGAGATTCCTTTTTTATTGATGATCCGGGCATGGCCAAACTGACCGGGGAAAAGCTTTCTTCTCCGCTTTTCGCAACTGTCATTCGGGTGGCCGCCCAAAGTCCGAAGACCGAACGCGCCTGGCGAATCGCCCACGGGATGGGCAAGTCGCTCCGACAGTTTGCCGAAGCAAGCAGCAATGAATTAATCCCAATCTCAAATGACGACTATGACGACGAGCAGCATTCCCGCGATGTGATAACGCGCCAGAGTTGCCGTGTAGGGGCAATCATGAATCGGGACGAGCTGGTCTCATTCGTGCACCTGCCTTCCGCGTCCGCGCGATCCGCCAAACTCAAACGGGAGGAACGCAAAACAAAAGCGGCTCCACCGTCCGCCCTCGGTCATCCGCTCGTTCTCGGAGAGAACTACCACGCCGGGAAAACCGTGCGCGTTTCGTTGGCCACGGTGGACCGAGTTCGCCACATGCATCTCATCGGTGCCTCAGGAAGCGGGAAATCGACCTTGCTGTTGAACATGATTATTCAGGACATCGAGGACGGCAACGGCCTTGCCGTCCTCGACCCGCACGGAGATCTGATCGATCAAGTGATGGACCGCATTCCCGAAAAACGGATCGAAGATGTGGTGCTCCTCGATCCCTTTGACGAGGCCTATCCAATAGGGTTTAATATCCTCTCGGCGCATTCTGAGCTAGAGCGAAATCTCTTGGCGTCGGATCTCATATCTGTTTTCCGGCGGCTGTCCACGAGCTTCGGAGACCAGATGAACACGGTGCTCGCGAATGCGATCATGGCGTTCTTGGAAAACGCCGAAGGCGGAACGCTGGCAGATCTGCGACGTTTCCTAATAGAACCCGCATTTCGGGAGCGCGTGCTACAGACGGTTCGCGACCCTGAGATTATCTACTACTGGCAGCAAGAATTTCGTCTCCTTACCGGCAGACCGCAAGGCCCGATCCTGACGCGCCTGGACACGTTTCTTCGGCCTAAAGTCATCCGGCACATGGTCTCCCAGAAGGAGAACCGACTTGATTTCGCGGAAATCATGAACGGGCGGAAGATCCTTCTTGCCAAGCTCGCTCAAGGACTGATCGGGGAAGAAAATTCCTATCTCTTGGGCACGCTCATCGTCTCCAAGCTCAACCAGATCGCGACAAGCCGCCAGAACATGGCTACGGCGGAGCGAACACCTTTCTATTTGTATATGGATGAATTCCACAACTTCATCACGCCGTCGCTTGCAGCGATCTTGTCGGGTGCGAGGAAGTACAACCTCGGGTTGATTCTCGCGCACCAAGAACTCCATCAGCTGACGAACCGCGATAGCGATGTGGCGAGCGCGGTCATCGCAAATCCGTTTGCCCGCGTCTGCTTCCGGCTCGGCGACTATGACGCCAAGAAACTCGAAGACGGGTTTTCGTACTTCAGAGCGAAGGATCTGCAGAATCTAGGAGTCGGCGAAGCGATAGTTCGTATGGAACGCGCCGAATCAGATTTCAATATAAGGACGGTGCCGCTTCCGCCCGTCGAACCGTCACTCACCGCAAGCCGCCGCGAAAAGATCGTAGCGTCCTCGCGCGAGCGATACGCGAGGAAGCGCGAGGATGTCGAAGCGACCATCCGTGCGGGTCACGTAAACGACGATACGAAGCCGGTCGCGCCGAAAACGAGAACCAAGATTCGCGTACCGGTTCCGTTGCCGGACACTAGGGGCATGCCTGGGGCCGAGGACGAACCGCGACCGCCCGAGAGCCACACGCCTGGAAGGGGAGGGGAGCACCACAAGTATCTTCAGCAGCTGATTAGGCGCTGGGCCGAGGGCAGAGGCTACCGGGTGACGACGGAGAAGCCGGTGCTCGACGGCTTGGGGATCATTGATGTCGTCTTGGAAAAAAATGGGCAAGCACCCATCGCGTGTGAAATCTCCGTGACCACGCCTACCGAGCATGAGTTGCGAAACGCCGAAAAGTGTCTTGCGGCGGGGTTTGAGCACGTCTTTCTGGTCGCGCCGGACAGGGACACGCTCAACCGCCTCAGAATCCGTGCTGCATCCGTCTTGAGCAGCAATCACATGAAGAAAGTTCAGTTTGTATTGCCAGAGCAAGTGTTTGCCTCGGTGTCGGTGCTGGAGACGCGTTCCACGCCTTCAGAGGGAACGCCAGCCGCTCAGGATTCGAAGGAACTACTCACGGCAAAAGAGGTGGAGGAGTTGCTCAGGATCGATGTGAAAACGATTTACGGATACGTTCAGAAGGGGCTGATACCTTACGTTCGGATTCAGTCGAATTTGCGTTTTCTGAAGTCCGAAGTGCTGGCTTGGGTGGGGGAGCACCGCTCACGAGGGCGGAGAAAGTGAGTCTCTCAGCCAGTTTGGTGTCGGTTTGGTGTCGGTTTCTGGAGAGCACTGGGGCGGTCTGGGGAGACTGTACAGACTTTACAGACTTGGCCTTAAAGATAGGGGTATCAAGGGGATGCGCGCATCACCTCGATTTCTGAAGAACTTACGATAGAGCGTGGGTTCGAATCCCACCCTCACCGCCAGATTTCTAAATTTCTATTGACGGGACCCTAGG
>CADEFM010000017.1 GCA_902826605.1 uncultured Acidobacteriota bacterium
GTGTGGAACTGCCCAACATCACCGACGGATTCGCGGGCAAGGCTCCCGACCTCGGCGCGCTTGAGTACGGCAAGCCGGTTCCCCACTACGGCCCGCGCTGAGCGAAGCGGGACGACATTCATCATGTCGGCACAGAGAGGGCATAGATATGCGAGTAGGAATCGCTACCGATCACGGCGGATTTGAGTTGAAGGTGCAGTTGGTTCGCTATCTCAGCGAAGCGGGTCATGAGCTGATGGATTTCGGGGCGGACAGTTTGAATCCAGGGGATGACTATCCGGACTTCGTGATTCCGCTTGCCCGCGCGGTGGCATCGGGAAAAGTGGAGCGGGGCGTGGCAGTGTGCGGCAGCGGCGTGGGGGCGTGCGTGTGTGCGAACAAGATTCCGGGAGCCCGCGCCGGACTGATTGTCGATCATTACTCGGCGCAGCAAGGTGTAGAGGACGACGACATGAACATCCTCTGTATAGGCGGCAGAGTGGTGGGACCGGCGGTAGCGCGGGACTTGGTCGATACGTTCCTCACCGCCAAATTCAGTCAAGCCGAGCGGCACGTGCGCAGATTGCGTAAGGTGAGTTTGCTTGAATCCAACGCAGTCAAGAGGTAGCAAACAAGGTGTAGTCTGCTTCAGCGTGGCGATGGCATTTCAGCGCTCACGATCAACTCGGCGACCTGGGCCAGGTCATTCCCCGTAACATCAACCTTTGGGAACAACGGAAATACAGCTTTACCCGGCCGGGCGATGAATGCCGCGGCGCAGCCTGCGTGCATGGCGCCCCCGACGTCCCACGCGTGCGCGGCAATCATACGGAGTCTATTCACGGCAACGCCCAGCTCCGTGGCGACCATGCGGTATGGCTCGGGCGCGGGCTTATATTTTCGAACGGGTTCAACCGAGAAGTTGCGCTCGAAATACTGCTGCAGGTTCGAATTCTTCATCTGCGCTTCGACAACGGCGAGAGGTGAATTAGTGAGCGTGACCATGCGAAAACCTGCATTCTTCAAGCGGTCCAGGGCTTTGGGCACTTCCGGGTGAGCAGGTAAAGTGCGAATGCCGCCGATGATCTGTTGCGTGTCTTCCGCAGTCAGGCGAATGCGCTGGGCTTGCGCGGTCATCTCCAGCGCGGCCCGGGCAACTTCGCCGAAGTTCCGGTAGTCCTCGGCGAGCGTCAAGGCCTCGGCGAATTGGATGACTTGATTGAACCATTCGCGCAACATGGATTTATCGCCGAAGACGCGCTGGAAATGCGGCTCAAGAGCATTCAGGTCTAGCAGCGTCTCATTCACGTCGAAAACCAGGATTCGCGGCATATTACCTCCTGGGGCGGATTGCGATCGCCCAACTTGTGGAAGCACACCAGCAAACGCCCCGGTGAGCGCGCTGTGCAAGAGTCTTCGTCTGGAGAATTGAAAGGAGATGTTCACTACCGCTATTGTATCTTTCCATCGAACTCGCCATGATCAAATCGCAGGACCCAACCCGGGACTATAATTGAGCAAACTTCCAGATCGCGGCGACGCGGAATCCTTGGTGGATCCGGAATGTTTGAGCAGAAAGGAATCGAAATGCGATTACTGAAAACAGCTACATTCGTCATCGCGGCCTCGACGTTACTTCCCGCGCTCCGTGGCCAGAGCCAGATGCTGGCCTGGGCGCCGATCACGATTCAACCTAACGAGTGGATCGCGCCAAACAAGCCTCTCATTAGGCTTCCCGAACTTCGTTCGAAGCACGCGGGCGAAGATAACTGGACGGAAACCGTCGTCAACGATAATCTTTTCCACGCGGACTATATCTCCATGGCGCCTGGCGCGAAAACTCCGCGGCGCTTCCATCCGGACAATCGCGCGTGGTGGATTGTGCAGGACGGGCAGATTCGCTTCACCATCGAAGGGCAGGAGCCGTTTATCGCGTCAAAAGGATTTTTGGTGCAGGTGCCGCACCGCATCGCCTACAGTATGGAAACCACCGGCGACAGACCGTCGCTGCGGCTCGAAGTCACCGTGGCGAATTCCAATACGATGTATCCCATCGATGAGACGCCTGCTCCGATTTCTGGCGTGAAGTATGAGAGGGCGCGGGTTGCAACCGTGAAGGGGTCGTACGACAAGGCGAACGTGCCTTTCATCGACTATAACCAGACCATCGCTGGAAATGCGAAACCAAAAGAAAATCAAAACCAATTCGTCGGCGACTCTCACGGAATCGTCAACATCATCCGTGGCGACCCAAAGACGCAGCGACCGGCGAGTGATAAAGACAAGGGCCATCTGCACCTGACCGGTCCCGAATTTTGGTTCATTTTGGAAGGACAGATGGAGTTTAAGATTGGATCGGTGCCGGTTTTCGTTGCCGATCAGGGAGACATCGTCTACGCGCCAGCGAAGGTGTGGCATCGGGTGCGATTCGCAGGCACGTCAATGGCGACGCGCCTGGCAATCGTCGGATATGCGAACTCCCATGTGTTCCAGCCTCCCGAGGAACTCGCGGGTCAATGATGGCGCTGACATGCTATGAGAAACGCAAGTTGAATGTTGATGGCATTCTGCTTAGGCACAACGTTTCTTCCTGCGCATGTTGGACATCGCCGGTTCGGATTGCCCGATATAGTCCCTGAACTGCGGAACGACCATGTCTGGGACAGACTGTTCGCGCAACCCCAACTACCGACTATCCGTGTGCCTATGTCTTCGTCGATAGTTCCAAACAAAACCCGTTGCAAAAATCAGAATCATGGTTGGAAGGGAAACGAACCAGAAGCGGCACATGATGAATCGAGCGTCATAGTGGATCGTAGATAGCGCTGCCGTAAAAAGAGCGATGGATCCGATCAACGTGATCAGGCCTACCAAAATGCTCCTGAAACAAGTAAAGATATGTCCATTCTCCCCGCGATGTCGATTGATCGAGGCGCTGTAGGTCACGTGCATGGTCGGAGCCGAGCTCTAATCACGTTCTGGTCCTTCAGATTCCGGAACCCATCAAGAGTATAACTCTGCCCCCACTGCGTCACACTCGGAATTGTCGGCGGCATCCGCCGTGGGGGCTGACGACCGTCGGATATGCGAACTCCCATGAGTTCCAGCCTCCCGAGGAACTCGCGGGCCACTGATGGTGAAAATACGCACGTTTGAGTGTTGATGGGATTCTGCTACGAAACCGTCCGCGGATCATGCGGCCTGAGTTCAGGACGAGTATTGATGGGCTGCCATTCGCTGCGATCCTTGACGGGGTAAGAGCTCCAAAGGAGATCCAAACCCCTGTCTGCACAGAGGCCGATAACTTGCCTGATAATACTTTCGTCGCCACTCACGAAATGGACGTCGGATTCGTGACACAGGGTGCAGTTGAGATTCCCTGGTCCGTTACGGACGATCAGATCACCAGAGCCCAATCGAAAAGCACCTTGCTCTTCGCTCTGTTCGATGAAACTGAGGAAATCAGCGGGGGCAATGGGGGTTGGTTTCCACATCTGCTCGATGTCCACGTTTGTCCCCGAGCCATACTCAATCGTGATGGGCCCTGTGATCAACGGCAGAAAGCCCGCCAAGGACTGAACAAAATCCCGAAGCTGGTCAGGTGTCAATGTGCCCGTGACGATTTCTTGCTGTTGAGTCATTTCCAGTTCGGCCCGATTTTTTAACGTACCATCTTCGTGACATTCCGACATCACTTTGGTGGAGTCTCTATAGGTCCAGTGAGGTGGCTTCTTGGGAGATGCGTGCTATCGGGATGTAGAGATTTCCGTGTGGACGCCGCACGTCGGTCCCGATCCGTGTTCTTCGCCTGGCTGCGCACGGGCCGATTTCGGTTGTACTATAACAGGTATTGGAGTTTCCATGAAAATCACAACGTTGTGTCTTATTCTTGCATCCGCAAGCCAGATTTATAGCCAGCCGAACCCCTATCGCGCCACCGATCCGTGGGGACAGATCGCGCAAGGGAGAAAATGGGGGTCCGTGAGCGCGATCGACATCGACCCCAAGACCGGGCATATTTGGGTGGTCGATCGATGCGGCGTCGCCACTTGCGGTGGCAGCACATTGGATCCGATTTTCGAGTTCGATGCTTCGGGAAAGCTGCTGAAAAACTTCGGCGGCGGAATGTTCGTCACGCCGCATGGCATGAGCATCGATAAGGATGGAAACATTTGGCTCGTCGACCAGGCGATTCGAGATGGCAAGGGCTTCCAGGTTTTCAAAATGAACCAGGATGGCAAAGTCCTGCTAACGCTTGGCAAGGCCGGCGTGGCAGGCACGACGAACGACACCTTTAACAGTCCCTCCGACGTGGTTGTTGCGGCGAATGGCGACATCTTCGTGGCTGACGGACATGGCGGAGACACCAACGCCCGCATTGTCAAATTTTCCAGCGACGGAAAGTTCATTAAGACCTGGGGGAAGAAAGGCTCGGGCCCAGGCGAATTTGACACTCCCCACGCGCTGGCCCTCGATTCCAAAGGGCGCTTGTTTGTGGCCGACCGCAATAACAACCGGATTCAAATCTTCGATCAGGACGGCAAGTACATCGAAGAGTGGAAGCAGTATGGAGCGCCCAGTGGGATTTTCATCGACTCCAAAGACAACATCTATGTGGCCGATTCGCAGTCGAATGCCAAGAACAATCCGGGCTTTAAGCGCGGCATCCGCGTTGGCAGAGTGAAAGACGGTAAGAATGGCAAGGTGACGGCCTTCATCCCGGATCCTCTGCCGACTCCGGAGAGCGACGACAAGTACCCCGACAACCCCGCATTCGCCATGTCGACGACCAGCGGCGCCGAAGGCGTTGTGGTGGATTCCAAGGGCGCCCTCTACGGAGCGGAAGTGGGTGCGAAGAAGGTCGTGAAATACGTTAGGTGATCCGGGTTGTACCCGTTACTTCCCGCGATAAAAGACGCGCCAGATGCGGCCTTTCTCGCTGTCGGAAATATAAACTGACCCATCCGGGCCGGTTGCGATTCCATCGGGACGCGCTACTGCGTCCGATGGATTCATGAGCGGCGTCTTCCCGGCAAACCCGCTCGCGAAGACCTCATAATTGCCGGACGCCTTTCCGCCAGTGAGCGGCTGGAATGTGACGTTATAGCCCTCCTGCGGCATCGGCGCGCGGTTCCAGGAACCGTGAAACACAATGAAAATTCCATTCTTGTATTTCGCGGGGAACTGGCTGCCTTCGTAGAACATCACGTCGAGAGGCGCCCAGTGCGCGGGAAATGCCGCGATGGGCGGCGTGAACTCCGTGCAGCGGCCCACGGTCTTGCCGTCGCCGCCGTATTCGGGATTCAGCAGAAATTTCTTCTGCCCGTAATCGAAGAAGCAAAACGGCCAGCCGAAATTGGAGCCCTGCACCGCGCGATACAGCGGTTCCGCCGGGCGCTCGGCGTTCTCTTGCGCGGTAAATTGGCCGGGCCATAGCTGGTCCAGCGAATCGCGGTTGTTCATGCTGATGTACAGCGAATCGTCGTGCCAGGCGATTCCGGGCATCTGGCGCAAGCCCGTGGCGAACTTCGTGCCAGCGGCCTGCGTTTGGCCGAGTTTGTTTTCATCGAACTTCCATATGCCGGCGTTCTTCTCAAGAATGGGACAAGGGTCCTGGCCGGGCGATTTCGCCTGGCGGTCGCGCGCTTGGCATGCGTTTGAGGGAGCGCCCACGTTAACGTACAGGGATCCCTTGCCGTCGAATGCCAGGCCCTTGTCGCCGTGCTGCCGCACACCGGGCAGATCCTTCACCACCACTTCCGCCGCGCCTGCCGGTTTCAATGGACCGGCTGTCAGTTTATAGCGTTCTACTGAGTTGAGAGTCGCGATATACAGGTACCCATTGCGGATGCGGATGCCGGTAACGCTCGCGCCCCCTAACGTTTCCTTCATCTCGAAACGCCCGTCGCCGTTGGTGTCCCGCAGCGCTGCGACGCCGCCGCTTTGAAGCGCGACGTACACATCGCCGTTAGCGGCAACCGCAAGATGCCGAGCCGCCCCCAGCCCATCCGCTGCGACAAACGCGCAGAAGCCCGTGGGTAAGGTGATGCCTCCGTTGTTGGCATCGCACGCGGGAGCGGGACGCTGCGCGAGCGCTACCATTGCACCGCCGAAAATCAAGATGCCAAAGGTGAGCTGGTTCATTCGATAAGTCATTGGTTTCCTAAGCGCCGGTGTGCGCTTGCCCTCACTTTATGGAATCGGGGAGAAGGGTGTCAAGCCGTGCAGGGGTTAAGGAATTGAATCCGTTGAAACTTCGTGACCAGCTTCCCTGTCCGAGTTTCGCAAGACCGATGATTAATCTATCTAGCTATTTTTGCCGGGGTGACGAATCACGCCAGGAATCTATTGGTAATTCGACGGCGAATCAGAGGATCTATTTGATCAGCTTCGCCCAACCGACCCAGAAGCTGAGATGCAAGAAGAATGCGTTCGTCGAGATCAGTGGATGCCTGCCAGCGGATGAGACAACGCATGATCGCTTGATGACGTTTATTGGGTAGGGCGAGAGCATTGCCGTTCACGATGACGCCTGTGATGGTTTTGGGTTGGCCATAGGCATAAGATCCTTCTTCACGGTAATCCAATCCTATGCTCCTCACCTTTGCCTTCACAAATTGTGCGAAATCGCGTACCCCCCGCTGCCCTGATATAACAAGGTCGTCCATGTAGAGAGTCATTGCTAGTCCACGCCGATGCGCTTCGCTTGACAGCGAATCGAAGGTCATTTTATGCGCGTAGTAAGAAAGGAGATTGCTGATACAGCTTCCAGTAGGTAGGTGGCGGCGGAAAGTACATAATTTCGCGATCGCAAAAGCTACGTCCGGGCTGCAGTGGAAAATGTCTCGAAAGCACCCGGCAATGTGGTGAATTTTCGTTGACGGATAGTAGTGGCGTAGGTCAAGAGTAATACTTGCAGCCTTGCCTAAATGGGCACGTGCATTTGTTATGTACGAACGGCGCTTGATAGAACAGTGAATGTAATCTGGCACCACAATCCGAGAAAGGAGAACGTGCAATCGCTGATGGATTCGACGTAGAGTGGGCAGAGGGACTTCGGCCAATCGTGGGGAGCCGTCCTTCCTTCGCATCAGACTGCCTTTTTTCCTTATGTGGATTTCCACGTACAAGTCTGATTCTTGTGCACGAAGCAGATCCCGAAGACAGGCAGTATCGATACAAAGGAGGGCTGCCAGATCACGCTTCGATTTGAGACCCCAAAATGGCGACTGCGTAAGATCGTATAGCCTTAACGAAGATCTGGTGTTCCCGCTAGTCGATTTCATGAAAGCTCGGGCTTGCGTGCGGTTCGCTCAGTGGCTCGTGACTCCGTGCGGCGAGCCAGTCCATTATTCGCAAAATTTTATTGGCGGCCTTGAAACGGACACGGTCTGGACGTGTATTGTCAGTAATATTCTCTGCTAATAACAAGATGGATGACGTGGGAATTCGAAGTACATCGGCATAGCGATTCAAGACTTCCAGAGTGGGTTGTTTAGCCCCAGATTCCAATTCTGAAAGGTATGACCTCGAAATGCCAAGTTTTTCAGCAAAGGTCGCTTGGTCTACCTCGTGAAAGATGCGCATCAGCTTTAAAGCTCGGCTCAGCATACCGTTTCCATATAAGTTAGAAGTGCAGGGCGCTACGTCCGTTTCCATATGCTTGGAAGACTCTTGAGAATGTCCAAGATCCTCCCTCCATTCTCGACTCTCTCAGCCAACGAGGCGAAGCAGGCAAAAATGGCCAGAACCGCCCGAAAAGCCGCAAGAGTAAAAGCGATACGAAACCGTCCACATAGCAACCGCCACCTAGTGATCACGATCAATTGAAATTCAAGAATCATTGAGTTTTTCCTTCTCAGCCCCTCATTAGGAGGGGCCGTGTCCCCGAAGGAAAACGGAGATAGGTAACGGCTTGACCCTGCACTTAAACACGCCGCCTCAGATGTTCCTGAGGCGGCGCAAAGCTTCGGCACCGGCATTTCCCGGCGTGCCGAGCGTGTGCCATCCAAGAGTCGGGATGAGGAAGTTCCATCCCACAGGTAGCCCAATCCAGGACATACCCACAACAGCTGGGGATATTCTCGCAAAACGATCACCATTTGACCTTAGCATCACTTGTCGCTAAAAGCAAACAAAAAGTCGCTATTAGCGACATCAAAATGTCCTTCTTTAACATAGCGGCCCGTCGAATCTGTGTGTCCGCACGCTAGAATCGGAACGTGAATCGCAAACATCTTCTGATCGCCGCCGCATTAGCGTTGGCCGCCGGTCTGGCGGCGCAAACCAAACTTTCCATCTGGGATGGCATCTATTCCTCTGACCAAGCCAAGCGCGGTGAATCGGCCTATGCCGCGGCGTGCGCATCGTGCCATGGCGCGAAGCTCGAAGGGCGCAACCAGGCGCCTCCACTCTCCGGTGCAGAGTTCCTGATGAACTGGGACGGCACAACCGTGGGGGAGTTGTTCGAGAAGATGCAGAGTTCCATGCCCGCCGATAAGCCCGGAAGCCTGACTGCGGAGCGCAACGCCGAGATCCTCGCGTTCATGCTGAGCGCTAACAAATTTCCAGCCGGTTCGGCAGAACTCAAGGGCGACCCGGAGCAGCTGCGCCAGATTCGCTTCGAAGCCGCGAAGCCAAAATAGGAGCATATGCCCAACCTCATCGAACTGTGGGAAGAACACACGCGGCATGAATTCGCCACGCACGACACGGAGGCCACGCTGGCCACCATGGTGGAAGACGCTTACGTAAACCACATCCCGGTGATGACCGGCGGCGACGGCAAGGAGGCCCTGCGCGATTTTTATGCACGGGACTTCATCCCCAGCATGCCTCCCGACACGACGCTCGTGCCCATTTCACGCACCGTCGGCGAAGATCAGTTGGTGGACGAAATGATTTTTTCCTTCACGCACACGCAAGAAATGCCATGGATGTTACCCGGCATCGCGCCCACTCACCGCCGCGTGGAAATTCCGCTGGTCGCCATCGTGCGATTTCGCGATGGCAAGCTTGCGCACGAACACATCTATTGGGATCAGGCCTCCGTACTAAAGCAGATCGGGCTGCTCACCGATCCGGCGTTGCCGGTTTTCGGCGCAGAAACGGCCCATAAGGTGGCGCGCGGCCGAGCGAAGTAGAGCGTTATCCGCCCAGTGCGTGGTCCAAGTCCGCGAGGATATCTTCGATCGCCTCGATCCCCGTTGAAATGCGCACCAGGTTGTCCCCGATGCCCATTCGGGCGCGGTGCTTGGGAGCAAGGTCGCGGTGTGAGGACATCGCCGGGTGCAAGATCATCGAGTGAACGTCCCCAAGAGAAGTCGCGCGAACAATCATCTTCAGACGGTCCATGAAAGCGAACACCTGCTCGCGGGTGGCGTCTTTCAATTCGATCGCCACCATGGAGCCGAAGTAGCCCTTCGGAAGCAGACGAGCTACGTTCGCTGCGTCGGGGTGGGCGGGATTGCCAGGAAAGTGCACGCGCCCGACGCGCGGATGAGTGGCGAGCCACGACGCCAGCTTGCACGCATTGGCGCACTGCTTTTCCATTCTTAGCGCAAGAGTCTTGATGCCGCGCATCGTGAGATACGCCTCAAAAGGCCCGAGATTTGGCCCGAGCGTCCGCCGCAGAGTCATCAGCGTCTCGAAATTCGCTGCATCGCTCACGATCACGCCGCCGAGCGAATCGCCATGGCCTGCCAGGAATTTCGTGGCGCTGTGCACCACCATGCTCGCGCCCAGTTCCAACGGACGCAACAGCATGGGCGTGGCGAATGTATTGTCGACGATCAGCGGCGCGTTCGCGGCTCGCGCGATTTCCGCGATCTTGTCCAAAGGCGCAACGCGGAGCAGGGGATTGGTGATGGTCTCCATCACCACCGCGCCGGGCTTGGTTTCCTTGATCGCCGCCTCCACAGCGGCGGCATCGCACATATCCACGTATTCGGTTTCCATGCCCAGGGCGCTGAAAATCGTCGAGAGCATCAGCGTTGTCGCGCCGTACAAAACATTGCCGGCCACGATGCGCTTTGGCCGGTCCACCAGCGCGGCCATAACGGCGATGTGCAGCGCCATCATTCCCGAAGAACACGCGAACGTGGCGTGTCCGCCCTCCAGTTCATTCACTAGTTCTTCCAGCGCGCTGACGGTGGGATTGTCGTAGCGGGCATAAGACGGCCCGGCTTCCTCGCGCCCGAAGACGCGGTCCAGCTGTTCCATCGAGTCATACGCGTAGCTCGCCGCCGTGTAAATCGGGACGGTGACGGGAATGTAATTGCCCGCCTTCTTGCGATCTCCAACGTGAACGGTTTTGCTTTCGAATTTCATGCTATTGCCGTTTCCAACGGACACCGTCCTTGGTGTCTTCTAGAATCACGCCCTGGGTCGCGAGGTCCTTGCGAATTTGATCGGCCCTGCCAAAGTCGCGGCCCTTCTTGGCGGCGGCACGGTCGGCGATCAGCGCGTCGATATCGGCATCCGACAAGCCGCCGGTTTTCTCGGTTGGCTTCAGTACGTCAAACACGGAATCGAACCGGGCCAGAAATGTGAGTCCGCCCGCGACGTTGCCGGCCCGAAACTCGCCCGAATCCATGGCCGTATTCGTATCCCGAATATACTCGAACACCGCGGCCAAAGCCTCGGCGGTGTTTAGGTCGTCGTCCAGCCCTTCGTCAAACGCCTTCAAGGCGGCATCGGTGCGCTCGGCGAGCTGAGCATTGACGCCTTCCGGGAATTTGGCGCTCTCCAGGCGTAGTTTGTAGTTACGCAGCCGTTCGATGGATGTGGAGGCGGCCTTTAGTCCGTCAAACGTGAAGTTCAGTTTCTTACGGTAGGGCACCGACGCCAGCAGGTAGCGAATCGCTTCCGGTGTGTGGCCTTCCGCCACCAGATCCCGCAGTGTATAAAAATTGCCCACCGATTTCGACATTTTCTGCGCGTCGATGGAGAGGTGTTCTGCATGCAGCCAGAAGCGCGCGAAGGGCTTGCCGGTGATGGCCTCCGACTGCGCGATTTCATTCTCATGGTGCGGAAACGTCAGATCCACGCCGCCTGTGTGGATATCGAGCGTCTCGCCCAGATACTTCATCGCCATCACGGAACATTCGATGTGCCAGCCTGGGCGGCCTTCGCCGAAAGGAGTCTGCCACGCAGGCTCATTGTCTTTCTTGGCCTTCCACAGCACGAAGTCGCGAGCGTCGGCCTTGTCGTATTCGTCCACGTCCACTCGCGCCCCGGCGCGGATGCCGCTGAAATCGTTGTGCGAGAGCTTGCCGTATTCGGGAAACTTGGCGATACGGTAATACACCGAACCCTCGCTCACATACGTGAATCCCTTTTTCTCCAGGGTCTGGACCGCGGATACCATGTCGTCAATGCAATCGGTAGCCTTCACAATATGTTCGGGCCTTTGCAGGCGCAGCGTAGCCGTATCTTCCAAAAACGCCTGCGTGTATTGCGCGGTGTACTCGTAGATGGTCTGGTTGGCCGCGGCGGCGTGGCGGATGATCTTGTCCTCAATATCCGTGATGTTCATCACGTGTTCCATCTGGTAGCCGCGGGCTTGCAACCAACGCCGCAGAATGTCCTGAAACGTAAACGTGCGCAGATTTCCGATGTGGACGTAATTGTAGACGGTGGGTCCGCAGGTGTACATCCGAACGACGTTATCGTGGAGCGGAGTGAACGGCTCCGATTGTTGCGTCAGAGTGTTATAAAAACGCAGGGCCATAGCGAGGGGGTTCCCCCATCGTAGCAGCCCCGCGTAACGCCGCGAGGAAGGGTCTTACCTCCCCACGTCTATCAAAAAGTGCTTCTGATCCCGGTATTCTGGCCGGTCGCCGCGCCTGAATCAGTAAGCCAGAGGCCGGGACGGGCTGGAAGGGTTCTGAACGAGGGCTCGGTTTCCAGGAATCCATGCGAGTCAGTTCGGCTGCCGCGCCCCTGATCCGCATTGGAGGCGAGCGCTGTCTCGCCCGAATCCTGCTGCTTAGGTTTGGCGCCTTTCTTGGCGGCCACGCTTTGCTCGGAACCGGAGGCTCCGTCGCTGCTGGATCTGCGGTTCGTTCCTGTACTTCTGGCACCGAAACTTCGGCTGAGCGTCACGCCGAAGGTCCGGGGATCCCCGGGCAGTCCTGCAATGAGACCCGAGTTGCCGGGCACCGGAGTGACAAACTCATAATAGTTCGTGTTCGCCAGGTTGCGGCCCCACACGGAAAATGCCCAGCCATCCGGAGTCCGGATGCCGACTCTGGGATTCAGGAGGGAATACCCATCCACCATGAGGTACCGCGAATAGGACGGGCTGGAGGAAAACCTCGAGCGATAGCTGGCATCGATACGGACGAAGAACTCGCCACGCTGGCTCAGAAAGCTCGCCGGCCTGGTGAATTCGCCGCCGAAAGACGCCGCCCATTTAGAGATGCCCGGCAGCGCCGAGCCTGAGACATCTTTGACCTGCGGTCCGCCGGTATCTTCGAGAGGGGGCGGGGCATCTTTGAACGAGATGTACCTGCCGTCGTTAAAGGCGCCGGATGCGTACAGATTGAAGCTGTCGTTCACCCGATAGTTGGCGTCCAGCTCGAAGCCGCGCACACGAACCTTTTCCGCATTGGCCAGATAGCCGCGCAGCACGCCGACTTGTGCGTTTACAACCTGCGTCTGGAAGTCCTTGATCCCGGTATTGAAGGCGCTCAGGTTCAGCGTAAAGCCGGGCAGGGGCCGGCTCTTCAGCCCAATCTCCCAATGGCGCACGCTCTCCGGCCGGACGGTGGCGGCGGAAACAATGGGCACTCCCGCGGCATCGGTGGGCACGCCGCCGAGGTTCAGGCCGATCGACTTGAACCCCGTCGAGAAGGTCGCATACGCGTTCACGTTTTCGCCCGCTTTGTAGGAGAGCGTGATCTGTCCGGAAACGTTGTTGTCTCCAACATTCGATTTGTAGGTCAACGGCGAAAGGACCGATCGCTGCAGGGCGATGAGCGCTGGATCATTGGTTTGCAGTCCTCCATAGATCTGCTGATCGTAATCCAATTTCTTCGTGTCGTGGTTGAACCGGAGACCGGGAGTAATCCGCCAGCGGTTGGTGAAGTAGTATTCCACTTGCCCGAACCCGGCGGCGCTGACGTTTCTGTAGTCGAAATTGATGTTCTGGCCGTAGCCATCCAAGAGGCCGGGCGTTGACGCGGCCGCGCTCGGGGCCAGTAGAAATCTGGCTGCGGCAGATCCCTGTTCCTGCTTGTGAAAGGGCGACGGATTGAGGTTCTGCTGGAAAATAAAAAAGCCGAGCAGATAGTTCAGGCGCGCGTTGACCGTATCGGCGTAACGAACTTCCTGCGTCCACTGGCGCTGTCTGGATGGAGCGCCGGAAACCGTTGTGATCGGCAGCCCGATAAAATCACGGTCGTTCGAGGGACGCCACAGCCAATAGCGCCAGGCTGTGATGGAAGTCAACTGTCCGCGCCCGATGGTCCAGTCGACTTCCACCGACCCGCCGCCCATATCCTGGGTCGATCGCCACGGAGTATCGGTGTCGATCAGGCGGTCGAAAGCGTTGAAGCTCGGCGGAGTATAGCCGAAAGCGGCGGCCATCTGAGCGTATTGCCGGTTCAGGGGTCGCAGAGTGGGGGCCACGCCCGAGATCACTTGGGCGTAGCCATTGGGACGCTGTCGCGTGTAGTCCGCGGACATCAGGACCGCGATTTTGTCCGTGGGCGTATAAAGAAATTGCGACCGGACGCTGAGATTGTTCAGATCGTTCACGCTATCCTGGTTCCTGACGTTGCGAAGAAAGCCGTCGCGCTGTGTTCCCGAAAAGGAAAGCCGCGTAGCCAGCTTTCTGCCCAGCGGGCCGCTGATCGAACCCTTCGCCTGGACGAATCCATAGTTGCCGTAGCTCAACTCAAAGTTGGTTTCTGGAGTGAAGCTGGGCCTCCGCGTGACGACATTGATCGCGCCGGCCGTGGTGTTCTTGCCGAAGAGCGTTCCCTGCGGTCCCCGCAGCACCTCAATCCGCTCCAGGTCCAGAAAATCGAGGGTTGCCGCCGCGGGACGGGCGAAAAAAACGCCGTCCACATAAAAGCCGACGCCGGGCTCGATGCCGTCATTGGTGAGACCAAAGGGTGAGCCCAAGCCGCGGATGTTGATCGCCGAATTACGCGGATTGGAGGAATAGAACTGAACCGTGGGGATTAGTTCCTTCATACGGTTCACGTTGAACGCCGCGGCTCTCTCAAGAACCGAACCGCTCACCACCGATACCGGGATCGGAACACTTTGTACCTCCTCTTCGACGCGCCGGGCGGTCACCGTCACCTGTTCGGCCTGTGCGCTCACCTGAAGAACCAGATCGAGATCAAGAGTCTGGCCCTCCGCAAGCGCCACAGGTCCTTGGGTAAGCGGCGCAAATCCGTTGCCGTCCACGTCCAGCCGATAGTTGCCAGCGGCTAAACTAGCGGCCTTGAACAACCCCTCGTTGTCGGAAACTGTTTCCACTTGCGATGCCGTTACGGTGTTCGTGACGGTAATCTTGGCTCCGCCGATGGACGCGCCCCTGAGATCTTTCACGCTGCCGGATAGGGTGCTGGTTCCACTTTGCGCCCAAACCTGGACGGACATGATTCCTAGTGCCACAAGGGCTGCGATCTTCGGCATGAACTTAGGTTCTCCTCAAAACTCTACTTTGTAGATAGAGAATACTATGTTTGCTGTTGATCTGTCAACTGATACAATCTACATTTTAGTAGCATCGCCGCTTTAAAATCCTTGTTACAAGCTGTATAGTAGCAACAAATTTTTTATAATCAACTACATAAAGCAATATCGTGGAATGCGAAGGATATCCTATATCAGTATACTTAAAAAGTATAATAATAAAATGAGATGGCTCGATTTACGTCAAATGTGGTAAGTGAGAGCCTTGGGAGAGCGCTGCCTTTGACGAGCTGCCTCGACCTTCTGGCAGACTGAACCGAGCGTTGTGCGCTCCAATATCTGTGCCATTGCGTCGCGGACTTCCTTCATCACCATACGGGTTCCGCATGTTTCGATGTCGATGCATTCATCGCATTTGCGGAATCGAGTCTCGCTGGCGCAAGGCAGGGGAGCAAGGGGTCCTTCTATCATCCGTATCACCGAAGCCAGGGTGATTTGTTCTGGAGGATGAACCAGGAGATAGCCGCCCCCTCTGCCCTTCCTGCTCGATACGAGACCCAAACCCTTCAATGAAAGGAGAATCTGCTCGAGGAACTTCCTGGGGATCACCTCGTCTTTGGATAACTGACTGATAAGCATGGGCCCGTGACCATACCCGCGGGCCAGCGCGTACAGAGCGCGGAGGCTATATTGAGTGCGCTTCGATAACTGCCGCATGTGCGTTGATTCTCAGACCAGTTTCGCACAAGCTTTCCGCTGCTATGATGAGGTTTCAGCCAAAGCCTTCCCATGACCGATTCGAAGCCCGAGCTCAATTCCTTGTCCGATGCCCTGACGCAGGGGGTCCGCGTGGAGGTAATGTCGCAACACTCGCCCGAAAATTCGCACCCGGAACAGGGGGAGTGGGTGTTCCGTTATACGGTCCGCATCACGAATCAGGGAACGGAGACGGTTCAGTTGTTGAGCCGCCATTGGATCATCACGGACGCCACCGACGAAGTCCGCGAAGTAAAGGGGCCTGGCGTGGTGGGGGAGCAGCCAGTGCTGGCGCCGGGGGAGTCGTTTAAGTACTCTTCATGGTGCCCGCTGAAGACGCCGGTGGGCAATATGCGCGGAACGTTCCAAATGATGCGCTCCAGCGGCGACCAGTTCGACGCCAACGTTGCCCCCTTTGCACTGAAGGCGCGCTATACCGTGCACTAACGGTTCGCGTGCGGAAACAAGGACTACAGCGGCCGGGTCTAACGCGTATGCCGCCTCCCGAGAAGCGTCCCGTACCGCAAAAAGAGCCTCCCGACGAGACCAAACCGCCCATCTCCGACCCGCCTCCTGACCCTAACACCGACCCCAAGTCCATTGATGTGGACGATGCTCAGATCGAAGAGCCTAGGGATGAGGTTTTCGGGGACAAGACACCGGACGAGGATAACACCACGAACCGGCTGAAGGAGCGGGACAGGTCCCTTGCGGCTGGGGAGACCGCATGTGGGCGATAGCGCCGGACTATTTCTTCAGTTCAGTGTAAAGCATTCGGACGAAGCGATCCGCACTGGTGCCGACTCCCGGGGCCACGCCCAGCGCTCCGGGGATTTTCGCGTCGTATGCCGCGGTGGGTTTGGCGGCAAGCACTTCCTCCTGGGTCTTGCCCTGTTGGATCAAATCCTGCACTTTCGACTGCACATCCAGAATCATATTGCGGTACGGAACGATGTCTTCGCGCTTGATGATGGTGCCGTGACCGGGGATGAGTTTCGTGTTGGGGCCGGAGATCTTCACCAGATAATCCAAGGCTTCCAGAGCGCCCTTGAGGCTGCCGCCGTTGTTGGTATCGATATAGGGGTAGCCGTAGTTGCGGTAAAAGTCGCCGATCATAATGACATCCGCGTTCTCGAAACGGACGATGGTATCACCGCCCGTATGCGCGGCGCGGATGGGAATCAGATCGACCACTTCGCCGTTCATGCGGAACTTAATTGGGTCGCCCATACCGTAGGTTATCTGGGGGAGGCGGGCGGGATCCATATTAACGGCACGGGCCATATCGTTGCGGAGTTCTTCGCGGGCGATAAGGAGTGCGCCTTGTTTCACGATATTGCCATTGCCGCCGGTGTGGTCGGTATGGAGGTGAGTATTGGCTAGGTAACGAATGGGTTGCAGGCTGATTTTGCGGATGGCGGAGAGCACCTTGGCAGTGACCTGTTCATATTGCGAATCGACCATCAAAATACCGTCGGGACCGGAAAGCAAACCGACACGGCCGCCGGCTCCGTCGGGGTGGTTGGGATCCGCATCACCTGGGGCGCCTGCGAGCATATAGAGATTGGGGGTGTATTGCTCAGTGAGAATTTCGATTTTGGCGTAGTTGATGGTCTGGGCGTACGCCGTGATGGCCAGGGAAATAAGGGCGAGCAATTTCATTGGCGACCATTATCTCCTATTGACGCGCGAGCAAGGGGACATAGAGTTTTGTCATCGAACGCCGATGCCGGAGAAGCCCAGTCTTCTCGAACGTGTCATACAATACTAAAAGCTCTAAGGTTGCGATCTTGAAAGGACGAATTGGATGCGAACTGCAGTGGCTCTGGTTGTTCTAAGTGTAGTATTCCCTTTCCGAGCGCTCTACGCGCAAAGCGATTGGCCGACGTTCGGCCATGACCCAGGAGGCCAGCGCTATTCGCCGCTGAAGCAGGTTAATACTTCAAATGTGGCGAAGCTGACACCTGCTTGGACCTACCAGATGAAGAAGGCAGACGAGCCCTCGCGATTGATCCAGTCGATTCCGCTGATGGTCAATGGCGTATTGTATGTGGGCTATCCGTATAACCGTGTGGCCGCGCTGGAGCCCGAAACCGGCAAGGTCATCTGGGAGTTCGGGGGCAAGGCTACAGAACGAACCAATCTCGGCTCAATGCGAGGCTTGGCATATTGGCCAGGCGATAAACAGACATCGCCGCAGATTCTGTTCGGTACTCCAGGTGGCGAACTCTATTCCATCAACGCTAAGACCGGCAAGCCCAATCCAGGATTCGGCAACGAAGGCGTGGTGAATCTGAGAACGCCGGAGATCATGAACGGATTTCCAAACATTCGCTATGGTATGAACTCTCCTCCTTTCATCTATAAGAATCTCGTATTCACCGGTGCGCATACTATCGATGAAACGGGATCGAAGGGACCGGCGGGCGACGTTCGCGCCTGGGACGTGCACACAGGAAAGCTCGTGTGGACTTTCCACACCGTGCCACGGCCGGGTGAAATGGGTCATGAAACATGGCTAGGGGATTCATGGAAACGGATGTCCGGCGCGAACGTGTGGACTTTTTTCAGCGTGGACGCGGAGCGTGGAATTCTCTATATGCCACTCGGTTCCGTCAACAATGATTACTACGGGACGGACCGGCCTGGCGCGAACCTGTTCTCCGACTCCATTGTGGCCGTGGATGCCGAGACAGGAAAACTGAAATGGTATTTTCAAGCCACCCATCACGATATCTGGGACTTCGACATGCCGGTACCGCCCATGCTATTTGACGTGGTCAAGGATGGCAAGAAGATTCCGGCCGTTGGTGCGATGAATAAAGTCACGCTGCTGTTCATACTGAACCGCGTTACCGGCGAACCCATCTACGAGGTGGAGGAGCGTCCGGTGCCCAAAGGGGACGTGCCTGGCGAATGGTACTCGCCGACCCAGCCGTTCCCGGTCAAGCCTCCGCCATTGACCCGGTTGAGCTTTAAGTATCCGGACGATATCGCGAAAGTGACCCCGGAACACGAGAAGGCATGCCTTGAATTGCTGGGAAAAGTTGGTGGCGGTCGCAATCGTGGACCCTACACACCATCTTCGGCGGAAGGAGCGCTCGTCATGCCGAACAACTTTGGTGCAGCGACTTGGACTGGCGGAGCGTTCGATCCGACCCTGGGATACTACATCATCAATACGACGGATACAGGGTGGATGCTGAGCACTACTCGCTTAGACTCGGACCCGAACGGCCCTCCCGACTCGCCCAGATTGTTCGGACGTCCCCCGGGCGTTCCTCGCGCGGCCGTGGCTGTCGATGGTTGGCCTTGCTGGCAGCCGCCCTGGGGGAGGCTGACCGCAATCAATGTAAACACGGGCGACATCGCCTGGCAAATTCCGTTTGGCACGATGGAAGGAGTGCCGGCAGGGATCAAAACTGGCGCTCCAAACTTGGGCGGTGGCCCGATGACTACCGCTGGTGGGCTCACCTTCATTGGAGCAGCCGGCGACCGAGTGTTCCGCGCCTTTGACAGTAAGACTGGTCAGGAGCTGTGGAGCGTCAAGACCCAAGAAGTCGCCCACGCGAATCCGATATCTTACTTGGGTAAAGACGGAAAACAATATATTGCGATTGCCGCGGGCACGACGTTCATAACGTACAAGTTGCCTTGATCGGCCGAGGCTTTATAGGTCCTGCCTACCTAAAGGATGCAGCGGGATCTCGTCCATAGCGACGCGGACCGCGCGCGTGTATTCTATTACATGGTCGATGAGCAATGTTGCAGGCAGGCAAGGAGGTTGCATTGAAGACTCGAATAGCGTTAGGGGCCGTGATCATCGCCGCATTTGGCGTGGTAGTCATCGCTCAACAAGGCGGAGCTCAGCAGCGTCTAGCAGGGCCGTACACCGCCGAGCAAGCCTCAGCGGGACGCGCAGCATACCAAGCCAACTGCGCCGGGTGCCACGCGGCGGATCTTTCCGGGGGCGCCGGACCGCAACTGGCTGGCAACACCTTCATGAATCGGTGGAGCGACAAGACCGCAGGCGAGTTGATCGGTTTTATGCGCGCCGCCATGCCGCGCGGCGCAAGCAGTCCGCTTCCGAATGAGACCTACATCAATCTTGCCGCGTTTATCCTCGACGCGAATAGCGCACGGCCTGGCGATCAAAGGCTCACCCCGGAGTCGAGCGCGATGATCCGCAGCGCCGCATCCGGCCAACGCGCGGCGTACCTCCAGCTGGGCGCGCCCGCGCCGGTTCCCGTTCAACAGAGCACCCAGGAGAACCAAGTCCGGCAGGCGCCTCCAGGAATCACGGTGGAGGGTGAAGTCAAGAACTACGTTCCGGTCACCGACGCCATGCTGCGCAATTCGGATCCGGGGGACTGGCTCATGATTCGCCGCGACTATAAGGCTACGTATTACAGCCCCCTGAACCAGATCACGGCCCAGAACGTCAATGACCTTCGTCTGGTGTGGAGTTGGGCCATGCAAGAGGGCGCGAGCAACGGGAACCAGCCCGCCCCCATCGTGCACAACGGTGTGCTGTACGTCAATAACGCCGGCATGGTGCTGCAAGCTCTGGATGCGAAGACCGGCGAATTGATCTGGGAGAATCGCTATGGCACTATTGCCGCAGCGCCCGCCATGCGCGGCATCGCGATCTACGATGACAAGATTTTCGTAGCCACGAGCGACGCGCATCTAATGGCGTTCGACGCCCGTAACGGCAAGGTGGTTTGGGACACCACCATAGGCGGTCGCTCTAACCAGTATTCCAACTCCAGCGGCCCCATCGTCGTAAAAGGCCTGGTGATTCAAGGGCTGGGCCGCGATTCGTGCGCGGTGTATCGAGAAGAGAAATGCTTTATTAGCGCCTATGACGCCAAGACCGGCAAAGAAGTGTGGCGCTTCCGAACGGTGGCTCTCGAAGGAGAACCCGGAGGCGACACCTGGGGGACGCTCACCAACACCTTCCGTGCGGGCGTCGAGACCTGGATCACCGGAAGCTACGATCCCGACTTGAACCTGACGTATTGGGGGACTGCACAAGCCAAACCGTGGATGCGCTCGAGCCGCGGCTCCGGCAACGGGGCAACTTTATATGGCAATTCCACTCTGGCGCTCAATGCCGATACGGGGAAATTGGCCTGGTATCACAGCCATGCGCCGGGCGAGACGCTGGACTTGGACGAAGTATTCGAACGCGTTCTGGTGGACGATCAAGGGCAGAACTACGTGTTCAGCGCTGGCAAGGCAGGCATTCTTTGGAAGCTGGACCGCAAGACCGGGAAGTATATTGGTCACAAAGAAATGGTGTTCCAGAACGTATACGATTCCATCGACCCGGTGACAGGGGAACCGCACTATCGCAACGATATCGTTGAGCAGCGCGTCGGAGAGTGGGTGCCGGGGTGTCCGTCGACGGAGGGGGGCAAGAACTGGCCTTCAATGACCTACTATCCTCCCGGTAACCGGTTGATCGTTCCGCTGAGCCAGAGTTGTTTGGAGATGAATGGGCAGGCGGTCCCAAAAACCGCGGGCACTAGGAGTGGCAGCGGCGCGCTGCGGCGCTTCTTTGAGATGCCGGGGACAAACGGCAACATCGGCAAGCTGGCGGCGTATGATGTGCGAACCATGCGCGAGATCTGGAAATATGAACAGCGCGCACCATTCCTTACAGGCGTGCTCTCAACGGCTGGAGGCGTAGCCTTCGCGGGCGATCTGGACCGCATGTTCCGCGCTTTCGACGTGAACACGGGCCGCATTCTGTGGCAGACGCGGCTCGTTACGGCCGTACAGGGCTTCCCCGTAACGTTCACTGCGGGCGGTAAACAGTACCTTGCCGTGACTACGAGTAACGGTGGAGGCAGCCCGCGAGCGGTGCCGCGAGTGGTTGCGTCGGATCTGCATTACCCCGCAACGGGGAATGCTCTATACGTATTCGCGCTTCCCGATCCTAAATAGCCGACTCCAAGATAGCGGTTTACGCTCCGCGCTACTTCAGTTTTTCAGCGACTTTGGCGATACCGGCATTGGCGCAGACCGCGTCCTTGTCGCCGCCGGGAGCGCCGCTGACTGAGACCGCACCGATGGTCACGTCACCCACCTTAATCGGTACTCCGCCCTGAGCGTTGATCGTGCCCGCGATAGTCGCAGGTGGGGCAGCCTGACCAGGAGGCGGGGGCTGCGCTGGTCCGGAAGGCCGGTTGTAGAGCATGGTCGCGGTGGCCTTCATCTTTGCGACTTCGGTCGTGGCGGCCGTCGCGCCGTCGTCGCGCAGCAACGCCTTCGGAGCGTTGAGGCCGTCGACCACCAGCACCGTGACTTTATAACCTGAAGCTTTGCAGTTATTCAGCGCTTCTTGGGCGATGGTGAGAGCCACATCCATGGTGAGCACCTTGGAGTTCGGGAGCTGAGCGAAGGCGTTCGTGGAAAGAGCTGCCGCGCCCACCATCATAAGCATGAACGATTTGATTTTCATGTACGCAACCGTCCTTCGGAATAGGATTTTCTGAGACCCCAGAATAGCATTGCGAAAGCAGCCGCGCAGCGTATGGACGCATCATTCCCGTGTTGCGTAATTGCGCCGTCAATCGGATAGACTAGGCAATATCACAATCGGGAGACCTGTCTATGGATCGGCGGACTTTTATCAAAGGCACAGGAATCGTCGCTCTAGCCGGGACAGCATTCGATGCACAATCGGGTCGAGCACAGGGAATGGCGCCCAATTCCTCCGGGACAGGCGCACCTAAGCTTAAAGCTCCGGCGAACGCATGCGACTGCCATCATCATATTTACGACACCCGCTTTCCGTTCGGCTCATCGACGTTCACGGTTCCCAGCTCAAGCCTAGCCGACTACTTGCTTCTTCAGCGCCGGCTGGGAACGACCCGCAGCGTAATTGTTACGCCGGCGCCTTATCCAGCTACTTTTGCCGATAACCTTGTCACCCTCAATGCGATTAAGAAATTGAGCGGTAAGGCGGTAGGCGTGGCCATCATCTCCCCAGACACGACGGATGCCGAATTGAAGGCGTTGCACGACCAAGGTATTCGCGGCATCCGTTTCTCTATAGCAGCCGCTCCGCTCTCTGGCAGTAATACCAGGTCCAAGGCTGCCGATATGATCGAACCCTTGTCGAAACGTGTGAATTCGCTTGGGTGGCACGTGCAAATCAACATGAGCGCCGACCAGATTGTCGCGGCCGGGGATTTGTGGAATCGTCTTCCAACGCCGCTTGTGTTCGATCACATGGGTCACATGCCGCAGCCGATGGGCGTCGAGCATCCGGCTTTCAACATACTCCGGAACCTGGTGGATAAGGGGAGGACCTGGGTGAAGCTGTCAGTGACATTTGACAGCAGCAAGGTAGGCCCTCCGACGTACGACGATGTGAACAAGGTCGGCCGGGCCCTGGTCCAGGCGGCGCCTGAGCGGGTGGTGTGGGGAAGTAATTGGCCGCATCCCAATGAGACGAACAAGCCGGACGATGCCATGCTTTTCGATCTGCTCGCCGCCTGGGCGCCCAATGAGGCAACCCGCCATCGCATTCTCGTTGAGAATCCGGAAAAGCTTTACGGCTTCCCGAATTCACATTGATTCCCTCGCTGCGTTCGGCACGCGCGACAATTTCTTCTGAAACCCCTCCATTGCGAAGGCAGCCGCGCGGCGTATGTGCCTGACAACCTCCGCAGCCGATGAACGTATCATCCCCGTTTTGCGTGATCGCGCAGGAACTGAACTAACAATGCGCTCACTCGTTCCGGTTGCTCCTGCTGGATCCAATGTCCAGCGCCATCGAGAAGATGGAATCCGGCCATATTCGTGCAGACGCTACTTCGCATTTTGTCAAGCGCACCCGGCGTTTGATACACGCCCCAATCGTTTTTCCCCCCGATGAACTGCGAGGGCACGTCTATCGTACGGCCAGAAAACGTTTGCATATCGGCGACGCTTTTGGGATCGGAAGCCAGCCGGCGATAACACTGCAACGCACCGGTGAAACCAGTCCGGCCGTATTCTGTCGCATACACATCGACGTCGGCTTCCGTCATCCATTTGCAATTCGCGATGTAATCCGCCGGCGGCATGAAGGGCGCAACGGTCGCCGCCATGCCCTTGTCCTTTTCCATCACGAAATAGGTGGGAATTTGTTCCATCTCCGCGGCGGTGCGCGCCTTCAGTGGGTGCGGATTATTCCCTTTGTAGTCGGCGCTCTTGTAGAAGTAATAGGCGCGGAAGAAGGCGTGCAGGCCTTGCGGCGCATGCAGCATGTCGTCGTTGGCGCCGCGGGTACGCTGATGCTTCTGATAGAACTTTCGCGGCGGGTTGAGCTGAGCGAGAGCGGCATCCAGCTCGTCGTCCGTGATCGCCTGGGGCGGCAACGGCGCGCCGTTCGCTGTGTCGAAAGGCAAAGAGGGCGGGCCTCCAAATGGCGAGCTTAGGAGCGTCAAGGAACGGAAAATATCGGGCCGGATGAGCGCGGACCAAGCGGCGACCGGCGCTCCAGCATCGTGTCCGACCACCATCGCTACCGAGCGGTGGCCTAGCGCGTAGATCAGCCCGATAGCATCTCGCATCAGGTTGGGAATGCGAAACGGATCCGGATCGGCGTCGTAGGAATCATCCCAGCCGATCGTGCGGCCGTAACCGCGCTGATCCGGCGCGATCACGTGATATCCGGCGGCGGCCAGAGGCGGTATGATCTTGCGCCAGCTGTATGCGAGTTCCGGGAAGCCATGCAAGAGCAACACCACAGGCCGGCCTGGCGTTTCGTAACCTGCCTCCAGAATATGCACCGTCATGCCATTCACGTTTGCGATTTGGCGTGAGCGAATGCCTGCTGGGATCGCGCCGTTGCCATAGGCCGGCAGTTTCGAAAAATCGGTTTGAACGATAGCGGCACGTACTGGTGTACTTTGCGCTATCGCCAGAGTTCCTAGCCCTGCGGCGGCCGCTCTCGCCGCGAAAGCCCGCCGCGAAAGGTTGGGAATCGTCTCTACAGTTACTCGGTTAGCCATAGCAGACTCCTGCAGGTTTAAAAAAGATGATCCATCATACTCCGAACTGTCCGGTCTGTGGCAGAAGTTGGCTGCTCTCGGATGCGCTGTCAGCCTGGGAAAGGCGGCGTTTTGCGCCGACCAGTACCGTCCGCTACTGCTTAGACCCTGATGCCGGAGGAGCCACTGATCCGGGACCCGACCCGGCGGAAAACAACTCACGGCCGTCGGGCAGAGTAATGGATCGACCATTACCCACATTGTCCCCGCTCTTGGCACGAAAGCCCGAGATGTCCACCTCCAACCCAACCGGGATAGAATCTTTCTTCCATCCTTGCCTCAGCATCGCGCCGGGCGCACCGAGTTCGAATTGCCAGCTCACCACCTTGCCGTCCGCGCCCTTCGAATCAATGTAAATCCACGAGTGGGGATTTGTCCACTCGAACTTGGTGACCGTTCCGTGCAATTTCACCGGCTTGCTGGTGTCAAATTCCGCCGCGAAGGCGTGATGAGCCGCCACCGGCATCGCGGCCAGCAGCAATCCAGCGCACGCAAGAAAACAATATGACTTGATCCGCATCATGCCTGCCTCCCATTTTCCTGCAATCCTTTAAAAATCCATCCACTGCCATTCCCATCTGGGACCGTCGGTCAACGGACCGGAGGTTTGCCAAATATGTTTTGTAAGGTACGGGTCGTTTCGGCACAGGCGTACTCCAAAGAATCTTCGGGCGAATTTTGAACCCGGGCAAAGAAACCTGCTACCTTCCACGGCTTTGTAAACTGTCCCGGATCGTCAATCGAGATTTCGTAGTCGATCGTGTCGGCATCGGTAGAGGTAAAACGTTCCACAGTGTGCAGTTGGTCGCTAAAATATGGAATCTGGGTGGAATATGCCGTATTGCCGTTGAAGTTGGTGGTATCCACAATGAGGGTATTTCCCTCCCAGTGCCCAAGCGAGTCCCCTTCAAAGAGGCGAATGTCTTTGCCCAGGTGCGGCCGCCCATCCAGATGGACGACGCGGCTCGTGTGGTTGTAATCCAACAACATCACAAGGGAGCCGGGACGCTGCAGGAAGGTATATCCGTTTCCGCCCGACAACACGCCTGGAAGTGCGCAACGAGCGTTTTTTTCAACATGCTGCAGGTCAACGGGCGGATTGGTATGCAGTAGAAAGTCCCGGCGCTTTGCATCGGCTTCCGGCCGCCATGGAAGCTTCTTGTCCGGCGGATCCACAATGCCTAACCGGCGTTGTTGCTGACGCGGGTCAGCCTGGCGTGGGGGCCCCAGGAAGACCGCTGGATAGGGTCCAAGACCGTCTCCTCGATCCCCAACCGATAGAGGATTGCCTTTACCGGGGTCTAAAGGATCTGCCGGAGGATTTGCCTCGGCCCATACGGCCCCGCTTTGTCCAGTGCCGCCTGCCCCCACACCGTTTCTGACGTACCTTCCCTGTATATCCGGCTGACCATCGGGAGTGCGTGGAGGTGACCAGGTGCTCACTGCCGCTGATTTGGCGACAGGCGCCGAGGTGCTCTGACCCAATGCCACCATCGCAGTCGCGAGCGTCCGAGCCGCCATCAGCGTCACGACGTTCCACCCCACGAATCTTCTAGCTCTCATTGAATGATTCTCCTATTCAACTACCGCTTGAAGGGTGCGTTCTTAAATCTCTCCTCCTGGAGGTAATAAACACACTCGTATTCCAATATCTTTAAGTTTTTCTCCAGGCGGCGATAGAGCGGCATGCTCATTTTCCAGGGTCTCGTAAACACCTTCGGATCCTCGATGGTGGCCTCGTAAAGGATGTGGTCCGGGCTCGTAGGTGTGTACCGTTCCACTACATGCAGCGCATCGCTGTGGAAGTTGCCGGCTTGATCAAACCAGGTCCGGTCGTTGAAGCCCTTAACGTCTACAACCAAAGTATTCCCCTCCCAGCGGCCAATGGAGTCACCCATCCAGGAATCGGGCAGCTCCTCATAATGCGAATTTCTTTCCATATCGATGGAGCGGGAAGCATGAGCGAACTCGTAATTGATGGCGATGAGCTTGGGTGTCTGCACAATTTCAAAGGGAAACGGAAGATAGGTTACGCGGGGCACGCCCGGCAAAAAACACTCGGATTCCGTTAGGTCAGCGGTCTTACGGTTGGCAAAGTTCTCTTTCTTCTTGGCTGCCGCCCACGTCTGGTAGGGAATTTCATTGCCTTCGACGACACCTTGCCCGGGGTGTACATCCAGTTGCCCGGAATGGTCCTGAATGTCCCACGCGGCCGCGTTCAACGTCTGCCAGATGCCATTCAGATTGGGTTTCCCGTCTGCCGTCAGCCGCGGCGTGAAGGTCGTCTGTGCCACTGCGGGAACTTCCGAAAGCCAGACGCCGACCATCAGGGAAGCCGCGCCAACCACAACTGCCCCTCGAAATCTGCTCATCCGCTTCTTCTTAACACGCCGCCTCAGGCTATCAATACACTTTTGGTGTGTCAAGGGTAGTGCTAAAACAGCGGCATGCCGAACGGCACCGCCTGCAGTACCACTGGCGTTCGTAGAACGGTGGGGGTTCGATGCCCAGCGCCCGCAGATAAACGCATCCCTGATCGCGATGATGGATCTCATTGTCGATGACGTAAAGCAAAAGATCATAGACCAGACCGGGGTATCGGCCAAAGGCTGTCATTTATTGGAAACGCTCTGGCGGGATTTGTGTCCATAGGTTATTGATTGTGCCTGTGCTTTCGTCCCAGAGCCGTAAGACTTCCTCTTTGGGACGCGCCATCTTCCCGTCGCGATACCGTGGGCCATCGGTTCTGCCATGGTAATCATTTCCATGGCCATCGCACCGAACGGCCGCATGGACCCAAGCGAAAAGCACGTTATAGGTCTAGCGTCGCAATGGAAACAAGGCGCGCACTTTCCCATCCCGGAGGAATAGGCCTAGCCACACAAAGATCCCGGCCATCAACGGTGCGATGAACGAATCACTGATCCGCAAATGCGTGGCCACGGCCCCGCCGAAGTAGCCGGTAAGCACGATCGCGCCCAGCACCGCCGTTCGTGGAATCAAGTACAGCACGGAGCCAACCAACGTGGCCCATCCTATGGGCGCAATTGCGTTCACTGGATACCCGAACTTGGCGAAACCGTCCATCACTTCCGCCGAACGTGCGAATAAAATGCTGAGCCCAATGGTAAGCATGATTACGCCGGTAAGGCCGCTTAGGATGCGGCCTGTCCAAATCAATTTATTCGACATGATCCTACCCCGAAGATTTGCCATAAGTAAGTAGTTACTCACAATATATCATAGAGCCCTCAGGATGGAGAAACCTTGACGTTGTGCGGTTGCGCAAGCAACAGCAAGCTCGGAAGCGTCAATTGATCTCCGCACGCTCAAATGCCCAAATTTGTGCGCGGTGAAATCCGCCGTTGTCTTGCAAAGACATCCTAAGCCCAACCACTCTTCTGACGTATGAGGCCACAGAACAATGCCGCTAGACGGTGACTCTATGGGGGCATTGGCACGCCTGCGGGAGAGGGCCGAGCGTGAGGAATCGGGTGCGCCAGATCATTTCGTTTTTCCGGTATTCGAGCGCGGTAAGATCGACCCAATGCGACCCCAGCGAAGCTGGCGCTCAGGATGGCGCCCTCTAACAAGGCAGCCGGGCTTCCCGGATTCCGATTTGACGATCTTCGTCATCCCGAGATGTCGGAGCGTTGTGCGTCAGACGCTACGACTATGGCTCGCCGGACATATGGACCAGGGCCATGAAGGGTATTGCCACGTTAAAATGAACGCAAGAAGGAGCGCGTTCGACAGACTGGAGAGCGGTCTTTTGGGCACCCCGGCTCCTTCACCACCGCAATCTCCGAAGGACGTTAACTAAGCTGACTTGAGGGCCAACGTAACCATGCACGTCACAATCAAGACGTTTCGGGACCCACATAGCGTCTATTTCGCTGAGAAATTTGGTCGGGGCGCAGAGATTTGAACTCTGGACCTCCTGGTCCCGAACCAGGCGCTCTACCAGGCTGAGCCACGCCCCGAATCAGAAGCAGACTGCGCCGGAGTCACGGGAAAGCTTCCGGGGCACGCGGTTTGGATCGCGGATTCCAGTATAACATCGCCCAACATTCGGACGTTTTACGATTGCATGTCAGGGCGCGCGAAATCCATCAATGCCTGCTTGGATACGCCCGGTTCGAAGCACCTGCGGCAGCGCGCTTCATACATGCCCGATGCACCCACTACAATCAGGTCGGTTGATTCCACTAGCCTCTGGGTATGCTTGGCCGGATTGCCGCAGCGCATGCAGATGGCCAGCATCTTGGTGATGGATTCGGCCAGCGTCAGCAGGTCCGGCATGGGCGGGAAAGGGCGGCCCAGGTAATCGGTATCGAGACCGGCAATGATCACCTGTTTGCTGGAATCGGCAAGCTGCGTCGCCAGGGTCACTAGATCGGGTCCGAAGAAATTCGCTTCGTCGATGCCGATCACCTGGGTGTGCCAGTCGAGCGTGTTCAGAATTTCGCGCGTGTTCGCGACCACTTGCGAGGGCATGCGCTGATCGCCGTGCGAGACGATTTCTGTGGAGGAATAGCGGTCGTCGATGGAAGGCTTGAACACCTGCACGCTCTTGCGGGCGATCCGCGCACGGCGCAGGCGGCGGATGAGTTCTTCGCTCTTGCCCGAAAACATGGGTCCGCAGATTACTTCGATCCACCCTATGGGCTCGGTGACGATATCCATGAGGAATGGACCAGGATAGCGCGATTCGCAGATTGCACAGACTGACCTCAAAACTCTAGGCTAGGGGTGTGATGCATTGTCTGGGCGGCCGCGTTCTCAAGCCTGAAATTCTGGATACGCTACCCGCTGAGCAAGCTCGGCCAAACCTGATCGATCTGGCGCGCATCAACCAGCGCTGGGGCGGGCTCAGCACTTTGCGAAAACTGATCGCGGGAAACATTCCGGAGGACGAAGATGTATCTGTCCTGGACGTTGGCGCGGCGTCGGGTGATATGGGCGCGGAGATTCGGAGGTTACGGCCGCGCGCGCGGGTGACATCGCTCGACTATATCGAGTGGCATCTGGAAACCTGCCCCGGTGCGCGTGTAGCCGGCGACGCGTTTGCCCTGCCGTTTCGTCCGAAAAGTTTCGATTACGTGTTTAACTCGCTCTTCCTGCATCACTTCACGAACCAGCAAGTGGTCGATCTATTGAGGGGTTTCGCGGAGGTGGCGCGACGGGATGTCCTGACCATCGACCTGCTGCGCCACCCCATTCCGTACTATTTCATTTCGAAGACGCACCGGTTGCTGGGATGGCATCCGGTTTCGGTTTACGATGGGGCGATTTCCGTGGAAGCCGCGTTTAAACCAGAGGAACTCCTGGAACTGGCACGCGAGGCGGGCTTGTTGAACCCATGTGCGCGCACACTTGTTCCAGCGTTTCGTATTGCCATGTCCGCGAAGGCCGGCTAGGCGGCGCTTTCGGCCTCTGGTCTATAATTCATGTGGGAGGAAAATGAGTAAAGAAGACGCAATCGAAGTTACCGGTACTGTGGTTGAAAAATTCCCGAGTGGTCTATTCAGCGTGCAGCTGGACCAGGAACACACCATCCTGGCGCACTTGGCTGGCAAGCTGCGCCGCAATCGCATTCGCGTGCTGGCGGGCGATCGTGTGACGCTGGAGATGTCGCCCTATGATCTCACCAAAGGGCGCATTACCTACCGCCACAAGTAGCGCCAATAGCAGCGAATAAATCTGACCCATCGCCCCTTGCGAAAAATCCTCTTCGTTTTTGGGACTCGGCCGGAGGCGATTAAGCTCGCTCCAGTCATGAACCGCTTCCGCGAGGCTGGACGCGAGTTTCACGTCCGCGCGGTGGCCACGGCGCAACATCGCGGACTGCTCGATCAGGCCCTTTCGGCGTTTTCCATCGTTCCCGATTACGATCTGGATGTGATGCGCGATGGGCAGAGCCTGTCCGCATCCACCTCCAGGATCATCGCGGCGCTGGAACCGTTATTCGATGCTGAAAAGCCAGACATGGTGATAGTGCAGGGCGATACCACCACTACTTTTTGCGGCGCGCTAGCTGCGTTTTACAGGGGAGTACCGGTGGGGCACGTGGAAGCGGGATTGCGCACAGGGGATGTAATGCAGCCGTTTCCCGAAGAGATGAATCGCATGCTGACCTCGCGACTGGCCAAGCTGCATTTTGCGCCCACGGCCGCTGCGTTGGAACATCTGCGCCGCGAACAAGTGTCTTCCGAATGCATATTTGTCACCGGCAATACCGGAATTGACGCAGTGCTGGAAACTCGCGACAGGCTGGAATCGGGCGAACTGCGTTCCGAAGGCTTGCCGCCGTTGGATGCCCATAAGAAGCTCATCGTGGTGACCGCGCACAGGCGAGAGAGCTTTGGCGAAGGGTTTATGGGAATCTGCACGGCGCTGAAACGTATCGCCGCGCGAGGAGATACGCAGATCGTCTATCCGGTGCATCCGAACCCCAACGTGCGCGGGGTTGTGAATCGAGAGCTTGGGGGTATCGCCGCCATTCACTTGGTCGAACCGCTGGGTTATGTCCCATTCGTGGATCTGATGCGCCGCGCATACTTGCTGCTCACGGATTCAGGCGGTATTCAGGAAGAAGGTCCGTCGCTCGGGAAACCAGTGCTGGTGATGCGCGATAAGACCGAGCGTCCTGAAGCCGTGGATGCTGGCACAGCCCGCCTGGTAGGTTCCGATCCGGAACGCATCCTGCGGGCCGTGGCTCTGCTGCTTGACGATCCGGCTGAATACGCACGCCGCTCACGGATTCACAATCCCTACGGCGATGGGCGTGCGAGCACGCGCATTCTGGATGCCGTGCGAACCTATTTCACAACGCTTTAGCCTTTGCATTCGACTTCAAACGCGCGATCGCGCACTATGCTTGCCGGTGAGAGGACATCTTGGTTGCGCAACTCCACGGTTTCGAACGTCGTACCGATACGGCCGCGCGCTTTGCCCTCTGGCGCCGGTTTATTGAGGGCGCTGGAGTCGCGTGTAGTGGGACAGGCGCACGCCATCACGCGCGTCGTTCCTTACGTGCAGATGTTCCGGGCGGGACTCTCTCCGGAGTCACGGCCGGCCGGCGTTTTTCTTTTGCTGGGCCCCACGGGCACAGGCAAGACGCGCACCGTTGAGGTGCTGGCGGACGTACTGCACGGAAGCGAAAAGCACCTGCTGCGGGTAGATTGCGGTGAGTTTCAAATGGAGCACGAAGTGGCGAAATTGATTGGAGCGCCGCCAGGATATCTGGGCCATCGCGAGACTCCACCCATGCTGTCGCAACAAAAGCTGGCGTCTGTGTCGAGTGAGTCTTGCGGGCTTGCATTGGTGCTATTCGATGAGATCGAAAAGGCCGCTCCGAGCATGACTCGTCTGTTGCTGGCTGTGCTGGATAAAGCCGTGCTTAGATTGGGCGACAACACACAGGTCAATTTTGAGCGGACGCTGATATTCATGACTAGCAACTTAGGCGCACGCGAAATTGGCAAGGAGATCACGCCCGACTTCGGTTTCGAGGCGCTGACTTCCCGGGCTCGGTCTGGCATGCAGGCCAAGCTGGATCAGGTGGGAATGGGCGCGGTACGGCGCAGATTTCCGCCGGAGTTCGTCAATCGGATCGATGCGGTGATGACCTATCAGCCGCTGGATGAAAAGGCCCTGTCGGAAATTGTAGATCAGCAGATCGAAGCGCTGGGAAAGCACATCGAAGCAAGGCTGGGTGAAAAGGCTTTCGAGCTTGATGTGACGGACGCTGCGCGGCGTTTCTTACTGGACAAGGGCACCAGCACGGAATGGGGTGCACGCGAACTGAAACGCACTATGCTGCGCGAGCTGACCCAGCCTTTAGCGGCGATGGTGGCGGATGGGGAGATCGAGCCTGAGTCGTTGGTGCGAGTGGATCGGGCGGCCGACGGAACGGGGTTGACGTTAGCGGTTACGGAAACTTAGCGATCAATTCGTCGATATCTTCTGCCGTGACCAGAGTGATGTCGCCGGCGGCGTGTCCGCCTTCCTGCACTGTAACTTTCGCCGCCCGGGTTTCAAACAATGTGGGAATATCGGCCGATGACAGGTCGTGGCCAGATGGATAAGCCACCACAAAATAATCACCTGGAGCCAGGTTCGAAAAACGGAAAACACCTGCTTCTTCTGCGCTGGCCAATTGCGGGCGAACGTCGCCTTTGGTCCAAAGCGCAATGCTCAATCCGGGTGCGGGTTCACCGTTCTCATCGCGAACCGTGCCTGTGATTTCGGCCGCGTTCGGGGATAGGAGGATTTCCAACGGACCTGCCTCAAGTGCGGAAGGCTCAATCGGAGTGCGTGTGTAGTCCTGGCCGCCGATGTTAATGGACTTGACGTACATCCCCGCTGGCGGAGTGGCTTCGACGCGCACGGGCACAGGGGGGACATTGGAGATTGAAAATGAGCCCACGGCACTGAGTTCGATGGGAAGCACCGCGTCGGACATCAAACGCACTAGCGTCAGCGGAGGCGGCGCACCGCTGTTGCCTTCCACTTGAATTATCCCGGTCACAGTAAGCGGACGCCGCACTTCCACGGTGACGTCGTCAAGGTCGGCTTGATCCACGGATATCGTCGTTTGTCCGAAAAAATACCCGTCCAGGTTACGGAGCGGGTTGTAGCTTGTCGCCGTCAGCGTGTAAGTGCCGGGCCGCACGCTGGGGATATCGAACACGCCATCTCTGGTATAGACGTCGGGTATGTTGGCATTCTCTCCAAGCGCCGTAGACAACATAATGTTCAGGCTGGTGGAGCCCATTGCACGGCCGCGAACGTGAACGGTACGCCCCTTGCGGATGCGCACATCCGCGCCTCGGAATTCAGCGCCAGCGGTTACGTCAATTGGAACGGCTTCCTCGGCGGTGAACGCATCGGGGTAGTAAGTCATCATGTCGGCGTCCTCGGAAGACCGGCGGACCCGTTGTCGCGGCGTGGCGACCAGGTAGTAGCGGCCGGCCGTGAGTCCTGCGAAAACGAAGCCGCTTTCTCCGTTCGCCTCCGTCCAGCCGGCTTCGGAAAACTTCTTCCCGGTGAGCGTTCGCACCTGGCGCTGCAGGCGCACGGAGGCGGGACCTGTGTGAGGATCGCCGTCCTGGTCCAGGATCCGGCCGGCGATGGTCGCGCCGGGCGTGATCTTGACCACCAGATCCTGTAATAGCTGGCCCGGACCCAATTGGAGCCACGGACTGGATTTGCTTACGCGGTACTCGGCCTGCGGGACGTATCCGGCGCGGGCCACGGACAAGGCGTAGGTGCCTGGTTCAATATCATCCAGCCGGAAGGTTCCACGCGAATCGGAATCCGCGGTGATGCTAAGCCCGCCCCTGCCGGCACGATACAGCGTGAGTATGGCTTTACGAACCGGTTCGCCCGTGGCAGAGGAGATTACGACGCCTTCCAGGGACGCGCCTTCTTTGGATTCCGGGGCAGGAGTTTGGCTCAGCGCCAGAACCGGCAACATGAAAATCGCCGCAGCGTACCGCATCAAGAGGACTAATTACCGCGCGCGTTACCACCGCGTGCGGCACCGACGGCTCCCGTAGAGGGTCGTCCGCCACCACCACCGAAGGCTCCGACACCGCCGCCACCTCGCATGCCGACTCCCATGCCCCCTCCGCCGAAGCTGCCAGGGCCGCCTCCACGCATGGGGCCCGCGCCGGACATTCCACCGGAAGGAATGGGCATGGACATGGGATTCATGGGACGGGACTGCGGGATGTACAAGCTAATGATGGAACCGGGACTATAGAAAGGCATACCGCCGAAAGGGCTCATGGAGATTCCGCTGGCGGGCAGATAGGTGTACATGCCGAACCACGGATTCCAAGACCACGAACCGAAGGAGCGGCCGAAGCCGCTGCCACGAAAGCCCATTGCGGAATAAGATCCGGAGCGCGATGCGGTGCGCGCGGCAGTAATGTTTGCCGCGGAAATGTAAGAAGCGCGGCGCGCGCCCCACCGGTAGAATTGATCTGTGGTTTTCGAATCAAACTCGCGGGTTGCTAGTTTGGCCGCATCCAGATCCACTTCACGGTTTTTCTTGACTTTTACTTCGTTCGCGCCCGGATTCAAGCGGGCTTCTCCATCGTAAACGCGAAATAATGCCGCATCGGCGTCGATCCTGAAAAGACCACGCTTCGGCATCGCGATGGTTGTATCTTCAAATTCCACCGTGATCGCGTTATTGGGGAGCAGTTCCGCCACTTCAATCAACGCCGAGCCGGACAAGACCGCTATCCGGGTATCGCTTAGTGAATTGGAGACCATGCGGAAGGAGCTGTTCTCAGCGAGCCGCAAGAATACGCCGGGCGTGAGCAGGACTTCCGTGCGACCCTCCGCGGCGGCCAGCACCTGGCCATTTTTCACTTCCGAGAACTGCCCGAACTTCGTGCGCAACGTCTGGCCGTCCAGCGTGACGTCCCCTTCGATGTAGTGGACGACGCCGGAGCGCGCCGAGATCACGGACTGGGCGGGGGCCATCGCCGCGCATATCGCCATTAACCAGCTAAGTTTGCGGAGCATTACGAACTCTCCTACGCCAATCATGCGCCTTTTGGAGGGGCGCGTCAACCGGCCAGCAGGACGGCGCGCCGTCATACCCCTCCTGTATAGTGAAGGCGTGTGGCGCTTTCTGTTTGTTGCGATGTGCGCGGGCCAGATGCAAGCTGCGTCGCCGGTCACCTTTTACCGTGATGCGCTACCCATCCTGCAGCGGCGCTGCCAGGAATGCCACCGCCCCGGCGAAGCTGGGCCGATGCCGCTTGTCACCTACAATCAGACGCGGCCGTGGGCCAAGGCAATCCGCGCAGCCGTCGTCAATCGCCGGATGCCTCCGTGGTTTGCCGATCCATGTTGTGGCAAATTCGCCAACGACCGGACGTTGAGCAAAGACGAAGTCGACACGCTGGCTCAATGGGTGGAAGACGGCGCGGTGGCGGGCGACGTGAACGACGCTCCACGACTGCGATCCTGGCCAGAGAAGGGAAATATAGAGTCGCCCGACGCGCTGCTGGAGATGCCGCGTCCGTTCGCGGTGCCCGCAAAAGGGGAGCTGGAATATCAGCGGTTCAAGCTCGCCACGGGCTTCAATGGCGATCGCTGGGTGCAGGCCGTGGAGGTGCGTCCAGGCGCACGCCGCGCAATTCATCATGTGGTTGTTTATATACGTGAGCCGGGGGAAACATGGACGAAAGGACCGACCACCTCCGACATGCTTGCGGTGTACGCACCGGGAAGCCTGCCTGTGGAATGGACGCGGGGCATGGCCAAGCTGATTCCCAAAGGTTCCGATCTGGTGATGGAAATCCACTACACTCCATACGGGCGTGCGGTGGAGGACCGCACGAGCGTGGCGATGAGGTTCGCCAAAACGCCGTCTTCGAAACGGGTGCTTTCGCTGCAGCTGCACAAACTCGCGCTCGCCATACCTCCCGGTGAAAGCGATTACCGCGTGAACGTGTGGGGCACCCTCCCAAACGACGCGCTTTTGTTGAGCCTTTTCCCGCACATGCACCTGCGCGGGAAGGCGTTTGAGTACACGGTCTCGCGAGAGGGCGCGCCTCCGGAAACGCTGTTGCGTATCAGCCGGTACAATTTTCACTGGCAGTTATCCTATCGCCTGGCGCAGCCGATCCTGCTCAAAAAAGGTTCACGCATCTCCGCAACCGCGTGGTATGACAACTCGGCGAATAATCCGCTCAATCCCGATCCAAAAATTGAGGTGCATTGGGGAGAACAGAGCAGGGAAGAGATGATGGTGGGTTTTTTCGACGTCGCGGTGGATCCTGCATTCGACCGCAAGTCGTTTTTCGTGCGGGAGTGATGGTAAACGTCTCGAGGCTGTCCTACACTTATGGCAGTGGAAACATTTCTGGTGGGAATTGTTGTGGCCGTTGTGGCGCTGGCCGCGGGGGCCGTGCTGACTGCTGTGTGGTTCCGCTCGCGCAAACCCGAAACGCTGCCCGAGGATCCTACGCGGGCCATCGCGGGGACGCTGGCGCGCCTCGAAACGCACATCAAGGACGTCGAAGCCGAGCGGCAGCGCATGCTGGGCGGCCTGGAGCATCAATTAGGCGCTCTTAGCCGGGAGACGGTGGCGCTGTCGCAGGCCTTGCGTGTCCCGAATGCCCGTGGGCGCTGGGGCGAACTGACGCTGCGCCGGGTCGCAGAGCTAGCCGGCATGGTTCCCTATTGCGATTTCTATGAGCAGGAAACCGGCGGAGCGCAGCGCCCGGATATGCTGGTGCGATTGCCCGGCGGCCGCACGCTTGCCGTGGACGCAAAGGTTCCACTCACGGCGTATTTGGACGCGGAAACAGCATCCGGCGCGGAGCGCGAGGCTTTTCTGGTTCGGCACTCTCAACAGTTATCAAGGCACATTGCGACGCTGAGCGCGCGCGAGTACTGGGCGCAATTTCAACCGGCTCCGGAGATGGTGGTGCTTTTTCTGGCCGGTGATCACTTCCTGAGTGCGGCGCTCGAGCGCGAGCCGGATCTGCTGGAGCGGGCTTTGGGACGCAAGATTCTGATCGCAACGCCGGTCACTCTGATCAGCGTATTGAAAGGCGTTGCCTACGGATGGCGGCAGGAAAAATTGGCGCAGAATGCGGAAGAGATCCGCAAGATCGCGGGCGAATTTTACGAGCGGCTGCGGTCCTTCAGCGAGGGGTACGCCGAGACAGGACGGCATCTGGCGAAGGCCCTGGAGGTCTATAATCGCTCCGCTGGATCGTGGGATGCGCGCGTGCTGCCTTCGCTGCGCAGGATGCGCGACCTGGGGGTGGGGGGATCCGCGGACGCCCCACAACTGCCGCAAGTGGATGCCGCCGCGCGGGAGCCGCATCCGGTCCCCCGTATTCCTGAGGCGCCGCTTAGACTCGAATGACGCGACAGTTCTTCCTGTATCTCTCCCAGCAGCGAGCCTTCCGACGATGGATGGAAAGGTCCGCTCTTGCCAAAAGACTCACGCGCAGGTTCGTGGCGGGTGAAACGTTGGAGCAAGGCTTGGCCGTTTGCGAGCAGCTTGCAAAGGACGGGTTTCTGGCCGCGCTGGATCACCTGGGGGAAAATGTGACGTCGCTGGAGGAAGCGGCGGCAGCGACCGAGGCCTACCTGGCGGCGCTGGACCGCATCTTCGAAAAGAAACTGCCGGCCGACGTTGCCATCAAACTCACGCAGTTTGGCGTGGACCTTTCTTTCGATGCCTGCATGGACAACGTCCGGACGCTGGCGTTGCGCGCGCAGGCGACAGGAAGCCGCGTTGAGATCGATATGGAGTCGAGCCGGTACACGGATCGCACCTATGACATCGTCGAAAAAGTGGCCGCCGAAACGGGCTGCATCCGCTGCGTGATCCAGGCGTATCTGCGCCGCAGCGCGCGCGATGTGGAGGAAGCCAGTAAGCGCCGCATTTCCGTGCGCCTGTGTAAGGGCGCGTACGACGAACCGCCCGAGCTGGCGTTTCCCAGCAAGAAAGACGTCGATGAAAATTACGTGGCGCTCATGAAGAGGCTGTTTGATGTGGGAACCTTTCCTGCTATCGCCACGCACGATCCCGCGATCATTCAAGAAGCCCTGCGTTACATCAAGGAGCACCGCATCGCCGCGGATCAGTTTGAATTTCAGATGCTGTACGGGGTACGCCGGGACTTGCAGCGCATGCTGGTGCGCCAGGGGTATCGTCTGCGCGTTTACGTGCCGTATGGCACGGCGTGGTATCCGTACTTCATGCGGCGCTTGGCGGAACGGCCCGCGAATGTGTGGTTTCTGGCGCGAAGTTTATTTCGGTAACGGACGGGTCGTCAGGGACGGGATGGCGCAAACTGGCAATGATCGATCTATTCATCGTCATTAAATAGGTCGAGGTATTTGTCTCTTGACAGAATGAGAGTCTCCACGGGGCCCGTAATATCGACGTAGTGGTGACCCGGGCCGGATCTCTTGGATCTTAATGATTTCAGTTTCCCAACCAGTTCTCTCACCTTTTCATCCGATAAGCGCCAAACCACACTGTCGCCATGCAGCTCGACACTCTGGCCCTCTACTTCGATCGCGAACACATGACTCTGAGTGCCAGAATTCCAAACCGAGGGCTTCCCTCGTTTCCGCGAGGCTAGAATTAGCACTTGCTCAAGGTCGCCGATACCGTCACGGTCCGCAGCGACCAATACCACTGAATCACCCATGTAAAACGCCGGCATGATCGCTACGTAGACTTTCCCCATAGGGTTTCTTGTTGAAACGTGGATTCCGGGTCGTGGACGTTTCCCTTCCGATTACCGTCCCACTTATGCTTCGGTAGTCACCGGAATCTGCTCCACGATTTCGATTCCGAATGCATCGACGCCGATCAGCTTGCGCGGGTGGTTGGTGAGCAAACGGATGGTGGAAAGGCCCAGGTCGGACAAAATCTGCGCGCCGATTCCCGTTTCATCCTGCGGCGGAGCATTGCCTTGGACATCGGCGAGCTGCGGGGGATAGTGCTGGCGCGCGCCGAGGCCGGTCTGGTGCAGGTATACCACGACTCCAGCGCCCTCTTCGGCGATGCGCGCCATGGATGCAAGCAGCGTCTCGCGGCAATCGCACTGCGTGGAACCGAACACTTCTCCCATCAGGCATCGCGAATGCATGCGGACCAGCACACGCGGTTGGCGGGCTACCTCACCCAGCACCAGCGCCAAATGCATTTCGCCATTGATGGGGCTTTCATAAGACACCGTGCGGAAAGAGCCGAATTCGGTTTGCAGACAGCCTTCGGCGCGGCGCTTTACCAGATGTTCCGTGCCCAGGCGGTAACGAATCAGGCTGGCGACCGAAATCATTTTCAGCTGATGGCGGTCGCAGAATTCGGCGAGCTGCGGCACGCGCGCCATAGAGCCATCGTCATTCATGATTTCGCAGATCACGCCGCCGGCGGACAGACCGGCCATGCGCGCCAGGTCCACAGCAGCTTCGGTTTGACCTGCGCGAACCAATACGCCGCCTTCGCGCGCGCGCAGAGGAAACACATGGCCCGGCCGCGCCAGGTCGCGCGGCTTTGCATCCTTCGCCATGGTGATGCGGATAGTGTGCGCGCGGTCGGCCGCGGAAATGCCGGTGGTGACGCCTTCGGCCGCGTCAATCGATTCACAAAACGCAGTGCCAAACCGCGACGTGTTTTTAGGCGAGACCAATGGAAGATGCAGCGTGTCGCAAAGTTCAGGTGCGAGGGCAAGGCAAATCAATCCGCGCCCGTGTGTCGCCATGAAATTGATGGCTTCCGGCGTGATCGATTCTGCCGCCATCGTAAGATCGCCCTCATTTTCGCGATCTTCGTCATCCACCACGACCAGCATACGGCCTGCGCGGATTTCCTCGATCGCTTCGGGGATAGTGGCAAACGGCATTGCTATCAGGATAGCGAGTTCCGCCATGCCTGGGAGGAACTCAGAACGGTTACCGCGCGGGAGCGCCGTCGCACTTGCCGGAGCACACGATTTCGGAAATTTTCAATGGATTTCCCATCTTTTTTTGATCGGTGAGCGTCGGGCGCCGAACGTTGGTGGTTTCCACCACGGTTCCGCCGGGACCGGGCGTGCGCATGATCACTTGCTGCTCTTTGATCTTCGGCCCCTCACCGCGTTCGTCACGCGGTGCGCCGTCTGCGGCGATGGCGTAGATATTGACTTCGGTTACTTGCGATCCGTCGGGCGCTTTCGTGGTGCTGCTGGCTTGCTGAGCCATCATCTGCATGCGTCCGGCGTAGTTCAGTTCATAATTCACGGTATTCGTCTTGACCGTGCTCCCCACCGTTTCCGTCTCGCGAATTTCGCGCGTACGCTCAGTGAATTGGCCACTCGGATTCCGCAATAAGACCGCTTCGGATTCGCGAATCACTTTGCCGTCGTCCACGGTCGTGACCTTGCGTTTTTCGGTCGGCTCAAAACCGCCATTCAGTGTCGGGCGATTGACCACCACATCCGAAACCGTCGTGGTTCCCTGTGTCACCGTCTCAATCGCGCGGCGCTCGTACTCCTGCATGCGGCCATTCAAATCGCTGCGATACACGGTTGCCTTGATGGAGGATTGGCCGCCGGCGCCCTTGGTTTCTTCGGCCACCACTCGCTCCGTCTCGGAGACCCGCCCGTCGACACCGAACCTGCGTGTGATCGTTTCCGTGACACGGCCGCTGGGTCCTTCGCTGAGCACTTTCGTCTCGGAGGCCTGCAGAGGTACCTGACGCCCATTGATGGATCGGCTGAGTTCCGTTCGCTCACCCGGCGCCGAGGACGTGACCTTCGCGTCCTCAACCCGGTGTCCGCTGAGATCTGTAGTGTACATCGTCGTGGCCGATTGCGCTGCCGCAAACGCCACGGGTAAGAAGAGAGAGACCCAGTACTTCACACTCCCAGGCTAGGCCGAACGCTGAGGAGATTCAATGGGGGGAATACCTTAGAAGCGAAGTGGGAAACTTCTGTTGCAGAGACCTCCGCAGTTACACCGCAGTGAACAGATTTTCGGCGAAACCCCATTCCCGGTCAATCCACTGCTGGTCGCAGCGGAAGCCACTGGATGCCGCCATCTTAAATGGCTCTTCCGGAAGGTATTTATGACAGCTCTCGGTCCATATGGTTTCGCCTTCGCGGAACGCGAATGAGCGGTCGCCGACCCGCACTGTTTGGGCGCGCATCGATTGCAGATGCATCTCAATGGCGAGCTGGTCTTCATTGAAGCGTGCCACGTGGGCGAACTGGGCCAAATCGAAGTTGCCGCCGAGTTCGCGATTGATCCTCACTAGAAGATTCCTATTGAAAGCAGCGGTGACTCCCAGCGGATCGTCGTAGGCGGCCATCAAAACGGGAAGGGGCTTCATGAGGTCGGTTGCGATCACCAGTACGTCGTCCGGCTTCATCACGTCGCGGATGCGCCGCAGAAATGCAAGAGCGGCGGAGCGTTCGAAATTACCGATGGTGCTTCCCAAGAACAGAACCCCCAGTTGCTGGTCTGCCGTGCGGCGGCGCGCCACTTCCGCCAATCCGTCCAGATAGTCGGCTTCCAGTCCAACGATTGCGATGCAGTCGATGTCGCTTAGTTCGCGTTCGCACAGCGCCAGCGCGTCGGAGGAGACCTCGATCGGATAATACATCGCGGGGCGCCGCAAAGCTTCCAAAAGATAGCGCGTTTTCCTTCCGCTGCCACTGCCCAGTTCGGCGATGGCCAGGCGGGGAGAGAGCCGCACCACAATCTCCCTGGCGTGCCTCTTGAGAATCCGCTCCTCTGCGCGCGTCAAGCCGTATTCGGGTAGTTCCGTGATCACGTCAAACAGACGCGAGCCCACGGTGTCATACAAATATTTTGAAGGAAGCTCTTTCTGCCCGTTCAGAGCTAACCCAAGCAAGACATCCGCCGTGAATTCATGAATAAACCCGGTACTCTCGGTCAAAGTAGTCATGATTGTTTCACGCAGCGGAATCCCGCGTATATATACGGGTAGTTCGGTTGAAACCAATTACGGAAACTAGGCCGCACCATGCAGGCCGCAGTGCGTGGGGAAGCTCCCTTCATCACGTAATGGCGGCCGTCGAAGAAGTTGGCTGAATATCCCGGGTAACAGGCAAACGGTTCAAAGCCCGGAAAAGGGGCGAAGATGCTGGAGGTCCATTCCCAGCCATTGCCCCGCATCTCTACTGCTCCAAAGTTACTAATACCACCGCGCGTCACAGGCGCGGGATTCCAGCTCTTGAAGCTATGGTTGCCATCACCTGCCGGGCCCAGTGCCGCACGCTGCCATTGCGATTCCGTCGGGAGATGCTTGCCCGCCCATTGCGCATAGGCGGAGGCATCCGCGTGACTCACGTATACGGGCCAATCCAGCGGAAGTGGTATCTCTTCAAACATCGTTCGGAAAAACCAATACGTCCCACGCTTCACCCAAAATACAGGGGGCGAGCCGCCCTCTTCGACGAATTTCAAATACTCGCCGTTAGAGACCTTGTAGCGATTGATCACGAACCCCGGAACGTGCACCGTGTGTGCGTCGAATTCGTTATCCCATCCAAACTCACCGGCGTCCTCAAGACCTAGAGTTACGGGGCCGGCTTCCACCTCGACCGCGTCCGTTTTGCGGGGGAGTGATGACATGATCGGGCTGAACGACGGTGTCTTTTTCTCAAACGGCAATTGGTGCAGCATGTAAGCAAGGGTTTCCGCGTGCATCAGACGGTGCTCAATCGCCACGTTCATTAGATGCTCCGGATACTCACTCGCATCGAGAATCTTGCGTATCCGCGCACCATACTCCCGAGTCTCGCGTTCCGACGGCCATTCGTCGGGCTGATCGGACGGTAATCCTCCATCCACGGGGTCAATTCCAAACGCAAATAAGTGGTCAAAAGAGGCGTGCAGCGGCTCCGTTCCCTCTAGCAGATTCCAATCGAATGCCTCTAGATGTCCTAAATAGAAGATGATGCGATGACGCTCCGGGATGGGGCGGTCATAAAGCGCCGCTCGGTCCAGCAAGGCAAACAGGCGATCAGTCTCCGCTCGCGCGTCGCGCCAGCGGGAGCTAAGCCCGGCTTGAACGGAACTCGAATGCGGGGACGCTATCATTTGTCACCGACGCCACAATTGTATGAGATTTGGGGAGCGGAAATGTTTCGGTCTTATGAGAAATTCGATCCGCCCTGCTAAAATTGAGTTTGATGACCCTCGACGAACTGGAAAGAGAGTACGTTTCGCTCCGCCAGCAGGCTGACGCTGTGCGGAGCTATCTTTGACGCTCCTGCGCGCAAAGCCCAGTTAGCCGGCTTGGAAGAACAGATCAACGGGCCGGATTTCTGGGCGAATCCCGAAAAAAGCCAGAAGATCATGCAGGACCGCAAGCGCGTGGAAGAGCAGGTGGACCAGGACAACAAGATTTCCGGGCTCACCAGCGATCTGGATACGCTCTTTGAACTCGCGCGCGAAGGCGAAGACGTCAGCGCGGAGCTGGCGCGCGAAATCAAGAGCCTCTCCGGCTATCTGGAAAAGCTCGAAACGCAGATGCTGCTCTCCGGCGAGAATGACGAGCGCAGCGCCATCGTCACTATTCATCCCGGCGCGGGCGGCACCGAAAGCCAGGACTGGGCCGAGATGCTGCTGCGCATGTATCTGCGCTGGGCGGAGCGCAACGGATACGAAGCCGTCATCACCGACCGGTTGGAAGGCGAAGGCGCGGGCATCAAGTCCGCCACTTTCGAAATCAATGGCGAAAACGCCTATGGGCTTTTGCAGAGCGAAGTAGGCGTGCACAGGCTGGTGCGAATCTCGCCGTTCGACGCCAATGCACGGCGGCACACGTCCTTCGCATCGGTCTTCGTTTATCCGCAGATCGACGACGAAATCAAGATTGACATCCGGCCGGAAGATTTACGTGTCGACACTTTTCGCGCGTCGGGCGCGGGAGGCCAGCACGTCAACCGGACCGATTCGGCCATTCGCATGACGCACCTTCCAACCAACATCGTGGTGCAATGCCAGAACGAGCGCAGCCAGCATAAGAATCGCGCCAGCGCCATGAAGCAGCTGCGCGCGAAACTGTACGAGCATGAGATGGACAAGAAGCGCGCCGAGGAGCGCAAGGTGGAGGACGCCAAGCTCGAAATCAACTTCGGCAGCCAGATTCGCAGCTACGTGCTGGCGCCGTACCGCTTGATCAAGGATCATCGCACGAAGCTTGGCGTGGGCGATGTAGACCGCGTGATCGATGGCGACCTCAGCGAGTTCACACACGCTTATTTGGTGTGGCGTAAAACTGGCAAGACCGTGGCGACTGGCGGGGACAAAGATGACATTGACTAATGTGGCTGGCGGGGGTTGATTCCGTCAAACCCCTGATGCTCACGATTAAACAAGCGGCCGCGCTGATTCGCTCCGGTGAGATCGTGGCGTTTCCCACGGAAACCGTGTACGGTCTAGGCGCGAATGCACTCGACGCCGCGGCGGTGGCGAAAATCTTCGCGCTAAAGGGCCGTCCTGCCACCAGCCCCCTCATTGTCCATGTGTCGTCCATCGATACGGCGAAGGCGCTGGTGAGCGAATGGCCGCAGCAAGCCGCGATTCTGGCGCAGCGCTACTGGCCAGGACCCCTGACCCTGGTGCTGCCGAAAACGCCGGCGATTCCGGATATCGTCACCGCTGGTCTGCCCACGGTAGGCATTCGCATCCCAAACCACCCTGTGGCGCTGGAACTGATCGCCGAAGCGGGTGTGCCCATCGCCGCGCCCAGCGCAAATAGGTTTTCGGGGCTCTCCCCCACCACGGCCGAGCACGTGCGGAACGCATTCGGAAATGCCGTTCCGGTACTGGACGGTGGCCCGTGTCAAGTGGGCATTGAATCCACGGTTGTCTCGGTCTGCGGCTCTGAAGTCCGCCTATTGCGCCCTGGAATGATAGCGTTTGCGGAGATCGAACGAGCGGCGGAACCGGAAGGCGCGCACCCGTCCCCCGGTATGCATGCCCGCCACTACAGCCCACGCACTCCGTTGGCGCTGTCCGCGACCCCGGACCTGATGGGCGCATACGTGTGGATCAACCGCCCCGCGCAGGCCGCGCGAGTTATCGAAATGCCCCGCGACGCCTTTGCGTATGCCGCACGGCTCTACAGCGTTCTGCACGAACTTGATGCCGAGGGCTGGCCGTCGATCACCATTGAGCCGCCGCCTGATACTATCGAATGGTCGGCGGTGCTTGACCGCCTGCGCAGAGCATCCAACCAGTGAACCTTCTCAGCGAGATTGATCAAACCCTCACCGCGACGCCTACCCTTTGGTGGCTGGGCCACGCATCTTTCGTAGTGCGCTTCGCCAACATCACGTTTTATGTGGACCCCCTGCTCTCGCAGCCGGGCGCGCTGCTGGAAGCTGCGCAGATCCGCAACGCGGATATGATTCTTGCCACGCACGCGCACCGCGGCCACTTGGATGGCGTCTCGCTCAAAGCCATGCTCGAAGCTTCTCCGAGCGCCAAAGTGATTCTTCCGAAAAGCGCGGGAGCGTACGCGCATTCCCTGGGAATTCCGTATCCGCGCATGACCACGACGGATTCCGATCTTCGCGTGGAGTTCTGGAAGGACAATTTGTACGGCCGGGTATACGCCGTGCCGTCGGCCCACCCAGGATTGGATTGGACACCTCTCGGCGGTTTTCCATACTTGGGTTACCTGATCCGTTTTGGCCGCTGGACCATCTATCATGCGGGAGATTGCAATAATTACGAAGGTCTGGCGAACCGCTTGCGGCCGTATAACGTATCGGTGGCGTTGCTCCCAATCGGCGGGAAAAACTTTACGCCGGCCGAAGCTACACAACTGGCTACCGAGATTGGCGCGAAGTGGCTCGCGCCCATGCATTATTCGCCCGGGGAGGAAAGCGGTTTTGTGACGCACATGCTGGGCCACCATCCCGATCAGGCTTTTAAAATCTTTCAGCCCGGTGAGAAATGGACCGTGCCCGAAAATTGATCTAGTCCGGATCGTGCCAAGGACGCCAGCGCGTCCGGCGGTCTGGGAATAAGCGGATCAACAGCATCCCCGCGACGAATCCCCCTACATGCGCGAACCATGCCACGCCGCCGCCGCTATAACTGGTCTCCGCCAGTGAGCCTAAGCCGCTGGCGAATTGAATCGCGAACCACCATAGCAGCATCAGGGCAGCGGGAATTTCCATGGTCGTAATGAATATGAAAATCGGCACCAGGGTTACGATGCGCGCCCGCGGAAATTTAATGAGGTACGCGCCCATCACTCCAGCGATCGCGCCGCTCGCGCCAATCGTCGGAACGCGGGAATAGGGGCTTGTGACTACTTGCACCACGGCCGCAGCCAAGCCGCACAATACATAGAATCCGGCAAAGCGCGCGCTTCCGACTAGGTCTTCCACGTTGCGCCCAAAAACCCACAGGAATAGCATGTTGCCGATCAGATGCATCCAACCCCCATGCAGGAACATGGACGTGAGCAGCGTATACAGCCTGCCAGAAACCGCGTCTGGAATTACCCCAAACGTCTCCACGAACAACGTCAAGCCCGGTCTGGAGAGAGATACCTGGAAAAGAAATATCAGCACATTCAAGGCAATGAAAACAGTTGTGACGATAGCTTTCGAGCGAATACGTTCGGTGGACCGGAGAGGAATCATGCGGGGATGTTTGTACCAAGCCCGGCCGTCAGTTCTTTTCCGCAGGCATCTCGTAGAGGTACAAGAGATGCTCGTGGCGGGCATCGGCTCTTTCGACTCGCGCGGCTTTCCATCCCGGCACGGCGAAGCCATGCGAAACAACACGTGCGCCCGGCTTCAGGAATTTCTCAAGCCGTGGGCGCAATTTTTCGTTGAGTGATGTAGCCAGATAGATGGTCACGACGTCCGCGCGGCTGATGTCCGCTTCAAGCGCATCACCGTGAATCACGCGCGCCACGCCCGAAAGGCCCTGTTTGACAACATTCGCCGTAGCCTGCGCCACCAGTTTCGGAGATATCTCCACACCTACTGCTTTGGCCTTATATTTGCCCGCCGCCGCGATCAGAATGCGCCCATCCCCGCAGCCCAAATCGTAGAGCGTCTCGCCCGGCTTCAGACGCGCCATTTCCAGCATGCGATCCACTACACGCGCGGGGGAAGTTACGTACGGAGCTAACCGATTAATGTAGGATTTCTTATCCGAAACGGAATCCTGGGCTCTGGCAGGCGGGGAGAGCAGCGCAACTGCGACGATCGCGACTCCAGTGCATGCGCGCATAAGACCTACTGGGCTGTCTCGGTGATCACGGACCGGCCCTGTCTAGATTTTACAATACGGGCGACCATTTCGGAAAAGGAGAACCACAAGTCCCGAGGGCGGCTGATGGTGTACTCAGTTCCGCGGAATAGGCGCACGGCGCGCCCGATGGAATCGCGCCACGGAACAGCCTGCGGGTTAACTGCATAGTTTAGGTAGAATACAGGGTAATCCACGTTCAGCGGTTTCAGCGTTTCCTCCGGCACGTGCTGATCGAGCATGACCTTAGGCCCCGCGAAAATCAATGCGTCGGGATGATCGTCGGTGGACATTTCCTTCTGGATCAGCTCCGTCAAAAATTCCGTATCGCCGTGCTTGTTTTGCAGTTTCTTGGTATCCACTACGCCAAGTTTGATGGATTTCAATGTATCGCCCAGGGCGGGGAAGTCGATCTCATTCTCCGTCTTCTGGCGATACAGCACGCGCTGCTCCTGAATGTTAAAGGCCACCAGGGAAAATGAGCTGAATTCAGGCTGCCGCATAATGCGCCGCAGGACGGAAACCAGTGCAATGGTGTCCAGAGGACGCATCGTGCTGGCGTAGGCATTCTGCGGCGCGAAATTCATAAGGATCTTGACCTTCAGCGGCGTATCGATTTTTGAATCCTGTGTGCGCGCAACCGGAGGTTCCGGCGTGAATTGTTCGAAATGCGCGGCCTCTACTTTTCCGGCCGGCATTTCCATCTGAATCTCACGATCACGGCTGGGCAGTTCCGCCGTCATGTCCCAATAGAACGAACACACACGTTCGGAACGATCCCGGATCAGCCAGTCCACGTGATATTTGCCCTCGCCCAGATCGACCACGCCCTCCAGAATCGCGTCGCCACCGGCGTCATCATTAATCTTTGGTACGGTAAAGTGCTGCACGAAGTACTTGGCCTCGGCGGAGCGATCCGCAGGCGTTACACGAAAAAGAATGTTGAGCCCATTTTCCTCCCCCGCCAGTTCCTTCATTGGAACCGTGGCCGTGAAACCCGCGTGAAATCGCAAATCGAATCCTAGCAGCGGTTTTTCCGGCGTCACCGTGCAGCTGAGTTCCTTCCGTACCTCCTGGGCCTCCAGCACTGCCAGATCGGTCGCGATAACGTGTACCGGCGCCCCGGGTGTTCCGACCAGGGCTTGAGACGAGAGGGGCGCGCATGTCACCCACAGTACGGCGGCATATGCACCGGCCGCGATCATATTGCGCACTTGAACTTTCATTCCTGTCACACGAGATATCTTTCGCTCATTCCTCTTCGCCAAAATCATACACTCTTTTGCTGCATCTGTGCTGCCAATCCGTTCGGAGCTAGGCGCGTAACAGCCTCGTATGGTAACTTTTAGGATCATGGCAAGCCGTAGCGTAAATAAAGTGATTCTCATCGGGCATCTCGGCCGTGACGCCGAGACCGCATACACCGCCTCGCAGGTCGCGGTGACGAAATTTTCGGTGGCCACCAACCGGCGCTGGAAAGACCAGCAGACCGGCGAGTGGAAAGAAGAAACCGACTGGTCGCGCGTGGTCCTGTGGCGTGGTGAAAACGTCGCCCCGTACCTGACCAAGGGCACGCAGGTCTACGTGGAAGGACGCCTGCAAACGCGCAGCTATGACGACAAGGACGGCAAGAAAGTGTGGGCCACCGACGTCGTCGCCGATAACGTAATTCTGTTGGGCGGCCGGGGCGCGGGTGGCGGCGCGGGCACGGGTCCCGACGAAGGTTTCTCGCAAGAGGGCTACACGCAACCCGCCGGCCAGGGCCCAGGTCAAGGGATGCGCTCCGCGCCGCGCTCGCGCCCAGCGGCATCCCCCGCCGCCGAAATGCCGATGTCCGACGGCATCAGCGACGACGACGTGCCGTTCTAGCATCGGATACGAAGAGTTGGAGAGGAACTCCGACACGCATGTGCGGCATTGCCGGTTTCATCACACTTGAACCCCACACGTATCCGGACTCCGTTGCAGACCGGATGACCCGCTCCATTGCGCACCGGGGTCCTGATGACTCCCGCGTCTACCGCGATCCGCACGCGGTCCTGGGTCACCGGCGTCTTTCCATCATCGATCTCACCACCGGTCAGCAGCCGATGACTTCGGAATCCGGCGATCGATGGATTGTCTACAACGGCGAGATTTTCAACCACGCCGCGCTGCGGCCCAAACTGGAAGCCCGGGGCCACCAGTACCATTCGCATTCCGACACGGAAACCATCCTCCATGCGTTTGAGGAATATGGCTCGGATTGCGTCGCACACTTCCGTGGCATGTTTGCATTCGCCATATGGAACCGTCGAACGCGCACTCTGTTCTGCGCGCGCGACCGGCTGGGGATCAAACCCTTCTACTATTTTTGGAGCCGCCACGAATTCATTTTCGCTTCGGAAATCAAGGCGCTGCTCGAACATCCCTCTGTCTCGGCGGAACTGGAAGAATCGCTGCTTGCTGAGCACCTGGCTTATGGCTATGCGTCGGGTGAACAGACGCTTTTCCGTGGCGTTCGGCAGTTAATGCCGGGGCACACGCTGACGCTCGATACCGCCGGCAAACTCGAAATCCAGCAGTACTGGGATGTGCCCGCGCCGGTCTTGCCGGATCAGCGCGGCGAACAGGATTGGATGAATGATTGCCGCCACCGCCTGGAAGAAAGCGTGAGAATGCGGTTGATGAGCGATGTGCCGCTCGGCATGTTCCTCTCCGGAGGTGTCGATTCCAGCCTGATCGCCGCGATCATGAAGCCCATGGCCGCAGGGCCAGTTAAGACCTTCGCCGTGGGATACAGGGAGGCGGAATACAGCGAGCTCGGTTTCGCGCGCGAGGCCGCGACTGCCATTGGGACCGAACATCGCGAGGTTCAAATGGGCGCGGACGATTTCTTTAACGCTTTGCCCAAGTTGATCTGGCATGAAGACAAACCCATCACTTGGCCATCTAGCATTTCTCTGTATTTCGTTTCGAAGTTCGCTGCGGAACAGGTGAAGGTGGTGCTTACGGGCGAAGGTTCCGACGAACTATTCGGCGGTTACAATCGCTATCGAGTCCATTTGATGAACCAGCGGATGCTGGGGGCGTGGACTCTTTTGCCGGGTGGATTGCGCCGTACGATGCGAGAACAAATTGCCGAATCGCCGCTGATTTCCGATACTGTTCGCCGCAAACTGAGCCATACCGTGGCCGGGATGGCGGAGGATTTTGAATCGCTCTATCTGGACAATTTTTACTCGGCTTTCCCGGCCGCCGAACGCGATGTCCTGTTACGGGATGCGGCGGGCGCGTCGGCGCATGAAAGCTATTTCCGTTACAGGAAATCCAGCGCGAACCGCTCGGAACTGGATCGCTTGCTCTACGCCGATCAGAAAACCTACCTCGCGGAATTGCTCATGAAGCAGGACCGCATGAGCATGGCTGCGTCCATCGAGAGCCGGGTGCCCTTTCTTGACCATCCCTTTGTGGAATTTTCAACGAGAGTGCCGATCCTCGACCGCACGGGTAAAAGTCTGATCAAGCGCGTGGCGGATACGCTCTTGCCGCCATCTATCGTGCATCGCAAGAAGATGGGATTTCCAACGCCTTTGCGCGTGTGGCTGAAAGAAGCCCGGCTGCAACCGGTGTTGGACCAGATGACATCGCGCCGTGGTTTTCTGGCCTCCGTTGTGGACATCAAGGCAGTGGACGAACTGCTCGCGCGGCATCGCGGCGGAAGGCTGGACGCCACGGACCGTTTATGGCGTTTGCTCAACCTTCATTTGTGGGGCGAGATTTTCCTGCTGAAGCGTCGTGACCCGTGCGAGGCGCTCCTTGGAGTTCCCGCCTCCGTATGAAGCTGCTGTGGGCCAATTCCGGCTTCTTGCATCCCACCACGCGCGGCGGCCAGATTCGAACTTTGGGGATGCTGCGCCAACTGCACCGCCGCCATGAGATTCATTACGCTGCGTTGTGGGATGGCCAACCGGAAGGTGTGGCGCGCGCGGCGGAATATTCCACACGTGCCTTCCCCCTCGCATTTCGTACCGCTTCTAAGCGTTCGCCACGCTTCGCCATGGAAGTGGTGGCGGGCGTGTTTTCCAAACTGCCGCTTGCCATCGGGCGTTGGCGTAGCTCGGAGATGCAGAATATACTCGCGAAGCTTATCCGCGAAGAGAGCTACGACGCCATGGTGTGCGATTTCCTGGTAACCGCAGTCAATTTTCCGGAGATCGAGAAGGCCGTGCTGTTTCAGCACAACGTGGAAAGCGTCATCTGGGAGCGCCATGCCGAGACTGCTACGGATGCGCCACGCCGCAAATATTTCGCGGCCCAGGCACGCCGCATGGGTGTGTTCGAGGCAGATATTTGCCGCAGGGCCGCGCGCGTCGTCGCCGTTTCGGAAAGCGATGCCGCACAAATGTCGGAACGATTCGGGGTAGTGTGCTCAGCAATTCCCACCGGCGTCGATATCGAGTACTTCAGCCGTTCAAGCGCTCGCGGCCAAGGATTGGTCTTCGTGGGTTCCATGGATTGGATGCCCAACGTCGACGGCATCACTTGGTTCACCCAGGACATCTTGCCGCTGATTCGGGCCGTCAACAGAACCATACCGGTGACCATCGTGGGCCGCGCGCCGCCTCCCGGGATTCAAGCGCTCGCCGCCTCCGATCCGCACCTGCATGTCACGGGAACGGTGCCTGATGTGCGGCCGTATCTGTGGAACGCCGCGGTGTCGATTGTGCCCTTGCGCATCGGCGGCGGCACGCGCATCAAAATCTACGAAGCCATGGCGGCCGGCGTTCCGGTGGTCTCCACTACCATCGGCGCGGAGGGTTTGGACGTTCGCGACGGACAGACCATCGCGCTGGCCGATACACCGGCGGATTTCGCTCGAAGGTGTCTCGAGTTGGCCGGAAGCGCAGCGGTTGCGAATGAGATGAGCCGCGCGGCGCGGGAGATGGTCGCGTTGCGCTACTCATGGGATCAAGTGACGCGCGCCTTCGAACAGCTATTACTGCAAGCGCAGGAGCCCGCCACGCCGTGAGCAAGCCGGTTCCTGTCCTGCTTATGAATTACGATCTGCGCTTCGGGGGTACGGAGTGCCAGTTGTGCGAAACCGCGCTGCATCTGGACCGGTCCCGCTTCACTCCGCACGTGGCCTGCATTCGTCTGCAGGGCCGCCGCCGCGCGGAACTGGAACGTGAGGGCGTGCCGCTGGTGGAATGTTTCTTCCCCTCTTTCGGCTCATGGCGCGTGTTCGAGGCTGCGCGGCGCATGGCCACCTATCTGCATCGCCACCGTATTCAAGTGGTGCACTCGTTCGACGTGCCTGGGAATCTGTTTGCTGTACCCGTGGCGTTTCTGAGCCGTGTGCCGGTAGTGCTTTCCAGTCAGCGCGCCTTTCGGGAGGTGACGCCGGGTTGGTATCACCGCTTCTTGCGACTCACCGACCGCCTGGTGGATGGCACCGTAGTCAATTCGGCCAACCTCCGGGAACATCTGCAGCGGCATGACGGCATCGCGGCGAAACGCCTCACGCTGGTTTACAATAGCGTGGATCTGGAGCGGTTCAGTCCAAGCGGTCCTAAAGCGGACGTGCTGGCCGGATGCTCTCCCGTGATTGGGTGCACGTCCATGCTGAGGCCGGAAAAAGGCGTCGGCACGCTGATCGAGGCCTTCGCGCTGTTGTCAGCGCGCTACCCCTGCGCCGGATTGTTGCTGGTGGGCACCGGTCCGCAGCACGCCGAAATGGAAACACGCGCCGAGCAGTTGGGGTTAACGGGGCGCATTCATTTCGCGGGTCCTGTGATGGATGTCGCGCCATGGTTGCGCCGCATGGACATCTTTGCGCTGCCGTCTCTCTCGGAGGCGCTTTCGAATTCGCTGATTGAGGCGATGGCCACCGGTTGTGTGGCAGTGGCTTCCGATGTCGGCGGAAATGCCGAGCTGGTCTGTGACTCACTTTGCCGATTCCGTCCTGGCGACGCCGAAGATCTTGCCCAAACACTCGAACCTCTTCTTGGTGATGGCGACTTGCGTGCACGCGTGGCCGCGGAAGGCCGCGCATTCGTGCAGAGCACGTTTTCCCGCGAAGAGTCGCTGGGCCGCTTAGGTGATTTGTACATGCAACACTTGCGCCGCAAAGGCGTTGCCCCATGAGCGTGGTGCGATTTGGCATCCTTGGCGCCCGCCCGGAATGCGTTTCGTTGTTAGGCCGGCGCGCGATCGAGTTGCTGCGGGCCTCCGGCGCGGAGTTGGTTGCGTGGGTTGAAGGTGATGCTGAGCCTGCATTGCCGTGGAACCTGCACCAGCCCGGCGCCATGCACGACGCCACCGTGATTCCTCGGGGACTAACGGACAATATCGATTTCCTGTTGCTTCTGGGTGATTTCCGCCCGGCGCAGCCTGTGCTCGACCACGCACGGCACGGCGTATGGCGATTCGCTACGCCCAACCCCGCTCCTCTCGCCTTCTGGGACGTTTTCGATGGACTCTTTCACATCGAAGTACGTCTGGATCGCCTGACGGTGGACCCGAAGCGAAGCATCTCATTAGACCGGCGGTGGGTGAAAGTCGATCGTCAATCCTATCGCAGAACGCTGAACACCGTGATTCAGGAGATGGCGGAAATGCTTGTGTACGCGGCCTGGAACAGCATGGCCAAAAACAGCCCTGCGATCGAATTCCCGCCTGCGCAGAGGCAAGCCCCATCAGCGCTCGACCTATTGCGCCTGCGCGTGAAGCTTCTGTTGCGATCAGGGGGAGACCAGTATAGGGGATTACTTTATTCAGAAGCATGGCAGGTGGGAATTGTCGAAGACTCCATCACGGGCTTTGTGGATAGTGAGCAGCTGCCGCCCGTGCGTTGGCTGCCCTCGCCTGATAAGACCCGGTTCTTGGCCGACCCATTTGTAGCTTCAACTCCAGGCGGGTGGCTGCTCATGGCGGAGGAATTCGACTTCGCGACGGGCCTGGGAAAGATCGTGCAGGAATTTTCCTCGGAGGGCCTATTCGCTGGACGGATGCAGGATGTCGGATTACAGGATGAGGACGGCACACACGTGTCCTACCCGTTCCTTCTTTCTCACGGTGGCGCACTCTATTGCATTCCGGAGACGCATCAGAAAAATGGTGTATGGGCGTGGCGCTGGAATGAAACGTCTCGTGCTTGGCAAGATCCACGTGAGATAGTCACCGGCGTCGCTTGCATCGATCCCACGCCGGTGTTTTTTGAAAACCGCTGGTGGTTGTTCTATACGGACAAGGCGGATGGCGTGGATTCCAAACTGCGCATTTGCTTTGCGGATTCCCCGTTTGGGCCGTGGCGCCAGCACGCGCGGAATCCGGTAAAGACGGACATACGCAGCAGCCGGCCGGGTGGAACGCCGTTCATGCATCGGGGGCAACTCTACCGGCCCGCGCAGGATTCTTCCAAGCACTACGGCTGGCGCTTGGTCGTCAATCTGGTGACGCGTCTTTCGCCGGACGAATTCGAGGAAGAGCCCGTACGCATCCTTGATAGCAGCCGCCTAGGTGCGAACGGAATTCATACCCTTTCCGGTGCGGGTTCTAAGACCGTGCTGGACGCACGGCGGTGGCGCTTTACCCCGTGGTTGACGCCGCGGCGGTTGATTCACAAATTTCGAAAGCTGTATCAGCTCCGCAAGAAGGGTTCGTAAAGTTCCAGAGCTTTCTTCACGGACGTCTCTATTGGGAATCGCGCTGCTTGCCGGACAGCGGCTTCGGACATGTTGCCATAAACCTGGCGATCCGACATAAGGCCCTGGACGGCATTCGTCAGTTCCTCGATTTCCCGAGGGCCTGTCGAAACGAGCAATCCTGTTTCTCGATCCGTGACTAGTTCTGGAACAGAGCCGCTCGCGGTGGCGATCACCGGTAGTCCGCACGCCATGGCTTCCACCAGCACGTTGCCGAAGGCTTCTCCAAGCGCTGTGTGAATAAACAGATCCGCGCTAGAGTACCACCTCGCCAGTTCGCGTTGGTGGCCTAAGAACGATACCCTGCTCGCGATGCCCAAATCCTGCGCCATTGCCTCTAATGCGGGCTGCAGAGGCCCGTCACCGGCGATCAACAGCCGGACATCCAGGCCTCGCGCAGCCACCTCCGCGCAAACGCGCAGAGCGACTGCAGGACGCTTCCACGCAAGCAGTGCCGATGCGAATATCAGCACGATTGACTCCGGTCCCGCTCCTGCCGCCATTCGAACGGTTTCACGCGAAGCCGAATCGGCGTGAAATTGCGAAAGGTCTACTCCGTTGTGAATGACGCACGTTCGGTTCTCGGGAATTCCCACATTGGTCAACCGATTTCGAATGAAGGCCGAAATGGCGATTGCTTTGGTGAGGGGCGCGCACATGATGCTGGTTCGCATCCGGATCAGATGGGCCCGCCAGCCACGTGGTTCCCACTCCCCGCTGTTGGCTTCGGTGAACAAGATGTTACGGATACCACTCCACCGGCACAGCCAGAATACCGCCGTAAAGTAATCGAAAAAACGGACATGAACGAGACGAACGGAATACTGCCGCGCAAGGCTCCGAATATGACTCCAGTAAGTCCACGGATGCGCGTGGTAGGAACGAACGATCACGTGTGCGCCGCTTTGCTGCAAGCGCGCCAATACATCAGCGCCAGGGGACTCAGAGACTGTTAGCACGGGGATCGTGCCGCGCGCCGTCAGGGCACAGCAGAGCTGGCGATAGTACTCCTCCCGAGTGCTCCAGAAGACGGGGCGCCAGTCCAGCAGAAAAAGAACGCAGGCCGGCTTAGCCACGAATCCGATTTGCGGCGTTGGGCAAAACGCTCATTGGCTGTGGGGGGACCGGCGATACGGTTCGCGCCTTACGGGAGCGCAATTCCCGTTCCAAAACTCCAACCGTGGCCGCGCTCATGCCAATCAAGAGAGAAAATTGGAACTGATACGCGACGCTGACGAAGGCGGCGATGAGAGCGAATCCCCCCAAACCGGCGAGCATGCAATAGGCGGTTCCGGCGAGGCTGGAATTTCTCAAATGCGGCGCCGCCATCTTGCTCACGCGGTTCAATCCTGCGAGGCAGGCGATGATCGCTCCGCTGAAGAACAGAATTCCCGGAATCCCCATTTCGCTGGAGACCTGGGTATAAGAGTTGTGCGTTTCCACCCATGCCGCGCGGTGTCCGTCCTCATGGCTAAGATCCGCGGCGACGGTCGCAAAAGATCCCGGACCCACACCGAAAATCGGGTTTTTTATGGTTAGTTCAAGGCTTTGCGATAGCGCTTGGGTCCGCACCGTGGTGGATGCGCGAGCAACATCGTCAGAGTCCGTCGGGGGCCCCGAGCCGCGCCCGAGCAATGTCTCCAGGCGAGTTCGGGCGGTGTGTGAAACCGAAAAAAGGCCCACGCCCAAGGCCACGAAAACAAGCAGTAACGTCACTTTTCTGCCGGCGCCCGCGCGCCAGAATACGACTGCCGCTAGAACCATCAAGACAATGAGAGCCGCGCGGGAACCTGTGTCAAACACGGTGTACAGGAGCGGAAACATCGCGAACCCAACGCCAAAACGCGCGGCCGGACCCTTACCAACGGCGAAGATGGGCATGAAGCACATGCCCATGAGCATTGTTTGCGCCAGGTCGTTCGGATTCGCCAGAAACCCGCTGGGCATGGTCAGGCGTCCGCGTATCCGGGCCTGGAAAATATTCGCGATCATCATCGCCACAAAGGCGGATCCGGCGACGGCCATCATCATCCGGCGGGCCCGAATTACCGTGGTCATGGAGCCTGCCACCATCAGGAAGACCAGAAAGCTCTTGGAAAAAGTATCGGTGAGAACCGTAAGACTGCTGCTGCGCCAATGGCTGAAGGGGATGCAGACAACCAACCAAATCCCGAACATAAGCATCAGCTTTCCCGCGCGTGATTGAAACGCTACCGGGATAGCGCCGCCAACAAATGTGAAGGCCGCGGCCAGCAGCGCGAAAACCAAAGGAATATGCAGGTTGTTGAGCCAGAAATCGAAAATTCGGCTTACGGAAATGCAGACGAACGCCAGGAGAAAAAAGAATCCAATCCGCGATGGAGCGTTTTCCATCGGCGCGTCTTGCCAGCGAGCGTGATTCGGCGATGCGTTTCGGGAGGCGGGCGTGAAAGACGCTACTATTCCGCCGGCCGGCGCTCCAGGTTGCGGCTTTAAGCGCCCGCCGAGGAACGGCGTTGAGGCCGTTGCCTGCGATGCCGTAACACCGGCCGCTTTAGGCCGCCGGCTGGCCTTTGGCGATGGCACGGGAGCTACACGGGGTTTTGTTCGAGGTCCTGGAACCATAATTCAAGCATCAGCAGGGACCATAGCCAATGGCTGTTATCCCGCCGTTCACTATCGTGTTCATCTAAAAGTGCCTTTACGAACCGAGCTTTGGCGATTCCCCTGTCCAGAAATTTCTGCGACAGTAACAAGCCGCGCAGCATGTCCCGAAGATCTCCACGGAACCATGCCGCCAATGGAACTCCAAAACCTTTCTTAGGCAAAGTCAGCAATTTCCGGGGTAGCCGGTCGCTGGTGGCGCGCACAAAAATGTGCTTTCCGCGATCGCCTCGTATTTTCCAGCCGTGCGGAATCGCCGCCGCCACTTCCGCCAAGCGATAGTCCAGCAGAGGAGAACGAACCTCCAGCGAATTGGCCATCGACATGCGATCCACTTTCACCAGCATATCACCCAAAAGTGACGCCGTTGCTTCGAAATACAGGGATTGAGTCAATAAATTACCCTGATGCGGCAGAAGGCAATGGTTCATCTTTTCGAGCAGCCAGCTCTCTTCGGCCGGCAGCATCCACTCGGCGGTTAAGAGCTGGTTCCTCAGATGATAATGCGCATAGTTGCGTTCCAGATAGCGGGCGAACCCCGAATTCAGACTGATCATGTGCAGGAAGTTTTTTCCATACGCCCCGTACGGCAAGAAATCCGCAATTCGGCGAATCCCTCCGCGCAGTGATTGCGGAATCGCGCCCCACCGGGCCAAACCGGCGGCGGACCGGTGAACCTCATATCCGCCAAACAGCTCATCACCACCATCGCCGGTTAACGCGACTTTCACATGCTGAGCCGCGAATTCGGAGACCAGAAACGTGGGGATGGCGGAGGAGTCGCCGAATGGTTCGTCGAAATGGCGGATCAAGCGTTCTATCAGACGGACGGAGTCCGGACTCACCACCATTTCGCGATGTTTGGTGTTGTATCGTTGCGCTACCAGACGCGCTGCGGGAAGTTCATTGAAGCCGCTTTCTTCGAAGCCTATCGAAAAGGTTTGGACCGGATCCGGCGAAGAGAGTGCCATTGAAGCCACGACCGAACTCGAATCGATTCCACCGCTGAGGAACGCGCCTAGGGGGACGTCGGCGATCATCCGAATCCGAACTGCTTCATCGAAAGCTTCGCGAATGCGCAGCGCGGCTTTCTCTTCGGTGTCTCCGGCACAGGGTTCCGAGGCGGGCATCGGCATGCGCCAGAACACGCCCTGCTCCAGCTTTCCGGCGCGCGCGTCATAGCTGAGCCAGCTCCCTGGCGGCAGCTTGCGCACTTCCACAAAAGGCGACCAAGGATCAGGAATATAAGAAAAGAGCAGGTACAGGCGTAGCGCTTCGGCATCGAGAGTCAGCGGCATTCCCGATGCACGCAGACACTTCAATTCACTGCCGAATGTCAGGCCATCCGCGGTTACTGCATAGTAGAGCGGCTTCTTGCCAAAGCGGTCGCGCGCCAGCACCACGCGCTCCGAGCGGGCGTCCCACAGTGCAATCGCGAACATGCCCCGCAGATGCCGGAAGCAATCGACGCCGTATTCCTCATAAAGATGAACGATGACTTCCGTATCGGAGTGCGTGCGAAAGCGGTGCCCACGCGCCTCCAGGTCACTCCGCAGACGATCGAACTCATAGATCTCGCCGTTAAAGACGATCCATACCGTACCGTCTTCGTTCGAAATAGGCTGATGCCCTGTCTTCAGATCGACGATACTCAGGCGGCGCATGCCGAGGGCGCAGCCGCGCTCCACATGGTACCCTTCGTCGTCCGGACCACGATGGCGAATGAGATCGCACATCCGCTTGAGAACAATGGCGGCATCGGGACGAGCGGTGGCAGTGAGAAATCCGGCGATGCCGCACATGGTTAGCCGAATGCTCCGTCTGGCGGATGATCACTGCGTGCACTGTTTGTAACGTTGCGTAAAGTCGGAGGCATCTGAAGTCCAGACACCATCATGGCAAGTCCGCCACCCCTGTGCGGGTGAGGTTGTCGGAATTGGTCCGTTAGCGGCCGAAGTAGGCGGCGTTTTTTTGCGCGAATTCGGACCACTTTTCCGGCAGATCGTCCAGCGCGAAGATCGCGGAGACAGGACAGACGGGCACGCAAGCGCCGCAGTCGATGCATTCGACGGGGTCGATGTAGATCAATTCTTCGTTCGCGAATTTGTCGGAATCTTTTTTAGGATGAATGCAGTCCACCGGGCAGGCGTCGACGCATGCCGCATCCTTCACGCCAATGCAAGGTTCCGCAATTACATATGCCATAAGATAACTCTCGTGTTGTCGGCCCAGGCCAGGTGAGGGGCAGGAATAAAGCCGAAACTATCTTTTTAGCATAGCGCGGAAAGCAGCGCAATCCAAACTTGGCGCCAATCGCGCTACCACCTGGAGGAAGGAACGTTAATTCTGTGGCGCGCTGAAAAAAATAGCGGCGCCAATGATTGCAAGCACAAGCATGTACAGCGTAATCGAAAGCATGTCTTCGGGATGCGGGCCGTTTTGACGATTCAAATGTTGCTTCTGCGCCATTTGCGTATGGGCTGTTCTTTCGGAGGGTCGAAGGGGTCTTATCGCATGAGAAATAGCCGGCTTCCCGGCCCGTGCACGATCACAATCATCGCAAACGCAATAAATAGCAGGGACAACACAGCATATAGCCAGTTTTGCCGGGTCATAGTACTCCTAAACAGGCTTCGATCTTACTCTTGCCCTGTCTATAAATCAAGGGAGGGTGCAGTTGTTTGATACGAAAAAGCCGATTTGTGTTTGAGAAGGGACCCGTATCAACACCGCCCCGCCGCCTCCAGCATCCAGGGGAGTTGGATCCCTGTGGGGCTGCTCGTGTTTCCCAAAAGGAAATGGGCGGCCGGCAGGTCGGGCCTTTATAGGGAGCGTCGGGCGATACCGGCCGGGGTGGATGGCGCTTTAGCTGCCGGAATAGTGTGTTCACTATGATCGGTATCGTGCCAAGTTGGAATTCCATGATCTCGTACTAGTGCAGCACCCCTAGGGCCTTCCCGTAACAATATGATTATAAAAAAGATATAAAGTAATGAGGTGGTCAAGGCGGTCTTCAAGAAGATAAGGTGGTGACCGCCCGTGGTCAATGTCGATTCCAGAACGGTGGCGCGCACGGCTAGCCTGTAGGTCCAGCTAGTGCTTTCTTATTTTGGTGCCCTGGGCGGGACTTGAACCCGCATAGAGTAGATTGTTTCGAGCCTTCCGATATGTTTCATCGCAGAGATTGACAGTTGAGGTCGATGATCTGTGCCTTGTGTCGCGTCCCTCTCGGTCGTTGGCGTCTATCACCTACGGCGATGGCGGCGGAACAAACTCCAGGCCGCACTTGGGGCCTGCTACGAGCACCCTAGCCAAGAACGCTTCGTCCATCGGCGGCGGCGCCATCGCAGGATCCGCGGGATAAAACGCTTCTTCAAAAAACTTCTCCAGGCCCGCGGGTGTAGCCACCAGCAGGAACCTGGCCTCTACGTTCCCGGTGTTCTGGAAAGAGTGCGGGACTCCGCGGGGGAGGCAAATAAAATCTCCGGGCAATGCAGTCTGCGTCTTCCCTCCGACATGAATGGTCAGTGTCCCTTGCTGCAGGTAGAATGACTCTTCCTCGCGGTGGTGAATGTGCGGCGGGTTACCCGCTCCCGGCGGGACCGCTACCTCCGCCATGAAAAAGGCGCCGCCGCTTTGCTCGCCGGTGATGAGAAAAGTAATCTTGTCCACGGGGCTCTGATAGGCCCGGCCGGTTCCAGCGGGAACATGCGTGACGGGAAGTGGATGTGTGCTCATTTGAGTCCTCCTAGATCCACGATTGTAACCGAGATTGTACCTTCGCCGGATTCAGTCAGAGAAGACTAACCCGTAACAAGATCAACGCAGGCAGTGATACGGAACACCCGGTTCGGCAGGGTGTCATCAGTTTGAGTAGCTTCGATCAAACAGGGATAAACGTTTTTGCTTGATTCGTTCGCCGCGCCTGTGGCTCCGGTGCCCGTAGGCCGGCTTGCTGGTTACGACAAACCGACCCTGGCGCGGGCTGGAGCACTCCCCACGGCCGTCGCGCAATTTCGCAAGATTCAGTCATTCCGATACAACTCGGCTTCCGGTGTGGGAGCGGGCGATGTCTCCGTACCCTCGCGGCGCAGGCGGTGGCGAGCGGAAAACACGGAGCCCCGCGCAGGGGTCAAAGGCGCGAACTTCATCATGCCGATCGGCATGGCCATATCATCGTAAATTGCCTCTATCCCGCCGCGGATGGAATAGGTTTCGTGCCAGAATCCGGTGCCTCCCGAGTCGCGCAGAAAATTCCGCCACCAGGTGCGGTGCGGCTCGGAACGCGTCCAGCGTTCCAGCGATTCGAAATCGCGCCAGTATTGGCGCATGCCGGCGTGCGGCGGAAACATTGAGAAGAGAAAATCCTCATGAAGCAGCAGTCCGTCCGGTTTCGCCCTCGCTGACTTGGCGATTTGCGGTCCCAGGCCGAGCAGCGTTTTCAGGCCCGTCCAGGCGTTCACACGCATGCCCAGAATGACCACGGTCAAGTCGGGATAAGCGGAAAGATCGACGGTGCGGCGATCGACACGAGTCATACCAAGGCATTGTACGTCCGCAGAGTTAGGACCGGCAAGCGCCAGAGGGACAAGATTGGTTCTAATTCCGGGGACTCCGAAGAAGATGTGCGGCCGCGAGATTGCCCGACAGTTCAAAGGGATTGGACCGATGATGTAATCCCCTACGCCGAAGCGGGATCATGGTGGCCCGCATGTGGAGATGTTTAAGTAACTGTGCATCTTTCGGCCTTCGCGGATTTTGGCACGCTGAGGCTGCTCTAATTTAACTCGCTGCGAAATAATTGATCCCAGCCGGAAGCGACGTTTAGGAGTGGAGGGTCGATCTCGAGAGTGACAAGGTAGCGGTGAGGATCAAGTTCACCGAGGTGCCGGAAAAAGAATAGCGCTGCTCACCGTTTGGCCATGGATCGCGCCACCGCGGAGCAATTCTTGATCGGCGGGCGATCCGAGCGATCTAAGCAACAAGATCCCCCGTTTGCGATGTATCGTAACCCGCCAGCACTTCCAGTTTCCTCCGCAGCGTGGCGCGTTGGAGCACGTCGAGGAACGCTTTGACCGTGGGGAGGTCCGCCGTTCGTTTCCGCATCACCAGGTCGTAGCGCGCGCTATGGATCGGCACAAAATCCAAGCCGAATGTTTGTGCAGCCGACTTGGTCGCGATGCACGTGTCGGCTTCGCCGGAAACCACGCAATAGGAAGCCGCGAGGTGCCCAAACGCGATCCGACCGTAACCAGTTACTTTGCTGCTTGCAATGCCGGTTTTGTCCAGCAACTTGTCCAGCAATGCGCGGCTTCCGGAGCCAGGTTCACGATTCACAATCCGCACGCCCTTCCGCGTCAGGTCCTCCACCCCGCGCACATTCTTTGGGTTTCCGGCTGCAACCACCAACCCTTCTTCCCAGCGGGCGAAGGTCACGACCATCATTTCCTCGCCGGGAAATTCCTGGCGGATATACGGTAGATTGAACTCGCCGGTTTTTGGATCTTCGAGATGTGAACCGGCAATGTGAACCTTGCCTTCTTTGAGCCACGCCAAGCCCAATTTGCTCGATGCCGCGGCCGTGACGATTTCGACACCGCTGATCCTTTCAACCATGGTTGAAAGGAGGCTCGTGCCAGGATCACATCCCGCGAGAACCAGCCGCTTCTGGGCGGCTTCGTCTCTTGCGAACACCACCAAATCCGCGCGTCCGTTCGCTCGGCCGGTACGCTTGATAATGCCATCTGCTTCAGGCATGTAATACGGCGTGGCGCTGACCGGCACGCTGACCCAGCGGGATCCAATCTGGCAAATGCGCACAGGCTGACCCTTCGTTGGAACCGACGCGCTGAGTACTTCGGCCACGAAGGACTCGGGAGACTTAGGTGATCCTTGCGCCAAGGAAAACAGCTCGTCCACGGTCACTTCCAGTTCGCGGGCAAGATGCAGCGAAACTTCGGTGTTGGGCACGTACGTTCCTGCCTCAATCGCATAGATCGTCTGGCGGCTGACATTGACCCGTCTCGCGAGATCCGACGCGCCTATGCCTCTGTTTTTTCGAACCTGCCCGAGCCGATTTTCAATCCGGGTTTTTGTCAAAGTTACTTCCTTACTTGCACGACGTCCAGCTTCGTGAGCATGCGAACCGAGCGCGCTCCGTGTTTGTCTTTGGGCACTATCAGGCGAAAGCGGCCTTGCGCCCCAGAAAGCGCCTTTCCGTTGCCCGTATCGGCCAGCAGAATTTCGTTGTCAATGAAAGCGGGATCGAGCTCGCCGAGTGAAAACACTACTTGGTAACCGTCCTGCGCCTCAGCAAGGACGTACGCCGCGAGCGCCTTGCCTCGCAGTGCTTCGCCTTGCGCAACGCCGACACGCTTCAATACCTCATGGAGCCACACACCTTCATACATAGTCTCCATGCCATTGCCGGTGGTCTTTACCGCCGCCCGAGGCATCTTTGCGAGATCGCCCGCGCTCAGGTCTAGAGCCTGTTTGACGGCGCCGGTAATCTGTACGGTGGCAGAGGACTCCTGGGCTGTAACTCCTGCCAATGACAACCATAATGCGAAAACAGCGCGCCGTAAATGCATGACTACCTCCCTAGAATTGTAGCTTCAAGACGAACTCAAAAACGCGCGGGTCAAGTGCGGTTGTAATCGACCCGAACGCCACATTCCCGAAGCTGCCGTTGGGATTGCCAAGCGGCGGGGTGTTGGTAATGTTGAACGCCTCGGCGCGGAACTCCGTACGGAAGCGTTCCGTGATGACAAACGTCTTGCCGATCATCACGTCCGCCGTGCGATAATCCGGTCCCGACACCGGGTTGCGGGAACTGTTTCCGATCGTGAACTGGGGAGCTTGGCTGAATGCCGTTGTGTTGAAATAGCGCCCCGTGGTGCGCTGATCGGAGGGAAGGGCCGGGTCGGCGATGCGGTTGGGCCGCTGAATGCCGAAACCGGCGAACGCATTCAGATTGGTGGCCTGGGTGATCGCAATCGGACTGCCGGACTGCAGCCGGATGATGCCCGCGATCTGCCATCCTCCGGCTAGCAGATCGCGCCATCCGGAGAGCGCATGCGCACGGCCCTGGCCGAACGGCAATTCATACACGAAGCCGCTGGAAATGATATGCGGCACGTTGCCGGTGGAGACGTCTTTCTCAAGGCGCTTGTTGAAGCTATCGGCTGCCTGAAAATTCGCGACCGGGCCGGTGAGCACGGCGGAATCGAAAACCGCTCCAGCATCGTCAATGAGACGCGAGAACGTATACGCAACGCTGAACGTCAATCCGCGCGAGAAGCGTTTTTCGATCCGCGATTGAAAGGAATGATAGGTGGAGTGGCCGATGTTGTTGCGATAGAGCGTCACGGTGGTAAAGCGAGGGTAAGCGCGCAGCAGTTGAGCGCGCGGAATGGTTGGAGTTCCTAGCGATGTATTGGCCGGAATCTGGCCGAGAAAGGGATTCGTGACCTGTTGCGTGAGCTGCGATCCCAGCGCGAGTTGCTCTACGCTGAGCTGGTTCAAATTAGTATCGGGCACACCCAGGCGCGTAAGCTTCGATCCAAGGTATCCGGCTTCCAGGCTCCAATTTTGACCGAGCGTCTTCTGCAAACTGAGGTTCCATTGCTGCGCGTAGCCGCTGCCATTGTTCCTTTGGACGCCAAACACACCTTGACCGAGCCCTGCGTCACGACCAGGCGGCTGGGGGACGACAGTGGGCCCTTGCGAAAGGATGAACGCCGGGTTGATGTTGTCCAAGGTCTGCTGACCGAGAGTCTGGATGAACGGAAACAGCGGCGTGGTGAAGGGCGTCGTGATTCCGGCCTGCTCGATCCACGTCATGGAGTAGCCGGAACGAAGCACGAAGGAATCCGTGATCTTAAATGCCAAACCCACACGCGGTCCAAAGTTCTTCTTTTCCAGATTGCGGGCCGCGCGCGGGAAACCGTTCTCGCCGAAATAGTCGAGCTGCTGGGTTTGCAGATTGAAAACCGCGCCGCGATTACCCGCCACCGTTGATGGGAAGTTGAGCGTATAGCGGAGGCCCAAATTTAAAGACAAACGCCGCGTGGCGCGCCAATCGTCCTGAATGAAAAATTCCGTAATCGTCGCCCGCGGCTTCAAGACCTCGGTCTGCGCGTCGATACTGAAACGGGTAACTTGTCCCAACAGGAAGGAGGCGAAGCTGTTGCCAGTATTCGCCGTAGTACCGCCCGCCGCGCTCAAACCAGCCGTAAAAATGTTGCTGAACTGGAAGTTTCCGGTGGGGCTTGGAGGCTGCAACACGTCCAGACGTTCCAGTCGAATGTCGGTTCCGGCTTTTAAACTGTGGCGGCCTTTGGTCCAGGAGAAATTATCAACGAATTGAGTCACCGAAGTAGTGAACTTGGCATTGCCGTTACCCGGCGGGCCCAATTGCTGGAATCCCACCAGATCGTATGTCGGCAATACATCCTGGAACGACGTCAATGGAATATTCGGAATTTGCGCAACTTGCGTCGCAGGTTGCCCCGTGGCCAGCGCGGAGCGGGTAAAGCCTCTGCGAGTGAAGCCGAAACGGAGTTGGTTGACGGCCGTCGGGGCGACATTCCACGTGTGCTCGCCAACGACGCCATCGGCACGAGTGAGCGTTTTACCGATGAAAGCCGCGCTGAATGTGCCGCTACCATCCGGAAACGGCGTTGCAGGTTCGGAGTCGTCGCGAAGAAAGGAATAGCGCCCAAAGAAACGGTGACGATCCGAGAAATAATGATCGATGCGGCCGTCAAGCTGATCGGCGACGGTATCGTCATTGCCGACGCGGCGGTAGTTATTGGCCGTCGCTTCCGCGCCGTTTGCGGTGAACACATTCGGGGCCGGATAGCGGTCAAGAACCGCCAGCGCGGCGCGATCAAAACGGGCCTGCGGAATCGTATTATTAAGAAACTGCGTACGTACAAATCCCGACCCCGTTTGGGTCGTGGTTTGGGGGTCGAAGATGGGTTGGGGAAACACGCCAAGCTTCTGAGCGGTTGTCGGAACCGTGCTCGTCCGGACAACTCCCGTGTTTAGGCGTGTTCCTTGCCAGTCCCCAAAGAAGAAGGTCTTGTTCTTCTGAATTGGTCCGCCCAGAACGAACCCATACTGGTTGCGGCGAAAGCGTGGCTTGGGGCCGGTGGTCGCGAACAGGTTCCGAGCATTAAGCGCTTCGTTGCGAAAGAATTCGAAGAGCGTGCCGTGGAGCGCATTCGAGCCGTATTTCTGATTCACCATGATGACGCCGCCGTTGGAACGTCCGTACTCCGCCGAGTAGCTGTTCGTCTCAACGCGGAACTCTTCGATCGCGTCCACGATGGGATAGAACGCGACTTGGCCCGGCTCGGGTTGCAGTACGCTAATTCCGTCATAAATGTATTCGCTGGTACGCGGGCGGCTTCCGTTAATACGCGGCAATAGGTTGCCGGGCGGCAGGTTCACGCCAGGGGAGAGCGCGATTAAGGGAACGAAATTGCGCCCATCCAAGGGCAACGCGACAATCTTCTTCTGCTCCACGACGAAGCTGGCTGTGCCGCGGCTCGACTGCAATAGCGGCGCTGCCGCAGTTACTTCGACCGACTCAGATGCGTTGCCCACACGGAGTTCCAAGTCAATGCCGATCTGATCTCCTACGCGGACTACGATTCCGTCCCGGCGGAGCGTCGCAAAGCCGCTCTTGACTACGCCGATCTGATAGCTCCCCGCCGGCAATGCAAAGAAGTGATAAGCCCCGTCCGTATCGGATTGTCCAGAGAGCTTGGCCTCCGTTCTGGTGTTAATCAAATCTACGGTCGCACCTTCCACCGGCAGGCCGGCAGGGTCACGGAGAGTTCCGAACAACTCGGCCTTTGTGGACTGCGCTTGAACGGCGACTTCAGAGAGAGCGAGGAGGAATATCGCCGATACTGTGATGCGATAAGGCAGCTTCATAGTCGTTATTAAACGTCTATGTGATATTAACACACCATTAAAATAGTATTGTTAGAATGACACTAGTTGTTTAACGAGCCATACGAGGATCTACTTTGCTCATTTGCGATCCGATCCTCCCGTCCACTAAATACTGGTTGTTTGGTCGGCCACGTTAAATGTGAGGCCGGCGCCCAGGGCAGCGAAGACACGCCCTGACTCGGTCAGTTTTGCCTTGACGCTACACGGTCGAGACATGGCGCTCGATGTTTCGGGTCTGCTCGGCTCATCCCTGGTCTTCAGGGCCAATCCGCTTCGATGTAAATCTCCGTGGTCAGATGCTCTTAGCCGGGATAGGCGATCTTGCTTCGAGTTTCGCCGGGAACCATCCCCAAACTCCTCAGCATGGGTAATTGCAAGCCAAGCACGTGAGAGTGCCCGAAGAACAGCCCTCTCTTCGATCCGGCCGCAAATTTTTCACGCAGCAACTGTGGTCTTTAGCTCGCAAGCTGCGAAGCGGCCTGGCCGATGCTTTGCACCTGCTGGAGAGAATACGAGACCTCACTTACCTGTCAGATGCGTCACGTCGCGGTTGTTCTCCGCGCAGATGAACTCGCGAATCTCTTCGTTCGCCAAGTCGGCTTTACGCTTGATCACCCACGGTTTCGCAAGCACGCCAGGATCTTCGACAATGACCTCTTGCTCCAGGTGCCCCAGGTCGGGGCGTTTGTAACGCTCAATCACGTGCAGTTTATCCGAGTGGGGATGCGAACCTTGATCTAACCAAACCTGGTCGTTAAAACCTACGCGATCCACCACAAGGGTATCGCCTTCCCAACGGCCCACGCTGTCTCCGTACCAAAGATCCATATCGAGTTCCTTCGGATGATCGCGGTTCAAACGAAATTGATGGAACCCGGGGCTTTCGTCGTCGTTCACCACCACAATCGCGTCTTTACTTTGTGCGAACTGAAAGAGCGGGCCCCAACGAAGCACCTGCGAAGGCAGGCAGTGCGCCTGCGGGCTTTCGAAATTATTGCTAGCGATGCGCTTTTTGGCGATTTCGACCGCGCCAGGAAGCCATTCGGGCTTGCCGGGGTCTACATCCACCATACGCCACCAAACTCCTGAAAAGTCCACTTTGCCATCGCCCGTGCGGGGTGTTGGCCCCGTCGGAGGAGCATGCCGTTTCTGATCTTCTAGAGCGGCCAACGCATCTTCACCGAGTGTGCCTAGTTGACCGCTCTCTTCAAATTTAATCTCAAGATCGGTGGTCTTGGCGTCCGCAACCAGCACGCCTTTTCTTTCAAACGTCTTGATAGTCGGGACACTTACCACTACGTCATATTGCCCAGGTGGCAAGCCGGTCATCTTATAGGCGCCGGACGTATCCGTAGGCGCCTTGTAAATTGTACCGGTGACCGTATTTTTCGCCTGAACTGTAGCTCTATTAAACGGATGGCCGAAGGGATCCAGGACCATACCCGCAAGCGACCCACTGCCGTTTTGAGCAAGCGAAATCAGGCTGCAGAGCGAAAGACAGAGCACAAGTTTTGTAACGTTCATAGTCTCATCTTCTCGTATTATTTTCGGCAGCGGTTTGACAAACGGACCCACTGCCTAAACTTTTGTAAACAGACGTCCACCATATTAGACACTAAAGTAGGGGCTGAACCAAGCGCCCAGTGGCAGTGTAAGACTGCGACGGCGAATTCTTCTATTGGCGCCCGCACAAGAAAGGGCGAAGTCCTGCTTGCGCATCTCGCGGAAGACGAGACTATATTGTTGATCAACACCGGTACGTGGAGTACACCGCCTTGACATCCCGCCGTGACACTGCGGCGGGAGTCCGAGACGGACCTATCTCAAGCAATAATCGAAAATCCAGGAATATCGGGCCTTGCGCGCTCGACCGGGATCTCGACAAAATCAGGGACCGTGAAGCGCGGCACATTCCCATTGGAGAAATCAAGATAGAGGTTCTTCCGCAGGAACCTCTCGGGAACGTGAGCCAGTCGGCCGAGGGGGTACTTCATCGCCTTGCCGAAGAGTTTGTGGCCGATCGTGTAGTAATACAGGGGAATGCCGAGGTTCAGCTTCCACTGCGTACTCTTCTGGCGGCGGAAAAAATCAATGTTATAACGCCAGCAGGTGAAAAAGAATTCCCACTGCAGGTCTGTCAACCGGGCGATCTTGGCGCCCTCTTTAGATTCCAGGCGCGTGTCCTCCAACGGCACGAACAGAGTGGGGATGACGCACCACTTCGCTTTCTTGAGGGAATATAGCAAGTCCAGAGACTCACGCATGTCCGCGTCCGTCTCGCCCGGCAAACCGATGATGAAGGTGCACATGGGAAACCAGTTGGCTCGGTTCATCGTCTCCATGCCCTTCAGCACGACGTCGGGCCACTGCTCCGGGCGGTATGGATAGCTCTTGCCCTTCATGAATTGCTTGAAGAGACGGACCGAGCCGGTTTCCAGGCCCACGAACATCATGGCGTAACGGTGGTCCGGGTGGGTCGAATCCGCGTGCTGGTTCACGCTCTTGTCGACGGCGAGCTGAAGCTCGTCCACTACTTCGGGGTGCGCGACAACTGGCGCCATCGTGCCGTGCGTCATCATAATGTGGCGAACACCGGCAACATCGGCCACCGATTGAAAAAGGCGCCGCAGAGAGGGAACGTTAGTAGCGAATTTGGGGCCCTGGTCATAAAGGAACAGGTCCTCGGTGGTGAGCGTGATGGTATCGGCGCCCTGTTCTATCTGCCGCTTGGCATTTTCGAGAATGTGCTCCAGCGGTATGCTCTTGCCGCTGCGCAAGGCTACCGAGCAGAACTGGCAGCCGCGCCCGCAGCCGCGCGTAATTTCGACGATGCCAAAGGTGGAGCGGCTCAATCCGTACGGAATGCTTTCGAGTTTCGGGCTCTTGCATTCCACTCTGCGCGGGATCTCCTCGCCACGCAACGCGGCCTCGAACAAGCCCGTCACAACCTCCTCGGCTTCACCGTGGACGATGCAATCGATGCCCCATTCGTCCATAAGGTTCTTGTGTTCGATCTGCCATGCGCCTGGCCCGCCAACAATGACCTTGAGGCGCGGACGCCGTTGCTGAATCGCCGGATGTTGGATCAGCCGCCGGAATTCGTAAGCATTGATGGGCTCACATTCGCGCCCATACAGGCCGGCATATACATCAGTGGCGAAGGTGATTCCCAGCGGATTGTGCGCATGGATACCGACCACGCGCGTTTCGTCCCCCACGAATTTCTCCAGCTGGTCGGGATAGCAGACAGCCACATCATCCGGCGAAAAGGCACGGCTGAGCAGTGCCTCGACGACGCGCAGGCCATTGGGGACATACTTCGCGGAACCGTCCGGATTCGTCTCAACCTGAGTGGACCAATCCGTGCCCATCCATTTAGCGTATTGCTGAGGGAGAGTAGCCAGCAGCATTTGTCGCCAAGTGCTGCGCTGATATTCTGTCGACTCCGACGTGCTCGCGGCCAGAACGATACGTTTCTCTTGGGGCATGAAGCCAATGTCCTGTAATTGAGATAGTTGAGCGGTATGGACCTTAAGTATAAGCGTCGAAGGTCCATGGTGCCTATCTAGTGAAAATTACGTTGATGAGAATCGCGCGGCCTGTACTGCCTATTTTCGCCCTCTTCCAACCAGCATGCGCGGTCCGATGGACGTGGTGCCTGCCACCAGAGTACAATCCGCCACTGCCTCGGTAAGCGTGGGACACTCGCACGCGCCGTGCGGAGCCACCAAGATTTCAACAGTACACCACCGTGCTACACCGTCGGGGATTCCAGCATCTTATGTCCGTTGATGATCTAACCGTCGCGCCGTCCCATGCGCATCTAACAAGGGGGTGAATTGCGCATTCTTCATACATTCCAACGCTGAGGGTGATTCACCTTTCTATTCAAAGACCGCAAGATATCGCTTCAAGCGATACAATCGGCTAGGATAAATGCCCAACCACTCGCCCGGCAAGGACTACATGCGCGAGATCGGCCCGTACGATTCCGATTAGCGTCGATCCTTGTGGGGGGTGCGTGGGGAACTAAAGCTCTTACCTGCCGCTAGTGGCTTTTCGTGCAAGCGACGTGCTCGGAGACTCCTTGTCACGCCGACGGAACCCATTGCGGAACACTCTAATGCCTACCAGAATAAACAGCAGACAAACGGGAAGAATGGTCAAGAAACTATCGACGCCAGCATCGACGCCAACGCTCACAGCAGCGAATCCGATCACTAAGAAGAATAGCCCCACCATCCATGCCGCGATCCTCTGAACTAGCGAGGGATTTGCACAGCCATTCACCAGGAAGACGTCCGCCGAATGCGCCTTCGCTCGAGTGAGCGGGAAAGTGATTTCACGTTTGGCGCGAGACCCCTCAAAATCATTGACGCCCATGGGATAATGCTACATCACTAGCTAATATTTATCAATGATTTATGTTAGACATGCTAAAGCGTTAAATTTGCTTCTATCGCTAACACGCTGGCGAGGCTGACTGCGGATTTGCCTAGGATGCTAAAAACCGGGGGCGGAAGTGACCGCCCCTGGGCTCGAATTCGAGCAAAAGCTATGTTTAGGAGCCCGGAGGGAGCTCTTTTTTCGAGATAATCATGGACGACCTAGCGTTTCACAAAAAGAAACAATTTTTTCCAGCGGTGGGGTTTGGATTTTGGAAAGGGCGGCGTGTCACCCCCGCAGGCCCCATTGAACGCAAACACAGATGCCCTGGGGACTCGTCCGCAACTCCATATGACCGAGCATCACAGCAGCGTGCCGAAACTGACTTTACGAACCTGTAAGTCTGTTTAGTGGTGAGCGCGGTAGGAATCGAACCTACAACCTACTGATTAAGAGTCAGTTGCTCTGCCAGTTGAGCTACGCGCCCTTACGGAATCGATACCACGTTGGCGGGGGAGTCCAACGGCGAACTCTCATATTGTCACACGAGCATTGTCGCGATGTCCACCGTGGAACGATGTCCTTCCACCACTACGATGCCGCTCTCCGTCACGTGATACAACTTGTGGTCATGCTCGGCGTCGTAACCGATGGATGTGTCATCCGGGACATGCACGTTCTTATCGAGAATCGCGCGCCGCACCTTGGCGCGCCGGCCCACCACGCAGTTGTCGAATAAAATTGCGTCGTCCACTTGCGCGCCGGTGAGCACGCGCACGCCTCGCCCAATGATGGAATTTCGAACCGTCCCGCCCGCGATAATCGCGCCACCGGATACGATGGAATCAAAAGCGCTCCCCGGCCGTCCGCCTTCGTGATAGACGAATTTGGCTGGCGCGTCGAAATAACCTGCGGTACGAAGCGGCCATTGCCGGTTGTACATATTCAATGCCGGCAGGGGCGCGCGCAAATCCATACTCGCTTCATAATAGGCGTCCAGAGTTCCAACATCGCGCCAATACGGGAGTTGCGATGGAGGATCACCCGGAATCCGGTTGGTTTGAAAATCGTAAGCGTAAAGATCGGCTCGGCCAATTAAACCAGGGAGGATGTCGCGGCCGAAATCATGAGAGCTGTTTTCATTCTGAGCGTCCGCGTACAGTTCACGAAGCAGTGCGCCCGTTGAAAAAATATAATTTCCCATGGAAGCGTAGACTTGAGTCGGATCTCCGGGAATCGTGGGAGCATCAGCCCGTTTCTCGTGAAAGCCAGTGATGCGGCCATCCGGCTGCGCTTCAATAACGCCGAATTCGGCGGCCAATTCGCGCACCACCGGAATGGCTGCCACGCTCACTTGCGCCTGCCGGGCGACGTGCGATTCCACCATCTCCCGAATGTTCATGCGGTAGATATGATCGGCGCCGAAGATCGCGACATAGTGCGGGTCCGCCTGTTCGATCAGATGGATATTCTGATACAGCGCGTCGGCCGTGCCCCGGTACCATTCTTCATCGAGCGAACGCATCTGTGCCGGAACGGGAATGATGAAGTGTTCCTTCAGCAAGCCGCTATCCGCCCAGCCCTCGCTCAAATGCTGGAGCAGGGATTGGCTGCGGAATTGAACTAGAACGTAGATCGAAAAAATGCCGGAATTAATCAGGTTGCTGAGAACGAAATCGACAATCCGGTAGCGGCCTCCAAAAGGCACGGCGGGTTTCGCGCGCTCCTTTGTTAATGGAGAGAGACGGGTACCCTTACCGCCCGCCAACACGAAAGCTAGTACGCGCGCTTGCATGGGGTAATTGTGCCAGCACAGGACGGATAAGCGCAAATCTCCCTATCGTGCATCGAGTTGGCCACCAGCAAGCGCTTCCACCACATGCCGCTCCAAGGGCCACGTTCCAATCACGCGAGTGCCGCGCTGTTCCCATTTTCCAGCGGCAAGCACGCCGCCCACCTCACGCAGTTCCTTGCTAGCGCTTTCCTTAGTGATGGCCTCGCGCAGCGCGTTGAGCGAAGTGGAGAGCTGGCGTGTGACGGTGGCGGCTCTTTCCTCGGAAATGCACAGCGCTTCCAACCGCATTTGCAGATCCGATCCACTCGGCCCGAAAGCGAGCGTTACCGTATCGGCCTGGGCCACTGGCGCGAGCAGCAAACCCGCGGCTAGCGGCAGGTTGCTCATTCCGGCGGCGACGGAGGATGGCCCGGAAATCCAGACAGGTTCCGGCGGGAATAGGGCGGGCGGTTTGGATCGCCCCAATGCGACGCTCATCACACCCCACGGCCCGGGGTTCACGGCCAGCGCCAGCAACTGAGTGGAGAGCAATTGAAGGGAAATACTGCGGCCCCCGGCCCCGTCCATCACATTGCAAACCGATTCGCGGCATTCACCGCCTTGCGCTAACGCGTATGCTTTCAATCTGGGCCACTGGAAGCGCCCTGCCAACGCAAAATAAGAGCCGTTCGGGGTGAAGGATGCCGCCACCGCATCCAGATCGGTGCGATAGTCGAATCCGGTTTGTTCGACAAACCGCCGGTAATCGGGTTCCTCAGCAGACTTCGATCCCGCGATCAGCGTGAGAATTCCGGAACGGCGCAGGAGGTCCGCGTCAATGTATACCGTGGTGGCGCGCTCACCTGGCAGCGCTCCCAGAAGTACCCGTGCATCGCGCTGAAAACCAGATCGCTGCCGCCAGTACAACCCTCCGAGGGCCACGCCAAATGCCGCCACCGCAATGAGCGCAAGCTGCCAAAGCTGTAAGCGGGAGCGCACGGGGATAGCGCTAGGCTACCACGGCTGCTTCCTTGAGGCGCGACTGCTTCCATAACTGCATGTATGGCTTCAGATCCGCCATCATCGTGGCCCACATCTTGGGATCCAGGGATTGCGCGCCGTCGCTGACCGCCTTGTCCGGCTGCGGGTGCACTTCCACGATCATGCCGTCCGAACCAATGGCTACCGCGGCGCGGGCTAGCGGCGGCACCAGACTGCGCTTTCCTGTGGCATGGCTGGGATCGAGTATTACCGGCAAATGCGTCAATTCGTTGAGCACTGCCACGGCCGTGATGTCGCACGTATTGCGGGTGGCGGTTTCGAAAGTTCGAATGCCGCGTTCGCATAGCATCACGTCCGGATTTCCGTGCGCCACAATGTATTCCGCGGACATCAGCAGTTCCTTGATGGTCGAGCTCAGGCCGCGCTTCAGCAGGATCGGCCGGCCGCATTTTCCTAAAGTCTTCAGCAGTGCGAAGTTCTGCATGTTACGCGCGCCGATTTGCAGGATGTCTGCGTATTCGGCCACCATTTCAACGTCGCGGTCGCTCATCACCTCGGTGACGATGGCCAATCCCGTCACGCGGCGGGCCTTGTCCAATAATTTCAAACCTTCCTCTTCCATTCCCTGGAAGTCATAAGGAGAGGTCCGCGGCTTGAACGCGCCTCCGCGCAGGACTTTCGCGCCATGTTTGGCAACCAGTTCGGCGGTCTCCAGAATCTGCTTTTCGCTTTCAACCGAACAGGGACCGGCCATCATCACGAATTCATCGCCGCCGATGGTCACGTCGCCAATCTTGATCCGTGTCTTTTCCTGGCGGAATTCACGGCTTACGAATTTATAGGGCGCGGAAATGCGCATTGCACGCTCTACTCCAGGCATGGCTTCGAGAGATTCCAGGCACGCGGTCACGTCGCCGGTACCCACAGCGCCAATCACGACCCGCTCCTCTCCCGCGATGGAATGGACCTTGTAGCCGTATTCTCCGATGCGCTCACGGACATTGTCGATTTCCTCTCTGGTGGCATGCAGTCTCATGGAAATAATCATCTGAGCGAGTCTCCTAAAACCAAAAGACCCACTCTTTCGAGTGGGTCTTCTTTCGAAATTGTTTGCTTAAGCCCACTCGTCCGATTAGGTGGAAAAATACCACCAGTAACTAAATCGAAACGAGTTGGCGCTGCTGGACATACGAAAAGTAAGTATAGCACACGTTGGCAACAGGAGGGTAAGCGGAGCCCCACTGGGTTCCTCGGGGGATCACCCTATCTTCCTGAAATCAAGCACGATATTACACAATTCTTACAATTCCGACGTGTTTTCCAAGGTACTTTTAGATACTGGAGTTCGCGTGAGCGCATATACCATCCCCTTATCCAAAGGCCGGACGCTGAACTGGCCAACCGCTGTTGTCCTGCTGTTTCTTCACATTGGCGCGGTCGCGGCGCTGTTTATGTTCAGTTGGAAGGCGTTCATTGTGGCCGCCGTGCTGCACTGGATGGCGGTCGGTTGGGGCATCAGCCTGGGCTACCACCGTCTGCATACGCACCAGTCTTACCAGACGCATCGTTGGATTGAATACTGGTTCGCCATCTGCGGGACGCTCACTTTGGAAGGCGGGCCGATCTTTTGGGTGGGGACGCATCGTATTCATCACGCGAAGTCAGACCAGCCCGGCGACCCGCATTCCCCGCGCGAGGGCGGATTTTGGGCGCATATGGGTTGGATCTTGCTGGGCGAAACCAATCACAACAATACCAAGTTAATGGCGAAATATACCCCGGATCTGGCCAAGCATCCGTTTTACCTGTGGCTCAACAGTTATCACTGGGTTCCGCTGGCGATTCTGGGTGTGGCGTTGCTCGCGTTTGGCGGGCTGCCGATGTTCCTGTGGGGCATTTGCGCACGCGTAGTGTACGGCTTGCACGTAACGTGGTTCGTGAATTCAGCCGCGCATCTGTGGGGCCGCCGCCGGTTTGAGACTCGCGATACGTCGCGCAATAATTGGTGGGTTGCGCTGCTGACCTTCGGCGAGGGCTGGCACAACAATCATCATGCGCATCCGACCTCGGCACGCCAGGGTCTGGCGTGGTATGAATTCGATCCTTCCTGGATCACTCTGCACGTGATGAAGCGCTTCGGCCTGGTTTGGAACATTCGTGAAGCCAGTGTGGATAGCGTTTACCGCGTGGAACGCCAAGCGGCGTAACCCCTTCGCAAAATATCGCTCCACCGTTCGTTCATCGGCGCGGTATTGCATTTCAAGACTGTGCTAAACTGCCTTGCAAAGGGAGCTTCCGCCTTTGGGTGAGGCTCTTTGACCCGGTCGGTCCCTCCTGCCACGTTGTGCATCTGATTTCAGAACTCAGCGTGCGCCATGCATTCAACATTTCTTCGAACATCTTTTCCGATCCTGCTCATTTGCTTGCTCGTCAAGGAAGCGTTTGGGCAGAGCGTTTCCGAGCCTGGCATCGCGGTAACCGATCCACTTGTAAAAGAAAAATGTGGGAGTTGCCACCCGAGCGACGAGCGCGGTAACATGCAGCGGATCTCCTGGGAACGCGCTACTCCGGAAGGCTGGCAGGAAGCGCTGAGGCGCATGAGGCTGGTGTACGATCTGGAACTCACTCCAGATCAGTCGCGATCCATTCTCCAGTACCTCAGCACGAATCACGGTTTCGCGCCCGACGAGACCAAGCCGTTGCGAGACGATCTCGAACGCCGGATTCGCGAGCAAACGGGTGTACCGGAGCAGTTCACGCGCGCTTGCGGAGGGTGCCATCGCCTGTCGCGGGTGTTCGCGTGGCGCCGCTCGGCCGACGATTGGAAGGAACTGATAGACCGTCACGTCAACCGCTACAACGTCCCGCCGAATCCTGACGCTCTCGCGTTCTTGAACAAGAACATTCCACTGCATACTCCTGAATGGGATGCGTGGGGCACACGCTTGCCCAGGCCCAGTCCACTTGGCCGCTGGCTCGTCACCGCGAACCTTCCGGGGCGGGGGACTTACCTCGGCGAGATGAATGTGAACGAAGACTTCACTACAAAGGTCACTCTGCAATCGGTAAGGGACGGATCGAGGCTCACCCGTGCGGGAACCGGAATTCTTTATGGAGGTCACTCGTGGCGAGGAACATCCAAAGGCGCTGGCGGCGCATCTCCGAACGATCCTGCGAGCGAGGCGCGCGAGGTGATGTGGATCTCATCGGATGCCTCGAAAGCAACGGGCCGATGGTTTTGGGGAGAATATCAGGAGTTTGGTTTCGACGTTGTATTACAACGCAGCATTGCCGGTTCCATACTGCTCGCCGTAGATAGGGCGTCGCTGAAAGCAGGAGCGAAGGGCTACCGTATTCGCCTGCTGGGTGAAAAGTTTCCTGCGCGAGTGTCTGTCTCTGATATCAGTCTGGGACCGGGCGTGACCGTTCGGCGGATTGTTTCGAGCAGTCCGGATGAAATTTCGGCGGAGGTGGATGTTGCCGCCGATGCTGTTCCGGGAAAACGCGACGTCGTCCTGGGGCGCTCTATGCTGCCGGGTGCGATTGCGATCTACGATCGTGTGGACTATATCAAGGTGACTCCGGAATCGGCCTTGGCTGGATTTAGCGATGAGAGCCGCGCCGCCGGGTACCAGCCGTTCGAGGCGGTTGGTTTTCACCGCGGTCCCGACGGCAAACGCCGTACCGATGACGATGTGGATCTGGGTCCCGTTGATGTCACATGGTCGTTGAAAGTGTTTTACGAGGCCGACGGTAGCCGAACCGATTTCGTCGGCGAAGTGGGCGCGAGCGGCCTGTTCACACCTGCATCCAAGAGCGGGAACAACAATTTCGATGTCTGGGTAGTGGCGAAAGCAACCAGCGAACTGGACAACAACGGCAAACCGCTGGTCGGCAAGTCTTATCTGGTGGTGACGATACCCTATTACACGTTCAGAGGACGCCGCTACACGCGGGATCTCGACCGCTGGGTAGAGGAAGGGCCTGCACAACGATGAATTATTTGAGGATGAATCGAATTGCACTGATCGCGGCGTTTCTGCTGACTGCCTTGGCGGCGCGCGCGCATCACGGCTGGGCGGCGTTTGGTTCCGGTCCGCAGGTGACGCTTCAGGCGACGGTGACGGATTTTCATTTCGTCAATCCGCATAGTGTCGTGGAATTTCAAGTGAAGGGTGAAGACGGAAAGATTCAGGAATGGGAAGGGGAACTCAGCAGTCCGAGCCGTCTGGTTCCGCAAGGATGGACCGCGGCCTCGCTGGAGGCGGGAGACAAAATCACGATCACTGGATACACCACGAAAAACGGCTCGCATGCGATGCGCGTCACTGGGATCGTGCTGGCTAACGGGAAGGCGCTGAAGGCAGGTGGCGGAAATTAGTGGCCTGTTGCATACAGATTGAGCTCATTGAATCCGGCTCACGTCTCGAATCGCCTGAATGACGAGATCAGGTTGATCAACCTGGAGGAAGTGTCCACTCTTTTCAGCGAGCCGAAACTCCCCATGCGTTGAGCGCTTCGCAAGGTCCTGCTGAAATTCTCTCCAAATGCGATCCCACGCCATCCACTGCTCTTCGGTCATTCGGTTGGTTTGCGAGTTGCTTCCGTCACGCGCCTTGCGTTCAAACGGCGTTCCACGACCGAGCACGATCAACGGCAGGTCCGTTCGCCATTCGAGGCGCTCACCGGGTTTCACATAAAATCCAAGGCGCGCGGTCACGTCGTTCAGGCCCGGCCCTTGGGGATCGAGTTCATGGAGCCGCAGTGCCTGTTCCTCATGAGACGAGTCCACGAATACCAGCCCGGCCGCTTCGCGCGGATATCTTGTGACGAAGCGCCGGGCATAGAACCCCGAGATCGAATGACTCACCAGGACGAACGGCCCCTTCTCGCCCGACGCTGTCAGCCACCCATGCAGATCGTCTACGACTTCATCAACCGATTGCAGTTTGACAGGAGCTTTGTCGCTCTCGCCAAAATTGGCGTGATCGTAACTGCATACTCGCGTGAAAGCCGATGCGGCAGGCTGGATCGTTGCCCAATCCTTGGCTGTTCTCCCGCCCGCCGGAATCAGTACCACTGTTGGAGAACGCGCAGCCGTACCGTCGCAATAGACGGACAAGCGACGATCTCCCACGCTGATCATCCTTTGTTCGCCGAATGCCGTAGCTGAGGCGGCCAGCAGGCCAGCCCCGATGAGGAGCGTGAGTCGGAGCATGCCCGCAATATATATCACAGAGCCTATTCGCTCGCACCCATTCCACTTCCGTCCTATCCTAGAGGCATGGTTGTCGCCGGACGCCGCAAGTCGATCGCGTTCTTTATTTCGCTGGGTATCGGCCTCATTGCGTTCATCGTGTTCCTGTACGTGGGCTGGGTGCTGCTCAATTGGCGCAATGGCATCCTGCTGTTCTTTGGCGTGCTGCTGGTGCTTATCGTAATCGCCGGTGTAGTGCTCAATACCACCTTCCTGGTGCGGGAAATCCGGCGGAACGCGCAGCACGACGCATTCATTAACGCGGTTACGCATGAGCTGAAGACTCCTGTCGCTTCTATTCGTTTGTATCTGGAAACCCTCCAAACCCGTCCCGTGGACGAACCGAAGCGCCAGGAATTCTACCGAACGATGCTAGACGATAGCGACCGTCTGCTCGGCATGATCGAGCAGATTCTTCGTACCGGCAGAATCGGACAGGCATCGCGCCCGTTGTATGTGGCCTCGATTGACTTTGGTGCGGTGGTGGAGGAGTGCCTGGCGCGCGCAAGGCGGTTGTACAGCGTTTCATCCGAGGCGCTCACGTATGAGCCAGGCCCGCCCATCACCATCCAGGGCGACCCGGACGAAGTCCGCGCGGCGGTATCGAACCTGATCGACAACGCCGTCAAGTACTCGGGCGCGGAAGGGCGCGTGGCCGTGGACATCTCGAATGGCAATGGGTTCGTAACCGTGCGGGTGAAAGACAACGGACCCGGTTTGGCTAAATCCGATCTGAAGCAGGTGTTCAAACGCTTTTATCGCGTGCCTGGGCCTCTGGCGATGCGCATCAAAGGAACCGGCCTGGGGCTGTTTATCGTGCGCTCCGTGGCCAAGCGCCACGGCGGCAGGGTATGGGCTGAGAGTGAAGGGGCGGGCCGCGGCAGCACCTTCGTGCTGGAACTTCCCGTCACTCAGTAAACCTTTGCAATGACCGAACGCATCCTCATCGTAGAAGACGAACAGCACCTGGCCGACGGGCTGCGCTTCAATTTGGAGGCCGAGGGCTATGACGTGCGAGCGGTCGAGACTGGCGAAGCGGCGCTGGATTTGCTGCTGCCGGAATCGCAGAACGCGGTGGCGGAAGGGTTCGATTTGGTGGTGCTGGACGTAATGCTGCCCGCCAAAGACGGCTTCACGGTGGTTTCTGAACTAAGGCGCGCCGGACAGTTTGTCCCCACTTTGATGCTGACCGCACGGGGCCGCGCCGAGGACGTGCTGGAGGGCTTCGCCGCGGGCGCGGACGATTACTTACCCAAGCCCTTCGATCTGAGCATTCTTATCGCCCGGATCAAAGGCTTGCTCCGCAGAAAGGAGTGGCTGCGGACTGTCTCGGCTATGGCTGCGGCTTCAGCGGTCTCCCCGCGGGCGGCGGAGTCCCGCGAAACCTACACCTTTGCGGACAAGTCCATTCATTTCGATTTGCTGCAACTGCGCGTAAAAGATCAAATCTTCCCGCTCACGCTGATGGAGGCAAACATCCTGCGTTACTTGATTGAGCGCGAGGGCAAGGCCGTTTCCCGCAAGGCGATGCTGCAGGAAGTGTGGGGCCTGCACGAAGACACCGACACACGGGCCATTGATAATTTCATCGTTCGTTTACGGCGCTATATTGAACTGGACCCGGCGCAACCGCAGCACCTGCTCACCGTGCGCGGCGTGGGCTATCGCTTCGTAGCCGATACTACTTAATCAAACCGCAAGCGATGCGCGCGCCAGCGTTGCCGGCCGGATCGGTTTTCATGTCGTCCTTGTCCGCATGAATCACCAGAGCCGTGCCGCTGTTGGCCAGAATAGAGTGGTCGCCGGAGTCGCTCAAATTCACACGCGAATTCACGAGCATGGCGTTCCCACGGCCCTTCTTATTCACGGTGAAATTCACCATATCGCCCGCATGCGGACCAGCCTCGCTGTCCAGGCCGTGTTTCTTCATTTCGGGATTGAAGTGTCCACCCGCGGAAGTGAAGGCTGGTCCTTCGCAACTGGCAGTCTGGTGGATATGGGCGGCGTGTTCGCCCGGAGGGAGGTTGCGCGCCTTGAGATCGATGACAACGCCACCCCGTTCCGCATCTTTAATCGTGGCCGTACCGGCGGGCATCCCTTTGCCATCGACAAGCTTCACGCTTACGGATTTCGCCGCCAGCAATGAAGCGCCCATTAGGGACATTACGGTTACAGCAATACCAACAGTGAATTTAGTCATAAGGTGCGCGTCTCCCTTCCTATTGTGACAAATTGCAGGGCCACGTGCGCGCCTAAAATTCTAGCTGCAGCCCGCCCAGGGCGGTGCGCCCCGGCGTGCGGAAGCCATTTTCATAATAGTCCTGCCCGGTCAGATTCTCGGCGCGGCCATAGAAGCGGATCGCCATGAACTCGCCCAGCGGCAAACGGTAGCTGACCCCCGCATTCACCCGGCGCAGGCCATCGAAGCGATAAATGCGTTGCGAGAAGGACGCGTCGAAAATCGGCGCAAGGAACGCTCCGGATTGCAGCGTATCGAACGTGAGCACCATGCGCTGCCCCACGCGTTGCGTGGCCAGCACCGAAAATTGGTGCCGGGGGATGACCATGCGGCGAACCACGCCCGCCAGCGGCGTGCGCTCCGCCGCGTTGACAAACGTGTAGCTGGAAGAAATATCCAGCGAGCGGCGGGGAGAGAATTTGGCGCTCACTTCCACGCCGCGCGAAAGGCCGCCTTGCAGGTTCAAGTACCCAAAGAAGCGGCCAAAGGGATCGCTTCCGGAAAGCAACCGGAAGTCGATGGTCTGGTGCAATTGCGTGTAAAAATACGTGGCCGATACCAACGCGCGGTTGTGGAACAGGGATTGATCGACGCCGGCACCCACCGCCGTGGAGCGTTCCGGCCGTAGGCGTGGATCGCCGTAGTTCGAATATCCGAAAAAAGAATCGAAACTGGCCCCGAATCTCTCATAGAGCGACGGGGCGCGATAGCCGCGGCCCACATGCCCGCGGATTTTCGTTCCCGTGGATCGAAAGAAATACGCCGCGGATCCATCGCCCGTGTAGGCAGCCGGTGGCCCCGTGATGGCAGTGGATTGGTAGGGGGCGGAGGCGGTGGGCAGAAACGACGGCCGGTCCAGTGCGAAGTACTGGGCGCGGAATGCTCCGGTGAGCTGCAATCGCCCGTCGAACCAGCGCGTCTGATCTTGCACCGAAAACGCATTGCTCCGCTGGGACGCCCGCAGCCCCGAATTGGTGGATGGGTTGCCCGTATCGGCGTAGTGAAAGCGGAAGTTTTCGTACTCAAACTCATAGCCCGCCGAAAGCAGATGCGCGGGCGTCACCGCGTAGCGCAGTTGCCCGGCGACAGTCTCCACTCGGGCGTTGTATAGGGTGCGAATACTCGCAAAGGGCTGGAACCCGGCGCCTGCTGGACCATCGCCATAGCGCCTGCTGGAAGCCAGCGTCTGATAACTTACCGTGGCGTCCAGCTTCGGCGCGAGCCGGGTATCCAGAATGAGCGCGCCGCTTGCGAACCGCCCGGCGCGGGTGCTGTCGGAATCGTTGGGTCCCGGCAGAAAGTTCACTCCGCTCACAGCGGGCACGATCCCCGTTGCGGGCAGCGTCCCTGTCTGCAGAGGACTAACGTTGAGCTTGCCAAACGAGTCCCCCAGGTACATGCGCGCAGTGAGCGTGGTGGCCGGGGCGATTCGATACGCCACGCGCCCTTGCGCATTGCTCGAACGAAAGGCATCGTCGCCATCCACGCCGCGCGTGACGTTCCAGTGCGACAGTCCAGCGCTGTAGAGCAGCCGGCTCTTCCAGGCTTCTCCTGCCACATTCGCCCGCCCGCGTCCGGAGCCCAGTGAGCCGCCCTCCGCCAACAGGCCTCCGCGCGTGCGGCCTCCGCCCCGCGCGCTTAGGATATTGATGACGCCGCCCATGGCGGAGGTGCCGTACAATGCCGACCCCGCGCCGTTCAGGATTTCCACGCGATCGAAGTCCGTGGTCAACAGGTCGGAAATGGTGGCGGTCGGGTCGCCGTGCAGCGACGATGGGTCACGAAACCGCAGACCGTCGATGAGCACCGCCGTATCGTACTCGCGCATGCCTCGCTGCCGTATGGAGGTGACCGAGCCGGGGCCGCCCAGTTGCTGCACGCGGACTCCTGGCGCCAGACTGATCAAATGGCCCAGCGCCGGCGACGCTCTGCGCTCGGCTTCGTCACGGTCGACGGTGACCAATGCTTTCGAAATTTCCTCGGGCGCTTGCGGCGTGCCGGACGCGGTCACGGTTATCTGCTCGTTCACTCCGGCTAACGCGAGCGAAATATCCAGAGTCAGCGGAGTTCCGGGAAGTATCTGCACACGCGTTTGCAGAAACACTGCGAAGCCAGGCGCTTCCGCGCGCAAGAGATATTCGCCGGAGACGAGGATCATCTGGTATGCCCCGGATGCATCGCTCGACGCAGATGCGGTTTGCGCGCCGGTGCGTGAAATGAGCGTGACGACTGCGCCTGGCACGGGGCGCGATTGAGGATCGTGAACAATTCCGCTGAGCGTGCTACCAGATTGCCCAAAGGCAGTCTGCAACATAGTCAACAGGGACAGGAAGAGAAAACGGGCGGAAATCGCCCGCGACGATGTAAGTCGCAGCATCAAGGTAACGCGCCTCCACAATCCACGAGGCAGGTCTCCTGACTTACAGGTCATCACGAACCGGCGGCCTTCCCATTCCCATCGGGAACAGTGGCTTTTCGAGTGCCGGTCCGCTCGCTGAATACAGTGGCGCGACCGTGCGGGATTCACACCCGCTTCCCTTTTCATCCACCGGACGAACCGGCGGAAACCTCGGGAGATTTCATCCTAACCCGGAGGAGAAAAAACGTCAAGAAAAAATCAGCGACTTCTAGCGCCGCTTGGCCTTTTCGATTTCCTCCGCCGCGCGTGGCACAACATTCAGCGGTGGCTTTGAGGCACGAAAGAAATAGAATGCGATGACGATGACCGCGACCATCGCGGCGGTGATCCAAGGGAGCGGCCGATTCATGGAGCGTCTTAACGGACCCGGGAACCGGTGCGCAAGTCCTGCTCGATCTCGTCGTAGTAGGGTTTGTCTTTTAGGCTGGCGCGCGAACCGGGGAAGTACGTCAACGTCAGTCCCGCATGTCCCGGGCCCAGATCCGTCAGCACCACCGCGCAACGCTCGCCCTGGCTGAGACGGGTATTATCCACCATGGGGAAATCGAACGTGCCCACCCAGAACTCCGTGTCGATCTCGGCCGCGCCCTTCAGGTCCAGGTCCGGCGCGGCGCAGTTCGCGGCATCGAGGACCTTCGACGCGTAAAGGCGAACCTGAAATTCGCGGGCGTCCGCGTTATAGTCGGAAATTTCCACCTTGAAGCGGCGCGCGTGCGGGCCTTGCGGCGTGGACATGGTAAGGCAAACTTGCGTCACGCTGTCCTCCGGCTTCGCATCCGGATGAAGGATCGCGGTGGGGCCTAGAAACCGGAGATACGGCGTTTTCTCGGCAGGATGTTCAAATTCACCTGCGCCGGCCCGCACCGCCACTCCGCTTTCCGCCAGGACGCGTATCTGCCGCTCCCCGATTTCAGAGGCGACCGTCTCCAGGCGTTTTCGCAAATCCGCGGAGACCTTGCGGCTCTCCGCGCCCAGGCTGTCGGAGTCCTTCGGAATCTGGCGGCGGAGATGTTCGAACAAAGGTCCCAGATCCAAAGATTCGTTGAAATTCGCAGCCAGCAGTTCCAGGTTGACCACCTGCTGCTCCAGCCGCTCCGGAGATGTAGGGTTACTTCCCGCCGTGGTGAACTTGTCCAGGATGGACGTGAACATATCCTTGCGAAGGTCGCTGTCGGCCTGCTCGCGCCGCGTCATCATGTCGGCGTAAAGACGCAGATTGTTTTCCCGCGCTTGGCGGGCATTGAGAGACGAATTAATGGTGAAACCGACCGCCGCGGTCACCAAAGGCATGGCCACCACGGTGAGGATGTCCATCCAGAAGCGCCTGCGGTCCTTAGGCTGTTCGTCTGGCAAGAGTCACCGTATTTTCAAATCGTAGTTTCCGTCTGGACGCTTCGACGCTTCCAGATCGTAGAGCGCCGGCTTGTCGAGTGAAAACACCACAACGGACGGAGTGCCGGCAAAGCCGGGAAGGGATACGGTACAGCGGCCCTGCTGCGGGATGGTGACGCGGTAGGTCCCGTCGGGCCCGGTGGCCGTCTTGGATTCCGTTCCGGCGCACGAAACGGTGATCGCGGCCCCTGCCGCGGCCTTGCCCGCCGAGGTCAGGGACCCATAAATCTGACCGCCTTGAGCGAGAAACGGAAGCAGAGCCATCCCGCACAGGAGCAGCGTTCGATACTGGAATTTGGACATAATCTTCCCTATCTGAACAGACGGGAACAGCGGTGTTCCTGTTTCTAATAATACTTCACGGCGGGTTTGACAGCGCTTTTATTGCGCTGGCGTTGACACCCCTGGCATCCCGACACTATGATGATGTTCTGCGCCCCTTTCGGTGGCGCCAGCAACCCGGCGCTAACCTAAAGGCGGGTTTGCACGTCCTGATTCATTCATTATGATCAAAGTCGAAGGGCTCACCAAGCGATATGCCCGGCATGTTGCCGTGGACAATATCTCTTTTGAAATTCAAAAGGGGCAAATTGTCGGATTCCTGGGTCCCAACGGGGCGGGGAAGACCACGACGATGCGTGTTCTCACGTGTTTCATGCCCCCCTCCGCCGGTTCGGCGCGCGTAGCTGAATTCGATGTGCTCGAACAGCCCATGGAGGTCAAGAAGCGCATCGGCTACCTGCCGGAAACACCCCCGCTGTATCCCGAGATGGAGGTAGCGGAATACCTGGCATACGTCGGTAAGCTCAAGGGCATTCCCAAGGCCAGCCTGGCCAAGCGCGTGGATGAAGTGGCCGACCGCTGCTCCGTGGGCGACGTAAAAGCCAAGCTGATCAGCAAGCTATCGAAGGGCTACCGGCAGCGCGTCGGACTGGCACAGGCCATCATCCACAACCCCGATGTGCTGATTCTCGATGAACCTACCTCCGGCCTCGATCCTCAACAAATCATCGAAACCCGCGATCTGATCAAGGGACTGGCGGGTGACCACACGATTATCCTTTCCACCCACATCCTTCCGGAAGTGGAGCAAATTTGCGAGCAGGTGATCATCATCGCCCGCGGAAAGCTGGTGGCTACCGACTCGGTGGCGAATCTCACCAGCCGCCTGCGAGGCGCCGAATCCATCGCGGTGCAGATCGCACCCCGCAACGGGCTGTCTTTGAACGAAGGCGAAGTGCGGGAGCGGCTGGAAGGCATCTCCGGAGTGGGCCGGGTAATCGTTCGGGACGCACGCGACGGCCTGCTGAACTTGACGGTCGAGAGCGAGCAAGGGAAGCACATTCGTCCCGAGCTGGCTCGCGCGGTGATTGAAGCGGGCTGGAATTTGAACGAACTGCATTCCGTGGGATTGAGTCTGGAAGAGATTTTCCTGGAACTGACCGGCGCGCCCAAACAAGATATCGATGCGCCCCACGCCACCACAGTAGGAGTGGGAGACGGCCAATGAACACACTCACTATTTGCAACAAAGAACTAAACAGCTATTTTCGTTCCCCCATCGCATATGGAGTGATGGCATTTTTTGCGCTGATCGCGGGATACTTCTTTTACATCGCGGTGTATTTCTTCATGCAGATGAGCATTCAAAGCTCCATGCAAGGCGGCGGGCCGATGAGCGTGAACGATTCCGTGATTCGTCCCATCCTTTCCAACATCAGCGTGATCGGGTTGTTCGTGATTCCAATGATCACCATGCGCCTCTTCGCCGAAGAGAAACGCACGGGCACATTTGAATTGCTGGCGACGTCACCGATTCGCGATATTGAAATGATCCTGGGAAAATGGCTGGCAGCCCTGGTCCTGTATGCCGCCATGCTGGGGCTATCGCTCATCAGTATGGTGACTTTATTTGCCTACGGAACTCCAGATTGGCGTCCGATGGCGGTTGGATATTTGGGTCTCCTGTTGCAAGCGGGGTGTCTGCTGGCCATCGGCACCTTTATATCGTCTTGCACCAAAAATCAGATCGTCGCGGGAGTGGCGGGCTTCAGTGTATGCCTGCTTCTGTGGGTGCTGGATTGGATGTCGTCCTTTCAGGATTCCGTGCTGGCCAAGGTCTTTTCGTATATGTCCGTCTTGCAGCACTTCGATTCATTTTCGAAAGGCGTGCTCGATTCCAAAGACATCATCTATTACATTTCGGCGATCTTCATCGGACTATTTCTGACGGCCCGGTCGCTCGAATCGTTGCGGTGGAGGTCTTAAGAATGGCTCAAAAAACTTCCTGGATCAAAGCAAGACAAACCAAATTCGCCGCTTACACGGCGGTATACCTGTTGATCGTTTTCGCGGTGGTGGGGTTGGTCAACTTCCTTGCCCAGCGCTACAACAAATCGTTTGACACGACGGCGAGCAAGCGCTTCACGCTCTCCGATCAGACCACTAAAATCGCACGGGAACTGAAGCAGGACATCAGCATCACGTACTGGGACCGCCCCACGCAGTTCCAGGCCGCGCGCGATCTGCTGGATCGCTATCAAAATCTTTCCACCAAAATCAACGTCCGTTTTATGGACGTGGACAAAAACCGCACGCAGGCTATCGCGGCCGGAGTGAAGTCGTTTGGTACGGTTCAAATTGAAGCCGGGACGAAGCGTCAGGAAGCCAAGGGCCTCACCGAGGAAGAAGTCACGGGCGCAATGGTGCGCGCGTTGAAGAGCGGCGAGCGCCTCGCCTGCTTCACGCTCGGTTCAGGCGAGCATTCCATCGACGACGCTGACCGCGGCGGCCTCGCCCAGGTAAAGACTCTGCTCGAAAACAACAATTACAAAACGCAGACCTTGAAAATGCTGGAAAAGCCTGAGGTTCCCAAGGACTGCATGGTTGTAGTGGTGGCCGGCCCGACCCGCGATTACCTTCCGCCGCAAATCGATGCTCTGAAGAAGTTCATCGAAGGCGGTGGGCGCGGACTATTCATGCTGGATCCGCCGTTGCAATTCGCACGCCAAGAAACGGATGAAAATACGGCATTCGTCAACGTACTGAAAGAATGGGGCGTGACTCTCGATCAAAATCTGGTCTTGGATACCAGCGGCGTAGGCCAGATTTTCGGATTGGGTCCGGAGGTTCCGCTCGTAACCACATACAGCACGCATCCCATAGTGAAGGTGATGAAAGAGATGCCGTCGGCCCTGCCGATTGTCCGTTCGATGCAGGTTGCCAACGGCGCGAAGACCACCGTCGAGAAGTTGATGGAAACGTCGTCCAGTAGCTTCGCGACCGCGAACTTGAAGTCGGCCGAGATCAAGCCAAGTTCAAATGATAAGAAAGGCCCCTTTGTTCTGGGCGCTGCGGGCACATACAACGGCGAAGGAACCAAAGGCCTTTTTGTGGTGACCGGGTCTTCCACTTGGGCCACCAACTCATTCCTGCGCGTGAACGGCAACCGGGACCTCTTCATGAACACCATGAACTGGCTGTCTTCCGACGAAGACCTGATTTCCATACGCCCAAAAGAACCCGAAGACCGGCGCATTAGCATGACGCGGAGTCAGATAATGATGATGTTTTATTCGAGCGTGGTGGGAATTCCGTTGTTGATCGTGGCCGCAGGGCTGAGCGTGTGGTGGAAACGGCGGTAGGTGTATGAATCCCGCTCGCTTATTGATCGCGGTTGTATTATTAGGCGGACTGGGCGGTTTGGTATGGTGGTCGAATCGCGCTGAAAAAGCCAAGGAAGGCCAGCCCGCCAAGGACGCACCTCCCAAGATTCTGTCGCTCTCCCCGGATCAGGTGAAGCAGATCGATATCAAACGCCGCGAAGGCGAACAGACGTCGGTGCGCTTCAACGATCAAGGCAAGTGGGACATCACATCTCCAAAAGCCTTTCCGGGAGATCCCGCGGCAGTCGCCAGCATTACCAGCACGGCGTCCAGCCTCACTGCGGACCGGGTGGTGGACGAAAACGCGAACGATCTTGCGTCGTATGGGCTTGCACCTCCGCTGCTCGAGGTTACCTTCAAGACCAAAGACAACAAGAGCACCAAACTCTTGATCGGCGACGACACGCCGACTGGTTCCAGTGTATACGCGAAGCTCGAAGGCGATCCCCGATTGTTCATAATCGCGACTTACAGCAAGTCCGTATTTGACAAAGTAGCGCAGGATCTTCGGGACAAGCGTCTGATGTCCTTCATGCAGGACAAAATCAGCCGTATCGAATTGACATCCCGTAAGCAGACCTTCGAATTCGGCAAGGTGGGCGACTTGCAGTGGCAGATCGTAAAGCCCAAGCCGATGCGTGCCGACGGTCTGCAAGTGGATGACCTGATCACCAAGCTTAAAGGCGCTCAGATGGATCCCGGCACAACCGAGGCGAGTGCGAAGGCCGATGCCGCAAAGTTCACCTCCGGCACCCTGGCGGGCATCGCGAAAGTCACGGGTTCGGTGGGAACGCAGACCATCGAAGTCCGCAAAGTGAAAGACGACTTCTATGCGAAGTCGAGCGCTGTGGAAGGAACTTACAAAGTAGGTAAGGACTTGGGCGAAGCGCTGGACAAAGCGCTCGACGACTTCCGGAATAAGAAGCTATTCGATTTCGGGTTCAGCGATCCCACCAAATTAGACGTAAAAGACGGCGACAAGACGCTGGCCTTGCGCAAGGACAACAGCAAGTGGCTAAGTGCGGCCAACAAGGAAATGGATTCCACCAGCGTGCAGGCCTTCATCGATCGCCTGCGGGACTTGAGCGCCAGCACCTTCGCCGAAAAGGGCTTCACGGCGCCCGTGGTGACTCTGACTATAGTTTCGAACGACGGTAAACGCACCGAGACGGTCGAGATTTCGCAGGCCGCCGGGGGTATGCATTTCGTGGCGCGACGCAGCGATGATTCCTCGCTATATGAGCTGGGCGCGGATACGGTGAAGGAACTGCGCCAGGCGGTGGGTGACGTTCGTGAAGTGCAAGCTGGAAAGAAGAAGTAGTGGCTCTCGGGCTGACCACCGACCTCTACCAGCTCACCATGGCCGCGGGCTACTACGCCTCCCGCAAGACCACGGAACGCGCCACCTTTGAGATGTTCGTGCGGCATCTGCCGCCGGACCGCAATTTCATCGTCGCCGCGGGTCTCGCGCAGGCCGTTGAATATCTGCTGGATTTTCGTTTCACGGCGGATGAGATCGCATATCTTCGCACGCTGCCGCAGTTCGCGCGCGTGGATGGCGGGTTCTTTGCAATGCTGGCGGGGCTGCGTTTCACAGGCGACCTTTTCGCGGTCCCAGAGGGCACGCCTCTGTTTCCCGGCGAACCGTTTCTTACGGTTCGCGCACCGGTGATTGAGGCGCAGATTCCCGAGACTTTCCTGCTGGCCACCGTCGGCTTTCAGTCAATGATCGCCACCAAGGCCGCACGCTGCGTGAGAGCGGCGCAGGGCCGCGACGTCGTGGAATTCGGAACCCGGCGCGCACATTCGCCTGAAGCGGGCGTGCTGGCCGGGCGCGCCGCATACATCGGCGGGTGCGTGGGTACCAGTAATACGGAATCCGGATTTCGTTACAGCATTCCCGTTTTCGGGACGGCGGCGCATTCCTGGGTGATGTCCTTCTTGCACGAACGCACAGCGTTTGAGCAGTTGCAAAGCCTGCTGGGCGACGGCACTATTTATTTGATCGACACCTATGAAACCCTGGAAGGCGCACGCCGCGCGGCGTCGCTCGGCAAACCTCTGTGGGGCGTTCGCTTGGACAGCGGCAATCTGATTGATCTCGCGCCTGCGGTCCGCAAGATCCTGGATGATGCCGGCTTGCCGGAAGCCAAGATTCTTGCGACCGGGGACTTGAATGAGCACAAAATTCACGAGCTGGTAGCTGCACGAGCGCCCATCGACGTATTTGGCGTTGGCACCGCGCTAGCAACCTCTGCCGACGCACCCTCGCTCGGCGTAGTCTACAAAATGGTGGAAATTCAGGGCGGCGATCACCGCTTCACCAGCAAACTCAGTCAGGAAAAACACACGCTACCCGGAGCCAAGCAAATTTTTAGACTGCAAGACCATGACGTTCTGGGACGCGCCACCGAGTGCGTGATGTGCGATACAGGTCTGGTGGAAGCTCTGCAGCGGCCCGTGATTCTAGGCGGCAAACTGGTGGAGACGGCATTGCCCACCGCCACAGTAGCTCGTAAGAACGCGCTCGAACGCCTGGCTCGTCTGCCTGCGCAGTGCCAAAGCTTGTTCGCCGCTAAAGAGCCGTGGCGCGTGGAATTGAGTCCGGAACTCGTGCAGTTGGACGCGCGTGTTCGTCAGGAGGTAGCCGGATGAGAACCGTTTTCTTCGACGTGGACACGCAGATCGACTTTCTTTATCCTGCTGGCGCGCTGTACGCTCCGGGAGCCGAAAAAATCGTACCGCGAGTGGCTGCGCTCAACCTCTATGCCGCCGCCCACGGCATTCCCGTGATCTCCACCATGGACGCGCATTCTGAGAACGATCCGGAGTTCACGCGTTTTCCTCCTCACTGCGTGGTGGAGACGGCAAGTCAACGGAAACCAGCCGTGACTTTGCTCGAAAAGCCCGTCGTCATTCCGAACAGGCCGGGCGACATAACAATCGAGGGTGCCCAACAGATTTTGCTCGAAAAACAAACCCTCGACTGCTTTGAACAGATGCATCTGGCCGCGCTGCTGGACAAGTTTAACGCGGGAAGATACGTGGTGTATGGCGTGGTAACAGAGATTTGCGTCAAATTTGCCGCCTTCGGGTTGCTCAAATTCGGAAAACCGGTGGAAATTGTGACCGACGCCGTTTGTGAACTGAACGGAGAGGCGGGGGAGCGCACCCTGACCGAATTCCAAGCCCTTGGCGGCATTCTAACGCCCTCCGCGCGCCTTGACGGGGTTTGGGCCCCCGGCAGCCCTAAAGTGCCCTTCTAACCCCTCCAAACGGGCCTAGAGCGCACATTTAAACGAAAATGCTCACCCGGGGGTGAGCATTTTTCGGTACCCCTGCTTTTGGGGCAGGGTGATGTACATGGGAGAATCAGATCGACGGCAACGCAACCGTCAAAATCTGGTTGTGATAGGATCTTAGGGCTTGCGGGCCAATGAAGTCAAGAGAAAAACAGGCCACTGCAAAAACGTTCGAAAGGCCCTGAAATCGCGGGTCTTGCGGCAAAATACATTCCGGCCGGGGCAACCGTATAAGGTGCCTGGAAGCCCGTTTTTAGGTGTCCGTTTTGGCTCTAACAAGCGGCATCTCAGGGGTTTATTTGGACTTGCTAATATCGAGGACGATCATCGCCTGGGGATCCTGTTTGGACATCCTTCGCCTCAAAACCCGGAAACCGCCATAGAGGACGCCAGCGGTCGCGCAGAACACGATGAGAATGCCTGCCAGCAGGATCATGCTCACCACATCGCTACTGAAGCTGCGCAGATCGCTACCAGGAACCTTTTCATTTAGAGTGACTTGGGATTGATAGTTAATTTTTCCCAGTAGCCGCTCGGCGACATTCGGATCGGGCGGATTCACCGTGATCGCCACCAGCGGCCCTGTCCGTTTGACCATGGCGCCAACAATTTTCTGAAATTCCACGGCTTGGTCCCGTGCCATGGTAGGCGTAGGATAGGCGAAAATCGAAAGTGTCAGTTCACCCTTGGGGGTTTTGTATTTGCCCAACTGCCCCTCGGCCCCCAACCGGAACGCCGCCGTGGAAGGGGGGATGCCCGGTTCGAAGCGCTGCAACGATGTCGGGCCTAGCAAGTAGCGTCCAGAATTGGCGATTAGGCCGTCTGGTGGGAGGGCGTCCATCAGGGCAGGCAAGGGTGAATTCTCAAATTTTGGGAGCCGGTTATAGAAAACAGCTAAATCCGCCTGTTCCGGCAGCCCTCCCGTGATCTGCAGGACGTAGTTACCATAGGCAAAAATCACCCCATCCGAGGTGCTGACGGAAAGAGGCGCGAAATTCGTCGCCGTGGCTCCAGGCGGGCGGCGGAACTGGAAAAGCGCCATCGCGCCGGTAGAATCATGAAGGCGCCAGGCCGTCCCAGAGAACCGTTTCTTGGCGCTTCCTTCGTCAGATGTCGCGTACTCGGCGGATTCCATGGTCTCCAGCCCATATTCGTTATAGAGCGGGCGGTCAGCGACTGATACTGTCCGTGGCCCGCTCTTTATGTAAGGACCGATCTGATCCGGGAAAATCGGCGCTTGGGCCACGAGCGCTTTGGCCAGCAGAAGGGGTACGGCGGCCAGCAATGAAGCCGTTAATGTGCCGCGCATCATGCCCCGTGGCACTTCTTATACTTCCTGCCGCTGCCGCACGGGCAGGGGTCGTTTCGTCCAGACTTTTCTTTGGCCAGCACAGGCTGCTGAACCGCCGAAGTTTCGCCCCCCACGAACTGCAGAGCAGCTAGCTCCTTTTCCTTTTTGCGCTGCATACTTCGCGTGAGATCCAGCACTGAACTCTGTGCCGCCTGCTGGGCGAGCGTGCGTTCCGGTTCGGCCGTCGCACCGACGCCGACGGGTTCGGCTTCTTCCTCCGGCTCATCATCCCAAACTTCGGGATACGGAAGATTCGGCATCTGGCGCGGCTCGTCCTCGCCGCGTTGCAGGAAGAACAGGAACCGGATGGTTTCATCCTCAATGCGGTCCATCATGTCCTGGAACATGACGAAAGATTCCTTTTTGTACTCGATGAGCGGGTCTTTCTGGCCGTACGCCCGCATGCCGATGCCTTCCTTGAGGTGATCCATCGACAGCAGGTGATCTTTCCACTGATTGTCGATGACGTTCAGCATGATCATCCGCTCGGCTTCCCGAAGGAGATCCGTTCCCAGCATGTCTTCTTTTTCCTGATAGCGCTTCAGCAGCTGGTCGTGAATGGTGGTTTCGGCGGAACGGCGGTCCAGGCCTTGGAGGTCTTCCGTGCGAATCCGGATGCCGAATTGATTCAGGATGTCGCCTTCGAGGTTGGCCCAATCGTACTGGCCGGGGTGCACTTTTTCCGGCAGCCGAAGGTCGATGAACTGAGCCAGGATGCCTTCAATGGTTTCCAGAATCCTCGGTTTCTGATCGGAACCGTCCAGCAGCGTATTGCGCATGCCGTAGACGGCCTGGCGCTGCTTGTTCATCACGTCGTCGTATTCCAGAACGTGTTTGCGGGAAGCAAAGTTCTGAGCTTCGACGGCTCTCTGAGCGGCAGCGATACGTCTGCTGATCAGGCGGCTTTCGATGGGCACGTCTTCTTCCATCCCCAGGCGCAGCATCAGGTTCTGCATGCGATGTCCGCCGAAGATGCGCATCAGGTCGTCTTGCAAAGAGAGATAAAAGCGGGCCGAGCCGGGATCGCCCTGGCGTCCGGAACGTCCGCGAAGCTGGTTGTCGATGCGGCGGGATTCGTGGCGCTCCGTGCCGACGATGTGCAGTCCGCCGAGCGCCACCACCTCATCGTGCTCGGCGACTGTTTTTTCCTTGTAGTGCGTGAAAACTTTATCCCACTCCGCGCGCTCCGGCGTGCCCACGGCCGCGATCTGATACGTGTCCGGGTCTTTATTTTCCTTGCGAAGATGTTCTTTCGCCATGTACTCGGGGTTGCCGCCCAACAGAATGTCGGTACCGCGTCCGGCCATGTTGGTGGAGACGGTCACTACGCCTTTGCGGCCGGCCTGAGCGACGAGGAACGCTTCACGCTCGTGATTTTTGGCGTTCAGCACCTCATGCCGCACGCCCATTTTCTTTAGTATCCCAGACAGCCTTTCGGATTTCTCAACGGAGACGGTTCCGACCAGGACCGGCTGGCCTTTGTCATGGCGCTCCTTGATTTCCTTGGCCGCGTTGCGGAATTTTTCTTCCTCGGTACGGTAGACGATATCTTCGTATTCCAGACGCTGCAACTTCTTGTTAGTGGGAATGACGGTGACGTCCAATTTATAGGTCTTGCCAAACTCCGCGGCTTCCGTGTCGGCTGTGCCGGTCATACCCGCGAGCTTCTTATACATGCGGAAGTAGTTTTGGAAGGTGATGGTCGCAAGCGTTTGGTTTTCGCGCTGGATCTTCACGCCTTCCTTGGCTTCGACGGCCTGGTGCAAACCGTCCGACCAGCGGCGTCCGGCCATCAGGCGGCCCGTGAATTCGTCGACGATGATCACTTCGTCATCTTTCACGACGTATTCGCGATCGCGGAGATACAGCACGTGCGCACGCAGGGCCTGCTGCACGTGATGATTCATTTCCATGTTGGTCGCGTTGTACAGATTGTCCAGGCCCAGCAGGCGCTCAATCTTCAAGACGCCTTCTTCCGTTAGAGCCACGGTGCGTGTGCGCTCTTCCACGGTGAAGTCCCCGGTGGTCCATTTCTCGCCAGGTTCCTTGCCTTCGTGGACTTCGCCGCGCACCAGATTCGGAATGATGCGGTTGATGCGGTAGTACTTGTCGGTGGATTCCTCGCTGGGTCCTGAGATAATGAGCGGCGTGCGCGCTTCGTCGATCAAAATGGAATCCACTTCGTCGACGATGGCGAAGTTATGTTCGCGCTGGCAGCAATCCGCCAGGCGGAACTTCATGTTGTCGCGCAGGTAATCGAAACCGTATTCGTTGTTGGTGCCGTAGGTGATATCGCTGCGGTAGGCGGCGTGGCGTTCGGCATCGCTGCGTTCATGCACGATGGTGCCGACCGACATCCCGAGCGATTTGTATATACGGCCCATCCATTCGGAATCGCGCTTGGCCAGGTAGTCATTGACCGTGACCACATGCACGCCCTTGCCGCTGAGAGCGTTCAGATAAACAGGCAGCGTCGCGACCAGCGTTTTCCCTTCGCCGGTTTTCATTTCGGCAATCTTGCCCTGGTGCAGAACCATGCCGCCTATCAGCTGCACATCGAAGTGCCGCATATTGAGATAGCGGCGTCCGGCCTCGCGTACGGTGGCGAAAGCCGGAATCAGGACATCATCGAGGGAAGCGCCCTGTTCGATCTGCTCACGGAAGCGAACCGTTTGCGCGGCCAGATCCTGGTCGGAAAGGTCTTGCATTTGCGGCTCCAGATCCGTGATGGCGGAGATGGTAGGCCGCAGCGCTTTCACTTCGCGCTCGTGCTTGGTGCCAAAAATCTTGGCCAGAGTGGCGTCAATCATACTAATTCTCCAGTGTAAACCCGTGCTTTTGGACAAACAGCCAGCGTGCAGGGAGGGAAAATCAGCAGCGGAGCCGGGGGCTTTGATGCCGGCGGGCGTGGAACAAAAGGGCCGGCTCGTCGCGTACGAGCCAGACCGATGAACTGAATGAAGTAGACGCCAAGGCCTCGAACCCGAAGCTCGCCTGTGAGGCGTGCATGGCGCGCGGCGGTCGTTGCTCCGCAGCCAGCAGCAGGAACGAAACCATGGGCTGCATGAAGTGCTGCAAGGCATCCGCGGTCAGGCGCTGCTCAGCGGCGTGCTGGCGCAGGCGATCCGCCGGCTGAGACGCCATTTGGGCGCCCATAGCCCACAGGCTTAGCAGGGGGCCGAGGCCCAGCAGAATGGTGCGCGGGAGATGCATGCGTCTGCTTTTAGTGTAGCGCGGGCAGATTCCGGCGGTTCACCCGACTACAGTTCTGCGCCAGCGGCAGCGCCATGAAGTGCGCCTTAGCTCCGGCGGGGGCACCGAGGATGGCGCGCCGCCTGGGCCTTCGTCCGACTCGTGATCGGCGTGCTATTTTGGGCATAGAGTGTTCCCAAAGCTTTTCGAATACGGCGATTTCTTCCTGCCCACCTATGGCGTCCTGGTGGCGGTCGCGTTTTTAGTAGGTTTGTGGGTAACACTGAAGCTGGCGCGGCGCGTGGGGATGAACACGGAGTTGATCACAAATCTGGTGGTCTACTCCGCCCTTTCGGGAATGCTGGGCGCCAAGCTTTTGATGATCGTGTTCGATTGGGATCATTTCCGTCAGCATCCAGGCGATGTTTTCTCCATCGCGACTTTGCAGGCCGCGGGCGTGTTTCAGGGTGGCTTAGTCCTGGCCATCGCTACCGCATTTTTTTACCTCCGGCATCACAAGATGACTCCGCTTCCAGTATTCGATGTGTTCGCGCCGGGCATTGCTTTGGGGCATGGCATCGGACGAGTCGCGTGTTTCGCTGCCGGGTGTTGCTGGGGGAACGAGTGCGATCTGCCATGGGCAGTCACATTCCGGAATCCAGATGCGAATGCGCTTACCGGTGTGCCGTTACGAGTGAGACTGCACCCTTCGCAGCTCTATGAATTGGGCACGGAAGCGCTATTATTCGGATTTTTGTGGTGGCGTTTCGGCAAGGCCCATAGACCCGGGACAATAATCGGTCTGTATCTGGTATTGAGTTCGATTGCGCGCTTCGCAATCGAATTCACGCGCCATCATGAGCAGGCGCTGCCGTTCGGGCTGCCATTTTCGATCACGCAATGGCTTGCCGTGGCGCTTGGTCTCCTTGGTGCATACCTTCTATGGTCTCCGCATGGCCGTCCGGCGACTGCCGTGCCTTCCCCAGCGCACTAGGGCGGGGCTAAAGATCCCCCGCGTTTCTGCCGTAATGACAAGAGGATGAGTGTATTCAAGCGGCACACCGGAGGCTTCGTGCTGATCGCCATGTGCGGGTGCATCTTCCTGCTGCTGGCCGTGATTGGACTTGCTTTCGACCTGGGGCGGATTTACATCGCTCGCAATGAGGCGCAGGTGTTTACTGACGCCGCGTCCATGGCAGCGGCTGTCCAGTTGGACGGCACCGCGACGGGACTTGCGCGAGCCAAAGCCGCCGTACAAAAGTTACCCGCTAAATGGAATTTGGGCACGCAATCGTTTGAAGGGGTCGTCACTGAATTCAGCGCTGACGGAAAGCGCTGGGAAGCGACGCCTGACAATGCTTCCGAAGTGAAGTTCGCGCGCGTCCGAGCTCCGGAAAACCATCTTAACGTCATCTTTCTTTCCGCCGTAGGCGGGCCGCTAAATTTCACGGTGCCCGCGCATGCGGTATCCGCCACGAACCCGGTGAGGTTGGCGGAATGAGACGCCGGCGCATACAGGGTCACGCGATGCTCGAACTGGCGCTCTCGGCGGGCGTCATGGTCACTTGTATGGCCGGGACATTCCAGTTTGGCTATACCTTTTACGTGTACAACCAACTGGTGACCGCTGTCGGCAACGGCGCCCGCTATGCCGCGCAGCGCACGTATCGCGGAGCCACCGAACAGGACGTCGAACGCCGCAATCGGGCCATCCGCAACATGGTGGTGTACGGCGACGCGCAGCCCACGGCGGAGATGAGCCCTGTGACGGCTGGACTGAAGCCCGAACAAGTGGAAGTCCGGTGGGTCTTCAATGGGGACGGAAAACCCTCGGCGGTGGACGTTACCGTGCGCCGGTACACGGTGGACGCAATATTCCGGACGTTTACTTTGGATGGCCGGCCTTCGGTGGAATTTCCTCACGTGGGCCGTTACGCTCCTGCGGAGGCCGAACGATGAAACGATGTGAGCGCGGCCAGAATCTGGTGGAAGGCACGCTGGTGCTGCTGGTGTTCTTCGCGTTACTATTCGCGGTGATCGACTGCGGCCAAGTGCTGGTCGCGCATCAAGCGCTGGTTGAGCGCGTTCGCAGCGCGGTACGGTGGGGCGTGGTGCGGCAATGGGATGGGACGGGCGAGCAAGTCGCCAATTTAATTCTCTACAGCCAGACGGAAGAACCGCGCGCGGCTCGCGATGGCTATCTGGGATTGACGCGTGATAACGTGCGGGTGACCTATTCGCCCTCTGTCCCCGCTAGACCAGATGATGAGCGGTTGACGGTGAGCATCGTGAACTATCATTACCGGTTCATGTCGCCGTGGATGACGCAGAGCTTCGTTAACCCCCGGCCCGTCATGATCTCGGCTCCCATGGCGTACCGGCCCGCCGCGCTCAACAGCGCAACGGACCCGGCTGCTATTCTGGGTTCTTGGCGACCGTAAAACCCTTCCAGGCGTATCGTTACGCATCCAGAGCAGGTGACCCCGCGAAGCTCGTCACCCAACCCTACGACAAGATCTCGCCCGCCATGCAGGCGAAGTATCTGGCGGCTAGCCCTCATAATCTGGTGCGCGTGATCCTGGGCGAGCGCAAAGAAGGGGACAGCGATTCCGATAGTGTTTACACGCGCTCGGCCCGCCACTTTGAAGATTGGATTCGCGATGGGATTCTGACACAGGATACAGCGCCCGGTTTTTACGCCTATCTTCAGGAATTCGAAGTCGCCGATTCAGCGGAGCGCCTAACGCGGAAAGGCTTCATTGGGCTCGGTAAGGTCGAGGATTATTCCGCCGGTGTGGTCTACCGTCATGAGCAGACTCTGGCGGGCCCTAAGAAAGACCGCCTGGAAGTGCTGCGGCATACGCGCGCGCATTTTGGACAGATTTTCGTCCTGTATCCCGACCCGGATGGCTTCATCGATCGTGAACTGGACGACGCCGCTAAAGGGACACCCGCGCTGGAGGTGACCGACGATTACGGCGTGCGCAACAAGCTTTTCGCAATCACGGACACGGCCCGTATCGCACGGATCCAGGAAGTCATGGCTCCGGCCAAGCTGTTGATCGCCGATGGCCATCACCGCTACGAAACATCGCTGGCGTATCGAGATCAGCATCCGACGGACCCCGCCGCTCAGTACACCATGATGACGTTCGTGAATATGTATTCGCCGGGGCTGAAAATTTTGGCCACTCATCGAGTGCTTCGGGGAATGAACGGATTCAGTGCGGACCTGCTGTTGAATAAGGCCAAGCGGCCATGGTGGGCCAAGCCTTACGATTCTGTGGAGGCATTGAAACTGGAATTAGCCGAGCCTACGCCGCAATCTGTTCGCATCGGTGCGGTCACCGGAGAAGGCGTGTGGGTGCTGTCTCGCCCGCGCGAGGAAGGAGAATTGGACGTCCCCATTTTGCATCGCGAAATTCTCGGAAGCTGGCTTGGTATCGACGAGGAAGCGGTGCGCCAGGAGACTTTCATTACTTACGTTCGCGGCATCGATGCAGCCATGGCCGAGGTCAATGAACGCGGAGCGCAGGCGGCGTTTCTCCTGGAGGCAACGCCGATCCAGGACATGGCACGCATCGCGTTCGCAGGCGGCGTGATGCCTCAGAAATCCACCGACTTTTATCCTAAAATGCTGAGCGGCGTGGCGATCTATCGCCTAGGGTAAAGGCGTCTGGCGCGCGGCGTGCCGCCGCCGTTGCCTGCGATTCACGACGGCGTACAGAAGTGCTGCGATGATGAGCAGGCTGGGGAAAAAGAACACCGCATGGGACTGCCAGTAGCCGAGCGAATGCGGAATGAACGGGAATTCTTTGCCACCTGTCAGCCAGGCGATTAAGACTCCCAAAAAACTTACTGGGGCCACATAGAAGATCAAACCGACATTCGCGAGGCCGTCCGGATTCGTGTTGATGAAGGAAATCCAGACGGCAACGCCGCCGGCCAGATAGAGAGCCGATATAACCGCGGCCAGTCGATTGCTGAAGCGATTCATGCCGTTCGCGCCTTGCGCGAAGAGAAGAAAAGGTTACGCAGCCAAATCTTATGCCACGACGTCAACGCCCATCGAGCGGGCGGTGCCTTTAACGGAGTTCATCGCCGACTCGACACTGAAGCAATTCAAGTCGGGCATCTTGATCTTGGCGATCTCTTCCACCTGCTTGAGCGTGATCTTGCCGACCCGGTTCTTGTTCGGTTCTGCGGACCCTTTGGCCAGGTTCACCGCGCGCTTGATCAGCACCGGGACTGGGGGCGTCTTGGTAATGAACGTGAACGACCGGTCCGAAAAAATGGTGATGACCACCGGGATGATCAGGCCTTCCTGATCCTTCGCAGACGTCTTGGCGTTGAACGCCTTGCAGAATTCCATGATATTGACGCCCTGCGGGCCGAGCGCCGTGCCGACGGGGGGCGCGGGCGTCGCTTTGCCGGCTGGAATCTGAAGTTTAACTTGTCCGGTAACTTTCTTTGCCATGTTGTTCTAAGCCTTTTCCACCTGTAAGAAATCCAATTCCACTGGCGTGGAACGGCCAAAAATGGTCACCATCACGCGCAGCGTGTTGCGTTCGGGATTGACTTCGTCCACCTTGCCGGTGAAGTTCGCGAACGGCCCGTCGTTGATGCGCACGTTTTCGTTCTTTTCGAAATTCATCTTGGGGCGAGGACGCTCGGCCGAGCTCTGCTGGCGGTACAGCACTGAGTTCACTTCGTCCGCAGTCAGGGGCACCGGTTTATCGCCGCCGCCGACGAACCCAGTGACGCGGGGAGTGGCCTTGACAGCATGCCACAACTCGTCGTTCATTTCCATCTCTACCAGCACGTAGCCCGGGTACAGCAGACGCTTGCTGGTTACCTTCTTGCCGTTGCGCAATTCGACTACTTCTTCTGTCGGGATCAGGATCTGCCCGATCTGATGCGCGAATCCGAAAGCCTCGGCTCGGCTCTTGAGCGACTCGGCCACCTTTTGCTCGAAACCCGAATAGCTGTGAATGATGTACCAGTGCTTGGGCGGGCCGGGGTCGGCTTCGGGCTGCACTGGCTCCGGGGCATCGGACGCTAATTCAGGAAGCGCCGCACCGCCGTTCATCGAGTTTTCCTCGGGGAGTATGTCTTCTGGCATGGGGCCGCCTCTATTTAGCGAACGTGTCAAAGAGTTTCTGAGTCAACCGGCCGACGATTGCGTCCACGACGGCAAAATATGCAGCGAAAGCGAAGACGGCGAAAATGACCACACCCGTGGTCGCGCGAACCTGGATCCAACTGGGCCACGTCACCAGCCTCATTTCGCGCCTCAGATCCTCGACGTAATCGCGGACTTGCGCAGGCCAGCTGGCAATACCCTTCGACAGGCTCTTCTCTTCGCTCATAAATCTCTCTTTTTACAAAATCAATCTATTGCAAAATCAGGTGCTCTCCTCCGCGGTTTCAGCCGCAGAGAATGGCAGGGGCGGAGGGATTCGAACCCCCACTCGCGGTTTTGGAGACCGCTGGTCTGCCGTTAAACCTACGCCCCTCCACGGAGACAGGGCCAAGGGCTCGGGGCCAGTCTCATATTAGTGTAACACCCGCCGGAGACTACTTAATTTCCTTGTGGGCCATGTGCTTTCGGCAAAAGGGGCAGAATTTTTTGAACTCCAACCGCTCCGTCGTGAGCTTCTTGTTCTTCATGTTGGTGTAATTCTTACGTTTACACTCGGTGCATTGAAATGTGATTTGTTCGCGTGCCATTTTCTACTCCAAGATCTCGCTAACAGTGCCGGCGCCGACGGTCTTGCCGCCCTCGCG
>CADEFM010000018.1 GCA_902826605.1 uncultured Acidobacteriota bacterium
CGTGAGATGTTGGGTTAAGTCCCGCAACGAGCGCAACCCTTGTCCTCTGTTGCCATCCCGCAAGGGAGCACTCTGAGGAGACCGCCAGCGATAAGCTGGAGGAAGGTGGGGATGATGTCAAGTCATCATGGCCTTTATGTCCAGGGCTACACACGTGCTACAATGGACGGTACAAAGCGCTGCTAACCCGCGAGGGGGAGCCAATCGCAAAAAACCGTTCTCAGTTCGGATCGCAGGCTGCAACTCGCCTGCGTGAAGCTGGAATCGCTAGTAATGGCGCATCAGCACGGCGCCGTGAATACGTTCCCGGGCCTTGTACACACCGCCCGTCACATCACGAAAGTGGATTGTACTAGAAGTCCTAATCAAACAGGCCCAAGGTATGATTCATGATTGGGGTGAAGTCGTAACAAGGTAGCCGTAGGAGAACCTGCGGCTGGATCACCTCCTTTCTAAGAGAACGTGGGTGGAGTCACTGAAAAAGATCGGTTTCGGCCGAATCGAGTAAGTGGCAGCCGTTCCACTCCATGGCTTCGGATTCTCTTCATTCAGGGCAGACGCCGTAAGGCGTCGGCAAGCAAGCGAATTTCTTCGGGTTTTGAGCTTGTCTCAGACCCCGCGTCCAATCGGCCTCGATTCAGTTCATCAGGCTTCCCGGCCGCTCAGCGGCCGGGGGCCATCAGCGGGGGCTGTAGCTCAGCTGGGAGAGCGCCTGATTTGCATTCAGGAGGTCGCCGGTTCGATCCCGACCAGCTCCACCAGTATCCCGGTAAAACAACCCCGGGCCTGTAGCTCAGTTGGCTAGAGCGCACCCCTGATAAGGGTGAGGTCGATAGTTCGATTCTATCCAGGCCCACCAAAATCCAAAAAACTCAGATATCCGCGGGCGTCGCAGTGTTTTAGTGATCAATGTGACGCGTGCAGATGGCTGAGAAGCGATCGAGATCTTTGAAAATTGAATATTGACGGGCAACTACAAAGTTGCAAATGCCGCCAGGAGTCCTGCCTGGTCCGGCCCTTCGGGGTTGGGCTTGCGTGGGCGCCAAATATCTGGCGGCGGTAGCGCAAGAGAAGGGGTTCGGCTTCAGAAATGAAAATGAACTACCTGTCTTAATACTCTGTGTCTAGAGTAAATTTTATGGTCAAGCTACTAAGGGCATGCGTGTGGATGCCTTGGCGCAAGTAGGCGATGAAGGACGTGGATAACTGCGATAAGCCTCGGGGAGGTGTAATTAACCTTTGATCCGGGGATTTCCGAATGGGGAAACCCAGCCGGTGTGTACACCGGCTATCGTGCGATGAATACATAGTCGTATGAAGCGAACGGGGGGAAGTGAACCATCTCAGTACCCCTAGGAAGAGAAAACAACCGTGATTCCGATAGTAGTGGCGAGCGAACTCGGAACAGCCTAAACCAGATAATTCGCAAGGAGAATCTGGGGTTGCAGGACCACAATAATCATTTCTTGAAGCCTGCCTCTGGCAGGCGCCAGCTTCGCGCAAGCGAAGTTGCAAGTAATGGTTACAAAGAGAGACTAGAAGAGGTTAATAGAACGGTCTGGAAAGGCCGGCCATAGAGGGTGACAGCCCCGTATATGAAAATGTCTTCTTACTTTCAAGTGGCTCCTAAGTACCGCGGGACACGTGGAACCCTGCGGGAATCTACCGGGACCATCCGGTAAGGCTAAATACTCACTTGCGACCGATAGTGAACAAGTACCGTGAGGGAAAGGTTAAAAGTACCCCTGCGAGGGGAGTGAAATAGTACCTGAAACCGCATGCCTACAAGCAGTGGGAGGGCTATGCCGCGCAAGCGGAATGCCTGACCTCGTGCCTATTGAATAATGAGCTGGCTAGTCAATCTCAGTGGCAAGGTTAAGCGTAAGCGAGCCGAAGCGAAAGCGAGTCTGAATAGGGCGTTTTAGTCGCTGGGATTGGACGCGAAGCGGGATGATCTAGACTTGGTCAGGATGAAGGTCGTGTAACAGCGACTGGAGGTCCGAACCGGTGTTGGTTGAAAACAGCTCGGATGAACTGAGTCTAGGGGTGAAAGGCTAATCAAATTCCGTGATAGCTCGTTCTCTCCGAAATAGCTTTAGGGCTAGCCTTGCGTGGTCCGTCGCGGTGGTAGAGATCTGACTGAACTAGGGGCCTTCCCAGGTTACCGAATTCAACCAAACTTCGAATGCCGTAGACGTGTAGCGCAGGAGTCAGACGGCGGGGGCTAAGCTTCGTCGTCAAAAGGGGAAGAGCCCAGACCATCAACTAAGGTCCCTAAATTCATGCTAAGTGGGAAAGGAAGTCGAGACGCTCTGACAGCCAGGAGGTTGGCTTAGAAGCAGCCATCCTTTAAAGAAAGCGTAATAGCTCACTGGTCGAGCGGCTCGGTGCCGACAATCCAACGGGGCTCAAGCATGGTACCGAAGTTATGGATGCGTTGGTCCTTCGGGGCTGACGTGTGGTAGGAGAGCATTCTTAACCGATGTGAAGGCATACCGTAAGGAGTGCTGGATCGTTAGGAAGAGACTCTGCCAGCATAAGTAGCGAAAAACCAGGTGAGAACCCTGGTCGCCGTAAGTCTAAGGTTTCCTGAGAAAGGTTAATCCGCTCAGGGTTAGTCGGATCCTAAGGTGAGGCCGAAAGGCGTAGCTGATGGACACACGGTTAACATTCCGTGACTACTTTGGTTCGATCAAGACCGATGCGGGGACGCAGCACGTAAGTTCTGGAGCGCAATGGTTTCAATCCAGGATGAAGTGAGGTTGGGAAGGGTAAATCCGCCCGGCCGTCTGCCAGGAAAATCCGCTAAGGAGAACAGAAGTATCCGTACCACAAACCGACACAGGTGGACGAGATGAGTATTCTCAGGCGCTCGGGTGATGGTCTGTTCAGGAACTAGGCAAATTAGCTCCGTAACTTCGGGATAAGGAGTGCCCTTTCGCAAGAGGGGGTCGCAGCAAAGCACGTCAGGCGACTGTTTAACAAAAACACAGGTCTCTGCAAAGTCGAAAACGACGTATAGGGGCTGACGCCTGCCCGGTGCCGGAAGGTTAAAGGGAGCGGTTAGCCGCAAGGCGAAGCTGTGAACTGAAGCCCCGGTGAACGGCGGCCGTAACTATAACGGTCCTAAGGTAGCGAAATTCCTTGTCGGGTAAGTTCCGACCTGCACGAATGGCGTAACGATCTGACGACTGTCTTAACAAGCTGCCCGGCGAACTTGTGGTTCCGGTGAAGACGCCGGATGCCCGCCACTAGACGGAAAGACCCCGTGCACCTTTACTATACCCTATCAATGAATTATGGGGTGCTCTGCGCAGCATAGGTGGGAGGCTTTGAACCCAGGATTTTGGTTTTGGGGGAGCCACCAGTGAGATACCACCCTGAGCATTCTGTGATTCTAACCTACTCCCGTAATCCGGGAGAGGGACATTGGTAGGCGGGTAGTTTGACTGGGGCGGTCGCCTCCTAAACGGTAACGGAGGCGTTCGAAGCTTGGTTCAGGAGGTTTGGAAATCCTCCATTGAGTGCAATGGCATAAACCAGGTTGACTGCGAGACCTACGAGTCAAGCAGGTACGAAAGTAGGACATAGTGATCCGGTGGTTCTGTATGGAAGGGCCATCGCTCAACGGATAAAAGGTACGCCGGGGATAACAGGCTGATCGGAGTCAAGAGTTCACATCGACGCTCCGGTTTGGCACCTCGATGTCGGTTCATCGCATCCTGGGGGTGTAGAAGCTCCCAAGGGTTAGGCTGTTCGCCTATTAAAGCGGTACGTGAACTGGGTTCAGAACGTCGCGAGACAGTTCGGTCTCTATCTGTGGTGGGCGCAGGAAATTTGAAGGGGGTTGACCCTAGTACGAGAGGACCGGGTTGAACAGACCTCTTGTGATCCAGTTATCACGCCAGTGGTACAGCTGGGTAGCGAAGTCTGGTCGGGATAAGCGCTGAAAGCATATAAGCGCGAAACCTTCCCTGAGATGAGATTTCCCAAGCGAAAGCTAAGAAGGGCCGTGGAAGACGACCACGTCGATAGGACGGATGTGTAAGCGTAGTAATACGTTGAGCTGACCGTTACTAATAGCCCGTTCGGCTTGACCATAAAATTTTACTGTGGATTCAGAGTAAAGCGTCAAGCAATTTTGTAGCGCACGATTCGAGAGCGCACAGCCGAAAGGCGTTGTGCGCGAATCAAAAGATAGTGGCAAGCCCGTCAATATTCAGTTTCAAGGAGCCCTGACTTTTAGAGGGGGCTTCTTGAGTCAAAACAATTTTGGGTGACCTTAGCGAAGGGGTCCCACCCGTTCCCATCCCGAACACGGAAGTTAAGCCCTTCAGCCCCGATGGTACTGCACGCGCAAGTGTGTGGGAGAGTAGGAAGTTGCCCAATTAATTCACGCGAGAGCCCCGGCAACGGGGCTCTTCGCTTTTGCGGGCGTACGATTCCAGATTAGAAGGAGATATCTGGGTCCCAGAGACTTAAGTTCTGTGGGAAAGGTATCAGAAGAGAATGGCCAGAAAACGAAAAGGCAATCGCGGCAAGCCAGACGACTACTTTCAGGCGGGACCGATTGAATTCGCACGTTTCGGAAAGATTGTTGTCGGTCGATCTAACGCAAGCGTTGACGAATTTAAGATGATGCAGGCTGGTTTGTCAGATCACTTACCGACGGTCGTTGCCGAAATTGATACACTTGTGACCAAGATTGCGAGTCGCGTCGTGCGCTTCGCTCCCGAGCAGCTACTGCTTCGCGCGTGGTGGCAATTCGCCGCACGTTCCATCGGCCCTCATACAAAGCCAGACGCGTTAGATGCTGCTCTGCGCGTGATCGAATATGTCCAGAGCGTGATCGCGTCTGTTAAACCTGGAACGGTGCCAGCTACAGAACTGACCGAGGAAGATCTAGTCGGCCTAACTGAGGACATAACAACTCTCTTCAGGCGTGTCTCGACCGAATACCAGTTTTCGTCGACGGCAAATCGGAGAGCCCAAGATCCAAACATCAATATGGGTCTGGAAGAGTTTCGATTCAGGGCTGAGATTTTTTGGGTGAATGTGCGCGGTAAGCGTTATCAAATCCACGAGCGACAAGCGCTTATCGACGTGCTGACGCCTCATTCGGAAGTGTTAGTCAGACAGTTTGGCCTTGATGTGAGTGGGCTCGTCTCGGCGCTCGATAAAATCCTGGCGAAGCTCACGCACGGCCTCGGCGACGCTTTTCAAGAAATGGAAGCCTTACGGGCGGAAACATCGGAACGCTTGGCCAAGCTCGCCGCGAAGTCAGGCTCAGTCGACATCGGAAAGCTTCGTGACAAGCTCTTCGAGGATTCAGATCTCGCATCCAGGCGGGATCGGGTAGTTGGCGAGATGTTCGGACTAGACTTGTTCGACGTCCAGAAGGTTACCGGTCTCCCCAAAGTCCTTCTCGACGAGCTCACGTGGTCGCCTGGCGAAGACGAAGAAGTTCTTTGCTCCAGGAGAATTTTGCGGATGGCCCCTTCGCGTTTGGCCAACAATGAAGCGCCCATTCATCAGATTGAATGCGCGGGTCTTTTGCTTTAATATGTTCGCGCTGTTTGACAACTTCTACCGCGTTCTTCAGCGCGTGATTTTTCGATTGGAACCGAGCTACAAGCAGACATGGAATAATCGCCAGCAGGCTGTCTCCGAAGAGTTACCCTTGATATACCTCAAACGGCTGCTGCCGGGTGCGCAGGTTTTTGGGCCGGTCTATTATCGATGGAAAGCAGCTGGCGGCGCCATCGAGTGGTGCGAAACTGATGCGCTGGTTATCTACGATGATCATCTCTTTGTAGTTGAGGTCAAAGCTGGAGCATTTACCTATACCTCACCCGCCACAGATCTCCCCTCGCACGTCGCTTCGTTGCGTAATCTGGTTCTCAATCCCGCCTCACAGGCAAACCGCTTCATTGACTATTTAGAGAGTGCCCCCGAAGTAACGATCTTTGATTGTGCTCATATAGAGATTGACAAACTACGCCGCCCGAACTTTCGACATATCACGCCTTGCGCCGTAACGCTCGATCCATTCACTGAACTCGCTGCGCGTTCTAACCACCTCAGGAAGGTTGGTATCGACGTAGGGCAGCGAGAAGTGTGGGCAGTATCGATTGATGATTTGCGTGTATTCGCCGATCTCATTGACAACCCTTTGGTTTTCCTTCATTTTGTGGAGCAACGTATGCACGCAGCCGGATCTAATGTCGTCGACCTCGATGACGAAATGGACCATCTCGGGTTATACCTCACGAAGAACGACTATACGCGGTTTGCGGCCAAATTGGTAGGCCGACGTCCGAGCAAACTAACGCTAAATGGATACCGCGCGCCAATCGATGAATACTACGGGGCGATCGGTAGGGGCGAATCGGCAGTGGCACCCACGCAAGGGATGCCGGTGCGTTTAGCCGAGGTCATTCGATTTTTGGCAGGCTCAAACATCAAAGATCGATCCGCACTTGCCAGCATGCTTCTCGATGCGGGGAGCGAATTTCGTAACAAGCTTTCAGAAGCGATAGAACAGCGACTTCGTGAGCATCGCGAATTGAAGCGTACGCTCCCGCTATCGACTTACGGCGACATGAAGTTTACATTATTTTGTTGGTCACAGTTAGTACCGCGCCAAGCTGCTGCCGCAGTGGAACATACGCAGGTGGTAATGGCCGCCAATGACGAAGATCGTCGCCCATTATTGGAACTTGAGTATACTGCCGAAGGGACGCTAGGAGCCGTTCACTGGCAGCATGTCGGTTTGGCCGGGCTGTCCCAGGCCGAGCTTAACCGACTGCGCGTGGCTGGATCCGCGCTTCGCAAACGGCGGGTATCGGGTGTTCGAAAAGAACACAGGATGGGGCGGAACGAACCATGTCCGTGTGGGAGCGGGCGCAAATACAAACGCTGCTGTCATCCATAACGACAAGACATTTGTGAGTGGCGAAATAGTCTACGGGTCCGGATTCCTTGAAAACGCTGCCGTTGTATTCGGCGCCGGCGGGGAGAGAAGTTGTTTGCGAAGCAGAGGTCTGGATTGGATCGGCGAGGCGTTTGTTCGGGAGTGCTTGTCTTGCCATGCTCGCGAGTTGCTAATCAAAATGCGGCAGTCCGATGGTAAGATGATGGCTTGATGGATCGAGCGATGGAGGCGTAGCGTGAACGTCCAACTTACTCCTGAATTGGAAGAACTGGTTCAGAACAAAGTGCAGTCCGGCCGGTACCAGTCGGCGAGCGAAGTGGTGCGGGACGCGCTCCGGCTGTTGGAGCGGCACGACGAGGGGCGCGCGGCGGAGATCCGGGAATTGCGAAGCCGATTGGATCGGGGACTCGGCGAGGCGCGGCTCGGTAAGAGCACCGATGGCGAGAAGTTCATGCGGGGGATGCTCGCAGATCTCGACGCGGGCGGCCGCGATTTGAAACGCAAGGCTCGATGAGCCGGTACCTCCTGACGCCGACGGCGCAAGAGGACTTGGCCGCCATTCGCGACTATTACCTAGCAGAAGCTGGGGCTCGGATTGCTCGCCACATGCTGGTGGAATTCGTGGAAGCATTCCGATTCCTGGCGCGAACTCCCGGCGCGGGCCACAAGCGGGAGGATCTGGCTGGGGAGCGTCCTGTGCTTTTCTGGCCACTGCGCGATTACGTGATCGCGTACACTCGGGAGCACGGCGAAACGCTCCAAATCGTGATGATTGCGCGAGGCAGCAGGGATATTCCATCAATTCTGGCTCGGCGAGGATAATTGTAATTGTACCCGCTCCTTCGTTTAGCCGAGTTTGCGGCGTTGCGAGGTGGAGGGGCGGACGGTTTTGGTGGTCGTTAAGACTTCGCGGAGGGCTTCGTTGACTGCTTCGTCGGTGGGGAAGGCCTTGTAGACTTCCGGGTCGAGTAGAACGATGTTGGTTCCGGCGCGGTAGCGCTTGGCGTATTTGCCTCGGACGCCGCCTTTCATTTTGGCGAAGTCGTATTCGGGGAGCATTTCGCTCGATTCCTTGTTAGCCTTCTTCATAGAATTTTTGCTCTCGACGAGTGGCTCGGCGGGCGGTGATGATTCTTACTCCGCTGGCTTGATCGGAATGAACCACCACCAGGATGCGGCCACGGCTCGACATGCCCACCGTACGAACCTGGGTTCGGCTGCGGTGGAGTGGTCCGTGTCCGGGAAGGTGGTTGAGAGAGAGTCTTTCAGCACCGTCGCAGCCTTATGAAAATCGATTCCGTGCTTTTTCCGGTTGGTGGCGGCCTTCCTGGCGTTCCACTTGAAAACCACACTGCCAGTATAGTCGATCGGGCATCACACGCTCTCCGGCCACGACGTTGTGTAGAGGAAGAAGCCGGCGCGGCGCTACCCGGTCCGGGTAGAAATTCAGCGAGCAGGGGTGGGAGGGACTTCGGTCTTCTTCTCCTCATCTTCTTGACGCGTCAGAGGCACATGACGCCGATGCCAATTGATGGGTTCATCCAAGTCCAACCCGATCCGAAATGCATTTCCGCTGGGCATGCAATAGGCGACTTTTCCGAACACACTCGCCGGCCCATCCCGGCGGACTCTCATCTCGACGCCGACAGACAAAAATACTGGACTGAGAATACACATGCCGGAGTCGGAGATATTCAGGATGGTTACGTCTCTCCACTCCAGAGACAAAGGGTTGAGGACTTGGAGGGCCGCTCGCTCGGAAGCGGAGGTTCGACGGTGACGGCGTCGCTCTGGATCTGGCACCGTTATGATCATGCCCTAAACGGTGCACTGCGGCGAAAAACAATGAGTTTGTTCTGGTTTCAGAACAAGATGGACCTAATATCATGAAAATAATGATGTAGTACAAATGATATTACGGAAATAAAGCGCACGTTTTGTTCTGAAAAGCTTAAAATTGGGTCGCGGTGTCAAATTGTTGCTGAGCACACGTCCATCCATGGAACGGGTGCGGCGACCTGATTTGTGCGTGGGCTTTGGTCCTACATGGTCGGCGCGGTGATCAGATGATTTCCGGCCAAGAGGCCGCGCGGAGGGATATTTCGGCGGTGGCGGCGATACGGTGCTTCTCTTCCTGCGTTAGAAGATCGGAGACTATGTTGTTGGAGTTGGAGGGGTCTGGGAGACTGGCGGTTGTGAAATCTGCCGCCAGATAAGTCAGGAGATTGATGAACGCGTTGGAGATGGACTGGCTGGGATTTATGGCTCGTATTACGGTTAATTCAAGTAGAAATGACGGAAAACGGAGAGCGTTGCGTTTTCGCCAGATTTTGAGGGCTCGGATTTCGTTGAGCAGAGCGCTGGTGCGGACGTGGCGGATTTGCTTTTCGATATCCGTTTGCAGCCAGGTGTTGTGACGCTGCTGCCAGAGAGTATGCGTTGTCGAGTGGGCACGGCGGCGGGCGGGGACCAGGTCTATCGACGCGTTTTGAAATTGAATGCGGAGGGAGACGTTGCGGGGCCTCGGCAGGTAATCGCGGAAGTGAAGGGCTAGCGAGGTGTGGATCGTGTTGAGAGCTCCGGGGGTGGTGGGCGAGAGACTCAGAAACAGGTCAACGTCACTGGTTCGAAGGGCGCTGCCTTTGGGATAGCTGCCGGAGAGCGTGACTGATTCCAGATGGGGGCCGGCCCAGCGGCGGAGTAACGGGATTAGCTGGCGACGGAGACGGTGCGGAGTGTCGTCATCATCGAGCGCGCGGTACCGATTGATTACGGCTTGGAGGTAGAGGTCTGGCGAGTTCATTGCTGGAATGAGCGGAGGGTGCGGCCGTATTCCATGAGATCGGCGGCGGGGGCGGTGCCTAGGGATCGGAGGCGATCGAGAAGACGGAGCATGAAGAAGATCAGGGACTCATCGGGGGTGGAGACGTGGATGTGAGGTTTGGGGAGGCTGAGCTGCTCGAAGGCTCCGTGCCGAAGGGAGCAGCCCAGGTCTATGTGGTGGAGTGTGTGGGATTTTCTAATGTTGCGTTCAAATGTTTGGGCGGACCAGACGGAGGTGGTGGCGAGGAGTCCGGCGAGTATGGGTTGGGGGTGGCGGAGGATGGGACTGCCGATGATGGGGGCGGAGGTGCGGCGAAGGGCTCGGACAGAGGCGGCCTTTTCGGCGGCGTCTCTCAGCCATTGGCGGGAGATGGTGGGTTTGACTTCGAAGACGGCGTAGACGCTTTCGGCGGGGATGTGCAGGCCAGAGGGATGTGGGAACAGCAGGGGCGCATAGAGATTGTCAAAGATGGCGATGTCGATCTGGCGGCTGCGGCGGCCATCGGCGTCGATTACGAAGGCGGGGGCGGAGCGGTAGCGCTGGGGGAGATAGCGGTTAAAGAGGTCGATCCAATGCTGTTCGGTGGCGGAGCCGTTGGCAGTGGGATGTTCGAAGACTCCGCTGGCGGCGAGGTTCGAAAGCATTTGATGCTGGACGCGGAGGAAGACCTGGCGGAGATCGATGCGGCCGGTGTCTTTGTGGGCGCCCATGCTCGATTCGAAGGTAAGGGAATCGGCAGGGGATGGCGGAGATGCGGGACCGGAAGGTGCTGCGGGGGCGGGGAAAAGAAATGAGATGGGAGTGTGATGGCCCAAAAACGAGAAGGGAAACGTTTCCGTTTCCCTTCGTCGCGTCGTTCGGGTTCAACTCTGTAATCGTGACTTAATGGTCCCCTTCGCTGCGGGGACCTTTAGTGTATCACTTAAGGGGCGACGGGCTGTTGCGCGGAGGCCGCGCTGGAATCCACAAACACGACCTGATTGCGTCCATGGCGTTTGGCGCGGTACAACGCGTCATCGGCAACGCGAATGAGCCATTCCGCGGTGGCTCCCTCGCTGGGGATGGATGCGGTGGCGCCGAAGCTGCAGGTCACGAGTCTCGATTCCTGGGTGAAGGACATAGGGGTGTCCGCAAGAACGGCGCGCATGCGTTCGGTTTCTTTGCGAGTGGCGGCTTCGTCGCAGCCTGGAAGGATGATTAGAAATTCCTCACCCCCATAGCGTCCGATGGCATCGTAAGGACGGATACACCCGCTGACACGGCGAACGAATTCCCGCAGCACGGCGTCGCCGGCAAAGTGACCGTATGTATCGTTGACGGACTTGAAATGATCGAGATCGGCAAGCACCACACCGACAGGGCGGTTTTCGCGTGCGCCGCGCGCGAGCTCCCGCTCGAAGACATCCAGAATGGAGAGGCGGTTCCAGGTGCGCGTGAGAAAATCCTTGGTGGCTTGCTCGCGCAACTCCTCGCGAGCGGAGATCAATTCTCCCTGCAGTTCGATAATCCGGACGCCGGGGCGGAGACGCACTTTTAGTTCGTGCTGGTCGAAGGGTTTGGTTAAGTAGTCGTCGGCACCCGCCTCCATGCCTTCGATCAAGTCCTCGCGCTCGCCCTTGGAGCTGAGCAGAATGATGTAGCTGTAGACGTCCTTGTCCTTGGCGGTGGCGCGCACGTGGCGGCACACATCGGGGCCGGTCATCCCTGGCATCATCCAATCGAGAATGGCGAGCCGAGGAGGATTTTCGGATTGGAAGATATTCCAAGCCTCGCTGCCGTCGGAGGCGACGACCACCTCGTAACCCCACCTGGTCAAGGTGGCTTCCAGCAGATGGCGCGAGACCACGCTATCGTCAGCGATCAGGATGCGCATATGGTCGGAGCTTCCATCATCAAACCGATTATACCCACCACGGGTTATGGCCGCGATAACTTGTTGGCACTTGTCATACTTATCGGCTGCGCGCTGCTTTTGCTCCATCCTGGTATGCTCAACTGCATGGCGCTATTGGTCTTGCGGCACGAAGCCTTCGAGCATTTAGGATACTTCGAAGAGGTGCTGAACCAGCTTCATCTGCCGTTTATTTACAAAGATTTAGGTGACCCTATCCATTTGGATGGCTATGCCGGCCTGGTGGTGATGGGAGGGCCCCAATCCGCCAACGATTCGGGTGCGGCGCTGGATGCCGAGCGGCGGCTGATCTCCGATGCGGTCGACGGCGGTTTGCCTGTGCTGGGAATCTGTTTGGGAGCGCAGTTAATCGCCAAAGTCTTGGGAGCGCGCGTGTACAAGAATTCCGTGAAGGAAATCGGATGGGCACCGGTTCATTTTACCGAGCGGGGCAGGGAAGATCCGTTATTCGCAGGGTTGCCGTCGCCCACGGTTTTCTTCCATTGGCATGCTGAAACGTTCGATCTTCCCGATGGGGCGGAATGGCTGGCGTACACGGAAGGATGCCGTAACCAGGCTTTTCGCGTGGGGCGGAACGTTTACGGCATTCAATTTCATCCGGAGATCACGCCGGACATGATTTCCGATTGGTCGGCGCACTGGCATGAGACTATCGAACCGCATGCCTTCGACACCGCGCCACTGGCAAAAAGGGTCTTGGAGGCTTGGTTGAGGCAGAGCGGACTCCTTGCGGTTTGAGACGGTGAAACGCTCCAGAATCGCTGCGTGATATGATCACTGCGACTACAAAAGCATCGGAGACGTTTGTGTGCACATCACGGATTGCCATCATCCCGCTTCTCATCCTCAGCAGCGCCGCAATTGCTGGTGCACAGATCACCAGCAACCCACTTCCGGAACCCATTGTGAAGCGCGGGCTTGCCGTCGAGGTTAAGGACCTGGTACGCCTGCCCGATACGCGCGGTGTTCGTCCCGCCGATCGCGACGTGAATCCCGCCGGCTGGGCGCGTGTGAGCTATGTGCGCGATCTGCCGGACGGCCGCCGCTTCGCCAACGACTCGCGTGGATTTCTGTATCTCATCGATGCGGGCAATCAGACACCGCATTTATATGCCGATGTGGAGGCAATCTTTCCGCTCGGAGTTTACAATCGGCTTGAAAGCGGGTTCATTGGCTTCGCCTTTCACCCGGAATTCGCGTCGAACGGCCTGTTCTACACGGTGCATAGCGAGATGGGGGCGGGGAATTCGAAAATACCCGACTTCATTCCGATCAGCTATGGTTTGAAAGACGTTACCTACCACAACGTCATCACGGAATGGCACGCGACCAACCCGGCGGCTAATACGTTCGAAGGCACGCGGCGCGAGCTGCTTCGCGAAGCTCATGTGGTCCAAAACCTGACTCATCCCATGGGAGCCGTTGAGTTCAACCCATTTGCGAAAAGGGGTGATGAGGATTACGGCTTGCTGTACACCAGCGGCAGCGATCATGGATTTAGCAATGGCAGCGGGCCGAACGCCAGCAATCCCGCGCAGACGCAAAGGCTGGACTCAATCATGACCGCCATTCTGCGCATCGATCCGCGCAGTCCGTCCGTGACGCATGGACAAAAGGGGCTCGGCGACTACACCATTCCAATGGCAAACAAGTTCGCCGCTGACGGCGACCCGAATACGCTTGGAGAGATTTATGCCTATGGGTTCCGGAATGCCCACCGGCTTTCCTGGGACACGGACGGAACGATGTTCGCTTCCGATATCGGAATGAATCAGATCGAAGAGGTCAACATCGTCCACAATGGCGGGAATTACGGGTGGATGAAGCGCGAAGGCTACTTCGACAATGGCAGGCCGCGCGGAGGCGCGCTGGATCAGTTGTATCCTCTTGCGCCGGAAATTCTAGATGGCCGCGTGAAGGACGGATTTACGTACCCCGTTATCGCGTACGATCACGACGAGGGGCGCGCGGTGGCCGGCGGCTTCGCGTATCACGGGCGCATCGCCGCACTGAACGGAAAGTTCGTATTCGGCGACGTCCAATCCGGACGTGTGTTTGTTTCCGATGTCTCAGCGATGAAAAAGGCCGACGACGGAATTCCTAAGACGGTCGCGCCGGTGGAAGAGATCCAACTGTATGTGCGCGATGCGAGCGGAAAACGCGTGGACGTGTCATTTCGCGGGCTGGCGGAGAAGACCATGGGCAAGGACTTGACTCGCGCCGACCTGCATATCGGCCGCAGCCGCGAGGGCGAGTTGTTTCTCACCTCCAGGCAGGACGGCATGATCCGCATGCTGGTTCCCGACAGTGGGGGCGCAGCTACCCCAACGGCCGGACGGTAACCCGGATTTCAGCGAGCGGCGGTCCACCGTGACCGCAAAGCGGCGCGGTCGACTTGCGACCCGCGAAGATAGACGCTGGAGATGCGCCGGGTATTTGTGATGTCATCCAGCGGATTCGCGTCGAGCACGAGGAAGTCCGCGCTCTTGCCCGACGCCACCATTCCGGCGTCGGCGACTTGCAACAGGTCGGCCGCGTTGCGTGTGGAAGCAACGATAACCTGAGCCGGCGTCATGCCGGATGCGACCATGTCCGCCATTTCTTCGTGCGCAGCCCACGGGATGCCCCCGTCAGTTCCTAAAGCGATCTTGATGCCCGCGGAGTTGAGCTTTGCGAGATTTCGCGATTGGATTCCGAAGAACTGCTGGGCTTTGGGATCATCTTTGCTGTCTGCCTGAATTTTCGCGAACTCCGCGGCCGGGAGGCTTTCGCGCAGCCAAGAACGGTCTACCCGCACGCCACGATCGGGAAGATTCGGGTCCACGATCATGTTTGGCTTGGCTTTCATCATTTTCAGGAACTCATCGTCGATGTCCATATCCCGGACGCCATGGGCGAACGCGTCGACGCCGGCCCGGAGGACCCCCTTCGCATCTTCAAGCGTAAAGATATGGGCAATGACTCTGAGATTGTTCTTGTGGGCTTCGTCAATGACGGCGCGATACTGTTCCGGGCTCAGCTTGGTCACGGTGTGATCCCGGTCGTCGACCCAGATTTTAATCAGGTCCACCTTCTTCGCGGCCATATCCTGCACAGCCTTCCGTGCCTCGGCTTCATTGTGAATCCAGAAGGGCGCTTGGGTGCGGCCCGGTTCCGGTCCTGTAAGGCCGCGTCCGGCTGTACGGGATCGGGCGGCATTGGGGATGGTTTCGGCGCGCACCTGGAATGCGACATCGCCCGTATCCTGGCCCATACTCATCGCCACGCCGATGCCATAATACGCAAAATGCTGTAACTGATCGACGAGAGCATCGCGAGTTACCGCGAGGTGCTTATGGGCGTCGACGATGGCTGGCATGACGGTCTTGCCCGTGAGATCCACGTGAGCCGTTCCCGCGGGTACTTTGAGCTGCCCTTTTCGGCCGACTGCGGTGAAACGGCCATTCTCAACAAGGAACGCCGCATCCGCGATGGGCGCGCTGCCGTCTCCGGTAATGAGACGCGCCCCTTCGTATACCGTGACCGCCGCGGGTTGCTGCGCCTCGCCCGCCACCGGCATGAAATATACCGTGGCCAAGACGAGAGTGAGTGAAAGCACACCTAGAATATCCGTCGCTGTCCGAGATTCCAACGTGGCACGTCGCATAGTGGTTCTTCTCCAGTCTGGCATCGCGTGTACCGGCCAAGCTTCACTTCCGTTCGCCGGGGTTCGCGTCGCTATCATATCCTATCCAAACTTTGAATAGGCCGGTAACGCGGGCCAGCGCACAGGATTAGAGGAATGGTGAAATAGAAGACAGCTCTGAATACACACAAATAGGGAGTGACCACCGATGACAAGACTGGCGTTGACACGAATGGGCTTTGCGCTGATCGCCGCGGGCTGGGCAAGCGCCGAGACGCATGAACTGAAGTTATCGCCGGCAAACGTGCATTGGGGCTACTACGATGCGGGCGTCAAGCCGGTGCTCAAGGTGGCGTCGGGGGACACCGTGCGCGTTGAGACGATGGTTGCCGGAGGCATGGAGCGTCTGAGATTGGCGGGCGTTCCGGACGGAGACATCCCGGAGTCCCTGAAGCAAGTAGAACGGACTGTCACGGATCGCGGTCCGGGCGTTCATCCTCTCACCGGTCCGATTTACGTGGAAGGCGCGGAAATCGGCGATGTATTGGAGGTGCGAATCCTGGGATTCGAGTTTCTGCACAACTTTGGCGTCACTGGATTCCGGCCCGGCAGCGGGACGCTTCCCGACGAATTCCCTTACGCTCGATTCAAACGAATTCCGATTGATCCGGCGGCAGGGACGGCGGAATTCCGTCCAGGTCTAAAGCTGAAGCTGGCACCCTTCTTTGGCTCCATTGGCGTTGCTGCTCCTTCCATCGTGCATCGTCTATCGAGCGGCCCTCCGGGAGTTCACGCGGGCAATCTTGACAACAAGGAACTCGTGGCCGGGTCCATTTTGTATTTGCCAGTCCATGTTCCGGGCGCCTTGATTTCGCTGGGTGACGGACATGGCCTGCAGGGCGATGGTGAGGTTACGGTAACGGCGCTCGAGACCTCACTGCGTGGGACGGTTCAGATATTTGTGCGCAAGGGAAAGCAAATTCGCTGGCCCCGCGCGGAGACGCCGACGCATTTCATCACGATGGGGCTGCATCCGGACCTGGACGAAGCGGCTCGCATGGCCACGCGCGAAATGATCGATTTTCTGGTGGCCGAAAAAGGAATGTCGCGCGATGACGCGTACATATTTTCCTCATTGGCCGTGGATCTGCGGGTGACTCAGCTCGTCGATGACACCAAGGGGATCCATGCAATGCTGCTCAAGTCGCTTTTCCAGTAGTTGCCGGGTGGATCCGTGAAGCTAGCTTTGGTCCGAATTCCAGCCGGTGTATACTCAGCTTTGTTACTTTTGAATCGTTTTGGATTGGAGAAACCTATGATCAATAAAAAGGTACGTTTCGCGCTGCTCAGCCTGACTGTAGCGGGCGTCGCCGGCCTGGGAGTCGTCGCCGTCGCACAGAACTCGAGCAAACCGATGGATATGCCAGTTTTTGAGGTGGATCCCTCGTGGCCGAAACTCCCCAATAACTGGGTCGTGGGTGTTGTATCGTCCGTGACCGTGGACAGACGCGACCATGTTTGGATTCTGCACCGGCCCCGCAGCGTAAAAGCGGAACTCAAGGAAAGGTCGGCCCCACCGGTACTGGAGTTCGATGCCGATGGAAAGTTTGTGAATGCGTGGGGTGGAGCGGGTGAAGGATATGATTGGCCCGTGACCGAGCACGGGATTCTGGTCGATAAGAGCGACACCGTCTGGATCGGCGGCAGCGGCGACGGCGATGACTTCCTGCTAAAGTTCACGCTGCAAGGAAAATTTGTGAAGGAGTTTTTTGGAAAAGGCCTGAGCAAAGGCAATGCGGACACCTCGGCGTTGAATAAGCCATCCGACATGTCGATCTACGCCAAGACCAACGAGGTATTCATATCCGATGGCTACGGCAACCGCCGGGTAATCGTATTGGATGCCAACACGGGAGCATTCAAACGGATGTGGGGAGCGTTTGGCAATCCTCCGGACAGCGCGCCTCCGGCGGGCGCTCCTGGCGGGGGAGGCCGAGGGGGACAGGGGAAGGGAGCGCCGCCCCCGCCTTTCGCGACGGAAGGCACAGGTTCACCGACATTCGGCAATCCGGTCCATGCCGTCAAGATCTCAAACGACGATCTTGTTTACGTCGCCGACCGCCCAAATCGGCGCGTTCAAGTTTTCACCCCCGCGGGAAAATACGTGACACAGGTCTTCATCAACCGCGCGATACCTTCGGGTGGAACTGCGGCGGGGATTGCCTTCTCTCCGGATGCGGAGCAACGTTTTCTATATGTTTCCGATCTCGGAAACTCACACTTGGCTGTGCTGGACCGCAAGACGCTGCAGGAGTTGTATCAGTTCGGACCTAAGGGCACCAAGCCGGGCGAGTTTCAGGCGCCCCATCTTCTTGCAGTGGATTCGAAGGGCAACCTGTACACGGCAGAAGTGAACCCAGGTAACCGGGCGCAGAAGTTCTTGTACAAGGGGACGTCGCGGACGGTTCCGCCTAACGCGCTGACGCCCGCTCAGTTGTCGGCTGCAGTCCAATAGTTCGCGCGCAGCGGGCGAAACCTAGCTTGGCATAGGCTGAAAGGCATCGCGCGCGGCGCAGATGTTCTGGAGTAAAGGAGCCTCTTATGACAAAGTTCAAACAGGCGCACACCGGTCTTCGGTTGCTCGCGCTGGGAATAGGAATCCTGATTCTGGCGGGGATGGCGGATCGCGCGGCCTGGACGAACCAGAAGCCCACGCAGAGTTCCGCGGACCTGCAAAGCCCGCTGGCGGCATACGGCGCCGAGGCTGTTTCGATCGACCCTGCTAGCCGAGAGTTCAAAACTCCCGAACAATTCGAATGGAAGGGCCGTCCCGCAAGTGCCAGTCAGGCGGCCACGCTGTTCGGCGATTCTGCGAAGGCGGGCATGTATGTCCAATTACTGAAGCGCGGGCCCGACGATTGGAGCACACCGCACTCGCATCCGAATGACCGGTTCATCACCGTCCTGGCCGGCACGTTTAAGATCGGCACGGGAGCAAAGCTGGATAAGAACAACACAGTTTCTCTGGGACCGGGCAGCGTCGTGAAGGACATCGCGAATCAGATGCACTTCGATGGTACGGGGCCAGAGGGTGTGACGCTAGAGATCATTGGCATGGGACCGGCTACGGCGGTCAGGAACTAGGCCGACCCAGGCTCCCCACGGGTCATGCCAACGCCGGGTGAACCCTGAGTTCTGCTTGGTCGAAAGTCATGAGAAAGTGCGCTTTGTTGCTCACCGCCCTCCTCTGGCAGGGACATCTAAATGCGTCGACGTGTATGGTGTTCCCGCCCTGTGATCTGCTCCGAATAGACAGTGTTCTTTTCATCGGCAAAGCCCTTGATTCCGGCACCCTCACGTCCCCCGATACTCGGAGCTATGTCCGTTTCAGCGTCCAGGAAAGCTTCACGGGCCTTCCCGCAGGAACGAAAGAAGTAGTTGTGTTGACGGAAGATTCGCCGGCGCATAAGGGGCAAATCTATTTGATCGATGCCGCGCGGGGCGCGGATGGAACCCTGGTCTCCCGAATGTGTGGAGCCTCCGGCGAAGTTACTTCCCCCGCTGCAAAGGAAGTTTTGGACTACCTTCGAGAACGAGCTAAAGGCGAGGTTCAAACATCCTTGCGTGTTTGGGTTTCTGTGTCATCTTCGTCCCTGCCGGAAATACAAGTGGTCGCTTCGAGTGCGGAAAACAGCCGATCCGGCGTCACGAACAAAGACGGTATGGTTGTTCTTGATGACATTTCCCCGGGAGTCTATCGACTGACTATCGCGAATTTGCACTATACCTCTGATCCCAAGCGTAAGTCCGACACTGAAGTACAAGCGTTGGCGGGAACCTGTCCCGTCGCCCAAATCTATTTGCAGGGTGATAGCGGGCTTCGGGGACGCGTGCGAGATTCAAAAGGCGTATCGGTCCCAGCTTTAACGTTGCAGGCTTTTCAAGTTCCAGACGATCCGGCGGATACGGTTTCGATGGAGAGTCCTTGGTATGAGGTGCAGACGGACGCTGAAGGAAATTTTGAGCTAAGCAATGTGGTGCCCGGTCGCTATTATTTGGGAACAAACCTTATCGAGTTGAGGACGGCACCCATTCCAAGGACCTACTACCCGGGTCAAACTGGCCGCGATGGCGCCTTGCCAATTGGAGCGAAGCTCGGCGCAGTTACGGACAATTTAATTTACACTCTCCCCGATTTTGGGCCAAAACGGACAATCAAGATTTGCGTTGTGGACCAGGATGGGCACCCCGCCGCTGGGGCACAAGTTCTCGATTCATTCGATGCGTCGGGAGAAGCCTTCGCGGCGATCCATCGGATGGAAACGGGCACCGATGGGTGCGCGGAGTTTAATGGACTGGCGAAGGCAATGTATGCTTTGTACGCGTTCATGCCAGGACCACAACCACCCCTGGGCGCCAGGTTTTCGGAATCGGCGGTCGTTCCTTTCGGTGAGCTTGCGTTTGAAGCTTCGCTGAAGTTGGGGCCGCCATTACTTATCCCAAGATGAGGCAGTAGCGTCGTCTTAGACGATTCCGCGGACCAGTGCGTTTACTCCGGCGGGTTTGCGCGCCTTACGGTCAAGCGAACGATTGTCGCTACAGCCGCTTATTTCTCAGTCTTGGCTGCCGCCGCTTTCTCCGCGGCTCGTTCGCCTCTTAGCAAATCCGGCAACGCATAATTGCCCTCATGGCATGCGTATTCATAAATGGGGCCGGGTGCGGCCGCCATGGTCAATTCGCCCTTCCAGGGCCTGCTATACGCGGTGGGATCGTCGATGTCGAATTGGTAAAGGATTGTCTCGGCATCGAGCCGCCGGAAGCGCTCGACGACGTGCATATTTTCGTCGGCAAAAGGTCCGGTAACGGCCAGGTTCGGGACTTGAAAGAAAAAGCTGCTCTTATCTTTGAAGTTCGTGGTGTCGACCACGAGGGTTTCGCCTTCCCAATGGCCGATGGAGTCGCCGTACCATGAGCGCATTTTAGAGGGAAGATGCGGACGGCCGTCCAGCGGAATAATACGCGTATCGTGTATCATCTCGACGTAGATCGCGACGTGGTCCTTGGTCTGTACGATCTGGTAGTTACTGTTGTAGTTGTAGGGAAGCATCGGGGGGGCTCCCGTGGAAAACATCAGGCACCGATCTCCCAGTGCGAGGTCCTCGGCTCCATCGGGATGAAGGATTTTTTCGAGCCGCCTTTTCCGGGCGTCCGCCGCCTGGGGCGTTAGCGCCGGTATTTTCCCGTCTGGCGGATCGACCACGATCGAAGTTCGCAGCGTCTTGACCGGTTTGGTTCCCATCTCCCGGAAGGCGTCATTATAAGTTCCTACAACGCCCACCTGTGCGGGACGGCTATCGGTCTTGCTTTTTTCATCTATGAGCTTTTCCCAGGCTCGTGCCTCGCGCTCGGTGAAGAATTCCTTCCCCTTGAGCTCCTCGGGCCGTTCCACGGGTGTTCCGCTGGCGCTGTTCCAGATTCCCTGCAGGTCCGGATGACCATCTGGCGTCCGCGGGGGAGTCCATGCCTTCTTTGCCGCGGCCTTGGGTGGGGAGGCCTTGGCGGGGAGAGAAGGGGTTTGCGCGGATGCCACTCCGGTGGTTAGGAGCGTGCATCCGGCCATCAAAATCCAAAAATATCTCATGCACTCTCGTCCGCTTGGCCCAGCCAGGAGATCTAATTCGACACTCTATCAAAAAATCCCTGGGGGCTGCGAGTTTGGATCAAACGCGGCCAAGCGGGACGTTTCGCCTTGAGGAACTTTGCGCCGCGCGTGTTTTTGTGGAATAGTCAGGTAGCTTTCTGAAAGGGGCATATGCCAGCCAAAACGATTTTCCTGATTCTTTTCGCCGGTTCCGGGCTATTAGCCGACAATCTGGAAAAGACCCAGAAAAAGGAGCTGGAGACTCAAGTCAAAGCCATGATGGCAGAAGCCCAAAAGCTGGTGAAAGCCGGGAAGCTGTTGGAGGCGCGCATCAAGTACGCGGAGTCTCAGGCGCTGATCGAAGTGAAAGAGGCCACCGACGCACTCAAGCACCTGGATGAAGACATTCGCGAACGTGTGCAAGACGCGTTGAACAAATCGCGCAAGGTCTATGAGACTCGCAAGTATCAAGAAGCCGCGACGATCTTGGATGAAGGGATGAAGCTGCAGGCGTTCCAGCCGGTACTCTCCTACAATCTGGCCCTGTGTTACTTCCAACTGGGGGACCGCACCAAAGCGATGGAATATCTGGTGAAAGCCAAAGCCGGCACGGCGGAGCCCAAGCAGAAACAGAAGCTCCTGGAGCTTCTCACGGTGTTTACCACTGGAGAGAAGGGGCTTCCGCTGAACGACAGCGAGAAGGATCGCATCACCAAAGTAAATCAGCTCACGGAAAGTATCGGCTTCGAGACATCGCTCGAAGATTCGGGCGGAACCGAGGAGGCCTTTTTCAACTCCCCCGTTCGGCTGCAGACCAAGGGGAAAAGCAAATCGAGTTTGTGCAACGCGCTGAGCGAACTCAAGGGCGCGGTGGCAAGCGCTCCATCGGCGACTTTCAATTTGGCAAATTGTGCCGAGACCAACGGGCGAACCGCGGACGCTGTCCGGTTACTGGAAGAATACCTGGAGGCGGCTCCCAAGGCGCTGGATGCCACGGAGTCGCATGCCCGCATCGCCGATCTGAGGGCCCTGCTAACTTTGTCGGGCCAGAACGGGATAGAAATTCGAACGCTGTATTCGACGGCCTATGGCGCGCTGGCGGAGCGCCAATACGATCGCGCGGAGGCAGCGTTCACAAGAGCGAGCGACCTGGCGCCGGAATTCGCATTGACTAAATGGAACATGGCGCTTCTGGATGAAGCGATGGGAAACGTTGATCGAGCGAAGGCCAATTTCACAAGCTACCAACAGTTGACCTCCGACCAAGCCGACAAAGACGAGGCTGACTTGCACTTGACCACCTTGGATGCGAAACGCGCCAGGTATGACGAGGAGATGGACGAAGCCGAGGACATCGTCGCCGACTTGTTTAATCGCGCCCTGAAGTTGAATTTCAACGGATCGGGCAAGCGGAGCGCGGTGCGGACCAAACGAGCGCAGGCAAGAAAGAACGAGCAGAACAAAGCCAAGAACCGAGTAGGCGGCTTTGCAATTCCCTACGCTTATGCACAACAGCAATTGGGAAGAGCCAGCGGGCATCTTCAAATCGCACTTGCGCTTTGTCCTCTTGGGGCTGAGGCCAACCAGTTGATGGCATTGATTTTCCTGCAAGCAAACGATGGCCGAGCGGCGACGAAAGGCTTTGATGTTGTCGCTAGCCAGGGCTTGCCGGTCGCCTTTTACGCGGAAATGCGTGGCCGCAAGCAGGATGAGGCGGTGAAGGTAGAGCTGAATCGGGATGGGATCCAGCTCATCTACCTCTCCTCCTATGACAAGAACGGAAAACCTGCGCCGCCGAAGAAGCCGGCGGGTGAAGATGGTTTGGGTGATATGGTGATCGATCCTTTCACTCCCCGTCAGAGTGGCTTCGAGGCGCGCAACGTGCCGGTGAGCGAGATCAAGAAGATCGAGACGGATAAAGGCCTGATCAAGCTGAAGCTTGCTCAAGAGGAACTCTGGCTATCCCCGATCTACCTGCCGACGTTCACACCCATTGAGGGTCCACCAGCGAGGAGGTTCGCCAATAATTACACGCGGCTCTTTGTGCGGTATCCGGGACTAGAAGATTCCAAGCTGGGGACCGAGGGCATGAGCGGCGGTGAGAAGTTCGCGATGGGATATAAGATTGCGACGGCGGGTGCGGATATCGCGATGTCGGGTTTCAGCCCTATGAGCGCATTCTCGGGCCTGGAGGACGTGATCTCCATTACTCGAACTATTCGGGGGGCGATGGCGTCGCTGAGCGTAAGCTTCGCCGCATGGGAAAAGAGCGTGGACGACCAGCAGCAACTCCTGGCGGGCAAGGCGTTCAAGTCAATTCCGACCCAGCCGGCGAATCTGGCATTCCTTCAGGACACAAAGTAGGCACAACCGGCTCGCATGGATTGCGCGTCGCTGCCGCAAGGACACGGCGGTCTAAGCGGGCCGATGTGCGCGGAGGAAGGAACGTATTTGGCGCACCGCCAGGGGGATTCGCTCCTTGGGCTCCTTCCACGGGAAGATGCTTACTTCGGCCTTTGGCGCGAGCATTGCGGCCTCCATGGCGACGGCGTACGGGTGCGCGGGGATATCATCGGGCAGGATCAGCACGGGCGTCTGACAACTGCGCACGAAATCGCGCGTCACGGTGAAGACGAAGTCGGGGTTGGCGCGGTACATCTTGGTTAGAAATTTGTCCACCGTCTCCATCTTGACGTCGGGGCGGCGCTTGACCAATTCCGGACCCCATCCTGCCATATTGGTTTCGTAAAACAGATCACGCTTCTCCGGACGCGATCCGCTGGGCTGGGCCAGCACGGCGGCGACAATGCGATCAGGCGCCCGCCGCAAGAGATTCCAGATGAAGGGGCCGCCAATGCAGAAGCCGAGCACCATGAACTTCTGGATGCCAAGGTGATCCATTAGACCCAGATGGTCATCGGTATATGAATCCCAGGGCCGCTCGATCTCAAGCGGGCCGGAAGACTGGCCGGCATTGGCGTTGCGCAGGTCCGACGAGATGCAGCGGTAGTCTCCCTTGAACTCCTCGATCGGGTTAAAGGGGCTGCCGTTCATCAAGCCGGAGATCGTCGAATTCAAACCCCCGCCGGCGATGAGCAACAAAGGGAAGCCGGAACCGGCCTCCTCATAGTGGATGCGAACGGCGCCTTTTTCATAGAACGACATAGCAGCTCCTCCTTTCCCGGTTTGCTGGGCAAACACGCGCGGCGCGGCGGCCATTGCCGTGGCTGCGGCTCCGGTTGCCATTATTTTGCGTCTGATTGAATCCATAATCGGAGCTCTCCTTCGATCATTGTCATGGCCGGTGCGTGCGGCTGGCAACACCGGAGTGCTACGCGGACGAAAGATTCAGCTACGATCCGTGGTGCGAAAGAATTGTAGCATAGGTTTTCGCGGACTGTTGACGTTTACTTCAGTGGGTCGCGCGTGATTCGCCAGGTGGGCAATGGATTCCAGAGCCGACGTGCGGCAGATCGTGCTTGACTCTGACCCTAGGTTAGGCTCCAACATTCGGAGGAGAGCATGGGTATAGGATCGAGTCGCTGGTATCAGGTGCACGAGTTCGCGGAGCTTGCCGGGGTTACCGTGAAAGCCCTGCATCACTATGACCGATTGGGCCTGCTGGCAGCCAGACGAACCGAAGCCGGATACCGCGTATACAGCGAACTCGATCTGGAGCGCTTGGAGCAAATCGTGGCGCTCAAGTTTCTGGGCCTTCCATTGAGGCAAATCAAAACCGTGCTGGAACGAACATCTCTCGGATTGGCGGACGCGCTTCGAGCGCAGCGGCAGGCGATCGAGGAGAAGCTAGATCTTCTCACGCGAGCCGTTCGCGCGATACGGGCTGCAGAGGAGTCCATCGAACTTGGCCAACCGGCAAATCCAGCGATTCTCAAGAAGGTCATCGAGGTAATCAACATGCAAGAGGGCATCGAATTGATGAAGAAGTACTACAGTGAGGATGCATGGGAGAGGCATCGCCATTATTACGAAAACGGTCCCGCTCCGGAGTGGCTGGAGCTGTATCGCGATGCGAACGCACTGCTCGGGGAAGACCCTGGAAGTCCCGAAGTACAGGCTGTGTGCGATCGCTGGCTGAAGCTCTGGCTGAGAGCCTATAGCGGTGACATGGAAGTTCAGACAGACTCTCCAACGGCATGGATGGACCGTGAAAATTGGCCACCCACCATGAAACAGCGACTCACCGAACTCAATCTGGAAGAAGTCTCAACATTCCTGCGAAGAGCTGCCACGTCGGTCCGCAAGAGATACTTCAACGAGGCTGCGTGGACCCGCTTCGTAGAATTGCGCAGGCAGGCTATTGAAGATCCGCAAGGGGCGTCGCGCTTCTGGCAGGCACACGTGGATCTTTTCCGTGATATCGAAGCCGCCCAGAACGAGGACCCTACCAGCGAGACCGGGCGTGCGCTCGCCCAGCGCTGGATTGCAAAATTGGAGGCCGAAAGTTCGGGCGATACTGAAATCAAGGCCGGGCTAATGGCGGCCTGGGCCGACCGCCAAAACTGGCCCGCTACGTTGCGTTGGCAGACGGAAGGGATGTCCATGATGACAGGAGAACGTTTCGACAAGGCGGCAGGCTTCATCGACAAGGCTCTCGCGGCTATCTCCAATCGACATACGCTCACTTTTACCGATGCCACTTTTGGCACCGACGTTCTAAGTGCGGACCTTCCAGTCCTGGTTGATATTTGGGCCGACGGATGCGGGGGGTGCCAGCGGTTAGCCCCGCTGATCGACCTGCTGGCCCGGGAGTACGCCGGAAGAGTCAAGATCGGAAAACTCGACGCGATGTCGAACTACGCCACAAGGACCAAGTACGACATCCGTGCTTTGCCGACGGTGTTCGTGTTCAAGGGTGGGCAAATAGTAGAACGGCGGCTGGGCCTAGTGGGTGAAGCGGATTTGCGACGGATGATTGAAGCTCATCTGGGAAGTTGACGGGGCACCCACAAGATAGATACTCGCCGATCCGGCACACGTCGTGAAAGCGCGACTGCCCTTTGGAGCCGACTGAATACGGTGGAGGGACTTGTGCGAGCTACCGGATAAGCGTTTCGATTCCCGGGGTGTATTTCCAAAGTATCAGTGTGAGCTCTAACGTGTGACCTCAAAACGGAAGTCTTTGAACTCGTGCCCAATCAACATTTTCAAGATGATTGGCCCGGCAGCCAACACGGTTGCCAGAATCGAAATCCAAAATCCGATATTGATTCCAAGCACGGCGCGTAAACCGATCAGGCTGAGAAGTATATTTAGCGGTCCGGCGAGAATGGCGGCGGCAAATCCCGCCACGATCTGACGCCACCAGAGAAAGGAGGAGATCTTCACTCTCTGTCGGAGGTTAAGCTTATTCGTTTGAATCGCGGAGACGCTCAGCAATTGGACTGAGAATGTGCGAAAGGGCGAGGACAAGAAACGGTGTGCGAAAAGAAACAATCCGACCGCACCTAGGCCGGCCTGTAGCAGAAATTGGGCCGTTGCACTTAGGCCCCCAGTATTGAGCATGTAAGTATTACCGGAAACCTGAAACGAGAACATGGTTGGCAAGTATGCCGCAATACCGAACAATTGCGCAGGCCAATAAATCCGCCAAAAAGCGACCATCGCCTCCACATAGGACAGGTCAATCGGCGACAGGCTCGAGCGGTATTCATACCCGCACCCGCACACCTTTGTTCCAAACAGCGGCGCATTGCAGCTGGGACAGTTCACAGAAGCCCATGGTATCTCACAAGGCGAATCTAGCCGCACGGATCGGATTCGTTGCCGCACATTGATCCTACTACCTCCATTTGCGCGGCACGGGTCCGATTGGATGTAATAGAAAGAGTACGAATCTTCCGAAAATCACGATCCCCCGGCTAATAAAGGAACACGCAACGTAATGGGTACTGCAACGCTGAATCAATCCGAATACAAGGTGGCCGATCTTTCGCTCGCGGAATGGGGGCGCAAGGAAATTTCCATCGCCGAGCATGAAATGCCGGGCCTGATGTCGGTGCGCCAGAAGTATGCGGCCACCAAGCCATTGGAAGGCGTGCGTGTCACCGGGTCCCTGCACATGACCATCCAGACCGCGGTGCTCATTGAGACGCTGGTGGCTCTGGGCGCGACGGTGCGGTGGGCGAGTTGCAATATTTTCTCCACGCAGGACCATGCCGCCGCCGCCATCGCGGCTGCGGGCGTCCCCGTGTTCGCCTGGAAGGGCGAATCGCTCGAAGAGTATTGGTGGTGCACCAACCAGGCCATCGCACACGCCGGCGGCCAGGGTCCCCAACTGGTGGTGGACGACGGCGGCGATGTAACGTTGCTCATCCACAAAGGCTATGAGCTTGAAAACGGAAGCGACTGGGTGAACACTCCTTCGGGCAGCCACGAAGAGAAGGTGATCAAGGATCTGCTGAAGCAAGTCCAGAAGGACAATCCCTCGCGCTGGCGCGATCTGGTGAAGGACTGGCGCGGCGTGTCGGAAGAGACCACCACCGGTGTGCACCGCCTGTACAAGATGCAGGAGGAAGGCAAGCTGCTGGTACCCGCGATCAACGTGAACGATTCTGTCACCAAGTCGAAATTCGACAACCTGTACGGCTGCCGGGAATCACTGGCGGACGGCATCAAGCGCGCCACCGACGTGATGGTGGCGGGCAAAGTAGCCGTGATCTGCGGTTACGGCGACGTGGGCAAGGGGTCGGCGCAATCTCTCGCGGGCATGGGCGCCCGGGTCGTGGTGACCGAGATCGATCCTATTAATGCCCTGCAGGCCGCCATGGAAGGCTTTGAAGTGACCACGGTGGAAGATACTCTTGGCCGCGGCGATATCTACGTGACCACTACGGGTAACGTGGATATCATCACGCTGGATCACATGAGGAAGATGAAGGATCAGGCGATTGTCTGCAACATCGGCCACTTCGACAACGAAATTCAGATTGACCCGCTCAACGCCGACAAGACCGTGAAGCGCACCAACATCAAGCCGCAGGTGGATATGTACACCTTCCCTGACGGCCACAGCATCTACATGCTGGCCGAAGGGCGCCTGGTGAATCTGGGCTGCGCGACCGGGCACCCGAGCTTCGTGATGTCCAACAGTTTTTCCAATCAGACGCTGGCGCAGTTGGATCTGTGGGCGAACAAGGACATCTACAAAGTGGGCGTGTACACGCTGCCGAAAAAGCTGGACGAAGAAGTGGCGCGCTTGCACCTGGAAAAGATCGGCGTGAAGCTGACGCGTCTGTCGCAGAAGCAGGCCGACTATCTTGGTGTTTCACCGGATGGCCCGTACAAGCCCGAGCACTACCGCTACTAGTATGAGAAGCCGTAGCTTTTGAGCGCGGCCCGGCCTTCCTCGGATAGCACAAAGGCTCGGAAGGCTTGCGCTACGCTTAAATTCTGCGACGATTTCAGGATTACGCCACCCTGATTCATGCGCGGGTACGATTCTAGCGGCAGCTCCCAGTAGCGGCCCGTGTCCTTGACCGGGGGAGCGAGTGCCAGCGAAAGAGCGATGATGCCGATGTCCGCTGCTTGCGTCTGAACCTGCTGGAGCGCCTGGGAAACGTTCTCCGCATACACAAACTTATCCTTCACCGCCTCGTATACTCCGAGCGACTTAAGGGCCGCCACGGCGGCCTTTCCGTAGGGCGCGTGGGCCGGATTCGCAATCGCGATAAAGCGGACGGAAGGATCGCTTAAATTCTTCAGGCCGACTTCACCGGTCTGCTTCTCCGATGCATTCGAGACCCACACCACGATCCGGCCCACTGCGTATTGAAACTCCGAACCCGGGATGACCAGGCCTTTCTGGGCCAGATGGCGCGGGTAGTCCAAGTCCGCGGAACAGTACACGTCGTAGGGAGCGCCGTTTTCAATCTGCTGGTAGAACTGGCCGGAGGAGCCATAGATGACCTTTACGGCGACCTCGGGATGCGCTGCTTGGAACCGTTTGCCGATCTCATCCATGGCGAAGCGAAGATCAGCGGCAGCCGCAACCAAGAAATCCGGGCGCGCAGCCGGCCGGCGATGGCATCCGGTCAGAGCGAGCGCAACCAGCGCAAGGGTGATTTTCGAGCGCACGTGCCAATGATCTCACGAGCGGGCAGGGCTTACGAAGGCCATGCGACAATAGAAGTTCCCCGCAAATTGAATGTCAAACAACTCCATCCGTAACATCGCCATCATTGCGCACGTAGATCACGGCAAGACCACGCTCGTGGACGCCATGCTGCGCCAGAGTGGCATTTTCCGCGAGAACGAAGCCGTCGCCGAGCGCGTCATGGATTCCAACGACCTGGAGCGCGAGCGCGGCATCACCATTCTGTCCAAGGCCACGGGCGTCCGCTACGGCGACGTCAAGATCAATATTATCGACACACCCGGCCACAGTGATTTCGGCGGTGAAGTGGAACGCGCGCTCAAGATCGTCGACGGCGTGATGCTGTTGGTAGACGCAAGCGAAGGGCCTCTGCCGCAAACGCGGTACGTATTGATGAAGGCACTGGAAGCGCGGCTGCCGCAGATCGTCGTCATCAACAAGATCGACCGCCCGGACGCGCGCATTCCTGAGGTGCTCGACGAAATTTACGATCTGTTCATCGACCTGGACGCGAGTGAAGACCAGCTGGACTTCCCCGTGATTTATACGAATGGGCGGGAGGGGATCGCGAAGCTCAAACCGGACGACGAAAGCACCAACCTGCGGCCCCTGTTTGAAGCGATCATCGAGCACATCCCCGGTGCGCCGGGCGATCCCGACGGCGTGCTGCAATTGCTGGTGGCGAACCTCGATTACAGCGATTACCTGGGGCGTCTGGCCATCGGCCGCGTGTTCAACGGAACCTTGCGGCACGGCGACGAAGTGGCGATCGCCAAGCTGGACGGTTCGTTTCACAAGACGAAAATCACCAAGCTGTATTCCTTTGAAGGCCTCAAGCGCGTGAATGAAACCGTCGGGCGTTCGGGCGACATTCTGGCCATCGCGGGGGTGGAGGGCATCACCATCGGCGAGACGGTGACCAGCGCCGAGACGCCGAAACCGCTCGCGCATATTCAAATCGACGAACCCACCATCGCGATGACGTTCAGCATCAACACGTCCCCATTCGCGGGCCGCGAAGGGCAATTTGTGACGTCGCGGAATCTGCGGGACCGGCTGGACAAAGAACTCCTGACTAACGTTTCCATCCGTGTGGAGGAGGCCGGTGGTCCCGACGCGTATAAGGTAATGGGCCGGGGCGAATTGCAACTGGCGATCTTGATTGAGATGATGCGGCGCGAAGGATTTGAGCTGGCCGTAGGGAAGCCCGAGATTCTCACTCGCACCGTCGATGGCAAACTCTCGGAACCCGTGGAACTGCTGGTGATCGATTGCCCTGAGATGTTCGTCGGCGTGGTGATTGAGAAGCTGGGTTCGCGAAAAGGCAAGATGGCGAAGATGGTGAACCACGGCACTGGGCGTGTGCGGCTGGAATTCCACATTCCTTCGCGGGGGTTGATCGGCTTGCGCAGTGAGATGATGACGGACACCAAGGGCACGGCGATCATGAACTCGCTGTTCCACGGCTATATCGAATGGCAGGGTGAAATTCCGACGCGTCCCACCGGGTCGCTGGTGGCGGACCGGGCGGGGAAGACCACGGGCTTCGCGCTCTTTAATCTTCAAGAACGCGGCGACATGTTCGTCGGGGCGGGCCTGGAAGTCTATGAGGGAATGATTGTGGGCGAGAACGCCCGCGATGCCGACCTGGACGTGAATATCGTCAAGGAAAAGAAACTCACCAACATGCGTGCATCAAGCGCGGATGAAGCCATCCGTCTGGTCCCACCGCGGTTGCTGAACTTGGAGCAGGCCATCGAATTCATCCGCGACGATGAATTGGTGGAGGTAACGCCGCAGTCGATCCGGCTGCGTAAGAAGATTTTGAAGGCGAACCAACGGCACTGATACTTAGGTCAATACGCGACGCGATCCACGTCCGTCTTGCTGAAATCGTCTCCCTTGCACAGCAGCTTTTGATTTTGCAAAAGGGCTGTTGCGTACGCGCAGCAATCTCCCAGGTTGAGGCTCGCCGGATGACGCCCTTTCCCAAAACGTTGCCACGCCGCAAGTGCCGTTTGAACATGGATGCGGTCGAGGGCCACCGTCTCCACTGCCAGTTCGCGGAAGAAGGATTCCAGCATCTGGCCGCCCTGCGCTCCGAGCCTCCCGTGGATCACTAACTGCGCTTCCAGCCAGTTCGCGGCAGAAATGAGCCTGACTGGATCCCCTTCCATGGCTTCGCTGATTGCACGGGCTTCCGGTTCCTGAAAAAGAACCGCCGCAATTGCCGACGTGTCCAGCACCATGCTAGCGCGGCACTCCGTTTTCGTCGTACCCGATAATTTCATCGGGGGATCGCGGATCTAGGACAGGAAGACTGGAACAACGCGCGCCAATTTCCATTAACCGGTCCGCAAGTTTCCTGCGTTGATCCTGCTGGCGGGTCAGCTTTTCCCTCAAGGCGTCCTTGACAACCTCGGTGAGCGACTTTTTCTCGATTCGAGCCAATTCAGCCGCGAGCGCGTAGGCTTCAGAATCTTTGATATTTAGGACGGCCGGCAAGTAAATTACTCCTTAGCTCCATAATAGCAGTAAAGGAGTAATGCCTCATCGTTGGAATCTGCCGAACCAGCTCAGAACGTGTTCACGAAATTCCTTTGGGCTCGTCGCGAATGCACCGCAATGTCCCGCGCCTGGAACCAGCCAGAGCACAGCGGTTGGGTTGGCGGCTGCGAGCACTTGGGAATGCCAGGGTGGTGTTGCGGTGTCGTCCAATCCATGGATGAATAGAATCGGAGTCCTTGCTTTGGTCAGGGCCACCAGCGGTGAGGCCAGTGCGAGATCGACACCATATCGCATTCGCGCGTATAATGCCGCACTTCGTACCAACACCATCGAAACGTGTTGACCCACCCAGTGCGGCAGACCGATCCATGCTTCTACTCTGTATTGTGCGATCAACGGCAAACTGGAAAAAGACGATTCGGCTATGATCGCACTGAAATCGGAAGTGATCGCCGCAGTTTGAATCAACACGGCGGCACCCAAGGATTCACCGAGTCCGAAGAGACGCCGACATCCGCTCCCGCGGAGGAATCGTATCCATTCCAGGACGTCCTCTTTTTCGCGTAGTCCGTAGGTAACCAGCTCGCCGCCACTGGCCCCATGAGCGCGGCTATCCGACAGCAGAACCGCATAGCCAGCTTCAAGAAATGGAGATGCGAAGCCCGCACTGCCCAATTTCGAATCTCCGATGCCATGAAGGATCATCACACAGTTCGTGGATTTCTTTGGTGGTTCGGCAAACCAAGCCACTAGTTTCGCGCCGTCGGCGGCACGAACTGACACGTTTGACCAGTCGGTTCCGGAATCCAGTGCGCCGGTCCGCCTCGTGACGTGCAGTGTGGCGCTGCAAAGAATGATCGAGGCTGCGATGAGGCCCGTGACCAGAAAAGCAGCGAGGCTGCCTGCGATAAGTTTCATGCAGAGATCAAACGGAATCGAAGAAGGGAAAGTTCCCGTGCAGACGAAATCGTAGCGATACAACTATCGCAAGTCTATAATGAAACAAGGTAGAATCGAGATCTACCGTGGAGGAAAATGCCTCTCAACATCAAAGATCCCGAAACGCATGTCCTTGCCCAAAGGCTCGCTCAGGAAACCGGTGAGAGCATGACCCGGGCCGTTACAGAGGCCATACGTGAACGGCTCGGCCGGGTTCGCCGGAAACGTAAGGCTGAAGCGACGGCGCAAGAGTTGTTGGCCATTGGAAAGCGCTGCGCGAGCGCCTTGAAGAAGGCTAGCGCGGACCACGCAACCTTGCTCTATGATGAACACGGGTTGCCTCGATGATTGTGGATACCTCAGCCGTCGTGGCGATCCTGTTCGCGGAACCAGATGCCGATGTCTTTGCGCGAGCCATTGCCGAAGGGGAAGTCTGCAGGATTTCCGCCATGAATTTCGTAGAGGTTTCCGCCGTAGTGGAAGCCGGTAGCAAGGCCGTGGGCGGCGCGCGTCAAGTGGACGCATTCTTCCGACGGGCCGGAATTGCCATTGAGCCGGTAACTATCGAACAAGCCTACCTTGCGCGGCAGGCGTATTCCGATTTTGGAAAAGGGCGCCACAAGGCCGGACTGAATCTGGGAGACTGCTTCGCGTACGCTCTCGCCAAGGAAACAGGGGAGCCGCTGCTGTTCAAGGGCCGGGATTTTTCACGAACCGACATCGAATCAGCGCTGTGACATTTACTCCCTGCGCTTCAATCGCACACCCGCGTGATCCCCTCAGCGTCGGCACGACAGCGAGTTTGGTCTCGGACGTGAGGCGCAAGAGCCCGACCAACGACGCAATAGGCCACTCAATGATTAGCCCTTATTCGACGGAACCAGTTTTTGGCCACGCGGACGGGTTCGAAGAGAAGGTCCCGTAGGAAGCCAAGCAGCGTAGTTCGTTGAAACGTAACTCGGCATTCAGAAGCACGCAGGCGTTCGCAATCTGTATCCGAAATCGGCAAAATTCTAAAACTCCAACTCTCAGCATCGCACTCAAACGTTTCGTCTTTGAAGTAAAACAGAAAGTGCCGGCTCAACTCCGTGCGAGTCGGTCTCAGCAGAAACCAGTTTTTCGGCCCACTCTCGCGGAGGTCACCAGTAACTTCGTACAAATCTCCCCACTCGGGTGCCAAGCAGCGGAAGCGGCAGTGGCCCATGAGCCGAGCCGATATCGCCAGCAATTCGGAAAGAAGATTTCGCCGCGATCGTAGTCACGGAACTTTGGATTGAGCGACGGATTGAGAAAGAACGTGAGTGCTAGGCCGGACTCGTCCGTGCACACGTTCGGTTCTGGCGCGCCCGATTTCGCATCTCAATCTTCATTCAGCTTTTCGAAGTGCGTCGCCACCGTGAGGTTCCTGCCATCAGCATAGCGAATGTGGCCGACACCAACGGACACGTTGATACTGGATCCCTAACCAGGTGCCAGTGTCGCTCCGCTCCGATGGGGGCTCGGTATCATCCAGGAATGCGGTTCGGCTTCCCTTCGGAATGAGCGTTTAGCTTCGCCGGAATTCCCGGACAGAATCTGGGAGACTGCTTCGCGGAAGCTCTCGCCAAGGAAACCGGAGAGCCGCTGCTGTTCAAGGGCCGAGATTTTTCACAAACCGACATCGAATCAGCGCTGTGACGCTCACTCCCTCCGCTTCAGCCGCACGCCCGCGTCGATCCCCTCCGGCAGCGATAGCACCAAAGTGCCGCCTGTATCGGTTTCGTCTTCGGTAAGTTCCTGATCGTCGACCTCGATTTCATACATGGTGCGGGGGGTCAAGCCGAGCACGAAAATGCCCTCGGCGTTGGCACGGAAGCGGGTTTGGTCTCGGGAAGCGGCGCTCATCACAACGGTTCCGCCCACGCGCATGGGTTCGGCTACAGCACCAGACTTGAGCGTCTGCACCTCTCCGTCGCGGAATAGTTGCAGATTACCGTCGAAATACCCGATCCATGTGGCGTCTTCGTCCCAACTGGTGCGCGCGAAGAGGCGCCCATTCGCGGCATTGTGGAACACCAGCGGCATCTGAAAATAACTGAGGCCCGGCTGATAAGGATTGGCCCATAGGAACTCGTACGGACTCCCCAGGGCGCTGCGCAACTGGAAACGATCCTGCATCAGCCAGCCCTGCAGAAACTGAATCTCGGCGGCGTTCGGGTCATATGCGACCATGGCCAATTCTGCGGCACGCGAGCGCATAGCGTCCTCCAGATTCGGTTCACCATCGCGCACGTAGGTGGGGACGCGATACTCGTTTTCGGCCGCATGATAGGGGGTCGGATAGTGGCTCACCAGATGGTCAGTGGGCAACAATTTGAAGTAGCCGGGCGCTGCCTCCCGCAGGTCGATCTTGAGATTGTCCCGGATGGTATGGAGCAATTCGTAAAGCGCGTAAGTACGGTCCCGTGGGATCACCGTCTGGCCCGATTCCAAGCGCTTGGCAAGATCGCTCCGCCACCATTGCTCGATGATCGGCTTGAGAATGGCCTCACCTTGATCCGGCAAGCGATCCGCCAACGCAATGGCGGCCAGCGCACGCGCGGTTTGGGCCGCGAGGTCGCTGCCCGCCATTGCGTTAGCGCCTGTCAGAGAACGTTCGATCTTAGCGCCCAACTGATCCCGCTGGGCACCCGTCATCTCACACCAGTCATAGACCAGTGCAAGCTGGCGCAGATCCTGCGCTGCGTTGGTAAGAGCCCACTCGACGGCCTGTCTGCTCCACGAAACGTTGCCGCTGGCGCGATAATAGAGCGCGAAAGCGAAGCCGGGTTCGGGCATCGGAGCGCCGCCGGACACCAATGCGTCAAATTGTTGCCAACGCATGGATTGGCGCTCGCGTTCCCGCTGTACCAAGCGGAGCCTGGCTCTTGTAAGGAGCAGCCGGGGAGATTCCGTGTAGACGCGGAACTCGTCCGATTGGCCGTAAACCGCGACTGCGGCAGAGATGAGAATGACGAAGATAACCACGGGAAGACCGGACAACGCCCATTGTGTCACACGGACACAGCCCCTGGGTCCGCTTCTCCTAGGACGAACTCGCGGAATCGGGCAAGTGATTGAAAATAAACCCATGCATCTTTGGCGTGCAGCGTGCTATTCTACGAAACGAATTGATGAAGTACCTTTGAAACCTGCCCTCTGTTGGAACGGGCGTCGGCGAGAGATACGAGCGGCACTTTTGTAAGCGTGCTTGCGGGAGTTGGTAAAGGAATTTGCAACCGCTCCTTTGATCGTTGGCGTAAGTTGCAACAGAGGGGTTTTTTGCGGTAGTACTACGACCATTCCTACCAAGCCAGTGTTTCCGTGCGCGGCTTTTCCTGCAGATTCGGAAGATAAATCGTGCGGCAGCGCTCGCAGCGGTAAATTTCACTTCCAAACCGGTCTTTCACGTCGCTCGGATCGTTAAATGAGCGTTTGAGGTGGCCGGAACAAATCTCCCCTTTTTCGTCCTTTTCATCGCAAGCACGCATCCGCGGAACGCGGCGCTTGACCCTGGTTCCATCGGCTAAAGCGGCCACCGTTTCGGAGGGAGGAAACTTGGGAGCGGCATAGTGCGGGTGAGCCTGGTGGGAATGCGATGGATTCTGCGACATCTGTTCCCATTGTCTCGCATGAACATGAATCGGACTAGCGCGTACTAGAACTTTTCTCTCACGCACCGCCTTAGAACCAGGGGCTGGCCTATTGGTACCGGTGGCGGTTGAAGGAGCATAGTAGACGAGGTCATGAAGGACGTCCGCCTCGTCATCCGCTACACTCGCCATTGGATTCACTACGGCATATTTGCTCACACAATCATTTGTGTGCTGACTGCGGCCGTTGAGGGTGTACTCCAGCGATAGGTACGCGCCCGGTAAGCTGAAGGAGCGATGCCTCCGGCCGGCGCGAACATCATCGAGATTCTTGGGTTTCTCACAGGCGTCATCAACGTGTGGCTGCTGGCGCGGCAGAATTTGTGGAACTGGCCAGCGGGCATCGCCAATAATTTGATCTATCTGGGGGTGTTTGTCCGCACCGGATTGTACGGCGATGCCGGACTCCAAATCGTGTTCACGGCGTTGAATGCATATGGGTGGTGGCACTGGCGGCATCCTGGCGCAGCCCTTGCCGAGCTACCAGTGACGCGGACCGGCCGTTCCACATGGATGTGGCTGGCCCCGGCAACGGCCGCCGCCGCAGCAGGCCTGGCTATATTTCTTTTCCGCTACACGGATTCGAATGTTCCCGCGTGGGATGGAGTCACGAGCGCGCTCTCCCTGGCGGCGACATATGGACAGACGCGCAAGCTGCTGGAGTCGTGGTGGCTGTGGATCGCCGAGGACCTCATTTATATTCCGCTTTACCTCTATAAGAACCTGAAGCTGACTGCGGCTCTCTATCTGGTTTTCCTCACGCTGAGCGCAATCGGTCTGCGCGAATGGCAACGCTCTTTGCGCAGGCCGGCCGCGTTACCCTGAATAGACCCTCCGTGAGTACCCCTTATCCGCAGGTATCGAATCCGCGCAAATCGGCGTGGTGGCAAACGGCGCTGAAAGGCGTATTGGCTGCAGCTCTTCTGGTTTGGATGGTTCGGAGCGGCCGCCTGGACGTCGCCCAGATCGCGGCAGGAGCGCGCCAGTGGCCGGAGATGCTGGGAATTGCGGCACTTCTGGCGGGGTCCTTGACGCTGGCTGGACTGCGCTGGCATGTGTTGCTGGTGGGCCAACAGCTCCGTCTTCCCTTCCGGCAGACCATGGCGCTGACGCGCATAGGACTTCTGTTTAACACCATCCTGCCTGGCGCGGTGAGTGGAGATCTGGTCAAGGGTTACTACATCGCCAAGGAAGTGGGGCGCGATCAGGTGCGCGCCGTGACTACCATCGCCGTGGATCGGATCGTGGGCATGTTTAGCTTGATGCTGGTGGTTTCCGTGGGCGTACTGTTTAACTTGCGTTTGGTCCAGAGCAACCCTGCTCTGTTGGCGCTCAGCATGATCGCGGCGGGAGGCTGCGTAGCGCTGGCGGTTGGATTGGCGGCCGCGATTTGGGCGGGCGGAACGTTCGTGGCGCTATCCGCGCGCTTGTCAGAGAGGTTTCCATTGCTGCGATTCTTCAAGCACGCTGCCGACGCTCTCGCCGCGTATCGTGCGGAGCGCCGCTGCTTGTGGGGAGCGGTGATGTTGAGCCTTCCCGCACACTTGCTGGCGTGTGCTTCGATCTACGCCGCACTGCGCGCAGTGGGAGCGGCGGATGCAGTGCCGCCGTCGTTATTGCTGTTCCTGGTACCCCTGGGGTTCGTGCCCATGTCGTTACCAATTGCGCCCGTGGGGCTTGGCGTGGGGCAAGCGGCATTTTACGCCATTTTCGAAAAGACGGTGCCTGGAAGCGGAGCCGCAGCTTCCAGCGCCCTCACGCTATACCAGGCAATCCTGTTACTGCTCTATCTGACCGGATTATGGCCGTACTTGAGGCGGCGCGGGGCCGGGACGTCGGACCGATAGTCTACCGCATCCAACCCGGCACCACGTAGGCATATACCAGCGTCAGCACACCGACGATGGATGCCAGGAAAATACTGTGGCGCAGAGTAAAGCGGAAGAGCCGGGATTCTTCGCTGCGGTGCATTCCCGCTGCGACCACGGCGATTGCGATGCTTTGCAGGCTGATCATCTTACCCATCACGCCGCCCGCGGAATTCGCGGCCGCCATCAGCGCGGGATTGAAGCCCAACCGCTCTGCTGTCACAATTTGCAAGTTGCCGAACAACGCATTGGCCGATGTATCGCTGCCCGTCAGGAACACTCCTAACCATCCGAGCATCGCGCTGAAGAAGGGGAAAGCGCCGCCCGTGCCTGAAAATGCCAAGGCGAGCGTCGCGGTCTGGCCGGAATAGTTCATCAGATAGGCGAGAGCCAGCATGCTGCAGATGGTCAACTGGGGCAGCGCGAGTTGCTTCGTTGTTTCCCATGTCAACTGGGCCAGCCTGGCGGGACGCACGCGCAAGACGGCGGCCGCTGCGAATACCGCGAACAGAGCAGAAGTCCCGGATGCCGAGAGCCAGTTGAACGTATACATCGCCCCGTATGGCGAAGGCGTCGGTGTGATCGGCGCCACCCGCAGAATCTGATTGTGCAACCCGGGCCACGGAAAGACCGTCGTCACTTGGTCGAGAATCGTCTTTGTCGCTGTAGAACCCCACAACAGCACGAAGATCACTAGAAAAACGTAAGGCGTCCAGGCCATGACAGCTTCGCGCGTTGCATACCCAGAAGGAGCGGCATCGGGTGCGCCCTCAGGACGCCAAACTTTGAATAACACCACCAATGCACCGATCGCGGCCAGGGAGCTCAGGATATCGGTGAGGTACGGACCCAGAACGTTCGATGTGAATAGCTGCACTCCAGCGAAGGAGATTCCACACAGCAGGGCGGCCGGCATGACGCCGCGGTAGCCCTTCCAACCTGTCATCACAAGCACCAAGTAAGACGGGATTAGTACGGATACTGGGGCGCACAACCGGCCAATGTCGGCGGAGAGCACGTCGAGTGGAAGCTGCGTAACAGCGGCCAACGTTACTACTGGAATGCCGATTGAGCCAAACGCTACCGGCGCCGTGTTCGCCAACAAGCATATGGCGGCAGCATAAAATGGTTCAAACCCGAGGCCGGCAAGCATCGCGGCGGCCACCGCCACGGGCGTTCCGAATCCGCCCGCGCCTTCAATGAACGCGCCGAAGGCGAACGCGATCAGAAGTGCCTGTAGCCGCCTATCCCCTGTCAATCCGCCGATGGAGCTGCGGATGATTTCAAACTTGCCGGTGTCCACCGTTAGCTTGTAGAGCAAAATAGCGGTGTAAACGATCCATCCTATGGGAAGCACGCCGTAGACGGCGCCGAGCAGTGCAGAACTGACCACTAGCGTTACGGGCATCTGATAGACGAGCAAGGCCACCAATGCTGCGACCCCAAGCCCGCACAGCGCCGCGAGCCAGGATCGCACTCGCAGTACGCCCAGCAATACCAGCAGGACAACGACAGGAATGGAAGCTACTAGCGTGGAAAGGGCGACACTGTCGCCGACAGGGGTGTAGGTTTGTGACCACATAGGTATCGCGCTATGATACCGCGTTTTAGGGTGAGATTTTCTGCCCCGCCAAACTACTAATAAACAACCACGATGAACGTCCTCCGAACCGTGGAAATGAGCGTTCCCCAACAGGGTGCCAGGAGCATGCACAGGCAACTCCAAAGGGAACGCTTTTTTGGCTTTTCATTGACCGATGCTTCCCTGAGTGAAGTTCCCTGCGGATTTACCATACTTGACTGCGGCGATTTTACCGCTGGCGGCTATTTCCGTTCGCGCCACGCTAGCTAAGTTGTTAAATCGAAGAGGACTGATCGGTTTCTGCAATGGCCCGCCACTTGCTTTCCTCAATACGTGACTGCTCATAAGTGGACCAAGCGGATGGCGGCAGTTGTGGCGGCCGCGACATTGATGGGCTGTTCGAGGGAACATGGTTTCGAGCAACGAGTAGACGAGACTCTCGATTTGCTCGCCCATACACAGGGAGTTCGGCCTGATGTCCGCAAAGACGCCGAGACGATTTACACCCGTTCCGGGGAGAAGCCGGTTTGGTTGAATTCACAACGACAGTTCACCCCACAAGCGCTTTCGCTCCTCGAAGTTCTTCGCAATTCAGATGGCTGGGGGATGCGCTCAGGCAGCTACAGTGTGTACATCGAATCGATCATGCGGCCCGATCCGGCGATTCAGGATGTTTCGCTGACTGCGGCGGCTCTCATACTGGTCAATGATCTCCGATTCGGGCGAGCGAATCCCCACAAGAGTGGAAAATTCTTGCCGGGTCAATCACGAGCAGAGTTTGTCTACGCAAAATTGGCGCACGGTAACGACGTTGAGCGTGAACTAAGAGCGCTGGAGCCTGCCTCAAACGCATATACCCAGTTGAAGCTGGCCCTTCAAACTTATCGCCAGCTTGCAGCCGGGGATCAAGGGAGCCTCGACCTTCCAGCGGTGACACGGCCGATCGAATCTGGCGACGCGTACGAGAACGCCTCAAGATTGGCGGATCGCTTGCGGATTCTAGGCGACCTGCCGCAAAGCGGTGAATCCGCCGGGACCGGGAAATTCTCGGTAGATCTCGCCGATGCTGTGCGACGCTTTCAAAATCGGCATGGCCTCCAGGCGGATGGACGGCTGGGTAAAGCGACGATTGATGCGCTGAACACCCCTCTCGAAGAGGACGTTCAGAAAATTGAGATGACTTTGGAACGGATGAGATGGCCGGCTGGCAGCTCAACCGGACCGATGATTGTCGTGAACATTCCGGAATTCATGCTCCGCGTGATGAACGATACCAACGAAGTGGAGCTGGAGATGCGCGCGATCGTCGGCAAGCCGGGTTCTCCGACCCCGCTGCTTAGTGGCCAGGTGGGATCTCTGATTTTCAATCCCTATTGGAATGTGCCCCTAAGCATCCAGAAAAATGAGATCGTGCCGAGCCTAAGGAAAGACAAATCTTATCTGGAGAAGAACGACTACGAGATTACCGATTCGCGCGGCAGGGTGGTCGCGGACAGGGGAATTTCTGATGGAATACTGGCAAAACTTGAATCAGGCCAATTTCTAGTCCGGCAGCGGCCCGGTAAGAATAACGCGCTGGGCTCAATCAAGTTCGTGTTTCCCAACGACCACGACGTCTACGCACACGATACGCCCGCTCGCTCTCTTTTTCGGAAGGATGATCGGGCGCTCAGCCATGGATGTGTACGTTTGGAGAAACCGTGGGCTCTTGCAGAATGGCTCTTAGCCGATGACCCGACGTGGCCCCCTGAGCGCATCGCGGAGGCAAAAGGGGGTTCCGAACCGGTGCAGGCACAATTGAAACATCGAATTCCGATTTTCCTCATATATGAAACGGCATCGGTGACGGCAGATGGCGAAGTACATTTCTTTCGAGACCTGTATGGCGAGGATGCCAAGCTCGCGGCGCAGATGGAGGAATCGCAGCCGCAAGTTACCAGCGGCGTACTGGGCCGACGTCCACGTGAATAAAATTCGAGGCCGCGTAATAACCGACGCCCCCGCGTTTTAGATTGAGAGCGGCGTCCCGCAAACGCGCGGTCGCGGTGCCTGGAAGCCGGATGTCAATCGCTTCAGCACGCATGTGCCTGCTTGTCTTTGCGACGCCTCCGGTATTCGCTCGCAAATACTCGTTTGTTCGTGGGGTCCGGTAGCCGCACACAATTTGCAGTTCGGCGTTCGGCCGCCCGACGACGGTTTCCAGGTCATGGAGCAAATCGAAAACTTTTGGGTCGTAAGGATGGACCTCAGCAGTACGAGAATCGCGAAGAAAGCGATTCAGTCGGTCGAGTCCTTCGGGCACATAGGCGTTCCCCCGCCGGTAGATGACGTCCAGACGTTCGTTCGTGTGGGTATGGTACATCCTGAGGCGATATTCTCGATCGGAGGATGTGCCGACGGGGCGGATATTGTATGGCGAAGCAGAATCTATGTTTAGTCCGAGAAAAATCAATCCGAGCAAAGGCAGGTATAGAGACAGCAAAAATACACCTCACTGCGGTTCAAGGGGTAAATCTCAGATTAGCAGAACGCCAACATACACGGCGTCCGGTCATTGCTTCGTCTGCGGTCGCGGCTCCGAACCCGTTGGCGAGATGTTCTTCATTCGAAGATAGCTCACCATGCTTCCGTAGATCTCATTGTTGTGGCCATAATTCAGGATCAGCAGGCCCATTCTTAAGTTGCGTGTCTGGCGGCCGTTTTCCTGCGTGATATCGATCATCTCCGTACCAGTGGCGTCCGTCAGGGAGTTGTATACGCCTTCGCAATACGCAAAGGCTTCGTTCAACGCTTGGATGACCTCCGCTTTAGTGGATAGCTTCTCCAGATTGATGCCGGTCTTGGGATTCTTTTCGCCTTTGGCTTGAGAGCACCACAGGAAGTTGTAGTTGGCGAGGTGCCCGACTTGAGCGCCGAAAGTGCGCACTTCCTCCTGCGCGCCTGGCCGCATGCCGTAATTTTCCCCCGGCATCCTGTCCGCGGCTCGCAAGATATTATTTCGATTTCGCAAATAGGCATCTCGCAACCACGTGGATAGGGGATTGGCAGAGGACGCGGGCGTCTGTGCCGCGGCGGGAATTACCGCAGGAATGAATAGCAACGCAACCACGAGAATTTTATTCATTGTGTCTCCTCTGCCGCTGTATTTACCGCAGTGCTAAAGTCCACCTTACATCACCGAGTCGGAATATGGAAGGTCCGATGTCATACTAGTCTGGTGCTTGTCAGAGAACTCGCTCAATGGTTGAATGCGCCCTGGGAAGGGGAAGGGGATCGCGAAATCAGCCGCGTCGCATCGCTCGAAGAAGCGGGGGCCGACGCCCTGGCCTTCGTCGCCGGCGGCAAGGCTGTCGCACTCGCTCACACCGCTCATGCCGGTTGTCTGCTGGTCCCCCGGGATTTCGCGAACTCGAGTGGCCGGACGGTCATAGTTGTCGAGCATCCACGCGCGGCGGCGGCACGCGTGATAGCCAAGCTGCATCCGAAGACGGTGCTTCCTGAGGGCATGCACCCGACCGTTGTGGTGGGAACGGATGTTACGATTGGCGCCGGCACACATGTTGCCGCCTTCGTTTCATTGGGGGACGGTGTGCGCGTGGGCGCGGATTGCGTGATTGGCGCCGGGACAACCATCGGCGATGGCGTCACCATCGGCGATCAAACAACCATCCATCCGCGCGTTAGCATCTACGCGGGCGTGACAGTTGGCGGCGACGTGGTGCTGCACTCGGGATGCGTGATCGGGGCGGATGGATTCGGCTACGTGCTCATCAATGGAGCTTACGAAAACTTCCCGCAGATTGGACGCGTGGAAATCGGCGATCGGGTCGAGATTGGCGCAAATTCATGCGTGGATCGCGCGGCGCTGGGCGTAACCATGATCGGCGAGGGAACCAAACTTGACAACATGGTCCACATCGGGCACAACTGCCGCATCGGGCGTCATGTGGTAATCGCCGCTCAAACCGGGCTGTCTGGTGGCGTCGTCGTAGAAGACTATGCGGTGATCGGAGGGCAGGTGGGCATCGGGGACAAGGCCCGTATTGAGTCGCGGGCGGTTCTGGGATCGGGGAGCGGCGTATTGACTTCGAAGATCGTTCGCGGCGGGCAAGTGCTGTGGGGCACTCCTGCGCGGCCCTTGAAGGAGTATCTAGGGCAACTCGCGGCGCTAAGCCGCCTGGCGAAAAAGCGTCGCGCGGAATAACGGTAATATTCGCGCTATTGGCGCCATTCCGCCGATTCTGTGATGCTGACGCGCGCTTCCGGGTTCATCGTCAAGCGAAAGCGCACATTGGGCGAGGCGTTGCGGTAGATCAAGCGGCCGTTGCGGAGCTGCGCGGGGTCCAATTGGATCGGCCGGCTGCTCGCGCCGTCGACGATTTCCAGTACTCCGTTTCGCGCCGCTTGCGCCAGCGGGGATTGGCCGTTCCACGACACCGTCAAATTATCACCATTCTTTGCCACTCGTAGCGCTAAAGTGTAGACGTCTCGCGGCGCTGCGAAAGGGGTGGAGCGCGCCACTTCGAATCCCAGGATTCCACCCAACAGCAGGAAGCACACTAGCGTGATCCATATGGCCGGACCCCACGACAAGGGGGTGTGCGGCTGAGCGGCCGTATTTGGTGTTTCCATTTCCCGCACGGGTTCCGCGGAGCCTTGCAGCAAAGATAAATCAGGAGACGCGAGATTATTCATGGGAAGTTCAATCCTGGTGCGGCGTTCCATCATGGGCCGGCGGACCGGAGGCACGTCGCCGGCGAGTTCGTTCCTGCGAAACGGAAATTCTAAAGGCGTAGTTTCGGGGAACACGCCATTTTCCCGTACGAAAAGCCCCGCGACGCTCGCAGTCATCGCATACGGCTTGATCAACAGTGCGACATACTCCGGCTCGCGAAAGAAGTGGTCCAGAATTTCCATGTCTTCTGGCGCGAGCGACATGCCGTCTCGAGTATGGCTACGAAAATAGCCCACGGGACGATGGCGTCCGATTGCCTTTTCGAACGCCGCACTATCCTCTTCGGCGAATTGATACGAAGGGCCCAGCCGATATTCGCACGGAACGGTTTCGTATCCATCGATGCGAACCACGGTGGGAGAGCCTTTTTCGATGGCGCCCGTCAAGAGGCCTCCGATCTCCGCGCCTCGTTTGCGAACGGCTCCGAAGCCGCGCATGACTTCGGCGGAAAGACGGTCTACCACATCCAGAGAAAGGTGTATGACGACGGGATTCTCCGGCGTCTCCCAGATGTAGTAACCCGGCACAGCTTGTGTCGATGATGCCATTTCGGTTACCGTTTCATCGTACTACGTGCATGGAACCCGTTCCCGGAAATCTTTTTATCGTTGCCACGCCCATTGGCAATCTGGAGGACATCACCTTGCGTGCGGTGCGTATTTTGCGCGAGTGCGATTTCATCGCTTGCGAAGATACGCGCCAGTCGCGCAAACTTCTGGATCACTTTGGTATTTCCAAACCGTTAGTGAGCTACCACGATCACAATGAGGCGGAGCGCGCCATGGAGCTGGTGGAAAGCATCCAAGCGGGCGAAAGCGGTGCACTAGTAACCGATGCTGGCACTCCGCTGGTGTCAGACCCCGGCTATCGTTTGGTCCGAGCCGCGATCTCCGCCGGAATCGTGGTGGTTCCCATTCCCGGCGTTTCCGCAGGCGTGGGCGCGTTGAGCGCCGCGGGCCTTCCTACCGATGCGTTCCGCTTTTGCGGATTCTTGCCCGCGAAGTCTTCGCAGCGCCGTGCCGCGCTCGAAGGATTGAAGAGCGAAACCTGCACATTGATCTTTTACGAAACGCCGCATCGCATTCTCGGTGCTTTGGAAGACGTTCACGCAGTGCTGGGTGAACGGCCCGTGGTTGTTGCGCGAGAGCTGACGAAAATGCATGAAGAATTTCTGCGCGGCAATGCGCAAGAGATTCGAGAAAAGCTCGCTGCGCGCACGACCGTGAAGGGTGAGATTACATTGTTGATCGGCAAAGGGGAGTCACACGCGGCTCAACCCGACCTGCCGGTTGAACACGCTGTCGAACTAGCGGAACAGGCCGGTCTTAGCCGCATGGACGCCATTAAGAAAGTTGCCAAGGATCGCGGTCTGTCGAAACGGGAAGTCTACCGTTTAATGGCGGTTCGTTGAATCCTGCAGATACTCCGTTCACTCGTCGAAACGGGCCGTCTCGTGAGGCCGAACAGATTCTCCCACGTGCGGCTTTACGGACGCCGCGGTGAGGGACAGCAGGTCTCCGCGCAAGCTTGCGGTTCCTGTTGGACCAACTCAGCAATCATGCGTATGATCGCGGGATGCGTGCCGACGGTCTCCGCGCGCACCATGCGAATCCCGAGTTCGTCGCACACGGCGCGCGCTTCGGTGTCCAGATCATAAAGCACTTCCATGTGATCGGACAGAAATCCGATGGGTGCGATTACGGTATCGCGCCGCGGGGCGTCTTTGCGCAGATCATCGCAAATGTCCGGTCCCAGCCATGGCTGGCCCGGAGCGCCGCTGCGGCTTTGATACACCAGCTTCCAATCTTCGACACCAGCGCCTTGCGCCACTTTGCGGCAGGCTTGTTCGAGTTGCAAAACGTAGGGACTCGTTTCAGCCATCGAAAGCGGTACGCTATGTGCGGTGAAGATCACGCGTGAACCGGGTAACTGTGCCAGAGCGGTGCGCACTCGATCCGTCATCGCCTGCACGAATAGTGGATGCCCGGAGAACGGCGGAATTTTGACAATCTCCGGCACGTGCTCTCCCACCGTCGCGCGAGAGCTCGCAATGTTTTCGAGATATTGCCGGCATCCTGAATAAGATCCGAACGCTGAAGTCGTGAAAGCAATCGCGCGCCGCACGCCGGCATCCCACATCTGGCGTACCGCGTCGGCCAGGAACGGATGCCAATTGCGATTTCCCCAATAAATGGGAAGGTCCACGGCAGGGCGTAAGGCCTCGATCAGGGCTCGGTTTTGAGCGTTGATTGGGCTTCGGCCGTCAAAATGATAGTAATGGTACGCAACCTCCAGGAGCCTCTCACGCGGCACGTTTCTTCCCCGTAACACGTTCTCGAGAAAAGGGATGACGTCGTCATGGGCTTCCGGACCGCCGAAAGAGACTATCAGCAGAGCGTCAAATTTGGCCACTGAAGGCCATTTTAGCGGTCTTTTTGTGCTTGCGTGCGGCCGAAGGAAGGTATAATAAAAGTCTCCCCCCAGCAAATCGAGTTTTTCCGCATTTGTCCATCACTTCTCATGCTGGCATTGGCATTAGCAACCGTTAAGATCGGCGTTTTCGGAGCACTTCACCCCGTCCTGTTGGAAGTGCGCCCGGCGGCGCATACAGTGCTAGTGGTGCACACGCAGGCGCGCAGCGAGATTCTCAACGACAAACATGTCCGCACACTCAATGGCAATGCACGCGTCACTGGGCGCGGCGGGGCGATGGCTCGTTTTGTGCTTTCCATTCCAGGCGGGATGCGCCGGGAATATTATGGACGTCTTGAAACGCGCAGGAAAGATGGTGCGGTGCAGGCCGTAGTGGAGATGAACATCGAAACCGCAGTGGCGTCCATCGTCGCAGCGGAGAGTTCGATTGCGGTGCCGTTTGAAGCGCGCAAGGCGCAAGCGGTGGCCACGCGCTCTTATTTGATGGGCGCGCTCGGGCGTCACGTGGATTTCGATTTTTGCGATGCCGCGCACTGCCAGTTGATGCAAGGACCGCGGCCTTCCGATATCACTGCCAGCCGAGCCGCGCATGAGACGGAGGGACAGGTACTTACCTACCACGGTCAAATCGTTCCAACGCTTTACTCAGCCAACTGCGGCGGCCATACCAAGACTCTGGTCGATGCGGGCTGGCATGTGATGAATTATCCATTTCATTCGGTCGCATGCGCGCGCAAAGGCGCCGGATCGGGGCACGGAGTAGGGTTGTGCCAGCTCGGGGCGCTGGATATGGCTAAGCGCGGCGCAGACTATCGCGAAATCCTCGCGCACTACATGCCGAAAACCACGCTTGAGACTTTGGAAGCGTCCGCGCCCCAACCAATCACGGGAGGCCGCGGCAGCACTTTTCAAATGGTGCTGGCGCGGCGTTAGGTCCGCGCCCTTCTAGCGCGGCAATCCTGCGATATCCACCCGAAATTTGTACAGGTTTTTGCCAGCGGTCACGTACAACGTTTTCATATCCGGCCCGCCGAAAGCGTTATTGGTGATAAGGTCCTCTGGGACCGGAATGAATCGCAGCAGCTTGCCTTGCGGTGAGATCACATAGACGCCGGTCTTGGTGTCCAGGGTTTCAGACGTGCCGCGCGAACTCATCAGTCCCGCCGATGCGTACAGGTTCCCGGCCGTGTCTATGCTCATTCCATCGGCGCTACGGCCTGGGTAAAAGTTGTAATGCACACGCATCTTGCTCACCGTGCCGTCCGCAGCCAGGTCGTAAGCGCGAATCATGCGCGCGCCGCCTTGTGCGCTATTGGCCTCGATGAAATAAAGCGTACGGTTATCGGGCGACACTTGGATGCCGTTCGGCCTTTGGATGTCCGGAGCGCTGAGTATGCGTGCGATCTTGCCAGTAACATCGATGCGGTAGATGGCTGGTCCGCCAGGGTCTGTGAAATACAGACGGCCCTGGCCGTCGATGGTGACGTCATTCGGACCGGTGAGCGGCTTGCCCTGGTAGCTTTCCGCGAGAATTTCGATCTTGCCGGTCTTCATATCCGTGCGCGTGACGCGCGGCTTTCCGGAAAGCTTGAAGCCGGGACGTTCGAAATTTGCGCCTTCACAGGCGATCAGGCGGCCTTGCGGGTCGAGGAGAAGGCCGTTGGAGACGTTGCTGTTTTCGCGAAAGACGGAGAGTTGTCCGGCACTGCTGAGCTTCATGATGCGCTGGTTGACGACTTCAGTGAAGTAGACATTGCCATCTTTATCGACGGTGGGGCCTTCGGTGAAGGCCACGGTAGTGGCGATCTCGAGCTTGGGGGCGGTAGTCTGCGCCGCTAGAGTCACCACGGCGCAGGCGAGTAAGAGAGTTCGGATCATGGGAAGATTTTACACCCGCAACAGCGGGCATGGATCCGACGGCCCCGCCAAGCTCGCACCTAGTGCGGCGGAGGAATAGAAGCCGGGCAGGAATGCGCTACTCTTGAAAGTTCATGCCTCTGATCCAGGTGATCGTCCTGGGCATCGTCCAGGGCCTGACCGAATTCCTGCCCATTTCCAGCACCGCACACCTGGTACTGGTGCCATGGCTATTTGGCTGGCCCCCGCATTCGCTCGCGTTCGATATTGCGCTGCATGTGGGTACGCTCGCTGCGATCCTGATCTACTTTTTTCGCGACTGGGTGCAAGTGCTCGCGCAGGGCTTCGGTGCGCGCTTTGACGGCGACCCGGCGCTGGGCCGCAACCGAATGCTGCTATGGCTGCTGGCCGCCGCCACCATTCCTATCGGGGCGTTTGGATACATTTTCAAGGAACAGGCGGAAACCACATGGCGAAGCCCGACAGTGATTGGGATCATGATGATCCTCATCGCGGGCGTGCTGTGGCTGGCCGAACGCTCTGGACGCCGTCAAAAAGACCTGAGCCATTTGAATACCGCGGACGCTCTGCTCATCGGATTCGCCCAAACGCTGGCCATCGTTCCTGGAACTTCGCGCAGCGGCATCACCATCGCGGCCGGCCTGTTCCGCAATTTCGACCGCCAATCCGCCGCCCGGTTTTCCTTCCTGCTTTCCACCCCGGCAATCGGCGCGGCCGCACTGAAGGATTTTTACGACTTGTACAAAGAGGGTGGACTGCCACCCGACATGCGCGCGGCCTTTCTAGTCGGAATTCTTGTGAGCGGACTCACGGGTTATCTTGTGATTGGCTTGTTCATGAACTACCTCCGGCGCCGTAATTTCAACTTCTTCATCGCGTACCGCCTGATTTTTGGCATAATAGTAATCGCTCTGGCGCAATTCTTCCGCTTTGGCGGGGAATGAGACTTTTAGGACCTACCTCTCACGCGAGGCTCAATGAAGCCGTCGCGGTCGTGTTTCTATTCGCGGGCCTGTTTCTTCTCATCGCCCTGGCCTCCTACCATCCCTTTGACCCTTCCTGGAATACGGCCAGCGCCGCCGTGAAACCTCTGAATCTCACCGGACGAGTGGGCGCACATCTTGCGGATTTCCTGTTGCAGGTCTTTGGACTGACTGCCTTCGGCCTCCCCGCATTCATCCTGCTGCTGGGTTGGTGGTGGATCCGCCAATCGCCAATTGCTGCTCCGTGGGCCAAAATCGCCGGTGCGGCCCTCATGATGGCTTCCACTTGCGCGGCTCTCGGCTTCGCAGCGGAGTGGCGTCCTCTAGCTAGTGCGCTGCCTGCCGGAGGATTGGCGGGGCTGATGCTAGCCGATAGCCTTGCCGCATCCATGAATCTGACTGGTGCGGCGCTTTTCACGGCCGCCTGCTGGATCGTGGGCCTTTACCTTGTTTCGAAGTTTGAAGTGGCCTTGTTAGAAACCTGGTTTCGGCGGCCTATGGCGTTGGGCCGCCGGATCGCCTCGCGTCTGGTTGCATGGCGCGAACAGCGGGTCATCATCGCCAAACAGCGCGCCGACCAGCGAGAGTTGCGGCGCGCGATGTTGCGAGAGGAACAAACGGCATTGGAAGCCCAAGCCCCGCTGCTGCGCGAATCCACTCCCCCGTTCACTCCTACTGCCGCCGAGCCGGAACGTGTATCCAAGCGCGCACCTGCAAGAGAGCCGGCATTAGAGGACATTCCGATACATACTCTGGAATATGAAGCGCCGGAGCCGATCCAGTTGGATCCCCCGCCGCCCGCCCCAGTGGAGATATCGCGCGGACGGAAAATCAAACAGCCATCGCTCGAAACCTCGCGAAAAGCGGTATTTCAGGTGCCACCTACAAGTCTGTTAAGCGAACCTCCAGCCCGCACGACGTTCGATACGCAGGAGCTCAAAGATACGGCAGCCCGCATCAAAGCCAAATTCGAAGAGTTTAACGTGCACGGCTCGGTGACGCAGATCAATCCCGGGCCCGTGGTCACCACGTTCGAATTCAAGCCTGAAGCTGGCGTGAAATATTCGCGGATCACGACGCTAACCGAAGACCTATGCCTGGGCCTGCAGGCGGAATCCATTCTCATCGAACGCATCCCCGGCAAACCCACGGTGGGTATTGAAGTGCCGAATTCAAAACGGGAAGTGATCGCGCTGCGGCAGATTTTGGAATCCGACGAATTCCGCGATTCTCCTTCGCCGCTTACCGTGGCTCTGGGCAAGGACATTAACGGGCGTATCAAAGTGGCGGCGCTCGATTCCATGCCGCACTTGCTGATCGCCGGTTCCACGGGGGCGGGTAAGAGCGTGATGCTGAACTCGCTGATCATGTCCATCTTGTATAAATCCACGCCCGATCAGGTTCGCATGATCATGGTGGACCCCAAACGCCTGGAATTTGGCCTCTACGAAGGCATTCCGCATCTGCTCACGCCTGTGATCACCGACGCCAAGAAAGCCACGAACGCGTTGCGTAACGCCGTATTGGAAATGGAGCGGCGCTTGAAACTGCTGGCGTCTCGTGGCGTACGCAACATCGAACAGTACAATCGCAAGATCCGGCAGTTGCAGGCCGAGCCACGAAGTCTATTTGAGGAGGAGAGCGCGGAAGAAGAACTGGAACAGATTCCGTACGTGCTGATTGTGATCGACGAACTGGCGGATCTGATGATGCTGGAGCGCGCGGCGGTCGAAGAATCCGTGACGCGTCTGGCGCAAATGGCACGCGCCGTCGGAATGCATTTGGTCTTGGCGACTCAGCGGCCCAGCGTGGACGTGATTACCGGATTGATCAAAGCGAATTTTCCGTCCCGCATCAGCTTCCGAGTGGCCACCCGCGTAGACTCGCGCACGGTGCTGGACGTGATGGGCGCCGAACATCTGTTGGGCAAAGGAGACATGCTATTCCTTCCGCCGGGTTCTTCGCGCCTGGTGCGCGTTCACGGGTCGTATGTCAGCGAGAGCGAAACCAACGACGTAGTGGAATATTGGAAACAGCAGGCCCAGCCCGACTACGACCAATCGTTCCTTCTTGCGCCGCCCACCGACGACGAAGATTCCGATGCCGAGGATTTTGCAGGTCCTGAAGATCCGATGTATCAGGAAGCCGTGCGTGTGGTCTGCGAGCAGGGCAAAGCGTCCACTTCCACGTTGCAGAGACGCCTGCGCCTCGGTTACGGCCGCGCCGCGCGCATTCTGGACATGATGCAACGCGATGGCATTATCGGCCCTCCCGACGGCAGTCGCCCGCGGGAGGTCCTCAAGCGGCCGGAGTGGCTGGAAGAAGTGGAAAATCAATTAAGATAGTCAATGATGTTGCCACGCGGAATTCTTCTCACGCTAACTCTCGGATGCTCCCTTGCCTTGGCGGCGGCGCTTCCCCCAGGCCGCCCTTTGGCGGACATTCCGATGGAAAGCCTGGGAAACACCACCGTCACGGCGCGCGAGTACTTGGGTAAGACGGTGCTGATCGCCGTCATCACCACCCGCTGTCCGGAATGCATTGCCACCGCCGAAATGATGACGCGTCTTCAAAGGGAACTGGGGCCGCGCGGAGTACAAATGATCGGCGCGATAGCGGGATCCAATCAAAAAAACTTGGTGCCTCCGTTTATAGCTCGTTACAAGATTAACTTTCCGCTCGGTTTCGTTTACCCGGAAGCGATCCAAAAACTTGCCAACCTTTCCCCGGGTATACGGCCCTTTGTGCCCATCCTCATATTCGTGGATAGAGAGGGCATGGTTCGCCAGCAATATTTCGGAAACGATCCGTTCCTGGCGAAGGGCCAGGTGGAGACGACCGTGCGGAACACCTTAGAGCAACTTGTCACGGAACGTCCACGGCCCACGAAAAAGAAGTAGCTAGACCGCGAACTTAATTCCCTGCGCCAGAGGCAATTCACCGGACCAGTTTACGGTGACGGTTTGCCGCCGCATGTATGCCTTCCATGCGTCGCTGCCGGATTCGCGGCCACCTCCGGTTTCCTTTTCGCCTCCAAATGCGCCGCCGATTTCCGCGCCGCTGGTGCCGATATTGACGTTGGCGATTCCGCAATCGCTGCCGCGTGCACTCAAGAATGTTTCCGCAGCCGCGAGGCTATCGGTGAAGATTGCCGAAGACAAGCCCTGCGGAACGTCGTTGTGCCAGGCGATGGCGTCGTCCAAAGTCTCGTATTCGATCAGGTAAAGAATCGGCGCGAAGATCTCTTCCTTAAGAATGGCCATGCCGCGATGTGCGCGGACGATTGCGGGCTCGACGAAGCAGCCGTGCAGATGTTTGCCTCCGTACAAAACTTCGCCACCCTGCTCGCGAATTCGGCGGAGACCATCCATCATGTGGTTCACTGCGGAGCCATCAATGAGCGGGCCCATTAGGGTCGCGGCTTCGCACGGATCGCCAATGCGCACTTGCTGATAAGCCGCAATCAACCTCTCCGTAATCGCCGGGGCGATGCCTCGATGCAGGAACAAGCGCCGCAGCGATGTGCAACGCTGGCCGGCCGTGCCGACGGCCCCGAACAGCGCTGCCCGGACAACCAGATCCACATCCGCGTCGGCAGTTACGATGACCCCGTTATTTCCGCCTAATTCGAGCAGCGTCCGTCCCAGCCGTCCCGCCACTGCCCGCGCGACGGCGTAACCCATCCGCGTGGATCCAGTGGCGCTAATCAGCGGCACGCGGCCATCTGCAAGCAGCTGCGCTCCGGTAACTTGATCGTCCCCAATCACCAGATTCAGGACTCCGTTCCAGCCATGCCGCTCTAAGACCCGGTTACAGATGTGCTGTACCGCAATCGCGCACAAAGGTGTTTTGAGCGATGGCTTCCACACTACGACGTCGCCGCACACCATCGCGATGAGCGCGTTCCAACCCCACACCGCGACGGGAAAATTGAATGCACTGATCACCCCCACCACGCCCAAGGGATGCCACTGCTCATACATGCGGTGGCCTGGCCGCTCACTGTGCATCGAAAGTCCGTAGAGCTGACGAGAAAGACCGACTGCGAAATCGGCGATGTCGATCATTTCCTGGACTTCGCCTCTGCCTTCCGCAAGGATCTTACCCATTTCCAGCGTGACCAGCGAGCCGAGTTCGTCTTTGTTCCGCCGCAGTTCCTCACCGATTTCTCGCACAATTTCCCCACGCTTTGGCGCGGGGAGCATGCGCCAGCGCTCGAAAACGGCCGCAGCTCCGCGCACAACGTCCTCATAGTCTTCTGCGCAGGCCAAGCGTACGCGGCCCAATTCCTCGCCGGAGGCAGGATTGAAGGATGCCAGCTCCAAGCCGCCTTCGTGCGCACTCCAGGCTGCGCCGCAAGCGCCGAAATGGGTCTTGTGCAGAATCTCGTCGAGTAGGTTCATGCTTCCTGAAATGGCGGAGGCTATTTGGCTAACCCGCGACCTGCTGCCGACTCTATCCTGCAAATCGCAGAGGCACGCGGTAAAAATCCTTACTATATTGGTGGTATCACTCCGCCACGGATTTCGTCTCCACCAGCGCGCGCACTTCTTCAATAAACTGATCGAGCGGCTTGGCCCCCAGATCCGCGCGCTTGCGATGCCGCACCCCGACTGTGCCAGCTTCGACTTCCCGATCTCCCACCACCAGCATATAGGGGATCTTCTGTAGCTGCGCCTCGCGAATCTTGAGGTTCACCTTTTCGGTTCTGTCGTCCAACTGCGAGCGCAGTCCGGCGGCGACGAGCTTCGCCTGTACCTGCTTGGCATACTCCGTATGCCGGTCCGTGATCGGCAGGACTATCGTTTGCACGGGCGCCAGCCACAGCGGAAACGCACCCGCATAGTGCTCCACCAGCGTCCCGAAGAAGCGCTCAATGCTGCCGTATAGCGCGCGATGCACCATCAGCGGTTGATGCTTCTTGCCGTCTTCGGCAATAAACTCCAGGTTGAACCGCATCGGCAGCGTGAAATCGAATTGGACAGTGGAAAGCTGCCACTTGCGCCCCAGCGCGTCCAGCAGCTTTACGTCGATCTTTGGCCCGTAAAACGCGGCTTCGTCCGGCATCACGGGCGCCTTGATCCCCAGGCGATCCACAGCCCGCTGGAGCGCGCCTTCGGCCAGAGTCCACAGATCCGCTGTCCCGTCGTACTTACCGCTAGCGCCGCCGTCCCACGTGGAAATCTCGGCTTCATAATGATCGAAGCCGAAGGTTTTCAGCACGTCCAGGGCGAACTCCAGACAGTTCACCACTTCGTCTTCAATCTGATCGGGGGTGCAAAAAATATGCGCGTCATCCTGCGTGAACCCACGCACTCGTAGCAGGCCGTGCATGGTTCCACTGCGCTCATAGCGATATACGGTGCCGAGCTCACCCAGCCGAACCGGCAGTTCGCGATAGCTACGCTGCTTGTCACGGTAAATCAAAATATGTCCCGGGCAGTTCATGGGTTTCAGCCGATACTCGGCGTCATCGAGTTCCATGCCCGCGAACATGTTGTCCTTGTAGTGGCTGAGGTGCCCGGAGGTCTTCCACAGGTCCGAGCGCATTACGTGCGGGGTGTACACCAGGTCGTAGCCGCGAGCCAGATATTGGTCGCGCATCCAATCTTCAATCAGTTTGCGCACCAGCCCGCCCTTGGGGTGAAAGAAAATCAGGCCCGGCCCGGCTAGTTCCTGGACGCTGAACAGGTCTAATTCCTGACCCAGTTTGCGGTGATCTCGCTTCTTGGCTTCTTCTAGTCTCGCCAGGTAATCGTCAAGTTCTTTCTTCGTGAAAAATGACGTCCCGTAGATTCGCTGTAACTGCTGGTTGTGCTCATTGCCCTTCCAATAAGCACCGGCGATGGAGAGCAGCTTGAACGCCTTGATCTTCTTCGTCGAAGGAACGTGCGGGCCGCGGCAGAAGTCTATGAAATGCGGTCCCAGAGTGTATTCGGAAAACACGGCGTCGGCCTTCTCGGTGATCAATTCACACTTCATCGGCTGATCGCCGTACAGCTTCAGGCCTTCGTCCTTGGGCATCATCTGACGGTGATAAGGGAGGTCTTGTGCCTGCAACTCCCACATTTTCTTTTCGATTTTCTCGAGATCTTCCGGAGCGAATGGAGTCCTGGGATGGAAATCGTAGTAGAAGCCGTTTTCGATGGCGGGTCCGATCCCCAGCTTGGTCTCCGGGAACAGTTCGAGCACCGCCGCTGCCAGCAGGTGCGCGCTGGAATGCCGGTACACATCGAGCGCCTCGGGGTTCTTGGGCGTCAGCAATTGTAGCGAGGCATCGGCTTCAAAGGGCCGCGTTAAGTCCCACATCTCGCCGTTCACTTTGGCGACCAGGGCATCGTCGGCGAGCCGTTGGCTGATGGACTTGGCGACATCCAGCGGTGTCGATCCCCGAGGGACACTTTGGACACTACCGTCCGGAAGAGTGACTTGCAGATTGCTCATGGGTTTCTTACAGATTAACGCACCGTGGCGGGCGTGGGGCCGATTGACAGCCTGCCGCGCGCGCTTACGCGTGAATCCCGGGGGCCTCATGCCCCAGCTTCCGCACATACTCCACGTAGGAACCCGGGTACACCACCGGATCGCGCTCCGTACCGCTCTCCCCGCCCAGCTCCAGCACGCGGGAGCCAAGGCCGCGCAAAAATGTGCGGTCGTGGGAGACGAAAATCATGGTGCCTTCGAAACCACTGAGTGCTTCCACCAGCATCTCCTTGGTGGCCAGATCCAAATGGTTGGTAGGCTCGTCAAGCACCAGAAAATTTGGCGGATCGTACAACATACGCGCCATCGCGAGCCGCGACTTTTCGCCTCCTGAAAGAGCCCGGATCCGCTTGTCTACATCGTCACCCGAGAACTGGAAAGCGCCTGCCAGGTTGCGCAACGCACCGATTCCGTCCTGAGGAAAATCCTTTTGAAGCTGATCGATCACGGTCAAGTCAGGGTCCAGCACGTCCAGCGATTGCTGCGCGAAGTATCCCATCTTCAGGCTCGCGCCCAGACGGACCTCCCCCGAATCCGGGGGGAGCGTCCCTGCGATCATTTTCAGCAGCGTCGTCTTGCCCGCGCCATTGCGACCCATGACGGCCCAGCGCTCGCCGCGCCGTATGGTCACGTTGAATCCGTCGTAAATTACGCGCGCGCCGTAACGTTTGCCCACGTTTTCAATCACCGCCACCTGGTCTCCGGAGCGCGGAGGCGAACGAAACTCGAACCGGACCACTTGGCGCTTCTTGGGCAACTCGATCTTTTCGATCTTATCGAGCGCCTTGATCCGGCTCTGCACCTGCGCCGCCTTCGCCGCGTGCGTCCGGAACCGGTCAATGAAGCGCTGTTCTTTAGCGAGCATGGCCTGCTGCCGCGCGAACGCGGCCTGCTGGTTACTCTCTCGTATGGCCCGCTCACGCTCATAGAAATCGTAATTTCCCGAGTAGGTGATGATTTCGCCGCCGTCGATCTCGGCGATCTTCGAGACGATGCGGTTCATGAACTCGCGGTCGTGCGAAGTCATCAATAAGGCGCCCGGCAGAGACTTGAGAAACTGCTCCAGCCAGATGATCGATTCAATATCCAGGTGATTGGTCGGCTCGTCCATCAGCAGCACATCGGGTCTGCCCAGCAGCACGCGCGCCATTGCTACGCGCATTTTCCAGCCCCCGGAGAGCGCGCCCACGTCACCGTCGATCTGGTCGTCTTCAAACCCCAACCCGTGCAGAACTTCGCGCGCCTGCGCCTCCAGGGTGTAGCCTCCCAGGTGTTCGTACTCCTCCTGCACTTCGCCGAAACGCGCCAGAATCCGGTCTATCTCGCCCGCACGCTCCGGATCTTCCATGGCGTCTTGCAGAGCTTCTAATTCGTGATGCAGATCTCCCGCACGGCCGCTGCCGGCGATGGCTTCGTCCAGCACGGAACGCCCCTTCATCTCTTCCACATCCTGGCGAAAATAGCCGATGGTGAGTTTCTTCGGGACGGAGACTTCGCCGTCGTCGGGCTCTTCCTCGCCCACAACCATGCGGAACAGAGTGGTTTTGCCGGAACCATTCGGGCCAACCAGTCCGGCTTTCTCGCCAGGGTTGAGCTGGAAAGAAGCATCGACGAAAACGAGTTGATTACCGTACTGCTTATTGATGTTGAAAAAAGAAATCATCGGAAATGGAAATTCGCCCCGGAGGACTGGACGAGTTCAAAACTTGGAAGGCGGTGCGCGTGCGACTAAGTCAAGCGACTACTCGGGGCCTGCTTGCGGCGCCGCGGACTGCGCTTCCTCCGCATCGTCGCCCTGGTCCTTTGGCGTGTAGTACGAGTGATAGTACGTGTACTTGCTGTAAAGTTCGCCTCGCCGCGCGCCGTTGGCCACGATTCCAAGCACGTTGTTATTACACAGCGATTGCATCGCGCGAGTCACGGAATCGATAGTCGTATGTCCGATGCGCACGACCAGCAGCGTCCCGTGGCAGAGCGTGGAAAGTAAGCTGGCGTCCGCTGCGAATAACAGAGGAGGGCTATCGAGAATGATCCAGTTGAACAGGCTTGGCAACTGGTCGATCAGCAGCTTTACCTCACTCAGGTTCAGAAGTTCCAGCGGATTGATCACCGCTTCACCCGCCGGCATGATGTAAAGATTGGTGCCTGCCACTTTGCGCATGGCTTTCTGCAGGGGAATTTTGCCCAACAGATAATCCGTAATACCGGGGCTTCGATCAATGCCGAACAGAGTGTGCACGATAGGACGCCGGAAATCGAAATCCGCAAGCAGCGTGGTATTTCCAGCCAAATGGGCCTGCGCCAGCGAGAGATTCGCCGCCGAAAGCGACTTTCCTTCGGCGGGCGACGGACTGGTGACCACCACGGAATGAATCGGCTGCAGACTCTTCATGTGGTTGAGCCGCGTGCGCAGCGTGCGGAACTCTTCCATGGGAGCTTCATGCGGACGGGATACATCGATGAGCAGCGAATCGGTAGCGGTGCGGAACGGCACCTCTTCCACTTGTTCTAGCAGTCCGGCCAGGCCGGCGTTTGCATCCAACACCGCAGCCGCGACCGCCCGCGCCTCGCCGGAGGGCTTGGCGGTGGGTGGAGAAATCACTCCCGTCTGTTCGGCGCGGCGCAATGCGTCGTGTACTCGGCTCATGAATGTGCTTTCCTCCAGGCCACTTCTAGGGCCGCGTCACGAAATAGTACACAATCGATCCGGACATAATCACCGTCGCCGCCAAACATGCGGTCGTCCAGCCAAGCCATGCCAAGCGCCGCCGGCGCCGCACGACAAAGTCATTTTCAAGCAGAGGGACACTGCCTAGGATCGCCATTTGCGTATACGCCCTAACGTCTTTCAGATTCTTGAGCGACGTATCTTTCATTTCCCGCGCTCCAGCCATCACGATGCCGAGCAGCAGGCCCAGCCCGCCGCCGATGGCGATCACCAAAGGACGCAACGGCTCGGTCGGGGTGGAGGGCAGGGAAGCGGGGTCCAGCAATTCCAGTGTTTCCCCCTGCTTGCGGCCTTCCATTTCCTGAGCGATTTCGGCCTTCTGCATTTTTTCGTTCAGATCCACGTATTTCACGCGCGCGATTTCGCGATCGCGCAGGATCTCCGCATACTCTTTCTCTCCCAGTGGAACCGTCTCCACGCGGCCCTGATACGTCTTGATGGAGGCATTCAGGCGTTTCAATTCCTTCTCCGCGTTTTGAATCTCCAGGTCGCGTCCTTCCAGAGCGGTTTGCAGACGGCGGATCGTGTTTTCAAGATCGCGGCTCTCGCGCACTACTTGCAGAGTGGGAGGCTTCGGCGCCGCGCCTTCTTCCTTGGTTACTGCATCTTCTTGGGCGATTCTTTCCTTCTTCTTCTTGGCCACTTCCACGCGCGCGACGGCGGCCTGAACATCGGGGTGATTTGGCTTATAGTGGTCGCGCAGATTGGCCAACTGAGTCTCCAACTGATCCAATTCCCGTTCGGCCTCCGTCAGGCGCGGATTTTTCTGCGGCTGAGCGGACTCCAGTGTAGGATCCTTGGTCATCGCCGCCAGTTGATCTTTATAGATCCGTATATTCGATTCAATCTGCAGCTTGTCTTGATTGGCCCGATTGATCTGCGCGTCCAGGTACATGACCTGCCCTTGCAGAGATCCCAATTGCCGCATATTCGCATCAGCCTGATCCGGAAGTTTCCCGTTGTTCAGGATGCGGAAGGATGCCAACTTGTTTTCAGTGGCATCCAGTTCCTTTTTCGCGCTGTCCAATTCATCGCGAATAAACTGCGTGGTTTGGAAGGTGGCGTTAGAACGGTTGCGGGTATTTTCATCCACAAAGCGGCTGACCAGATCCTGCACCACCCTTTGCGCCAGGAAGCGGTTTTCATAGGAGAATTTCACGGCAAAGGCTGGAATTCGCTCTTGCGACCCGCCGGCGGGGTTCGCCACGGGAATAATCTCCACCTTCTTGCGCATTTCCTCGATCACGTCTTCAATCGGCATGCGATTGCGCTGCCGCGGATACAGTCCAAAGGAATTGATGATCGTGGTCAGCGTGCTCCGGCTCAGAATGGTTTGCGCCATGGAATTCACACGGTCGCTCATCTGCTGATTGATGGCGGATTGCACCATGCTCTGAGGCACCTGCTGTGGCACGATTTTAACCACTGCCTGCGAGACGTAGCTATCCGGATACAGATAGACGCCCACCACGCTCGCTACCAGGGTGAACAGGAAGGGGCCAAAAATCCATCCGCGGTGGCGGCGCACCACGTCGATGTAGTCTTCTACGTCGAGCACTCTTCGCGGTACGCTGAATTCCTCGGTCGGCTGCATGGGTATTTCCTTCGCCTAGGGAATGACGATGGTATCGCCATTCTCCAGGAAAATATTCTGCTCCAGGTTCTTGCCCTTCAGGATGTCGTTATAGTTGAACTTCAGGCGATCGTTCCCTCGCATGATAATGATCTTCTTCCGGTTGGCGAAGTCGCGAAATCCGCCGGCATTGGAAAGCGCGTCGAAAATTCGCGTGGGCACGATCAGTGGAAATTCACCGGGCCTGAAAACCTGCCCGGTGATATAGAATTTCTTGCTATTCACCTGCTGCAAAGAGACAGTGACGTCCGGTTTGTTGATAAATTCCGCCAGCGCTTGCTCAATTTGATCCGCCAGCCGCTCAGGGGTCAGCCCGGCGGCCTGCAGATCGCCCACCAGCGGTAGACTGATCTTGCCGTCGGGACGCACAATGTAAGGCGCTGTGAAATCCGCTTCCCGCCACACACGGATGAACAGGACGTCTTCGGCGCCGATCACGTAGGTACGGGGGTCCACCGCAGCGGTGCCAATGCCTATTCCATTATTCTGACGCGCTGGGTCGGTCTGGGTATTGGGGTTGGGGACTTGCTCTTGCGGCCGGGTCTGGCCCGCCAGTATTCCACAAAGGATCAGTGTTATGGTCAGCGTGGATGCCACGGATCTACTGGCCATTTTCTTAAAAAAACTCCTTAATCACTATTTCGTCCAAGTATTGCACCCGGAACAAAGCAGTCCTCCAATATTTCTCCTATTGTACACCCCGATACGCGGGTTTGCCTAAATGCGACAATATCTTGCGTGGAGAAACCGTGACCTACTTTCTGGCCAAGACCGAACCCGGCACCTACTCAATTCAGGACCTTCAGCGAGAGCGTAAAACGACATGGGATGGCGTTACCAATCCCCAGGCCGTGAAGACCATCCGGAGTATGCAGCCGGGGGACCGTGTGTTTATTTACCACAGTGGCGGCGCGTCCGCGGTGGTGGGGCTGGCGTCGGTGGTTACACCCGGGCGATCCGATCCTAAAAACCCGAAATCCGCCGTAGTGGATCTGGAATTCAAGGCGCTATTGGAGCCTCCGACGACGCTCGCGGACGTCAAGGAATCGAAAAAATTTGATGACTGGGCGCTGGTCCGGCAAGGCCGTCTCTCCACAATGGAGGCGCCCGAAAAGTTCGTGGAATGGATGGACAAGCGGTACCCGAACGCAGGGATCTAAATTCGCGAGGGGGATCAACCATGCTATTACTCCATATTTCGGTGCGAGCCATCACGGCCGCCGTGCTTCTCATCGCAGTTCATGGCCAGGCGGAAGCCGCGTCATTGCCGGTGTTCGAAGTGGACCCGTCATGGCCCAAAATTCCATCGCAGTGGAAGCTTGGCGACGCGTCCAGTATTTCCGTCGACGCGCGCGATAACATCTGGGTGCTGCACCGTCCCCGCACGCTCAGAGCGAATCAAGCATCCGTGCCCGCGCCGCCCGTTCTGGTTTTCGATCCAGTCGGCGCATTCATCAAAGCCTGGGGCGGACCCGGCGCGGGATACGAATGGCCGGAGCGCGAGCACGGCATTCATGCCGATTCCAGAGGCTTCGTATGGGTGGGAGGCAACAATTGTCCGGCGCGCGCGCTCCCCGGACTGAAACCGCTGGGCGACGATCAGATCCTCAAATTCACCACCGAGGGCAAGTTCGTAATGCAGATCGGCCATAGCACTCAGAGCAAGGGCAACGCGGACACGCAAAATCTTCACCAGCCTGCCGACGCCGCGGTATACGAGAAGACGAATGAACTGTTCGTCGCCGATGGTTACGGCAATCACCGCGTCGTGGTCATGGACGCAACCACCGGGAAGTTCAAGCGCATGTGGGGCGCTTTCGGCAACAAGCCGGTGGATAAGGACGACTGCCCTCCGCCTTCGCTGAGCAGCGTCCCTGCCGGCAAAGGCCCGGATCAATTCGGCATCGTCCATGCGATTCGGGTTTCGAAAGACGGCGTGGTATACGTGGCCGACCGCGAAAACCGGCGCGTGCAGGCCTATACGTTGGACGGCAAGTTCGTCAAGCAGTTGGTGCGCGGTTCCGCCCCTTTCGCACGTGACCTGGCTCTATCGCGTGATGCCGGCCAGCAATTCCTTTACGTGGGCGGCGGCACGGACATCGTAGTGGTCGACCGCAAGACTCTGGAAATCGTGACCACCATCGAAGGGAAAGGGGTGGTCGGCGGCGGTCATCAGATGGATACCGATTCGAAGGGCAACCTTTACGTGGCTCTCACATCGCAGGGTGTGCAGAAGCTGGCATTCAAGGGAATGCGCTAGCCTCTATTTGCGAGCGGCCTTCTTCAGTCTTTCGGCGATGCCGATCTCGCCCTCTGGCCTCAGCAGTGGGAACAGGATCACATCGCGAATCGACTTAGAATTGGTAAGCAGCATCGTCAATCGGTCGATCCCGATACCTTCGCCGCCGGTGGGCGGCATTCCGTAGGACAGCGCGCGAATGTAGTCCTCGTCCATCTGGTGCGCCTCTTCGTCGCCCGCGGCCTTCAGCTCTAACTGCATTTCGAACCGCTTGCGCTGTTCCTGCGGGTCATTCAATTCAGTGAAGGCGTTGCCTATTTCCATACCCGCCGCGAAGATTTCGAACCGCTCGGTAAACGCCGGATCGGAAGGCTTTTGCTTTGCGAGCGGTGACACTTCTACCGGGAAATCATAGACAATCACCGGATCGAATAGAGTCGGCTCCACGTTTCGCTCGAATGCATCCACCAGCGCGTGCCCGCGGAGAGGCACCTCGGAGCCGACGGCCTCCTGCATGGAGATCCGTTTCATATTGCCGAAGTCGAGCGTGCGTCCCTGATATTCCACGACCGCGGAACCGGTTGCGTCGATGGCCACTTGCTTCATGAGTTCACACGTAAAATCCATCAGGCCCTGATAGTCCGTGTAGGATTGATAAAACTCCAGCATCGTGAACTCAGGATTATGATGCGTGGAAATTCCTTCGTTGCGGAAGTTGCGGTTGATTTCGTACACGCGCTCCAGCCCGCCGACGATCAGCCGCTTCAGATACAGCTCCGGGGCGATGCGCAGGTACAAGTCCATGTCGAGCGTGTTGTGATGCGTGATGAAGGGCCGCGCGGCCGCGCCACCATAGAGCGCCTGCATCATCGGTGTTTCCACTTCAATAAAACCCTGTTCCTCCAGTTGCCTGCGGAAAGATGAAATGATCCGCGCCCGCGTGGTGAAGATATTGCGCGACTCAGTATTGGCGATCAGATCCAAATAGCGCTGCCGGTAGCGGATCTCGACATCCTCTAGTCCGTGCCACTTCTCGGGCATGGTCAGCAGGATCTTCGAAAGGAACGTCAGGGTCTCCACATGGACGCTCAGCTCTCCAGTTCGCGTGCGGAACAGATAGCCTTCCACGCCCACGATGTCGCCCAGGTCGAGCAATTGATACAGAGCATACTCGCGCTCGCTGACGGCATCTTTGCGCACGTAGACCTGCATGCGTTCGCCGGATTGCAGCAAGTGCATGAAGCCGGCCTTGCCCATGCGCCGAACGGTGAGAATGCGCCCGGCGATTTTTACGCGAGGCTTCGCCGCGTCTAGTTCTTCAGCGGTCTTGGCGCTTTCCTCCGCCAGGATAGTGGGAATGGTGTGCGTGAAATCGAACCGCTGCCCGTAGGCGTGAAACCCGAGCGCTTCAATTTCAGCGATGCGCTGGATGCGTTGCGCTAACAAATCGTCTTCAAGCAGAGACAAGAGAACTCCTTCTAGAGAAGTATAAGGCAGGCAGTGCGAAGCGCATACAACAGGGCTTTGGTAACATGGAAATTGCGCTGGATCCGATGCGCACCGCAGGCCACCCTAGCTCAGTTGGTAGAGCGGCTGATTCGTAATCAGCAGGTCGCCGGTTCGATCCCGGCGGGTGGCTCCA
>CADEFM010000019.1 GCA_902826605.1 uncultured Acidobacteriota bacterium
GTCCGAACCGGACACATAGGTAACAGTTCGTTCCTAAGACATAGGTAACACTTTTGGGCCGAAGGGGTTTTGCAGGGGCTGCAAAGTTCGTTCGTCCAGGTCAACGTAACCGAGATCGTAGTCCATAAAGCTGACCAGCCAGATGCCTTGGTCGACCTCCTTGACGCCAACGGCTTGGCCGGCCAGCGATTTGCTGAGATTGATTTTCTTGCGGTAGAGACACAGCCGTCCGCAACTGGTGACCACGACGGTCCGGTCGTGGAAGGGATAGTGCGGCTCGGGGATGCCTACGTAAGGCCGCGGGGAAGCGACATAGACCTCGGCCGGGCAGCGCATCGCCAACGCCTCATGCGGACGCTCGCGATTAAACTCCTCCACGAAGTCGTCGAACTTGGCTTGCTGCTGGAGGATATTGCGTCCGGCGGGCCGAGTGGCTTCCTTCTTCAAGGTCAGATGCATGCGTTCGTGGCGGCCGTTCTGCTGCGGATGGCCAGGGCGGATGCGCTCAATGGAGATGCCCAGCCGCAACCACCACACCGAGAGCTTAGAAAGCTGAAACAGGCCATGCGGGGAGGCAAAGGGCACGCCGTTATCGGAGCGGATGGCACGCGGCAGACCGCGCTCTCGAAACAAGCGTTCAAAGGCTCGAAACGCCAGCTCTTCGCGCGTGGATTCCAGCGCTTCGCACAACAACAGATAGCGGGAAGCATGATCGGTGACGGTGAGCGGATAACAGTAGCGTTGGTCGCCGAGTTGGAACTCGCCCTTATAGTCGGTCGCCCATAGATCGTTGGGATGAAGACCTTCCGATAGCGGAGTACCCTCAGCGGGTGTGCGGGATCTCTTCGCCCGTGCCACCAGGCCATGACGATCGAGTACCGCGTGAATCGTGCTGGCGGCGGGAACCTTGATGGCATGCGGCAGCCGCCGCAGGAGCCGTTCGCGAATCTTACGCGCTCCCCAGTTCGGCTTGTCCCGCTTGGCGGCCACGATGACCGCCTCCACCGGCTCGGGGAGTTGGTTGGCGTAGCGGAAAGGCCGTCGAGTCCGATCGCTGAGGCCTTCCAGTCCACATTGCTCATAGCGTTCGAAGATCTTGTAGCCAGTCTTGCGTGAGATCCCAAACTCCCGGCACAGCGAGGCCAAGCTCTCCCCGTCTTTCAGCCGGATCACAAACCGCATGCGTTCGTCCATAACAGAGCGTTCCTTCCATGGCATGCCACCTCTTCGCCTCCCTTTGAAGGCCCAAAAGTGTAACCCATGTCTCCGGTACGTTCTGTTACCTATGTCTCGGTTCAGTCATTTTCAAACTTGGACGTTCCCTCTCATGCGGGAAGACCTCTCGGGCCACTCCAATTGCTCCGGTATCAGGAAGTACACCGCCGCATTGCGATGCCCGCCTCGTGCCCGAGGCTTGCATTTATCCGTCGCAGCGCCTGAAAATTCGCCCAACCCAATCCGAGCGGGTCGAGCTTCGGCTTCATGTGTCTATACCAGACGTTATCCCGCCAGACGAGCTGCTTCGGATTCTCTGAGACCGAACACCCAGGCGTCATCGGCTGTCCCAACGCTTGTTGATGAAGATGTGGATTGGTTCGTGATGAGACAGATTGCTCTCCTTAGTTGCGGTTTTCGTCTGGGCGGATCTTGTCCCGCCACACCTTTAACAATAGGGAGCACTAGTCAAAAGGTCTGTACTGACGTTGTTCCGTGAATCCCAGTGCGGAAGCAACAACCACGCAACACGGGCGACCCGCCTTTTAGGGAAGAGGTCTACCGCGAGCAGTCGACCGAAGACGAGATCTATCCACATGGCGTAGCGCTTTGCGCGCGAAACAATATTTGTGCTACCGTCGATGTTGTGCAGGGCCGTTCCCACAGCCTTAGCGATCGCGGCGCGTTTCACCTCGCGCTGATTGCGTTCCTCTGTGTTGTGATGGTTCTCCTCAGCGGCAGCTCTCCGACTCGGCTGGCAGGCACTGATTGGCTTACTCGACAGGTTGACGATCGCGTCGAGCAAATCGAAGCGCCGAACCATACCGCTGCGCCGATGGTCCGCCTCGACATCCGTTTTGCGGAGGACCTCCCCGAACCCACGGATGACGACGAGACCAAGCACTGCCTCCTACGATTAGACTCAGTCCTACGATTAGACGTACCCGCTTTTGGAAGCCAAACGGGCCTTCACGAATTGTCGGACGAACGAGCGCTAACCCCGTTTCGGCTGCGTGCGTTTTCGACCCGCGGCTCCCCATCCGCCTAAATCTACGCGACCTCCAGCGGACACTGCCGGACTGACGGCAGCGAGCTGATTCTCCATTGCGCATCCCCCGCTGGATGTCAGTGGGCATTGCGTGGTGTCCCTGATTCCCGAACCACAAGCCGATGGCGGCGCAGTGGTCCATCGGGCCGATCGGGACCGGATGGACGAAGGGTATCGAGCAACTGCGAGTCAAAATGAACAAAATTTGGGAAACAGAGTCCGGAGCCAAGACCGGGCGGATAGGGCGCTGGCTCACCGCAACATTCCTGGTGCTGGTTGTCGCGATGGCGACCGGGTGCAGCGCCCGCGTTCCAAAGCCCCCCATGGGATTGGCCCCCCCGCCCAACCGTACAGTGCCCGACACCTTTAACGGGCTGAGCGATACGAGCAATTCCGGTCTGATCCCATGGCGCGACTTTTTCACGGACCCCAACTTGATCGCGCTCGTCGATGCGGCGCTCCAGCACAACCAGGAGCTCAACATTGCGATTCAGGAGACGGTGGTTGCCAACGCCGAGATCATGGCGCGACGTGGTGAGTACCTGCCTAAGGTGGGCTTCGGTGTCGGAGTCGGGGACGAGCACGTCGGAGCGTACACGAGCCAGGGTAAAAGCGACGAGCTGACCGGCATCGGATCAAACCTCCAAAATTACCAGCCCGGGCTCTACGCGTCGTGGGAACTCGACGTGTGGGGGCGTCTCCGAAACTTGGCCAACGCCGCGTCCCACCGATACCTGGCGAGCATTGAAGGCCGGAACTTCATGGTCACGCGTCTGGTCGCGGAGATCGCCAGTAACTACTACGAGTTATTGGCTCTGGACCGGCAACTCCGGGTCATCACCGATAACGTAGCACTCCAGCAGCAGGCCCTCGATCTCGCGCAGGCGCAGTTCCAGGCGGGTCGCGCCACCGCGGCAGCCCCGGCACGCTTCGAGGCCAACCTCCGGGCGATGCAGAGCTCACAGTACGCGATCCAGCAACGGATCGTCGAGGTCCAGAACGAGCTCAACTTCCTGGCCGGCCGCTTCCCAGAGTCGATCGATCGGGCGAGGACCGATTTTCTCAACCAACAGCCCGCCGCAATGGCAGTGGGCGTCCCCTCTGAACTTCTGGCGAATCGTCCCGACGTTCGCCAGGCGGAGCTTGAGCTTACGGCAGCGGGGCTCGACGTCCAGGCGGCCAGAAAAGCGTTCTATCCGTCCCTCGGGATCGAAGCAATTGTCGGTTACCAGTCATTCGACCTGACCAAGCTGGTGAATACGCCCGACTCCCTGCTCTTCGAAATGCTCGGCAGAGCGTTTACGCCCCTGCTCAATCGGAAGGGAATTACGGCGGACTATTTCGCGGCGAACTCCCGTGAGATGCAGGCGGTGCTCCACTACGAGCGAGCCGTGCTGACCGCTTTCGTCGAGGTAAGCAACCGCGTGAGCCTCACACGAAATCTCAGTCAGGGCTATGGGCTGAAGCAACAACAGGTCGACCGCCTCGCCGAGTCGGTCGATATCTCGACCGAACTCTTCAATTTGAATCGAGCCGACTATCTGGAAGTACTGACAGCTCGGCGTGAATTGCTCGAGGCACAGCAGGACCTCGTTGAAATGAAGCAACGGCAGATGGTTGCGACCGTGACGCTGTATCAGGCGCTGGGGGGCGGCTGGCGCAGCGCCGGTCTGCAGCCTCCCGACGGAACTGATGCCGACCATAAATTCACGCAGGGGGTGCAGCCATGAAGCTGCAGCAGCATCTACGGGCTACGCTCATCGTCATCGGCCTAGGCCTCCTTGCTAGCGCTTGCTCGACGAAGCAGGCAGAGGCGGGCGAGCAGAAAGAGGAACCGCAGCCTGTCGTACTGACCACTCCCAGCGTCATGAGCGTGCCCATAACTCGGTCCTACGTCTCCCGAATGCAATCCAGGCGTCACATCGAGATCCGCGCCTTGAATGAGGGGTATCTCGAAGAAATTCCCATTCAAGAGGGCCAGGCGGTGCGTGCCGGGGACCGTCTCTATGGGCTCTATCCTGTCCTCTATCGGACCAAGCTCGAGGCCGAAAAGGCCGAACTGCGCCTCACCGAGATCAACCTACAGAACACGGAACAACTCGCGGGGCGCGGCTTCGTGTCAGCCCCAGAGCTGGCCCGGGCCACGGCCGAGCGAGACAAAGCGAAAGCCAACGTCGACCGCGCCACGGCCGAAGTTGGCTTTACGAGCATCGTCGCTCCGTTCGACGGCATCGTGGGCCGTCAACTCATGCAGCAGGGAAGCCTGATCGAAGAGGGGGACACCCTCACGACCCTGTCTGACAACGCTGTTATATGGGCCTACTTCAATGTCCCCGAAGCCGACTACCTGCGATTCAAGTCCCTACGGGGCGCAACCGATAACGAATCCCCCCGGAGGCTCGACCTTCCAGGTGCAACAATCCAGCTTCGACTTGCGAACGGGCAGATATTCGATAAGAACGCCGCGACGACGCTAACCATCGAATCCGAGTTCAACAGGGAAACAGGAAACATCGAGTTCCGCGCCGACTTTCCCAACCCAGAAGGCCTCCTGCGCCACGGTGAAACCGGTACGCTGCTGATCAACCAGAAGCTCTCAGGAGCCTTGGTCATCCCGCAGCGGGCCACGTTCGAGATTCTCGACCGGCGGTACGTCTTCGTCGTCGACGAGAAAGACGTCGCGCACCAACGCGAGATCACCGTCGCCAGTGAGCTAGAGGACATCTTCGTCCTCAAAGGCGGCCTCAAGGCTAGCGAACGATTCGTGCTCGAGGGAGCTCGCCAGATCCATGATGGCCAGCACCTGGAGCGCACACAGGCTCTTCCGCCCAAGGAAGCCCTCAAAGACCTGAAATTCAGAGCCGAATAGGCGGCGCGCAAATCATTCATGTTTACACAGATTCTCCGCCGACCCGCCCTGGCGATCGTCCTTTCGATCCTCATTCTGATTGTGGGGGGACTCGGAATCGCGAGCCTTCCGATCGCGCAGTTTCCCGACATCGCGCCGCCGACCGTCTATGTTTCGGTTGCGTATCCCGGAGCCAGCGCCAAGGTCCTGACCGATTCCGTTCTGATTCCTCTCGAGCAATCAATCAACGGCGTTCAAGGGATGCGCTACATCGTCTCCGACGCGACGAGCGCCGGAGAGGCGACGATTCGTATCTTCTTCGAGCCGGGCACGGATCCGAACATCAACGTGGTGAACGTACAGAACCGCGTCAACATCATGACGAGCCGGCTACCCGAGCTGGTGGTACGCGAAGGGATTCTCGTCAGCCAGGTCGTGCCTAGCATGTTGATGTATCTCAATCTGTACAGCACGGACCCAAACACCGATCAGAAAGACCTCTTCAACTACGCCAGCGTGTACGTCATGCCCGTGCTCAAGCGGATTAAGGGCATGGGTATCCCAGTCAACCTGGGCAATCGCACGTTTGCGATGCGCATTTGGCTGAATCCGGAGCGCATGCGCGCCTACAGCGTGTCGGTCGAGGACGTGATGCATGCCTTGGCCACGCAGAGCATCATCGGATCACCGGGCCGGCTCGGTCAGGCGACTGGCATGACCTCCCAGTCGAAAGAGTACGTGCTCACTTATATCGGCCGTTTCAATGAGCCCGAGCAGTACTCCAATATCATCTTGAAGGCTATGCCAGACGGCGAGATTCTCAGACTCAAAGACGTCTGCGTGCCACCGCTCGTCAACGACAGCAAGGGCGCGGAAGAGAGCCATGACGATCACGCAAGTGTCGAGCTTGGCTCGGAGTTCTTCGACATCTATTCCGACGTCAACGGTAGTCCGGCCGCATCCATCGTCTTGAAACAGGCGCCAGGCTCCAACGCCGCCGACGTGATCGCGGAAGTGAAAAAGACGCTCGTGGAGTTAAAGGGGTCGTTTCCTCCCGGGATGAACTACGAAATTGCGTACGACGTATCCCGGTTCGTTGAGGCCTCCACCGAGCAGGTGCTCCACACACTCCTGGAAGCGTTCATTCTGGTGTCGCTGGTGGTCTACCTGTTCCTGGGTGACGTACGCTCCACCATCATTCCGGCGCTCGCGGTGCCGGTATCGCTGGTCGGCGCCTTCTTTGTGCTGCAGATGATGGGCTTCTCCATCAACCTGATCACGCTTTTCTCGATGGTCTTGGCCATCGGTATCGTCGTCGACAATGCCATCGTGGTGGTCGAGGCCGTGCACGCCAAAATGGCCGAGACGCACCTTTCACCGTATCGGGCCACCATCGAAGTGCTCAAGGAGATCAGCGGCGCGATCATCGCAATCACGCTGGTCATGAGCGCCGTGTTTGTTCCGGTGACCTTTCTCCCGGGGCCGGTAGGTGTGTTCTACCGCCAGTTTGGAGTGACGATGGCTTCGACGATCGTCCTTTCCGGCGTGGTTGCGTTGACGCTTACCCCGGTGCTGTGTGCCATGGTACTGCAGCCTCATTCGCACGAGCCCGCTGGCCCGGAGGCGCGCAAGGGCCTTCGGGAACGACTTCGGGGGATAAGCGCTAAGACAGTGCTCGGGTACGTCTTTGTGGGGCTCCCGTTACTAGCTGGCATCACCTATCTCGCCTATCGGCTTTGGGGACGCTTCGGGCTCCTGCTGGTTCTCGTGCCCTTCATACAGAAGCCTTTCAGCTTCTTAGTCGACAAAATCACCAATCTGTACGCGTCGCGTCTGCTGAAGCCGATTGTCACGCTCCGGGTGGCAACCTTGGTGGTCATCGGAGCATTTGCCTACGGCATCGTCGCGACAAGCAACGTCCTACCGACAGGCTTCATCCCCGGTGAGGACCAGGGCATGATCTACGCCGTTCTTCAAACCCCACCCGGTTCGACGCTGGAATATACCAACGCCAAGGCCCAAGAGCTTGAACGGCTGGCTAAGGAAGTCAAAGGCATTCGCAGCATCACGTCGGTTGCGGGGTACGAGGTGCTGACGGAAGGTCGCGGCTCGAACGCGGGTACGGCGATCATCAACCTCGACGATTGGACCGAGCGAACAGAGACATCATCCGAGATCATCCAACATCTCAAGGAAAAGACCAGCGAGATGACGAACGTCAAACTCGAGTTCTTCGAGCCGCCTGCCATTCCTGGCTTCGGCGCGGCAGGCGGGATCGCCTTGCGCGTGCTGGATCAAACACAATCGAGTACCCCCGACTACAGGCAACTGGGAGAGATCAACGAACGATTCCTCGCCGAGCTGCAGAAACGTAAAGAAGTCGGCAGTGTGTTCACGTTCTATGCGTCTGACTACCCACAGTACGAGGTGGTCATCAACAACGATGTGGCCATGCAGAAGGGGGTGTCGATTCAGGATGCGTTGAGCAACCTAAACATCCTCATTGGCAGCACCTACGAGCAGGGCTTTGTTCGTTTTAACCAGTTCTACAAAGTTTACGTTCAGGCCTGGCCGCAGTTCCGGCGGATACCTAAGGACCTGGACGACCTCTTCGTCAAGAACGAAAAGGGGGAGATGGTCCCATACTCGTCGTTCATGGAGCTGAAGAAAACGCAGGGGCTGAACGAGATCACCCGATACAACTTGTACCCCTCTGCCGCCATTCAGCTCGTGCCGGCTGCGGGCTACTCGACCGGTCAGGCCATTGAGGCAGTGCAGCAGGTCGCCGCCGCGAGCTTGCCGCGCGGATATGCCCTGGGCTGGGAAGGCCTATCGTGGGACGAGTCGCGGAAGGGCAACGAGGCAGTCTACATCTTCCTGGTTGTGGTGGTGTTCGTCTACCTCGTGCTGATTGCGCAGTACGAGAGCTTCCTGCTTCCTCTGCCCGTGGTCCTATCGCTGCCGGTCGGCATCTTCGGCTCTTTCTGGTTCCTGTCTGTCATGGGATTGTCGAACGACGTTTGGGCTCAGCTCGGGATGATCATGTTAGTCGGGCTCTTGGGCAAGAACGCGATTTTGATCGTGGAGTTTGCGGTGCAGCGCCGGAACGAGGGCGTCTCGCTCAAAGACGCCGCTATCGAGGGAGGAAAACTCCGCTTCCGGGCCATCCAGATGACCTCCTTCGCCTTTATCGCAGGTCTCCTTCCGCTGGTCGTTGCCCATGGCGCTGGCGCGGTTGCTAATCGGACCATCGGCGTCACGGGCGTCGGCGGCATGCTCCTTGGCACGGTGATCGGTGTGATCTTGATCCCGGGTCTCTACTACTTATTCGCTCGCATTTCGGATGGCCGCGAACTCCTGCGCGACGAAACGAATGTTCCTTTGAGTGAAGGTGAAGGCGAACTCTGATCAAGAGAGAACACGGAGTTGAATCATGACCAACCCAAAGCCGGTCGTCGTGGCACTGCCCCTCGACCACCAAACCGATGAGCTGTTGGCTACGGCTCTGGACCTCGGCCAACGGCTCGAGTGCCCTTTCGTCGTAGTGCATGCGCTCGGCAAGCGCCGCCTGGAGAGCGAACCGAGTACCACCAACCGTATCGCAAAGGCAAAGCAGACCCTCGGTCTGCGGCTGCAACCGCTCTGGAAGGCGGGGCTGGATGTTCGGGAGGAGGTGGAGGTCGGTGCTCCCGCCGAACTCGCGATCAACACGGCCCTACGCCTCAGCGCTCAGCTCATTATCACGGGCGGCGGTCGGCCGGCGACCATCCGGCGATGGCTCGTGGGCTCAGCGGTCGAGGCCATCGTCCACCGCGCAGTTGTCCCCGTCTGGGTCGTGCGGGGGGAGCGGGCCGTCAGGCGAACTGTGCTCTGCCCGCTCAACCTCAACTCGCCATCCAAGCTCGGGCTCGCATCCGCCGTCCGTATGGCCCGGCTCTTCGAGGTACCTCTCCGCGTCATGACGGTCCTATCGGACAACTCGTCTGGCGAGGGGCCATCGGTCGAGGAGGCACGCCGAGATCTGGAGGAGATGCTTGCCCAGCACGCGGTAAACGGGCTCGATGTCGCGGTCGACGTGGTGACGGGAAGCCCGGCCGAACGAATAGTCGACGCCGCAGACGACGCAGGGATGCTTGTTATCGGCAGTCGGGGCTTTAATCCCCTGGTTCCCGAATCGCTCGACTCGGTCACCACGCGAGCGCTTCGTCACAGCCAATGCAGCATCCTGGCAGTACGAGAGGTACATGTTGATCTCGAAGCGAGCGAGGCCGAGATAGCAAGGCTAGCAGATGCTTGTCGTGTCACTTGGCAGTTGATCGAAGACGACCGGGCGGTCGAGGCACTTCCTTTCATCGAGCCGGCGGCCCAGCGCGCTCCGTTCAATGCGACGATTCAGGAGGCCTACGCCATCGTCCTTGAGAAGGTGGGTCAAGAGCTGGAGGCTCGATCCCGCCACGAGCTCTCCCAGATGATTCGCGCCCGCATCGACCGGAGTTGACCGCACCGCGACGCCTTGAAGCATATCAATGGTGTGCGCGCAAGCCGCCCCGGACAGGGCGAGTCGGGTCGTCCCGTATTGTTCTTTTTCATCACTTACCGGCGCGTCAAACCGCCTATCAGTGGGCAGTCGCGATACGTTGTCAATGCGCCAGGCTTTTTGGCCGCTCCCATTGCTCGACATGATGTGCCGACTACTGCATACAACGCGTCGAACATGTCACGGTGCTGCGGGATTAGGTAGTATTCTTGGGGTGACGCTGCCAGGATCTCCATATTCGGCCACGAGGTGAACTTCATGAGTGGGTCGCCACTTGCGCAAAACGTACCGGCTGCTCAGAAGTCAACTGGCGATGCGACCTACAACAAAGCTCGTCTGTTCGTAGCCGGGGGCCTCGCGCTTGCCATGTCTGGAATCGCTGCCGCATTACGGGCCAACACCGCAACCGACTTACAACGCATCTTTCTCGATCCAATTGACAAGGTTCGCTCAGCTGAGATGATCGGCGCTATTCTCGGACTCCCCTTCTTGGGTTACGCCGTCACGATCGCCGTTGGTAGCCCGCTGCTTGACTATATCGGAATGGGTTTGCTGCTGCCGCTCTCGGGAGTCCTTTTTTCGATGGGCGCGTTGCTCATGATCTTCGCAGGCGATCTTGCCAGTGGTGCTGGCGTCTATAACGTTCTATGGATAGGAGCGGTTATCACCGGCATCGGGTGGGGACTGGTGGAAACAGTTACTAACCCGATGGTTGCTTCGCTTTATCCCAATGACAAGACCAGCAAACTGAACGCGGTGCATGCGTGGTGGCCAGGGGGATTGGTCATCGGAGGATTGTTGGGCGTCGCCATGTCGAAGTTCGAGATTGGATGGCAATGGAAATTGGCGATTGTGATCCTGCCGGCTGTGATGCTAGTCGCGCTGTGTGCCGGTCTGAAGTTCCCTCCCACCGAGCGCGTCGCGGCCGGCGTCTCCGCGAAAGACATGTTTAAGGAACTGATGAATCCCCTGTTTTTCGTGTTTTTCGCCGCGATGTTTCTCACAGCCGCGTCGGAACTCGCTCCCGGCCAATGGGTCGATTTCGCACTCAGCCGGACGGTGCATATGCCGGGTATACTGCTGCTGGTGTATGTCAGTGGACTCATGTTTCTGATGCGCCACTTCGCGGGGCATTTGGTGCACAGGCTTTCGCCGATCGGCGTCTTGTGGTTTTCGTGCGTAGGGGCGGGACTTGGCCTCTACGCATTAAGCGTGGCCAACTCTCCGGTCACGGCGCTTCTGGCCGCCACCATCTGGGGAACAGGGTGCTGCTACATGTGGCCCACCATGCTGGCGGCGGCGTCGGAACGGTTTCCGCGCGGTGGCGCCCTGCTGATGGGCCTGATGGGCACGGCAGGCACGTTGTCTATTCAGTTCGTGCTGCCGATCATGGGCAACATTTATGACACCACGAAAGTGAAGGCGGCTGGAGGAGACGCCGCGTTCAAGGCACTTCAGCCCGGCCCAGAGTTGGACCGCGTGCTCAGTATCGCGGCACAGACTTCCTTCCGCGACGTTGCCATACTGCCGGTCGTTCTCTTGTTTGTCTTCGCAGGCATCTGGTTTTATGACCGCTCCAAGGGCGGTTACAAAGCTACCAGGATTTCCTGACACGGCCCGCAAGCTGGGACATCGACGCAGTCTCCAAAGCTGCTCCCGCCAGTTTCGACGATCCAACTCTCACACGGGCGGTTATGGCCGATTAGAACGTTCAGATGCCTGCGTATGGGAACCGCACCGCCCGCTTAGGAATAGTGTCCGTGTTCGCGCCGCGCGACGCGGCGGCGAGCGCTAACCAGCTGTTGCAAGGATCGCAACAGTCCGGCATCGACGTCGGCCGCAAGCGATACCCAAACGGTTGCCTAGCCGGTCCCTTTCGTGCATTGCGGAGAAGACAATGAAAGAGAAGTTGCTGGTCTTGGATGATGAACGGCTCATCCTTACCTCGCTTGAGCATCTTTTTGAAGATGAGTACGAGGTTCTAACGGCCACCACCGCGGAGACGGCTCTTGGGCTGGCGCGAAAACACGACATCGCGGTGACCCTCTGCGATGAACGGATGCCGGGCGTCACCGGGCACGAGTTCTTGCGGCGATTGAGGGAAATTTCGCGGTCCACTCGAGTGATGATGTCCGGTTACGCCGACATGAGTGCGCTCGCCGAGGCAGTCAACAGCGCCGGAATTTTCGCATATGTCACAAAGCCTTGGGAGCCTCTCAAGCTTCGGGCCACGGTTGCCGCCGCGACGGTTCACTTCAAACTGGTCCAGGAGGTGGAAGAAGGACGCGAATTGCTGAGCGCTTTGATGGAGAATATTCCCGATCAGATCTGTTTCAAGGATTGCCATGCGCGCTTCACCCGGGTGAACCAGGCGCACGCCCAGGCGCTAGGAGCCAACAACTCCGCCGAGTGCATTGGAAAGAGCGACGCGGACTATTTCGAACCCGCAGACGTATTCCGCTGGCGCCAAGAAGAGGATGAGATCATCAGGTCCGGTGAGCCCCAAATCGATAAAGTGGAACAGCTCAAGACGCATCATGCCGGCCGTCGTTGGATGTCGACTACGAAAGTTCCGATGTTTGACCGGAGCTCGCAGGTGTCCGGAATTGCCAGTGTCTCCAGGGATATCACCGCCCTAAAGAACACCGAGGAAATGCTGCTCGATCAAAGCGAGCGCAATCGCATGATCATCGAGACGGCCAATGAGCCGTTTATCGGCATGCAACCGGATGGCACGATTACGGCGTGGAATCCACAGGCTGAACTTACCTTCGGCTGGGCCGCCGCCGAAGTGCTGGGACGTAGGCTGTGCGATACCGTGGTTGCTCCCGCTTATCGCGACGCCCACGCAAACGGCGTCGAAGAGTTCCTGACCACAACGAACGGGTTAGCCCTAAACCGTGCGGTAGAGCTTGTTGCGGTGCATCGCGATGGCCATGAGTTTCCAGTGGAAGCCACGGTTTGGCCGGTTCGAGTGGCGGGCGCCTGCAGCTTTAACGCCTTCGTGCGGGATATCAGCGAACGGCGGAACGCCGAGGATGACCGGAAGAAAGAGACAAGACTCGTTCAATTGCTACAGTGTGTGACGGTCACCGCGAATCGGTCTTCCACCATAGAAGACACCGCTGTGACCTGTCTCGAGCAGATCTGCTCGCACCTTGGCTGGCCGGTAGGACATGTCTACCTGCGGGATAACAGCTCGCAGGAAATGCTGATTTCCTCCGGATTTTGGCAGGACAAAGCGGATGATGCGTTTGCGGCCTTCCGCGAGTCGAGCCGGCACTTTCACCTTGGATCGTCAACGGAGCTGCCCGATTGTGTTCTTGCGTCCGGTAAACCAAAGTGGATCGTCAATTTAGGGGCGCAAGAGCCATTGTCGGAGCGCGCGTTCGCGGCCGCACGGGCCGGACTCCGGTCGGGATTCGGGTTCCCAATCGTGGTCGATGCGAAAGTCGTCGGAGTGATGGAGTTTTTTTCAGATCAGACCATACAGCCGGCCGACAATTTCCTGAACATGATGGAGCATATCGGCTTTGAGCTGGGCCAGGTCATCCGGCGCCAGCGCACCGAGGAAGAACTCCGACGCGCTAAGGCGTCCGCGGAATTCGCGAACCGCGCGAAGAGCGAATTCCTGACCACTATGAGTCACGAAATGCGAACGCCGATGAATGCCATTCTCGGCATGGCCGATCTCCTCTCGGAGAGTTCGCTCAGTGAAGAGCAGCAGGACTATGTTCGAATCTTCCAACGAGCTGGGGCGAACCTCCTCACCCTAATCAACGATATCCTGGACCTTTCCAAAGTGGAATCTGGCCACTTGGAATTGGAATCAGTCGCCTTCGACCTGCGATCTTTGCTCGAGAGAATCATCGAGATGATGGCTACTCGCGCACGTGACCGTGGTTTGCAGCTCACCCTTCAGGTTCAGCCCGGCGTTCCAATCGGCTTAGTGGGAGACCCGCATCGTTTGCGCCAGATTCTCGTCAACTTGATTGGAAACGCCCTGAAATTCACCGAGCAAGGTTCCGTCACGCTGCTCGTGCAACAAGAGCCTGACGGAGCGGCTGGCTGGCTGCGATTCAACGTCGTGGATACAGGCATCGGAATAGCCGCCGACAAAATTGAGGTGATCTTCGATCGTTTCACGCAAGCCGATTCATCCACTACACGCAAGTACGGCGGAACGGGCCTCGGCTTGGCCATCAGCGCGGGCTTAGTTCAGCTGATGGGTGGACGGATTGGATGCAGGAGTGGGCAGAACAAAGGAAGTACCTTCTTCGTTTCCGCGCCGTTCGCCATCGGCAGTCTAGTGGAGACTTCTGACACCGCAGTCCCGGCAGCAGGCGAGATTCTGGAGACTGGACCACCCGTTCAACAGCCGGCATTTCGCATACTGATAGCCGAAGACTCAGAAGACAATCTGGTCTTGATTAGAGCCTACCTGAAAGGCAGCGGTCTGGAACTGGAAGTCGCGGAGAATGGCAAGGTCGCCGTCGAAAAAGTGATGCTCCGCCCTCCTCATCTTGTCCTCATGGATATGCAAATGCCAGTGATGGACGGACTGGATGCCACTCGTATCATTCGGCGGTGGGAAAAGGAAACCAATTGCCGTCCCATTCCCATCCTCGCGTTAACGGCGCATGCAGGGGAAGAGGGAATGGCGAGGAGCCGGGAAGCAGGTTGTACGGAGCATCTGACCAAACCGATCAAGAAAGCCACTCTTCTCGAGGCCATTGTCCGCCACCTGGGTCGGAAAATTCACATCACTCCCCCGAAAGACGTTGAGTCCTTAGTTCCAAAGTACCTGGCAAACGTTCGGCGGGATATGGGGAAGATTCTAGCCGGCATCGACTTGCAAGAATGCGAGACGGCTCGCCGTTTGGGGCACCATCTCAAGGGATCTGGCACTGGTTATGGATTTCCTGAAATCACGCGGGCCGGAGCGGCGGTGGAAGCGGCCGCGCTGCTCGCCGACGAAACAGAAATCCGCAGCCAGATCGTGGTGCTGGCCAACTATCTTGATCGCGTGGAAATTGTGGTGCAAGACCGCGGATAGCATGAGCATTCTGCAAACTCACGTGCAAGAGTTCTTGGTTTTCCAAACCAGCGGATTGGACTGTGCATTTCCGCTCGGCGAGGTGCGGGAAATCGTGCCGATGGCCAGGCTCTCGTGTCCGCCCGGTCTCCCTGCGGGCCTGGCGGGCTTCCTGGATCTCCGGGGAACAACGGTGCCCATTGTTCGTCTGGATAGGATGTTCGATCTTCCCGAACAGAAAGCTGGCCTCCACACTCCAATGATTATTCTGCGAGGCGCGATTCGTCCGATTGGAATCCTCGTGAACTTGGTTCGTGGCATCGTGCCGTCGGCTTCCGCGCGGTTATTGGATTTGCCCGCAGAGCGCACGTTTCGAGGGTGCGCTACCGCTGAGCTGCAAATCGATGGAGATCTGGTTCACCTGCTTTCGCCCACGGCGCTCCTGGACGCCGATGAGAATCGCATGTTGTCCGACTACAGTGCGATGGCGCAAGCGCGCCTTCGCAACATGAAGGAGAGCGGTGACTCCAATTCCCCAAGACCCGGCTTATAGCCGGCTAAAAAGCCAGCTGATCGAGCAGACGGGCCTGGCCTTCTATGCGGATCGGGACGAGGCATTGGCTGGGACAATCGGCGAGAGACTCTTGATTCTTGGTCTTCACGACTGCTCTTCCTACATCGAATTCCTCACCGCTGAATCGGGCACGGCCGAGATGGAAATTCTCATAGCGAAACTCACCATTGGAGAGACCTATTTTTTTCGCGACGAGCGCCAGTTCACCGCGATCCGCGACCATATCCTTCCGGAAATTCTCAAGCGTAACCACTCATCCAAGCATTTGCGCATTTGGAGCGCTGGGTGCGCCACTGGCGCCGAACCTTATTCACTGGCAATTCTACTCATGCGCGAACTGGCCGATCAAATCAGCGGCTGGCGTGTCGAGATCCACGCTACCGATTTGAATCGGAACTATCTGGCCCAGGCGGCCATGGGGAAATTCCGGGCATGGGCGCTGCGCTCCACCTCCGATGAGGTGAAGGGCGAGTGTTTCTTTCATGAGGGCCTGGTGTGGACCATTGATCCGCGATTCAAGCAATGGATTTCGTTTCGCCACATGAACCTCGTCGAGAGCGAATTCATCACTCCATTTCCCTCCGGCACGCACTTCGATCTGATTCTCTGCCGCAACGTCATGATCTACTTCACCCAGGAGGTGAGCCGGCGCTTGGTAGACCAATTTCATGGATCGCTCTGCGATGGAGGCTGGCTCGTGGTGGGCGCGTCCGAATACAGTTTAGTGAACGAGAAGGATTTCTCCGTTGTAGACGCATCCGGGGCCAAGGTCTACCGAAAGGTCCCTCCTCTGCTTGAAATCAGTGGAGAAATACTTCAAATCAAGGGAAAAGCACCTCGGCCGGCGACAACATTCCCCCCCCACGACGTACCCCCCGCCAATAGCCCGCCTGCACGCGATTGCGGCAACCTCGACGCTCTCCGCCAACTCGCCGATCGTGGTGATTGGCAGAACGCGGCTGAGTGCAGCCTAAGACTGCTCACTCGGGACAGATTGAATCCGGAGATCCATTTCTATCGCGGATTGATTTTGGAGAACCTCGGAAACGCAGGCGAGTCGGAACGATCGTTGCGCCAAGCCATTTACCTCGACCGTAATTTTGGCCTGGCTCACTATCATCTTGCTCTCGCTTTGAAAAGGGATGGGCGAATCGAAGCGGCGGGGCGGTCCTTCGGAAACGTCCTGAAGATCATGGCGGCGACGCCGGATCTGGCGAGCGTTATGGCTGCACCCGGGGTAACCGCGATCGAGTTGAAGGAGCTGGCAAAAATGCATCTGAAAGAAACGAGAGAATCGTGAACAATCTGCTCTCCACCGAGCAACGAACGGAAATGGTTTGGCGCGAGCGGGCTCAGCGCCTTTCGAAACCCGCGATTCTTGGAGAAGCAGGCCAAGACGTTGTGCCGGTTCTCGTTCTGGGAATCGGGAACGAACTCTATGGGATCGACCTCCCGGACGTGGGCGAGGTCTTACCTCCGATCCAGACGACGCCGGTTCCCGGGAAGTCGGTGGTGTTTGCCGGAGTCATCAATGTGCACGGCGAGATTCGGCCGGTCATCGACCTTAGACGCTTGCTGGCAGTCGAGAAGGGTCAAAATGACTGTCCCGCGCGAGTGATTTTACTTCGTAAGACCGGCCGCGAGGTGGGACTACAGATCGATAGCGTGGAGCAAATCCGGTGGATAGCGCCGGGGGATCTGCAATTGATGGGAGACGGAAGTCCGGGATGCTCCCCAAAGATTAGAGGATCGACCAAGGACCTGCTCATGCTTCTTAGTACGGATGCACTCTTCGCGGAGTTGGATACAGGAGTTGAAACTTGAAACTGACAATCGGAAAAAAGATTCTCCTCGGCTACGCCCTGGCGATGCTGATCATGGCGATCACGGGAGTTGCCGCTTACCGCACTACGGAACAACAGCGTGAAGCAAATAACTGGGTGCAGCATACGTTTCTTGTCATTGGCGATACCGAAGACGTTCGGGCGAGTCTGCTCAGCCTCGAAAACGCCTCCCGGGGATACGTGATGACTGGGGACCAGCGCTATTTCAATTCCTTGGATGGCTTTCGGGCGACCTTTGCCGGGAGCCGGAAGCATCTACGAATGCTCACGGAGGACAATCCCGCTCAGCAGCGCAGACTGGACGACATAGATCCGCAGCTCGACCGCAGACTCGCAGAGCTAACGGAGATCTCAACGATTCGCAAAGACAAAGGCTTCGCGGCTTCTCTCGCCGCCATGCAGCAAATGAACACCCTGGAACGTGGATCCGAGATTCGAAGATCGCTCACGGCGATCGAAGATGAGGAACGGACGCTTCTCAGAGAGAGGGAAAGAGCCGCGGAGATCCGAAGTGAGGGCGCCGATCGCATAATGATATACGGCACCGCTGTTGGCTTGGCGCTAGTGGCTTTCCTGGGGATTACGACGTATTTCGTCATCACGCGCCCGCTGGATGAATTCCAGAAATTAGTGACGTCGGCCGGAGAAGGCGACCTTACGCGGAAGCTCAGCCGCGAAGGCAGCGATGAGATGGGAATCCTCGCCCGCGGATTGAATCAGCTAGTGACCCGGATGAGGATGATGGCTTCGCAGACGCGAGCCGTGACGGAAAATCTCAATTCGTCCGCAATGGATATTCTGGCTTCGGCTAAGCAACAGTCCGCGCTCATCGGACAGCAAATCGCGGCCTACCAGGAGACCAATGCAACCATGCAGCAGGTCAGCAAATCCTGCCTTCAGATTGCGGAACGCGCCAAGCAGATTACGGCCGCTGCGGAGACCGTTTCGCTTGCCAATACCTCGGGTCTCGACGCCGTCCAAAAGACCAACCAGAGTGTGGAGGCGATCCACGAGCAAGCCGAGGCGGTGGCTCAGAACATCGTGTCATTGAGCGAGAAGACTCAGGCGGTAGGCGACATTCTCTCCACGGTGAATGATATCGCCGAGCAATCGCACCTGCTCGCCCTCAATGCCGCCATTGAAGCCGCGGCGGCCGGCGAACATGGCCGAAGCTTTTCCGTGGTAGCCGGCGAAATTAAGAACTTAGCCGACCAGTCCAAGGCGGCTACCGTCCAGGTGAAGACCATCTTGGGAGACATTCAAAAAGAAATCAATACGTCGGTGATGCTGACAGAGGAAGCGGTTAAACGGGTGGATCTCGGCAAACATCAGGCGGACATGGCTGCATCCGCCATTCGCAGCTTGGCGGCCAACATCGACGAAAGTGTGCAAGCGTTCCAGCAGATTGCAGCCGGCACCAACCAGCAGCAAATCGGTTTTGAGAATGTCATGCAGGCGATGAAAGACCTGAGCCGCGGCAGCGAACAGGCCGCGAGCAGTACCCGCCAGACGGAAAAATCCGCGGCTATTCTAGCCGATTTGGGTACTCAGCTTGAGGCGGCAACGGAGGGATATAGGCTTTGACCGGCATCCGCGAAAAGCTCGCTGCGATTTTTCAAGGTGAGCACGCCGAGCACATCGAGCACATTCGTTCGATCCTCGCGCTGTTTGAAAACGTCGCGGAAACGAAAGGAAGGGTTGAGCTCGATGACGCGTTCCGCCGGGCGCACAGTCTAAAAGGCGCCGCCCGGGCCGTCGATCTGGAAGCGGTGGAAGGGCTGGCCTCGGGGCTTGAAACTGTGTTTTCGCGAGTGCGGGAGGGGAATTTGCCACTCAACCGGCAGATCATCCGCGTCATCCATCAGGTACTCGACGCTAGCGAGGATTGCGTCGGGGCATTTGGGGAAAACAGGGTGCCGGACATACCGGCCGCGGCATTGCGGGCGATCGAAGTTCTTCTCGGCGTGCAGTCACTCGAAGGCGAAGGGACCTCGCCTCAGGAGCAAGAAGATCCCTCCGCGCCGGTGGCCATGGGCGCGCCCATGCCAGTGGGATTGCAGCCCGTGGAGATGATACGGTTGCCTGCCGAGATCTTGGACCGGCTGGTGGGGTCGACGGGTCAGCTTCTCATGGAAAGTCTGCGGCAGGCGAGTGTTACCGGGGAACTCGACACCCTCAATGATGAGATCGCGCAGGTAGCTTCGGAATGCGTACGGTTTCGGAGGGCTTCGGCCGCCCCGATGTGGCGCCTGTCGAATCAACCGGAGTTCTCCACGGTAGTCCGGCATATAGGATTTCTCGAACAAAGTCTCCGCGCCTTGGCCACTCGATCCAGAACAACGCGTGTACTGCAACAGCGCAGTGTTTGGAATACGCGGCGCACAGCGGAGCAACTACAGCGAAATGTATGGAGCGCGCGAATGGCGCCTGCGGAAGACCTGTTTGACGGCTTTCGAAAGATGGTGCGGGACTTGGCCCGGGACGAAAACAAGGAAATCGATTTTCGGCTCAGCGGATCTGGCGTCCGGGCGGACCGGATCGTCCTGCAAGCTCTGAAAGACCCCGTGATGCACCTGCTCCGCAACGCGATTAGTCACGGAATCGAATCACCCGCGGAGCGCGTCAGCAAGGGAAAGCCACCCATCGGTTCCCTCACACTTCGTTTGGACTCGCAGAGAGGCCGGCTGATTGTGGAGGTGGATGACGACGGCCGGGGTGTGGATCTTGAGAAGGTCGCTTCCGTGCTTTCCGCCGCGGAACCGGGCGCGCACTCCGCGGAAGAATTGGGAAGGGTAATCTTTCGGCCGGGTTTTTCCACAGCCGCCACGGTCAATCGATTGTCCGGCCGGGGTATGGGCCTCTCGGTAGTCTACGAAGCCGCACGCCATCTGCAGGGAGACGTCCAGTTACGGCCGAAGGAGGGCCCCGGGGCATCTTTTTTGATGTCGGTCCCCTTGTCCGTGTCCACCAGCCATTTGTTGATCCTCACCTGCGCTGGACAGACGTTCGGAATTCCCACTCATGGAATCGAGAGGCTTTACCGGCTGCGCCTGGATCAAGTAGTGACGCAGGAAGGGAAGCCAGTCGCGTATTTGGGGGGACAAGCGATCCCACTCTACGGGCTAGCCCATTTGCTGCACATTGGCGACGCGGCGCCGTCGCTGCCCGGCGACACGCTTCCAGTGATGGTGCTGAAGTCCGGGGCCAAACGCTTCGCGATCTGGGTGGATGAATTTCTGGCGGAAAGCGATGCCCTGATCAAAGAACTGGGAATGTCATTGCCGGCCACGGGTAACATTTCCGGGGGTGCACTCCTGCGGGAAGGGACTGTTTTCGTCGTATTGAACCCGGCCGGCTTGGCGGCCAGTTGCACACCCTTGTCCGCGGCTCCGGCTCCGCGGACGATCAAGCCGCAGAAGCAAGAAACCGATCCGGGTATTTTGGTGGTGGACGATTCGATTACGTCACGCTCGCTCGAGAAAAGCATCCTGGAGGCGCATGGGTACCGGGTTCGAACCGCGGTGGACGGAATAGAAGCCCTGGAGATGCTGCGTGTCGAGAAAGCCGACCTCATCATCACCGATATTCAGATGCCACGCCTGGACGGCTTTGGACTGGTGGAGGCGCTGAAGGCGGACAGCAAATGGAAGGATATTCCGGTGATCATTATCAGCTCCCTTGAGCAACCCGAGGATCGGGAGCGCGGTCTGCTGCTCGGTGCGGACGCTTACGTAGTCAAGCGCAAGTTCGACCAAACCGAGCTCCTTGACGCGATCGGGCAAATGATATGAAAAAAATCCGTGTCATGATCGTCGAGGATTCCGACGTGGTTCGCGCGCTGCTTGAGTACAGCATCGGACGCGACCCGCGGCTGGTGGTCTGCCGCACGGCCGCCAACGCCGAAGATGCACTCCACAGCCTGGCATACGATACACCCGATGTCATTGCCATGGATATCCGGCTGCCGGGCATGGATGGCCTTGAAGCCACTCGGCAAATCATGTCGAAAAAGCCCATTCCCATTGTCGTGGTCGCGGCCAGCGTCGAATTGGGGAAGTGGAACGCCACGGCCATGGAAGCACTACGGGCAGGAGCCTTGACTGTCCTTGAAAAGCCGGTAGGCACCACCAATACCGACTACGAAGCCTTGGCCGAACGTTTGTGCACGCAACTAGTCATCATGAGCCAGGTCAAGCTGGTTCGCCAGCACCACAATGGTAACGTCCCTTTTTCGGAGCACCGGATTGGTGTATCCCGGTCCGCCGGCTCCGGCGTGGTCAGGATGGTGGGCATTACCGCCTCCACAGGCGGGCCGGCGGCATTGATACAGTTGCTGGGAGCATTGGGCCCAACGTTTCCTTTACCGGTACTGCTGGTTCAACACATGACGGGCAGCTTCGTTGAGGGGTTCGCCGCCTGGTTGGGCACCGTTTGTCCTTTTCCGGTGAGGATCGCAAAGGATGGTTGCCTTCCTGTCGCGGGGGAGCTATTCATGGCCCCGGCTGAAAAGCACCTGCGCATCGAGGCGGGGCGGTTGCGTCTGGAAGCTGGAAAACCAATTTCATTTCAACGGCCTTCAGGAACAGTGCTGTTCCAATCCATGGCGCAGAGCCTGGGTGCCGATGCGCTAGGGGTCCTGCTCACCGGCATGGGAGAAGACGGCGCTTCGGGTCTTCTCGATATTCGCCGGGCAGGCGGCCATACGATCGCCGAAGATGAGTCCACGGCCGTTGTGTATGGCATGCCTGGGGCTGCGATGCAGATGGATGCGGTCTGCGAGTCGCTGCCTCTGCCTGCGATTGCCCCCCGAATGTGGGAGTTAGTGTCAGGGAGAAATTCATGAATCCGCTTCTGGATCGCGTTTTTCGGATCATCGTGGTGGAGGATTCGGAGACTCAAGCCTTCAAGCTGCAGGTGTTGCTTGAGGAACAGGGATGGCATGTATCCATTACAGGCACGGCGGAGAACGCGCTGAACTTGCTGAGCGGCGCTCTTCCCGATTTGATCCTGGTCGATTACAACTTGCCTGGAATGCGCGGCGACGAATTCTGCCGCCGCATCCGGATGAACTTGAACACGCGGGGCATACCCATCCTGATGATGACGGCGTCAGCCCCCGCCACATCGGAGATCCACAGCCTAGAAAGCGGCGCGGACGACTACATCTCGAAATTCGAACTTCCGGAGATCCTGCTGTTGCGTATTCGCGCGAGATTGAGCACGGTGCAGGTTCCCGCGGCTATTCTCAATCCGTTCAATTCTGTCTTCCGCAGCGCCCGCATACTGCACATCGACGACAGTCCCACTTACGCCGCGTTCCTCGGGGAGGAACTACGGAAGCAGGGCTATGAGGTAGAGAGCGCGGCCAGCGGGGTCGAAGGACTGGCCCGGCTGGAGGCTACGCGCTTCGATTGCGTCCTGGTGGATCTGGCGATGCCCGCGATGGACGGAATCGAGGTTTGCCGCCGTATCTCCGCGATGAGGCTCACACAGGAATCGGACGCAGCTATAGTCATACTGACCGGAAGCGATAACAAAGGGTCTATCAATCGCGGCTTTGAAGCCGGTGCCGACGACTTCGTCAGCAAGTCCAGCGATCTGGCCGTCCTGCGCGCGCGCGTTCAGTCCCTCATGCGGCGCAAATTTTTCCAGATTGAGAATAGCCGCATCGTCGACCAACTCAAAGCCAGGGAATTGGAGACATTGAACGCGAATTCCGCCCTGGAGATCGCCGAGGCGCGCGCCGCAATGGCTGAAACGCTGTTGCAGGTCAATCACGATCTTCAACTCGCGAATCGCAGGCTGAAGGAAACCCAAACCCAGTTGATTCAGAACGAGAAAATGGCTTCGCTGGGGCAGTTGGTCGCGGGAATCGCCCACGAGATCAATAACCCTCTGGCCTTCGTTTTGAACAACTTGTTCCTGGTTGAGGGCGGCTTGGACGGCTTGCTCCCCGAGTTCGAAACCAGCCTCTCGGAGCTTTCTTTCCGTAAACTGCGCAAGACCCGGACGCAGCTCGCGGAAATGACGGAAGGCCTGAATCGCGTGAAAGAACTGGTGCTTGACTTGCGGACCTTTTCCCGGCTGGATGAGGGAGAGTTCAAGAGTGTGGATGTGGTCGAGGCGATCGAGGCTGTTCTGCTCTTGCTCAATCACAAGATCAACGGCTGCATCCGTGTGAAAAGAAATTATGGTCCTGAGCATACGCTGTATTGTTGCGCGGGACGCCTCAACCAGGTGCTGATGAACTTGATCGGCAATGCAGTGGACGCCCTTGCCGGCGATGGCGAAATTTTTGTTACCACCAGCCAGACGCTGGAACACTTCCTATTTTCTATTCGCGACACCGGAGGAGGCATTCCGGAAGCCATCCGGACCAAAATCTTTGATCCCTTCTTTACAACCAAGCCGGTCGGACAAGGGACAGGACTGGGATTGGCGATATCCTATGGAATCGTGCAGGATCACGGTGGGTCCATCGAGGTTCAAAGCGAAGAAGGGGCTGGCACGGAATTTGTGGTCAAAATCCCGTTAAATCTGGAATTGGAGCGGGTCAAATGAAGGAAGCGCGCGGCGGCGGTTATTGAGCAAACGAAAAGATCTGCGAGATCATATTCTTGCGCCGTTCCTTCGGAGCAATGCCCCCCATTTTTCTGGCAAGATTCGCGATTTCCGCGCGAAATTCGCTGTGCTCGGCTGCTGGCTTTCCCCGTACGGAAGCGTCGTGCAGATCCCGGGAGGCGCCGGAAAGTTTGGCGTAGACGGGAACGCCAAAAACACGATCCAACTCGCTGCCGCGAAAATCCTGGCTGTTTCCGAGCTGATTCACAATCAGCCGCAGTTTGTCGCCTTCAAAACCAGCCGTGCGCAACGCCGCGATGGTTCGCTTGGCTTCGTAAAGTCCGGGCACGCTGGTTGTGGTCACCAGCAGCAGTTCGTCAACTCTGGCCAGCAAGTGAAGGGAAACCTCTGTTAACTTCCCGAGATCGAGTACGATCCATTGATAAAAGGGTCGCACCAGGGTGAGTACGTGGCGCAGACCATCGAGACTCGGGTGGCCAGAGCCGACCAAGCCAGGCGAGCGCACGACGTCTAAGCCAGAGGCATGATGGGCCACGATTCCGCTCCAAAAGGAACGGTCTAGACGGTGGACGTTACTCACAGCATCGAGGATCGAATACTCCGATACCGTGTTCATGAGGAAGCTTACTAGACCACCATCCAGATTCATATCCATGATGAGCGAGGGTTCATTGGTTTGCCGACGCAACTCGATGGCCAGATTGCACGCCAGTGTGGTTGCTCCGACTCCTCCCTTTGATCCCATGACTCCAATGATTCTGGTCTTGTACGATACGGCTTCCGCGAGCGCGCCGGCCGCGGGCCCACTTCGCCTCACGGCGGCAAACTGTAACGCCTTTGACAAGAGAGCTGGTTTACAGGTGCTTTTGACGATGTAGTCCTGCGCGCCTTCCTGCACCATGCGAACCGCTAGCGATTCAGTATCGCTACTGCTTAGAATAATGACCGGAACTGCCGGAGCATAGGTTTTTGCTTTCGTGAAAGTCTCATACCCCTGGCTGTCGGGCAGCCCGAGATCAAGCAGGATCACGTCGACACCGCCTCGTGCGAGCGTGTTCAGGCCCTCCATCAACGAGTCAGTCCACTTCAAGACGAACGTGATATCTTCATTAGGCTCAAGCCACACGCGCACTAACTCGGCGTAGTCAGGATCATCTTCTATCAGCAGAACCGTAAGGGTCCGCTCGCTCACAATCGACATGCGTTACTTATCGGTTCGATGCCTGGCGGTGATAGGGACAATCGCAACCATTCCTAGAATCCTATACCATTGATAGCGAGGTTTTTATGCTGTTTCGGGTCTTGGCGCCTCGGTTCCTGGTAGCGATCCTTGCGATCGCTGCTTTGCCTGAGGCTCGCGCCGCAACCCCTGCGCTGGGGAAGCAGTTCGAACAAACCGTGCGGCCTTTCGTCACGAAATATTGCGCCGGATGCCATGGCGGGGAAAGACCCGCGGCGCAGTTCGATCTGAAATCATACACCAGCATCGAGATGGTGACCCGGGATTATCCCCGATGGGCTCTCGTGCTTGAGAGACTGACGGCGAAAGAAATGCCACCGAAACCAGTGCCGCCCCCGCCAGCCGATGCCAGTCAGCGCGTGATCCAGTGGATTGAGGACTTGCGCAAAGAAGAAGTGCGCAAGAATGCCGGTGATCCGGGACCGGTGTTGGCTCGCCGTTTGAGCAACGCGGAATATAACTACACCATCCGCGACCTTACTGGCGAGGATATGCAGCCGGCGCGGGAGTTTCCGGTCGATCCGGCCAATCCCGCCGGTTTTGACAACTCAGGCGAGTCGTTAACCATGTCACCGGCCCTGCTCAACAAATATCTGCAGGCCGCCCGCGAGGTGTCAGATCACCTGGTTCTGACACCCGATGGAATCAACTTTGCGCCCCATCCCATGCAGGTGGAGTCCGATCGCGAAAAGTATGCGATTCAGCGCATCTTGAGTTTTTATTACCGGCAGCCTGTCGACTTTGCGGATTACTTCCAGGCCGCATGGCGATTTAAATACCGCTCCGCTCTCAAGACCCCGCGCGCGACGCTCGATTCCATCGCTGTGGACGCGAAAGTGAGCTCCAAGTATTTGCCTATGATCTGGGCCATTCTGAATGAACCAGGCGCGGTCGGTCCAGTCGCAAAGCTTCAGGCGATGTTCAGTACGCTACCCGAGCCGGGTGCGATCCAACCAGTCGCGATCCGTGCGAAATGCGTCGAGATGCGCGACTTCGTAGTTCGCATCCGCAGCCACACCGCCATGCAGTTTGTGGCGCCGGTTGTGAAAGATCTGCCGCCTGGATCGCAACCCCTACTGAACTGGAAGCTGCGCGAGTTCGCATCCCATCGGCGCGACAGTGATCCGAAGGTTCTCTTGAATGACACCGATCCGCCGCCCGCCGTGCCGGCAATTCCGCCGTATGCCGCCCTGCACCAGGAAGCGGCTCCGCGCTGGGCTGCCCTTTCCGCGAAGGCACGCGCAGGTGATCCGGACCTTGCGGTTCCAGCCGCCGAACGCGCCCGCTACGAAGCGGCGTTCGCGCGATTCGCTTTCGTTTTCCCGGATGCTTTTTATATAAGAGAACGCGGCCGATATTTCCCGGACGATTCCGAGGACAAAGGACGCCTGCTGAGCGCGGGTTACCACAGTGTCCTGGGCTTCTTCCGTGACGACACCCCGCTTGTCGAACTGATTCTCGATGAAAAGGACCAGCAAGAGTTAAACAAGCTGTGGAGCGAGTTCGACTTCATTGCGGATTTCACAGCACGCACCTGGATTCAGTATTTTTTTAACCAAAGCGGCGAAGTTTACGACAGGGGCGCTGAGGGCGGTTCCCCGCGGCCCCGTGATCATGAGATCACCGACGCGCCGGTCATCATGGAATTGCGGGAAGCCTATCTTGCCAAGGCACTGGCCGACCCGGCCAATGATCCCGCCGCCTCCGAAGCGATCCGCGATCACTTTGATCGCGTGAACACAACCCTGCGGAATCTGGAAAAGACGCGGAAAGACGCCGAGCCGAAACACCTTGAAGCCCTGCGTCAGTTAGCCGCGCGATCCTACCGGCGGCCGCTTACAAAAGCGGAGGCCGACGACCTGCTGAACTACTACCAGACGCTGCGCCAGAAGAACGGGCTATCTCATGAAGCTGCGATCCGCGATTGCGTCGTCAGTCTTCTGATGTCGCCCGATTTCTTGTACCACATGGACGTTGAGGACAAGCATTCGACCTCGAAAACAAAAGGCCGCGCCCCCGGCCGGCCGTTATCAAATTATGCGCTGGCGAGCCGATTGAGCTATTTCCTGTGGTCCAGCATGCCGGACGAAGAACTATTGCAGAATGCGAGGTCCGGGGATTTGCAGAAACCGCGCGTGCTGCTGGCGCAAACGCGCCGGATGTTGAAAGACGAGAGAACTCGCGGTTTGGCTACGGAGTTCGGCGGCAACTGGCTCGATTTCCGCCGCTTTGAAACCAACAACACGGTCGATCGTGAGCGCTTCCCCGAGTTCAATAGCCAAGTGCGCGAAGCGATGTTTCAGGAGCCGGCGCGGTTTCTCCAGGACGCGATCGGCAACGATCGCTCCGTGCTCGACATGTTGTATGGCAAGCATACGTTCGTGAACTCCGTGCTGGCCAAATATTATGGGATGCCCGAGGTCAAAGAGAAGGGAGACGATACCTGGGTCCGCGTCGACGATGCCGGCAGATATCGGCGCGGCGGTCTGCTGGCAATGGCGGTCTTCCTTACCCAGAACTCCCCTGGCCTGAGAACTAGTCCCGTCAAGAGAGGATATTGGCTGGTGCGCCGGGTGCTCGGCGAAGTTATCCCGCCACCGCCACCGGTTGTGCCGGAATTGCCGAGCGATGAATCAAAAATGAGTTTGCCCCTGCGCGATGTGCTGGCACGGCACCGCACGAATCCGTTGTGCTCTTCCTGTCACGCCCGGTTTGACGTTTTCGGTCTGGCGTTTGAAGGCTACGGGCCGGCCGGAGAGGCACGCAGCAAAGACCTCGCCGGACGCTCGATAGATACCCATGCTGTTTTTCCGGACGGGAGTCAAGGCTCCGGAGTCGACGGCATACTGACATATATTCGCGAGCATCGCCAAGCGGATTTTGTGGACAACCTGAGCCGTAAGTTGCTCGCTTACGCTCTCAATCGGTCGCTTCAACTTTCCGACGAAGCCGTGATTGACCGGATTAAAAAGAAACTCCCCGACAACGACTATCGTTTCCATTCCATTGTCGAAATCATCGTCACAAGCCCGCAGTTCATGAACAAAAGACAACCGGAATCACCGGAGTTACAATCGAAACAAGGTGCTTAAGATGTTTTCAGAGATGAAACAATCCGCTCCCCGCATCTCCCGACGCACCGTCCTTCGCGGCGTCGGCTGCACCATGACCTTACCGTGGCTCGAATCGCTTCACGCTTTCGCGGACACGCCGCCGGCGTCTGCATTCCCAAAGCGCTTTGGCATCGTTTTCCTGGGAAACGGCGTTAATGAGGATCATTGGAGCGCTGAGGGCGCTGGCGCGGCGATGAAGCTCAGCAAAACACTCCAGCCGCTGGAACCGTTGAAGCAGAAGATAAATGTCATCGACGGTCTCTACGTGAAGGCCTTGACCGGACAGGGTATTCATCCCGCGCAAACGGGCAGCCTTTTGTCGGGCGCCCGCATTTCCAAAGGAGCGATCATTCGCTCCGGCATCAGCGTGGACCAGATGATCGCCAATCGTACAGGCGGCGACACGCCGCAATCCAGCATCGTTCTGGCGTGCGAGCAGCCCATGACCGGTTATCACGAGACGAACTTTTCCATGGCGTACAGTTCGCACCTCTCCTGGCAAAGTCCGGATTCGCCGGTGCCGGTGGAGGTCTATCCATCGCTTGCGTGGGACAACCTGTTCGATAACCGCGGCAGTCTGCTGAACATCAGTGTTCTTGACCGCGTGAAAGGCCGCGCCGAAGAATTAACCCGGAAGATCAGTTCCACTGACAAGAGCAAACTGGACGAATATCTGACCAGCGTGCGCGAAGTGGAAAAGCGCGTCGAGGGGATGCGTAAGAATAAGGATAGTGCGGACGACTCGGCGAAAGCGAAAAATACGGTGGTGGCCACGATGGACCGGCCGGCGAATGGCCTGCCAGAGGACCTTCGCGATCATGCGCGGCTGATGTGCGACATCATTGCTATCGCATTTCAGACCGACCGAACTCGTGTGGCGTCGCTGATTATTTCTCGCGATCTCTCCGCGATGTACTATCCATTTCTCGAAGTGAGTGACGGACACCATGCCGCGTCCCACAACAATAATTCCGATGCATACGAACGGATCGCCCGTTTCCATGTCAGCCAGTACGCCTACCTTGCCTCCAAACTGGACAGCATGAAGGAAGGCGACGGCACCGTGCTGGATCACACCTGCTTGATGTTCCTTTCCAACCTCTGGATTGGCCGCAAACACGACAATTTCAGATTGCCGCTGGTGCTGGCCGGTGGGATCGTCGGGACGCTCGAAACCGGACGCACACTGAACTATCTGGAAGCCGGCGAGGACAACCGCAAGATGTGCAGCTTATACCTTTCGCTGATGGATCGCTTTGGTGTAAAGCTGGATCAGTTTGGCGACGCACAAACGCGTTTGGAGCGACTGTAAACGCGCCGCTCCGTGCCGCTACGGTTTCGCCATATAGGTCTTGCTAAAGCTGTTTCGAGTATTCGTCACTGTAAAAGAACCGTTCGGCTGCGCGGACAGCTTGATCCAGTGCGCTGGGCCATTGTGGGCGGGCGGTGGCGGAACATTCGGTCCTGGCGCTGGGGCAGGAATCGGAGCGATGGGGAGAGCGGACTGCTGTTCATCGATCGTGTTGGCGATGAACCTTCCAGGCACGGTGTATTCCTGTCCACTCAAAACGGAAAAGTGGATCTGCCACAGATCCTCCAGGCCGGGGGAGGAATGTACCGTTTGCATCACTTCCGGCTCGCCGCCTTTGCGCGTGCCGTTATTCATGATCGCGACGCGCGGATGAAGGGCATGCACAAGCACGGGCGAGTTTGAACTAGCTTGTCCATGATGCAGTCCCAGGAGCACGCTCACGGTGCCGAGGCGGTTGTTGGGACACATCATCTCGAATTCTTTGTTCTTGGTGAGATCGGCGGGATGATACGCCGTGAATTTTCCGAACGTCACGTGGATCGAAACAGATTGCGGATCCTCGGGGTTGTTTTGTCCGGCTTTGAAATTAGCGCAATAAGGATTTGGCTTTCCACCGCCCGGCAATGAAGTCTTGATGATTTGACCATCGGAGGTTACCACGCGCACATTGACGCCGCCGAGGGCGATTTTGTCGCCCGGTTTGGCCACGGTGTGCTTGGACTTAGCGAATAGTCCCGGATAGGTGTTCTTGATAAACGCGTCCGGAAGTTCGGCTGGCTGGGCGTTGGAACCGTGGTCGATGAACTCGCCAATCGGCACGCGCGCCGCGAACTCGGCAAGGCCGCCGAAATGATCACCATGCCAATGCGTTGTGATCAGATGATCTATCTTCTGAAGGCCGGCCGCTTTGACCGCGTCCACGATGCGTCCGGCATCGCGAACAGCAGCGGCGCCGGCATTGCCGGTATCCATGAGAAGCGATTCGCCGGTGGGCGCGACGAATAACGTGGCATTGCCACCCTCGACGTCTATGATGTAGACATCCAGTGTTCCTGGTGTCTGTGAGAACGCAAGCACGGGAGTGAACAGGGCTAACGTCAGTCTTAATTTTGCTGCGCGCATCGATTCTTGTATCTCCTTTGGCGAGTCAATCGAGTCTACCGCTGAAGGCATTCTTACTTCAAGCCACCTGCTCGGCACGAGAGGCCTCGAATTTCGGGAACGAGCGTGGGCTACAAGTCCTCGCTTATGAGGTGCATATTGCCGAAGCATCCATGGCGAGACTGCCATCTGAGTTTTTCGCCCACAGTCTGATCTCGACACCTTCCGTTCTGCCGCACACGAAGAACGGACCGATGTCGAACAAGGGGCTGACGGCGCGGAAGGAGAATTTCGAAATTCGTGCGGAGGGGACATTGCACCTGAGCAGGTCCAGCAACAAAGTTGCGATCAGAGGGCCGTGCACCACCAGGCCTGGGTAACCTTCCACTTCGGTAGAGTAGCGGCGGTCATAGTGAATGCGATGGCCGTTGAAGGTGAGCGCGGAATATCGGAACAACAGGACGTCGTTCGGGCGAATTACACGCTCCCACATCTGGTCGCTGGGTGCGGCGGGCGGCGTGAGGGCGTGTTCCCCGGGCAAGGCATGATCCCGAAATACGATGTCGTGCTCGTCGACGATGGCAAGTCCATCCCGATTGCTGATCTCATGGCGAACGGTCACGAACACGAGCGCCCCGGCACGGCCGGATTTTTCTTTCACGCTTTGGATGCGCGAAACGCGTGTGATGTCATCGCCTACGCGCAGCGGGTGGAGAAACTCCAGCCGGCTTCCGGCCCACATGCGTCGCGGCAGGGCTACTGGCGGAAGAAAGCCGCCACGGATGGGGTGGCCGTCAGGACCGATTTCCGATTGTTTCGCGATAGGCAAGAAGTATAACCAATGCCATAGGTCCGGCAGAGGATCGCCGAGTTCCGGGGGATGATCATCGCGATCGAGCGTTGCCGAAAGCGCTGCAATTGGCGCGGTGGTTATGTGATCCTTGCGGGTTTCCGTGCGGCCAACCCATTGCTGGAAATCCTGGACTTCAATATTCGCCATGCGAACCTAACAGGATATCCGTTCGCACGGAAGTCTGCCCACACGCGTAAGATTGTAAATGCTTCAGGAGACAACGATGAAATTCTTCTCAATTGTGTTCACCGCTGGGGTCGCGCTGATGGCCACGGCCGCGCAGGGCGCGCCGAAACCTCCGCAATCGGTTCAACTGTATGTAATCGATTGCGGCAAGCTCACCGTGGAAGATCCGGCGCGTTTCAATTTCAAGAAGGAAGAATTGAAGCGACTGGATTTTTCGGTCGGGTGTTACTTTATCGCGCATCCCAAGGGCACGCTGATGTGGGATAGCGGAGTCATTCCGGACAGCTCATTCCAGGCAGGTGGTGCGCCTCCCACGCTGCAGTATGCGGTGTCGACCAAGCCCCTCAATCAGCAGCTTAGGGCGGCGGGTTACTCTCCGAAAGACGTGAACTATTTTGCGCTGTCGCACTATCATTGGGATCACATCGGCAACGCAAATCAGTTCGCCGGCGCGAATTGGCTGATCCGTAAGGTGGAGCGCGACATGATGCTGGCAGGCACGTCCGATTCGCGTTTCCCGGTGCATTACAACGAGTTGAAAAACAGCAAGTTTACACTTATCGACAAAGACGATTACGACGTCTTCGGCGACGGCACGGTGGTGATCAAATTCACACCAGGCCACACGCCGGGGCATCAGGTGCTGTATCTGAAGCTAGCCAAGACGGGACCCGTGATCATCACGGGCGATCTGTATCACTATCCCGAAGAGCTGACCGTGCCCCGCGTGCCCAACAATGATGTCGATAAGCCAGGAACTCTGAAATCGCGTGAGAAGCTACAGGCCTTCGCCAAGCAGACGGGCGCGAAGCTGTGGATACAGCACGATCTTGAGGCATTCGAAAAATTGAAGAAGTCCCCTGCATTTTACGAGTAAACTAACGGGAAAAGCCCGTCCTTGACGCGTTTTGGCACAGCATGCGACGATAGTGCCCATGCGTTACTTGGCTGCCTTAGTCTTCTTGCTCAGCGTGCTTCCGGCGTCCGCGCAACAGCGTTGCGAGGATCTCGCTAAATTTTCGCTTCAGAATATTGTCGTGAAATCGGCTGTGGTGGTAGCGGCCGGTTCGTTCCGGCTACCCAGCGCCCGGGCCGACGCCGCACCGGTGACCGTTCCTGAATTCTGCCGCGCCGTCGTCCTGGTGAAGCCGGAACTCAATCTGGAGGTGTGGCTGCCCACCCAGTGGAACCGCAAGTATGTCGCTGTGGGAAACGGCGGGCTGGCGGGCAACATCGTTCATGAGGCGATGCTGGGTCCGTTGAATCGCGGCTACGCCACTTCCAGCACCGACACGGGACATGTGGGTGTGAACACAAACGATGGGACGTGGGCCTTGGGCCACCTGGATCGCGTAATTAACTTTGGCCAGCGCGGCGTGCACGAAATGGCAATGGCCAGCAAGGCCGTCATTCGCGCTTATTACGGTGCGGCACCCGTGCATTCCTACTTCACGGGTTGCTCCCACGGTGGCAAGCAGGCCTTGACGGAAGTGCAGAAGTATCCCGCGGACTTCGATGGCGTTATCGCCGGCGATCCCGCCAACTGGTGGACGCGGCACTACACCGGAAGCCACATCTGGACGGCGCAAGTAATGGATGGCGACGGATGGCTGCCGCCAGCCAAGGTTCAGATGCTCGGCGACGCCGTGAACACGGCGTGCGACTCTCTGGACGGGGTGAAAGACGGCGTGCTGAACGATCCCCGCAAGTGCCACTACGATCCGGGTGCGCTGTTGTGCAAGAGCGGCGACGTTCCGACATGCCTTACCGGGGCGCAAGTCGAAGCGGTCCGCAAGATGTGGATGGGACCCCGCGATGCCACCGGACAGTTATTGTATCCCGGGTTGGAGCGCGGCGGAGAAGCGGGTCCTGGGGGTTGGGTGCGGTGGGTGACGGGCGCTACGCCGGGATCCGGTTCGCATGCGGGGCTGGGGTTGCCGTTCATGAAATACGTGGTGTATGAGGATCCGACATGGGATTTTCGCAAGTTCCGGTACATGCGCGTGAATGGTCTGGAAAGCGATGTGGATTACGTAGATGACAAAGTAGGCCGGATTTTCGATTCCATCGATCCAGACCTGAGCGCGTTCCGCGCGCGCGGCGGGAAATTACTTCAGTACCACGGTTTCAGCGACCCGGACGTTCCGCCAGCCAATAGTATCAATTATTACGAAAGCGTGGTTCGCGCCATCGGCGGCTCTCGTAATAACGCTCGCGCATTAGAAGAGACGAAAGAATTTTACCGTCTCTTCATGATTCCTGGGATGCAGCATTGTGGCGGCGGCCCCGGAGCCAGCCAGTTCGACGGACTGACCGCGCTGGAACAATGGGTGGAACAGAACAAAGCGCCGGAGCAGGTGGTGGGTGCGCACGTGACCAATGGCCAGGTGGATCGCACGCGGCCCATCTGCGCATACCCGATGGAAGCCAAATATAAGGGCACGGGTTCAACGGACGAAGCGACGAATTTTGCGTGCGCGTTGCCGTAACGCCTGCTAGCGCGCGTTTAGATCGATACCCAATTTCTTGAGTTCCTCGGAGTAGTAGCGCTTGTGCAGCAGGTCCCACTCCTCCGTACCCTCTGAAATCTCGCGCTTCTGCGTGCGGATCTTATCGCGGGCGGCGCGGTCGACCTTCTCTTCGGCCTGCAGAAGATCGGTGATGATCTTGACCAATTCCAGCCGGACGTCGTTCTGATCGCGCTTCAACCGGAAATCGCGGCTCTTGCGCAACGCGGCAACGATCTTGTGGGATAGATCGTTGATCTTGTCGCGCGAGAGTTTCATCGGATCGCCCGAGTCGCGCCCGGCCGCTCGAATCACCTTACGCTCCGTGATCATCTTGGTCTTGATGCGCCGGAACATATCCTGGTAGGAGACGCCCTCTCGCCGCATATAATCGCTGTACTGGCTGAGGAGATCACGTACCTCATCATTGAGCTGATCCTCTACGGCGAGGTCGGCGTCAATCAGTTCCGTGAGGAACTCGACCGCCGATTGGGCACTGGCCGCCTCAATCCATTGAGGCGTCATCCTGGTGACCACCTGCCGCGAAATGTATTCCACCAACTCTCGTGCGAGAAGCATCCCTGTGTGTACATTTCAGTCTATCGGTCACATGCGAGGGGTGTCAATTTTGAGCATCGACGGGCAGGATGTCACCGCACGGTGTTCGAACGTCGTCGGAAGTTTTCAGCAAGGCCTTGAATGAATGGCGAACTTTGCGTTCACGTTAAACTTCGGTTTACGTGATGCTACAGACCGCGTTTTTTGCCGCCTAAGGCGTTGTCCGGTAGAGCATCCGGGGGAACGCGATGGTCTCACGTATGTGCTCCAGCCCGCACATCCAGGCGACGAAGCGTTCCACGCCCATGCCGAATCCGCCGTGCGGAACGCTACCGTATTTACGCAGGTCCAAGTACCAGTTGAAGGCTTCCGGAGGCAGGTTATGCTCCTGGATGCGGCGCATTAACAAGTCGTAGTCGTGGATACGCTGGCCGCCGCCGATGATTTCGCCGTAGCCTTCGGTGGCAATGAAGTCCACACCCATTGCGACTTCCGGCCGGTTCGGCGCTGGCTGGAAGTAGAAGGCCTTCACGCTCGAAGGATAGCGGTCGATCATCACAGGGCGGCCAAGGTCCTCGGTGATCAGGGTTTCGTCGGTGTTACCCAGATCCATCCCCCATTGGATCTCACTGCCTTTGGCTTGCAGTTTCGCCACCGCGTCGTCATATGTCATGCGGTGAAACGGAGCTTGCACCGTTTCCAGTTTGCTGGTGTCGCGTTCAAGGATCTTCAACTCCTCGCGGCGCTTGTCGAGCACGCGGCCGATCACCCACATCACCAATTCCTCGCCCACGCGCTTGATGTCTTCCAGATCGGCATAGGCCAGTTCCGGTTCTACCATCCAGAATTCAGTCAAATGTCGGCGCGTCTTCGATTTTTCCGCTCGAAACACGGGACCGAAGTTGTACGTCTTGCCGAAGGCCATCGCCGTGGCCTCTCCGTATAGCTGGCCCGATTGCGTCAGGTAGACCTTTTCGTCTTCGAAGTAGTCCACTTCAAACAGCGTGGAAGTCCCCTCGCACGCAGCGGGCGTGAAGATCGGCGTATCCACCAGCACGTAGCCATTGGAATCGAAATAGTCGCGAATGGCTTTGATCACTTCATGGCGCACATGAATCACGGCGTTTTGGCGGCGGCTGCGGAGCCACAAATGGCGGCGGTCCATCAGAAAATCGATGCCGTGATCCTTGGGTGTGATTGGATAGGGGTCGTCTTCAGAGACACGCTGGACGATTTCAGCGCTATCCACATCCAGTTCAAAGCCCCCTTGTGCGCGTGGCTCGGCGCGCAGTTTGCCTCGGATGATCAGGGACGATTCCTGAGTGAGGTTCTTCAGGGATTCAAATAGCTCTTCGGGAAGCGCGCTCTTCACGGCAACGCACTGAATAATGCCAGAGCCGTCACGCACCTGTGGAAAGCAGATTTTTCCGCTGCGGCGCAAATTGTAAAGCCAGCCGGCGATTTCGACGGATTGCCCTTCGTGACGGGCTGCATCCGCGATGGATATTCGACGCACGGTTTCCTCACTCATTGTTCATCCGTTGGCCTCAGCTCTTCCAGTTGATCGAAGACACGCTTCGCGGCTTCCAGCGGGCGCGGCGTATCGGGCGGTTCGGACAATTCGAGCAGAAGTGGATACTGATCCGTCCGCGACCGCAGCGTTTGCATGGTGCGCCGCCAATCGATCGTCCCGCCCTCAGCGAACGGAAACAGGTGCTGATCTTCGGCGCCGTTGTTGTCATGTACGTGCGTGGAGCGGATCCGCGATTTCAGCAGCCGGTACGCGGTTTCCACGCCCTCATGCAGGTTGGCATGTCCAGTGTCGAAACAAACGTTGAGATCCAGGTGCGTCAGTTCCAAAAATACCAATAGACGCTCGGCGCTGGAAAGGTGGTTCGGAGTATTCTCCAGCAGTACTTCCACGCCCCGCTGCCCCGCGAACAAGCTGATTTGTTCCAGCGCTGAAAACGCGGCTTCCACTGAGCGTTCGTCGAACTCTTGCTCCGCTACGCCGATGTGCTGGATCAGGTAGTGAAAAGGAACCGACTCCGCAATTTCGAGCGTGCGCTTGATTTCATCCACTACACGGAGGCGTTTGCTCTTCACGGGTTCCGTGATGTTGAGCACGGCGTCCGGGCCCGATCGGCCGCGCACATCGTCGCTATAGAGTGGCGAGTGGACCGAGTGCACTTTCAACTCGGCATCGCGGAACCAGTAGCCCAGTTCGGAAATTTGCGCGCGATTATGATAATCCAGGTGCTGCCGCGTGCAAAACAATTCCACCAGGGGAATGCCAGCGTCCCAAATACGGTCGAGCCAGACGGTGGTGAGTCGATAGTTTACCAGCAGATGTGTAGAGAGGGCGCGTTGCATGGGCGAGTCTTCAGTATCCCGCAGCTTTGCCCACCCAGCGGCCATCCGCCGCGCCTTGTACCCAACCACCCTCGATCAGGATGGCTTCCACGCGCGCTAGTACAACGCCCGGCGAGTACTCCACTTGGTGCCCGCGGGCGCGCAGTGCGGCCACGGTATCCGGGGAAATGCCGCGCTCCAGATACAGCTTGTCCGGCATCCATTGATGATGGAAGCGCGGAGCGTCCACCGCGTCCTGGATATTCATGCCGAAGTCGGCGACGTTGAGGAATGTCTGCAACACCGCGGTCGTGATGCGCGGGCCTCCGGGAGCGCCCAGGATCATGAAGGGCTTGCCGTCGCGCAACACGATTGTCGGCGTCATGGACGACAGCGGGCGCTTGCCCGGCTGAATGGCGTTGCCTTCGTCCTGAATTAAGCCGAACAGATTCGGCGAGCCCGGTTTCGACGCGAAATCATCCATCTCATCGTTGAGCAGGAAGCCCAATCCGGGAACCGTGACTCCACTCCCGTAGCCGTTGTTTAAGGTGTAGGTAACCGCGACCGCGTTGCCCTCGGCATCCACGATGGAATAATGCGTGGTTTCCGTACCCTCGCGGCCCACAGGTTTTCCGGGCTGAATGACACTGCTGGGTGTAGCACGGTTCGGGTCGATCGACGCGCGCCGTCGGCGAATATAATTCGTATCGAGCAACCCTTGCACTGGCGCTTTCACGAAATCCGGATCGCCCAGGTACCGGCTACGGTCTGCGTAAAAGCGGCGCATGGCTTCGGCGACGTAATGGATGGCAGCCGCCGAGCCTGCGCCCGATTTTTCGTACCCGCTTCCCGCCAGCATACCCATCATTTGCAGCAGCCCGATTCCTCCGGAACTGGGCAATGGTGCGGTTAGGATAGTGTAGTTGCGATAGGCGCCCTGCAAGGGGACACGCTCCAGCACGTGATAATTCTTTAGGTCGCCCAAGGTGATCAGCCCGCCGTGGGAGGCCATCTCCGCAGCCAGGCGGCGCGCTGTTTCACCTTCGTAAAAATCCTTCGCACCCAAACGCGCGATACGCGATAGGGTGGCGGCCAACTCGGGTTGTCGTAGCGCCTCGTCGGTATCGAAGAAAGCTCCATTCTTGAGGAAGATCCGCTTTGACTCAGGGTCCGTGCCGAGGTTGTCCGAAATTTTCATCGAAGCAGCGGCCCGGTAGGAAAGGGGGAATCCTCCGGATGCCAGTTGAATCGCGGGAGCCAGCAGGGCAGCCCATTTCTTACGGGCGTATTTGGTGTGCGCAAACTCGAATCCGCGCACCGTGCCTGGCACCGCTGCGGCGCGCCAGCCGTCGATCGAATCCCGGGTGGGGTTACCCTGTGCGTCGAGGTACATGTCACGCGAGGCTCTCTCGGGCGCACGCTCGCGAAAATCGAGAAACGTGGTGCGCCCATCGGCGAAGCGGATCAGCATGAATCCACCGCCGCCGATATTGCCAGCGAACGGATGGGTCACCGCCAGCGCGAAGCCGACGGCGATGGCGGCATCCACTGCGTTGCCGCCACTCTTCAGAACGGCCGCGCCTACGTCGGCCGCCAAAGGTTCTTCCGCCACCACCATGGCGTGACGTGTACGCACCGGTTCACGGGCGTTCAAGACGCCGCCGCAGGCCAGGAGAACCGCCAGGATCTGCCTTGGTTTCACTACGACGATTGTACGCAATTGAGCGAGAACGATCTGGCACATGCCTTCCGCAGGCCCTGGGAGCCTGCCGAGCGAGCTCGTTGAACGTGGATAAGTACGATGGTTTCAATGGGCTGCGTGGATAGAAAACTTCAATCGCATCCATCAAAAAGTTCGTCTTTTCAATGGCTAGCGCGCTCCGTATACTGAAAAGCACTGACTCACGCCACGGAGCGTCTATGACAAAACTGCTGTTGTGTTTTCTCTCCCTAGCTTCCTATCTCGCGGCTCAACCCGCGGATTTAGAAAAACGTCTCGCCGACGTGGAAGCGGCCGCCAAAGCCGCCCGCACATCCGGCGATAACGCGTGGATGCTCACAAGCGCCGCGCTGGTTTTAATGATGACCGGCCCCGGTCTGGCGCTGTTTTACGGTGGACTAGTGCGGCGCAAGAATGTGTTGAGCACCATGATGCACAGCTTCATTCTTATGGCTGTGGTCACCGTTCTGTGGGCCCTGGTGGGTTATAGCCTGGCCTTCGGCGAAGGGAATTCCTTCATCGGCGGAATGCAGTATCTGTTCCTCAACGGAGTGGGCGTCGAGCCCAATGGCGATTATGCCGGCACCATTCCTCAAGCCACATTCATGGTGTACCAGTTGATGTTCGCCATCATCACGCCGGCCCTGATTTCCGGAGCCTTCGCGGAACGAATCAAATTCTCCGGAATGCTGCTGTTCACGGTGTTGTGGACCCTGGTGGTGTACTTCCCGATGGCGCACATGGTGTGGGGCAAGAACGGCCTCCTGGGCGCGACGTGGGGGCAGATTCCCACCTTCGATTTCGCGGGCGGAACGGTGGTGCATATCACCTCCGGTGTGTCAGCGCTGGTGTGCGCGCTGTACCTGGGGAAACGCAAGGGTTTCGGGGTTGAATCCATGCGCCCGAACAATTTGGTGCTAAGCACGGTCGGGGCATGTTTGCTGTGGGTGGGCTGGTTCGGGTTCAACGCGGGATCGGCGTTGGCCGCCACTCCGCTCGCCACTAGCGCGTTTGTGGCCACACACTTCGCCGCTGCCTCCGCCGCTCTGGGCTGGATGGTCGCCGAATGGCTGAAATCTGGCAAGCCCAGCGTACTGGGCGGGATTTCAGGATGCGTCGCGGGGCTTGTCGCCATCACCCCGGCCTCCGGCTTCGTGAAACCGATGCCGGCGTTGCTGATCGGCTTGATCGCCGGTGTCGTATGCTACTTGATGGTTGCCGTAGTGAAGAACATGTTCGGTTACGACGACGCTTTGGATGCTTTTGGCGTCCACGGCATCGGCGGAACGGTCGGCGCCCTGCTGACGGGCGTGTTCGCCACCAAGGAAATCAATGACCTGCTGGGTGGCAAGCCCATGGGGCTGTTAGAGGGCAATCCGGGACAGTTAATGAATAACGCCATCGGTGCGGCGATTGCCTGGGTGCTGGGCATCGTGGGCACTTTGGTTATCTTGAAAATTTGTGACGTGGTTACGGGCGTCCGCTGCGACGAGCAGGATGAGATTCAAGGTCTCGATCTGAGCATGCACGGCGAGGAAGGCTACAACCTCGAAGCGTAGACAACGACGCGCAAAGGAGATTATTATGAAAAAAATCGAAGCCATCATCCAGCCGCACAAGCTAGAGGAAGTAAAAGAAGCGCTCAAGAAAATCGGTGTCGACGGTATGACCATCACCGAAGTCCGTGGTCACGGCCGCCAGAAGGGCCACAAGGAAGTTTACCGGGGCATGGAGTACCAGGTAGACCTTCTTCCCAAGGTAAAGATCGAAATGGTGGTGCCGGATGGGCGTGCCAGTGAAGCCGTGAAGACGCTGGCCGACGCTGCCCGCACCGGCAAGATCGGCGACGGCAAGATCTTCTTGTTCGACGTAGCCGAAGCCATCCGCATCCGCAACGAGGATCGCGGAGAAGCGGCGCTGTAGAGTCCTGCCTGGGTTTGCGCCGGGCGTTAGCGTGCGTAGCGGGTACGGCCCGCTCACAGACTCTAACGCCCGGTTTGTTTTTGCCACCGCCGATAGGCCCGATCCCTAAATCCCGAATCAGCCGTGCCGGTCTTTGGCAGCCATCAATTCCTGGATGTTGACCAGATCCGTAGGGTAGTTGCCCGTGTAACACGCGTAGCAGTAATCGTGATTGCGGTCTTCAACAGCTTCCCGTAGCGATGCCAGGGAAAGATAGCCCAGCGTATCGGCTTCGACGAAGCGGCGAATCTCTTCCACCGTGTTGTTGGCGGCGATCAGTTCGGCCAGGCTCGGCGTATCCACTCCATAGAAACAGGGAGAGATGGTCGGCGGGCAGGAGATGCGCAGGTGTACCTCCCGCGCGCCCGCGCTCCGCACCATGCGGACAATTTTGCGGCTGGTGGTGCCGCGCACCAGCGAATCGTCCACCAGCACCACGCGCTTGCCTTCCAGCAGATGCCGCACGGGGTTCAACTTCAGCTTCACGCCAAAGTCGCGGATCGCCTGCGACGGCTCAATAAACGTTCGGCCTACATAATGGTTGCGGATCAACGCCTGCCGGAAGGGAATGCCCGATTCTTCCGCGTAGCCGAGCGCCGCGGCCACGCCGGAATCCGGCACAGGCACGATGATATCCGCCTCCACGGCATGCTCGCGCGCCAGTAGACGCCCAAGCTTTTCACGCGATTCCTCCACCGGTCTTCCGAATACAATGGAATCGGGGCGTGAAAAATACACGTGCTCAAAAACGCAGTGGGCATGGTCGCGGATCGGGGCATAGCGCTCGCGGGTCATGCCTTCACGGCTGACAATGACCATTTCCCCGGGTTCCACGTCGCCCAGATACACGGCGTTGATCAGATCGAACGCGCATGTTTCGGAGGCGAAGACATAGCCCAAGGCACCGCCGGGAAGTTCCATCTGTCCGAATGCCAGCGGCCGGAATCCGTGCGGATCGCGCGCGACAATGATGCGGTCCTCGGCCAGGAAGACTAAGGAAAACGCTCCTTCCAATTGCAGCAGCGCTTCCCGCAGCGCGCCCGCCAAGGTGCGCTCGCGCGAGCGGGCAACCAGGTGCAGAATCACTTCCGTGTCGCTGGACGCCTGGAAGATGGAGCCCTCGCGCTCCAATTCGCGGCGCAGTTCGCCCGCGTTCGTAATGTTGCCGTTGTGCGCGACCGCGACCTTACCCTTGTTGCACGCCACCGAAAAAGGCTGGGCGTTGAGCAGCGCCGTGTCGCCGGTGGTGGAGTAGCGCGTGTGACCGATGGCGTGATCGCCCGGAAGACTGCCCAAAACTTCCGGCGTGAAAATGTCCGCCACGTGGCCCATGCTCTTGTGGCAGTGAATGGTGTTGCCGTCGATCGAAGCGATCCCGGCGCTTTCTTGCCCGCGATGTTGCAGGGCATAGAGACCCAGGTACGTCAGATTCGCCGCTTCGGGATGCCCGTAGATGGCGAATACGCCGCATTCGTCATGGAATCCGTCTTGCCGTTCTGTTGGTTCAAACATGTTGCGGTGTCAGCTGGTACTCCAAAGCTTGATCCCAAAAACTGCGCAGCGGCTCGACGGGGGAGTCAACGCACGTCACGGAATTGTGATCGATCCGCAATCTCTCTTTCATTGTAACGCCAATACGGAGCGCCTCGATATTGTTTTGGCGGGCGATGCGCTCCACGGCCTCGGGCGAGACGGTCGAAACCACGACTCGCGACGGTCCTTCGTGAAAAAGCGCCAGTTCCGGCCGCATGTGGCTGGAAATTTCCACGGCCGCGGCAACGCCGCCGAAGGAGCATTCCGCCAACGCCACTGCCAGGCCGCCATCGCTGATATCGTGCGCCGATTCCACGTGGCCCTCGCTGACAATCTGGCGAATGGCCGTTTGCACGCGCTTCTCGTAGTCCATATCGAGCGCGGGCGGCAGGCCCCACATCTTTCCCACAACCACTTTGGCGTACTGTGTTCCGCCAAAGCGCGTGGCGTCGCAAGTGCCCAAACCGCCCACCAGCATCACCGTGCGGCCTTCCGCTTTGAATGGAATAGTCACTGGCATTGCGGTTTTCATCAGACCCACGATGCCCATTACCGGCGACGGCCAGATGGCCTCTCCGAGCGTTTCGTTATACAGGCTGACGTTGCCGCCGGTGATGGGCGTCTCGAAATGAATGCACGCTTCAGTGATTCCTTCGATGGCTTCCACCAGTTGCGCCATGATCTCCGGCCGCTCGGGATTGCCGAAATTCAGATTGTTGGTGGCGGCCACCGGAGTCGCGCCCACGGTGGAGAGGTTGCGGCAGCACTCGGCCACCATCAACCGTGCACCTTCGCGCGGCGAGAGAGCGCAGTAGCGCCCATTGCCATCGAGCGACATCGCCACGCTGGTGTCCGTCTCTTTAATGCGCACAATCGCGGCGTCACCGCCCGGACCGGCGATGGTATTGGTCCGCACCATGGAATCGTACTGCTGCCAGATCCAGCGTTTGGAGCAAAGATCGCCCGATCCCACCAACGCCATCAGGTCCGCATTCAAATCCCGGCTGGAAAAAGTGGGCGCTTCCATCCTCATTTCCGCGGGAGGCTCCAGGGGAGCGGGGCGGTATGGGGCGGCGTTGTGCGGACGGTCATACAGAGGTGCGTCGTCCGCCAGTGGCCGGTTCGGAATCTCCGCGACCACCTTGCCGTGATCCTTTACGCGCAACATGCCGTCGCCCATCACCTGTCCGATGGTCACCGCGTCCAGTCCCCATTTCTTAAAGACTGCGAAGACTTCAGCCTCGCGGCCCTTTTCGGCGACGATCAGCATGCGCTCCTGGGATTCGGAAAGCATGATGTCATACGGCGTCATGCCCACTTCGCGCTTCGGAACCAGTGCCAAATCGATTTCGATGCCGGTTTCCGCGCGGCTGCCCATTTCACAAGTGGAGCACGTGAGTCCTGCCGCGCCCATATCCTGAATGCCGACGATCGCGCCCGTGCGCATAGCCTCCAGGCAGGCTTCCAGCAAGAGTTTTTCCATGAATGGATCGCCCACCTGCACGTTGGGGCGCTTGTCTTTAGAGTCTTCGTCAAACTCCGCCGACGCCATCGACGCGCCTTTAATGCCGTCCCGGCCGGTCTTCGCGCCGACGTAGATCACCGGATTACCGATGCCCGTGGCACGGCCGAAAAAAATCTCGTCGTGCTTGAAGATCCCGAGCGCGAAGACGTTCACCAGCGGGTTGCCGTTGTAGCAGGATTCGAACACGGTCTCGCCACCGATGGTGGGAACGCCGAAACAATTGCCGTAATGCGAGATTCCCCCGATCACGCCTTCCACGATGCGCCGGTTGCGGTCTCCGTGTTCGGGATCGTTCAGGGGGCCGAAGCGCAGCGCGTCCAATACGGCGATGGGCCGCGCACCCATGGTGAAAATGTCACGCAAAATGCCGCCGACGCCGGTTGCCGCGCCTTGAAACGGTTCGATGAAACTGGGGTGGTTGTGCGATTCGATCTTGAAGGCGATGGCATAGCCATCTCCAATGTCGATGATGCCTGCGTTCTCCCCGGGACCCACCAACACACGTTCGCTCTTGGTCGGCAGTTTCTTCAAATGGATGCGCGAGCTCTTGTAAGAGCAGTGCTCGCTCCACATCACTGTGAAGATGCCGGTCTCGGTTTCGTTCGGTTCCCGCCCCAAAATGGAGCGGACCTTGTCCATCTCAAAGGGAGTCAGATCACTCATGGGTGTGGGCTGCCAAGACGGGGGAGGCAAAGGAGGTCAACATCGAACTGAGAATCACCTTGCCGTCGCTGCAGCCGAGAAGGTCGTCGGCGGCGCGCTCCGGATGCGGCATCATGCCCACCACGTTGCGGCGTTCGGTGCAGATGCCTGCGATATCGTCGAGCGAACCGTTCGGGTTATCGAGATACCGCAGCACCACGCGGTCTTCCCGGCGCAGCCGCGCGAGCGTGGCGTCATCGGCGAAATAGCAGCCCTCGCCGTGGGCTACTGGGAGTGTCAAGATCTGCCCGGGTTTCGCGGCGCAGGTGAATGGAGTGTTCGCCGTTTCCACACGCAGCTTCACGGGCCGGCATACGAATTTGAGCCCGCGATTCCGCAGCAACGCTCCGGGGAGCAGGCCACTTTCCACCAGCACCTGGAACCCGTTGCATATTCCGAGCACCATGCCGCCTTCCGCCGCGAACGCTTTCACGGCGTTCATCACTGGAGAGAACTTCGCGATGGCGCCGCAGCGCAGGTAATCGCCGAAAGAAAACCCTCCCGGCAGAATCACGGCATCCACGGAGCCGAGCGAAGACGAATCATGCCAGATGAATTCGGCCGAATGGCCTAAGTTGTGCGTCAGGGCGTACCACGCGTCGTGATCGCAGTTGCTACCCGGAAACACGACGACACCGAAGCGCATGGGGAGCTTTCATTCTAGCAAATGGAGTTGCAGCGGTGGTGCATAATGTGAAGCATGAATCTTGAGGGACATGCTGCAATCGTCACCGGGGGCGCATCCGGATTAGGCAGGGAAACCGCCGCCCAGTTACTGCGAGCAGGCGCTAGAGTGGCGGTGCTGGATTTAAACGCCTGCGATCTGCCGAACACGTTCCACATGGTGTGCGACGTATCCGATGCCGCCAGCGCCTCGGACGCTATCGCAGCCGCGCGCGATAAACACGGACCCGCGCGCATTCTGGTGAATTGCGCCGGTATCGCGCCCGCGAAACGCATCGTGGGCCGTGAAGGACCCATGGCCTTAGACGAGTTCCTGCGGGTGATTCAAGTGAACCTGATCGGCACTTTCAATATGATGCGTCTGGCCGCCGCGGGGATGGTCAAACTGGATCCCTTAGAGGACGGCGAGCGCGGTGTCATCGTCTCTACCGCTTCCGTTGCCGCCTACGAGGGCCAGATCGGTCAGGCTGCCTACGCGGCGTCGAAAGGCGGAATCGCATCACTCACGCTGCCTGCCGCCCGCGAACTCGCGCAGTTCGGGGTGCGTGTGATGGCCATCGCCCCCGGAATTTTTAAGACGCCCCTCATTGAGAACATGCCGCAGGAAGTCCAGCAAAGTCTGGCGGCGCCGATTCCCTTCCCCAAACGCCTGGGCGATCCCTCCGAGTTCGCCGCGCTGGTGCGCCATTGCATCGAGAACCGGTACCTGAATGGCGAGGTGATCCGGCTGGATGGCGCGACGCGCATGGCCGCACGATAATTTACCGCGCTTCGGTCTTGGAGCCGAGCAGTGCATACAGCGGCACACTAAAACCCAAGCCGCCGATCAGACTCAGCGCGATGAATGCCTTCCATCCCCACTTACCGAGGCCAGTCCGCGCAATCAGCACAGCCAGCAATGCAGTAACCAGGAATGCCTCAATAATAAAGGCGAGAGTCAAAGGATTCCGCATCGCGGCCTGAAAATCGTCCGGCCGCAGCAGCAGGTAGTAAATAAAAACGCCATTCGGCCCAAGCAATCCAAACACACTTGCTCCGATAAACAACCCACGCAGTTTAGAAGAAAGAATCATCAACGCCCCCACGAGCTCAGTGAATCGTGCGCGTCTTGCGGTTCATATAGTCCATGAGCAAATACTGCCCCAGCGTATACGGAGTGGTGAAATACGCCTTGCCACGGCACAGCTCCGTGACCTTCTGAATAAAATTAACCAGGCCATAATCGCTGGCCAGCATGAAAGTGTTGATCAAAATGCCTTGGCGCTTGCATCGGTTCACTTCCTCGAGCGTACGGCTGATCACCAAGGGGTCCAGGCCAAAGGCGTTCTTATAAATGCGGCCGTCCTCTAAGGTAAGTGCGCTGGGCTTGCCGTCGGTGATCATGACGATCTGCTTCATGTCTTTCTTTTCCTGCGCCAGCAAACGTTGCGCCAGAATCAGGCCATCGCGCGTGTTGGTGTAGTAGGGACCCACTTGCACCCTCGCCAACTCCTCGATGCGCAGTTCTTCGGCCGAGTCATGGAACAACACACAGCGCAACGAATCGCCCGGATACTGCGTGCGAATCAAGTGTGCCAGTGCTAGCGCCACTTTTTTGGCGGGAGTGAAGCGGTCTTCGCCGTACAAAATCATACTGTGGCTGCAATCGAGCATCAGCACCGTGGCGCAGGAGCTTTGATACTCGCTCTGGTGCACGTGCAGATCCTCGTATTCCAGATTCAGCGGCACGCGCAAGCCTTCGCGGCGCAGCGCGGAGAAGAGTGTCTCGCTGATGTCCAGATTCAGCACGTCGCCAAACTGGTAAGGCTTCGCCGCTCCGCTGGCTTCCACGCCCGTGGCCATGTCGCGCGTATCATGCGCGCCGAAACTGGAACGTCCCAACGATCCCAGCAAGTCTTTCAGCGTCTTGAAGCCCAGGAAATCAACGCTTTTATCGGTAATCTTGACTTCCACCTGCCCGTCGTTCCCTTCGCCACTACCGCCATTCTGCGGTTCCGTGGTGATGTAGCCCTCGTCCACCAGTTTTTGCACCAGGCGATTCAGGAGCTGGTCGATTTCCTCCGGGGACATGTTCTCGAGCGCCTGACGGATCTGCTCGGCGCGCTCCGCGTCGAACATCTCGCCGCGCTCGATGGCATCCATTAAGGCCTGCTTCAAATTCTCAAGAGTGTTCTGATTGAACTCGCCGAAGCGCATATACGGGTCTTCGAACCCGCTGTTGAGAAAGAAGCCCGCCAGCGCCTTGAGCAGGTCTTCGGCTTCCAGACCGAGGCCCTCGCCCGTGTAGCGCGAATAGCGAATGGATTTCATGCAACTGCCGTCTACTGATACTGGCGGCGGGTCTTGCGCGCGGTTTCATCCGCGGCTGGCGCTTCACGGCGCCGCTCCCCGGCGGTGAATCCGGTTTCTTCACTACGGCCGATACGTTTGTGCGCGTACAAGCCTTCCAGGATGAATTCTCCCGCCGCGGCGCGCACGGCATCGGGCTCGCTCACGCCCAACCCAAGCCGCTTCGTCTGGCTCATCAGCCCCTGAATGCCGGTGAGCTGCTTAACCATCTCATCGGAGGCCACCGCCTCGTCCAGTTTCAGCGCTCCGCCCAGCTCAAACCACTGTACGATGTTGGCCAGGTTCTCGCCTTCGAAGTAACCAGTGAACACTTTGCCGACGGCCAGCCGGATCAGTTCGCGCGCGATGGCGTCGCCGCCCTTCAGCTCGCCTTCGTATTCCAGTTCCAGCTTCCCTGTGATCGATGGCAGCGCGGCATAGACATCCAGAACACGCGGCACCGCCACGCTCTCGCCCGCCATCAATGCGCGGCGCTCGGCATTGGACGCGACATTTTCCAGCACCGAAATCGGCAGACGCTGGCTCACCCCGGAGCGCTTGTCCACGCGCTTGTCGTCGCGGGCGGAAAACGCAATCTGCTCGATCACCTCGCGGATGTAAGTGGGCACGCGCAGTTCCAGAGGAGACTTGCGGTGCGTCCATGCCTCCTGCTCCGTGATCTCCATGCCGTGTCCGAGCGTGGCCGGATAGTGCGTGCGGATCTCGCTGCCGATGCGGTCCTTGAGCGGCGTGATGATTTTCCCGCGAGCGGTGTAATCTTCCGGATTCGCGGTGAACACCATCATCAGATCCAGCGGCAGGCGCACCGGGTAGCCCTTAATCTGAACGTCGCCCTCCTGCATGATATTGAACAGGCCCACTTGAATCTTCCCGGCCAGATCGGGCAGTTCATTGATCGCGAAAATACCGCGATTGGCGCGGGGCAGGAGGCCGTAATGCACTGTCAATTCGCTGCCGATGTTCTCGCCGGTACGCGCGGCTTTGATGGGATCGATGTCGCCAATCATGTCGGCGATCGTGACGTCCGGGGTCGCGAGTTTCTCCACGTAACGGGCTTCGCGCGCCAGCCACGCGATGGGCGTGGCGTCGCCTTTTTCCGCGATCAAGGCGCGGCACTGCTTGCAAATTGGGGCCGCTGGATGATCGTGGATTTCGCAACCGGCGATATAGGGAACATGCTCGTCAAGCAGCGTCACCAGCATCCGAATCAACCGCGTCTTCGCCTGCCCGCGCAAGCCGAGCAATATGAAGTTGTGTTTCGAAAGAACCGCGTTCACCACCTGCGGCGCCACGGTGTCTTCAAAGCCCACGATGCCGGGAAACAAAGATTCTTTCTTCTGCAGCTTGCAGATCAGGTTGTCGCGCAGCTCGTCTTTGACGCTGCGAACTTGTTCGTGCCGGGTGGAGCGGAGCGCACCAAGGGTAACGGGGAAACCGGAAGGAGTCATTAAAGCAGTACGTCCTACCCGGATTGTATCAGGTGCCTAACGGGACGGTTCCGGCAGCCCGAACCGCGCGCGGTCGCGAGACAGAAAGTCTTCCCACGTGGTGAAGAGAACGGCCTCGAGTCCCGCGGCCCGGGCGCCTTCCACATTGTCCGGGCGGTCGTCCAGAAACAGCGCGCGCCCAGGCTCGGCGGCCAGGCCTTCCCTCGCGTGCCGGTAAATCTCGGGCTCCGGCTTGATGAAGCCCAACTCGTAGGAAAAGGTAATGTGTTCGAAAGGGTCCAGAAATCCGGGCGTCGCACGCAACGATTCGCCCAGCGGCCTCGGAAGATTGGAGAGAATCCCGGTCTTGTATCCCTCCGCGCGCAGCTGCGCGGCCCACCGCAGCACCCGGTGGTCGAAGCGGGTCCAGAAATCGATTTCACGCCGGACCATTTCGGCGATCATCGCAGCGTCAAACGTGCGCCCAGCGGAGCGGGCGATGTCCTGCCAGTATGGCGCGGGGCTCTGGCCGCGGTCGTAATCGCGCCGCTTTAGCCAGAACGCACGCTCGAATTCGGCGGTGCTCAGTCCACATAACGCGGCCGCTTCGGTGAGCTGCTGTTCGCTCGGAGGAAAACACAATACGCCTCCGAAGTCGAAAATTACCGCTGTGATGGCGTTTATGCGCGCGCTCCCCGTGAGCCATCGGAAGGCTGTGTCTCGCGCTTGGCGCGAACTTCCCTTACCGCGTAAATACGCCGTCCTTGGCTCTCATAGTACGTGCGCGTGAGCACTTCACCCAGAAGCCCTGTGCAGAAAAGAATCAGGCCAGAGACCAGTGCAAGCGCGCCCAACACCATCAGCGGGCCGTGCTGCTCGATGATGTCGCCGCCGATGAAGATCTTCTTGCCGCCCACAAACGCAAGAATCACTCCTCCCACGCCAGCACAAGCCAGTCCCCACTTGCCGAAGAAGTGCATGGGACGCGTGAAATATTTGAGCAGGAACCAGATGGTGAAGATATCGAACATCACACGAAATGTCCGGCTCAGGCCGTAGTGCGACGCCCCGGCCGGCCGCTCAATATTCTGAATGGGGACTTCCGCGATGCGCGCCCCATAGAGCGATGCCAGCGCCGGAATAAACCGGTGCAGGTCGCCATAGAGATTGATGTCCTTAAGAATTTCCGCCCTGTAAGCCTTGAAGGTGGTGCCGAAATCGCGCAGCTCGACGTGAGACACCTTGGCCATCAGCCAGTTGGCGATGCGGGAAGGCAGCTTTCGCGTCATGGCGTTATCTACACGCCGCTCACGCCAACCGCTGGCGATATCATAGCCTTCGTCGATTTTCTCCAGCAGTGCAGGAATGTCTTCGGGCGCATGTTGAAGATCGCCGTCAAGCGAAATAATCACATCGCCCTTGGCCTCATCGAAACCCGCCGCAAGCGCCGGAGTCTGCCCGAAATTGCGCCGCAGCCGGATCACTTTCAGGCGCGCATCCGTTTCCACCAGATTCGCCAGCAGATCGAAACTTCGATCCGTAGAGGCGTCGTCGACGAAAATAATCTCGTAAGGCCTATGAACTTTTTCGAGTACCGCGGTGAGCCGGTCGTAGAGGGGCAGAATGGAGGGCTCCTCATTGTGAATCGGGATGACGATGGAAAGGTTCACTTTTTCTTCAGGATAGCAGTCTGGTTGGTTAGAATGGCCATCAGGCTTCTTCGCGTTCGCATTTGTGAGTTGATACGCCTAATTCTCGGGTGGATCCTTTGCACGCGGGTCTTTGCCTGGCAGATTCTCCGGATTGTCATGTACCCGGGCGCGCAAGTTCGCCTTCATGCCCGCGGCCAGCGACACGGTTCCGTCGCCGAACTTCTCACGCATCTGATCGACGGCCCTGAGCGTTTTGCGCCATTTCCCGATGGCCCCCTCATCGAGCAGGTTCGTCTGTCCTTCGCTGCCCTCCAATGATTGACCGTAAACACCCAGCAGCCGGATCGGCTTTCCGGTCCAGTTCTTGTGGAACAAATCCCGGACGGCCGCGGCCAGTTCAGCGTCAATCTGTGTAGCGTGATCCAGCGTGCGCGCCCGTGTGAAGGTGGAAAAATCCGAGTAACGAAGCTTGATTTGCACGGTGCGGGCGTACAAGTGATGATCGCGGAGTCTGCGCGCCACCATTTCTGAAAGCCGAACCAGAGTCGCATCGAGCGCCGCGATTTCAGCAGTATCGACCGAAAAGGTGTGCTCGTGACTGATCGATTTCGGATCCCCATTTTCGCCGATTTCCGAATCGAACCATGCGCCTGCGTCCTCGCCGCGCGCCTTGCCCGCCAGAGCTAGCGCCCAGTTGCCGAATTGCTCTAGCAAGAGTTTTTCGTCGAGCACAGTCAGATCTCCCACTTTACGGATGCCCTGCGCATTTAGATTCTTCTCGGTCACCTTGCCCACGCCCGGAATCTTGCGCACATCGAGCGGAGCCAGGAATCGCGCTTCCTGCCCTGGAATGATCCACAAAACGCCATGCGGCTTGGCCTGGTCCGACGAAATTTTCGCTACCAGCCGGGAAGACGCCACTCCGATCGAACAATTCAGATTGGTGGCAGTGCGCACGGCGTTGTGCAATGCGTGCGCCGCTGCCAGTGGCGGACCATGCAATCGCTCCGTGCCCGTCATGTCCAGATAGGCCTCATCGATCGACGCCATCTCCACGCGCGGCGAAAATTTCTGGAGCACGGCGAAGACCTGCCGGGAACATTCGATATACCGCTCCCGGTGGCCGTCGACAAAAATCGCTTGAGGGCAAAGTTTGTAGGCGGTTCGCAGCGGCATCGCCGAATGGACGCCAAATTTGCGCGCGGCATAGGAAGCGGCGGAAACCACACCGCGCTCGTTGGCTCGCCCGCCCACCACTACAGGCTTGCCCTTGAGCGAAGGATCGAACAGTTCCTCCACCGAGACAAAGAATGCGTCCATGTCGAGGTGGAAGTAAGTTTTCATTCCTTTTGCGCAATGGCGACGCGCGGGATACCGGCCAGATCCGGCAGCATTTCCACAGCCCTCCAACCGGCGAGCATCGCGCGCACCGCATCCCACTCCGCGAATCCGATTTCCATCATAAGCCAGCCGCCGGACCTGAGCGCATGCGCCGCTTGGGGAATCAGGCGGCGGTAGATATCCAATCCGTCCTCTCCGCCAAACAGGGCGACGGGAGGCTCGAATTCCCGCACCTCACGCTGCACGTTCGCCTTGTCGCTTGCCGGAACATACGGCGGGTTGGAGACAATCACATCGAACGAATCCGCCGCCAGCGCTTCGCACAGATCACCAAGGGCGAAGGTTACTGCCGCGTCCAAGCGCAGAGCGTTCTCGCGCGCCACCGCCATCGCCGCCGCTGACACGTCGTTGGCGAATGCGCGCGCGCCGGTCTCCAGCGCAAGGGTGACCGCAATCGCGCCGGACCCCGTGCCAATGTCGATCACCCGCTCCCCGTGCCGTATGCGGGCCTTCGCTGCTTCCACAAGATGCTCGGTTTCAGGCCGCGGAATCAGAACATCCGGAGTCACCCGAAACTCGCGTCCGTAGAATTCCTGAGTGCCCGTGATGTACTGCGTGGGTTTTCCTTGGATGCGTTCATGCAGATAACGCCCGTAGTGTATCCACCACATCTCGCGCAGCTCGTCATTTGCGTGTGCGTGGAGCCAAGCCCGGTCCACCGTGCGCTCATGCGAAATCGCGTGCATCAGCAGCACTTCGGCGGTCAGGTTGGGCACGGCTATCTTGGCGTCATCCAGAAGCTGCTGCCCCTGCCGCAAAGCCGTGCGAATGGTCATGGGAAATTGCGGCGGGCCAACCGCGGTAGACGTGTCCTTAGGCCGCTTCGCCGTGGGCGTTCTGGTCTTTGAGCTTTTCGGTCTGATAGTGCGTGGTAAGCGCTTCCACCAGGGGATCGATCTTGCCTTCCATCACCTGATCCAGTTGGTGCAACGTGAAGCCAATCCGGTGGTCCGTCACCCGGTTTTGCGGGAAGTTGTAGGTGCGGACCTTTTCGCTGCGGTCGCCCGATCCCACCATGCTGCGGCGTTCCGCGCCGATTTTTTCCTGCTGCTTTTCCAGTTCGATCTCGTACAGCCGCGAACGCAGCACTCGCTCGGCTTTTGCCTTGTTCTTGATCTGCGATTTTTCGTCCTGGCAGGAGACTACCAGTCCCGTAGGCAGGTGCGTCAGGCGGACTGCCGAATACGTGGTGTTCACACTTTGGCCGCCGGGGCCGGAGGAGCAGAATAGGTCCAACCGGACATCCTTGGGTTCCCATTTGACTTCCACTTCGTCCGCTTCCGGCAGCACCGCCACGGTGACCGCGGACGTATGCACGCGCCCTTGCTGCTCGGTCGCGGGCACTCGCTGCACGCGATGCACGCCTGCTTCATACTTGAGCATGCTGTAGACTTTGTTGCCGTTGACCAGCGCCGTTACGTCCTTGATCCCTCCCACCGCCGAATCGCTCTGTGACGTGATTTCCACTTTCCAGCCGCGTGTTTCAGCGAAGCGCATGTACATGCGGAAAATTTCCCCCGCGAAGAGGGTAGCTTCGTCGCCGCCCGTGCCGGCGCGGATCTCCAGAACCACGTTCTTATCGTCGTTCGGATCTTTGGGCAGCAGCAGGACCTTCAATTCCTCTTCCAGCTTCAGGAGGTGCGGCTCTGCTTGTGTGATCTCCTCTTGCGCCATCGCTCGCAAGTCACCGTCGGCATCGAGCAGCATGCCTCGCGCCTGTTTCAAATTCTCGTTGACCGCTTTCCACTCGCGATACTTGCCTACCAGTTCGCCTAATTCACTGTGGGCTCTGGTGACCTTGCGATACTTTTCCCCGTCGCTGATGACGTCCGGGTCCGCCATCTGAGCGTTAAGGCCCTCAAAGCGCCGTTCAATGTCTTCAAGTTTTTGCTGGTATTGCATCTTACGCGATCACCAGTTCTCCACCCTGCGATTTTTCAAGCGCCATGGCATGCTCCAGCGCGCAGATGGCCACGGCGGCTTCCGAATCGTCCGGCGGCTTGGTGGTGATGCGTTGCAGCCACAGGCCGGGCGCTGTCAGCAGTCCCATCAACGAGCCTTGGCGTTTCGCTGCAAAGCGGATCAGCTCATAACTTAAACCCGCGATCAGCGGTAACAACAAAATGCGAGCCGCGAAGCGTGCGGCGAAGCCATCCACTGGCACTAGGGCATAGACAATCATGGAAATGGTCATCACCACCAGCAGGAAGCTGGTTCCACAGCGTGGGTGAAAGGTCGTGAACTTCTGCGCGTTTTCGACCGTGACAGGTTTCCCAGATTCAAAATTGAACACCACTTTGTGTTCCGCCCCGTGGTATTCAAACACGCGGCGTATATCCTTCAATTGCGAGAGTAGGAACAGGAAAGCCAGGAAGATGACCATGCGGATCACGCCGTCCACCATGTTGGTAGCGAAGCGGCCCGAAAGCTCCGGAACTACGCTGCCGAGCTGTGTTGCCAGGAACAGAGGGACGAACTTGTACAGGAAGATAAAGAACGCGAAAGAAAAAACCAAGTTGGCGGTCATCATCCAGGATGATATTTCCATGGGCTTCTTGCCGTCCGAGCCGGCAGGTGCAGCGGAGCCGTCGTCCAACGCGGCGTTCGCCGAAAACTTGAGCGCCCGATACCCCAGATTCATCGCCTGCCCCAGCGTCCCTAACCCTCTGAGAATGGGTTTCTTAAAGATCGGGTATTTCTCGGAAACTTTGAGGATGGGCTGCTCCTCGGTGACAATTTCCCCGTCCGGTTTACGCACGGCCACGCAGTAGCTGTGCGGAGCCCGCATCATCACGCCCTCCATTACCGCCTGTCCGCCGACAAGGGTTTCCTCGCCGCCTTCCAGGATGGGCAGCATTTGGGTATGTGCGAATAAGCGTAGAAATCGTGTGACTTGCAAGGGGATGGCTCCAGTATCATTATACCGCCGCGTGGCTCTGTTCATAGAGATGCGCGGCATGGCTCAAGGACTCCGCTGATTAACCTGCCCCACGAGACTCAAGGCCAAGCGAAGCTGCACCATACAGCCCTGCCTCGCTCCCCAAGACGGCCCGCTCGATACGTGCAGGTTGCGCGCGGTGGATGAAGGAGCGCCGGGAGACCTCCGTCAGCATTGACGGGGCGAATTGGTCCCATGCAGCCGCCACGCCGCCACCAAGAATATACAGCGGCGCGTTGAACACGTTGATCAAGCTGCTGATCGCGATCCCCAGCGCTGAGCCCACGGTCTCGAAAATCTGGCGCGCACGAGTATTACCGCCTTGGGCCAGTTCAAAAACCGCTTGTGAGCTCAAGTCATGACCAAGGCCCAATGCCCGCGCCATTCCCGCCACGGCCGACGCCGACGCGTATTGCTCCAAGCACCCCATGCTTCCGCACCCGCATGGATTTCCGTTCGGAACCACCGTCATATGTCCTAGTTCCCCCGCCATGCCGAGATAGCCGTGATGGGCCCGCCCTCCCAGGACAATGCCGCCTCCCACGCCGGTTCCCAGCGTGAACAACACCAGGTCGTCCACATCGCGGCCCGCGCCCATCCATTTTTCCCCGAGGGCCGCGGTATTGGCGTCATTTTCCAGCGCGACGCGCACGCCCAAGCGCTTTTCGATTTCATCCCGCACGGGATAGTTCACCAACTCGGGTAAATTGGGCGCGGCCACCAGCATGCCTTTTTCCATGAGGATAATGCCCGGAATGCCAACGCCGATCCCCTGCAACACGTGGCTTTCGGACTTCAAACTTACTTGGATGGTCTCAATAGCCCGCACGATACCTGTGATCAGAGCATCAGGCCCGTTTCCCCTTGGCGTGGCGCCCGAAACGCTATTCAGCATCTGACCGTCGCGACTGATGGCCGCCGCACGCAAGTTAGTTCCGCCCAGATCCACGCCGATGGAATATTCACTCATAACTGAATTCTCGAAAACAAATATCCGCCGAGCAGCAGCATGGCCAGGGTCATTGTCGAAAGCACCAGCAGATCCGTGGCGTAGCCGAAATGCACCACGCCGGTGAGCGCCTGGCGCAGCCCGTCCACGCCATACGAAAGAGGGTCCACGGACGCGATCATCGCCAGCGGCCGCGGCACATTCGTGAGCGGAAAAAGTGCGCCCGACAAGAAGAAAATCGGCATCACCAGGAAGTTCATGATTAACTGGAATCCCTGGAAATCTGAGAGCAGGGAAGCGACCGCCGTGCCGAGCGCGGTGAACATGAGAGCCGTCAGCGCCATGAAGATAAGCGCCAAGGGCAGAGCGCTAAAGTCGTTCACTCGAAAGCCGGTAACGAGGCAGATTACGACCACGATCAACCCCTGGATCAAGCCCACGGTGGCGCCGCCCAGCGTCCTTCCCACCATAATCAAAATGCGCGGCACCGGGGCGACCAATGTCTCCTTCAGAAATCCGAATTGCCGGTCCCAGATGAGTTCGATTCCCGAGAAGATCGACGTGAAGAGCACCGTCATCGCGATCACCCCAGGCGCGAGAAATTGGATGTAGTCGCCTTGCCCCGCCCGTTGGAAAATGGAGCCGAATCCGAATCCGAACGCCAGCAGGAATAGAAGCGGTTGGCCGAGCGCGCCAATGATTCTAGGTTTGGAACGGATGTAGCGCTTCAATTGTCGCAACCACAGAATATAGATGACGTTCATTCTTTGTATCGCTATTTCCTGTCTCGCCGCCACGCCCGCGCCATGGTGCGCATCTGGTCCAACCCTGTGGCAGCCTCCTCCTCACGGATGGTGGAGCCGGTCAGGGCCAGAAACGCTTGCTCCAACGTTTCTGAACTCGTCTGCCGCTTCAGCTCGTCCGGCGTGCCCTGGGCGACGATTTTGCCGTGATCGATAATCGCGATGCGGTGCGCGACCCTCTCGGCTTCTTCCATGTAATGAGTCGTAAGGAAAACGGTCACGCGGTTCTCTTCATTCAGTAACTTGACGTGCGTCCACAATTGGTTGCGAGTCTGCGGGTCCAGCCCTAGCGTCGGCTCATCCAGAAAAATGATTTTGGGCGTGTGTAACAGGCTGCGCGCGATCTCCAGACGTCTCCGCATGCCGCCGGAAAAGTGTTTGACCTGGTCCTTACGGCGATCCCACAATTCGAACATCTTCAGCAGCCGCTCGATGTTTTCCCGCCGGGGTTTCCGTGGCACGTTATAAAGAGCGCCATGGAAATCCATGTTTTCCCAGGCAGTCAGTTCGTCATCCGTGCTGGGGTCTTGGAAAACAATGCCGAAACGTTTGCGGGTCTCAGTCTGTTGGGTAACGGGATTCAAGCCATCCAAACGCACGGTCCCGCTGGTGGGCGTCAGCAGCGTGGTCAGCATTTTGATGGTGGTGGTTTTGCCTGCGCCGTTAGGACCCAGAAAAGCGAAGATCTCGCCTTCCTTCACTTCGAAAGTTATGCCCTTGACCGCTTCAAAGTCGCCGAATTTCTTAACCAGGTCGTATGCGCCGATCATGAGACCGAAGGTGGAGCCAACCCGTCCAGTTTAGACCACTGCGTCCGTAACCCGCCCGCCAAAACCTGCCGGTTCGGGCTCACTCGCGGGGAATCAACCGGATCATCGCCAGGTTCACGCTCAGCACGCGCGGATCTCCAGGCGCAGACCAAGTCGGTCCCGCGCTGAGTTGGACGTGATACTCGCGCGCGTCTGGAACGTCTGCTTCCAGCACGAACATTCCCGGGCGATCCTGTGTGAATTGTCCGGCCTCCAATCCATTCACGCGCAGCACCATATGAACCGGCAAATTTTGTTCTCCGGCGAAACCTCGGATGCGCACTCGCTGCGGACCAGGCCTCACCCGTGTCAGCTTCAACTCCGCCGAAGCGCCAATCCAGCGAAACTTGTTCCCGTAACTTCCCTCCAGCTTATTCCAGGCGCCCAGTAAGTGATGCTCGTGATTCGGTTGCGTGAAGTCCGCGATGTCCTCGCGATCCCCCGGATAAAGTTCCGCCTTCTCCGATGAACTTAGGAGATTATATACCCCGTCTTCGAGCGGAGCTTGATAGGAACATTGCATGCACCGGAGCGTGCCCGCGGAGTCGCGTTCGAAGACTCCCTGGCAATCAGGACATCGCAGGTACGTTTCGATGGGCTCAAAACGAGCCGGTTCGGACTCGCCCGCTTTCTTGCAGATCGCCGTCAATGTGCCGCCCAGCAATCGCGCAGCGCGCCACACGGAGCGGTACGGGTCCAGCCGGATCGCGGCCTTCTTGACCACGCGCTCCCCCCAGCCGCGCTCCGGAACGAACAGTTCATACCGATGTTCGGCGAAGTGTTTCTGAATCAGCTCATGCCAATCCTTCAAACCCATGCTGTGGTTTTGCCGGATGCCAAAGCTCTCCTCCTGATGCGCGCCAATCACATCGCGAACCAGGTACCCCAGCAGGCCCCGATCGTGCAGTTCGCGCTCCCACGGCTTCATGGTTTCGTAGTAGGGGCAGCGGTACAACCGCAACGAAAGCTTGCGTAGCAGAGGTTCTTCACCGAACAGAAAGATGCCGCCCGGCGCGAGGACGCGCTTCACTTCCACCAGCACACTCTCGATATTCATGAATTGCGAGAGCGTCTGGTACGCCATGACGAAGCGCAAGGATTCGTCGCGAAACGGCAGATGCACCGCGTCGCCGCCGACCCGTACGGGAGCCAGCGGATAATTCCACGCCTCTTGCAGCGCCATGCCCCAGCGCAGCGCGTCGGCGGAAAGATCCAGAGCGAACCCCCGCGCGCCAAATTCATTCGCGAGCAAGTAGCTGGTGTGGCCTGCGTTGGCCCCAATTTCGAGAAACGGCGTCAGAGGACCGATAAAATCGCGGTGCTTGGTGATAATCCCGCCGCGACGTTCGTTCTCCTCTGCGTATATGCGCAGGTTGCGCTCGGGTTCACCTAGCGAGGCAAAGTTATGAAACTCCACCTCCGCCCGTTTCACGGAAAGTGTCTGCGGTTCCGTCATTCCCTTGAGGGATTAGGATAGCGCACCTATCCCCTTCTGGATCGAATTCGCGATCTATTTGGCTTCTGAGATCAGTCGTCTCTGCAAAGGCGACGAATTTCAAGACAATTCAGGGTATATGAGCACTCTTGAACAGTTTAATCAACGGCAGATGTCTTACTGTAGACGCAGTAAGCGATTTACCTTAGGGAAATGCTTGCCTACTACGAGACCGGAGGAGATTACTTATGAAACGCTACGTCCTATTGCTTTTACCGCTGCTCATACCCAGCGCCCGCGCCGACCTATTGGGAACCGCAGGCAGCTTCGCGGTGCTGGCTGGCTCAACCGTGACCAATACAGGCTCGAGCACCATCAGCGGGAATGTGGGGGTATCACCCGGCACCGCAATCGTTGGCTTCCCGCCTGGAATCGTAGTGGGAGGAACCATACACAGTGCCGATGCCGTGGCTCTGCAAGCCCAGAGTGATGTCAACACCGCTTACAACACCCTGGCTGGATTGCCAACAGATGCGAACCTGACCGGCCAAGACCTGGGCGGACAACTGCTGCTGCCGGGCGTCTACACTTACGATTCCTCAGCACAACTGACTGGCACGCTCACACTGGACGCGCAGGGCAACGACAATGCCTTGTGGATTTTCCAGATTGGGACCGCGTTGACCACTGCGAGTAGCTCCGTGGTTCAAATGATTAACGGCGGACTCGGCGCCGGGATTTTTTGGCAAATCGGAAGCTCCGCGACCCTCGGCACCAGTACAACGTTCTTGGGGAATATTTTGGCGGACCAGAGCATTACGCTGAATACCAGTGCAACTATCCACTGCGGCAGCGCTTTGGCCCAAGTGGGGGCAGTGACCTTGGATACCAATGTCATCTCAACCGGGTGCAACACGTATGATGCTACTGCCGCTGTCATTCCGGAACCAAGCTCGGTACTGCTCTTGCTCACATCCGGCATCGCCGGGTTGGTGGTGCACAGACGGCGGGCGTCGAGGTCGAAGGCGGCACAGTTAGGCTAGGCGGTCAGGACCCCCATCGCTCAATGTTGGGGGCTTTGGCCTGGTTTCGCGGGCAGCAGGAGACGGCGATGCGGCGAATGAATCTTACCTTACACGGCGTACTGATCATGGTTGCGCTGGCGTCCATTGCAGGCGGATGCTCCAGCCCGCAAGAACGGCACGACCGTTTCTTGGCTGACGGTAAGCAGAAGCTCGAGAAGCAGGATTACGCCAGAGCGGCACTCCAGTTCCGCAACGCCATGCAGCTCAAGCCGAACGATCCCGAGACCCACTATCAATTGGGCCTCGCAAACCTGGGGTTGCACAATGTGAGCGCTGCGTTCGTGCTGTTTCGCCAGGCCAACCAACTCAACCCCGCGCACATCGGCGCCCAATTGAAGCTCGCGGAGATCCTGTCCGCTACCGACAGTCGCGAGCTCCTCGAGGATTCAGAAAAGAGAGTCAAGTCGGTATTGTCATTGGTTCCCGACAATACCGATGCGTTGAGTATTCTGGCGGTGGCTGAGTTCAAGCTTGGACATGCGGACAAGGCGGAGGAATCTCTTCGCGAAGCCCTGCGCAAGGCTCCCGCGCAAATTCAGTTTCACGCGAAACTGGCAGGGCTGGCGCTGGCGCGCGGGGACCGGGACGGCGCGGAGAAGCTCTTGAAACAGGCAACGGAAACCGCTCCTAAAACCGCGGAGAGCTGGCTTTCGCTAGGGCGTTTCTATGTGGTCACGAAACGGATGCCGGATGCGGAAGCTCAGTTCCGAAAGGCTGTGGAAGTAGATCCACGGAGCGGCGCCGCCCTCCTCGATCTGGGGAGATCTCAGCATGAAAGCGGCAAGATGGACGAGGCGGAGAAGTCGTTCCGCCTAGCGGCCGGCTTGGCGGACAAGCAGTACCAGCCGATCCATGCCATCTTCCTGTGGCAGGGCGGCCGTAAAGAGGCCGCCGTTCGTGAATTCGCGGAACTGGCTAAGAAGGATCCAACCGATCGCGCTGCGCGCACCCGCCTGGTGGCCGTCTATCTCGCTTCGCGGCAAGAATCCGAGGCCCTGCGAGTTCTGGCGGGAGCGCTGAAGGAGAATCCGAACGATGCCGATGCCCTTCTCCAACGCGGTGAAATCTACTTGAGCAAGCAGGCCATCACCGAGGCGCAGGCCGATCTCATGAACGTGATCCACTACCGCCCCGAGGATGCCCCCGCCCACTACTTGATATCCCGGGTCCACCAGGCCCGTAACGAACACTATTTGCGCAGGCAGGAACTGACCGAAGCGTTGCGGCTGGACCCATCCTTACTGGCGGTTCGCATAGAACTGGCGGATACCTTCATTGGGGCGCCCAAGTCAGCTCTGGATCTAATAGACGCAGCGCCGGCGCGCCAGCGACGCTTGCTCCCCGCAATCGTGATGCGTAACTGGGCGCTGTTGGCGTCCGGAGATCTTGTCGCGGCCCGCAAGGGGATCGACGAAGGTTTGGCTATCGCGAGAGCATCTGAGTTGCTGCTGCAGGACGGTGTCTTGAAACTGAATCAGCAGCACATCAAAACCGGCCGCTTGGCGCTCGAGGAGGTTCTGAGCAAAGAGCCGGACAATCTGCGGGCGTTACGCATGCTGGCGCGTTCCTATTTTT
>CADEFM010000020.1 GCA_902826605.1 uncultured Acidobacteriota bacterium
TGAAGAATCCGCGCGGCGACCCCAAGGTGACGTTCCCCATTGTCGAATACGGCCAGTTGGATCCACTTCTGCAGCCGAGCTCAGCTGCGATCGGAGGACTGATCTATCGCCAGAACACCATCAAACAACTGTCCAACCTGCTGCTGTTCGGTGACAATCCCAGCGGCGAAATTTTCTATGTGAGCGCCGATACCCTTCCAAAGGGCGGTCAGGACACAATTCATCGTATTTTGTTCAATGACAACGGCGCCTCCAAGACCTTGCTTCAGTTGATCAAGGAAAAGAACACTGCACAGGGAAAGACGTCAGCCGCGCGCGCGGACTTGCGCTTCAGCGAAGGTCCCAACGGCCAAATATTCATTCTCAACAAAGGCGACAGCACGATCCGCCTGTTGGTTCCGGACTCGCAGAAATGAGGAGCGCCAGCGCTTATCGAGGCTTCTTGTAGGCCTTAGGCGCAGCGCGTTCACGCCGTCAAGAACAAATGGAAGTGTGTAAGCTGCTTTTTCGCAAGCACCCGGCGAGCGATATCGAAAACATCATGCGGCCTCGTCGGGGCCGATGGGTAGCGGCAGATCAAATTGATCCTAGCGTACTAGCCATTTAGGACTCTTGCACCATCGACTGGCGCAGTCCCTGGACTCAGTATTTATCTAAGGATGGAGTGGCTGACAAATGGTACATCGTAAAGAGGGCCGGTTCAAACTGAACCAAATTGCGACGCTAAGAGCATTGAGTATGACGCCTGTACCGGTCATGGAGACATGCATACTCGACATATCCGGTAGCGGAATGCGCTTGCGCAGTGAGCTACCTTTAACTTGCGGACTCGCGGTTGAAGTTGAGGTAAACGATAGGGTTTCTCGTGGGACAGTTTGCAGCTGCGAGGCCAAGCTTGATTCGTATGAACTGGGTGTTGCTGTAACAGAACGGGGGCGCACCTTAGAGCAACGTAAACAAGGCCGGTTCAATGTAAATGACGTTGCGACCATTCGCGAATTGGGACAGGAAACAAGAATACCCATAGACGTAAGCATCGTCGACATCTCTAAAGACGGGATGCGCCTGCGAAGTAAGTTGCCCGTGGCTTGTGGAGCGCCTATCGAAATCAAGGTACGCGACACGGTGGTTCTGGGCAGCGTTCACCGTCGTGTGCCCAGCCTAGACTATTACGAAATCGCAGTTCTTATACATGCGATCTCGCCTGCATTAACTGTCAAGGAGTCGCAGGAGACTGCCGCCACAACCGCGTAGAATCGCCGGAAACTGCCTTGCGAAAGTGAGTGGCCTTAGCATCTGCAGGCCAGGAAGAAGGTCGTCAAGATCTATTGATGATGACCTTGGAGTTTTTTAACAAACCGGGGAGGTTGTGCACCCACCAGTCGCGCGCCTGCTGTAGCGTCCAGTCAGACGCACCCGGCAACGCTTCCAATGCTTCCAGGAGCGCCGCGGTGCTGCCGGGCCGGTCCGCGGGATCTTTCGATAAGCACGTCAAGATCAACTTCTCCAGTCCGGGCGGGATGGGGTGAGGGACCCATTTGCTGGGGCGTTCCGGTTCGGCGTGCAATACCTGGTTCTGCAAATCCAACCCGGTGAGCGCCTGAAACACCGGGCGGCCTGTCAATAGAAAATACGCGCTGGCACCAACCGAATAGATGTCGGAGCGAGGATCGGCCACCGCGGGGTCGGCAAAACGCTCAGGCGCCATATAGAGGGGCGTGCCGATCAGCCGATCGGCCGAGGTAACTTCCAGCGTTGCTGTCTCCTCCAACTGCCGGGCAAGACCGAAGTCCAATACTTTGACAAAATCGCATTGGCCGCCGCGTTCGCACAACATGATGTTGAGCGGTTTGATGTCGCGATGTAAGATTCCCTGCTCATGCGCTTCCCGCAGAGAACCGCAGACCTGCTTGAGAATGTGGACGACACGGCTCGGGACAACCGGACCTTCCAGGGAAACCAATTCAGCCAGGGTGACACCGGGCAGGTACTCCATGGCGTAATAGAAGGTTCCCTCGGGCGTGCGGCCGAAGTCGTAAATCCGGATTGTATTGGGGTGGGTCAAACCGCTGGCGGCCTGCACTTCCCGTTCAAATCGAACGATGGCCTCGTGTGACGGTTCTTGTGGGGCTTTGAGAACCTTGACGGCGGAGGGTCGCCGCAACAGTGCGTGCCGCGCCAAGTAAACCTTGCTCATGCCTCCTTCACCGATGAGGTGCAACAATGTGTACGCACCCAGCCGGGTTTCACGGGCGGCGACACGAGCAGCAATGACGGACGCCGCTACTGTCGCCACGACGAACAAGGAAAGCAGGGCGAAAAGAACCTCAAACGCTCGCCCAATGTAAGTCATCGCCGCGAAAGCTTCGTCGGCATCCGATTCCGTTACCACGCCGAAATCGTATTCCGGGAACCATCGCCATGCACCCACCACTGGGATACCCCGATAATCGCGGTAAGGTTCCATGATAGTGCCGGTCTGTTGAGCCGCGGTCCTCGCGCGGCTGGCCACCGCGGTGCGCGCGATCAGGGTCAAGGGGCGGGCTTCGAGTTCTCCCGAGGGATGGTAGCCCCGGGTGACGTCCCCGCCGGGATCTCGCACTTGCACGGTCAGCATGGAGGATGCGCCGGGCCGATCCGGGAGAAGCCCGGCTTGCTTCAGTACCCCCTCGAACCGGCTGGGCGACAGCAGCAGGCCGTCTGGTGAGATGGCATAGGTTTCGCCGCCTGTACCCATGCGGGCAACAGTAAGAATTTGGGTGTATCCAGGGTCGACGAACTTCACGAGCGCCAACACGGCGATCGCCTTCCCGCTCGAATTCCTAACCGGCGCGAGCGTAATAATGACCGGTCTTGGATCAGGAGGCGCATTTTGCGCCCAGCTATCCAGGCGGGAGGGCGGTATGAACTTGACCTCTCCCTCCAGGACGGAGACGAGGGCCGCTGCCGCACGTTCGCTGCTCTTTCTGCCGACGTACCCTTCGAATGGGTGGGATGCGGCAAGGCGCAGTCCGGTGCGATCTATTAGCACTGCGGCGAAATCCTCGGGGCTTGCGGCTTCAGCCAAGAATGTCTGGAAAACGGAGGTAAATTTCTTTTGCAGTGGAGAGTCCTTAAGCTTCGCGGCCTGTGCTGGATCTTCGACGCCCAAACGTACAAATCGCTCCGCCAGGTCCCGAACGGCGGGATTACGCGCCCACGAAGCCACCTCCTGCTTGCGCGTGCCGATCCACGTTTCGAGCGCCGTGGTGTCTGCGATCAGCACAACGCGGAGTTGTTCCTGAATCTGGTTTCGCAGCGACCGCTCCACCCTAGCGCGCGTCCAGTAGCCAATTCCGCCCAGAAACAAAGCGGCCAAGACCCACGCCAGCGCCTGGCGGCGCCGGCTACGGAAACCCTCGGATAGCCGCGCAAACTGGTGGCTCCAGCCTGCGGTTCGGGACGGCTCAATAACATCTCCGGAGTGGAACATGCCGGAAAGCGTGCCGGGTTGATGGTGCCGCAAGAGCGATTCCATTTCGGCACGGAACTCAGCGTCGCCGGCGCAGACCCGATCAAGGAACGCGGCGCGCCCCTCGGGAGTGACTTCGAGCGCTTGTTGAAAGATTCGCGCCGTTCGGTCAGGGTCGGTCACGCCGGCTCCTGGCCGAACTCGCGCCGCAGCCACGCTCGAATGAAGGTCCATTCTTGCTCAACCGTGCTTGTGGATGTACCCAGAACTTCAGATACCTCTTTCACGGTGAGACCTCCGAACAAGCGGAGTTCGGCGATGTGTGCCCTTCGGACATATTTCGCCGCGAGTTTCTCGAGCGCCATGTCCAGTGCAAGGACATTTTCGGGCGACGGATTTAGAACAGCCGGCCCTTCGCCCAGTTCCACTCGCAGGAAACTTCCCCACCGCTTGCCCCTCTTCTTCCCACGGGCGTGATCCACCAGGATCTGGCGCATTGCGCGTGCCATTGTGGCACGGACGTGCGTCTTCCCTTGCCAATCCCCTCCGTCTCCCCGGGCTAGCTTGAGGTACGCCTCATTCACTAGGGCGGTGGGCTGGAGCGTGTGACCGGGAGACTCGCTACGAAAGTAGGCTTGGGCCAAAGCTCGCAGTTCGTCGTAGACCAACGGAGCCAGCCTATTCAACTCAGTGAGCTGTTTCTGAGCGGCGGTTGGGGATACTCGCTGAGAGGGCATGCTCTTGCTCAAGAACTGGCTCCTACGGCAAGTATCGCTTATTAACGTGATCGGATGTGTCGGAATTCAGCCGACAATCAGAGCTTGAGGCCATAAAGAGGCATCGCACGTTATTGCCTTCCCTTACACACCCGAAGCCATGCTCGCCGCAGCGCCCTAGAGGGCACAATCGCGTTGAATTGATCGAGTCGGATGGTCAATCCGTCATCATACCCTGACAGCGATGACATCTTCCAGTGCCGAACGATTGTGGGTTTTCGGAGTGGACGTCGCTTATAAAAATAAGAGTGATCGAGCCCGAAATAGAAGCGAAGGAGGAGCTGAATGAATTCATTAAAACGTAGAGGCTTGGACCCGGACGCAGTTCGCGACGGGGCTTTGTTTCGATACCCGGCGTCTGATCAGTCCTGTGCAAACACACGTGAAGTGCCAGGCTACGGCAGAGATTCGGCGGACTTTCACGGGTGCGCCGCGCGGACGCGTAGGCTTCGATCTCGGGGCTCAACCAAGGAGCGCGTTGTGAGGGATAAATGGACCATGCCTCGTCTGAGGTGGTCTTGTTTGCAATGGTCTCGGGCCAAGCAGTTGGAGGTGCAGCCGGCCGGGCACTGCGGCCTCCCGCTAGAGAGGGCAGGCCATTAGCAATGCATGCTTCTGACGAAGATCTAGATCTAGAACTGGATTTCCCCTCCAAAGATCCAGGCCAAATGCGGACGTTCAGCCCTGTTTCGCGCGTAAAAATTCAAATTCAGATCATCGATATCTCGAGGAGCGGTCTCAAGGTTCGTACGCCTCAGTTGGTCTTCCGAGGGACTATTGTTCAAGTGCGTGTTCGGGAAGCGATCATACTTGGCGAGGTGCGGTACTGCGTCGCGGCAGGAACTGAATTCGACGCGGGTATCCAGATTCAGGATGTCGTTCCAACACGGAGTAGCCGGGCAAATGATGTACCTGGCCATGTACTCAGGCTAGAAGGGCATCCTTCGGTGCCCGCCCCGTCGGTGCAGCCGGTGCGTGTCGCAGTCACGTAAACAAGGGGTTCTCCTGATAACCTCCTCCGAGTGTCGGCGATGAGAATTGCGGCCGCGTTGAACAAATCGGAATACCTTCGGAAGCGGCCAGCGACCGCGGCTCAAGCCGCGCTCGCCGCAGCATCCGAGGGCGCTCCGCCTCCTGCATCATCATGCGCCTTACGCCCATGAGATGTTCCAGCGCCACGATTGTGGGTTTCCGGAGTGGACGTCGCTTTCAGGGGTGTGAGCGACCAAGCCCGAACGAAAGAGAAGGAGAACCTAAATGAGTTTAGGTGAGTTTATTGGAGCGCGGAGAGTTGGACCCGGACGCATACTCAATCAGTCCAAAACGTCTAGCCCGGCCGGACCCTCCGGCAAATATTGCCCGTATTGCGAAGTGGAACTTTGGTCTACCAGTCTGGAGAGGGTAGGTCATTAATGCATGTTTCTGACGAAGATCTAGAACGGTATCTTCTCGCCCGATTGCCGTCGCATCAACTTTCTGCCGTTGAGTCACATTTAAGCAGTTGCGGTATTTGCACTGGGAGGCTACGCAGCGTGGCTGAGGCTATCTTTCGAATACGCAGTTTGAGCAACCGGCAGCTCGGAGATTACGGTGGTCGCGAAAAACGGCGCGAACATCGGATTCCCGCCGCCGATACAGGACAAATGCAGACGTTCAGCCCATTTTCGCTTGCAGCGATTCAAGTTCAGGTAATCGATATCTCTAGAAATGGTCTCAAGGTGCGGACGCCGCAGTTGGTCCACCGAGGGACCATTGTTCAAGTGCGGGTGAAGGGAGCGACCATTCTTGGCGAGGTGCGGTACTGCGTCGCGGCAGGAACTGAATTCGACGCCGGTATCCAGATTCAGGATGTCGTTCCAATGCATAAAGAGCAGCCGAGCAATTGACGTAACCATGTACTCAGGCTAGAAGGCATTCTTCCGTGCCCGGCCGTCAGTACGCGCGGTGCGTGTCGTAGTCACGTAAACAAGGCGTTCTCCTGATCACTTCCTCCGAGTATCGGCGATGAGAATTGCGGCCGCCTATCCAACTAGGGCTTAGCGTATCGGTTGTATACTAACGTAAAGTAGAATCTAGCATCCAGGCAGAAATGTGCTCGGATAGTTCGGGACGAACTATCTATTGAAGCCCGGGCCGGAATGAGGTCTTGTCATGAAAATACTAGCCACTGTTCTCGTTGCCGTTGCCGCTGCTTCGGCCCAGACAAGCCAGCCCGTTCTCTTTAAAACTGGCACCGAGATAATGGATGCCCTTACGCAGAAGGCTAAGACGAAAGTTAAAGCCAGCAACCCGACGAACATAAGCCTCAAGGACGGTTACCGGATCCTGTTTGTGCGCCGGGACGTGCCAGGTGAGCCGACCATTCACGTTGGCTCGGGCAAGAAAGCCGAGTTTCACTACGTTGTCGATGGCACTGCAACATTGGTTACCGGCGGAACGATCCAGGGCGCGACCGTCGAAGGCGGTGTGCCTCACGTGCTGACGAAAGGCGACGCGATGTTTGTTCCCGATGGAGTGGTCCACTGGTACAAAGAAGTCAGTAACCTCACCTACTTGGAAGTCAGCTTCGACCCTCCAGCTTCGGACAAGGCACCTCAGTCCATTATTTTCAAAACTGGGGCCGAAATGGAGGATGCCATCAGGGAGAATGCTAAGGCGAAAGCCAAAGCCAACAACCCGACGAATCCTTCCGCACGCTTCATACTTGGAGACGATTACTATGTTTCCTACATAGGCCGGGACGTGCCGGGGATCCCGCTCCTTCACGTTGGATCCGACAAAAAATCCGAGTTTCACTACATTATCGATGGCACCGCAACAATGGTTATCGGTGGAAAGAACGTGGACGGCAAAACCGTCGAAGGCGGCGAGACTCACCTGCTCACCAAAGGCGACGCGATGTTTGTTCCCGATGGAGTCAGCCACTGGTACAAAGAAGCCGGTCCCGTCAGGTACATTGAAATTGGCTTCAAACGCTGAAGGGCAGCGAAGTGGCTCTCGATTAGAAATTGGGGGCAGTGCCCGAGCAATCATTTGAGCCGCTGACCAAACTGCTGGAGTTGTCAGTTCGTCTATCCACACCGTCACTATCCCGCGACGCGAATCCGAGCCGCACCATGCCGGGAGAGCCTAAGGAATGCCGCTTCTGCCTGGCTGGCCCGCTGTGGTCTGTGGATCAAGTAACCCTGAACGAGGTCGCATCCGGCGGTGGCCAGGGCTTCCAGTTGATTCTGGGTTTCCACACCCTCCGCGATCACGGTCAAGCCCAGGCCGTGAGCCAGATCAACAATCGCACGGATGAGCGGCAACGTCTCCTGCGAACGAGCAGTGATACCCTTAACAAAGGACTGATCGATTTTCACTCGACTCACGGGAAGCTTTTGCAAGTAAAAAAGCGAAGAGTAACCCGTGCCGAAGTCGTCAATGGCCACGGAAACGCCCAGGTCGCGGAGACCCTGCAATCGGTGCATGCAGTTTTCGAGGTCGTACATCAGCACGGTTTCAGTCAATTCCAGTTCGAGGCAGTCCGGACTCAGTCCGCTACGCTCCAGGACGGAGCGAACTTTTTCGACGAAGTCCGATTGTCCCAGTTGCCGGGCGGATATGTTGACTGCAATGCGGCCGATGGGAAAGCCTGCCCTGACCCACTTTGCCGTTTGGCGGCAAGCTTGTTCCAGAACCCAGTCGCCGATCGGAACGATCAACCCGGTTTCCTCGGCAACGGGAATGAATGTCGCCGGAATCACCTGACCTAGGTCGAGGTTGTGCCAGCGAACCAGAGCTTCGGCTCCGGTGAGACTCCGATCGAGGTTGGTTTGCGCCTGATAGTGAAGTTCCAGCTCGCCGTTCTCAACTGCACATTCAAGAGCCTTTTCAATGGACATGCGCTGTAGCAGCACCGCACCGAGCTCGGGTACGTAAGTATGCCAGCCGTTCTTGCCACGCCCTTTGGCGTGGTACATTGCGAGGTCAGCGTTGCGGATAAGCGAAGCGGAATCTTCGCCATGGTCGGGATAGACACTCAGTCCAATACTGGCCGAAACGGTGATCTTGTGATCCAGAATCGTGAGGGGCGCCTGTAGCGCCTCTGCAATTCGGCGTAGCGCCTGCTCGGCTCCGTCCACGCTCTCCACTGGATTCAGAAGTACGGTAAACTCATCCCCGCCCATTCGAGAGAGCGTGTCGCTCTTCCTCATACACGCTTCGGCCCTGCGCGCCACCTCGCGTAACAAGGCGTCCCCGACGCGGTGCCCAAGCAAGTCGTTGGTCTGTTTAAAGCGGTCCAGATCGATCAATAGGACCGCCACCTTCGATCTGTCTCGCTGAGCACGGAGAATTGCCTGCTCCAGACGATCTTGGAACAACCGGCGGTTAGGTAGATCGGTGAGGGGATCCCGTGTGGCCTGAAAAGCGAGCTGTTCGTACATTTCGCGATGTTGGATTACAATGCCAGCTAACTGAGCCACCCCTTCCAATAGCTTGGTTTGAACTTCCTCCATAGGGGTGTGCTTATCCAGGTACACGTCCACGCAACCAATCTGATTCCCCGCGCTAGAAAAGACCTCTTGACTCCAGCAATCCGCCAGCCCGTGCGCGATGGCGTGGTTTCGCCGAGTAGCGAGGTCCATGGGACGGAAGCTGGACCCGCGCGGATAGGCCGATTCCACGAACGATATCGGCAACTCGGGAGCCACTACATCGCGAAGGCGGCCCTCTTGAATCACGGAGACACAGGCGACGGAACCTGGAAACTGCTTTTGAATCACCGACACGAGCACCTGCAGAATGGCGAGGAGCGGCTCATTTCGTCCGGCCATTTCGAGGATACGCCCACGCTCTCGCTCGAGCTGTTCGGCCCTGGTCTGAAGACTGAGGAGCTTCCGCTGCTTGCGCCGGCTCCAGATAAGAGTTGCAACGAATAGGACGGTTGTTGCCGCCAGCGCCCCGAGAACGGTGACCGCTTTCTTTAGGCCTGTGTGAACGGTTTCCTGCTGCTGAACAGAAGAATCGGCCAAGCTCTGTTGGATTGCTTGCAAGCTGGTCATGGCCCGCTCGAACGCGGCATCGGAAGACCCATCCTCTACCATGCGCGCTTCCGCGAGCCTCCCTTCCAGGGCCAGAGAGATCACGCTTTCCCGCAGGATCGTGTAGGATTGCCAATCGCTTCGTAGCGTGGCAACCTTGGTCCGGAAAGTACCGGAAGGGTCGAGGTCCGTCAGCTCGTCAACGTGTTCGAGGATGGGCCTATCGGTATTGTGAGCTTCGGTGGTGTGAGTGAGCCGCGCGGCCGTGTTTTCAGCGGCCAAAGCCTGGAGGACGGCTCGCCGACTCCGTTGAGCCTCGTAGTGAATATTGTTCACCGCCCTAGTCCCAACCGTTCCGGCGGAGACGAGCATTCTCACGGTCTCCAAGGCCCGGTACAGGCTTATTCCTGCCGTCGCTACACCGGCCGCGGCGCTTAGCCCGAGTAGAGCTAAAATGATGTCTTTTCTGAGCCGTTTCATGCAAGAATCCACCTGGATTATCGGCAGTCCCCGTCCATTCCGGGATGGTGGGATCTTGTAAAGGGAAAATAGTATCTCTAGAATGCACGGGCCTGCACCGCGGATGGTGGCAGATTTTCCTCTCAATTTGCTGGCAGCAAACGGAGCTAAGTTATTTTTTTTCATACCATATTGGCCTAAACTCCGGTCAGCCCGGCCAAGGGAGTTGGACATGATCTTTTCTCACGCTAGGTTCGTCGAGGCGTTCGAGACCAGAGCGGACTCAAGATAGGGATACTAGGCTCTTTGCTAGGACGATAAGATTCACGCGTTAGGGCCGCTTCGCACTTCTTGCCGATGCACATTCCGCCGATACCATCTCAAAGAACAAAGGGAGCAGCGTGCCTGAGTGACCGTCAGCGGAGGCAGTCCTCCGCAAACTCGGAGCTATCGGATCGATTCGCGTCCAGAGAGTGATTCTTAGGGGAAAAGGACAATTGTGAACCTAACAGCCACGACTCAAGGACGATCCCTATTCAGACGTGTCCGATTGTTTTATTGTGCTTGGACGGCCGTTGCGTTCTGCCAATGGCTGGGTGGGGGTACGGCACCTATGATAACGACTCCGGTGCGGCCTCCAAGCCAATCATATTCATGGCGCAGAACCGCAACAAGGTAATTCTGGATTCCAATGAACGCTTCGCTTCCTGATCGCGTAAACTAAGTGGAGTTACTTCCATAACTCGCGGGGCTGGCGACAAATTCGGACCGCGGTCAAAGTTCGCGGGAGCGAGATTATTTGATATGAACGAGACAAAATTCGTGCGGGGTTTCCGTCACCAACCTTTTATGAGCATCTGGTTGGCACTTGTTGTGATGCTGCCGGGGCTGACTTTCGCTCAACAAAACGCGCCCGAGATCGCGTTCGATTCCGTCCCGGACTTTCCCAAGCTTCCGCCGGGAGTAAATTTCGGCGAGGTGGCTGGTGTGGCCGTAAACTCCAAGGGCCATGTATTTGTATTCACGCGCTCGAACAGCGCCAGTGGTCCGGCCTATGCTCCGACTGCGGCACAATTGCTTGAATTTGGTCCCAACGGTGAATTTGTGCGCGAAGTTGGCAAGGGCCTGTATGCCTGGTCCTTTGCCCACTCCGTTCGTGTTGATAAGGATGACAACATTTGGGCTATCGACAAGGGCTCGGATATGGTCGTCAAGTTCAATCCTGACGGCCGGGTTGTGTGGGTGTTCGGACGCAGGAAGGAATCGGCCGACGACGAAGCAAAGGCATGGGAGCATGTCGATCCTCCGCTGGAAGCTCGAGACGGGCTGTTCCGTCAACCGACAGATGTCGCCTGGGACTCCAACGGCAACATCTATATAAGCGACGGATACATCAACTCGCGCGTCGCCAAGTTCGACAAGAACGGCGATTGGGTGAAGTCCTGGGGCACTAAAGGTACCGCGCCTGGTCAGTTCAATCTGCCCCATGCCATTGCGATCGACCGCAACAACAACGTCTATGTCGGTGACCGCTCTAATAGGCGCATCCAAGTCTTCGACACGGAAGGCAAATTTTTGCGCATGTTCACGATCGACGTGTCTCCGGATCCGACGACCCGAGCCGTCAACGGCAACACCCCTACGGGGCAGCGTCTAGCGCAAGTAATCGGTCAGCCCAATTCCCTCTGTATTAACCCGGGCCGGGAGCAAGTGCTCTTCGTTGGGGAGTCAACTTATCCGGGGCGGGTCTTCAAACTTTCACTCGAAGGCAAGGTGCTGGGAGTGATTGGCCGTTCGGGACGTCTGCTAAAACAGTTCTCCGGTGCACACGCGCTGGCGTGTCCCACGGAAAACGAGATCTATGTCGCGGAATCATCCAATTGGCGCGTGCAGAAGCTGTTGTTGCGTCCGCAAGGAAAATAGCGCGGCGAGAATCCTCCAACGATGCGCCTTCTGGTTTCCATGCCAGGCGGAAATGAAACTGCATTTCATTTTTGGTTCCGATGGCGCCTAGCACCGCAGTGGGCGGCTTCAACCCGTAATCAGTCAACTTGACCACAGCGTTGCCTGAGAATTTGAAACTGAGTGTGCCACCGGGGAGCCAGTTCACTATCACCTTGACGGGCCTAGCCAAGGCGCGAATGGTCAGCATGCCTTGTACCTCGTACTTACCCGGCCCGGCTGCAGCTACGTTGGACGATTGAAATCTGATTATCGGATACCGATCGGCCGCCAGCATGTTCTTCGTAGCTTCCTCCATGATCTTGCCAAGGTCTTTCATGCGGACCCAGGTGTCGTGGCAGACAATGCTCGATGCCTCGATGGTCAGATCCACTTTAGACCTCTCTGGTGCATCCCCGTCCAACGCGAGAGTGCCGGAATAGCGTTCAAAAGTAAAAACGTGCTTCTTGCCGCTGTACAGGCCCGTCTTTTCCACGATCAATTCCAGCCGCGAATCGCTGGAAGGCCTGATAGCATGCTGCGATTCGGCCCCGTGTGCTGGCACCACAGACAGGCAGGCCCATGCGGCGAACAACGCAGCCGCGTTTCTTGGGAAGGCAAGCGTTGCGGAGCTCATGTGTAGTGCGATCTGGTATTGCAGCCATGCGCGAATCGCGACTTATTGCAGGCTACCTATCCAGGGTCCTCCTCTTTAATCTGCTTCTCCCGCTCTTGCCGCCATCCGGTAGTGTTTCAGTTTGAATCCGCCTGCCCAGCACAAGAACATGGGTGACCTAACGCAGCCGTGGCTCATCTTGATACGGGACCTTTCCCTTCGCACGGTCCGCCTGGAATGGTAACTGCGTTAATCAGCATCTCTGGAAGTGGTTTTTTCCAAAGCTCGGGATGGTCCTTGTAATACCTATCAACCATCGCCAGGGCTTGCGGATAACTCATTTTCTCCAAGCAGCGATAGAACTCTTCTAATCGCTTGTTTTGTTCGGGCGTTGCATAACTTCGGACTCCAGCCAGGTATCCGTTCGTCCAACCTATATACAAGGCCACCTTATGATGAAAGCTAGTACGATCCCCCCAGACTTCAAATGAATGAATCACTGGATCGCTTAACGCGAATGACGAAGTGAACAGCGCAGCGAGGACAAACCTATTTGCAAGTCGCATGTTATCGCCAGTATACTTTGCGCTGCGAGCGCGTGTACGGGACGATCCTAGCTCGGGCGGACGCGTATATAGAGGCGTTCACCCTGTTCGAAATCCCCTCTGACGCCCGGGCAAAGAAATCCATTTAGCCTAGCAGGGCGATTTCTTCGAGTGACCAAACATGATCCCAAACCCCAGCGGCCATTGCTGGCGTGATACGCAGGGTTTTGTGAATTCGCGCGAAGTTACATAAGGTGGATTGCTACCGATGCGCTATGATTCTCGATCTTTTTTGAGAAGCCATTCGTCAGCCGCGTGAACCGGCGCATTCCCGCCATCCAGTCCGGCGTAGTTCGTGGAAAATCTGCCGAGGCCTCACGTTATATCCCAAGTTCCGGGGTAGTATGGGCATCGGGAGAGTTTGAACGAGATGCAGAATCAAGTGGTCATTATCACGGGCGCGACAGGCGGATTGGGCAGCACAGTGACGGCAGCATTCTTGGAAGCAGGTGCGTGGGTTGCCAGTGTATCCCGCTCCGGTGGTGCTTCCAGCGGAGAAAATCATATCTCCCTGGAGGCGGATATATCAACGCTGGATGCCGCGCGCGCCGCCGTCGCCGCCGTCACCGCGAAATGGGGACGCGTGGACGCACTGGTGCACTTGGTGGGCGGCTTCGCGGGGGGATCTACCGTCGCGGAAACCGATGACGCAACATTCGATCGAATGTTCGAAATGAACCTGCGCTCGGCGGTCCACGCGCTGCGCGCCGTCCTCCCCGGTATGCGGGCCCAGGGCGCTGGGCGCATTGTGGCCATCGGAAGCCGCGCGGCCGTGGAGCCGGGGAAAGGCGTCGGAGCGTATTCAGCTTCGAAGGCGGCGCTGGTGTCTCTCATGAAGACTGTGGCTCTCGAAAACAAGGACAAAAGCATCACCGCGAATGTAGTTCTTCCGGGAACCATGGACACGCCCGCTAACCGCGCGGCAATGCCTAGAGCGGATTTCACGAAATGGGTGCCCCCAGTCCAAGTGGCTAAGCTATTGGTGCACATGGTTTCCGACGGCGCTTCCGCCATCAGCGGTGCAGTAATTCCGATCTATGGGGCCGAGTTGTGATCGATCGCCGATCAGGTTGTAACTTTCCATCTGCAACTGGTCGCCTTTGGTATGATGCTCAGTGGTTCCATGCAAGAGAGGAAAGGACGAAAACGGATGCGAGCTTCATTATTGGTAGCGGTTGTAAGTGTGTTGCCGGCCCTGCACGCGCAAAATGATTGGCCGTCATACGCACGTGACCCGGGAGGTCAGCGCTATTCGCCGCTGAAGCAGATCACTGCGGCGAATGTTACTAAGCTGGCGCCTGCATGGAGCTACCAGATGAGGAAGGAAGGCCAGCCCTTCCGTTTGAGCCAGTCGATTCCAATCATGGTCAATGGCGTCTTGTACGTCGGGTACCCAGTGAACCGCGTGGCCGCACTGGAACCGGAAACGGGCAAGGTTCTGTGGGAGTTTGCCGGGAAAATGAAAGATGAGAAACGATCCAATCTTGGATCGATGCGAAGTTTGGCCTATTGGCCGGGCGATAAACAGACGCCTGCGCAAATCGTGTTCGGGACCCCGGATGGCGAACTCTATTCGATCAACGCGAAGACCGGCAAACCCAATCCGGGATTCGGCAACGAGGGTGTAGTGAATCTAAGAACGCCGGAGATCATGAACGGGTATCCGAACATCCACTATGGTCTGAATTCTGCGCCTTTTATTTATAAGAATCTGGTATTCACCGGCGCTCATAATATCGACGAAACGGGATCGAAGGGACCAGCGGGCGATGTGCGCGCATGGGATTTGCGCACGGGCAAGCTGGTGTGGACGTTCCACACCGTGCCCAGGCCGGGTGAAATGGGTCACGAAACCTGGCTCGGAGACTCGTGGAAAAACGTGTCCGGCGCGAACGTGTGGACTTTCATGAGCGTGGACGCGGAACGCGGAATTCTGTACATGCCGCTGGGTTCGGTCAACAACGACTACTACGGAACGGATCGCCAGGGCCCGAACCTGTTCTCCAGTTCGATCGTGGCCGTGGACGCCGAAACAGGGAAATTGAAATGGTATTTCCAAGCCACGCATCACGATCTTTGGGATTACGACATGCCGGTACCGCCAATGCTGTTCGATGTGGTCAAGGACGGCCAGAAGATCCCGGCGGTGGGGGCGATGAACAAGGCGAGCTTGCTGTTCATACTGAACCGTGTAACCGGGGAACCGATCTACGGAGTGGAAGAGCGTCCGGTGCCCAAAGGGGACGTGCCCGGTGAATGGTACTCTCCGACACAGCCATTCCCGGTCAAACCTCCGCCACTGGTTCGTATGAGCTTCAAGTATCCGGACGATATCGCGAAGGTCACTCCGGAGCACACGGCGGCGTGCAGGGAACTTTTAGAAAAGGTAGGCGGCGGGCGCAATCGCGGCCCATACACACCGTATTCCGCAGAGGGAGCGCTCGTCATGCCATACCTGTTGGGTGGAGCGACGTGGAGTGGCGGAGCGTTCGATCCTACTCTGGGATACTACATCATCAATACGACGGATTCTGGTGAAATGGGATACATTGTGCCCCAAAACGACGATCCCGATGCGCCTCCGGAGTCGCCCAGATTGTTCGGTCGTCCTCGTGGTGGAGGACCAACCATATCGGCTAGACTCGGTGGATCACTTTCGGTAAAAGGTTGGCCTTGCTGGCAGCCGCCATGGGGGAGACTGACCGCGATTAATGTGAACACCGGCGACATCGCCTGGCAGATACCGTTTGGCACGATGGAGGGAGTACCTGCTGGGATGAAGACGGGTGCTTCCAGTTTGGGTGGTGGCCCGATGACGACAGCGGGCGGGCTTACCTTCATTGGAGCCTCTCTTGACGGTATGCTCCGTGCTTTCGATAGCAAGACGGGCCAGGAGTTGTGGAGTGTGAAGACGCCGGAGGTCGCGCACGCGAATCCGATTTCTTACATGGGCAAGGACGGAAAGCAATATATCGCTATTGCTGCCGGCTCGACTTTCATGACCTATAAGTTGCCCTGACACAAACATCGTATTCCCCGATCCGTGAAGGTCTCGGCCTGCACCATGGGCGTTCGCGCCCTAAGGCCTCGTGCGAAGGCCCGGTCCGGAATGGGGATGTGTTGGGCAGTTGTAGTGCCGGCTATTTGGTGCCCAGCAACTGGTGGATCTGCGCTATGGCGTAGTCTACCTTCATGTCGAAATACCTCTTGCCGATGGCCACAGTAGCGCGTCTGGCGTCGCCCGTGACGCCATTGTTGACGCGTTTGACGTCGCCTTGTTGACCAGGGCGGTTGGGCGGGTCCCCGAGCGCTGTGGCCACTAGCTCCTTGCGCACCCAGCCGTTATCGCCGCCTAGATACAGCATCAACGACGTGTCCGACATGCCGGCGTGTCCGTCCTCCGGATAACCATTCTCTGCTAGCCACTTTCCGATATCGGCACTGGCCTTGCGGTACACGTCCCCGGCGAATACCACGCGCACGCCCTGCGGGGAATATTTAGCGTCGAGACGCTTGGCCAGCTCCGCCAGATCCTGGAAGGCGCCTCCGTGATCCACCATGATGACAACGTTCTTGAATCCGTCCTTGATGAGTTGTTCGGCCACTTGTTCGTTGACCGCCACGTACGTCGCCGGGAGGATGCCGATCGACCCCGGCAGATCGGGGCTGGTGTCGAAGGGAGAGAACGGAAGTACCGGTGCTGCGATCGCATTCCCGAGTTTTTCGGCGACGGCCATGACTACCGCCTTGCCCATTAGCGTGTGTCCGCCATTGACGTTGTGCGGGCCGCGCTGCTCGGTGCCGCCGTTCATCACCAGCGCTGTGGTCTTGCCGTCCCGGATGGCCTGCTTGATCTCAGGCCAGGTCATCATTTCGAAATCAACCTCGGGTTTTCCGGACGCTTGGGATGCTGGCGCGCCTTGTGGGTAGCCAACAGTGGCCACAGCCGCGAGCAGACAAAGAATGTGCATGCATCGACACATCGAGGGAGCTCCTTACACACAATTATGCTGGCTGGCGCTGGAAGGCCCAGCAGCAGTGCGCCAGCTAGTTTATACCATTTCGCAGACCGGGTAATCCCGCCCTTGAACGGCCCAGAGTTGTGAACGACTGCGTGAATTAACCACCAAGTCGTCGACCAGGTTTGCCGCAGGAGAGGGTAGCGCTCCTGGACTGGGATCAGCGAGCAAGAAGGCCAAGTAACGACTACAATAGTAATCCTCATGAATCGTAGACAATTTCTTCTCGCAGCCGGCACGCTAGCAACTTCTTCCAATGCGGGGGCTCAAAGAAAAGCCGACCACACACTCCGCATCGGCGCGGTCTCACTTGAGGTCGCCAAAGGACAGGTAATTAGGACAACCGGCTACAACGGCAGCGTCCCCGGACCACTGCTGCGAATGAAAGAGGGTAGCCCGGTCACCGTGGATATCTTCAATGAGACTGACGTCCCAGAATTGCTGCACTGGCATGGACTGTTTGTGCCGGTGAAGGCAGACGGGGCCGAGGAAGAAGGCAGCCCCTTTGTTCCACCGCGCGGACACCTGCGCGTCAATTTCACACCCGCGCCCTCTGGTACTCGCTGGTATCACACACACGTCATGGCCATGGACAATTTGTCCCTGGGAGCGTACAGCGGCCAATACGGATTTCTCTACGTCGAACCCAAGAACGAACCGGGAGCCTACGATCAGGAAATATTTTTGGCTGGCCGCCATTGGGATCCCTCCGTCTTACGCCGCGGCGATCCGAACAATGACTGGACAGTGGACTACAAAATCTACAGCCTGGGCGAAAGGGCTTTAGGCCACGGTGAACCAGTGCGTGTGAAGCAAGGTCAGCGAGTGCTTTTTCGCCTGCTAAACGCCTCGGCGACGCGAAGCATGAACTTGGCTCTTCCGGGTCACAAGTTCAAGATTCTTACGCTCGATGGCAATCCAGTGCCCACTCAAGCCACCGTGGATGTCCTGACGCTGGCTGTGGCCGAGCGGGCCGACGTAATTGTGGAAATGAACAACCCCGGGGTTTGGATTATGGGCGCGCCCCGCGACGAAGATCGCAATAAAGGCATGGGCGTAATCGTCGAGTATTCCGGCCAAACCGGAGCCCCGCAATGGCGAACACCTCCCGATCGACCCTGGGATTATTCGATATTCAGTGGTCCTGTGCCTCCGACCCGCCCCTCGCCCGACGGCAAGTTTGACCTCGAGTTCCATATGCTGCCAGCCGAAGACAAACCGTTCAACAAATGGACGGTCAACGGCAAGTTATACCCGGAGACCGATCCTCTGCGCGTTAAGAAGGGCAAACGCTACCGCATCCTATTGCACAATGGGCACGAGGATGGCCATCCTATTCACATCCACCGGCACAATTTTGAAATCGTCAAGATTGCAGGCAAGCCCGTAGCGGGCATCGTGAAGGATACGGTGAATGTTCCGCGAGATGGCACTGTGGAGGTGGAATTTGTAGCGGACAATCCGGGCCTGAGTCTACTGCATTGCCATATGCAGCTGCACATGGATTATGGTTTCAAGACTATGATCAAATACGTCTAAGGAGACGGGCAAAAATTTGACCGGCCAAGACGGGCTAGACCTGCTCCTTCGCCTGCTTAAACCGTTAGCGTAGCAAGCAACGCGCCGATATCCTGCGTGCTTTCCAGGGCCCAGAGCGATCGCAGAACGGCATCGGTTTTTTCGCGCGGCCAGCGCTTGCCGACATTGCCGCGGAATTTGCGGTCGATGTCCGGTCTTTGCATTGGCTTACCTGAGAAACCGGGAATGTCGTTGACCTCTCGGCTGACGCGCTGCCCGTCCGCGAAAATTGCTGTAATGCGCGTCGGAACCGCGCCACCCACACGCGCGGTGAGCGCCGGATCTTCCGCGACCGTAATTTTCTGCATAAAGGCGAGGATGCGCGGATCCTTCAACTTCGCCGATGCATAACTGTCATTGGTGATGTCGCCGTCGAACATCGCGCACGCTGTAATGTAGGGCATGGAATGATCGGCGGTGTCGCGTGTCGCGGGCGTCCATTTTTCGCGGCCGGTGCCGGTCTGCTGCAGCCCGCGCTTTGACGTCGCAATCTCGATGGAGGAGATTCCTTCAAGCGCAGCGGCCTTGTCGGGCGCGCCCTTTGCCACCTCATCGGCGACCGCGATGGCGGCAACGATCGCGGTCTGGGTGTAAATCACCGCCGGATAGGCCTTCATGCCGCATCGGTTGATACGGAACGGATTGCCGGCGCCACCGAATTTCTCGACGTCGACATTGGCTTCGCCCGAGACCTGCTTGAAGAGCCCAAGCCGGCCCTCGAAGATCGGCGCCGGGCCGGTCAAGCCGCCGCGCGCCAGGAGGGCGGCGAACACCGCGTTGCGCGAGGCTTCGCCATCGGCGAGCCCCTTCCAGTCGGAAAGCACTTGCGTCCGCGTCTGACCCATCGAAATGTGGTCGTTGATCGCCAGATTGACCGCCTCGGTCAGCTTCGCCTCGTCCAGCTTCATCAGCTTGCCGGCCGAGAGCGCAACTGCCGGAAGACTGAACACCGGCGAGTCCCAGCCGCGCGCGCTCAGGTCGAGAGTATCGACCAAGCGGCAATCGATCTCGTAGGCGAGTGCGATCGCCACGATGAGATCATGGGCGGTCGCGCGTTCGGTTTCTGCCACCGCGATACACGGGGCGATATGATCGCTGGGATGGCTGGTCACCTTGCCGACATAGACGTCGTTCAGATCGTAATACCGGCCCGCCGCGCCATTGGCGAAAGCGGCGAGATCCGGTGAAGTCTTGCGCGTCGTGCCGATGATGGTGGCGGCCCCTTGCACGCTCTGTGCGATATCGCGGCAGACCCGCACGGGCCGCTCGTCGAAAGCGGCGATGCCGCAGCCCAGCGTGTCGACTACATGCGATTTGACGCGCTCGATAGTGGTGGCGTCGAGATCTTCGTAACGCAGCGCAGCCGCATACGCGGCCAGCCTTTGCGCCAATGGCACAATTTCGGCGGCGCGCGCGCTTCTCCCAAAAGCGTACACGCCGAAGGCCGCTATTCCGCCGACAATGCTGCGGCGGGAAATGTTCTTGCTGTCGATTGCATTATACATGGAGAGTTTCGCTTGTTGCTATCGCCGCGATGGTAGCATGCTTTCGTGGAACCTAGAGGAACCCTGATCTCGCAGGCCGTGGGTCATTCTTGGCGCTTGTACCAGTGATGTTTGCCTCAGGGCGTTCCTTTCCGAGTGCAGCGCCCAAGACCAGAAACGTGCAAATAACAAGCGCCGGTTTGTGTAACGGAAAGTCGACAAAGGCGTGCAAAAATACAATGATGACGCCCATGCTCCAGGGCTTTCGTCGAACGATTGACGCAGCCGCAATCGCCACAGAGGCGAGAACGGCAGTGAATGCAATTCCCCCGTCCGCCGTCCATTCGGCCCAGTCGTTGTGGGCGTGGTTCATAAAAAATCCGGGTGGATCGAACACCGCGAAGGCTGGATAAACCGTTGGCCAGGTACCCAGCCCAAAGCCTGTGAGCCATCTAGCCTGTATCATTTGCCAAGTGCTGATGAGCATTTCCCGGCGAAATGTGAAAAGATCGTCGGCTTGGAAACGCCGAAAGACATATTCGGGGCCGAACGATAGGGTGACGGCGAGACTGCATCCGCCCACCGCGGCCGCCGCGAGGAAACCCCGCTCTACGCGCCGGTAAGCAATTCCAAGGAAAATCAAAAGTTCCACGGTCACCAAAATTGTCCCGGCCTTCGATGCTGTAACGAACACCGATCCAAACATAGCCGCCGCTGCCAGACAGTGGAGTGTGCTGAAGCGGCCCCGGGGTATCGATTGCGTCAGAGCGATTGGTAGTAGTAATTCCATCAAGACAGCGTACTGATCGCGGTTCAGAAACGTCCCTGCATTCTCAGCCGCGTATTCAGTGGGGACGATCCAAAGAATCGTCGCTCCAGCCGTGTACCAGCAGATTACGGTCAAGATCGAGAGTATTCCGCCGAACCAAACCGCGCACCGGCTCAGCAACGCCACGCTGCCGGAGGATGCGAGGCAGTTGAGGCTGAGGACCAAGGTTGCTGCGCTGGCCAACCAACCGACGGATTCTAGTACGGAGGGAAATCTGTATACGCTGAGACCTCCGAAAGCCTGGACCATCCCCCATCCGAAGGCGGCCATCAAAATTGTACCGGCCCAGTGCCATTGCAAGGACCGCTTTCGGATTCCGCTGTCCAACAGGTAAATGGATGCCAGCAGCAACACAACAGCATAAGACAGGTAGCCCGATGTGGGATCAGCCCACGCGAATATTACGGCGAACGCGGCCAGCAAGAGCACGAAGACCCGCATCACGGTAGCCTTTTTAGCTCCGCGAACAGTAAAGTAAATGATCCTCGCAGGCGTACCGTTCCTGGAATCCGGTCATAGCGCAGTACCAGGGTTGCAGGCTCGGCAGGCGCTTGAAATTCGAATATACCCTCTGGCACATGACTGCTCCACGCACCACGAGTCCGCAATTCTTTACCCGCCACAATGGCCCATTGCAGACCATCCACCGAAGGCAGATCCGACACATCGGCGCGAAAGCGAAGCCGATATTTCAATCCAGGGATCAACGCGAGCGGCTGATTCAGGATGGTTCCTGCTTCGGCCTGCTTGCCCGAAAATTCCACACGGAATCCGGATGGTTCCCGCATCTTGACCGTCACTTCCGGGGTCTTGTTCGATCTCCAGTTGAACCCTCGCATGGGAGCGGGCCGGAAGGTGCCGTTGACCAGCATGATTCCATGAAGAGGTTGGAGGCGCGTGAACGCGGCGCCTCCGTGAACGCCCAGGCGGTTCCATATCCGCACAGCATCGGCGGGCCGCCCCGCGTCCAACAGCCGGTCGCACGCATTGAGAAGAAGTTCAATGTGCGGCGCGGTGAAGTCGAGCTTTTCAGCGACATTGGCGACGTTCTCCAGGCTTCCTTCGCGGAGTAAGAACATCAAATACGAATTGAGGGCGCCTTGTGATTCCAGTTTCAACTGGCTCGGAATCTCCCGGGACGACTGAGATACAAGGTGGGCCATACGGAACAGCGTTTCTAGATTGGCGGAGTCGATCGCCGCTGCTTGAACCGCCCACGCCCAGAAAAGGGACTGACGATCTTCCCGAAAATAGAAGGCTGCCAGAGAGGAGTAGGGCTTGTAGCGCTTGCTTACTCTTGTAGCAGAGAGGTAGTATTGCTCGGCGTCATTGGATTTTCCTGATTTTTCGTTAAGAAAACCGATCCCTAGGAGTGCATTCGCATTCCGTGGATTCAACCGAACTGCCTTCTCCATATAGCTCATCGCGCGACGTGGATCCGATTCGACGAGCTTTAGCCCCGCTCGCTGCCACAAATCCGCGTCTCCCGGGGTGATTTTGGCCGCCGAGAGAAGGCCGGAAACTTCGCCGCTGCGGGCGCGGCAAGCCGCCAGTCCGGCGCACGCCATATAGGCCGCTCCCCCCAGGCACAATAGGGACCCCGCTAACGATCCCATGTCTGTAGGCGCTAATATCCGCACTACTACTAGTGCGCGATCGCGGGCCGAGATCTTTGAGGAATTGCCCGGGTGCTTGCCGCAGCGCTATTTATAAGAGAATCCAGTCCGATGAGTCTAGCTAGACGGTAAAAATGAGAGAGGAGAACCAACTGAATAAATTAGTCAACAGCATTTGTTTGCTTGCCGTGACGGCGGGAGCGCTCTCAGCGGCGGCTTTGACGGTGACTGGCACTCTGGCAACGGAGTCCGGGAAGTACGTGATCGTAGACGAAGCCACGAAAACCCGATTTGAACTGCAGGGGAAAGGGTTTGAAAAACTCGTTAGCTCCAGGGTCAACGTAACTGGCGAGCTAGTCGCCGGCGAAAACGGCTCGACGCCTGTCATTCTTGTGTCCAGTGCGAACAAGGTGGGGGCGGCCGCCGCCGCCGGGCGTGCAGGAGCAGGCGGGAAGATGGCGCTTTCGACGAAGTTGTTGATCGTGGGAGCTGCAGGCGGCGTTGCCGCCGTCGGCGGTTTAGCTGCTACCGATGCAATCGGCGATACAGACGAACCGGCGAGCCGTCCGTAGTCCAATTCTTACGGGAGGTCTCGATCAATGATCCAGGCGCTCGGCTCCGGCGGAACGCCTGGATTTTTCTCGCTTCCATCCGGCAAGCAATTCACGTCGCTGCGCCTCAGTACATATGGCACGGTCCGCAACAGAATCTTCAGATCCAGCCACAGCGACGCCGTGCGGGCATACTGAACATCGAGGGCTTTCCGGCACTCCCATGAAATAGTGTTCCGGCCGCTGATTTGCGCGAGTCCCGTCAGGCCGGGCTTGACTCTTAGCTTCCGCTTTTCCAGTTCGGTGTAAAAGCGAAGTTGGTTCACCTGGTCGGGCCGAGGGCCCACCAGGCTCATCTGGCCCTTCAGGATGTTGAATAGTTGGGGAAGCTCGTCCAGGCTGGTGGCGCGCAGAAAGCGTCCTACAGTTGTCACTCGCCTATCGATGGACGCAGTGTAAGCCGATCCGTCCGGATTCCACATTTCGGCGCAATCCATGTACATACTCCTGAACTTCAGAACCGTGAAAGGTTTGCCATACTGTCCAAGCCGTTGCTGTCGGAAGAGCACGGGCCCGTGAGAAGTAAGCTTCACAGCCAGTGCGCAGGCAACCATTGCGGGAGTGCAGATCACACAAGCGAAAATGGAAACTACTAGATCGAGAAACCGCTTCATGGCCGGTGTGTTTCCGTTTCCGGCACGCTCTGAAGTTCCGCGATCACATGAGCTGGCAGTCTGTCGCCCAGTAGCCGCTGGTATAGTTTTTCGTAGGCTTCGACCATTTGAGACTCGCGATAGGTTGTCTGGTATCGTGCTTTGGCGGCTTCCCCGAGAGCACGAGCTCGCTCTGGATCGCGGCTGAGGCGTTCGATCGCGACCGCTAGACCGTGAATATCTTTGGTTCGAACGGTCTCGGCGCACTCTCCATGAGCGGTAGCCTCCAGATTGCTGCCGATATCGGTTGTGACAATTGCTTTACCTGCAGCCATTGCTTCGAGCAACGATATCGATAAGCCCTCGCGAAGCGTCGGCAATACGACTACGTCAGCTCCCGCGAGGATCTGACCGATATCGGACCGGAAGCCGTCGAATACGACGGAGTCGGACACACACAGTCGGCGCGCGAGCATCATTAGGTCGTCTTGCTGCGGACCGTCTCCCACGAACACGAACTTGCAAGGCCGGTCGAGTATGTGCGTCACGCCTGGTATTGCCGCGAGCAAGTATTCCAGACCTTTTTCCGCCGCCAGCCGGCCATGCGTGACGACCACGAAGCAATCGTCACAAGCTCCAATCCGGTCGCGAAAGAGCTCAGACGCCGTTGACGAAACACGTCCGCTGATACCGTTGGGGATCGCCAGGAGTTTCGACGGCGGGGCGATGTGCAGCCGCAAAGCCCAGTCCCGATGGTAGTGGCTAACCGTAACGATCGCGTCACAGAACCAGCCGGCGATGTGCTCGAGCAACGTATAGAAGGCTGCTTTTCTCCACGGTGTTTCTTCATGAAACGCAAATCCGTGCACGGTGTGCAACACCACCGGTATGCCTGCCAGCCGCGCCGCTATCCTGCCCACGAAGCCGCCCTTTGAGGTGTGTGTATGCACGATGTCATAGGGGTGCGCGCGCAAGTAACGCCGCAGCCTTAGTAGACCTGCGAGATCGCGAAGCGGCCGAATGTTTCTCCAGATCACGTCCAGGTCAACTATGCCTGCTCCGGCTTGCGTCATGGCAGCCTGGCAGCGCGGATCTGTCGTGAGGACGTCCACATTCCAGTGGCGATTCACTGCCATCCCCACCAACACCTCAATGACGATTCCTCCGCCACCCCATTTCGCGTCACCCGTGATGTGCAAAATGTTCATTGCCGCTGGTCGGCCCCGGCTCGGCTTGCGCGTTCAGGGGTAATTTCGCGGTTGTTCGACGCTGCGTCTAGCCATGTGGCTGCCTCGGTATTAGTTCGGATTTCACCTCTCAGCACGCGAATGATAAGATCACGAGTCACAACGTTGCTAAATGGCGATGCGAGGGCCACCGGGTTCTCATCGCCCGCCAGCTTTAGGATGAAAGGCACACGAAGATCGCGGCGCTTGTGCAACAGGGATGACTCTCGGTACCAATGATCGGATGTCAGCAGCAGGGTAGTGTCCGTCCACTGTCCATCGGCTGTCATCGCCTCGCGGAGGTGCTGTACCGTCTGATCCACCAACGCGAGGTTGTCGGCGTAACCCCGGGCTCCTTCACTACGTTCTCTCATGATTCTCGTGGACGCGTTGTAGATCGTGGGTGGATGTGGTATCGGAAAGTGGAGGTAGACAAGACCCGTTTCCTGCTCTCGCAATACCGAGTCTGCATGGGACAACACATCCTCATACATCCCTACATAGCCTGCCGAGAGCACGGAGGCGCCGAAGGGCGAGAAGTTCTGTGTTTCGAAAATACTGCGGATCTGATTCAGCGTGATTGCGGCGAGTGAAGAACCCGTACTGGTGACCAGATTGGGCGCTTCCGACCACCAGCAAGTGGAAAGATCTTTGCCCAAAACTCTGCAATACGGCAAGTAGGATCCCACGATGGAGGTGTTGAACCCGAGTGCACGTGCGTCGGAGAATATGGTCGGCGCGCTTGCCCAATGCAGTTCGGCCCCGCCTGCAAACGGTGTCAATTTTGCATCGCTGCGTCCGTGTTCGGCCACTGACTTCAGAAGTGTGCCTGTAGTGAGCGCTGGAACGGACACTCTGGTCTGCCATGACGGACTGGAAACAGAGGACGCGAACAGCGCCTCGCTTCTCAACTTGTCCAGTTCCGGGAGGTGAAGCCCTGGGGGGCGATCGTCGAACGTCAAACCGTAGTCCCATTCATCGAAAAGTACCCATACAACTCGCGTCCTGACAGCCGTTTCCGGGAGTGGTCCTGCCACGACGTCGAGCTCCTGGATGTGGCCCCCTGCTAGTGACCAAGTTAGGTGAGCGAGGTTCAGGGGAAACAGCGGAAGCATAACAAGCAGACCGGCATATGTAATGCGGGCGAGGGTTGAACGCATTCGCCAAAACCCGTAGGCGCCTGCCGCCGCGGCGGACAGCAGCAGCACTCCAGATCCTTCGTTTAGGAACGTGGAAATCGCATAGCGGGACAAAGCATACTGGCCCCCGCCGAAAACTGTTCGGAATGCGTTCAGAGGGATACACAAGGCGGCAACCAGCGTGAGTTCTCCGATGATCCTGGCCGGACGGCGCCGAAAGCGCCGTAACGCGCAGGCCGCCGAAAACGTTGCAACTGCTACAGTGCATAACGCCAACAAACTCCCGACCACATACGAAGCGCTGACAGCCGACTTCATCATGTAATTGTGGTGATAGCACTCAGTCCAAATGGGCAGCCAGATGCGCACAGTGGACAGCGTTGCAAGGGAAAATGCCACTCCCATGTCGCGTCCCATGGTCCTTGAGATCATTGAGAGACACCGCCGCGGGCGCCATCGGCGGCACGCTCTGGAAATGCATACCAACAGAGCCCTAGCAATAGCCAGAGATGCCGCCAATGAATCGTTTCAATTACCATTCCGTTGAGTAAAGTGCCGGCGGTGGCGGCCAGAATCAAAGCAGCTAAACGGCGTCCTTCCGGGTCCCGTGCCCTGCGCACTTGTGCCACCATGCGCGCCACGCACGCGCCTAGGAATACCAAAAATACAGAAAGGCCAAGCGCGCCATGATCCGCGAATAACCGGATATACATGCTGTGCACGCCATAGCCAAGAATTTCGTTGGATTGTCCGGAGCCAACTCCCAGCAGGTGGCTGCTCCCCAAACCCAATGCCAGGTCGAAAACCTGAAAACGATCCTGGTCATAGTTGTGCGACTCCAGACGCTCGTGCAGAACATCCCCGACGTTTGGGACTAAGCTCAGCAGCAGCCAGACGCCACCTGTCGCCATGAACAAAACCACAAAACTGCGCCAACTGCGCAAGACTCCGGTAAGAACGGCGTAAAAGATGATGGCAAAAAGAGTGGTCACATAGGATGCGCGTGAATACGAAAAGAAGGCCGCCACCAGCAGGACCGTTCCGGCGGCGGCTGCCAGCGCGCGTTTGAGAAACGTCGCGGAAGGGGCCTGAATCCACATGCCGCAGACCAGCGTCGGAGCCAAGAGAAATGGTCCAAAAACGTTAGGGTCCTTAAAGAAAGATCGTGTCCGGTTCCAGGAAACCACCAACGGACGCAGGTTGGCGATCAACTCGAAATATCCAAGCAGCGCAGCGATCGCCCCGAGCACTGCCGCGAACGCATACGCGCCTAAGATGATATTCGCTCCCCGCGGCCCAAAGCGGTGCGTAACGCTGGCGAACAATAGCCAGGAAAGAGCTAGCAAGCCTGTTGCCCCTGAAAAACGCAACCAGCGATCCCAGTCCATCGGCGAGGCCGTCAGGAGGCTGCTCAAAATCAAAAAGAGGAGGAGAACCGAGCCGGCCACCAGGACCTGTCGTGAAACTTGGATTGCTTGCGTGCCGACTGCCAGAGCAAAGACGATCAGGATGGCGATATCGTAAGGCGCCGGCTCCTGCACGACATAGCCGCTGATCGCTACATTGATCCACAGCAGCCCCAGCAATAGCTGGTGCCGGAAACTGATTCGTGCCCGAACCGCCTGAGGTTCGGCAGAGAACCCCGCAAACACGGAAACCGGCGCGGCTGACACTACAGATTCCCCGATGGCGCGGTGGCGGCCGATACATCTGAAGACTCAGACCACAGAAGAAATGCACTGGCCGCGACCTGCACGGCAGAGCCAATCAGCATGGCGGCCGCCGCGCCGGGCAGGCGGTAAGACGGAACCAGCGTTGCCGCAGCCAAGAGTGTGCTTGCCGATCCTGCGCCAAACACGAGCATCTGCTCCCGGAAAAGCTGTGCGGCCTGGAGAGCGTTCGTCAAGATCCAGGAAATCGACAGCACCAGAATTCCTGCCATGACGATTTGGAGCAATCCGGCATGAACTGCGTATTCTGGACGGTACACAAAAGCTAACAGTCTTCCTCCCGCCACCGCCGCCACCGCCAGTCCCACCAGGCCGACAGAGGCCACGCTCGCGATCATCGCCAGAAGCACCGCCCGGAATCCTGGAAGGTTGCCGTTGAACCAGTGGTGGGAAAGTTTCGGAAGCGCGGCCTGGCCCATCGCGCACGCTAGAATCTGCGCACCCGATACCAAATAGGCGACCGCCGCAAAGACGGCAAATTCGCGAGTACCGCAATAAACAGTCACTGCGTACTTTGGAATTTGAGCAACACCAGCCGAAAGTAGCGCCGCCGCTCCTAGCGGCAAAGCCGAACGTGCCAATGTGCGCAATCTTAAGAAGTTCCATTGGGGTCGAATGACGCCCGTCAGCTTCTGAGCTTGCGGCAGATCGTAAATTATGACGATCACGGCGATGACCGCGGCATAGGCCAGGCAGGCGAACACCATGGAGCCGCCCAAAGCCAGAGTGCCGGCAAATGCCACCAGGGAAAAGACACCCTTGAACAGCAACGACAATGAGAAGCGGCCCATCCGTTCGCTTCGTTGTAGCACGCCCTGCAGACTGTCACCCAACGCTTCAAAGCACTTGCCGCTTCCCGCGGCGGCAACCACAGCCGATCCAGCCGAGAAGCCCGAGATGGCAATGGCTATGGCCACGATGGCGCACAATGCCACCGCGGTGCTGAGCAGGCGCACGGCTAGGTATTCACCATCCTCGAACCGGCCGGCGCCGTCAGTCACCTGCGCGACGCGCAACTGCAGATTGCAGAACATCACGATAGGTGTCGCCACCGCGAATCCCAAGGCAAACTGGCCCACCGCCTCGGGTTCAGCCAGTTTGGTAGAAGTGATCAGCATGCCTCCCAGACATAGCGTGTAAGTCGCGTAAGCAGACATAGTCATGATTGAATTAGCGGCAAGATGCTTCATGCCGGCTGTCCCTGTGTCGATTCGCTGGGCGCGTAGTACTTGTTACGGTGGTAGGAATAGTAATAGCCAGTTCCCGAGTCTCCGCGGGTTTCGTTCAAAATCACTCCCAGCACGTTCGCTCTAACGCGCCGCAGTGTGGCAATGGTTGAGGCGAGAGCCTTACGATTCGTTTTGCCCGACAAAGCCACTACCAGGACGCAGTCGCTCAAGACGGACATCCGCAAGGGTTCCGGGAAGCCCAGCAATGGCGGAGCGTCCAGGATCACGCGATCATATTCGCCGCGAGCCTCCTCCATCACCGCCGCTAGCGTTCCAATCGAATCCGATGCACGCATGTACGGCGGACCGGCCAAGAGCAGCGTTAGATTTTCGAAGCCTGGGGGATGAATCAATAAGTCCCGCCAGTTGGCGCCGTTCACCAGAACGTCGGATAGTCCGACGTTGGATGATTCGTTGAATCGCCGATGGATGCTGGGTCTCCGCAGGTCGCCGTCGATGAGCAGCGTCTTCGATCCCATTTGAGCGCTGGCAATGGCCAAGTGCGTTGCAATCGTCGACTTACCTTCGGAAGGCAGAGAACTGGTCAACATCACGGAGCGCAGACGGCGATCGAAGTCGGAAAGGCAGATCGTGTCTCGTAAGGTGCGGATCGCTTCGTCATAGCCTCTGAAAGCCGCGTCCTTATCGTCCTGCGGATTGAGAAGCCGTTGGGAGTCGGGAGCGCCGGGCGACAAAGCTCCCATGCGTCCGCGCCAAGCGTTAATGTGCGGCAGCGTTCCTATCACTGGAGTCTTCGTCAACTTGGAAATCTGATCCGGGTCCCGCACCGCCGTGCCGAGCATGTCCGCGAAAACACTGGCGGCGATAGCGAACAGGGTTGAAAGCACCAGCGCAGCCATCATGATCAGAGGAATTCTCGGAAAGAAGGGAACATCGTTGGGCCGCGCCAAATCCGCGATTCTGATGGAACTGCTCTGAAAGCCCGCGTTGATCTCCGCTTCCTTGATCCTTCTTACCAGTTCTTCATAGAGCTTCCGGTCCGCTTCAGCCTCGCGTTTCACGCCCTGATATTCGAAAGACCGGGAATTCACACGGTCGAACTCCACCTTGCTGACCGCGACGGCAGCCGCCAGCATTCCCTCCCGGCCCTTGGCCTCCAGGTACTCGGCTCCTACGCGTTCGGCGACTGCGGTTTGCGCCTCTTCCAGTTGCCCGCGAAGCACCGCGACTTGCGCGGCGACCTTCTGGTACTCCGGGTGTTTTTCGCCGTACAGGATTCGGGTTTCAGCGAATTTTTGCTGCACGTCGTTGAGCTTGTCGGAGAGGCGCCTGATGACTTCGCCTTGCGAGGAAGCGGCCAGTGCTTGAGGTGTGCCGGTTCCCACTGAATCGCGAGCCGCTTCTTTCCCGATACGGCTGGACTGGGCCGATGTAAAGTCGGTATTGAGCTGCAGGAGGCGTGCGGAAAGAATGTCGGTTTTAGCTTCTGGATTGACCACGTTCAATTCACGTTCAAACGCCGCCAGCGAGCCGCTGGAGCGTTCCATTTTCGCCTTGAGCTCTTCCAGTTGGCGCTCCATGAAACTCGACAAGCTGCTGGATGCGTCATACCGGATCGAGTAGGTATGTTCCAGGAACGACCGTGCAATGGCGTTCGCGGCGTCCGCGGAAAGCTTGGGACTCGTGCTCCGATAGCTGATATTGAGCAGATAAGTGTTAGGGGGCCGGGTAACGACTAGATTTTTCAGCTTCACCGGCGCGTCTTCGGTTGCGGGCTTCATGCCGCCCGCAGCGGAGTTCTCGATCTGCCGAAGGTGGTACTGAAGGTCCACTGGCCGAAGCACGCCATCGGACTGCACCAGCTTCATTTGTGTCGAAATGAACTGATCGGAATCGTTCATGGATGCTTGCGTGGCTTCCTGGCCCAGGATTGCCGTGGGGATGCGGCGATCGATGTCAACGGTGGCGGTGGATTCGTACACAGGGGTGATGCGTAAGCAGATGACCAGCGTGGCGATCAGGCACACGGCGATAAAGCCGAGGATATTCCAGAGGTAGCGCTTCAACACCCATAAGTAGTGCGACAGGGGAAGACTTGCTTCCACCGTATCCGTTTCCGCCGGTGCCGCAAAGTGGTAGTCCATCGGCGACAAGGTAAGGGTGCGCTCGTTCTTGTCGTTCAAGAGCGCGGGCAGGGTTTCTCTAATTTTGTTAGGATTCATTGATTTTCAATTTGCGGACCAGATACAATCTGCGCGTAGGTGTCACCTGTTCCGAACGCGAGATGTGGAAGCGCGCACGCAGCGCGCTTTCGAAGTACTCGCGGTTGTAGTGGTCGTGCAGTTCTTCACGTCCCCTGGCCAGCTTCCTAAACATAGGGTCGCCGGCATCCACGAATTCGACGACGGCCGCGTCGCGCGTCAACTCCGCAGTGAGGTCCACGATACAGGGCAAGGGTACTCGCTCGGAAACCATCAGGTGATGCACCACGGCCAGCAGCAGTACCAGATCGAAGCGCCGCCGCGCACGATCGAGAAACGCGTCGCACTCTTCACCGCGCCAGCCCGAGGCGGGCGTGGGGCGCGCGATATTCACCACCAGTGGAAGAATATTGGCTCCCGCCGCACAGGCTGCGTTCCATGTCGCGCCGACTACCTGCGGGTCGGCATCGATGCTCACTACCTCCGCGCCTTGTTCGGCCGCAATCAGACTGAAGTGGCCGTTGTTGCAGCCGATGTCCAGCACCGAAGCCGGATGCAGGCTACGCACAGCCTCGCGAACGAATGTCTCTTTCGCGGCGAACCCCTCCTCGGGGTAATGTTTCAGGTTGGCGAAGTAACTGGACCAACTCGACCGGGTTTGCGCCGTCTTCGGCAGCTCCACTACCGACCGCAGCGATTGCCGCAAGAGCCGTTGAAGAACAAACGCAGCTTGCCGAGGGTCCTTCCACGGCTTTGGGTGGTACAGAGCGTTCCCCTTGGCTTCGGCCCTTGCTTTCAGCCATACCGGCAATGTAACGGCCGTAAAAAACGGCGCGCGCAGTTTTTGCCAAAACGACAACCATCGAAATACTTGCTCATTGTCCAGGCCGTCCCAACTGTTGTGAAGCAGTTTGTCGAGGGGCATTTCTAAGCGCAATGAGAGCGCCAGTGGTAACAGGAAGGTCCGGACGAATTGTCCATGCGCTAGCCAATGAGCGGAACGAGGGTCACGCATCTCCACCGAGAGGACGTCGATAAATACGGGATTTGGTCCTTGAAAAAGCACATTGAGGGGAGTGGCATCCTTCAGCCCGTATCCCTCGTCCAATAGGTCCTCCGCCAGACGAAGAGTGAGTTCAGCCGCTGCGGCCAGCATGCAGGGTGGCCATTCCCAGGGGTAGGACGGAAATGGAACTGCATTGTGTTCGAGCACTAATCCGTCCTGAGCTTCCCAATCCCGCTCGTCCCCGAGAATGTTTGCGATTTCTCTTCTGGTCGCGGGGTCTTCGACCGGGAAAGAGTGGATGAGTTGTCCACTGGTCTGCCATCGATCGGCGATGGGGGTCTGCAGAAAGGACCGTAGCGTCGGCGTCGCCTTGGGCGTCACCACGCGAAAGATGCGGCCGGCATGCCGGACCACGGCGCCTCCGGGGTCGCGAAAAGACACGCGAGCCGCCGCTATGTGTTCTTCGGTCGTCTGAAACGTTTCACGCATAGAATCACCCAACGACGGAATTGAAACAGCGCACCCACTGCGACTGCGGCGATCATCTGCAAAGCCAGGATGCCGGAACCGGGATCGACATAGCCGTACAGGATCTGGGGAACTGCTTCCAGCAGTACGATGTAGCCTAGGGCTGTGGCAGCAAAGCCGCGGAGCACGGCGAGACGTTTTCGGGAATAAAGAGATTTCATGGATTGTTTTTTCAACGTGTAGATCCATAGATCAACGCGGAGCTCGCGCCGCTGCCAAAAAGGAGAGCCTTTTCGAGAATTGCCACGCCCAATCTGCGGCCGCTGTTGTCGGGAATATAGAGGACGTCATTGACTGCTATGTCCACATCATCGGCCTTACGGCTGAGCACCTTCTTCAAATCGATTGAGGTTTCCTCCGTGATTCCAGCCGCATTGCGGTGTAGTAGAAACACTTGCTTGCCGGCGAATGGAGCAAGACCCTCGGCTAGCGCGAGGGCTTTGAAGATAGAAATGGCCGAACCATCGCGTATGACAAACGAGCCGGGACGCCGGACATTCCCGAGAACGAAGAAATGGCCGGCCTCGGGAACGCGCACCTCCTCGCCACCGGAAAGTTTGAAGTTGGCGGCGGGCTCCGCGGCATCGATCAGAGCCTTAACGGGAACCCGTTGGAGGATTCTCTTGTCTCCATCCATCCTTGTGACCAGCACTTCGTCGCCGGCGTCGGGGGTCAGTCCGTCGGCTTGAGCGATGGCGTCGAGGAGCGTCATATCGGCCACCGCCTGAAAGGTAGCGGGACGCTTTACGGCACCGGAAACATTGATCGGCCGGCTGCGATACTCGACAACCGTTACTGAGACGTAGGGATTAATGAACAGACCGGTGTTCGTTAATGCGGAGGCCAGGGCCTGTTCAATTTCCAGCGGCATCGATCCGGCCGCCGGCACCGGAGTTGGAAGCATAGGCAATCTTATGGCGCCGTCCGCACCTACTCTCACGGTTCGCGAGAGCTCCGGTGCGCCATACACAAAAACGGCTAGCAGGTCGTCGTTGCCCGCTACGCGTGCAGGCAAATTTGCAGGGATAGGCTGAGCCGTGCAGGCTACTGGAATACAGACTTCCAGGAAGCCCGTAAACAGCGCGAGGGATAGGGGATACAGTCGCATGGTGGTTGTAATTGTGAACGGTGACCCAACCCTCATCGGCAGAGAAATTCATTTTTCAAATCCGGTGCGCAGGCGAGGGTTAGGATCTCCAGAAATTTCTCGCTACTTCTCTACACCTGCCGAAGAGATGCCCATGCGAACAACGTTCCTAGTTCGACACGGAGTGAATAGTGGCTGCTGAAACAGTACAAGCGTCGTGCGGGTTGAAAGAGTTGCGAACTCACCGCGGTCACGCGGAGCGACAGCAGACGAGTGGTCGTACCTTGGGGCAGATGGTCAGGGAAGCGGAAGACGGCGCTGGGAATGTGCACACGATCCGAAGTCAGGAGAATCTTATGGGGGTAGTAACGTGGCGAGTGCTCCCCTGGGATACAGAACTACTCGGAATGCTGACAGCCCGCATCGACGACATATCTGTACCGGGTCCGTACCCTCATGCCGTGCAGCAATACTTGACACTTCTCACCGAGGTTACCGAAGCGTGCCGGGCGAAGGGAGTTCGTTACCTCACGGTGCGGGTGGATATCGCCGATACTGCTGTCATTCACGGGCTGGAAGAGTTCGGATTCAATCTTGTAGATTCCATCCAGACATTCTCTTTGGACCTGCAAGCATCCGGGGTAGGGAAAAATCAAAACGGTCACCTGCCCGTTCGTACTTTTGAAAAAAACGATCTGGACGACGTGCTGAAGATCGCTCGCACCAGCTACATATGCGACCGCTTTCATCTCGATCCAGTCATCGGCAAGGAAAAAGCAGACGCCCTGCATGAAGCGTGGCTTCGCAATTCATGTGCCGGTATCGCGTGCGACCAGGTGATTGTGGGCGTCGATCGTGTGGGGGTGACCGGTTATGCGACCTGCAAGTTGGACAAGCAGCAGATGGGGACCATCGTGATGGTTGCGACGGCGGCACGAGTCCGCGGACAGGGCTGGGGCTTGGCAACTTCCACTGGGGCACTCGAATGGTTTAGAGCCAATGGCGTCCACGTTGTAGAAGTCGGCACGCAGTTGCGGAATACCGCAGCCGCGTCGTTGTATCAAAAAGCCGGGTTTCGTCCAGCTGGGGCTACCTTTACGTTCAGAAAGCTATTGTCATAAATGTCCGCAACCGTTGTAGAAGTACCACGCCGCGCCTGTAGGGACGCCTTCCTGCCGTGGTCACTTCCGATGATTGGTGAGGAAGAGATCCAGGAGGTTGTTGATAGCTTGCGATCCGGCTGGATCACGACGGGTCCTAAGGTCAAGCGGTTCGAGGCACAGTTTGCCGAATACATCGGGGTCCGCCACGCCATTGCCGTGAGTTCCTGCACCGCCGCGTTGCACATCGCTCTCACCGCGATTGGAGTGGGACCCGGAGACGAAGTCATCGTGCCAACCCTGACGTTCTGCGCCACCGCGAACGTGGTGCTGCACCTCGGCGGCACGCCGGTCATTGTGG
>CADEFM010000021.1 GCA_902826605.1 uncultured Acidobacteriota bacterium
CTGCCTTGGGCGCAGGGGGTCGGGCGTTCGAATCGCCCCGCCCCGACCAATAAAATCAACTAAATACGCCCTTTTGAAGGAGGGCCGTTTTCACTAATAGTAGAAAAACATGTGGACGAGAGTCCCTCACACTGGGACTTCCGGTAGAAGCGTTCCGACGGAAGCAATGATTCGGATTCGCTCTCCTCGCTATCTGGATCGTCTTCTTCCGGCTCGGGAAACGAGTCGGACCAAAGTACCGTCAGAGTCCGCCCGTAGTCGCGAAGGCCGATGACTTCCTCGTTCACGTCGCCGTCTCTACCAGCGGCTGCGCCCGGCCCCATCACATATACCACCTCAGATTCCTATTGCCGCTCTATTCGGACACCATTTGGTTGGTGCTCCGTCTGCGCGAATCCCGATCTGAACTACAGTCTTTGCCGCTCCAGCGGCCAACCTAGTCTTCCCAGTGGCTATGTACCGGGTTTCGCCAGATGATTCTCTAGCCTTGGATTGAAGAATCCCAGATGCGCAGCGTCGTGCCGAACATGTTCTTCGTTCTGTCCGCCAGCGAACTCCTATCCGAACGGCTCGGCATTATCCAGACGTCTTGGATAGCTCGCCCTTCCAAAGCCCACCCAAAGTGTGCCTCGCCTTTTATGGATACGAGTTCGCCGGCATTCCGGCGGCAGTCGAGTTCCCAACCCAAATCAAGATCCGGATGGCTGATCGCTCAGATGGCACGGTTTCAAACCCTGTGCATGGCGAATTGCTAAGTTAGGCCTGATTGCGCCAGTTTTTGGAGTATTGACACCATTGCGGGGATGCGCGATTTCCTCATCCATTCGTTCATTTGATCGTCACCTTGCTCCGACTATCAGACCGGAAGGGCTACGACCCGGTCTACGCTATGGTCGCCAGTCGCGAATTTCAACCATGTGCAGGCTCTCGCCCACGGGGGCATAAAGGCTGTACTGCATCTTGATTTTGGACGCCCGGATTGGTGTCGCCTTTGCTCGTGTCTGAAGTACGAGACTTACCGGAAGAGATAAACTAGTTATTCAACACGCCAATCAGCGCTGATGGGAATATGCCAACCAATACGACGGAACAGAAAAAGCGCCCAGGGGGAGCCGCAGCGGCCGACGACCTTGGGGCCGATTCACAACTGAAATCATCCGAGCATTCGATTCCAGCTCTCGGCTTGACTTTCCTTCGTTACGAGCGGGGCAATGAGGTTTTGCGAAGAATGGTCACGAAATTATACAAACTGCGGAAGCTGCTCGATGAGAAGGTGCCGGACCCCGATGCGGCCCGTGACGCCCTTCGGGATTTGAAGGAGCTTGTTGTTTCTCATGATCTCTACGTCGAACAGAAGAAATCGGGAGCAGCGCGAAGACAAGAACTCCCCGACCTCAATCTTGTCCGTACGGAGTAAATACCCCGCGTGACTCGCTCCTCGGTTGAAAAGGCCCTTTTCATGTCAAACAGCGAGATAGGAGACACGGCGATGCTTTCGACAGGGACCGCGCACCTAATTGCACTCCCTTGGCAGGCATTATCCATGCCTGAATCCGTTACGAGGATGAGGTCGATGTTGTCCCCTGAGGAGTCGCAATACCTCACTTGGTTAGCGGCGGAAAAATTCGAGGGATGGGGCGCGATCATCGATCTCGGCCCGTGGCTCGGCAGTAGCAGCGCGGCATTCGCCGAGGGCCTTAAGAGGCGTGGTTCAAACGCAAAGATTCACAGTCTAGATCTATTTCGATGGGAACCGAGTTACATGGCATCCTTCGCTGCCACTGGCTATAAGGAAAGTGATGATTTCCTTCCATTGTTCAAACGCGAGGTTGGCGACTACGGCGCCTGGATCGATGCTGAAAAGCAGGACCTGACGAACTACCGTTGGAACGGGGCCCATTGAGTTTCTCTTTGTGGATGCCGCCAAATCGTGGGAGTTGACCAATTCCATCTTCCGGGGATTCGGACATTGCCTGGTTCCAGGCCGCTCGCGTGTGATCCTGCAAGATTTTCGCTTCCACTTGACCCATTGGCTGCCGGTGATTTTCGACAGTCGACCTGATTTGTGGCAGGAAGTGGAGAGTGTGGATGAAGGACACACGGTGACGTTCCTGCTGTTGAAACCCCTGGACGGTCCGGCCGGCATTCAGATGGAATACTCGGAAAAAGCTTTTCCGTTTGAAAGCGCCAAGCATGTTCTCCCGCATAGGATTGCGTGTGAACACTACCACAATCGCAATTCATTACAGCGAACACTCTACAGGAAGTGTTTGATTGATGACCCTCCCGAGGAGGCAGCAGAGCTTCGCGACAAAGTCATCACGCGGAATCACCACCAAATGTGAACGTCAAGGGCGTTTGAGCTGGGTGGTAGACTCAAGAGCGTTGCAATGAGCTCTCCATTCGCCAGAATCGTACGCATCGCGGTGATTTTGATGGCTTGCACGGTGTTGCCCGTGCTGGTGATCGCAAGTCTCGCGCCGCATTCCCCGGTGGCGATGAAGGTGACTTCCGGCGCGGTCCTCTTGACGGCCCGCACTGTGCATTTTCCGGGCGCCCTCGCCGGACGCCACGCGTCCTGCTCGGCTGGCGACGCCTGGCGACACGCTATTTCCTCGGAAGAGAACATCATCAAACAGGAGATAAACAAGACCACGCGCGTTTTGCAGAAAGACGGCAATTTGGTTCAGATGGAGACATCGCTTGGTCTCTTCTGGATTCCCGCGCGAGATACGCTGGTCTTGCCTGAGATGCTGGGGGAACAGGGCCGAGATGTGTATGGCACGGCCGACCATGGGGTCCAGCGTGGCGACATCGTGCTGGATGGTGGCGCGAATGCAGGAGTGTTCACGCGGCACGCACTGAATCAGGGAGCGTCGAAGGTGGTGGCGATCGAACCCGCGCCCACTGCCTTGGAGTGTTTGCGGCGGACTTTTCGCACAGAGATTGAAGCGGGGAGGGTCGTCATCTATCCAAAGGGTGTGTGGAACAAGGACGCGGAACTGGAGCTGACCACAAGTACGGAACTCGCGACGACCGCAAACAGCGTCGCGTTGAACCGCGGCGCGCCGGGGCCGAAGGTGCTGTTGACGACGATTGACGCGCTGGTGAGAGATCTCCGGTTGGAGCGCGTGGATTTCATCAAGCTGGACATTGAAGGCGCGGAGAAGCAGGCGCTGGAGGGCGGGCGCGAGACGATTGTGCGGTCCAAGCCGCGCATGGCAATTGCGCTGGAGCACCGCCGCGAAGATCCCGATGAGATCGCCGCCTTAGTCCGCCGTCTGTGGCCGACCGCGGCTCGTGCGTTTGGCCCGTGCGTGAATGTGAATGGCAGCGTGCAGCCGGATGTGTTGTTCGTGTACTAGGGGCGCAGAATTTCAGCCCATTCCGATGGGTATGTTATCTTTTCGTCGCGCGCCGTCTCGTGCACATTCCGATGATGCACAGACTTCGCAGCGGATACTCGATACTAGTTCCCGTTTGCGTGGTCTGGACAGCCCGTCGTCGGCTTTTCGAAAGCTATTTCTTGGCTGCGCCGGGTCCCTCGGCTGGGTTGTCGGTGCCGATAAAGAGCTTTCGCCCGTCAGGAAATGTGAGATTAGTGCCGCTGGCCCGGGTTGATCCATCTTTAGCCCGAAAACCGTCCACCACAATTACTTCGCCGACCGGTATAGAGGTCTTGTTCATACCACGCCGTATCAGAGCACTGGGGGAGCCGCCCGCTTCAAACGACCAGCGAGCCACCTGCCCGTTCTCGTCTTTTACATCAACATAAATCCAGGCATGCGGATTGACCAGTTCCCATTTTACGACCGTTCCCGTAATATGAACTTCCTTGGTTACGTCAAATTCCGAGGCGAGTGCGTGATGCCCCCACGCCATACTGGCGGCTAAAACGAGACCGGCACTGACAACAATCATTCGTGTTCTTTTCATCTGGCTTCTCCCGCCTTTTCTAGACTTTTCCCTTCACTCTACTGCTATTTCTTTTTCGCAGCCTCCGCCGCGGCCTTCTCGTCGGCTCGCGCCCCTTTGAGGATGAGTTCCATTCCCTGATCTCCTTCAAGGCACGCATACTCCACCATAGGACTCTTCAACGTCTGCATGTCAATCTCTCCGGACCATGGCTTTGTGTACGTGCCTGGGTCGTCGACGGTAAACTGATACCTGAGTACTTCCGGGGCTATTCGGGTAAACCGCTCAATCACCTTCATCTGCTGATCGGGGCGCCGCTCTCCGCCTCCCTCGGTCGCAGGAGTGCCGAACCAGCCTCGTTTCCCGTTGAAATTGATCGTTTCCACGACCAGCGTATCGCCTTCGTAACGGCCCCGTGAGTCGCCCATCCACTGACGGATGTCCGAATGCGGGCGCCCGTCCACCGGGATGATGCGCACATCGTGCACCATCTCCGTCATGATCATGACATGATCCTTGGTTTGAATGATCTGGTAGTTATTGTTGTAAAAAGTCGGCAGCATCGGCGGACCGCTGGTAATCCAGGTGATACACCGCTCGATCGTTGACAGGTCCTCCGGGCCGTCGTGGGGATGCAACTTGTGGTGCTCCTGATCCGCAGCAAATTTCTTCTGCGCTTCCGGCGTCAACGGAGGAAATTTTCCATCTGGAGGGTCCGTGATGATGGAAGTGCGCCGCGAGAGAAATCTCCCCTCCATTGGAATCCCAAACAGGGCTGGAAAGGGATTATTCCTGTTCTGAGGTGCTGGCCCGCCCCGGCCTGCTGCGCGAGCTTTGAGCTCATCGTCCGTAAAAAACTCCGCGGCGCCATTAGGGCGTTGCAAAGGTGCGGAGGTGTTGTTCGTCCAATATCCTTGCAGATCCGGGCGTCCATCAGGCAAGCGGGATGCTGTTCCGGCCGACGCCTTCGCGGTTACCTTCGGTGCGGGGGTCTGACCGGCCGCCTGGGTTACAGCCCAGCAGCAAATAGCGATTACGAGAGCGAAAAGTCGCGCGTTTAACATTATCGTCTTCCTTCCTCGCCTAAGTTTTGTCGTGCACAAACGGCCATGCATTCGTTAGTTCGTGTGCATGGCTGAATTCCACCATTAATTGTATACCTGAGCATGGGGAATTGCTAATTTAGGTCTGATTGTGCCAGTTCTTGACGTACGACTGACCAGGCGGGGAGATCTCGGCACGATGGTTGCCGAATCTGCGCTTTTTCGGCATCCATTGCTGATTCTCAATTGAGGTCGCAAGCGGAAATAATCGTTCCGCTGCGATCCGATCGCCTTCCTAGGTTGCCAGCTCTCTTCCCGGCAATTGCCATAAAGCAACTCCTCAACGAATTCGACACATTTAAATTTCGACCGACAGCTGAATCCGTTTGTGATGCGACCAGAGCGATGTATGATAAAGTGCGCTTGATAAATGATTTGCATTTTTTGCATGGAGGAGCGATGAAACCAACCGTTCGAGCAGTTCTCAAAACTGCCATTGAAGCCACACTAGCGATCCTGAGTATTGCGCCTTTGGCCGCCCAAGCCCCGAAAGCAAATCTTCCGGAATCCTTGCGTCTGTACGTTCTCGACTGCGGACATCTGCATGGAAGGAATCCAGCGCGCCCGGATATGGCGGTGGCTTGCTACCTGATCGCGCATCCGAAAGGGACCCTGATGTGGGACACGGGCGTGATTCCAGATGAAATGTTCACGCCCGGCGTCACCACGCCGACGGTGGGAAGCGGCAGCGCGACCAAGCCGCTGCGCGAGCAGTTGCGCGCAGCAGGCTATGACCCCAAGGACATCACCTATCTCGCGTTGTCGCACTACCATTTCGATCACGTCGCCAACGCTAACATGTTCGCGAGCTCCACCTGGCTGGTGCGTAAAGCGGAACGCGATAAGATGTTGGACGGCACATCCGATTCACGCAATAATGCTCTGGATCATATTTCTCTGCTCAAAAACAGCAAATTTAAGATCATCGAGAGCGAGGAATATGACGTGTTCGGCGATGGATCGGTGATCTTGAAATCCACACCGGGCCACACGCCCGGGCACCTGGTGCTGTTCATAAATCTGAAGAAATCACAGCCGGTGGTGCTGGCCGGCGATCTCTATCATTATCGAGACGAGCTCGGTAGCCCAACGCCTCCGGCGACGGATGAAGATGGGGCCCAAACCCTCAAATCGCGACAACAAGTAGCGGAGTTTCTGAAGCAGCACCACGCGGAGTTGTGGATCGAGCACGAGTTGGCTGTATTTGAGCAGCAGCGTAAAGCTCCGCAATTTTACGAGTAGTGCGCGGAAAGAGCCTTTCTTGTCTTTCGCTGGGCCGTGCTGGCCCAAAAGATCAACGCTCTGTTCCGGTGATAGAGAATGCGGGGGTTGGCCGAATCAAGGCGCATGTATAGGCCTTGTTATGTGATTCGGACCTTCACAGATGTTCACTGCCGGGCGGAATGGGAGTCAGTCAGACACTATTGACCGATCTTCGCACCAATGACATCGCCGGAGACGATCAGTTCCACGGCGGCGATTCTTCTGACGTCCGGTCGAGGTATCGTTATCGGCGACTGGCAAGGTTTTCCCAAGCCCTTGGCAGTGACCGCCTCGTTGGCCAGGCCCGGTGACACGCGCGATTGGGCTTCCTGGTTTCGTCGCTCGTTCTGGCTGCTCACGCGCAGACCGTGGGACCCGTGGTGGTGCTAATCGGGGTTCCTGGTTCAGGCAAAGCCAAACAGGCGGCTACTCTCAAGAACCAGCGAGGCATGACGATTTCAGCCGATGACCTGATGGCCTACTACAAGGCGAGGGCCTGATCGAGGTCCCACAGGATGTCTTCGATGTCCTCCAGTCCAATGGACACGCGGACCAGATCTTCCGTAACCCCGGCGGCTTCCTGTTCCGTACGGGACATCTGTTGGTGAGTGGTGGATGCCGGGTGAATCACGAGACTGCGCGCATCGCCCACGTTCGCCAGATGGCTAAAGACTTTGAGGTTGTCGATGAAGCGCTTGCCAGCCTCCATGCCTCCTTTGATTCCGAACGAGAACACGGCGCCACCACCCTTCGGCGTATATTTCCGCGCCAACTCGAAATACGGGCTCGATGGCAGTGACGGATACTTTACCCAGCTCACAAGAGGGTGGGCCTGAAGGTGCTGCGCTACGGCTAACGCGTTTGACAAGTGGCGATCCATCCGGAGGCCCAAGGTCTCAATCCCTTGCAGGAACTGGAATGCGTTAAACGGGCTCATGCAGGGGCCCAGGTCGCGCAGGCCTTCGACGCGGCACCGAATGATATAGGCTATGGCGCCAAAGATCTCGCTGAAGTTCATGCCATGGTAGGCGCGCGAGGGTGTATTGATTTGAGGATGTTTGCTTTTCGACCAATCGAATTTTCCGCCGTCAACAATCATTCCCCCGATCGAGGTGCCGTGTCCGCCCATGAACTTGGTCAGCGAGTGGACCACGATATCGGCGCCGTAATCGATGGGGCGGCAAACATAGGGCGTGGCGAACGTATTGTCAATCATCAATGGAACATTGGCATCATGGGCGATCTTAGCGACCGCTTCGATGTCCAGCACGTTGCCGCGAGGGTTACTGATCGTCTCTCCATACAGCAGCTTGGTATTCGGCTTGATCGCCTTGCGGAAGTTTTCCGGATCATCCGGTTCCACAAACGTCACATCGTAGCCGAACTTGCGGAAACTGACGTCGAACTGGGTGTACGTTCCCCCATACAGCGTGCTGGATGCGACAAAGTGATCGCCCGGCTCCATCAAGCCCGAAATGGCAAGGAACTGCGCGGACTGGCCGCTGGCCAAGGCCAAACCGGCTGCGCCATTCTCGAGTGAGGCAACACGCTGCTCCAACACGTCCGTGGTTGGATTCATAATGCGCGTATAGATGTTGCCGAACTGCTGCAAACCAAACAGCGCTGCCGCATGCTCGGAGCTATCGAAGACAAACGACGTGGTCTGGTAGATGGGTACGGCACGCGCCTTGGTTGTCGGGTCGGGAGCATAACCCGCATGGAGAGCACGTGTATTAAATCCTAAGGAGCGATCGGGCGGTTCGGAGGTTGACATGGAGAGATTCTATCGGGAGATTATGGTGGGCGTCCAGTGCAGGCCGCGTGCCGGCTGCAGCACGTGGCGGAACGCTTATGGAGTCGAACGTAAATCGAATGGACATGCAATCGTCTTTTCCTTGCTCGGCTCGATGAGGTGCCTGCCGCCAGGCACCAACCTTACCGGCCGCGGATCGAGTGAGCGAATCAAACAAACGCGGCGCTGGAGGTAATACCCGCAGATTCCAGCGCAGCCGCCATTTTCTCGAGGGCCGACTTATGGATCTGCGAAACCCGGCTCTCGTTGATGCCGAGAATTCCGCCGATCTGCTTCATGGTCATCTCGTTGGTGTGGTAGAGCTTGATTACGCGCTGGTGTCGTTCCGGCAGCGTCTTCATGGCTTCAGACAAGGCAGATTTGAGCTGCGCCGAGGAGCACATGATGTCTGGATGGGTATCGGGGGTACTCGGAAAATCGGGCGGTGGCAGTTCGTCGCCATCAGCGCCACGCGTCGAGGCCGACACCGGCCCCACGTTGCGCAGGTCCAGCATCATCCGGTGCCACCTATCCGGCTCCACTCCGAGTTTGTCGGCTAACTCGGCATCGGTTGGGTTACGCTGCAACGTCGCGGTCAGGTCTCGCGTTGCCGCCTCCAGCTGTTTGTGGCGCCGGCGCAAGTCGCGGGAAGCCCAATCCAACTGGCGTAGACTGTCGAGAATCGCGCCCTTAATGCGGTGCTTGGCGTAGCTTGAAAAAGCTACCTGCTTTTCGGGATCGAACTTGTTCACGGCAGCGAACAGGCCAAGAATCCCGGCATGAACCAAATCATCAAGGTCAACGTGGACGGGAAGTTTTTCGTGCACCCGGACGGCGATGGCTTTCACCAAGGGAAGGTGCTCGAGAATAATCCGATCCCTCTCGCTCATGCGGGTGGCAACCACTGAAGTGACGCGCTTGGCTTGCATATTAGTCCTCAAATAACAGCTGACCGGAATTGCCTTCCCTCGAATTGCAGGGCTGCCTGCCCGTCCTCGCTGCGGTCGTCAGCGATCTTTGATCGGCAACCTTGTCATCTGCAATGCGATCAACTCGATGTCCATCGTCGGAGTCCACGCGGAACCCGCGCCAGTCACAACTTCTCGATTCCCAACGCAACGCCGCGAGATCATCCCGATCGGAGACGCCCGAAAGAATCGAGCAACCCCGCGCCATAGAGGCGGGCCTTTTAAAGTCACTCACGATGACGTCAACTAGTCCCACCGCCGGGAACTTCAGCGCGTTCCGTCGCGCTCCGGGCTGGGAAGCGCTATTTCCCCAGCAGACTGCGAATCGTACTAGAGACTTCGGCAAGGTCCAGCGGCTTCTGCAAGGAGGCTGCGGCTCCCAACCACCGGGCCGCTTGGAGAAACGTCGCGCGCTCGGTCATTCCGGACATGGCAACCAGCCGGATCTCCGGAAGGCTCTTCCGGAGAGTCTGGATGGTCTCCAGCCCTTCGCGCTCTGGCATGCAAAGGTCTGTGATGACAAGGTCGGGCGGCGTCACCAGGCACTTCTGCAGGGCCTCCCTACCATCGCAAGCTTCCATCACGTCGTAGCCGTCGCGCGAGAGAACATCCCGCAGAAGCGCGCGAATTGCAGGTTCGTCGTCCACGATCAAGATCAAGCGCTTCTCTTCGGGCGCGTGGAGCACCTCCCACACCTTCCGCAACAAGGCTTCTGGCGAAAAAGGTTTGGCGAGAAAGGCCATGTTGGGGGTCAGAATTCCATGGCGGACAATCGCATCACCGGCATAGCCGGACATAAAAAGAACCTTCGGCTGGATGCCCAGGGACGCGAGTTCTTGCGCCACCGCCGGTCCGCTTTTGCCGGGCATCACCACATCGCTGATCATCAGGTCGAGTTTGCCGGGCAACACCGATACCGCCGCGAGCGCCTGGTCCGCGTTGCCGGCTGCGATGACCGTATAGCCCTGTCTTTCGAGAACTCCCTTGGCATATTTGCGGACGGCGTCATCGTCCTCGAGCAGCAGAACTGTCTCCGTGCCCCCAGACGGGGCGCCTTCGTGCCGCTCGGCCGCGATCCCGTGCGCCGGCGCCGGCAGTAGAGGAAGGTAGATTTTGACCGTGGTCCCGAAGTTCTGCTCACTGTATACCCAGATGTGTCCTCCGCTCTGCTTCACCACGCCATGTACCACCGAGAGTCCGAGTCCCGTGCCCTCCCCGGTTTCCTTGGTGGTGAAGAATGGTTCAAAGATGCGTCCCTTGATCTCCTCCGGTATCCCTGCGCCCGTATCGGTAACGGTCAACAGCGCGTACCCCCCACGACGGACGTCCAGATGGCTTTGAACATATTCGTCATCCAGATCGACGCTGGACGTCTCAATGGTGAGTTGTCCGCCCTGCGGCATGGCATCCCGCGCATTGACGGCGAGATTAAGAATGGCTTGCTCGATTTGAGATGGGTCGACTTCGACGTGTCCGGCGCCGGGATCCAGGCGAATGGCGACGTCAATGTTTTCCGGAATGAGACGGCGCAGAATAGATTCAAAGCCGGATACGATGCTATTCAGAGCCACCAGGCGCGGTTGCAACATCTGCCGGCGGCTGAAGGCCAAAAGCTGCTGGGTGAGCAGGGCGGCCCGTTGTCCCGCCTTGTGGATCTCCCGCAACTGTCCGTGGCAAGAAAGGCCATTCTCGCTCTGGCTGAGCAAGAGCGCCGTGTATCCATTGATGATGGTCAGCAGATTATTGAAATCGTGCGCAACCCCGCCGGCCAATAGGCCGATGGCTTCCACCTTTCGCGCCTGGCGGACTTGCTCCTCGAGATGGATGCGCTCGGAAATGTCGCGAAAAACCAGAACCGCTCCCACAATTTGCCCATCGGTCGTGATGGGCGATGCGGTGTACGCGATGGGTAGCAGGGTCCCATCGCGGCGCGTGAAAACGTCGCTATCCACCTTGACTGTCTCGCCCGACTTCAGCACACCCAGCAGCGGACACTCGCTGGCTGGACGGTACGTTCCGTCGGCACGCCTGCTGTGCACAGTCTCGTGCATATTGTGACCCAGCAGTTCGGATTCCTTCCAGCCCAGCGCGGCCTCGCCCGCAGGGTTGATGTAGCTCACCCGGCCGTGCAGATCCAGCGTATAGATTCCTTCCCCGAGGTTTCCCGTGATAGCCTGCGTGAATTGCAGTTGACGGCGCAGTTTTTGCTCTGCTTCACGCCATGGCGTGATGTCGCGCGCCATCCACAGAACCGAATCGGGCGACAAGGGAGAGACGGTGGCATCGAACCATACTTCGCGTCCACTGATTTCGAGGGAATATTCCACGCGGTGTGCGCGGCCCATGTAGATGGCCCTCCGCACTTGCTCGCAAAAGAACTCCGCCTGTTGCGATGGGAAGATCTGATTCAGCGTTCGCCCGATCAGCTCCACCGGCGGCTTATAGAGCAGGGTGTTGTTTTCGGGAGCCACCTTGAGATAGCGCCCGTTCGCGTCCAGCACCAGGATCACATCAGTGGTTCCGGCCAGGACTGCGGAGAGGTCTGCACTCGGATCTGCTGGGTTGGGCAGTTCAGTCATCTCGATCCCACCCACTCTCGGATGGCCTTTCGGCAATCCCGACGGCCAGCAGTTTCGCCATGTCGTGGCCCGGGTCTTCGACGAGACGCCAACTTTGGACCTTCTCTAGAGCCCGGATCGCTTGGACCAGGTATTTGTGGCGGATGCGGAGATTCTGGAGATCCTCTCGATCTTTTCGCTTCATGTACTCAGCGTACGAGCGATTCCGGGAACACACTATCGGGCCAGCTAGGATCCTGAGGTGGCTGCGCTCCTGAAGGTTCTGTCGATATTTGCCCTACCCACAAGATTGGGCTTGTTGCGCTTGAGCTTGACGGCGAATGCAGCGCGAGTCTAATATCGGTACGGCTCGTCCTGAGGCTTTCCGATGCAACTGGTAACTCGCGATTCAGGGATCAGTGTAGTAGGGGCTATTCCCTGGGGAACCCACTTCTGCCACTTTTACGAGACCTGCGACGATCTACTCGACATCCTGATTCCATACTTCAAAACGGGTCTCGAACGCAATGAGTTTTGCATGTGGGTAGTGTCCGACCCACTGCAAAAAGAGACGGCGCTTGCAGCGCTGCGGCAGGAAGTTCCCGACGTCGACGGTCGAGTGACAGCCGGACACATGGAACTGCTGTCGCACGAAGAGTGGTACCTGAAGAATGGCGGCTTCGAGCCGCAACTGGTCATTGACGCCTGGAAGGAGCGGCTTTCGAAGGCCCTGACCAACGGCCACCCGGGGATGCGCGCCAACGGTAATGAGTCCTGGCTCACGGAGAAGGACTGGGGAGATTTTGTCTCTTACGAGCATCGACTTAATGGTCTGATGCAAGACACACCGATGATCGTGTTATGCACCTACCCATTGGCGAATTCCAGCGGCGGCGGCGTCTTTGACGTGGCGCGAACCCATGAGTTTGCCATTGCCAAGCGCTTCGGAGCATGGAACGTTCTGGAGAGCCCACGGCTGAAAGAGGTGGAGCGGGAACTCAAGGAACTCAGCGAGCACTTGGAGGAGCGGGTAGTGGAACGGACTTTGTCCTTGGCAACCGTGAACGAGCTCCTGCGTAGAGTGGCGGCTAGGATGCAAGCTGTCGCGGAAGCCGAAGGGACACGAATCGCCAGCGAAATCCATGATGAGCTCGGCTCGGCGTTGACCAGTTTGCGTTGGGACCTGGAGGCCGTCCAGGAGTCGATCGGAGTGGCTGGGAATTCGGCGCAACTCGCTCGCGCTGGAGAACGGCTTACCGGTATGCGGCATCTAACGGATCAGACCGTCGCAGCTCTCAAGCGAATTACTACGCATCTCCGGCCGCGCGTTCTGGAAGAGCTGGGGCTAGTGGACGCGGTGAAACAGCAGGCGCGCGACTTCGAAGCCAGCACGGGAATCGCCTGCAGTTTCGAGTCGTCGGTCGAACACCCGCATCTCAGCCCTGAGCAGGGTACCGCAGTGTTCCGCGCTGTGCAGGAGGCGCTGACCAACATACGGCGTCACGCCAAGGCGACCAAGGTGGAACTTACTATGCACAAGGGGAATGGCACCCTTGCATTGAGAATCCACGACAACGGAAAAGGGATTCCGGCCCCCGCGAAATGGCGCAACGATTCGTTAGGGCTTTGGGCGATGCAGGAACGCGCCAAACTTGCTGGCGGAACGCTGGACATCGTCGGAAGTGACGGAGCAGGCTCAACCATCACGCTCGAAGTTCCAACGCTCGGCGGATACTGAAGCAACCGATGGAAGGAAAGTCATGAGGAAGATTCTGCTGATCGACGATCACGCAGTGGTCCGCGACGGCATCAAGCGAATCTTCGAAGATCAGCCGGATGAGTTTTCGTTCGCCGAGGCGAGCACGCGCGCCGAGGCGCTTGAAATCGTGGCCCACCAGGGTTGCGATCTCGCCGTGTTAGACATAACCCTGGGGAAGCGGGACGGACTGGAGCTAATCAGAGAGTTGAAACAGCTCCGCCCCAAGCTTCCGGTGCTCATTCTCAGTATGCATTCCGAGGAGCACTATGCCCGCCGGGCCTTTAGGGCCGGCGCCGCGGGGTACATTTCCAAGGATGCGCCAAGAGCCGAGTTGGTCACGGCTGTTCATAAGGTCCTTGCTGGCGGACGCTATGTCAGCTCGGCGTTGGCCGAACAACTGGCAGTAGACTTGACCCGGGAAGCGGATCGGCCGCCCCATGAGGGCCTCTCCAGCAGGGAGTTTGAAGTGCTGCGCTTGATAGGCTCCGGCCACACCGTCGGTGCGATCGCGGAGCTTCTTTCGCTAAGCGACAAGACCATTAGCACTTACCGCGCCAGAATTTTGGAAAAAATGGGAATGAAGACTAACGCCGAGTTGACGCATTACGCCGTCCGCAATCGGCTGGTTGAGTAGGCCATACTGCTCGGACGATCGCTTGTTCGGGATGGGACGCGAAGCCTGCTTCATCCCGAGCTCCCGCTACAATCAATGGATGGGGATTCGCTTCTGGTGGCTGATTGCGGCCACTTTCCTTGGCTTTCTTGGCATGGGCACCGTGCTTCCGCAAATGGCGCCGCACATCCGCCATGAGCTGGGAGGAACGGATCAGACTGTCGGTTTCGTCATCGGAACATTTTCATTTGTGGCCCTTGGCTCGCGGTTCATCTCCGGGCCATTGGCGGATCGCAAAGGTCGCAAGTCAGCCTTCCTCACCGGTTTGTTCAGCTGCGCCCTTGCCGGGTGCGCGTATCTGCTTCCCATCGGAATCCAAGGCGCTTATCTGGGCCGCGCCTTGCAGGGCTTTGGTGAGGCCTGCCTTTATACGGGTGCGGCCGCTTGGGTTGTGGAGACCGCTGGAATTTCACGCAGCGGCCGCGCCTTGGGATTCCTGAGCAGCGGCATCTGGGGAGGTATTTCCGCAGGACCCATGATTGGGGGCTGGCTCGGAAGCTTTGAACACGCCGCGATGATGCAGGTTGCAACCGCGGTGGCAGGTTTTTTGATCCTGTCGCGGATCCCAGAGGACTATACACCGCATCCTAATCCTGGCGCGCGTATATGGGTGCCCGGACATTTGATCAAACCCGGACTTACGGTGGGCTTAGTGAATGTTCATTATCCGGTGATCGCGGGCTTTCTAATCCTGCACCTGGCGAGTCACGGAAATTCTGGACCGAAAGCGTTTTCGGCCTACGCTGGAATGGTGCTATTTGCTCGGTTTTTCTTCGGCGGCCTGCCAGATCGGATACCGCCACAGCGCACTTTTTATGCGGGGACTGTGGGAATGGCAATAGGCCTGGCGGGACTGGCGATGGCGCCACCGCCTACACTGGCCATCGCCTCGGCCGCGATCCTCGGGCTAGGGTTCTCCTTTCCGTGGGCCTCAATCCTCTCGACGGTGCTTAGGCGAACGCCAAGCCACGAGCGAGGGTCCGTTGTGGGTGTGCTGAGCGCTTTTTACGACTTGTTTGTGGGGATGAGTTCGTTCGCGGCGGGGGTAATCGCGAACCATTTCGGCTACCGTGCGGTGTTCTTTATGGCATTGTGCGCGTTGGGGGTATCGGTGCTCACTGCCCGAGCGGTGTTCGCATCTGGACGCTTCATATCGCCTTCGGTGGAACTTGGCACACGGGGCTAGAAATGGTCTCCAAAAATCTCATGCGGCGCTGAGACAGAGGAAGAACACGTCCGGCGCTGATGGGGCACGCTTCACGGCTGCGCTGCTCTAAGATCAAACAGTTCTCGCTGAACTTAGCAACGAACAGAGTGTATATTGAGACCTGAATGCTCAACGCCGTTCTATTCATCGCCGATCCGCAAATGGCCAATATGATAAGAAACATGGCCGGAGAGTCGAATGACTTCTCTATCGAGTCCATCGTCGAGCTAGGCGGGATGGGCTACGACTTGATGCGAACAGCAGGCACGACCCAGCCCGACGTAATACTGCTGGAACTGACTGAGTTGGACCGCGACCTGCAACACGCGACCGCGATTCACAGACAGTTCCCGGATGTGCCAGTTGTGGGTCTGGCATCACGCGATCTCCGGCTGTCGCTTAACCGCAGTTCAAATTTCGATCTCGCCTCGTTTGCAGTGTGGCCATTTAGTATTTCTGAGCTGGAGGAGGCCGTCAGCAGCGCCGTACACAAATACCAAAGTGGCATTCATGAAAATCTGGTCGTGTTCCTGCCAGGCAAAGCCGGAAGCGGTGCGAGCACGGTGGTCCTGCATACCGCCCACGTCATTGCGCAAGAACTGAAACGCCGTGTGCTAGTGATGGAAGGGGATTTGCACTCCGGCTTGCTTTCGGCCATGTTGCATGTGGAGTCAAAGTCTTCGATTCGCGAAGCACTGGCCGAAGCGCCCCGAATCGACAATCTCAGTTGGCAGCGATACGTCACTACGGCAGGTGGTGTGGATTTCCTGCTTACGAATACGGCGATCAAAGAACCGGTTCCGTCTTGGACGCACTACTTCCAAATTTTGCGCTTCGCCGCTCCGAAATACGACCTTGTAATGGCGGACCTGCCCGAAGTCGTCAATTTCGCGACTGCGGAGATTGTCTGCCGATCACGCGCAGTTTACGTGGTAAGTACCCCTGAGTTCGCCTCGCTGAAACTGTCGAAGCAACGCTGCCAGGAATTGGATCATTGGGGCGTAGATCGCGGCCGCGTCCACGCATTACTCAATCGTGGCCACAAGAACGATATTAGTCCGAAGGACGCCGAACAAATTCTCGATTGTCCAGTTGCGGCAACCTTTCCCAATGATTACAAAGCTGTCCGGCGAGCGGCCATCGACGCTAGTGTCATTGACATACGTTCCGATCTCGGCAAAGCGTACCTTGCGTTTTCCAGAATGATTACCGGCGCGGAGACCGAGAAGAAATCGTTCATGGGGCTGTTCCAGAAATGATGCGCTCCTGAATCGCACTCTCCTTCCAACGCCGTCCTCCTGGACGGGTAGCGCGCAGTAAGTGCCGGAATTACGGCTGGTACCGTGGCATCTGCTTCCATTCGGTGGCAGAGCCGGTGTTCGGATTGGCGCTGGGGTCATTGCTGCCGAGAAAGTTGCCCTGGTTGTCAGTCCAATAGTATTTGTAGGTTGTGGGCAGTTGCACCGGAGTGCTTGTCCCGAAGGGATTCACGTAGGTTTGGACAGCGCCGAGGTTCTCGCGGACCTGGAAGGCCCTGCGATCCAATGAGGCGTTCCTATCATCGGTTACCTGTTGCCAGTTCCGCTGGGACCAATCGCGATATTGGCGAGCGGCCTCCGCAAAAGCAGTGGAATTTTTCAAGTTTTGAGCCATGATGCCGCGCCTGCCGAAAGCGGCCCCGTTGGTAGCGGATATCTGTTCGGCCACCAGGGGCAGCCACGAAGCATACCCCTGCCATTGGCTGGCCTCAGAAAGAGCCGCGGTCATTGCCATTACTGCGGAGTCATACGCAGGCAAGATTTGGCACTTGACTGTCCCGCGGCAGGGCACCCCGCGAATAGAATAGGTGACGTCGAACTGGTAGGCGTGAGCGAAGCCGGCGATCGGAGCGACCGGCCGTGCCTGCCCAATCTGAAGGTTCTCCGGCCGCAAAGCTGAGAGCTTCTCGTATACAAACTTCCCGGGCGGATAGTTGACGGGGAAACCAGCGTTGCCCACCATGACGGTGAGGGCCTTGTTGTCCGGTGCGACAAGAGTCAGGGCAAACTGACCGTCTTCCCCGACGCGCCAACCAGGCGGCAGTGCGTAGGAGAAAAACTGGCCGTTGGCAATGCCGAGACTCTGGGCGCGCGACCCGGGGTCGGAAGCAACTGGTTTGACGGGGAAAAACTTCTGTGGGGTCCTTTTCTGTGGAGTCTGAGCCGCAACAGGTACCGGGCAGCCAGGGAGCGAGAAAAGTACAGCGCATAGCATGAAGCTCCGTGCGGCGACGGACACTTCCGAGCGTCGCGCATCATATCCGGGATTTCCTTTTTGACCGCCACTTTGTGAATCCCTAGACATCGGTTGCCTCCTTTGACCCACTTACAACTTTACTTCGGGACAACATTCTGTGCTGCGGCCAAGCAACTTAGTTTCGAATCACGGAGGTCGCGAGTCAAGACTGCACCCGCTCGTTGGTTCCATCGGAGGGGGCCACATCCGTTAGAACTGGACAAGATCTGCAGATCCCAATGCTCTGTTCGATGCGGTCTCGAGATCGGGATGGAACCAAGCAGCGCAGGATGACGTATTCTTAAAGGTGAGAGCGGGCGCGTTTCCTCCCAAATTCTCCATCTAATGTGACATAGAGATTACTCTTTTTGCCTTCGTCCCAGAGCCAGGGAGCAGTGTTTCTCCTTGGCCCGTGGACCGCTTCAGGCTCAACCGGAAGCGAATCTTTGACAGGCAAAAGGAGCAACTTAATGTCTAGTTACGACAAGTACGAATCCCGCATCCGGAAGGCTGCGCTGTTGGGTGATATCGAGAATGGTTTGAGGGCCGGGGCCAAATGCCTCATCTGCCAGTGTTGGAAAAAACCGTGTGCCAACTGCAGTGCGATCACCCGAAGCGGCAACGCCGCTGACCGCCCACCCCGGGCTGCCCCTGCAAGAGACAAATCCTTCCTATACCGACAGGCGGCCGCAAGGTTGGGTTGAGAACCATCCCATTGTCACAGCGCTTTGCCGCCAGTAGCTTCATGAACTCGACGCTCGGCCGCCTAGCGCACGTGGGGATTTCGATTCGCGTTAGCCCGGCCGAGGTAGTTCCGTCACCCGGAATGGCTCCAATCGGTCCATCGCTTCGTCCGGCAGGTTCACATTCCATTTGTAGAACTGCGCCGTCATCTTCTCTGGAGTGAAATCCAGTATCAGGAAGCCGTTTTCCTCAATAGCCTTCTGCCGCTCGTCCATTGCAATCCGCTGCGGGGGCAATGCCGGAGTGCCGCGCAAAGTCGAAGGCCATCCGTCGCGCGCCGTCCCAATCGATCCGGAGAGGATGCTCACCACTGGATTCAGCCGCAGATCGGTATCCCCCGTACGCGCTATGCGTCCTTCGCCGATGGCGTGCATGTCCCCGCTCACGAACAGCGGCACGCGCCCGCGCATCGCGGAGCTCGCCTTCAGCAGACGGTCGTGTTGCGCGGCCCAGCCAGGTTGCCAGTAAGGCTTAGTCCTAGCGATGCCGAGCCGTCCCTTATCGTCGAGGACGTCCGGATACCACTCGCCCCATTTGCCCGCGCTCCACCCCGGCGGCACTGATGGCACATTCACCACATGCGCCACACCGGACGCCGCCATACGATCTTTCAGCCATTGCTCCGCTTCCGCCGCCACGAACACGCCGCCCGGACCTCCCAGCGTCATGAACCGCCGACAATCGTACATCAGGATCTCGGCCAATTGACCCCAGCGCAGCGTGCCATAAGCTTCCGCCGTCCCCGGCGGCCGGTCGAGCGCCGCCGACCCGGGCAATCCCGGGGGCCGGTTCCCGTCCAGCAGAAAGTCCGGATAGTAAAGCCGCCGCGTCATTCGCCCCAGTTGCAGGTTAAAATCCTCCGGCGGAAACGTAATCAGTTGGTCATCGGCTTCATCGTTCTCGAAGTAGTCATGGTCGTCCGTCACGAAGAACACAGGCACTTCGCGGAACGCGGTTCCATAAAGGTCGGCGATCTGAGGACCCGCCGTACGCAGCAGCACCCGCTCATTGCGGGTACCCAGCACGGGCAGGGTCCGGTCAAACTGCCCGGCGTATGCGATGGCTGACGGCGTGGTCGCCATCCGCGCTGCGATCTTTCTTCGCAAGTCCCAGTAGACATGATCGCCATTGGCGATGACCGCGTCCGGCTTGAAGGTAAGCGCCCGCGCGAGCAATCGCCGCCGCCTTTCCAGCGCGAGGAAACGCGGCGAGCCATCGGACGCCAGCAGTGCGTCGTGTCCGCCCGCGCACGTGTAGATCAGCGCCCGAAATCGTGTAGTTCTTTCGGCCGGGTCCGGTAGCGTCTTGAAATGCCACGGTGCGCACAAAGGCTTGCGAGCCGCGTCTACTAATTGCAATTCGTGAACACTTCCAGGCTCCAGGCCCGTCACGTCAAACTGCCAGAAAAGTCCGGCGCTATCGGTCTTGGTTCCAGGGAAAAGACGCTTTTCCACCCGCAGGTGGGGGCTACGGGGAAGCGGCGCTTGAAACGATGCCTTCAGCAGGATGCGCTGGTGGCTCGCTGTCGCGAGCAGATGGGCCACCGATCCCGCCTCCCACGCTGCGTGAAGAGTGGGGGCCACTAGCGCGCCAATCGCGGATTGCAGAAATTCCCGGCGTCGCATAGATGTGGTTTATGCTAGCACCGCATCGGGTGAAATTCCCGAAAAATGCCAGACGTCTTGAAGTTATCGCAGCTCCATGGCCGACGAAACTGACCCAGCCGTCTCAAATCATCGCAACGGAGAAAAGTCCATCGGGTCCATGAACGTGGACTCTATCTTTTCTATGATTTTACCGTCGGCTTCCGAAGCCTTTTGGATGACCTTCCATTCCGGATCGGCAACAAAATCGGCCCAGTTCTTCTTGGCGGCGTCCCTGCTTTCGTGAGCTAGCAGATAAACGAACAGGTTCTCATGGTTAGGAGCATCCTGCGGCACCCACCCGCCGATAAAGTTCATGTGGTTCTTTTCGAATACCTTAACCTCGCCGTTACGGAATCGCGTCTCAAGCGCCGTTAGACGGTTAGGGAGCGTATGGTACAAGCGAAGTTCATAGACGCGATCGTTAGCGGCCTTAGCCTGTTGGATGTTCATGAAGCGAGCCGTCAGTACGGATCCCGCCACGAACGCACCCACTAAAAGCGCACAAAATCGAAGGTGGTTAATGATCATGGTTCACAATCATATCAGCTTCTGCCGCCTTCGTGGAGGAGTTTAGGACCGATATCGGCTAAAGCAATTCAGCCCTACGGCTCGAACGCCGAAACCCGCGATGTTTTGTGTCAGGGCAGCCTATATGTTAGGAACGTGCTGCCGGCGGCGATGGCAATATATTGTTTCCCGTCTTTGCCCATGTACGAAATCGGATTTGCGTGGGCGACCTCCTTGGTCTTGACGCTCCACAGCTCCTGGCCGGTCTTGCTATCGAAGGCGCGGAACATACCATCAAGGGCGGCCGCAATAAAGGTGAGGCCACCGGCCGTCGTCATCGGGCCACCTCCCAAATTTGACGCTCCGGTCTTAATTCCCGCTGGCACTCCCTCCATCGTGCCAAAGGGTATCTGCCAGGCGATGTCACCCGTGTTCACATTGATCGCGGTCAGTCTGCCCCACGGCGGCTGCCAGCAAGGCCAGCCATTGACAGCCACAGCCACGCGAGGAGAGCCGGGCGGGCGTCCGAACAATCTCGGCGATTCGGGAGGGGCTGCTGGGTCCGAGTCCAGACGCGAAGTGTTCAGCCACCAGCCCGTATCCGTCGTATTGATAATGTAGTATCCCAGGGTCGGATCGAACGCTCCGCCACCCCAAGTCGCTGCACCGTAGTTGTTCGGCATGACGAGCGCTCCCTCCGCCGAAGCTGGTGTGTAGGGTCCGCGATTGCGCCCGCCATCCACTTTTCCCAGCAGTTCGAGGCATGCCTTCTCATGTTCAGGGGTTACCTTCGCGATATCGTCCGGATACTTAAAGCTCAACCGGGTCAATGGCGGAGGCTTCACGGGGAACGGCTGGGTCGGCGAGTACCATTCGCCAGGCACATCCCCTTTAGGCACCGGACGCTCCTCCACCCCGTAGATCGGTTCGCCGGTAACGCGGTTCAGTATGAACAGCAAGGCGACTTTATTCATCGCACCAACGGCCGGGATTTTCTTGCCATCCTTGACCACATCAAACAGCAAGGGTGGGACCGGCATGTCATAATCCCAAACATCGTGATGCGTGACCTGAAAATACCATTTCAGCTTTCCTGTCTCGGCATCCACGGCGACAATGGAGTCGGAGAACAAGTTCGCGCCCGGCCGGTCTGTTCCGTAGTAATCATTATTGACGGAACCCAGCGGCATGTAGAGAATTCCGCGTTCCGCGTCCACGCTGAAAAAAGTCCACACGTTCGCGCCGGAAACCTTTTTCCATGAGTCCCCAAGCCAGGTTTCATGGCCCATTTCACCGGGACGTGGCACGGTGTGGAACGTCCACACCAGCTTACCCGTACGCAGGTCCCATGCGCGCACGTCGCCGGCTGGTCCTTTGGATCCCGTTTCGTCAATATTGTGGGCACCAGTGAATACGAGGTTCTTGTAAACGAAGGGAGCAGAATTGAGGCCATAGTGGATGTTCGGAAACCCGTTCATGATCTCGGGCGTTCTTAGATTCACCACGCCTTCGTTGCCGAATCCCGGATTCGGTTTGCCAGTCTTCGCGTTGATGGAATACAGCTCACCATCTGGAGTACCAAACACAATCTGCGGAGGCGTCTGTTTGTCGCCCGGCCAATATGCCAAGCTGCGCATGGATCCAAGATTGGATCGCTTCTGATCTATCATTTTCCCGGCAAACTCCCAGAGGACCTTGCCCGTTTCGGGTTCCAGTGCGGCCACGCGGTTGACTGGGTACCCAACGAACAAGACGCCATTGACCATGATCGGGATCGACTGGCTTAACCGAGTCTGACCCTCGTTTTTCATCATCTGGTAATTCCATGCTGGTACCAGCTTGGATACGTTCGTTGCGTTGATCTGTTTGAGGAGTGAATAGCGCTGCCCACCTGGGTCACGTGCATATGACGGCCAATCATTCTGCGCGTTTAGCGCTGGCAGCGTTAAAATGACAAGCGATAGCAACAACGAGGTTCGCATCCGTTTCGTCCTTCCTTCATTCTATGCCCGCGTTCCCACACTGAGTATGATATCGCAGGGGATCCAACTCCAGCTGAGCGCAAAGGGGATGCCGGACGTGCGGACGTGCCGCTGGCAATGAATGTTGTCGAGGAGCATAGGCACCAGTTTTCGGATGCTCCATGGTCGCCACGCTACGATCCACCAACTTCCTCTGACATCCGTTTTCAGCCAGGCTGCAGTTCGGATTCTGAAACCCGGTAGGCCCCGGACTTCGAGCCAGCGAAAGCGGTCATCATTTCACCGGCAATCGCATTCCGCAGCGCCGCCAGCCCAGCGTCTTGCAAGAAACGCTGATTGTGGTAGGCCGGATCGCTGTAATTCGAGATCACGCCGGCGTCAAGGGCAGCCTTCAACTCCGAGATACCATCTTCCAACCGCAGCCGCGCACTGAAACCGAGTTGATTCTTGATTTTGTCAAATGACACGCGGTAATTGCGGCAATCTTGGGAATTCTCAATATGCTCCACTACAGTGTTCGGAAACTGCTCTACAATCTTCTCCGCCACACCGGCCAGCGTGTAGTTCAGGCGCGAGTCCCCCACGTTAAATATTTGCCCGGAGATCAGATCTTCGCGGGCTCTTAGCACGGTGAATATGCCCTCCGCTACGTCGTCTACATGGATAAATGGACGCCATTGCTGGCCGTTAAAGACCGTGATCGCACCCTCCCGATGGGCTTTCGCGGCGAGAAGATTCACCACCAGATCAAACCGCGGTCGATGTGAATTGCCAAAGACCGTCGCGAAACGCAAAATTACGGGGTGAAACGATTCCGAACGTGCCTGCAATAGCGCCTGTTCGGAGTCCACCTTGGTTTGGCCATACAACGAGATCGGGGCTGTCCTGGAATTTTCATTCATCAGAACTTCACTGGAGCCATAGACGCTGCAACTGGATGCAAATACGAATTGCCTGACGGAGAATCCCTTGGCGACCTCGATCAACATTCGTGTCGCTGCATAATTTGTCTCGATCGCCGCTTGTTTGTTCTGCTCGCATGCCGGATCTCCCACGATTGCGCCCAGGTGGATCACGGAATCCACGCCACGCAAAGCGGCGACCGCGCTCTGGATGTTCCGGCAATCGCCCACCATCAGTTCCAGGTTGGGATGGCTCAAGACATCTCGAATCGCACTTGATCCATAAACCAGGCTATCGAGCACCCGCACCTTTCTTCCCGCCGTCAGAAGCTTTCGAACAAGGATCGAGCCAATATATCCAGCGCCGCCCACGACCAGCACATGTGACTCAGGAGTGGACATCCCCGCAGACGCGACCGCCGATTTAGATTGATCAATCAGCAGGGACTTTAGCCAGCGCACTCCGGGAATCCCGGCAGACACCAGAAGACAAAAGGCCATCAGCGCACTTCTTGGCAGTGTGCCGTCGCGGGTGATGAGAAAACTTAGAAATAGGTATACGAGCGTGGCGTTGACAGTGGTTTGGATGACTGTTCGCCACTTATGTTCCAGGCTATAGCCCCGTGATCTTGTATACAACCCCGAAACCGCGAAAATCACCGGAAACATCAGCGACAACGGGAGAAAAGTACCTACATAGTAGGTGCGCAGGAGCCTTGCCAGAGACACAGCGGATACGTCAGGCGCTGTATCCAGACGGACCAGGACAGTGATCCCCAGCGCGAGGAATACCGAGGTTTGGACGATGGCGAAGTCGGCAATCACCCGAATCGCAGTCTGCAAGAAGGCGCTACGCTTGGCAGGATTCATTGCTTGTTCACGCTTTGTTTCTTTCGAGAACATCGACGACAGCGTCAATGACGTCGGCGACATCCGTGGAACTCATTTTGGGGTACAGAGGCAAGGAAAACATGCTCTGGTATAGAGCTTCCCCAACTGGGTACCGCTCCGGCGTACAACCGCACACGCGCTCGAAGAGCGGATGCCGGTGGAGAGGAATAAAGTGCACGCTCACTCCGATGCGCCGCTCCTGAAGCTGGCGCATGAACTCGTCACGGTCGATGCGTAGCCGTCCGGGGACAATCCGGATGGGGTAGAGGTGGTAGACGTGATTTCGGTTGGGCAGGCGCGGCGGCAGTAGAATCTCCGCATATTCGGAAAAGGCCTCACTATATTCGGCCGCCATCCTTTGACGGTCGATAACAAAACCGTCCAGACGGCGCAGTTGGTGAATACCAAGCGAGGCCTGAATGTCGGTCATGTTGTTCTTGTATCCGGCTTCTGTCACTTCGTAGTACCACGAGCCGGTTTGCGTATAGCGGTTCCACGCATCGCGGCTCATGCCGTGCAGCGATAGCAGCCTCATGCGAGCCGCCATTACGTCATCGTTGGTGGTGATCATCCCGCCTTCGCCTGTCGTGAGGTTCTTGGTGGCGTAAAAACTGAATGCGACCGCGCGGCCGTGCGTGCCGATCTTGGCTCCGCGGTATTCGCTTCCGGCAGCGTGTGCCGCGTCTTCAATCAACGGAACATTGCATTGCTGGGCCAGCGCCAGCAATTCCGTCAAATCGCACGCCTGTCCGGCATAATGGACCGGCACAATGGCCTTGGTCCGGGGTGTAATGTGACGCTGCACTTCCAACGGGGAGATTTGCATCGTCTCATCCACGTCCACAATGACCGGCGTGCCGCCGAGGTGCAGCACCACGTTCGCGGTGGCGCAGAA
>CADEFM010000022.1:0-12219 GCA_902826605.1 uncultured Acidobacteriota bacterium
TGCCAAGTATGTCAATCAGAAGTCGTCCCAACCTAAGGGTTCTTTTGATAGATCAATAGGCATTCCATAAAATCGATACTCGAACCACTCTCGAAAAGCCAGGATGCTTCTATCCTGCGGCCACAGTTTTTTGACTCGATACCATCCATCCAGCTGTTCCTCAAAGATTGTCTTGCATAATCGCTTCAGATGCTTCTCTAGATCAGCTTTCAAGTCATGTGGAGGCAACAGATAAGCGGCAGGCTCGCGACGTAAATCCTCCAGCGTCAAATCTACGCTCGTCGGATCCGCTCGGTGCAGCCAGTCAAGGAAGGGCTGCTTGGGAAGAACGATAAGGATTGAGCGGTTAATGACTCGCACAAGATGTCTTAAGCTGCCAATCGATGGTAATAGTTTAATAGGCCCCCGAGACGTTGCCGTCTCGCCACCTTTCCCGTCAGAGACAGTGGAGTTGTCGATAGCAGCTTGTTTCCCAAGCCCTGATGATTGCGTTCACCGTGATAGTGTGCCACGAAGTGCTCGAGTGCGCGACGTAGCCCGGCCTCGCCAAATATTACGACGCGTTCAAGGCAGGACTCTTTGATCGTTCGCACAAAACGCTCTGCGTAAGCGTTCAGATTGGGAGAACGAGCTGGTAGGCGGATTGTCCTTATCCCGGCTCCAGCCAATGCCTCACGAAACTGCTTCGTATACAACGGATCGCGGTCATGAATCAAATGCCGTTTGCCCCGCAAGAATCCATCAGTTTCGTCCGTAAGATTTCGCGCAGCCTGCATCATCCATGCTTCATTAGGAACTGGATGAATGCCGGCGATATGTACGCGACGTGTCGATAGTTCGATGACAAAAAGCACGAGGTAGCGAAGCAGGCCAAATCGCGTCCAGACCTCCACGGTGAAGAAATCGGCAGCTGCAATCATCTCCCAATGAAAATGGAGAAACTCACGCCAAGTGGTCTTACGGCAACGCTCCGGGGCAGGTTCAATGCCGTTTTCTTTGAGAATATTCGAGATCGTACCGCGGGCAACGATGTGACCCAGATTGCTGAGTGCACCTTGAATTCGGGTGTATCCCCAGGTTCTGTTCTCTCCTGCGATCCGAACTACTAGCTCCCGAATGTCCTGCATTATACGTGGCCGCCCCGGTCCCCGTTTTCGGCTGCCATCGTATTTCTGAGCGATCAGTTTCCGGTGCCAGGCCAGCAGGGTTTCCGGTCTTACGAGAGTCGCGATGTCCTCAAGCGCTTTCCGTCCGATACCCTTTGCTTTCTCCGCCAAACGTCACCGTTGGTCATCGGTGTAGCGAATGCGCTTGCCAGCAAGCTGCTCGCGAAGGATTCGGTTCTCTTCTCGCAGGTATTCCAATGCGTCCTGCTGCCGCTGGTTCGCCCATCCCGCAATCGCCGCCGCGAGGAACCGAAAAGGATCGATACTGGTACGCATTCTCGGCTATCGTAACAGCATTCTTGGTTCGGCAATAGCTCGAATTCGAATTTTTGGACACTACGCCATCGACCCACTACCCCGAATTTGGCCAGCTTAGATACGACTCTGGCTCGTAGCCGCACATTCGAATTTTTGAACACTACGGGATAGATTAATGACTTGCGAACCAGGCAAGCACGCGCCTACGGAACTCATTTGGCGCGGTATTTAATGCGCCGGTGTGTGGTGCGTTTGGAACGAGCCAAAGTGGATTTCGCGGATTGGCTTTCACCAACTTCTTCGAATGAGAAGGGGGAGTTTTGAAGTCCTTAAGGCCGTGTATCAACAAAATAGGAGTCGCTGTACCCGCGATCGCACCAAGGGGAGAGACCTGATGGAGATCTAAGCCCTCGACCCAACGGGCATATAGTACGCCGCTACTCACGACTAGTTTTGCAATCGGGACTGCGAAAAAAGTTGGAATTCCCAGCATTTGCTGGAGTCGATAATTTGCTATCTCTCGAAGGTCGGCGTAAGGGCACTCTGCGACGATCGCCGCAAACCCCGATTGAATCGATGCCGCGAGGATCAATGTCGAGGCACCAAGCGATTCGCCCAGCGCATACAATTTACGGCAACCAGCTCTTTTCATCCAGTCCGTCCAGGCAACAACATCGTATTTCTCTAACAGTCCGTAAGTTACGAATCGACCTTCGCTTGTTCCATGCCCCCGACTATCCGGCAGAAGTACGGTGTAGCCCTCGAGTAGAAACATCGGAGCGAACCCAATACTGCCGACACGGGAGTCATTAATCCCATGCAAAACAAGCACGCAATTTCCATTTGGTTTGTCGGGCCTGAGCCACCAGGCACTTAAGCGCGCATTGTCGCTGGCAATCACCGAGACTACCACGGCGTTCGGAGGAGTTCGACGCACTTTTCTGGGCACGTGAAGCGTAGCCGCGCAGAAAACTGCACCCATCAAAGAGAAACACAGAAAGCCTCCGACACCTACAATTATGGTAATTGCGATAGATTTCTGAGACACAATCCCTTTCGGTGAAGCGATGAGGCTCCGTAAAGAGCTATGCGATACCATCATAAGTTAGAAAAACAACTTAGACAGACAAATCGGGATAGTGGCGCACAACTTTGTTCGAACGTTCACACTGCGAGGAACCCGTTGAGGAAGTGCTTCAACATCGAGTCGATGGCGACCATAACGCTGCAGACTTGTTTTTACCACTTTCTTAAGGCTGTTTTCTTTGTATACCTTGGAGAACGGGGGAGCGCTCTGCGCTAAGAACCGTTCCTGCGGATGCCCGTCCAGCATTCTAGGTGGCGGCACAAAAAGGACGGCACTGAGCGTCCTTCTCGGGAGGATTTGTTCCTCTTCGGGCTCTCCACCCAATATTGGGACCGTCCATCCTCCAAAGGAGTAAAATACTGGGTCGTAGTCAGAAATAGCGTATACGGTGGTAGAAAACTTCAGACTGCGGATTAATGAAATTGACCGGATCCTTCGCACTCACACTTCCCATAAGGGTCCGGTGTCATGAATCGTCCATGATTCGCCAAGAGCCCGCAATCACTGCCTCCGCTATCTATTAAGCGAAGACTTATTGATCTTCAATCGGCGGTTTTCTATTTATTAGGTCCTGTTTTATCCACATGGCCCGACTTCCGAAGTCACCCTCTCCCATCTCAAAGATGTTGGCGAATTGACCGCTTGCAGTGTCCACGACCACCAATTGCTTAAAGAAGCTAAGGCCTTCCCGATATGCTGCTAATAGCAATTCACCGTCGGGACTCCAACCACCAACGCCCCAGACGGTACCTCGCGAAAGAAATTGTCGGCGCGATCCGTCCACTACATTTACGATGAACAGCGCTCCCTGATCCACGAACGCAACGTGTTTCCCATCTGGTGATAATGCGGGGAAACGACCGTTCCCGCTGAAGTAACCACGTCCAGACTTAGGGTCGACGACCTTCAATGACTCGCGTGTCCCTATGGCTAGCATGGTGCCATCACTGCACGTAGACAATCGCTCCACCGCAGAAAGATCCAGATTTCCAGCAGCGCTGGTTATGTCCAGTGAAACCTTTAACTGTTCGTCTTGAAGGTGTAGCAAGCGGCCCGGAGACGTCGCATCGTCAAATGCTGTCAGATACAGGTCGCGATACTTGGAGGACACCGTGACCGCCCTGGCTCTGTCCCCCTTGAAGGTCAATGTCCAAGCGGCTTGGCCATCCCATACCGCAACCAAGGGCCTTGAAAAACTATAGTCAGGTGCACTAGGATAAGCATTCCGCGGAATCCACACAATACATTCACCGTCCGGTGCAATTGAGAAGGGAGCCGCCCTCCCTTCATCCCACAGCATTAGCCTGCCCACCGACGCATTCATGAGGGTGCGCGCGTGCAGCGTATCGTCAAGGATAAAAATGTTGTCTCGTTGGGATAAGTTCAGGGCTCTAATGAATACTCCGTTTTCCGCGCGTTGACCACAAGAGATCGGCGCGGCGCATGCTGCTAGTGTGATGATGTCTCTTCTCGTCATGCCTCTAGATCTTAGTCCATGCGTCTGTGGCACCAGGATATTGCGAAGGATCCAATTCCAAAGAAAAATTCCACCCAAAAATAAACATGCTAGCTGGTATGTTATACCAGCCTGTCCCAAGGTAAAGTCTGTCCAAAAGAAAGTGCAGCGCCGAGGTGCTATTGGGGCCGGCTTGTCCCAAAGCATCGTACGGCCGCCGCAACCCATTTATTGCGTCGATGCCGTTTTCCAGTTGGCCAATCATTGGACATACCCACGTACCTGTGAGAGATCCCAACCTTCGATCACCATTCGGACTATTCGGACTATTCGGATGGTTCCCGGAAAGTCCCGTTCCGCCGTAGTCGACTCGACCTGAGAGAACCCCATCTCCTCCGTAGCTACCCTCAAACGTTATAATCGTTCGGTTCGTCAACGTGAAGACAATGTATCCGTGTAGAGATGATGAGCCTCGGAACCCTTCTCGATCAAGACCTCGGCCATACACATCGATTGAACACGGAATGTTTGGCATCGGACGTTGCCCGTGAGGATTAGGATTCTGCACTGCGATTGTGTTTTCGCCACACACGGGAGTAGATCCAGACAGGGAGAATACCATACCGATGCCACAGCTGAAATCGGGACTACAACCATCACCCATGATGAACTGGCAATACCCAGAAGGATCGTTGCCAGATGGCTGTGCGACTGGACTATATCCATAACCGAAGCGTATGAATGTTGAAGTGAATTCGATTAGGTCAAAGGGAGTTCGTCCAGTCGGATCGACGGAATTTATCGGGTCTCCGCCAGTGTATGTATAGCGGTTCCAGCTGCTGGGGTCGGTCGCTCTCACGCTTCCCGCGTAGGAGTCCGGCGTCACGAATCGTCCTTGGCCGGGGTTGTGGTAACGTTGATCGGCGTAATCCAGTCCGGTAGCCGCATCCCTAAAATACCCCGTGAACTTCTCTTTGTCGTTCGCGGTAGCGCTGGGGCGCTCCTGACCGAAAGGATAGAACTTGCCATTCATGGAACCAAGACGATCCTGAGCTACGCTCGCCACGCCACTATGCGTCGTTCCCTTGGCTATCAGTCGCCCGCCGAAGTAGACATTTACTCCGGTCAGCGTAAACGTCACGCTCGATCCGCTCACCCCGGTCGTGTACGTCTCCCACTTCTGGTTGCCTGCCCAAAAGGTGAACTCCAGGTCCCGCGCGATACGTTTGTTTCCGGCATCGTATCCGTATTGCGGCATGCCCGCGCCGGCTTTGAGCAGGCGGTTCGCGATGTCGTACGTGTACCCCGAACCAATGTTGCCATTGGCATCTGCAGTGTCGCCACTCTGCCGATTAGTAGAGGCGTTGTAGGTCACGTGCATCGTCGGAGCCGAGCCCTTAATCACGTCCTGATCCGTCAGATTTCCGAACCCATCAAAAGTATAACTCTGCCCCCACTGGGTCACACTCGGGTTATCGGTGGTGACCGCCGTGGCCAGACGGTTCAGCGCATCATAGGTGTAGAGGATCTGTTCGCCTGAGATCACGTCGGTCTGCGAGGCCAGCTTGCCGTTGTTGTTGGCCGATGGGTAGGCGTACTGGATGTCGAGCACGCTCGGCACCGTGAGACGCGTCAATTGAAACTGCGCGTTGTAGGCCCGCGTTTCGTTGAGCATGCCGGACATGGAAAGCACCTCTCCCGCTACGCCGTAGGTCATGGCGCTGACGATCCACGCGCCGGTGGAAACGCGTTGCATGGTGTTCAGGCGGCCCATGGAGTCATACGCATGGTCGTAAGCGGTGCCTGAGGGATAGGTGGCCCGCAGCATGCGACCTTCGCCGTCATAGGTCCAGGAAGCCGAGCGCGCGCCGTTGGCCGCACCGCGAATGATCCTGACACGTTTGCCAAGCATCAGTCCCGCTACGTTGTAATTGTAAGATTCCTGAATCTTGTCACAGCCGGTACGCGGCGGCCCCAGCGCCGTGCAGTTGCCCCCGTAGTATTGCACCCAAGCCAAGCGCCCCGCGACGTTGGTGGAATAGCCGGAGTCATAGGTGGATGTATTGGAATCGTAGTAGTAATTGGTGCGCTGCTGCGTGTCTTCCGTGGTCGTGTTGTAATAGCGTGCGATCTGGGTCATGCGGCCCAGGCTGTCGTAGGAGTAGACGAGTTTCTGGTTCTTGGCGTCAATCTTGGTGGCGAGGCGATTGTTGCCATTGTAGGTGTAGCTGACTGTACCGGTTTCTGGGTTCGTTGCGCTTTGCAGGAACGGGCCAGGCGGCGTCCCGTAGTTAAAGGTGCGGGTCTGCGTACCACTCGGCCGCGGCATGGAGACGTTCGTCAGATGATCCAACAGGTCATACGTGTAGTCGGTCACATAAGGCGACGTACTCAGCGTCACCGGGCCGGAATACACCGCGCTGCTGGTGGTGGGCGTCGAGCCGTCCGTGGTGTAGTAAATCGTCGCTCCGGAAGTTGCGGTTGCAATGATCAGCGAGGGCCCGTCCTGGTTGAAAGTGGGGGATTCCACGGGAGTTCCTCCACCGCCGCTCGCGGGTTGTTGCGCCCCGAGCGTGTGGAACGTTGCAGGCGAGTTGTGGTTACGGTATTCCGTCAAGATCCAATCGGCGGAGCGGGCGGCATTTGAGATGCGGGCCTCATCGATGGTGCCGATCATCGATTGTGTTGGTGTGTTATAGCTCAGTTTTATGGGGTTGCTGTTCGCCTGGATGGAGCCCGATACGGAATAAGAACCGCTGAGAACGCCATTCAGGTAGATCTTGAGTGAGCTTCCATCGTAGGTTCCGACCACGTGATACCAGTTATTCGGACTGATGCCTGTGGCACTGGATACTCCATATTCCACCCCGCTCACGATGATGTTCATGCCGACCGTCCGGTTCGGCGCTGCCTGCGCCGCCATCAGCAAACAAAGATTAGACCAGGGCGGGTTCCCTCCGTTGTGCGCTCTGCACATGATCCTGTCATACGACTGTAAGGCTGTCGGGTAGATCCACGCTTCCAAGGTCACCGCAGTGGTCACGGTTATGCTGGGTATTGAGACTTCCTGGGTACCGTTGAAGTTGGCTCCGGCTTGAATCTTCCCGGATGGTGTGGCGTCGGCAGTAACGTTGGTGGCATGGTTCTGGTTCGTCGAGTCCACGCCGCTGAGGAGCGTGCCATCTTGCAGATGGAACACACCTTTGAAGTTGCCATCCCAGACGCCGGGTTTGTTCTGCTGATCCATCACCTGCGGATTGCCATAGTAGGCATAGAGAACCGTGTCCGTGGACGGTGAGAGCGAGGGGACCCGCACCCAAGCGGCTAGGGCTCCGGTGGCCGGATTATAGGACTCGATCTCGTGGTCGAGTTTTGTCGTTCCGTCCGAACTAGTGAAATAGATGTCGGTGCCGTCGGCTTTTCCCACGCCGCCGCCATTGCTCACGGTCTTGAAGTTCGCGTCAGTCACGGAGATCAATACTGGGAAATTGGTGAGCGCGGAACCACCAGATACCTTTGTATGATCGAGCGTGACAGTCCTGCGGTAGTTCCAGACCCCAGCGCCTGGAGGCCAAACCGAGATCGAGCTATTGGTCATTCCCGCCTTCACGGCAAGCGCTTTTACTGTGCCCACCGCCGTGGATGGATTAGGTTCGTTAACCTGCGTAAGCCGCCCAAACGCGTCGGACTGATATTTCTTCCACTTCCCGGCCGGATCGGTCACGGTAACGGTGTTTCCCCGATAGGAGTAGCGTGTGGAGCTTGCGCCATCAGGGCTGTAAACAGCCACGGTTCTTCCAATCCCGTCGTAGGCGTACGTGGTCCATTGAGGGGTTGCGCCGGGCGCGTGGGGTAAGGAAGTCCGCTTCACTTTACCGGTGGGCGAACAGCCGCAGGAATCGTACTCGGTTTCCACGATGGTTACCGGTGGGGTGGAGGTGGCTCCCGTTCCGGCTTCCGCTTTGATAGTGCGCCCCAGCCCGTCAACGGTGGTTCGCGACCAGCGGCCATTGACGGACACGGTAGTGATGTTCGTGGAGTAGGTATAGGCGTCCTTAATGGACCCGGTTTGTAGAGGAGATTGCGTCCATTGCACGTGGGCGATATCTTGGTAGTCGAGAGAGGATTGGACACCATTCGGTCCCTCCGTATTGGTCAAACCGAGATATGAATTATAGGTCATGTTCTCGGTGAGCGAGCCAACCGTCAGCGCCGTTGGCACGACGCCGGTGTCATGCATGGTAATCGTGGTGGTTACTCCATTGAGAGCCGTTGTCGCCACGTTCCCTTTTGCGTCGTAGGTAAAAGTCCGCGTGCCCGTGAGCGTTTGCGAGGAAATCGGCCTGCCCCAATTGTTTTGGCCTGCGGTCGTGCCATAGGTATTCGTCACCAGCGTCTTGTTGGTTGCGCCTTCTGTGACCGAAGCCGTCGCCATACGATCGCGAATATAGGCATTCAGCAATGAACTATTCGTCGAGTAGGTGTAATCGTTTGTCCGGGCGGGCGTGCTCAGGTTCCCATAGCTGAACTGCTGCACTTGCGTAACGTTGCCGTAACCGTTGGTGTCGAGGCTTTGCGCGACCTTCTTCTGCGCTTGATAAGATTGGCCCGGATCAGCCGTGGTGATGGTGCTAGCGATGTAGCTGTTGTTCCCCGCATCGAGCGCCCACGTAAAATCGTTTTGCGCGAGCGTCACGGGCCCCGGCAGTTGTCGGCCCTGATACTGCGTAACCAAGCCCATATCGGCTCCAGTGGTAGAAAACGCCCAGTATTTCTGGCCCAGTCCGCCCGGATCGTTGAGGACCGTGTATTGGTGGACATTCGCCACTGGACTGGGTTCATGCGAGAACGCGTAAACGGTCTGCGTTGCTGGGTCCTTCGACAAGTATCGATTGGACACTTCCCGGTAGCTAAAACCGTCGGCATAGGTCACTGTGTTGTAGTCGTACTCCAGGGCACCACCTTTCGGAAGATCGACCCGAGTGAGTTCGCCAGCACTGTTGTAGACGAAATCGGTGGCATCACCGAGATTGGATACCCTGGTAAGAACACTGGTATTCGTGGGATTCGGCGTTCCGAACGGCGCGGTTAAGCTAATCGTGCCGTATTGCATTTGAAAGTTCTCGCCACTGGCGATGTAGCTGGTGACCGCCGACATATTTCCTAGGTAATACCCAAACGAATAGGTCTGTCCGGCTTCCACTCGTGCGTCTTTGATCGTATAGATTCGCGCAGAAGAATTCGCCCAGCTCGCCCCCGCGCCGGTCTGGTAAGTCACAGTGATGCTGTTGCCGTTGATATCCTTCATCAAGGTGGGATACATCACGCCATCGTCCGCTTCCCCAGAACTGGAGACGCTGCCAAAATACCAAGAGCTTCCGTCGCGGAAGTACAGAGTGTTCGCGTTAGCGTCAAACCAGACGTAGATCGATTGCTTCGATCTCCATACGTTCCCACTATTTTGATCCAGGCGGTATTCGGCTCCCGTGGAATCCATGAACAAGTAATACGAGGCTGTCCAGCCGCTCCACACCGGCGTGATGGAACCCGCTTGTAGCCGCCACCCAAATCCGTAGCCCACATTGTCGTCGAATTTCTTTGTTGTGCCTGCCGGCTCTAGCCGCCAGTTCTGCGAGTTGTAGGAGAGCCGGAAGGGAACACTCCACCCGCTGGCGGCTTTCGCTGTCAACACCGGCACCGAGAAGTTCAAGTTCCCGGAGCGAACATCGATGTTCTCGCTGCCCGCACCCCAATACGTGCCCGTCGTACGGACGCCCACGCTGCGTCCCTCAGGAAATTCGGATGGGTATGGCTCATTGGTTGGAACAGGCGGAGATTGAATGGAGACGGTAGTGTCGGCGTAGTTGAAAAAACCGTCCACCACACGGACCGTGTACGAATATGTGCTGCTGGGCGAAGATGTGGCGTCTGAATACGTCAATCCCGTGATGGGAAGTGCGGTGAGGGCCTGACCGAAGCGCAGAATCTGATAACCGAGAAGGCCGATCCCGCTGGCGTCGTCGCTGGATGCCGTCCATTGCAGATCGATGTGATTGATGAAGCTTCCAGAGGTAATGTTGCCGCTAGGGACGGCGTTCGGTGGAACGGTCTCCGGGGTTCCGATGTCAATGTGCTTTATGCCGCCACCTTGGTCAACACTGTTGCAAACACCAAATCCCACTTTGCCGCTAACACTGCCAATTGTGAACTTCAATTTGGGAACACCGTCAACGAGCACGGCTAACGTGGTGCCATTAATGACTGTCCTGATCGTATTCGGGCCATTGAGGTACAACGATCCCACCATTGCAATGTCAGTAGCTGTGCCACTCACATTTTGCTGGAGTTTGATCTGGCCCGTACCCGCTGACACCTCGACGCGATAAACCCAGTTTCCACTCGTGTCGGCACCGAAATATTGGTAGTATTTGGCGTACCCCGGCTGAGGGAGCATCATGCTCAGGACTGTATTCGTGAACGTGGATCCATAAATCATGGAGCCGCAGTTCGGACTCAGTGAATACGGTCCGTTAGGTCCTTGTGGAAAGGTTCCTAGGATGGTGAATCCAGTGTTCCATCCTGCAACATGCAGGTCGCGGGAGAGTGTCCAACTCCAAGCCCAGAGAGGAAGGCTGCACACGGCGACAAACAAAGCACCACTCAATAGGCGCTTCATTGGTCCCTCCGCAGCGTCTCCATCGTGACATCGGCTTTTCGCTTTCTGAATTCCGAGAGCACTTCGGCTTCGGTGGACTTGCCCCGCTCGAACAGTTTGAGGCCCGGTACTGCTGCTTCGAGCGATGCCTTGAGCGTTGCTACGTTCGAGGCGGTAAGACTCGCATTGGAACCGTCCTTAGCGAGGACGGGTAGCGAACGCAAATTTGCTGCGAGATCTGGGAGTTGCCGCGCAATGGCCTTGACCAGCATGTTGTTAAACGCCATCGGGTCCGCGACGACGAACTCGACGAGCGCGAATTGGCCGTCGTCGCTCAACTGCATGGTGTACCCGAGCAGGTCAGGACGCTCGCCGTCCACGTGATCTGCCGCCGCTTCCGCAGCGGAGGGCACCAGCATGGGCCGCTTCGGGTCTTCGTTCGTGCCCGCGCCCACAAGGGGCACTACGGCGAGGACGCGGTGATTGCCATTTCCAGGGCCAACATTACGTTGCGCGAAAAGCGCACCCGCGAACACACTGAGAACGAGCAACGTGCGAAGCATAGCAGCCTCCTACCGAATTCGCGATCAAGACCGCAAAATTGGTTTGTCCGGGAGTATGCACGATTTGCACGAAAGTTGTCAATCTATTTTTCGTTACGAATCGGATTTTACGAGGCAGAGTTTTTCACAGAAAGAATTGTTTCGGTACGAAAATCTGGCGTGTGTTCCGATTTCAGAACAAAATTACAAACATGCCTATATTTGTGTGGATTTGTCGGGGCTGAAAATTCCTAAAAGATAGCTATTCTGTTCTGAATTCAGAACAACAGCGGGCAAGAATCTAAAGTCGCGTTTGAGTGGTCGGCTGATGCGCAGCTTCGGATCAATTGTTAAGCTTGCCGCTCCGAGCCGTGAGCCGCCTCGCACAGAATCGTTCCCATGGCTGCCGAGATGTTCCTTAGTTTGTCTACAAGCAAGATAGAAAACGTTTTCTGGTGGCCCGGCAAGCTTCCTATATGCCGCGTATTGAGCTATTTCGCCAGAACCGGTATGGTGGTCAAATTTCCGGCTTCCGTCGCGCGCAGGCCAATCACGCTGATGCGACCCCCCGGAGGAGTTACGAATTCTATGGTGCCGCGTTTCCCAGCCGCTACACCGAATACATCGGGCAGCATAAACGACGTATGTCCGTGCGCCTGTAAATCCATGGGGGTGGCCATAAGCAAGTTGCCAGATTCATCGCGAATGCGCACCATAATGGACGCCCCCGTGTTTGCGGCATTCGCCATTGCCAAGCCGGTAGTCAATCCGCTGGTGTTATCAAACACAAGGACAAAAGAACCGGGTATGCGATCTTCCAATGGAACCGAGGCTTCCTGGCCGAACTGCGTCCAGCGAAAAATGCTGAATGCTCCTACGTTGCCCGTGGTGGTCAAGCTCGCCGATCCTACTACTACCGGCAGATTTTCGTCACCGACCGACTCAATTACGAGTGATGCACCCGGCGCGAGATTGCGGGTGACGGCAGCGGCCGTGACGAACTCGCTGGTTTGCGGAAGGAACACGGGCGTAGTGAGGGCTGCGCCCGATTCGTC
>CADEFM010000022.1:12319-20938 GCA_902826605.1 uncultured Acidobacteriota bacterium
ACTCGCTGGTTTGCGGAAGGAACACGGGCGTAGTGAGGGCTGCGCCCGATTCGTCATAGAAACTAAGTGTGGCCGGCGCTGGAGCCGTTCCCGTGTTCACGAGTGTAAAACTGTTGGTGAAACCTCCGTTGAACAACGCGTGCGCGATGGAACCACCGTCCGTGCCGACATTCGCCAGGACCGGTAACGTAGTCAGCGCGGGACCATTCGCTCGCAGTCCCAACACGCTGATACGTCCGCCAGTTGGGGTTTGGAACTCGACGGTGCCGCGCTGGCCAGCGGTCACGGGATAGGCGTCCGCCAGCATCAACGATGTGTGTCCGCGCGCGGCGAGCGCCAGTGTTGTGGTCAGCAGCAGAGTGCCATCCGCATCTCGAATCACCACGGTGACACTTCTGGCCGCGTTTTCAAGATTGGCGATCGCAAGGCCGGTGGCGATCACGCCGGTATTGTCGAACGCCATTACATAACGGGAGGCATTGCGGGTTTCGAGCGGAACCACAGCTTCCCATTTGAGCGCCACGTTGCGAAAGATTCCGAAGCCCGTGACCCCGGAGCCGCCAGTCAGTTGACCCCAGCCTTCCAACGTCGGCGCAGTGTCCGGGCCCGTACTCTCCACCACCAATTGTGCTTCCGGGTTCACGGAACGGTCCAGGATGGAGGCCGTGACGCTGGGTCCCGGTTGCTGCGGAAACATCAACGGGAGCGTTAGCGCTCCACCGTTGTTGCCCGCAAATTCCGTCCGCGCTTGGGCGGCGACGGTGCCTAGATTGAGATAGGTCAAGATCATTTTCCAGGTTCCTGCCGAGGCAATTTGCGCAATCGCTCCACTGACAGCCGAACTCTGCTGAACCGGGAAGGGAAGTCCGGCGACCATCAAGGCACCGGCACGCGGCGCGCCGGTGCCCAAGCTAGCCGCATGGAATGCCACCGTACCATCGCCATTGCCGGAACCACCGGACGATATGGTAAGCCACGCTGCATTACTCGCCGCTGTCCATAGGCAACCGAAAGGCGCTGTTACGCTCACGCGCGCAGTTCCACCTGAACCGCCAAAATTGAAGCCGGTTCCATCCAAGACGTACGCACACGCATTCCACTGCTGCACTGTGAATGTGAGGCCCATGATGTTTAGTGTCCCGGTGCGAGGCGCAGCCGATCCGAGCGGAGCGACGTTAAAAGTCACGACACCGTTACCCGAACCGCCAGAAGCAACGGTCAACCACGCCGCGTCGCTCGTGGCGGTCCACGCGCAACCCGGCGCCGCTCGTATCTCTGCGGTAGCATTCACTCCTCCAGGGCCGACGCTTATTAAGGAGTTCGCCAACGCAAATCCGCAGTTGCCTGCCTGTTGGACAAGAAAGGAGTGCCCACCGATGGTCAAGGTTCCGGTTCTCGTGTTCAAGGATGTGTTGGACGCAACGGAGAACCCTACAGCTCCATTGGCTGCGCCGGTGCTACCGGACGTTACTGTCAACCACGCTGCATCGCTGATCGCAGTCCAGCTACAACCTCTGGGAGCCGTCACGGCAACGGTTCCGTCTCCATCCCCCGCGCCGAAGCTCTGACCTGCGGCGTCCAGCGAATAATTGCAGCCGGCCGCGACCGTCCACATACCTAATGCAATGCCAATCTGCGGTAGTGAGGACGCCCAGCTCATAATCCGATGGGTACCGTTAAAGCTAGGCGAAAAGGCGACCTGCAATGTAATGGTTAACTCCCTATCTGCACCTCTGGCGGAGCTGCCGGTGGAATAGATCGTGCACTGACTATTGGAGGCGCTCTGGCCGGGTATCTGTAAGCTGATCGGCGGCAGCGGGTTGTCTCCGGCATCGCCCATCAACATCACCTGTTGCAAACTGGCGCGCACCTCAATCGTGCAAGTGCGGGCGCGATACAGATTCGTATCGGAGAATGCCATTCTCGCCACACTGATGTCTTGATAAGAGCTCGCCTCCGCTAGCTTGAATGTGAACTGCCCCGAAGCGCCAGTGCCGCGATTCGGAGTCACGCTGATGACGGAGCTGATAGTGCCTTCCTGCGTTAACCGCACGCTCTGCCGTTGAAATATCACGTAGCCGCTACGTTGACCGGCGAAGTTAGTTGCGATGGTGAACGGGACCTCGCCATCGCCCTGTCCACTTCCGCTCGCGGTGATCCAAGACGCTCCGGAGGATGCCGTCCAGGCGCAATCCGCTGGAGCGGTTACGGTAATCGTTCCACTGCCACCACCCGATGCGAAGGACGCCGCTGGCGCGTGCAGGGTTGTACATGGCTGGTCATAAGTCACGGTGACCGATGACCCCAATGCGCCCACGCTGGTGACTTCAATCCGCAAAGGAGAATAAGGGTCGGTCCACATGTGGCCTGGGGTTAACGCAGCATCCAGAAAACTGTCAAAGAAGAAAGGTGAATTGGTCGTGAAGTCCAACAAGTTGCTGCGGGCTCCATTCGTTGCTGGATTCTCGTGGTGAATCAAGACTCCATCGAAAATATTGCTGCCTCGCGTCAAGCGTAGTTGATCGAGCGAACGGTCAAGAGAGCCGACGGGTTGTCGGGATTCGATCCATAGCCATTCGCTGGTGGAGGGATCGCGCAGGACGCGCAGCGCACGCAGGCCAGAGGGAAATTCGTAGGGCGTCAGTGTGAAGGTTCCGCTGCTTTGGACTTCCAAATAGTCGCCGAGACCGAGCCACCCGAGGATCAAGCTCTTGTGCGGCGCGGAATACTGTCCCAACGCGTATTGACCCAAGTACGAATTGGTCATTCCCCCCATCATCGAAAAGGGGTCGCCGTATTCGTCAATCGTACCCGTCTGGCCTGGTAGACCCAGGGTCGTATTGTCATGGTCGGCACTGCCAGCATGTAACAGGCCCAAATGATGACCGAATTCGTGCGCGAAGAAACCCACCGTTCTGCTTTGACTTTGGAAAGGCAGGATCGGAACAAGCATGGGAGCCACTTGGATGGTTCCGTCCGCAGTCGGCGTGGCCACGCAATGGTCCTGAGCAATGCCTCCATATGTACACGTGAAAATCGGAAATATGACCGCCATACTGCGGAAGAGGGTAAAATCGATGTCGCCATCGGCGGCGGCGATCGCGGCTGTCAGTAAAGCCTGGGTTTGGGAACATGTATAGTCCTGAGGAAGCGCGTAGGGACCGAAAACGTGCCCGACAACCGAGGTCTTGCCGTCCGACATTTCCTGAATCAAACGGTTTAAGGAACTGTTCCCGGGTGTGTCCGTACCTGGGCCAAAGAATGCTTGTTCGAAGTAGGATCGGTCAAAGTTCACTGGGAAAGACGGGTTCGATGGTGTGGTCACCAGGACCACGGCGACGTTCTGCGCACCCGTAACCGTGCACTCCGGATTCAGCAGCGGCGCAACGGCCGCAGCGGGTGGGATGCCGGAATTCCTAGCGGAGCCTTCAAGCGAGTAGCGGACGGCTGCAAGAACATCCCCGGCACGGACGCCGTGAATCGTGACGGAGGGAACGGATCCTCCCGGTGCCTCTCCTGGACCGAAGAATACCTCCAGACTTGTCTCGACGGAACTTACCGTTCCAGGCTCGGCTTGCATCCGAAGGAAATAGCGCATGCGGCTAAGTTTTGCGTCGAAATCATCCTCTACGTAAGCGTGAAGCGTACCCGACCAATCGCCTTCTTCTTCGACGTCCACTTGGGGCAGCGCTGCGCGAATCTTCGCGGTGAGTGATTTTGGAAGTTGCAGTGGTGCCGCTTCCAGCGGACGCTCGGCAATCAATTCGCGAAATAGGTTTGCCCGTTCAGCGAGCGCCTGATTCAGTCCCGCGTCGGCCGGCTCGGCGTTGGCCATTTCCGTGAGCCGCGCGTTTAAGTCGTAAATGCGTTGGGATGTCGATACCACTTGCTGAGCGAGTACCGGTATGCAACAGAAGAGCACAGGTACGCAACGAAAAAGGACGATACGTGAAATCGCAATAGACATCCATTGGTTGGAACACATCTTATCTCCGTATCGTTTGCGCACCTGAAGCCGGCCACCGTAGCGATCGAGACCAACCGCCCGAACGTCGATTTCAAATCATGCCGTTTCTTGTCGTAATAAGTCAAGGGACTTGTGGCTTAATCCACCGTGATTTTCAAGAAACGGCCTACTAGTAAGCGATGTATTCGCCCAAGAAATTACTTAGCATGGGGGGCCGTTTCGCAAACCACCCCATCTGGCCCCCAATCCGTTAAGGGCCATGGAGTCACGGAGGAGGAGACTCCAGTCATTTTATACGCACAGAACGTGTTGTCTTTCAAGGGGGCGGGGCTTCAATCCGCCCCCCGCGCCCGGTGAGTGCGAATCGCCGGGGCGTGGAGTCCACGGGAAGAACTCCGTGAACAAGCATACAAGAAAATAGACCGATCCACTCGCGTCTTGGAGGAAGCACATGGACCGGCCCGGCGAACGAAATTTGCAAGAAACGTTCGCGGACGAATCATACGCCCGGCGGCTGATGAAGTGAAAGGGGCCGATCCGGAGGAACTGGATAGGCCCCCAGCAGGATTGCGAACGCAATCATGAGAGCGTTCGCTGTAATTGATGCAATGATAACAACAAGAAAAAGGGCCGATCCAAGGTCTCAATTTGGACCGGCCCATGGGAAGGGATGTATCCACACGTTTCTAAGGAACGTTTGCACGTGATCATAGCAAACGAATGTTAACTTCACATTTCAAGGTAGCGGTTGGCGTTCTCGACAATCTGTTCCACCAATTCCGGATTGAAGCTTGATGCCCCCAGCTTCGCAAGATGCGCTTTGAGTTCAACTTTGCGGCATGTGTGTTGAAGTATCTTAGACCATCGAGGCCCGGTCAGCTCACCGTTTATGCCGATCGCGGCTCTCGATGAAATCCAAACCCGTCGCCCTGTTGTTGGCCGATCTGGGCGTCGTCAAAACCCACAACCGTCCGCATGTTTCCGATGACAATCCGTCGGAAAGCCAGTTCCGAACCTTGAAATACCGCCTCGGCTTCCCGGATCGCTCCGGCTCCATCGAAGACGCTCGCGGTTTCTGCCAGTCCTTCTTCCCACTGGTACAACGACCAGCACCCACGGCCAAGCCCCGCACATCTTGGCACATCGTCAGGTCGTCCACGATGCCGCCTTCCGTTCCCATCCCGAGCGCTTCGTTCGGAGACCACCCCGACCACCGGAGCTCCCCTCCCGGGTCTGGATCAACCGGCCAACTTCGGAGGAAATACTCCTTAAACCTTCATGCCAGGTGTCTCATTGTTGTTGACACGCATCGCGTTGAGGCTCGCTCCCTTAGCGTTCAGACGCATCCTGGACAATAAAAGGTATGTGGATATGGCAATCGCAGAGTCTAGGAGGCGTGCCAAGCCAGATTCCACCAAAGCCATCCAAAGCATTTGTTTTGTTCGCAATACACGGAAATGAAACATTTACGTGGTACCATAAGTAATGCAACACGACCCTAATGGTCTGAACCATCATATTATCAACGAGTCTTTTTACTCCGAACATTCCAAACAAGACGGACCTGTAAGAATCTTCAATAAGCTGCACTATTTAATGGGTGAGTACTCCCTAAAGACCGGCGTTGCCACATGGCAGCGCGTTATACCGTCACCCCAACGCATGCCCTTGGAACGTTGGCTTAGCACCCACTATCCCGTCGCGATAACCGTTTAAAATCTTAAACAATTTGAAAGCTGGGTGTTGTGAATTGTAGAGCTTTTGTGCTCGCTATCTCCCGCAACCGAAGTTGCGCGGGGGGCGGCCAGAACACAAGGATTTCAAAATGGCTAATGTAGATTAGTCAACGCCCAACTTTCGCCGAGTGTTGCCTGTTCTTCAATCCCGACGACCAGGTTTTCCCAGTAGCTCGCTCGGCTGCCTCTTTGCGAGTGCGCTGCTCGTACGGGCGGGGGCTGACAGTTACTATTGGCCCGCCATCCTAGCGCGGGCTGTACGCTTTGGTTTTCACTGCCTGCACAATGGGAAACTTTCTATAGCTAAGCAGTGAGCTTGGACAGAGTTGACCGAAGGAGCGTGGATCCTTTCATCCGGCACCGTTCCCCGCTTCCGCATGCACGAAGATGATTAGTTTACCGTATTCACCTACTACATAGGCTTCACGGCGGGCGGAAATCGGCCAACCAAGGCCTTGTCAGTGGCGGCAAAGACTATAACAATATCGCTCTTGTCGGTGAGTACAGGTGCCGCACTAGGAGGCAGAATTAATACTTCTCCCCCCTTGAAACCCAACATGTTCTGGGCGTATAAAACAAGTGGAGCCTCCCTCCGTGGCTCCAATAAGGCCCCCATGGACGCGGGGGCGGTAAGGGGGCGGGCGATAGAGGTTCATATTTATTCCCGCCCTTCTTGCTCAACCGCCCTACTGTATTCCCCCATCCACACCGACAGGTAGTTAAATGAAGGACCGATTACTCCTACTGAAGGTGCTCATGGACACGCGCGGTCAGGATTTGATCGAATTCGCGTTGATGGTTGGTTTCGTAGCTATGACCGCTGGCACCGTTATGCCGGCCGTCGCCACTCAAATCAGCACCATTTTTTCAAAAGTTAAGTCCACGCTCACATTTGCCGCGAACGGTGGGAGCTGAACCATTCGGTGGTGGGAACGCCAACTAATGGCCCAACCAGACCGACCGAACTTCTCGATTCCAAGTCCCATCTTTCTTGGTGTTGTTGCTATCGGGACACTCTATCTGCTACTTCGATACCTTGGCTACTTTCCGGCCAGATAGATGAAGCGGTGGCCTTTTTCCCCGAACATCATCCACACCCATGAGCGGGCAGCCTGGGGGCATTTACCGCCCTCCTTGAAACAACAATTTCGATGGGCAAATCTAAATAGCGGAGGTTCCGCTCCGGGGGGCTCCTTAACCGGTGCCACCATTCTGGAGCTGGCCACCGGGGGGCGGTAGTTGTTGGGCCCGCCCCCTCCATGCATTGGCTGCAGCCGGTCGCAACCACACAGAATCATTCGGAGCCGGAAACGCACCGTTATTCAAAAAGAATTCGCACTAGCAAGAGCATTACCACCAAGACTCCGGAACGCTTTAACAACTCTCGCCCGCGATCAGGGTCAAAAGCGAAGGTTACGCCACCCGCGAGAAATAGCAAGATCATCATCATCCACAAAAGTGTATCGATCACGAGAAAAAGAACATTCATCGTTTTGCGGCTTTTCCGCAAATCTTGCATCCCGCGCGTGGGTTCACCGAGATAGCTTCCATTCGGTGAGTTTTCAGATCTAGCGGAAAGAGGTTGTGAGTTTCAGCGCAGTGAGTAGGCTTTGAGCCGAGAAGTTCTACGGCAATCTGTGCGGCCAGCGCCCCAATACTTGCAGTCACCGTAGGTAGGAGAATCTCTCCCCTGCGAAACGTTTGGTTGCTGTCAGGGAACAAACACCCGAAGCACGAGCAATTTGCCTCCGGCACCCACACTGAAATCAGACCTCCCATTGCCGTACGCGCATCCTGGGCGCACGCCTGAACGCATGGTTTTCCAAGCCTTATTGCCATTCGTTCCAGGTAAAGCCGTGCACTCAGGTCGTTGGCGCATGAGACGATCACGTGGGCCTGTTCGAGATAAGGGCGAACTTTGAGCGACTGATTCCGAGCGACGATTGGCGTGAAGGCGAAATCCGCCCGCCCATCCAGGAATCGTTCCAACACGTGAACTTTTGGACGGCCTAAGTCAGACGGCCTGGAGAACACGCAGGATTCAAGCTGTTCGCGTTCGAACAATTGTGGGTCGTTGCAGCTGATTTCACCAACGCCCGCCGCATGAAGGCCGAGAATGACGCCGCTACCGATGCGTCCGGTGCCTCCAACGTGCACTCGGGCATGTCTAAGGCGACTACGGAAGGTTCCCGGCATTCGCCCCTCGTATTTGAACCAATTCCGCGGTTGGGCACAGACGAGGTGCTTCGGCTACGGCAAGTCGAACAAAAGGACACCGGCGGCAAGTCGGAAGTGCGCGCTTCCTTAAGACGATGGCATTGTGGAGAAGCCGCTTGTCGTCAAGCTTTAATGGGTAACCGTTCAGAAGCGCGGAGGTATGCGTCAAAATCCAGACAACACCTGCGCGCAACTGGTGGCATTCTGGTTCGTAGGCGATTTCGGAAAGGTGATACGCGCCGGTCACCTGGGCCATCAGACGGTGGGTGTCGACGCACTGCAAAACGGCTTTAGGAACTTCTTCTTCCACTAAGGCGCGAATCAATTCGGCTTGCGCTTGCGCCTCAACTAGCCTCTCATCCACGCCGCCCTTGGACGGATCTGTTCCGCCTTGCGCCGCGAGCCATTCTAGGAACTTCTGCTGGTCTGCCTTTTGGTCGAATTTAAGAGCCGCATTCACCCGCCATCCGGAGATCGTATCAGCGCAACGGACCTTGGCATCGCGCATGTGCCAGGCGGTCCATTCAATGGCCAATAAGACGAGCATCCCGACGGCGAGTGCCGCCGGGATGCCCAAAAACCACAGCAGGAACAGACTTGTGTCTGGCACATGGACCTCTCAGGAAAAGATCTGCACCGCTCCCAGCCGGAATTCGATGGAATCGTCGGTGAGGTCGATCCGGGTGGAATCTTCGCAGA
>CADEFM010000023.1 GCA_902826605.1 uncultured Acidobacteriota bacterium
GGAAGCTGGCATTCTACCACTGAATTACTCCCGCTTATTCTGCTTCGATCAGTCGCCTGAAAATACAAGGGTCCTAGTTCGGAGGATACCTCTTTATACTGTATCCCCACTCTATACGGAAATCCCGTGACTTCCCACGATTATGGCAGTCTATAGGTCAATAGCTTGGTGCCGGCGGTAACGGCAACGTATTGCTTCCCGTCTTTGCCCATATAGGTAATGGGATTCCCGTGAATTACCTCTTCGGTCTTCGTACTCCATAGTTCCTGACCGGCTTTTGAATCGAACGCGCGGAAATAACTGTCCCGCGCCGCTCCAATGAAAATGAGTCCGCTGGCCGTCGATGTGGGGCCGCCACCCAAATTAGGAGCGCCCGTCTTCATTCCCGCCGGTACTCCATCCATGGTTCCGAAGGGTATCTGCCAGGCGATGTCTCCCGTGTTCACATTGATGGCGGTCAGCCTTCCCCAAGGCGGCTGCCAGCAAGGCCACCCGTTCACAAGCGGCTGGCTCGGGCTACGGAAAGGATGGATGAACAATCGCGGAGTTTCCGCAGGTCCCAGGGTGTTCACATCCTGCGGAGTCGGACGGGGGATGCTGGGATCAGCATTCTGCCGGCGTACGATGCTGAGATCGCCCGAGTCCGTCGTGTTGATGATGTAGTAACCAAGCTTCGGATCAAATGTGCCACCGCTCCAGGTGGCGCCACCCAGTACCCAAGGCAATTGGAGCGTACCTTTTTCGGACGGCGGTGTGTAGGGGCCGCGATTACGGCCGCCTTCTTCCTTCCCCAATAATTCACGGCAGGCCGCCTCATGCTCGGGGGTGACTTTCGCGATGTCATCCGGATACTTGAAGCTCAACCGTACCAGCGGCGGGGGTTTGACAGGGAAGGGCTGGGTGGGAGAGTACCACTCGCCCGGGATGTCTCCTTGAGGAACCGGCCGTTCCTCCACTCCGTAAATCGGTTTCCCCGTCACGCGGTCAAAAATAAAGAGCAGAGTATTCTTGGTCATCGCTCCGACTGCTGGAATCTTCTTGCCGTCCTTGACAACGTCAAACAGGATCGGCGGAATGGGCATGTCGTAATCCCACAGTTCGTGATGGATCGCCTGGAAGTACCATTTCAGTTTTCCGGTTTCGGCATCCACGGCTACGATTGAATTCGCAAACAGGTTAGGTCCTGGGCGATCCACGCCATAGAAATCGTTGTTGACGGAGCCCAATGGCATGTAAAGAATTCCACGCTTCACGTCGAGGCTGAAGAAGCTCCACACGTTCGCGCCCGAGACATTTTTCCAGGTATCCCCCGGCCAGCTATCATTGCCCACCTCGCCCGGACGCGGCACCGTGTGAAACGTCCATACCAGTTTCCCCGTGCGCAGATCCCAGGCACGCACATCGCCCGCCGGACCTTTTACTCCCGTTTGGTCCACAATGTGGCTGCCCGTAAACACAAGATTCTTGTAGACAAGCGGCGCAGACGTCATTCCGTGGTGCAGATTCATAAAACCATTCATTACTTCGGGCGTCTTCAGGTTCACGATACCCTCGTTGCCAAATCCAGGATTCAGCTTACCGGTCTTCGCGTTGAGCGAATAAAGTTCGCCATCCTCCGTGCCAAAAACGATCTGGGGCGGAGTTTGCCCATCACCTCGCCAGTAGGCTACGCCCCGCAGGGACGCTTCATTGCCGCGATAGCTTCCACGGGCATTGTATTCCCAGAGGACTTTGCCCGTGTCGGCCTCCATCGCGGCCAAATGGTTCCACGGCCAAGAGAGGTACATCACTCCATTTACCACAAGCGGTGTGGACTGGCTTAAGCGAAAATCTTGTCCCTCTTTCTTCATCGTGTAACTCCACGCGGGGACCAGCTTCGACACGTTGCCAGGATTGATTTGCGTCAGCGGTGAAAAGCGCTGAGATCCCTCGTCGTGCCCCCATACCGGCCAGTCATTCTGTGCGCGCAGTACCGGCAACATCAGGCTCGCAATCAAAAATAACCATGAGATTCGCATCCAACGTTTCCTTTCGGGCATCGCACTTGTGGCGGCGTGGGGGGCACGCTCCCGCGCAGTACCGGCAACAACAGCAACGCCTCTAGTAGATTATTACCTAGATCTTTTGCTTTCGGCTTCTTTTTCCTCGGTTCGAGCACCGGAGAGAATGAGTGGCAACGCATAGTTCCCTTCGTGGCACGCATATTCGTACACAGGGCCCTCGAACGCTGTCATGGGAATCTCGCCGGACCACGGCTGTGTGTAGATACCGGGGTCGGTAACCGTGAACTGATAGAGGAGTATGCCCGGAGCGGTCCGTGTGAAGCGTTCGACTACGGTCATCTTTTCGTCAGGACGCTTTAGATCGTTCCCGTCGAACTGCGGTGCGCCAAACCAGCCGCGCTTCCCGTTAAAGTTCGTGGTCTCCACCACCAGCGTGTCGCCTTCCCAGTGACCCCGGGAGTCGCCCATCCATTGGCGTATATTCTCATGCGGCCGCCCGTCCAGGGGGATGATACGCGCATCGTGAACCATCTCGGTCACAATCGAAACATAGTCGCTCGTTTGAAGGATGTGGTAGTTGTTGTTGTAGAACGAAGGCAGCATGGGCGGTCCGCTGGTAATCCATGTGATGCACCGCTCAATGCTCGTCAGATCCTCCGGGCCCTGGTGATAGTGGTTCTTGTGGTACTCTTGGCCGGCTTCGAATTTCTGTTTCGCCTCTGGTGTGAGGGGCGGGAGCATTCCATTCTTGGGGTCCGTGATGATGGAAGTGCGTTTGTTAGGCAGGACTTTCTTGCCGTTCTCCAAATACACCGCATTGTAGTCGGCGCCTTGCCTGCCAGCGTTGTATTCCGCTACTTGTCGCGCGACGGCGGCGGGATCTGTTCCAACAACACGGTCCCCAGTTGGAACGGCATCGGATTTCCTGTTCTTCCACTCTGCATCCGTGTCTCGTTTTGGCGTTTCGAGGTCCTTGATTTCGGCGTCCGTCAAAAACTCCCGGCCTGCAAAGGCCTGCGGCCGCTGCAAAGGCGTCTGCGTACTATTCGTCCAGAATCCCGCAAGCTCTGGCTTCCCATCCGGCAGACGGGGCACAGTCCAGGCTTTGGGCTTTGCGACCGCCCCGCCCTTCGCGGCAGACGCGGGCGCTTGAGCGGGTATGCGCACCGGCAACAGAAAAATAGCCGCTGAAAACACTACGAAAGTTCGGATTCGGCAGATCATGGCTGATCCTCCACTAGATAAAGCAGATTGTTTGAATGAAAGCGCAACTGAGAATTATGTTAACACTGCGGTCGCCGCCCAACATCGATTCCTTTCCAGAATCCTACCTGGGTTTCTTCATCGCACAATGCAATGCGCGGATTCAGCAATCCAAGAGCGCCGCTCTTTTCCTGCCGAATCCGCGCATTTTCTTTACAGCTTAGGTCAGTCTAGAAGTACAGCGTGGCCCCCAACTGAAGAGTTCGGGGGCGTGCCGCAGCGGTAGCCTGACCGAATTGGGCATTGATTTGATTCCCGCTGCCGTCAAACCTGGCCGCGGAGTTGATGGTCGTGAACTGCGTATGGTTGAAGAGGTTATACGCTTCGACACGGATGCGGAGACGCCGCGTCTCGTTGCCGAGCGGGATAGTCTTCATCAGCGTGAGGTCCCAGTTGTTGATGGGCGGGCCCGTGTAGTTGTTGGGTCCTGAGTTTCCAAAGCTTCCCTTTGCAGGCGCCGAGAAAGCTGCCTTGTTGAACCACTCTGAGAAGGTGCGTGGACCGGCATCCGGATCCTGACCCGCGACTACATTCGGCCGCGCCAGGATATTCGATCCGCTGATATCCCCCAGGACGGAACTCGTTACAGTAACGGAGTAGGGGAACCCGCTTGCGTATGTGTAAATCCCCGAAAGCTGCCAGTTATCGAACGCAGCTTTCACCACAGCATTGGATGCCAGCTGACTGGCCTTGGGGATGTCATATTGGAAGTTGGCTACAAAGATGTTGTCTTGGTGGAAGCTTTGCAAGCCGCTCAACCATTGCTCATTCGTTACCCACGGATTTTGCAGACACGCCGCGGTTCCCGCAGGCAAGTTGCAAGTCCCGGGTTCCGTTCCGCGCGAGCGGCCAAACGTATACGCGATGCCGAATTGGAGCGAATTGGCCAACCGGCGGTTCAACTGTACCTGTAAACCGTGATAGTACGAATTGTGGACGTTTTCCAGATAGGTCAGCGCTGTGTACTCCCGATAAGGCCGGATCAGGTTATCGGGAAGCGGATTGCCGTTGGTGGTGTCGACGTTATTCGGATCGAAGCGCCAACCGCCAGGAAACGCGTTGAGATCCTTGGATCCCTGCACCCACCGGTTCGTGTTGCCGACATAGGAGACGTCAAGAGAAAGCTTCCCGGGCAAGCTCTGCTGGACGCCAAAGCTCCAGTTATAGATGCGCGGAAGGTTTGTGCTTCGGTTGGTGGCTCCCATGGCGCTGGGGAAAACCAAGCCCTGAGTGCTCAGCAGGTTATTCATGTTTCCGTTAAACTGCTGTGACACGACAACATACGGTTGATTAAAGCCCTGCGCATTCGCCATTTGATTCGAGCTGAAGATCATGTTTCTCCCTACGCCGATACCGCCGCGGAGGGCTGTCGTGCCGTTGCCGAACACATCGTAGGCGAACCCTACGCGGGGGGAAAACTGAACAGGAGGTTTGTCCGTCCAACCCTGCGGGTATTCTCCGGCGACAACCTGTGCGTTGGTCACGACCCCGTTGGCCGGGTTACCGGTGCCAGGCACGAACGCGCCGATTGCGTAAGTGGGTAACGTCTGTCCTGAGACGGCATCCAATGCAACACGAGTACCGCCCACAATGGCCGGCACGTACTGACGTGGCGTTTGCGAGCGATCATACTTGCTTAACGCCAGCATGGATCCTAGCTCCCCAGCTTCGACGTGAAACCAAGTCACACTGCCGAATCGCGCTCCGTAGGTGAGCGTCAGTTTCCTGGTCGCCTTCCATTGGTCCTGAGCGTACCACTCAAACAGGGTTAAACCCATCCGAGCGATATTGCGGCGGCTCGCCTCTTGATACGACGAGAAATTGCCGAGCAGCGCGTTTGCAAACGGGTGATTCGTGTCGAGCGGATTATTCTGGTTTCTATCGAAGGCGAAGCTCCCGTTGAAATTGGGGGCTCGCTGGCCTTCGTTCGTCCAGATTTGATTGGCGTAAAAGCCGAACTTGAACGCATGAGTTCCTCGATTGACGCTCAGGTTGTCCGAGATCTCCATCAATGATTCGTGCGCTTGAATGGGCGCCCGATTATCCGTGGCAAAGAACACCGGGTTCGAGATGCCGGTAAACGTCATGCTCGGAATAATTCCATAGGGATTCGCTTCCGGATTGAGCTGTCCCAGCGTGATTCCATGCGTCGCCCGCAGCACCGGAGTGTTGGTTCGGTCCTGCCTTGGCGCACCCACTTCACGGGAACCAATGTAGCTGCCGCTAAATTCGTTAACGACGTTAGGAGTAAAGATTCGCGTCCACGTCAGTAGGGCGTCGTTGTGCGTGAAGTAATAGTCGTAAAAGGTGAGCGGAGTGCCGTTATAGCTGAAGATACCCGTGTAGCTCTTGGTGTCGGAAACCCATCTCTTCAGACGAATCGTGACGGTGTCCTTTTGGCTCACGATAAAGTCAGTCTTGAGCGTGTGCGATTGCTTCGGCACATCCTGAAAATTCCGGAACTGAAAATTGTAGAGGTTCCCCGTCAAATTCGTATTGGTGGAATTGGGCAGCGGGAACACGCTGAGCAACCTCTGGCCGTTCGGGTTGATCATCCCCGTAGGTATGATATTGTTCGCAAACGGAAGCCCCGTCGACGGGTCTTTGATCACGATCCGCTGTCCGCTGGTATCTACTGTTTGCGAGAAATCGCCCTGACGCTCCAGCGCAGTGGGCGTCGTGTACTGCAAAATACCGACCGTGTTGAACGTTTGACCGCCCGGCAATACGCTGCGGGTGATTTCGCTGTTCCAGAAGAAGAACGCCTTGCTCTTGTCGGTGTTCATCACTTTGGGGATGTAGAGTGGTCCTCCCAACGTGAAACCAGCCGTGGTCAGGCGGTACGGGAAGTTTGGTATCCCTTGCCGGTTGATGAAAAAGTCGTTGGCATTGAATTGTTGGTGCCGCTTATAGTAATACACGGTACCGTGAAATTCTCTGGTGCCGGACTTTGTGGTGAGTCGAATGCTCGCACCCGGGTTGGGGCCGATTTCAGCAAGATAGTTGCTGGTTACGATCTTGATTTCCCCGATCGCATCCACGGCGACGCCAGTGGAGAAGCTTCCGGGCGTGCCGGGGTCGTTGCCGCGCTGGCCGTCCAGCGTCATGTTGTTATAGTTGGAACGAATTCCGCCCACAGCGGGCGACGCGATACCGAATGTGCCTCCGGCAACGTCACCACCGCCGGTCTGAGAGACTCCCGGCAAAAGTTTCACCATGTTCATGAACTCGCGGCCCTTGATCACCAGATCGTTGAGCTGCGATGCTCCGAGCGAGGCGCCCACGTCGGCGCTCTCCGTATTAATTGCCAAGGCTTCGGCGGTTACCGTGACGGCTTCGCTGGTTTGACCAAGTGCAATTTCAATATTTCCCAACGCCACGCGCTCGCCGGAAGTTACCGGCACCCCAGTTCGCGTGATTGGCCGAAAGCCCGTTTTCTCGACCCTGACGGAGTAGGTGCCCTGCGGCAGGCCTGGAAAAATAAATACTCCAGTATCGGTGGTTGTAAGGTTGCGCGCGGCTCCAGTCGCCTCGTTAGTGAGAATGACTTGGCCATCCGGGACAACCGCACCCGAAGAGTCGACAACCGTTCCCGTGATCGTTCCGCTGATCCCGAGCTGAGCTCGAGCATTGCTGGCTAGCAGCAGCAAACATAGCGCCAATAGCGCGCCAGACTTTCTTAGAGGCTCTATTAGAGACCCAAGTTGAAGCATTTATATTCTCCCTTGCCCTTATGAACTGCGTTCTATGCGCACGACGTCAAATCGTTTGAGACCGTAAACGATCCCCAAAGAAGCTAACAAGCCTCCCCCGCCCCCCGCCCAATTTTGGCGTGCAAGGCTTTTAGGCTATGTCTTCCCCAACAAGCGAAGTCGTGCTTCGGCAATGGTATGACAATTAGACCAGATGTGTCAATAGGAAATCTTTCATTGTTGTTAATCGGCTTTATATGAATAGTTTACAAACATGAAATGGTTAAAATTCAAGTCGACAAAATGAGCTCTTTTGGCAGGCGGGCGGAGCAATGACCGCCCAGAAGGCTTGCCGCTGTCCCTAAACCGGGCTCGTCGGTTGCGATTCGGATACTTGAGGTTTTCGGGAACTTGTAACGGCGAAAAGCATTGGAATTTAAACTGCGCAACCCTAGCTGCCAACTTCATTCGCCATAGGCTTTCGCTTGAGCTCAGTAGATTGAACTTTCACGTTGCCGCCGAACTGTCCTCTCCGGCAAGTTTGATCCAAACGTAAGTTTTCCCTTCTGCAAGTTCATGCGTGGTCGCTGGTTTGCGTCCATCGTGAAATAGCGCGTTCGAAGATTGGCAGAGGCCGCCTTTATGCAGGTAACGATGCTGCCCGCATGCGCGTGCCAATTTGGTAGTGGTCAACTTTCAATTCAAACTTGACCACTACCGCCAATTTCCAACGCTTGACGGCCAGAAGCAAATGTGTTGAAGTTGTTTGACAAGGAGCTTGTATGGCAGATTTCACTCGACGCAGTCTTCTCACAGCAAGCGCCGCAGCTGCGGTGCCGTTTTTTATCAAGGGAGAAAAGAAGTCCGGAGCCGCTTTGCCAATTGTCGGCGCGGGCGAGCACACTTACGAGTGCATCCATGACTGGGGCGAACTGCCGGCTCATATTAAATACGGCAACACCCACAACGTTTGCGAGGATGCTCAAGGCCACATCTACGTCCACCACACCGTGAACGCAAAAAGCCAGAGCCCGGATTCGGTTGTGGTTTTCGACAGCAATGGTAAGTTTGTCCGTTCCTGGGGCGGCATGTTCAAGGGCGGAGCCCATGGCATGCACTACAACAAAGAAGGCAAAGACGAGTTCCTTTACTTGTGTGACGAAAAGCACGGGCTGGTGACGAAACGCACCCTGAAGGGTGAAGAAGTCTGGACCATGGGGTATCCGCAAGATTCCGAGCCATATCGTAGAGTTCCTGGCAAGAGCAATGGAATCCCTTATCGTCCCACGAACATTGCAATGGGAACCAACGGCGACTTCTGGGTGGCCGACGGCTACGGGTCGTCTTATATATTCCACTATAACGACAAGGGTTCATTTCCCAAGCTGCTGCAAACGTTTGGCGGACTTCCCGAAGGCCCCGCCCCAGCCGCGACCCCGGGTCAGGCGCAAGCTGCGGAGGTCCCCCCCGCAGACGTTGCCATCGATAAAATGCGCACCCCACATGGTCTTTATACGGATATGCGGGACCCGGCCAATCCGATTCTACTGATAGCGGACCGCAGCCATAACCGAATTCTTCGCTATTCGTTAGACGGCAAGCCGATCAGCGTGGTGGCTGGTACACGAGCACCATGCCATTTCCATTCGCATAAAAACCTCGTCGTGATACCTGACCTTCGTGCGCGCGTAACCCTTCTCGACAAAGACAACAAAGTAGTCGCGCACTTGGGCGACGGGTTAACCACCAACCCTGCGGGAGTTCGGACGACGGAAGACCGGTCCAACTTTATTCCTGGGAAGTTCGTCGCACCGCACGGCGCGGCTTTCGATCATGCCGGCAATATCTTCATCGTCGAATTTGTGGAGATCGGAAGAGTTACGAAGCTCCGAAAAGTTGCGTAATTGAAAATCGCTTGGGAATAGTGGGGTGCGGGGTATCGTGTCCTTCTAGGCCCACCACTCGCACCCCACATACACACACGCGTGAAGGCCAAATTGACGTGCTCGAACTACCCCCACAATTCCATCCCTAATTGGAATGAAGAGATACGCACTCGTTGCTGGCGTCTTATGATTTGGGTATGGGTTCCCCCCTGGAGTGACGACCTAGCAGAGGTTCACCACGCTGAAAATACCCAAGGCGGAGTGGAAGGACCTCGTCGAAACCGTCATGGGATGCGAGGCTGATATCTCAAGAAGTGATGTCGCTGTTCATCGCTGACTATCTGGCTATGAATTATGGCCTGGACCCCACACCTCCGAAGCAGTAAACTTCCCTGACCGCACGCTTTCGCAAAGGCGATTGGAAATCAAAGCGGCGATCCCTTTAGGGATCGCCGCAAGAGGGAGACGGGTGGGCGCCGAAATCGGCTGCGACGCGTGTGTCGGCCGATTCGCGCGCCCGTACTTGTCTATAGCGTCTTTAGGCAGCGGCTCGCTTCGCTGTGCCGTGCGGATCGATCACGAACTTCGTGGCGGCGCCTTTGTCGAAATCCTTGTAACCTTGAGGCGCGTTGTCCAACGTGATAAGGTTCACGTTACAAGCCTTGGCGATATGGATCTTATCGTGCAAAATCGCCTGCATCAATTGCCGGTTGTAACGGAGCACGGGACACTGACCAGTATGCAACGAGTGAGATTTCGCCCAACCCAATCCGATACGAATGCTCAGCGAACCGATTTTAGCGGCTGCGTCGACGCCACCCGGATCTCCCGTCACATACAACCCCGGGATGCCGAGCGAACCACCCGCTCGAGTAATCTCCATAATCGAATTCAGAACCGTGGCGGGCTGTTCCACAGCAGCGCCGGCGCTCCCGTGCCCTCGGGCCTCAAAGCCGACACAATCAATTGCGGAATCTACCAAAGGTTCGCCTGTGATTTGCGCGATCTGATCCGCCAACGACGCATCCTTGCGTAAATCGATGGTTTCACAGCCAAAGCTCTTAGCCTGGGCAAGTCTTTCCGGAATCATATCTCCCACGATCACGACAGCTGCACCTAACAAGTGGCAGGACGCCGCGCACGCAAGGCCCACGGGTCCGGCACCGGCGACGTAAACGATGGATCCGGTAGTGACACCCGCTTGAATCGCGCCATGATAACCCGTGGGGAAAATATCGGAAAGCAACGTCAGGTCTTGAATCTTTGACAGGGCCTTATCTCTGTTGGGAAACTTGACCAGGTTAAAGTCGGCGTAGGGCACCAACACGTACTCAGCCTGACCACCTACCCAGCCGCCCATATCCACATACCCGTAGGCGGCGCCCGGCCGCGCCGGATTTACCGTCAGGCAGATGCCGGTCTTTCCTTCCCGGCAATTGCGGCAACGTCCACAAGCGATGTTGAACGGGACTGTAACCAGATCTCCGATGTTGAGCATTTCGACATCGTTGCCCTTCTCGACAACTTCGCCGGTAATCTCGTGGCCCAGGATCAGCCCTGCGGGGGCGGTCGTGCGGCCACGCACCATGTGCTGGTCCGACCCGCAAATGTTCGTGGTCACCACCTTCAAGATCACACCATGCGGAGCATCTTTGCCGCCGAATGGATCAGTCTCGCTCTTGGGCATTCTAAGCTTGGGATATGGTATGGATTGGACCTCCACCACTCCTGGTTTAACGTATGCTACTCCGCGATTGGTCGCCATATTAGTCTCCTCTTAAACAATTAGGGTACTTCTTGAAACTGTAGGAGCGATGAACTCCTGAAAACGTTGATGATTGCAGCTCGTGTCTTGCGAATTTGGAATCTGCGGGCTAGTCCTGCCAGCAGGACTTGGGCATGTTTGTCGGCGGGAAAAACACCCAGTGGAACAGCCGTGAATGGAGAAGACAGGTGTCATGGTGAATCCTTAATACCGAAATACCGACCAGTAGCCGGGAAGGCCGAGAAATCGACCGCTCAATGGTACCGTGGGCGTATCAGGATGTCAATAGCTCCAGGCGCGCTTGCCACAACACGGAAATCTACATGGACCTCCCTGATAAAAGTTTCAGCTAGTGCCCTTTGAGCTACCTCCGCGATTTTGGATCCATGCGTAGCAGGAAAACTTTATGCTTTTACTTCGACGGTTTCGCTGCGGCTCCGCGCTCCTCGGCGCGCGCCCCCGAGAGAATGAGGGACATGCCGTAGTTACCTTCATGACACGCGTATTCGTAAATCGGAGGCTTAACGGTGCGCATCGGAATTTCTCCAGACCATGGTTTCGTAAACATACCAGGGTCGTCGACGGTGAACTGATAAAGCAGAATATCTGGCGCCGTTCGAGTAAACCGTTCGGTAACTTTCATCTTCTGATCGGTGCGTTTACCGCCACCGCCCTCGGTCATCGGCGTGCCAAACCAGCCTCGTCTCCCATTGAAATTGATCGTCTCCACCACGAGTGTGTCGCCTTCCCAGCGGCCTCGCGAGTCGCCCATCCACTGAGGCACGTTCTCATGCGGACGCCCATCCAGAGGAATGATCCGGACATCGTGGATCATCTCCGCCAGAATCAGTACGTGGTCGTGAGTTTGAATCAGCTGATAGTTGTTGTTGTAAAACGTGGGCAGCATGGGTGGGCCGCTCGTGATCCACGTGATGCAACGCTCGATCGTGGTCATATCTTCCGGCCCATCGTGCGGACGCAGCCTATGGCTCTCCTGGTCCGCGTCGAACCTTTTCTGTGCTTCCGGCGTCAAAGGGGGCATCCTGCCGTCTTTAGGATCGGTGATGATGGACGTGCGGTTGTTCGGCAAAGCCCATCTGCCGTCTTCTTTATACACCGCGTTGTAATCCCCAATTTCATTCGGCCGCTGGATCTTCTGCAGATCCGAGGCTTTGGTGCGCTCGCGGGACTCCACCTCTAGTTTTTTGGCTTCCTCGTCACTCAGGAACTCTTTACTGGCCAGATTTTCGGGGCGCTGGAACGGCGTAGCCGTGTTGTTCGACCAGTACCCGCCCAAATCCGGCTTACCATTCGGCAGACGAGGCGCGGTCCAACCTGCAGACTTCTTGACTGGAGCGGGCTTGGCGGCGGAGCCTACCTGAGCCGAAGAACCAATTGCCCCCAGTAAGACACCTAACGAAATCGCGGCTGCCGACAGGTATTTCATGTTAAATCTCCTAGATTTGGGGTCCAAAGGTTCCCCATGGGGCATCAAACGAAGGCGATAAGAGCCTCATCTGCTCAACGTTGCTCTGTTGCCCTTTGTTACTTAGCGGGTTGTTCCTCTGACCCAATGAACAACTTTTGTCCGTTCGGGAGCGTCACATCTCTTCCACTTGCCTTGAACGAACCATCTTTAGCCTGAAAACCGTCCACGATGACTTCCGTGCCAACCTTCACGGAATTCTTGGTTATGCCACGTCTGAATAGAACATTGGGAGTGCCCGCCTCTACCATCCAAGTGCTCATTGTCCCGTCCGCACCTTTCACGTCAACGTGGAACCAAGCGTGGGGGTTGACTAATTCCACTTTGCTTAGCACTCCCGTAAAATGAATCGGTTTGTCGAGGGCGAATTCCGCGGAAAATGCGTGGTGCGCCCACAGCGTGGCCGTACAACAAAACAGAGCCACAGCAACGAATCCAAAAGCTAGCTTGTTTCTCATATATTTCATTCCAACCTCTCACCCATCATACTAGCCGACGGTGCCTCTAGTTGCTAGCCCTCTTCCGGTACTTGCCGTACAGCAACTCCTCAACGAATTCGACACACTTAAATTCGACCAGCCTCGCGTTCTTTTCCAAATGCCGATACAGCGGCATGCTGATCTTCCAGGGCCTTGAAAATACTTTAGGATCCTCAAGCGTCGCTTCGTAGTTGATCACGTTGGGATCCACAAGCGTGTACCGCTCCGTCACCTTCAACTCGGCGCTGTGGAAGTCTCCGGCGCGATCAAGCCACGAACGTTCGTCCATGTCCGTAACGGTGACCACAAGCGTGTCCTTTTCCCAGCGACCCACTGATTTACCCATCCAAGAATCTGCTGGAGCGGGCCCGGGGTCTTTTAGAAAGATGTCGCGATAGGCTCCGGCATATTCGTACGCGATGCCAATGTTATTTGCCGTCTGGAAGATCTGAAACGGGTACGGCATATAGGTTGCCCTCGGAACACCCGGAAGGTAGCATTTTACCTCTGGGTCTAACTCGAGGCGGTTTTCGAAATTCTTCTTTTTTTGCGCTTCCGCCGCAGGCAAGTAGGGAATGACTCCCCCCTCCACGACACCCTGTCCGCCGGGCTCCGCAGCTATGGCGCCGAGCGCCACAACGACGCCCGCCCTGGCTTCGTGTCCCTGCAGATCCCAATTCGCGGTATTCATAGTCTGCCAGATACCGTTCAGATTCGGTTTCCCGTCAGCCGTGCGAGGCAGCCTGCTCTGGGCAGCCGCTGGAATCGCAGCCATCACACACAGGACCACCAGATTCGTTTTCCAATTTCTGAGCCAAGGTTTCATAAGATTAGGTTCCCACTTTGCGCCAAATCATTGTACCCCAAACCGTCGCGTCGACGCGGCCTGCGATCGTTTCATTTCTGCGGGGTCTGCCTTCCGAATTTAGCCGCCTCGATCGGCACATTTATCCGGACATCGCGTAATTCAATTGAATCTTTACCGTCCAACCAGCCAAAAACCCACCGAAACGGCATCTTGACCCCGCCTACCTCACGATAATCAGAATAATCGATTTGCGTAGGGACGCGACCGATGGGGGATTTTGCATACCTGATCACGCGGGAGAGCAAGCCCGTCTCCATATCGAAATACAATGTTGCAATGATACCCTCGCGCGTTTCTCCTTGGACAACCTGCACATCGCGATCATTGAGCGTGACTGGCAAGCCAACTCGTAAATTGCTGAGGACTTGCTTAATTTGTCCAGGAAAAGTCAACTGGGCGTCAAGCTTTGCTCCATCCAATTCGCCGCCTGTGAGGGCATACTCACCCAGAACCGAGAGCGGCGTTTTCACCCAACCGGAGGTTCCGTTAAAAGATCGAACGTTGGAGTCCCTGGCCGTCGCACTCGCAAATTCAATGATGGTGGTTCGCTGAGCGGGAGCCTTTGCGTAAAATTGAACCGTTCCACCGCCACCAAAACTTCCGAATCCAATACTGACGCCTGTCCCCACAATACTGGTAACGCCAGAGACCTTCTGCATGCCGCCCAACGCTTGCATATATTTGTCCAGGATTTGATCCGCGGACGGTTGACCGGGAGCGGCCCTGAATACGTCATCCATTTCAATAACAGGAGCGGCATAAATGCCATCTACCGTAGGCGTGACCAGAGGGCGATCTCGGCCTCTGTGACACGTCCAGCACGTTACAACCTGCCGCCCGCCAAAGTTATCCTTGTTAATCGCGGCAACCATCGTCACCATTCTTCTGGAAATTCTCTTTCGTGGAGTATCGAATGCCCAATCCACTTTGTCGGTGCCCGCTCCGGTATGGCAGTCCGCACAGTCGAAGCCCAGCGCCGCTGTCATAACGCCCATGGTGCCCATGAAATCAGCGGCGGAAATACCTTTAAGCGCTTGGATATTCTTAAAGACATCCTCAACGTTCACCGGTTTTTGTTGTGAGACGGCCTGCTTGGGAGTCAATGCGACTCCGATGAGGCAGATGAGTCCGAACCGAGCCGACGGTGTAAGCACGCGCGTCAAAAAGCCGTTCATCCCAACTTAAACCGATCCTTTCCGCTCATCAAGACAACCATTCGCGTCGGAGGCTGTCGCGGCCGAAGTACTAGCGATACAACCGCAGTACGTCAGGCCGCAACGTACATGGTATTCTGGTCTGACCAGTATGTCAATCCTTTGCCTTCGACTAGAACCGTCGTCGAGAGTGAAGCATGTGGTAGCCATAGCTCCGAAAGCAACATTTAGACGAACTCGGCATGAGGTTCGTTACCGCTCGGCGGGGTTCACAATCATTTGAAGGAGGATCCGCCGCCCACCAGCAGCCCTAGTTGGATCGCGCGGAACCCGCTCCGTCATGATGAGGAGTGACCTGCCCAACAAATTTGCTCGTTTGCTCCAGGTGATGAAGCATCGAAGCACGGGCGGCGACAGAATCACGATTTCGAATAGCCTCGAAAATTGCGACGTGCTCCTGAATGACCTGGCCCGGAACTTCAGGGAGTTGCAGTTTGAGGTAAATCCAATGCCGCAGCATGTTCCTCAATAACTGGACTGCGTGACTCAAGACCTCATTGTGCGCGGCGGATGCGATCACTAAGTGGAACTTCATATCCGCTTCAAAAATGGATCGTCCTTTTGTTGTCTCGCTTCGCATCAACTCGATCGTCTCGCCGATTTCATCGATCTCGGCCTGCGATGCGCGAGCTGCCGCGAGCCCAGCAAGGTCGACTTCCAAGAGCGCGCGGGACTCTACGACATCTTGTAATTCTTCAGGATCGGTTCCCGTAAATGCCCACAGCATCGGCTTCGCGAGAAATTCCGAGCGTGGACAAACGAAAGTTCCGTCTCCCACCCGGCTTTCCAGCATGCCGACAAACTCCATGGCTTTCAGCGCTTCCCGCAGGGATGTGCGCGCAATACCAAGCTCCGCCGAAAGATCGCGCTCTGGCGGAATGCGGTCTCCAGACTTCCATTGGCCATTGACAATGAAAGAGGTGAGTTGCTCAAAAGCAGCACTGGACAGCGTGCTCCGCACGACCGGTGTTAGCATCTTGGCCATTTGAGAGAGTACAGTTCACGTAAAATAGTGTACTCGGCTCAGTTTGTCAAGCGCCTATTTTAGAGCAGGGCGAACCCAAGGATGCGGTGATCTACCGTAAAAACGCTGGGTGTCCAAACAGTCGAAATTGAGATAAGTGTCGTCGTGTGTGCTACTTGGCGGCCACAACTCCACCCACGGTAGACGACCCGGTCCCGCTGCATCCGGTCGCGCCATACCGGAGAAATTTCTGGATCCGTTTTCCAGTATCGACTTCCGCGGTATAGATGTTGCCCTTGGAGTCCACGCTCACCTGATGCAGCCAGTGGAAGTCTCCGGACATCTGCCCACTGCGTCCCAGCCGGCCCAACTCCTGAAGATTGCTACGGTTCAGAATGTAAATGGTCATGTTGGCGTTGTCTCCGACGTAGAGGCAGCTCTGGGCCTTATCCGTGGAGAAGTTCATTGAAACTGCAGTTCCGATGACATTGGTGTGTTCGCTGATGAATTGCTCGGCAACGAAACCGCACTTGCCCGCCTCGCCTGTAGGGTTGGTACACGGTTTCCCAAGCATGGGATCGTTCTTGTCGAATACCTGGATGCGGTCATTTCCCCGGTCGCAGACATAAATCTTGCCGTCATTGGCAATCTTCACGCAATGCACGGGATTCCGGAAGAATGCCGGCTTCTTGTTGCCTTTGGAAGAGTCAGCGATCCACGTTCCTGCGGCCCTGGCGGCTGCGTCGTCGACAGGATTGGTTCCATAGGCGCCGAAATGGCCTATATATTTGCCCGTGTTCGCGTCAACGATGAGTACCCGCCGGTTGCCGTAGCCGTCGGCGACATATAGGCGGTTCGTCGCCGGATCTACTACCATGTCAGCCGACTGGTATAACACCGGGGTGCCATTAATTCCTCCACTCGTATCGTTGCTGCTGGGCCCTGTGGGAGTTCCGCCGATCCTCATCTTGAAATTGCCGTTCATGTCAAATTTCAATATGAAGCCGTCTCCTCCTGCCTTATTGGTGATCCACGGCGACCCTCCCCGGCCTGCCTGTCCGGAATTTCCGGAAATCCAGACGTTGTCATTGTGGTCGACATAAATGCCGTGCTCACTGCTCGGCCAAATGCAGCCTGCCTCCACCTTGCACTTGCCACCGAGAAAACCGGGATCAGCCGGGCCACCCCAGGAACGCAGCAGCTTGCCGTCGGCATTAAACTCCATCACCGCAGGGGCGGCTTTGCAGCAATCCGCGAGGGCACCATACTCGCGCACCTGACCGAGTCCGTTGACTGGCTGCTTCTTGTCATTGGCGGCGCCTGGTACGGGCCCTTCCAGCCCAGCCTCTACATCCGTCATCGTGCGCGGCCGATTGTAGACCCAGATATGATCATGCTGATCGACGTAGAGTCCGCCGATTTGGCCAACCAGCCAGTTATTTGGCAGCGGTTGCGGCCATGCGGGATCGACCACGAAACCGGGGGTCTTGCCAGTGCTCGAAGCGTTGTACACGCCCGATTGCTTGAAGAGCCGGTCCAGTGCGCCGCCGTTCTTCAGGACATTGATATCGGGATCAGCGGCCAAGGCCAAGCTGGTCAGGGTGATCACTACCGCCGACAATGCAGCCAATGTTTTAGCGTACTTCATGAATCTCGTTCGTCCTTTCATTTCACTACTCTGCCCATGGGCCAGAGTATACAACAATCGATTGACAGCGTTAGTGGCTTTATGCAATCCAGCGGATTTCAAATGTCGGCAGCAGGCGCGACACTAACGAATTCGGGATCCGCGGCTTCAGCGGTCGCTGGCGGGGAATGAAAAAACTTCGCGAGACCGTAATGAGCATGCGATGCCCGGCCTCAAATTGTCCGCTAAGACGCAGCGGGACGCGCTGGAGTTCTCACGAGAACTCCAGCAGACAATCTTGGGCCGAGCAATCCGCGCTATCTTCAAGCGCCGGTCAGAATGCTGCAGCGCCCGCTTCTGCTACGGCATGGTCCTGATCGCCGGAGCCGCCGCTTACACCTATGGCGCCCACCACTTTCCCGTCCTTCTTCAATGGAATGCCGCCGGCGAAGATCATGATCTTCCCGTTGTTAGAGGCGTGGATTCCGAAGAACTGGCCGCCCGACTGGGAATGCGTGGCCAGATCCTTCGTCATGATATCGAACGCTCGTGCTGTGTACGCTTTTTTCTGCGAAATATCGATGCTGCCGATCCATGCGCCGTCCATGCGCACATGGGCGATGATGTTGCCGCCTTCGTCGGCAACGGCGATATTCATGGGCTGGCCGATTTCGGCCGATTTCTTCTCAGCTGCCGCGATGACGCGGCGTGCGTCTGCTAGGGTAGGCATAAAGATCCTTTTTGGGCTTTGCAACAGGAATTGCTTGTCGCGTCCATTCAGTGTGCCTGAGGCGACTAGGCTAGTCAAGCGAAAGTTGCGGATAATTCTGTCGACAGCTGCTTACTTGGGGCCCAGCCCATTTTTGGCAAGAAACTCGCGGACGGTTGCGTAAATCTTCGTTCGTTCTTCGGGCGTGAAGCCGCCGTGCTTTCCCCCGGGGATCGTCAACAACTGATTGGGAGTGCCCGCTTCATTCAACGCCGCGTGCAGGCGCACCGCATGCTGATAGGGCACCGTGGTGTCGGCATCGCCATGGATCGTAAGGACGGGAGGCAAGCCCGCACGGATATATGTCAACGGCGAAACGCGCTTGGCGATTTCCATTTTGTTCGGCATACCGCCCATCCATCGAGCGGCGTTATTGGCTCGATGAGGACCCTCGATTACGTCTCCCACGTCTGCGACACCGTACCAGTTGATCACAGCGGCTGGCCGCGGCAGCGGCGCCCCCGCGCATTGCAGGTCGAGGCCGACGCTCTCCGGAATGATCCCCAATGACAACGCCAGGTGCCCTCCGGCCGATTCACCGGTTACCACTAAACGCGACGTATCGATGTTGTATGTCTTAGCCTCGGTGTTGAGGAAACGCAGCGCACAAAAGCAATCCTCGACGGCGGCCGGCGCTAGAGCCTGGCGACCCAACCGATACTCAACATTCACGACGTTCCAGCCCATCTCAAACCACGGCATCAGCGCCATGGTGGAGGCTTCTTTGGTCCCTGCCACCCAGAATCCGCCGTGCATGTGGATAACTGTCGGCTGGGGGGTCGCCACACCCGTGCGCTGGTATATGTCCAGCTTCAATTCCACGTTGCTGGCAGTAAGGTACGTAACATTGGGGACTACGCGATATTGATTTGCCGCGTGGACGGCCCATTCAGTTGAGGAAGTCTGTGCCAGCGCGGGCAGGGTCGCAAGGATTGCGAGGAGCAGGTTTCGCATGAAGACACTATACAAGCATGATCGTTCTAGCGCAATGTGAGGTAGTATGGATTGGATGAAGAAATTGGTTCTTCTCGCCCTTTTAGTGGCCTGTATCCCCCTTACAGCGCACGCACGCAATTTGGACATTTATTGGATAGATGTCGAGGGTGGCGCCGCCACTTTGATTGTGACTCCAACGGGACAGTCGTTGCTGGTGGATACCGGCTGGGCAGTACCGGATGACCGCGATGCCAAACGTATTTTTCGCGTCGCGCAAAAAGCAGGCGTGAAGAAGATTGACTATCTGGTAGTCACGCACTACCACGGCGATCACGTGGGCGGCGTGCCTGCGCTGGCCAAATTGATTCCAATTGAACACTTTCTGGATCACGGAGACTCAGTGGAAGCGCAGCATCCCCGCTGGGGGAAGGACTGGGAAGCCTACAAAGCGGTGGTGGCCGGCAAACGCACCATTCTAAAACCGGGCGACAAGCTGCCGCTCAAAGATGTGGATACCTTGGTGGTTACGGCGGATGGGCATACCCTCGCATCGCCAGTGAAGGGCGCGGGGGGCACGAATCCCTATTGCGAAGGCGCTCAACGGAAACCTGCGGACAAGACCGAAAACCAGCGGAGTGTCGGATTGCTGTTGACTTACGGCAAGTTCAAATTTCTGGACTTAGGCGACTTGACCTGGGACATAGAAATGGATCTGGCCTGTCCAGTGAACAAACTGGGCACCGTAACCCTGTTCCAAGCGACCCATCACGGGTTCACAAATGATTACTCAGGCGCTCCAGCGCACGTTCTAGCGCTGAAACCGCAGCTACTGATCGTAAACAACGATAAAATGAAGGGGTGGCACAATGCCGCCTGGGATACTGCGGCAAAGATCCAAGGTCTGGAGGATATATGGCAAGTGCATCAGGCTATTGGTCCCAACCGCGACCATAATGTGAAGCCGGAGCAGATTGCAAATCTGGAAGGTCCTCCAGACGAAGGCCGTGGGCTGATGGCGTCGATTAGCCCCGAGGGAAAGATAACCGTAACCAATGAACGGACCGGCTTTAGCAAGAGCTACACTACTCGATAGGCCATAGCTGGGTATAGATAAAGTTAAAGAGAGGTAAGAAGAAATGAAACGCTTCGATCCAAGTAGGCGCCGCGCACTTTGGGGGCTAGGAGGCCTGGCCGGTTCATCGCTGCTTCGCGCTCAGCAGTTTGATCCTTTTCACGACCATAGTCGAATCCCGGGCTTCGACGAGATGGCCAGCATCATGGATTTTGAAGAAGTGTTTCACGCCAAGCTTCCGCGACAGCTGTATGACTATACAGCCCATGGTGACGGGAGCGAGTTCAATTTGCGTCGCAATCGTGAAGCGTTTAGCTGGGTGGATCTGGTGCCGCGCGGAGCCGCAGACATTAGCTCCATTCAAACGGCGACCGAACTTCTTGGCACCAAAATGGCCTTCCCCATCATGGCCGCTCCGACATCCGGTCACGGCCTGATTCACAAAGAGGGCGAGATGGCGACGCACGTGGGAACCACGGCAGCGTCGAATACTCCTTACATCGTAAGTAATGTTTCGAGCTTTCCATTCGACAAGATCGCGCCCTGCGCGACCGGTCCTGTATGGTTTCAGCTGTATCCCCGCCCATCCGTGGACGCCACCCGCGAAATACTGGAGAAGGCGCAAGCTGCGGGCGCTGCGGCAGTGGCTATCACGATGGATCAGCAGGCTGCCTATTACGAACGCGACCAGCACTTCCGGCATCTAACGGAAGATCCCCGCGCCGCCGGTACGCCTGCCCGCAGACCCACCACCAAGAATCCTTACCGGGTTCCGGAAGGCAGGCTTTGGTACAACTGGAAATACATTGATGAAATCCGACCCTTCATCAAAGTTCCGGTGGTGGCCAAGGGCATTCTGAC
>CADEFM010000024.1 GCA_902826605.1 uncultured Acidobacteriota bacterium
CCTATTTTTCCGCGAAAGAAACCGCGGCGGGCATCGCCAAAGTGAGGGTGTATGCAAGCCAACGACCCCATTCCGCGCCACTCCACGGATATCTGGGGGAGACGCTTCTCATTGCTGGCGATTCGGCGGGAGCGCGTTCGGCATTTCTGACGAGCAAGACCTCCGATCCGGCCTTTCAGCCCGCGGAAGTCGGCTTAGCTCTCTTGGATTCCAAGGAGGGCAAGCTGGACTCCGCCCGTCAAACTCTGCGCCGCTTGATGAACGGAACAGTTCCCAATTCCCTGGCAGCAGTTCGCCTCGGGATGATCGAGGAGTCCTCGGGTAATTATCCGGCGGCGATCGCCGCCTTCAAGAAAGCGCTCGAAACCCGAACGGGGGATTGGGTATCGCTCAATGACTTGGCGTACTGCTTGATCCTCGCAGGCCAACGTGACGAAGCGTTGAAATACGCCCAGCAAGCCAAAGAGATCGCCCCCGATAATCCCTTTGTGAATGACACTCTCGGCTGGGCTTTCTATAACAAAGGAATGTACGAGTCTGCTGTCGCGCAGCTGGAGCCGCTGAGGAACGGCCCATCTGCTGCTCATCGCTATCACTTGGCGATGGCATATTTTAAACGCGGTGACGCTGAGCGAGGGAAGCAAATTCTTGATGCCGCTCACAGCATGGATCCCACTAGTGCTGAAGCAATCATGGCGCAACAGATCGCCGACGAAGCGACACGATAGCCGCCACGCGAATAGCCTGGGAAGGAGAAACGACATGAAACACGGCGTGCTCGGAATGGCCAGTGCCCATGGCATTCTCACAAGTATCTTTGGATTCGGGCCCCGCGGGTGCGCTGGAGCGCCGCTTACGGCTGGCATCCTGCCGCGACTTCCGGCGGATATAGCCATTCACAACGCCTTAATCGGAGACGATATGCTTTGCGATAGCCAGATCACCGAACGAGATCCGGCGAGAACCCTGCCCAAATTACCGGCGGTGTGAGGGTCTGGGCTTAAGGGATCTCAAGCCCTCTGGTTTGACGTTCTCCGTCGTGCAGAACGACGTTCAGCAGCGAACTGCGAACCTGCAGGCCGCCTCGTTTTTGACCGCCGTGGTAATCGACTAACCCCAGCTTCCGGAATCGATTCATGAAGAAGCTGACCCTTGATCGAGTAGTGCCCACTAACTCCGCCAGTGTTTCCTGGCTAATCTTTGGAATGATCGGTTCCGACTCGCCTTCTTTCCCTAAATTTGCCATCAACAGAAGCACTCGCGCTAGGCGCTTCTCGCTTGAGTTGAACAGGTGATCCACCAGATCCTCCTCCAACCTCAGGTTGCGGGAGAGCAGATAGTGGAGAAATGCCTCCGCAAATATTTGTTGGGCGTGGAGCGCCGCGATCACGTCCTTCTTCAAGAGCCGGGCGATCAAGCAATCGGACATGCATGTAGCGCTTGCCTTACGGCTCGGTTGGTCCGCCAAGCAATCTTCGCCAAGGAAGTCGTTAGGCCCTAAGATAGCAATGATTGCTTCTTTGCCGTGAGGAGACACGACCGTCAGCTTCGCCGTCCCCTTGTGAATGTAAAAGATGGCGTCTGATGCGTCGCCTTGTGAGAAAATACTCTGCCGTTTTTGGTACTGGGCCACTGTCATTCCTGCACCAATTTCGGACAGAAACGCCTTGGCATTCAGCGCCGGCACAGCTTCTCGTTTAATCCTCTGGTGCTCCACCTATACCTCTTTTCGCACATGGACAAAGCACGTCCGTGGCCAACCTAAAGCACTGCGGAATTGCAGAAACGTCAAGCAGGCAAGGCCAATAACTGATTGGAGCGTGCCAGCCCGGATGGTCTCGAAACAGCGTGGCGGCGGTCGGCTGCCAGCATGACCGGATATCGTCAAATCATTCTTGAGTGGGGCACGACGAAATAAAAATTCCGTCAATTAAGTCTAGATAACTTAAGTAATAATACTATACGTACCATCAGTACTTAACGTATACACTCAATAATCGTCTCTGATTTCTTTTGCGTCTCCATAAGACTTTGCGGTTGGCAGCTAGCGTAGCTTGCGGTGTTTGAGGTGCGCGATGAGGCCAGCGAGATCGTCGCTGATAATGGCGTCCGCGCACACATCGATCAAGCGGTCCCTCCGCGTGTTGGCGCGGAAATCGAAGGACTGCAGGAGCGCCCGTGATTCCACGCGATGCTTTCGCACAACGGAGAGAATCGCCTGTATTCGCGAGGAACGTGATGGCCGAAACCGTGATTCGCGGTGGTTATGGATGGAGCTACGTCCATCAAAGCCGCGGTGGTCATCGCCCCCATCAACAATCCGGCCAACACCCAGGCCCCCAACTTCGTCACCACCCAGCAGGGGTATCCGGCTGGATTGACGGATGCGGCGAATTATCCGGTTCTCAATTCAAACATTGCCTATATTCCGCGCAACTTCAAGTCGCCGTATGTGCACAGTTGGTTCTTCTCGGTGCAGCGGGAGTTGCCGCCGAACACGGTTCTCGATGTCAGCTACGTCGGAAACCATGCGGTGGGCATCCCTGTGATCGCCGACTACAACCAGGCCTTTCCACACGGCACTCCCACGGGAACGGCCTCCATCAACGCGCGCCGGATTCTCCAATAGCAACGCGCTGCAGGTCCGGCTGGAAAAGCGCCTGTCGCGCGGATTGTCTTTTTCTAAGTCCTTCGTGTGCTCCAAGGCAATCGACAATTCGGCCCAATCTCTGGACACCAGTGGTGGAAACGACGCCAGCCCGCAGGACGTTCGCAACATGGCCTCGAAAAAGGGAGGCTCGAACTACGATCAGACTCTGACCAACGTGCTGAACTTCACGGCGGAGAATCCTTCCACTCGAACGTGCTTGGCCGGTGAGGACTGAAAATCCCTCGGACATCGCCAATACGTACTTCAATACGGCGAATGTTGTGCTGCCCACCGACGCCAGCCAGCCCTTCGGCAACGCCGGCCGCAACAGCTTGCGCGGCTATGATCTCCATCAACTCGACCTGGGCGTGCACAAGAACTTCCGTATGCCATGGGGGCGAAGATACGTACCTTCAGTTCCGTGCAGAGATGTTCGATCTGCTGAACCACACCAACTTCCTTCTGTGCGACGCGATCCTCTCGCTCCCCGACGAGGGGGAACTACACGTTCTTCAACGTCAAGATCGGCACCTATACCGTGAGCGCGGAGGGGCAAGGGTTTTCCAAGGTGTTTGCCGAGGAGGTAATTTTCAACGTAATGCGGGCCAACGGGTGGATCGCACCCCCACAACGCCAGCGGTACTGCGGCGCACGTTCATCGATCAACGTTTCGGACACAACCTGATGTCTTATCGAGCGAGGTTTGCCCACCGCGAAGCTAGCCATTCGCGTTCGAGTTTCGCTGTAATGCGAGGTGCAATTCCCTGGCCCGACGAGTATGCGGTACTTGGCAGCAGTTCAAGTCGTGTTCCAAGTAGCGCGGATTGCGCAGAACCTAAACCGGCGGGCCTTGATACGGGAAGCGGTGAACTTCCTTCACACAGCGTGCGAGCGCCTCATAGAGGGTGATCCCCCAGCCGCTAGGCGTATAAGGCACGACCTTCTGATTGGTCTGCTTATCGGCCTGCGCAAAAAATTGAGCGGCGGGCTCGGCCGGCGTGTAATATTCCTTCACCGTGATGGTGAATTCAATCTCACGATTTTCTTGCACCTTGACCACGGAAAACATGTGCAACCGTGCCAGCCGCTGCGCTGGATCTGTTTGGGCAAAGCCCCAATCGCTCATTGACCCGACCTCCCGAGGAAATGGAATTCACCATCTTACCGCGGGCGAGGCGAAAAGGAAGACACCGAAAACATGTCCAGGCAGATTCGCCTTGGTTTCCCACGGAACCTCCAGCATGTTCCCTGGGCGGGTCTTGTTCGGGCTGAGTATTCTGCCCTCGTTGTTGGGCAAACGTGTGGATTTTCACTCATGCGCTGCTGGCTACCGAGGCGCTACGGTGTTATTGCGATAGAAGTTGTTAGTGGGCGCCGGATCGAGCCAGGCTTTATACAGATAGGCGCAGCTAATGCCGATGCCCAAGACTAATGTGACAACGGTCAACGTTTTGCCCAACCGGTCAATGCCACTAACTCTGGTTGCCAAAGCAACTTGCCTGGGAATCTCGCGTTCTTCGCCGGGCGCTAATCGCACCACATCCTCTTCGGTTTCGGTGACTTTCCAACGATAGGCCGCCAACAGTAAAGTGACAACGCCGAGAACCAAAAAGGCCGCGACAAACGGTGTAATGTCGATGTTCATGATTCACTCCTTGTGTGATGGGGCGTGCAATCGGCGCGCCATTGTCACAAGTGGGCAGAGGCGGAAATGGACGGAGATGCATTCTGTCGCAGATCCACACGCGGAACCGGCCGGCCATATCTTCGACGCCTGCGACGGCACGTGCCTATAGTGTCAATCGCTTCAATGGCCAGACGGCCTCCACGTTGTCCCCCCGGCAGACGTAGATGCGGTCATGCAGGTTCACCGTCGGATCGATATGCGGCGGGAGGAATTCCAATTTGTCGCCGAGGCGCGGCTTGTTCATGCACTGGGCGACATCAATATAACTGAATTCGTCTCCGCCCCAACGGTGTCTAGAGCCGGGAAGTCCCACCGCTTCCGGTCCGAAAGCGCGATCCGTGGAGAACGCTTTGAATCCGCCGTCAATGCTCACGAATTGATCGTGATTTGCGCTCACTACGGTGGCGAGCACGGTGAGTGAGTGCTCAAAGTCGAGTCCTTCCCGGCGATAGGCCATATCCATGAAGACGTAGGAACCTGCTTGTAGTTCGGTCAGTTCTGGAATCTCCGTATCAATCTGCCATGTGCCAGTGCTACCACCAGTGAGAATTTCAGTCGAGAATCCGTGACGGGCCATTGCGTCACGCGTATCGATAGCTCGTGCGAACACCTCTTTCGAGACGCGCTTGCGTTCTTCAAGGCCGCCCGCATGAGAACCCACTACGGAGTAAGCCTGCATGCCCAGCAGGCGCAATTGAGGAGCACGTTCGACGGCTGCCGCGATCTCCAAAACTTGCTCCGTGGACCGCGCGCCAGTGCGATGATCGCCAACGTCGCAATCGACCAGCACATCCACTATGGTGTTCGACGAACGCGCGGCATCGGCATACCATTCGGCTTGCTGAACATGATCGACCACCACCATCGCTCCGGTATTCACGATACGCTGCATTTTTAGCGGATCGGCCACGGGTGAAGTGATCAGGATGCCCGTGATGCCTGCGCTTGCCATAAGCTCGGCCTCGGATACCGTGGCGCAGCACACGCCCACTGCACCCGTGGCGATCTGGCGGCGCGCGATCTCGGCACATTTGTGCGCCTTGGCGTGTGGACGCAGCGACTTCCCGCACTGCTTCATACGCGCCGCCATGCGCGCCAGATTCGCTTCGAACTTGTCGATATCGAGTAAGAGCGCCGGTGTGGGAATTTGATTTGTGGTGAGCAAGAATCCATTATGGGGCATGCAAAGCGTGGCAAGTGCTATAGTCCAAGTGGGCCAGATGACTGCCTTGAAGCGCATCGCGTGGGTAGTGGGCGCCTGCATCGTTTCCGGCGTTGCTCTCTACTCGTATCAACGAGAGTTCCGAGTCTATCGCAGCCTTGAACCGTACGATAACGTTTCACTTCCGGACGACTACAAAGTTCCGGGCGAATGGATATTCGGACGTCTGATGTATCCTCCGCATCCGCAGGCGCGCTTCAGCAGGCCGTTCCGTTCGGGCGGCGTGGTGGATTGGCGAAACGGCGGCACGAGTTGGACGCAGGATTATCCGCGCGCCGATCGCCATTTTTCACAGGTGCTTCGACGGCTTACTCGTATTCAATCGCGCTCCGTTGAGCAGCCCGTGAATCTGGACGACGACGACGACGTCTTCAATTGGCCGTGGCTTTGCGCGGGTGAGATGGGCGACTGGATTCTCAACGCGGAGCAAGCCGCGAAACTGCGCGATTACCTGCGGCGTGGGGGATTTCTAGTGCTGGACGATTTCTGGGGAACCGAGGAGTGGAATCGTTTTGAGGAAACCATGAAGTTGATTTTCCCGGATCGACCGATTGTGGAGATCCCGGATGCAGATCCTATCTTCCACTCGGTTTACGACCTGGATAATCGCTATCAGGTGCCGGGACAGTGGGCGTTGATGCGCGGCACCACATATCGCAACGGCGGATCCAAAGCATACTGGCGCGGCATTTATGATGATAGTGGCCGGCTAATGGTGGCTATGAATTTTAACTCGGATGTCGGGGATTCCTGGGAGTGGGCCGACGAACCTCGCTACGAAGAAAGATATTCGGCTTTAGGCATCCGCATTGGGGTCAACTACGTGGTGTATTCGTTGACTCACTGAGGTTCATTTCAGTCAAATTCCGGGTGGCAACGGACGGCTGGCGCGTTTACTGCCGTGGTGGCAGCGATACTATGAGCGCCGTAGTGCGTTTCGCTCCAATTTTCATGTATCCGTGCGCCACGCTGGAATCGAAGTAGATCGAATCGCCCTCCTGTAATTCATGCTTGTCTTCCCCGGCGCGGATCTCCAGTTTTCCGCTCAACACGTATAGAAATTCGACGCCCGGGTGCTGATGGAGCGGACTGTGCTTCGCGTCCACCGGCTCGAACTCCGCCAGGTAACAATTGAGAGCGCGATTCGGAACTGGGAAGTCCAGGCTTTCGAAGTAATAGGCGGCCTTGCGCGCACCTGGGGTCTGCGGAAACCGCAATCGGTCTTTCTGGCGGACCACTTCCAGCACCGGCTTCGGTTCAGGACTGAAGAAGTAGTCCAGTTCTACGCTAAACACCATGGCGATACGCAATAAGGTGGGCAAAGTGGGATGCATCAAATCCCGTTCCAATTTTGAGAGCAACGCGGGTGATAGGCCAGTGTGCTGGCCTAACTCCAATAATCCCATGCTCTTGCGCAATCGAAGCCGGCGCAGCTTGCTTCCGATCGCGTACTTCTTTAGTCCTGCGCTGATGGTGGAGGATGGCATGGCAAAATCTCATTTTCCTGGCAACGTGTCCTTTCGGCGGAAATTTTCCTGTAAGGAAAGGCAAGTCCGTCAATTTCTTTACAATTAAAATATTTTTCCATAGGATCAAATTGTAGCGGGAAAGACACTGGCAATCAAGATCGAAAGGAAGGTTCTAAGCATGAAGAAACTCGATGTCATCGCGGCGGCGCTGGTCATCATTGGGGCGCTTAACTGGGGATTGGCTGGATTGTTCCGTCTGGACCTCGTCGCGTCCGTACTTGGCATGCGGTTTGGAGAAACTTCGGCGCTGAGTTCGGTGGTGTACAGCTTGGTGGGCATCGCGGGCATATATCAGGCCGCCACCTGGAAGTTTATCCAGCGGCGTTGGCACGGCGATGCGGTGCGGGCGCGGGGCTAGATCATTCAAGAAAGGAAAACTAAATGAAAACCAAATTATCCGTTTTGCTGACAGGCGCATTCACGCTGACGCTGGCCGCTAGCGGGGCTTCGGCCGCCGACCTCGTCGATACGGCTGCGGCAGGCAAATTTACTACACTGGTCGCCGCCGTAAAGGCTGCGGGGCTGGTGGAGACGCTGAAAGGGCCAGGTCCTTTTACTGTGTTCGCACCCACCGACGAAGCCTTCGCTAAACTTCCGGCCGGAACGCTGGAGAGTCTGTTGAAACCTGAGAACAAGAGCAAATTGCAGAGCATCCTCACGTATCACGTGGTGGCAGGCAAGGTGATGGCCAAAGACGTTACGGCCATGAGTAGCGCCAAGACGGTCGAAGGCGGCAGCATCGCGATCAAGACGGTGAATGGAGGAGTGATGGTGAACAACGCCCACGTGACCCAGACGGATATCGCGGCGTCGAATGGCGTGATCCACGTGATCGATACCGTGATCCTTCCAAAATAGGCGAATCTCAATGCATCTGCTGACCGGCGCAACTGGATACATCGGAGGACGCCTGCTAAGGCGCCTTGAAAGAGATGGCATGGCTGTCAGATGCTTGTGCCGCGACCCTGAAACGCTCAGAGGCCGCGTGGCTCCGGGCACCGAGGTGGTGCCCGGAGATTTATTGCTGCCTGAAACCCTGTTGTCGGGTGGCGCATTCGATGGAATCGACACTGCCTTCTATCTGGTTCATTCCATGAACAGCGGTGAAGAGTTCGAAGCCGAGGAGCGCAAGGCGGCTCACAATTTCGCCATGGCGGCGCGCCGTGCTGGAGTACGGCAGATCGTTTACCTGGGCGGATTGGCCCACGGGCCGCACCTCTCCGCGCATATGCGCAGCCGCGCGGTAACCGGCGACATTCTGCGCTCCAGTGGAATTCCCGTGATTGAATTCCAGGCGTCCGTAGTGATTGGTTCCGGGAGTGCATCGTTTGAAGTCATTCGAGCGCTGGTGGAGAGGCTTCCCGTTATGGTTACTCCGCGGTGGGTCAATACCGCCGCGCAACCCATCGCGGTTGAAGACGTAATTGAGTATATGGCAGCTGCTATCACCTTTCCCGGCGGGGGAAGCCAGACGTTTGAAATCGGTGGAGGGGACGTTTCATCCTACGTTGGGATCATGCGGGAGTTCGCGCGCCAGCGTAACCTGCGCCGTTGGATTGTGCGAGTCCCCTTCCTGAGTCTGTCGCTATCGAGCCGCTGGCTGACATTGATCACTCCGGTCTACGCGACGATCGGCCGGTGTCTCATCGAAAGCGTCCGTAATCCGAGCGTGGTGCTGGATCGCGCGGCACTGGACGCATTCGACATTCGGCCCATGGGAATTGAGCGGGCGACCGCGCGGGCTCTGTCGAACGAAGATCGCGACGTTGCCGAAACCCGTTGGTGCGACGCGCGCGCGCTGGCGGAGCGCCGCAGTTCCCCAGTGGAACCCGCGCGCAAGCTTCTAATTCATGAGCAGACCGTCCGGGTGCCCGGGACACCGCAGCAGGCGTTCCGTCCGATTCAGCGCATTGGGGGCCAGTCGGGCTGGTATTTCGGAAACGTGCTGTGGCGGGTGCGTGGCTTGATGGATTCGATGTGCGGCGGCGTCGGCCTGCGGCGCGGGCGGCCCGACGCGGAAATTCCATACCCGGGAAGCGTTCTTGATTTTTGGCGAGTGGAATCGTACGAGCCAGGCCGGAAGCTGCGCCTGTTCGCCGAGATGAAAGTGCCGGGGCGGGCATGGCTCGAATTTTCGGCCGAACCCGACGGATCGTTCACCGTGCTGAAGCAGCTGGCGCAGTTCGAACCGAATGGACTGGCGGGCCGTTTATATTGGTATCTGTTGTCTCCCATTCACGAGGTCATGTTTCGCGGGATGCTGCGGCGCATAGCCGCCGCTGCACGAACTCAGGCCGCCGCAGATGGCGCCCTCGAGCGAACTCTGGTGACACGATGAAGCGGGCAGCCTTGGCAATGACGCTCGCCATCGCGGCCGCGGCTGCACCATTGCCGCGTCTTGCGGTGGGCGATGCATTGCCACCGCTTGAAGGGGAATTTCTCACGGGCCGCCCCGCGCTGCTTCCCCGGGACTCTTCCGGCCGCGTGGTGCTGCTGTTACTGGGCTTCTCCTACGAGTCGCGGTTCGCCGTGGAAGCCTGGGCGCGCCGCTTCCGCAATGACTTTGCAACCGATCGAAACGCGACCTTTTTCGAGGTGCCCATAATCGGCGGTCTGGCGCGGCTGGGCAAATGGTTCATCGACAATGGCATGCGTAAGGGCACGCCACCCGCGGATCGCGAGAATGTCATCACGGTCTATGGAGGCGTGGATCCGTGGAAGCAGCGGGTTGGCTTCAGCGATCCCAAGGCGGCCTACCTGATCTTGCTCGACCAACGGGGAAAAATTGTGCGGCTCGCGGCGGGAAATCCGGACGAGGAACGCTATCAGCTCTTCGCAAGCGATGTGCGGGGACTTCTGGCCCGGGAACCACGATGACAGTCAGCTCGCCCCTTGCCCGCGCGCGCCTTGCACTACCGCTGCTTGACGCAGCTTCTGCAATTCCCGCCGGGCGATCACAGCCCAATGGCTGGAGGGGTCGAGCTTCAAATATGTCATCCAATGACGTGCTGCTTTCATCGGCTGATTGATCGCTTGATATAACAAGGCGATGTTATAGTGGGCGTCGGCGTAGCTTGGAGATAGCTGCAACGCGCGCAAGTAATGTTCCTGGGCGTTGGCGTGATCGCCGCGTTCATCGTATAAATTCGCTAAATCGAAATGCGCCAGGGCGTAGCTGGGGTCGGCTTCGAGAGCCTTTTTATAGTGATGCTCGGCTTGGGTCCAGTTCCGTGCGTTGAAGTAGATAGTCCCGAGATTGACCCACGCTCCGGCCGAGTGAGGATCCAGTTCCACCGCTTTCCGGTAAGCCGCGATGACTTCCTCAATAGGAGCGGCATTGTGTTCCAAGCTGAGGCCCCGTTCGAACCAGTGCTCGGCTTCCGCGCGCTGATCGCGCTGCTGTTTGGGATTTTCCTTGGCGCGAAAGGCCAGCAGGCGGCTGAGTTCCGTGGCGCCGAAATCCAGCAACAATTGGCCGGATTCGGCTTCCATCTCCCGGCCTTCGATGGCCACCCTGATCTTTTTCCCGTCGGCAAAAAGCTTAAGCTCCGTGAGTGGATCGTGCGCCGCGCCAAGCTTCTTCGACAATGCCGTCAGCGCGCGGCGGATTTGCGCAGGGGCGACGCGATTCTTGCGAAGCTGGATCAGCGTCCGCAGCGCGACCAGGTGCGGATAACCGTAGCTGGAAGTGGATGGAACAAATTTCTGCTTTTCCCACGCCTTTAGTTGCTGTTCGGATACGCGCAGCAGGCGGAGAACTTCCTGCCGCGTGAATTGCTGCTTCATTGCGAGCGCTGGCACCACGTTGATCTTAGCAATTTCTCTGGCAACTTCGGTCGAATGATTGAAATAGAGAAATGGCGGCGATGCCCGCTGCGCCCGCCTCCGAGCAGGCGGATGCATTTTCCTCCGTGATGCCGCCGAGCGCGAGTACGGGAATCTTCACGGCGCGCGCTGCTTCCTGCAGGGCGCGCAGTCCACGTTCCGGCAGAGCGCTTGTCTTGGAACGTGGCGCGAAGATAGGACCGAAGAAAACGTAGTCCGCACCTTCACCGGCGGCGGCGCGGACAGCTTCGACGTCGTGACACGACACTCCGATGAGGAACCCGGGCCGTGCTATACGGCGCCAGCATCGTGGATCGGGAGAATGATCCGGCAGGTGCAGGCCCGCTGCGCCCGCCGCGATGGCCACATCGGCGCGCGTATTCACGAGGAATTTCACGCCAGTGGGGTTCGGGAGCGCCATTGCTTGTTCCAGCAGATGAAACAGCGCACGCGCGGACAGATCCTTTTCGCGTATTTGAATCCAGTCGGGTGGAGGGCCTGAAGCTGAGAGGTTTCTCTGGATGGAAGAGAGCAGTGTCTCGCCTGCCGGTAGCGAGTGGCGATCCGTGATGTAGCAGCGCAGCATACGTGAAGGCAAGGCCAGCCTGTCTCCAGTGTATGTGCTATAACGAATGCTGGCTTTCCAGCCACCTATGGACGAACGCGCGTTTTATCGTGAATCTCAGACGACCAAGCCGGCGACGCTGAACTGCCCCTACTGCCGCACGGCGGACACGTACGAACTGCGCTGGTTGGTGCGCAAGAAGATCGATCAGCTACCGCGCGGCGCCGATGAGCGCGACCGCGCCAAATTCGCGAAGTCTCTCAGCTATATGGTGCTGCTGGACGACAAAGCCGCGTGTAAGAACGTGCGGTGCCGCAAGGGCTTCGACATTTCCGGGATCAAGACCACAGCCTTTATTTAGGAGCCAGGGGCTTTCTCTTGATGAAGCCGGACGCCGGAAGCTCAGGGGGCCGTTCTTCGGGCGCAGAGGGCGCCGCCGCAGGCTCCAATTCCAGGTGGTAGCGCGTCAGTACGGGCGGATATACGTCCGGCTGCAGAAGCCAGGCCGTGCGGCCGGCATAGTAGCGCCGTAATATTTCATTTTCGGCAGCTCCCAGATCGCGGGCCCATACCGTGGGCGCCGCGTCGACAGTGGCGCCGTTGTGAACCCACTCGCGGAAAAGATGCGTGGGTGCGTAGCGAACGAAGACGAGTTGGCGGCCTGGCTCGGCTGCCAGTCTTCGGTGGATTTCAACGCGGCCTTCCGAATCTCCCCAGCCGATGAAGTTGGGGGTTTCGTACCGTTCAACCGCGATAAGCCAGCGCGGATTGCGTGTCAGGTGCACACCGTAAAAAAACAGGAACTGCGCGGTGCACAGTGCTACGATCGCGCCGGTCGCCCATCTGAATCGAGGCCACTGCTGTACCTGTTCAAGCCCAGCGACACTCATCAGGACGAACACCGAAGTCAGCACGGCGATGTAATGCGGATAGAAGTAGGGATAGAAATTCGTGCCGCATAGGACGATGAGTACCGCCAGGAGCAACCACCGGAAGCGAGGTTCCCTGCATCGCCACAGAAACGCCACCAACGCAAGGCAGAGCGGAACAGGAAAGAAAAAGCGATAAAAGGGCACCCGCGCCGCAAGCCGTTCGAAGTAGCCACCTACGGTTTCGCTGTCGCCGTGGATGATCGACTGCGCGCGGTAATCGAGCTGCTGCTCCCGCGTGAGCGCGCGCCGGGGAACCGGCAGGGATTGAAACGTGAATGTGGTGGGGACGCCATATTGCTCACGGCTCTCCACGTAGGGGAGTTTCAGCCATCGTCCAGTGACCGCATGATTATGGAGAGCCAAGAAACCCAGCGCGGGCGCGGCTGCCAGCGCGGCAATCCCGACTGTTCGCCGTGCCGTGCGAGCTTTCAACAGGTATAGCATTACGCCCACGGCAATGAGCGCCGCCTCGAATGGGCGAGCGAGAATCTGTAAGCCCAGACCCGCGCCCATAATTTCAGCCACGCGTGAGCCAGGGGTATGCAGCCGCGGGAGAGCGCCAAAAATCATACATCCGGCGATGGCGGAAACCAGGCCGCCGTAATACGTGTTGGTCCATTGGTTCAGCGGGCCGAATTGCGCGACCGCGAGCAAGCCGCCTGTCAAAGCCCACGATGGCGTGGTCCACCCACGCAACATCCAGTAACACAGTGCGCAGAATAGCGAACCGGAAAGCAGCACGCCGGCCCAAGCGTTTCCTGCAACCACGTAACCGATGGCGAGGATCATTCCCTGCGCGGGAGCGAAAATCGAACTGTAGCTCGGCTCCTGCAAGACGAAATCTGTTTCGAAAAAACGATGCATCGGATGAACGGGGTTGGAAAGACGGAAGTGCGCGAAGGTGTCGCCCAGCAGCAGGTAACTAAAGTCGTCGCCTCCAGCTGGAGTGGGTGCGGGATGAAAAGGCCATAACGCCAGGCGCAGCGCCACCGGCAGCACGGCGAGTAGCAGCATGCACCAGCCGGTTCGTTCGGCTAGTTTTCGGTAGAGGGCTTTCAGGCGGGACACCTGCGTAAAAGCATAGCGAATGTCTTTGCGGGTTGACACTCCAAAGGCGTGGATGGGAGAATTCAGGTCGAAGGCGCCGCAATGAGGTACATACATATGCGAGTTCCAGCATTGACCGCCGCCGCGCTCATTCTGGCGGCTTCCGCCACGATGTTCGCGCACCACGGTACCGCAGCTTTCGACGTATCGAAAATGGTTACCGTGGAAGGAAAGATCACCGATTTCCAATACGTGAACCCGCACGTGCAGGTCTTTTTCGAAGGAAAGAATGAGAAGGGCGAAATGGCGATGTGGCAGGGCGAGCTGACGGCTCCCAATAAGCTCACACGAGCCGGGTGGAACAAGAACACTCTCAAGCCGGGCGATTCCGTGATCGTCACCGGCAATGTCACTAAGAATGGCGCGAACACGATGTGGATTCGCAAAATGATCGGGCCCAAAGGCGAGCCGATGCAATTGTTCGAAGACTAGCGCGCATGCGCCGAGGCTTCTTTCATGTTTTGCAAAATGATTTCGAAGTTGGCTCCCATGCTGGCGCTCGCGGGGCTAGTGTGCGCCCAAACGCCGTCGGCTGCCGCGCCGAGGCCTGGCCCCTCTCCATCACGTGATTTGACCGGCGTTTGGATGGTCCGCAATCCCCCCTCCATGAGTGCGTTCCAGGGGGCGACGTTCACCAAGGACGCGCCCGCGATCACGCCCTGGGCCGAGGAAAAATTTAAACAAGCGAAATCCTCTAACAGCGGCGAATACACCCTGGAAACCACGAATGATCCGGTGCTCACGCGCTGCGACCCGCCGGGCGTGCCCCGCATTTATTTTCACCCTTACCCGTTCGAATTCATCAATACACCCAAGTACACGCTGATGCTTTACGAGTACGACCACATGGTGCGCCGGATTTACACCGACGGCCGCAAGCTTCCGCAGGACCCGGATCTCACCTGGCTCGGAACGTCTATCGGCCACTGGGAGGGCAACAATACGTTCGTGGTGGAGACCGTCGGATTCAACGACAAGACGTGGCTAGACCGTTTAGGGCATCCACACAGCACGGAGCTCAAAGTCACCGAGCGCTTCCGCCGCCTGGATAGCGATCACATGGAACTCGATTTCATTTTTGACGATCCCAAGGCGCTGGTGAAACCGTGGACGTCGACCTTCTATCTGCAGCGGCGGGATAACTGGGAACTGGGGGAAATTTCCTGCTCCGGGGATTATTTGCAGTTTAGTAAGTTCGAGAAGTAAACTGTCCTTTCCTCGGGGAAAAGCTCGGGACTGTCATGAACGTACCATGTGAGACGTTTGATCTTTCAGTACTCACCTATCCGCAGTTCTTGAAGTTCTTTTTTGATCGACCCGTCGTTGGAGATGAAAAAGAATATGATCTATTCCATTCGGGGATCGACTCCTTTGTGGCAACGGATCCAGCTACCGTAGTTGCTCACCTCGAGGCAATGTGTCGTGATCTGTCCGAATTGCCCAGCATCTATTCACTCGAGCAGTTAGATCAGGGTTTGTGGGCGCTATTCGGTGCTGGTATCAGATGTGGGAAGTACCTCTTCGATTGCGACGTGAACCGTGGTGCGCGCAAATCCTGCGTTGAGTCTATGTACTTGCCGTTTAAAGATGTAGTGGCGCGGCGCATCACCGATATCCGTGAGTCCTTTTATTGGATGTGGTGGGATACGATTCTCCACGATTTTAATCTATCACCTCACGAGTACGAGTATGG
>CADEFM010000025.1 GCA_902826605.1 uncultured Acidobacteriota bacterium
GATCAGCGTTAGCGCTTGATTTGCCTCGTGGCATGCGTATTCCAGGATGGGTTCGTCAAACGGTCTCATCGTGATCTCTCCAGACCATGGCTGGCTGAAGATTACTGGGTCGTTCACCGTGAACTGATAAAGGAGAAGGTCCGGGGCGGTCCGCGTGAAACGCTCCGTCACAGTCATATTCTCATCGGGACGCTTCAGGTCGTCTCCATTGAACTGCGGTCCTCCCAACCAGCCGCGCTTTCCGTTAAAATTCTTTGTTTCCACCACCAGCGTGTCCCCTTCCCAGTGGCCCCGGGAGTCTCCCATCCATTGGCGTATGTTGTCATGCGGCCGCCCATCCGTGGGAATGATGCGCACATCGTGGACCATCTCTGTCATGATCGCTACATGGCTGGGAGTTTGAAGGATCTGATAGTTATTGTTATAGAAAGTCGGCAGCATTGGAGGCCCGCTGGTAACCCACGTAATACACCGTTCGAGGCCGGTCAGGTCCTCTGGTCCATTGAAATAGCGGCGCTTATGCTCCTCCTGGAGGGCGTCGTATTTCCGCTTGCCTTCCGCTGTAAGAGGCGGAATTCTTCCGTCCTTGGGGTCGGTGATGATGGAAGTGCGCTTATTTGCCATAAGCCATCTATCGTCCCCTCTCCATAGCGCTGGAAAAGGATTATTGGGGTTTGGCGCAGGAGGCCGAGAGGCTCGATCCTCAATCTCCTTAATCTCCGCGTCAGTAAGAAATTCTTTGGCGCCCGCAGGTCGCTGCAAAGGCGTCGAGGTATGATTCGACCAATACCTTCCGAGATCTGGGTGCCCGTCGGGCAGGCGAGGGGCAGTCCACCTTGCTGACTTCGAGGCAGAGGCAGCTTTCGAGGCTGCGTTCCCATTAGCGACAGGGGACTGAGCAGCAATCTGGATTGGCACCGACGAAATGGCCGCCGCGAGGATGAAGAATGAGGCGTTCATTAGTATTGATCTCTCTTCCGAAGATATCTTGCCTACGATATCCCGGCTGAAACTCGATGTCAATCCATTGGGTTACCCGCGACGGCTCTCTGGTCCAGCATGGCGCAGCACGCTTAATACGCAGGCCTGGCCACCACACAATCGAAGGCCGCGGTGAGAGTGTTCGGACGAAAGGGGCGCCCCACAAAACCATTTCGAGACGTTCGTTAAACGCGGTCGGCCAAGCAAGTGGCTAGTTTCGCGCGGACGCGCTTCCTGCTGGATGCACTACGATCACGTTGGAGCAGTCCGGGTTCCAAGCGCCCTTCAACGGCCGCACTTTTGACCAACTCATTCTGCTGCGCCCGCGCTTCATTACATCACTATTTGAGGTTCAAGTTGTAATAGACTAGTGTAGTTGACCATCGGCACTCTAAGGGAGATCGATCATGAATCGTTTGTATTTCCTCTTTGCGGCAAGCATCCTAGTCCCGGCGATGTACGCACAGAATGACTGGCGGAGCTGGGGGCGCGACGGCGGAAACCAGCGCTTCTCTCCTTTGAAGCAGATCAACACGAGCAACGTATCAAAGCTGGCGCCAGCCTGGCAGTATTCCATGAAAAAAGAGGGACAGCCATCCCGGCCGAGCCAGTCGACGCCACTCGTTGTGAACGGCGTGATGTTCCTATCGTTTCCTTACTACCGCGTGGTTGCGCTGGAACCGGAGACCGGAAAGGTTTTATGGGAATACACCGCTCCAGGAGATTGGGATTCCCCGGAACACCGTACTCATTTTCGTGGGGGTTCCATGCGCGGGCTGGCATACTGGCCCGGTGACAGACTGACGCCTCCACAGATTGTGTTCGGCACCGAAGAAGGCCATCTTATCTCCGTTAACGCGAAGACGGGGAGACCCAACCCCGGCTTTGGTAACGAGGGAATCGTGAACATTAGGACCCCAGAGGTGATGAACGGCTTTCCGAACATGCACCTTGGAATCACCTCCGCAGTGACGGTGTATAAGAATCTAGTGTTTACCGGCGGTCACAACCCAGATCTACCGGGATCAAAAGGCCCTGCAGGGGACGTGCGCGCATGGGACTTGCGCGACGGCAAGCTGGTTTGGACGTTTCACACCGTTCCGCGGCCGGGTGAAGTAGGTAATGAAACGTGGCTCAACGGTTCGTGGAAGAATGTATCCGGCGTCAATGTCTGGAGCTTTTTGACGTTGGATGATAAGCGCGGGATTCTTTACCTGCCGCTGGGGTGCCCCCAGGCCGATTTCTATGGCATGGACCGGCCAGGGAACAACTTGTTCTCGGATTCCATCGTCGCCTTGGATGCCGAGACAGGAAAGCTGAAGTGGTACTTTCAAGCCGTACATCACGATCTGTGGGACTACGACATGCCCATTCCGCCGATCCTGTTTGACGTTGTAAAGGACGGCAAAACCATCCCAGCCGTCGGCTTTATGACGAAGAACCCTCTGCTTTTTATTTTTGATCGCGTGACCGGAAAGCCGATCTACGGAGTGGAAGAGCGCCCAGTGCCAAAGGGGGACATCCCGGGTGAATATTATTCGCCTACGCAACCATTTCCGGTGAAACCCCCGCCATTGGGCCGGATCAGCTTTACGATGGACGACATCGCCAAGGTGACGCCCGAGCATGAGGCAGCATGCAGGGAGTTCTTCGCGAAGTACGAAGGCGGACGCAACCACGGTCCCTACACGCCCCCCTCCGAGAAAGGCACTCTCGTAGTGCCCGGCCAGCTCGGCGGCGCCTCAATGATGGGGGGAACTTTTGACCCGACCCTGGGGTACTACGTCATCAACATTGCGGACACCGGCCGCATCAGCACACTCCAGAAGATGGATGAATATCTCACCACAGTGACCCCGGAGCAGCGGTCTCGTCTTGTAATCCAAACGGAGTTACCGTCCATCTATATGCACGTCGGGCCTTATGTAGGCATCAATGGCTGGCCGTGCTGGCAACCGCCTTGGTCCAGGCTGGTGGCGGTGAATGTCAACACCGGAGACATCGCTTGGCAAGTTCCGTTCGGCACCGCCGAAGGCGCACCTGCCGGAATCAAGACTGGCGCTCCCAATTCGCAACGAGGTGGCCCAACGACTACAGGCGGTGGGCTGATTTTTATCGGAGCAGCCTCTGACCGCTACTTCCGCGCCTATGAAACCAAATCGGGCAAGGAGTTATGGAGCGTGAAGACGGATGAACTCATTCAAGGCAACCCGATTACCTACATGGGGAAGGACGGCAAGCAGTACGTTGCCGTTGCCGCCGGCACAACTTTATTGACCTACAAGTTGCCCTAGCCTAGCGTTGCTGTCATTCGGCTGACGTTCCGCGAAGCGAAAGACGGTCATGGAAGCACGTCGGCAGCGTAGCTTCGTTTGGTGCATTGACCATATCGGGTCGAGTGACCGTGTACGGTCGGATTTCTGCGACGCGATGAACTGTCTTGTAGCCATTTGCGGCCATCCGCCTCGGACAAGCCGTGCCTTCTAATCGGTTTTTATACTAGGCCCTTTGATTCCGCCCTGTTGGCATCAGAAATGCTCCGACTTGGATACTCGCCCACGAGAATCGGCTGGCGCGCGAATAGAGGGATTCAAATGAAAATGATTCACACTGCAATTGGTTGTGGACTTGGGGCTGTGCTGGTGATTTTGGCTGGATGTGCACCCGCACCGGAGCAGTCTGCGCAACGAGTGGAGCAGGCGCAACCGGAATTTAAGAGTGTCGTTCCGATCAACGACGTCATGGTGTCCATCATTGACCATAACGCCCATATAATTTGGAACGCCGCCGGTGATAGGAGTCCCGGGAAACGGACGGCTTCGAAGTATACCCCAAAAAACGATCAGGATTGGCATTACCTCGAACATGCCGCCACGGCACTAGCCGCTTCAGGAAACATGATCCTGATTGCTGGTCCCCCGAAGGACGATCAGGAGTGGGTGAAAAACCCCGAATGGCGCAAATTCGCGCAGGATGTGACGAACGCAGGGGCGAAAGCCGTCGCGGCGGTTGAACATCGCAACCTCGAGGAACTTGGAACGGCCGGAGACGACCTGGTGGTTACCTGCGAGGCCTGCCATAAAAAATTCAAGCCGGAGCTGCCCGCTCACGTCGCCAAGCCCTCCGAACAGCCAGAACATTATCCCAAGAACGAGACTAAGGCTAAGTAAGCCGGTGGCTTGTGAAACCGTATGTCCTAGATTTTGAAACTGCCCACACGGCCTAGACGAGCGTTATGCGGTCTTTTTTCGATTGGTCTCGAGTCGCGAATCGACCAGCGCCACAATTCCGTCGATCACCGGGTGACTTAAACCCTTCTGCTTGGCGATCAGTTGCACCAGTTTATCGGCGCGCTCGATATTTCGCGCTCCATTGTTCAGTGCACGCGCCGCGGAGGCCGGACGAACGAGCGACTGCGCGGCAGCGGCGTATTTCTCGAACGGCACCAAATCGTTGGGGTTGGCGCCAAGCTTCACACACAAATCGTTGACAAAGTTGTACACCGAGCGGGAGGTTTCGATGTCGCTGTGTACGGCTTCCTGCGCGGTACGCATGCCGTCTTGGGTGACGCAGCGATAATTGCCGGCGAGCAGCATCGCCCATTTCGCAAGCGGCACAAAAATAGAATCGTGCACCTTCAGTTTCACCGGCAGTTCGATCTTTCCTTCCGGCGTGTCGAAGCGCGCGCCCTCAATGTCCTTCTCGAGCTGACGAAGAATTGCGGTGGATCTTTCGTCCTCGAACTTCGCGACTTTGAAGTTGGTTGGCAGCGTCACCATCAGCACGTTGACTTGTTCATCCGGCGGGCGGATCGCCTGCGGGTCCGGACTGTTGAGCGTGATGCATTTTGTATCGAAATTCTCCCAGACGGCTGGATCGGTGTAGGCGGGTTTCAGCGCGTCGTGGTTCAAGCCCGGGATGCGCCTGATGTAGGGCAGCGGCGGCATATTCATAATCGACATGCACGGCACGCGTGACTTCGCTACCGAGTCGAGCAATTCGCGGACGCCCGTCGCGCCATATTGCGGCTCCTGCATGCACAGGCCGACAAGATCGTAGTCCTTCGGATTGATACCAGTCGCCGGTCCGGCTGTCACCTTGCCGGGCAACTTGCGGGAGTCGAGCACAACCGGATCCTTGCGCCCTCGTACTGGCAGGCGTACGCGAAAGCCTTCGGCGTTGATCAGATCGGCTTCCGCGGGCAAGCAGACCAGATGAATGGTGTGGCCGCCAAACAGCATTTTGGAGGCGAGGAGCGAGCCGTAGGACGCGCCCATGAGTAAAATATTGTACGGCATGACGAACTGCTCCTTGTATACGAAAGTGAAAACGGTAAGAGGTCGGCCCTCAGGCCGTTGATCTCAAGAACAATGCTAGCGCGCTTGTCATTTCTCTGTCGAGTTCGTGAACGGGATATTTGCCGTTAACGTTTCGGTGAATCTGCGGCGATCGGGACTTCGGGCATGGTCCGATGCCCGCTGACGGCGATCTTGAAAGCTAACCCCAGCAATACGGCCGTCGCCAACCCGTATAGCAATGCCCCGGCTGCAATTATAGTCGGTGACGAAACAGGTCCAATTCCGCTTAGGCGATCGAAAAGTGTATCGGCGCCTCCATTCCAGAATTGCTCAATGCGGGCCGTTGGCAGTCTTCCGAGCGCGTTATGGCGGATCAGTCCCGTGTAGTACGGAAACATGACAAACCAGGCGCCAAACTGCTCCAGGCCGATCAGAATGAGAGTAACAACGGGAATTGGGAATAGGCGCATTCGCGCTGGCATCGTCCTCGCTAGCCCCGCGATCAGTAAGATCGATTCCGGCACCACAAGCGAGTAAAGATAATAGCCCACGGTGGCGCCGCTTCCACGAATCCGAAATACCTGGGCGGCATGAAAACATAGACCCGCTACCATCGTCAGATAAGGTAACGCCAGCAGCCCTATTTCCTTCCGCCGCGGCAACCCTGTGCGTTCCCAAATCGCCTGAATGCAAACACCCACGATGGCGACGAACAGCATCAATTCAACGACACGGTACATCCACGCCCGGACGACCAGGAAACTCCACCCGCCAAGCCAAATATGCGAGTACACCATCAGATCGAAAACTTTCGCCCAATGGACCTCACCAACGGCACTGAGAAACGAGACCTTGTTGCTCGCCATCGCTTGGGCGTCTTCAAACTGGCCCGTCAGCGTCCCAGTGCCCAAAAGGTTGTGGACGTACCACCAACCACTGATGACGAAGGACGAACCCACTGCCGCCACGGCTTGCCATGTGACGTCGGAGCGGGATGCCGCATGCCGGAACCACGCATAGCAAAGAACAACGAACGCCACTGGAACAAGGGCGAGAAAGTAGGCTTTCGTCAGCAGAGCCGCGCCTAATGAGATACCAAGCAGCACACCGGAGCCTAGTGACGGTGGTCCATCAAGGACGCGCAAAACCACAAATACAAAAAGTGCGCCCGCAGTAACCGCAAGCCCCTCGTTGCTGACGTGCCCGACGAGCACAAAAAGCTCGGGAAATGATGTCATCGCCACAGCGACGCCCAGTGCCATGGCATCGTTCCGCAATACCCGGCGGCCTGCCCAAAAAGCTAACGGGACCGCGGCGGAAGCGATAAGAACCGTGAGAGATCGAAGAATCCAGACGATGCTCGGAATGCTCCATCCTTCCACCAATTTGTAAAAAGGCGCCAGGATCCAGTAGTACAAAGGGGGTTGCTGAGCTTCATACAATGACTCTCGTGGAGCGGCGCCCTCGCGTGACCATTCGACGGGGAGATTCTTTAAACGTTCTCTTCTCGAGTTTCGCTCCGACGGCGGAAGACTAAAATATTCTTCGTAACTGAGAATGCCCCTGTTTGTGTCGTGAATGACCCATGCCCCAGGCGTTAGACGGCGTGATTCACTGACCGCCCGGGAGCTGTTTGGCGGAACGGCTCCCAGCGGAAATTGGCCGTTATGCGTGGCAACATACTGCACTAACGCGAAATGAGAGTATTCGTCGTATCCTTCCCAAAGCGGCACCGCGGCGCAGTAGAACAGCGCTCGTGCAAGAAAACAGCACCAGATGGTCCATAGCATGAACTGAATGCGCATCGTGTGGCCGCGACTGGAAAGAGTTAACTCAGTGTAACGGATCAAACGCGGAGGGGCGCTGCGGTTGAAAGCACAAGGGATACTTATGCTGATCTCGCGTCGATAGCGTTACAGGATGGCGCGGGGGCCGCGGCCGCAGTCAATCCATCGCCTCGCTCTCATCGCTCAGGCGCGCGCTGCAGCCGGTTTGACGATCTGCAAGCCGGCCGTCGCTTCGAGCGCCATCACAATGGCAGAGTGATCCTGTTCACCCTTCCCATCATTCACAAGCGATGTGATCATGTCTTGAACGATGCCCGTCAGAGGAAGAGGAATCTTCATTTCGCCGCCTGCGAGCAGGGCATTACGTAAATCCTTTTGGTGGAGGCGAATCTTAAAGCCCGGCTTGAAATTGCGAGCAATCACCATGGGTGCTTTTGCATTCAGCACGGTGCTGCCTGCCAGGCCGCCCTTGATGGCGTTAAAGACAACTTCTGGATCCAGCCCGGCCGCAGTGGCCAGCACAAAAGCTTCGCCCATTGCGGCAATGTTGCACGCAACGATGATCTGGTTGGCTAGCTTCGTCACGTTTCCCGCGCCTACGGGACCCGTCAGCGTCACCGATGATCCCAATTTTTGGAGGATGGGTGTGGCCTTCTCAAAAACCCCTTGGTTACCACCCACCATTATCGCAAGCGTACCTTCAATGGCCTTCGGCTCCCCACCGCTGACCGGCGCATCCAAAAAGTCGATGCCGCGCTCGCTACAGGCAGCTCCAATTTTTTGTGCGACCAGAGGATTGATGGAACTCATGTCAATCAACACGGTGCCTGGCCGCGCTCCCGCCAGCACACCGTCCGGCCCTAAGACCGCCTGCTCGACATCCGGGCCATCGGGTAACATCGTGATGACAACTTCGGAACGCCCAGCCACTTCTTTTCCCGAAGCCGCCTCAGAGGCGCCATCGGCGACCAGTTCTTTCACCGGCACGGAGCTGCGGTCGTATACGGCAAGCGAATAACCAGCCTTGAGAAGGTTCCGGCACATGGGCTTCCCCATTATGCCGAGCCCGATGAATCCGATATTTATAGACATGTATGAAACCCCGTTGCAAACTAATTTTTAAGCTTCGGTCACGTACTTCTACGTAGTATACAGCGTCCAAATCCACGGGACATCTCACTCGGTGTGGATGACATCAGCCGAAAGCAGCTGCTACGTGGTCGCGATTGTCGCCATCGCGGTACACTACTTGAAGGATCAGCATTGACATTCCATGGCAGGCCGGACCAGCATGATTTCTAGAAGGAGATTGATGATGTCCCTCGGACGCTACGCTCTTACCGTTGTCTCATTCGTTATTTCCTTAACGCCGATACCGATTGCCGCCCAGGCTCCGGCGTCCAATGGGAACACGGCTGCCAAAATCCCGAATGTCGCGAAAACGAAAAAATGGACTGTGCCTCGCTTACCAGATGGGCACCCGGACTTGGGAAGGTTCTGGGAGACTAATACGTCAACGCCATTGCAACGCCCCGATACTGTTGGCGGTCGAGAATTCTTCACCGACGAAGAAATCAAAGCGATTGAGCAGCGGGCCGCGCGGCCAGCCGCAACAGGAAACAACCCTTTTCCGAACCTCTGGGTGGGGGATACGAGATGGGTGATGGCAAACAGGCGTACCTCCATCATCACGGACCCCAAGGATGGCAAACTTCCGCCTCTCACACCAGAAGCTCAGCGAAGATACGAAGCCGATCGAGACGAACACAAGCGCCGCTATTTCAATGGCCCGGAGGATATGACAACGTTTGAACGGTGTCTTCCGTTAGTTACCAGCGGACCTCCCATGCTCCCCACAGCCTACAACAACAACTATCACATCCTTCAAACTCCCGACCACGTCGCGATTATGACGGAGATGATGCACGATGTGCGCATTATTCCGTTGGACGGGCGGCCGCATGACAACATACGGCAATGGATGGGCGACTCGCGAGGCCACTGGGAAGGCGACACGCTGGTAGTGGAAACGACGAATTTTAACGGGAAGCGCGGCCACTTTGGGCCGATATTGTTCAACGGGGACGACCTAAAGCGTCATGATGAGAAGATGACAGTGATCGAGCGCTTCACGCGAACCACTCCGGACTTGCTCCTTTATCAGTTCACGGTTAACGACCCCGGCACTTATACAACTCCCTGGTCTGGAGAGATTTTAATGAGATCGATCGAGGGTCCAATTCTCGAATACGCATGCCATGAAGGAAATCAGGCGATGACGCTGATC
>CADEFM010000026.1 GCA_902826605.1 uncultured Acidobacteriota bacterium
ACCTCCCACGTTCCCGCCGATGCGATTTGAGCTATCGATCCGATTTCGACTAGGTCCACAGTGGAGCCAAGGGTAGCCGCTGAAACAGCGATAGATTGAACAGAGGTATTGCCTGCCGCATCAAAGGCAGTGACAGCGTAAGTGTAGGTGGTTTGAGCGGAGAGTCCAGAGTTCTGGTATGCAGACGTGCCAACTGAAGCTACTAGAGCAAAGGCCGAACCTCCGGAAGAGCGATATACGTTGTAGCCGGCTACTCCGACATCGTCCGTTGATGCAGCCCAGGCGAGGTTTAACTGCGACGATGATATGGGCTGCACAAATAGCGAACCAGGAATGGACGGTGCAGTGGCGTCTGTAGGAGGAGGCGGTGGGGGCGTGGAGGAAACTCCAAACTTTGCCAAGATGCCATCCTCTGCGCCGCTCGCGCTATTATCGAAAGCATTTAGAGTGGGGAAATTGCCTGAAGTGCTGTGACCGGCAAGATAGACGTTGCCCAAGGGGTCCGCGTATAAACTCCTGACGAAGTCCACTCCGCTGCCGCCTAGGTAGGAACTGTAAGCCAGCTGAGAAAGGTTGTTATTGAACTTGGCGACAAAAAAATCACCATTGCCTCGATTCGTGGTCTGATAACTGCCACCCACCATGGGGAGGTTTGTAGAATACGTAGCGCCACCAATGTAAACATTGCCCAATGCATCAACACCTACGCCTTCTATCCCGTCTCCTTCACTGCCACCAAAGTAAGTCGCACTCTGCAGGATTCCATTATTGCCAAACTTTGCGACAATCCCGTCACCGCAGTAATTGCCACAGCCCGTTCCAACGCCGTTAAAAACAGTATCAAATGCGCCGGGAGTGGCGAGACCGGTGGACTTCGTCGTTACCGCTGCATAGAGATTGCCGAGGGCATCTAACGCAAGTCCATGCGTTTCAGAGTATTCGACGTTAGCCCCCCCGAAGTAAGTACTCCATAGAAGCTGCCTTCCATCACGTGAGAATTTGGCTAGATTCATGTCGCCATTCCCCCCGTAAGAGGTATCGAGCCCGGCTGTAATAGGGATGTTCGTAGAGTTGGTGTATCCCAGCACATATACGCCGGCTGCATCCGCTCGTATAGATGGAGTGCCCACGTCCAAGCCACTACCTCCGAAGTACGTCGCCCAGGCAAAGCCCCCATTGGTGTTCAGCCCGACAATGATCCCATCTTCCCCACCATTGGGCGTGGCATCGTAAATTCCGGTGGGACCAACCAGAGCGCAGACCCCATCGGCAGCCGTTAGCACACCGTATATGCTTCCCTGTCCGTCGAGCGCGATGTCCCGGAAAAAGCCATGACCGGTGTCTCCGACATAGGTGGACCATAACAGCTGTTTACCGTCCAACGAAATTTTTGCGATGAACCCGTCCTGGGGACCATAGGCGCCGTTGGGGTTGTTGTCTCCGGCAAACTGGCGCTGCGGAGCGTTGGGCGTAGTGGGGAACCCGGCGCCTGCACGCCCACCGACGTAAACCCCGGTTCCATCTACCTCAATGGCATAGGCACGATCATAGTTCGGCCCACCCAGGAAAGTAGACCAAACCAGATTCCCAGCGGGAGTGAATTTGGACACAAAAACGTCCATAGTTCCGTCGAACATCGCTTGGTAACTGCCGGGTGTCACTGGAAAATTGGCAGAAGCCGTTCCGCCTGTTATGTAAACATTTCCCTGAGAATCGGTAGCCACATCGCGGACGTACTCATCCTGGCTACCACCGACATAGGTTGCAAAATTGACGGTTTGGCCCAGCGTAAACGCAGCTAGCAAGGCTGCCAGCAGTACTGCTTTTCTCAACATCCCTTGAATACTCCTAATGTTTTCTTGCGCCTAGGAGCCCCAGGCCTGCACGGTATCTATCGGCAGAACCATTGCCGTACTCACGTGAAACCGCTGCGGCAACTGCGCCGGTCGAACCTCTTGCAACAAAGCAGTTCGGATAATATTAAGGATGAGGTTAGCGGGATACGATCTGTTTCACCATGGGCAAAGTATATAAATTCGTTCGTATTTAACGTTCGCTCAGGCCCAAGCGGTACGTTCATCCGAGCAACGCCGATATCCTGGAGGAGATGGAGACGGTCAGGGGTGGGCTGGTTGACCCAAAACCGAGTACGCTCCGCTGCAGCGAACGCCTTGTCGAGTTCCGGGTCGCAGGTTTCCATGATGCCCATCATCGACCAGATGGAAATCGAAAGCGCAGTCCGGCAAGCGAGAAAGCAGAGCGTTGTTCTGCTCTTCCCCATTCAGGTGATCTATTTCTCGGTTGCTAGCGCAACCTTGACAGGAAGGAAAATCATGGAGAACCCAACAAAACTGGGAGGCCTCGCCAGCACATTTTGCGGCTTGGCCCGTCAGATTGGAGCCGGAGCCTATTGGTTCGCTTTTCAGCAACTTGGAATGTTGTCACTGACTAGGAAGTGACCGGTATTAGACCGTCAAGAACTAGTCTTAGGAACAAACTTCTTGTTACTCTAACGACGGTGTTCAGGCCCCCTGCTTTCTTGGTTGCCCTTTTCCTCGCTCTCTCCTTTACTGTTTTCGCCCAGGATGCGGTGACCGTGTCTGGTCGCGTTACGGATCCGAGCGGTGCAATCGCTTCCGGTGCGACCGTTGAGGCAACGGATCCGGTTGGTCGCGTTATGGAAAAGACCACCACTGATGCGGAAGGTCACTATGTACTCCATCTCAAGCCCGGATTGTCGTACGCGCTCGTCATACGATTCGAAGGCTTCCAGCCGGAAGCAGCTCCCATCCGTTCGATCGACGCTCCCGTCGAAAATTGGGACCTCCAGTTCGGGAAGCTCCAAAACTCGTCAGACGTGGTTGAGGTGACCGCCCGAATAGTCGAGCCTACGGTGGAGCGGCGTGACGCCGAGGTTTTCAATAAGACGCTGTTCAGTCGCGACGACCAAATCTTCCAAACGCTTGGCGCAGGACTCAATTTCGGACAGCACGCCGGCGGCGGAAAGTCGCTCGAGGTCCGCCGGTTCGGTTTCAATCTGGACCACGGCGGGGCCGGAGGCGGACTGCGCTTCATGCGAGATGGTGTCTTTATTAACGACATCGCTGGCGGACATGCACATGGCTACCTCGGTTCGTTGAAGGGTTTGACGCCGGAACTGGTGGCGGGAGTGAACCTCATCAATGGCCCGTTCGATGCTCAGTACGGTGACTTCTCCGCCTTGGGTGTAGTGACCATCGATACGCGCAAGAAGCTGGACGACGACTTCATGGGCCGTATCCAGATCGGCCAATTCAATACCCGGCGGTTCGTGGGCGCCTATAGTCCGGAGTGGGGTAAGAACGCCGCGCTGTTCGCCTTCGAGAGTTCGTACACAGATGGTCCGTTCCAGCGCCCGCTCGAATATAACCGTAACAACATCACGGCCGTATTCGGCCGAGCCTTGAATGCGACCGACAAATTCACCCTGCGCGCGTGGGGCGCGACGAGTAAGTCATTCTCCCCAGGACAACTGCCCTTGGACGCTGTGGAAGATGGGCGTCTCAGCCGCTACGGCTTTATCGACCCCACTGAAGGAAACGATGAAACATCCGGCACGTTGGCCGCTTACTGGGACCGTGAAACAGCAAGCGGTTCTAAGTGGACGGTGAACGGAGTCATCAATCGCGCCCTGTTCGATCTCTACTCCAACTTCACATTCTTTTTGGATCATCCGGAGCTTCCCCAGGGCGACGCGATCGTGCAGCACTCGTCGCGGCTGCAGGAGCAGGCCAACCTCATCTATCAGAAGCCGCACGTTTTTGGCAACGGTTTCTTCGGCACTTTCAATGCCGGCGGCAACCTTGTGGCGAACCAGGCGAACCTCATCTTGGCAGGCAGAAATGGCCGGACTCCGACCGATTTGCGCACCGCTTCGAACGTCGCCGTGACCAATCCAGGAACTTACGCGCAAGAGAGTCTGGTTTTTGGCGGGGGAAAAATTCGCATCGATCTGGGCCTGCGCTATGACATCTACACGATGACGATCAGCGATCGCATGAATACGGGCCAGAGCCGTGCTCAGGCACAGGGCTTTTGGCAACCGAAGGCCGCTGTCGCTTACACTCCGAGGCTAGAACTCCCACTGACGTTCCACGCGAACTATGGCCGCAGCAATACCAGCGCGGATGTCCGGTCGCTCCTCGCGTTGAATCTTCCGAAGATTGGGGCGATTACCGACTTCTATCAGGTCGGAACCTCGCACAACTATGGCCGGTTTTCGGCAGCAACGAGCCTGTTCCTTATCGAGCGCTCGAATGAGTTTGTCTACGTGTCCGACTCCGGCTTGACAGAGCTCGGTGGTCCTTCACGCAGCACGGGATTCGAGGTCAAGTCGTCTTTCAACGTCACCAAGAGGATTTCTGTCAATGGGTCGATTAGCAAGGTGGCGAATTCTTACTACAAGAACACCGAGCCTCGTGAGTACGTGATCCGGGCACCGCATTTCACTGCGTATTCGGCGCTCACCGTATCGGATTGGCGCGGCTGGTCGGGTTCGCTGCGTTTCCGTGCGATCAACCACTACACGCTTACAGGAGACAACTCTGTTGCGGCTCCCGGCTACTCCATGTGGGACTTCAGTGTTGCCAAACCCATCAACCAGTGGATTGATCTGAACTTCTCGTTGGACAATCTGTTCGACAAGAGCTACTACGAGACCATGGCCCTATACGAGAGCCGGCTCCCGGGAGAAGATCCCGTCGAGCGCATCCATGCCACCACGGGATACCCGCGCACTGTCACCGGCGGACTGACGATCCATCTCTTCCGCAAGAGATGAGCGAGATCCGCTAAGAACTCTGGTCGATGGCCGCGCTGCAAAGCTCCGCTTCCGACTGACCCATTCAAACCAGTTCAGGAGGTGAAAAAGCGTGGGGACGCTTCGGAGGAAATCAGCCGTTCAATCTCGGCCGTTCAATCTAGGATGCATGACCTTCGGCCTATAGGCCCATCCGCATAGCCGAAGTCGGCGGCTGAGAGCCTGAGGCTGGGAATCGCCCATTTCTCGGAGTTCACTTGCTACACAAGAGTCTCTACGGTGAAAAGTGTCGACGTGGTTCAATGAGGCCGAAGCGATAGAAACGATGGAGCCACCCGCCGGGATCGAACCGGCGACCTGCTGATTACGAATCAGCCGCTC
>CADEFM010000027.1 GCA_902826605.1 uncultured Acidobacteriota bacterium
CAGTCGGATAGTGGCAGCGTTGTTGGTGTTGTCACGGATCCTGGGGGATCGGTAATCCCGAACGCCGCCCTTGCTATCGCCAACGACGGCACCGGTCTCACAAGAAACGTAACCACCAATGCGAGCGGCCAATATCGTGCCGACGCGTTTCCAACAGGACGCATCACGATTACCGTAGAGCAGAGCGGATTCCAGAAGTTAGTTCGTTCGGGCCTGACATTAACGGCCGCGGACGTTCTTACAGTCAATCTTGAGCTTCGCGTTGGGAACGTCTCTGAAACCGTGGAAGTCACCGAAGCTGCACCGCTGTTGCAGTCCCAGACAGCAGCCATTTCCACGCTTATTAGCAATCAGCAAATTGTGGAGACGCCTATTAACGGGCGCACATTTAATCAGCTCATTCTTTTGAGCTCGGGTGCGGCGCCTACCCAGCCTGGCGGGTCCGTGAGCAGCCTCGTGGGTTTTAGCAGCCGCGCCAACAATACATTCTCGATTAATGGAAACACGGCCCAAAACAATTCTTACTTAATTGACGGCCTTTACAACATGGGCCTATGGACACAGGCCATCGTCATGGTGCCCACCATCGATTCCATTCAGGAGCAACGGCTCATGGCTAACTCTTACTCCGCGCAGTACGGTGGCGCCGCCGGGGCTGTAACACTAGTTCAGACCAAGTCGGGCACTAGCAATTGGCATGGAGGCGTGTACCATTTCCTGCGTAACGGAGCCCTTGATGCGAACAGTTTTTTTAACAATCTCAATGGAATCGCGAAACCTATTCAAAAGCGCAACGAATTTGGCGGCACCTTTGGCGGACCGATCATTAAAGATAAGACTTTCTTTTTTGTCGACTATCAAGGAATCCGCTGGTCCTTGCCCCAGAACCAGACAAACAGTATAGCCACCCTAGCGCAAGCGGAAATGGTCCGCACGGGCGATTTCAGCGGGGCCGGAGTTCCCATCTTTGACCCCTTGAACGTGGTTAATGGACAACGCCAGCAATTCCAAGGGAATATCATTCCCGCGCACCGTTTGAGTTCGATGGCGGCCAATCTCATCAGTTTGCTGCCTCCGCGCACCTCTACGGGCGCCAACAATAATTTTGTATGGAATCCGGTTACACGGCAAACGGTCAACCAAGGCGATGTTCGTGTCGACCAGAATTTCGACTCGGGCGACCGGTTTTTCTTCAAGTTCAGCATCGACAGATCCTCTGCCACGGGGGCTTGCACCTTGCCCCCAAACCCGGCTACTGCCGCTCAATTCAACGCGAATCCACAGTGCCTGAACGGCGGCAGCTTTGCCGGCGATCTGAACAACTACTCCATGACCTCGAATTACACCAAGATTATTAGCCCGACCTTCATTAATGAAGCCCGCATCGGGGTGTTGCGCAACTGGATGTATAATCGAGCTCCCGACGACCTTCGCGACATGGCGACTCCGTTGGGGAATCCTTCCTTGGCAGTCGATCCTCTCAGTTTTGGGGCGCCCAACATTCAAATTTCAGGCTTTGCTACCGGTACTATGATCGGAGGTGGAGGCGCGAATCCGGAGTTCTTGCGCACGACCGTCTTCCAATATGAGGATATCGCCACGCTGAACAGGGGCAACCACAGTATCAAATTCGGCGGAGTATTCTTCCGTGATCGCTTCAACGCCCATACAAGCAATTTTCCAAGAGGCATCTACCAATTCAATGGGCAATACACAAACCAGGTAGGACAGAGCGGCGGGGCTATCCAATCTCTTGCGGATTTTTCGCTTGGTTATACCAGCGCCATTCAGCGCAGCCAAATGTTTGGGTTGTTTGGTGAGCGCAGATACCGTGTTGGCGCGTTCATCGAAGACGCTTGGCGCGTCAACAACCGGCTGACCTTGACCTATGGGCTGCGTTACGAACTGCAGTCGCCGTTTTACGAGATCTACGACCGCCAAAGCAACATCACTCCCAGCGGTGAGGTTCGTACGCCTCAGAACAATCCATGCGGCCGTTCCACGGTCTGTCTGGATAAGAACAACTGGTCTCCCCGCCTGGGTATTGCCTATCAGCTAACCAGCGATGGCAAGACTGTATTTCGTGCCGGGAGCGGTGTGGGATTTTTCTGGGGGATGAACGGTGGCCGGCAGATGACGCAAAACCCAACGATGGCGCTCATCCAACAGTTCACAACCGATCCGTTGGTAGCCCCAACTCTGACTCTTAGTGGCGCTCTTCCCCGCCCGACGTTGCCGAATCTTTCCGACCCCAGTCAGCTTAACTTTATCTTCCTGGCGTACGACACGCAGATGAAATTGGCCGAAAGTTGGCAGTGGAGCGCTGACCTTCAGCGTGAGCTGCGGCCCGATCTCATGTTGTCGGTGGCCTACGTAGGAACACGGACGAATCGCATGATGAATCCGGTCAACGCTAACATGGCGGCTCCAGGCGTTGGGCCCAAAGGACCCAGACGGCCCCTGTTCTCAGTGAACCCTGTTATCCCGGATATTCACTATCGGACAAACGCATTTGGAGCCAAGTATCATTCTCTACAGGTGAACCTTGATAAGCGCTACGGAAACGGCTTGACTGGGCGTCTGGCCTATACGTGGTCCAAGAACCTAACGAATACGGTGGGGCCAAATGCCGTGCAGTTCCCGCCGATGAATAGCAATTGTATCGCGTGCGACTGGGGCCCTGCGAACGAAGATCGCCGCCATATGCTCGTAATCAGCCACGTGTATGAATTGCCGCTGGGACCCGGGAGGCCGTTCCTGAATCAGGGCATTTTGTCCAGGATTATCGGAGGGTGGGATGTTTCTGGTATCTGGACGATGTATAGCGGCATGCACAACAATCCTGTGAATGGAACGTCTGATCGATCCGGCACACAGTACCCCGGCAGTTCAAATTTTGAACGTCCGAATGTGGTTGCAGGCTGCAATCCGAACGAAGTGCCGGGCGGACGAGATAGGCTCCGCTGGTTCAACCCCGCCTGTTTCACGGTTCCGGCGTTAGGGACCTTCGGCAATTCCGGAGCGTTCGTCATCGAGGGTCCGCGCCTGTTTACGCTCGACATGGGAATTTTCAAGCGGATCGTTATTTCCGAAAGAACGACCGCGCAGATACGGTGGGAAATTTTTAACGCCACCAACCACACCAACTTTACTTTGGGAACCGGAACTGTTGTGGCCACCGGAAGCGCCAACGCTGGTGTTATCAACACCGCGTTCACACCTAGGGTTATGCAGCTAGCGCTGAAGTTGAATTTCTAAAG
>CADEFM010000028.1 GCA_902826605.1 uncultured Acidobacteriota bacterium
GCGAAAAGCGGTTGGCCAATAAACGCGACACACATAATGGCAGAACAATGCAAGAATTTCATATCACCGCCTCGGTCATGATTTCGATTCGCTTTCCCGCGATCGACTCATCGTAGCCGAATTCGGTACCAAAATGTATTTGTTCACCCTTCGATGGTTGGCGGGAGGAAACAGAACGACGTGCGTTCTCCGCCGCCGAGGTGTAGCGGGCCGGCGGCCTAGCGCGCAAACTGTTCCAGGAGCCGGCCCGAATATGAACGCCACAATCCCATAAGACGTTCGCAGAGACTATAACACGTTCGCGCCAGACAAAAGAAGAGGGCCGATCCTGGTTTTGGATCGGCCCGAAAGGAGTACTTCAAGTATGCTGTGCCAGCATAGCACGTCTATTCGCCGGGGTCTCAATTTATTCGCGAAGTCAATTAGGAGGCTTAACCGACCGCAGATACTCGCAGAGATGCAATCAGGCGCGCACGTATTTATTGAACCAGTCGATTGTGCGTCCCCACGCCAGATCGGCTGCGGCCTTGTTGAAGCGTTCCGGCGTTGCATCGCAGTGGAAGCCGTGAACGGCATTCGGGTAGATATAACCCTCGCGGGGGACATTGATGGCCTTCAGTTCCGCATCGTATGCCGGCCACGTCGTTGCCAGCCGCGTATCGAGCTCTCCATGATGGACCAAAATCGCCGCTTTAATTTTCGATATATCTTCCTTGGCGGGAGGGCCACCATAGAACGGCGCTGCAGCCGCCAGATCGGTTCCCAGCCGCACGGCCAACGTATTGGCCATGCCGCCGCCGTAGCAGAAACCAGTAGCGCCAATCTGGCCAGAGCAGTCGGGACGCGCTTTCAGCCACCTCGCCGCAGCCACCATGTCTTCGGTCATCTTCTGACGATCAATCTTGGCGAAGAGCTGGCCGCCTCTGTAGTCGTCGCCGGGGAAGCCGCCGAGAGAGGTGGTTCCGTCCGGAGCAAACGCCATGAAGCCAAGCAGGGCGAAACGCCGGGCGACGTCTTCAATATGCGGATTCAGGCCTCGATTTTCGTGAATCACGATAATCCCGGGCAATTTTGTTGGCACCTCACTGCGTGTATCGGCGCTAACAGGCCGGACGAGATACCCTTTGATGCTCCCATTGCCTTGAGGCGAAGTCAGGGTTTCGTAGCTGGCCTTGATGCGGTCATCGGTTTTGGACACCTGCTGCGCCTGCGCGTAGTTCGGCAGCAACGCCTGAGCAAGCGCCGCGACGGTCATACCACCGACCGCGAATTTTTGCAGGCCTTCCATAAACGCACGGCGGCTGATGACGCCGTGAATGAAGAGATTGTAGAGTTCGATGGCCTCGCTGGGTGGTTTAGGTATTTTGGGGTCCATGGGCTGATTCCTTTCCGAGTATTCGTCCCCCAAGCCTCGCCGATTACTCGGGGCACGCGATTTGACTCATTCTATACCAGGAGCAACCATCAAAACAGACAGCGGCAAGACCCTTTTCCTGGCAGTGTCTGCAAGTCATTGAATAGTAAGCCCTGGCGTTCCTATTTCTGCGAGTCCGGAACCAGCAGGCGGATCGTGCTGTCGCCCTTGTTGAGAATGAATATCTGGCCGTTGGGACCTTCGCTGAAGCGCAAGTCCGCGCGCGTGGCTGACGTCTTTCCCTGTGCAGTGTTCTTTTCCTTGATCAACTGAAGCAAGGTTTTGGAGGCGCCGTTGTCATTCAACAAAATACGATGAATTGCGTCCTGACCGCCCTTTGGAAGCGTATCGGCGCTCACATAGAAAATCTCGCCGCTGGGATTGTCACCGAACAGCAGCAGGTTGGACAGTTGTTTGATCGTGGTCTGGCGATAGATCACTCCTCCGATCGCGGCGGAGCTCGGCTGCAGAAGCGGATCCAATTGGCCGTATTCGACAATGGGGAACGTCACCTTGGGGTCGCCGCGCGGATTCTTCA
>CADEFM010000029.1 GCA_902826605.1 uncultured Acidobacteriota bacterium
TGTCGGGCGCGCGGGCCGATGAGAGGGCAGCGGCGGAGGCCGCCAAGAACGGTTCTAAGTAGTGAACGCTGGTGTGGTCTAATTTTAGGAATTCGAAAGAAGAAGGAATTATGAAAATTTGGTTACGGCGGTTGCTTGTGGGTGTGACGCAATTGAGTGTTGTGTGGTTCATCGGCATGGGGTTGATGGGAGAGCGGGCTGCGGCGCAGGAAAAGCCGCTGCTGGCCGAACAGGTATTCAAGAATATCCGGGCGCTGAGAGGGATTTCGGTGGACGATTTCCTGGGGACGATGGGGCTGATGACCGCCGCCCTGCAATCGGACTGTGCGGACTGCCATATTGGGGCGGGCACCGACACGGTGGATTGGGCAGCGGACACACCGAAAAAGGTGATGGCGCGCGCGATGGTGAACATGGTGGCCAACATTAACAGGACCAACTTCGGCGGACGCCAGCTGGTGACGTGCTGGACCTGCCATCGCAACCGCGACAAACCATTGGCGACGCCGACCATGGCGGCCATCTACAGTACGCCAGATATAGTGCCGGACGATGTCGTTACGCAAATTCCGGGACTGCCCTCGGCGGAATCGATTCTCGATAAATATATCCAGGCCTCGGGAGGTGCGCAGCGGTTGGCCGGACTGACCAGTTATGTGGGAACGGGGACCAGCGTGGGATTCGGAGGATTCGGGGGCGGCGGAGCGGTGGAGATTTTAGCGAAAGCGCCGAATAAGCACGCGACGATTATTTTGTTCAAAGCGGAGACCGGGCGGGGAGATCAGATCAGGGCATTCGACGGACGAGTGGGTTGGGTGCGAACACCGTTGAATGTGGTGGGAGAGTACCAGTTAAGCGGAGGCGAGCTGGATGGGGCCCTGTTGGACGCGCAACTTGCTTTCCCGGGGCAGATCAAGCAGATTCTTACGAATCTGAAGAGCGCTCCGACCACCTCCATCACAGATCTTCCTGCGCCTTCGAGCCAGTCTTCGCTGCAGCAGGAGGTGACGATGGGAGATCACATTGTCGATGTGGTTCAGGGAACCGGGCCGAGGGGGCTCCTGGTGACGTTATATTTCGATAAGCAGACGGGACTGCTGTTGCGTGAGTTGCGGTATGGCAATTCGCCGATCGGCCGGATTCCGACGCAAATCGACTTCGCCGACTATCGCGACGTGAATGGGATTAAGTTGCCATTCCGCATGACTTTCGCGTGGCTGGACGGACGGGATTCGATTGTGCTGAACGAGATCAAAACAAATGTCCCGATCGACGAAGCGAAGTTCGGCAAACCGGCCCCGCTCAAAAAGTGAACTAATTTAGGGAAGGGAGAAACCAGATGAGAAGAACTCGAGTTGTTCTGTTCGCCGGAGCCGGCGTGCTGCTCGCCGCGGGGGCGGCTTGGGCGCATCACGCATTCGCCGCGGAGTTTGACGTGAAGAAACCGGTACATTTTTCGGGCTCGATCACGAAGCTGGAACTGACCAATCCCCATGCCTGGATCTACGTCGATGTGAAGGGCGAGAGTGGCCAAGTGGTGAACTGGGCGATTGAAGCCGGCGCTTCCCCTAATATTCTGTTGCGGCGCGGTTTCACGAAAGCTTCTCTGCCGATCGGCACGGCGGTGGTCGTGGACGGCTATCAAGCCAAGGATGGATCCTTCAAGGCCAGTGGCAGCGACCTCACCTTCCCGGATGGACGTAAAGTGTTTATCGGCTCCTCCGGAGCCGAGGGGCCGGGCGGCGACGCTAAAAAATAGCT
>CADEFM010000030.1 GCA_902826605.1 uncultured Acidobacteriota bacterium
CTTTTCGCCCGCTAGTTTCAGCACGGATGCCAACCAGCGCTTCTTTCGCTTGCCGCGGACCACACGACCGACAAAGCCTAGCGCATTGGCAAGGTTGTCACGATTGCGTCGGATGCCTTCACGCGTGAGCTTAGCGTAACGGTCCAGAAAGCCGTCCAGGTCGGAGGGTTTCGCGAAGACGTATGTGGCATGACCCGGTTCTGGAACCTCCGCAATCAGGACCTTGTCCCAGACGAACAAGTACTCATCCCTGGATAGGAACCAGGTTCGGCTTCGTTTGCGAAGCTGGTCGAAGTAGTACGGTTCGTAGTCCGGGCGCCACGTCACGTGGTGCGGTTTCAGATGGGACGACGCCCCAGCTTGGTCGAACCAACTCTGAACCTGTATGTGCTCCACCGGTACCTTTTCGCACTTCCTGCGGACATGCTGTACGAGGTCCGAATGTTGCCCGAGCAGGGCATGAATCTGTTGGGCGCATTGGATGTCCGCACCGAGAGTTGTCGGCATCTGCACGCGGAGCCTTGAGGGAAGCGCGATCTGCCAAGTGTGGAGAGTCCACTCTCCCTTGCGCAGCCGATGTCTACCCGACGTGACAAACGTGGCGTCGACTGAAAGTCGGGTCGACAGCCAGTGCTTCCAATGATTCCAGGTGAGGTCCCATTTGAGGTCCGGGACGATGTTCGAATCAAGCCAAACCTCAAGTTTCCGCCGGCCGTCGCGGCAAACCAGGCGGTCTGCAAGGAACTCGCATTGGCGGAGTAGGAAATTCACCTTCCGCACGACCGTTTCCGGCTTGTACGCCAAGATTCGATCAGCGAAGAAGGCGTCCTCTTCCATGGACAAATGGCCCTCCACGAGGATGGCTCCGAAGCCGCCGTACGGAAAGAGCGGAAGGGCGTCGTCATCCTTGCGCATCGCGTCGTAGCAATTGCGGAGATCGGGATGCGCTAGGAGGTTGAAAGCGCGCTCAACGCAGGAAAACTGGCGGGATTCTGCCCTTCCTACCATCCGTTCAAGTGAACGTATGCGCCAGGCGATTCGAAGCTGTTCGGCAGGCGCCGTGTCCGGCACATTGAGGAACCGATACAACGACTGCGCCGAGTCTTCGCTGAACCCGTAGAAGTACCGTCGAACCGCATCAGCCGACAAGAATAGTGATCGAGGCCCCTCGTTGCACCCCGGCAGTTCCGCGCGGAGGTAGGCTTGGCCGTTTAGCCCGATCTTTGGAAGGGCCACATGTCCAATTGTTGCGTGGAGGATTTGCTGGCACCGTCGGCCGGCTTGACGCTCAATTAGAACCTCGGTCGTCGCGCCTAGGAATCGCAGTTGATCCCGGCGCTGGAGGAACCGCCCGAGAATGCCGGGCACGTCCGCATTGCCGCCGTCTTCGAAACGGCAGTGAGCTAAGCCGTTGGATGTCACGGCCTCAGCTAAGAGACGGGGTTCTGCAACGCAGCCGGGCACGTGAACAGAATACGGCCACCAGACGAATTCACAAAGGCACCTCGGTGCAGTTGGAGAAGGCGGAAAACCAAGGAGAAACACCACCATGACTACCGAACCGACAGGCCTGTTTCAGGGCCTGGCACCGCTGCTGGCCAACCGAACGGTGATTTTGACCGTGTCGGCGGACGGCACTGGGCAGGTAACGTTGAACGTGATCCCAAAGAAGGTGAAGGACGATGAGAGCGATGCGCTAACAA